>JACYLU010000030.1 GCA_015272325.1 Synechococcales cyanobacterium C42_A2020_086 | reverse complement strand
CGAGGACGTCGAACCATCCTCGCTGGGCTTGCGCTCTCCCCATTGCTATGGTCATTTCATATCCTCTTAATATGAGATCACACTTTTGCGGACGTAATGTAAATACTTCCCGAAAATTATGAGAAGCTTTACGCCACAAGTCAAGGAGCCTGAAGTATGACGCTAATGGACACGGGCAAGCAGCCTCTGCCTGGACCCTATCCAACTCTCAGTTACTCCAGGTATAAATACCCACCGGAATAGCTGAGAGAGTTTAACGTTTCTATATGATAGGGAGATATGAAAAATTTTACAATCTGATACGTACTGTTCTCATCAATGGTTAACTTCCCTTCTTAGCAGCCCAACTCAAACTAAAACTTAACAATCACCGCTGCTCAAGCTGTCGCAAGATGGAATCAGGACCAGAGCTATACGGAACAGCAGCAATTTCATTCTCTCGCCTTGCTAACCCTGAAAGTCATTAAAAATTTATAAGCTTAGACAGGCATCCTTGGCTGGTCGCAGTTGAGTTCTCATGCCGAGAGGGATCAGAGCTAGCTGTCGCCGCTTTGGTCTGGCTGTAGACCCCTTACGAGTACCCGATCTAAACCAGTTCAGATTTGGATTTGATTCATGGCTACACCCATTGCGTCCCCGAGTGGAAATAATCTTGTTCTGCGCCAATCTGTTTTGGGCGCTCGTCGGTTTAGCAACTTTTTCTGGGCGTTCGTCTCTACATTGGGTGGAGTTGGGTTTCTGTTGTCTAGCCTATCGAGCTACTTCCAAGTCAATCTGCTGCCGTTTTCTGATCCCACCCAGCTAGTGTTTATCCCGCAAGGCATTGCCATGGGCTTCTATGGCGTCGCTGGAACTCTGCTGGGACTGTACCTCTGGCTGATTGCCATTTGGGATGTAGGCGGCGGCTACAACGAGTTCAACCGAGAAACGGGCACCCTGACTATTTTTCGTTGGGGTTTTCCGGGGAAAAACCGCCGAATTGAAGTGACCCACCCCTTGGAAGATGTGCAGTCGATTCGGGTAGAGCTGCGGGAAGGGTTGAATCCGAGGCGAACGCTTTATCTACGGATTAAAGGCAAGGGCGATGTACCGTTGACGCGGGTGGGGCAACCCCTATCGCTATCGGAATTAGAGAACCAAGGCGCGGAACTTGCCCGTTTTCTAAGAGTTCCCCTTGAAGGACTGTAAGCTCGAAGAACTGTAGAAAATTGTGATTATGCCAAGCCGAATTGCTTACTGGTTCATTTCGTGCTGCCTGATCAGCACCTTGTATTTGGCAGGATGTACGCAGAATACTGCCCAAACCTCTGCTCAGAGCCTGGATACCCCGACAGATAACCCAACGACAGCCTCTCCGACACCGGAGGCGGTGAGTCCAGTGGCAGAACCTGCTCAATTTAGTAATTTGCCTCGGCTTAACGGAGAGGCGACAGTGGAACTGGTGGTGAAAGGTTCGCCGATTACCATTCAGGTTGATGGTACCAATGCTCCGGTGACTGCCGGCAATTTTGTAGATCTGGTGAATCGCGGCGTTTACAACGGATTGGCGTTTCACCGGGTAGTCCGGGAACCCCAACCCTTTGTTGTGCAAGGCGGCGACCCACAAGGAAAAGACCCGAATTTTCCCGTCGATCGGCTAGGGACCGGCAGCTTTATCGAGCCTGCTACCTCCTCACCGCGCTATATCCCCCTAGAAATTAAGCCCAGCGGAGCCGATCAGCCTATTTACAGCAAAACGTTAGAAACGGCAGGCATCACTGATCCGCCTCAGTTGCGCCATACCCGAGGGGCGGTAGCGATGGCGCGGTCTAGCTTGCCAGATTCGGCTTCGTCGCAGTTTTACATTGCCCTGTCTGATTTGAGTTTTCTAGATGGCAGCTATGCTGTGTTTGGCTATGTCACCTCAGGAATGAACGTGGTGGAGCAAATTCAGCAAGGCGACCGTATTACCTCGGCAAGGGTTGTGTCTGGTCTTGAGAATCTTCAGCCGGCGAGAACTCCATAGCCTCCCTTTTATTTACGCTCTCAAATTGATAGAAACCAACAGAGGACTGAAGCATTAGTGTCATTTGGTCCTCTCTTTGTGAGAGCATAAGCATGGGAAGCTTAGCTGCACCAGTGCAGGCTCAAATGCCTGTTGGAGTGGCTTTTCGAGTTCTTTTTGAATTGAGAAGTGTTAGCCTGCACCAAACTAGGAGGTACAGGAGCCTCCATTTAGTTTTGCTTATCAAATATCCCGAATTTCTCTATTGCTTTCAGGTTGCACTGAAAAAACCTTAAGGTAATATGAAGTATATATAGATTGAAGTCTATATCTTGCCGTTAAAACAATAGACCGCTATCTATATCTTCGCCTGCGGTGCTCTCAACCTCTTCCCTCTACGCTCAAGGATGGTATCGATGTCCCAGTGGCTCGTTCAGACTGCCTGGTTGATTCCCTGCTATCCATTGGTCGGGATGTTGCTCTCTATTGCCTGGTTCCCAGCAATTACCCGACGCACTGGGCCACGACCAGCAGGATATGTTAACGCGATTACAACTTTCTTTGCATTTCTTCATGGTGTTCTCGCTTTACCGGCGGCTCTCCACCAAGCTCCTCTGTCTCTCTATTTTCCCTGGCTACAGGTGGCTGGGCTAGATCTGACTATTCCTGTCGAGATCTCGTCTCTCACCTTGGGGGCGATGGTGCTGGTCACAGGACTGAATCTGCTGGCCCAGATCTATGCCGTGGGTTATTTGGAAATGGACTGGGGCTGGGCCCGCATCTACTCACTGATGGCCCTATTTGAGGCGGGAATGTGCGCGCTGGTGCTCTGCGACTCTCTGTTCTTCAGCTATATGATTCTGGAGATCTTGACCTTGGGCACCTATTTGCTAATCGGCATCTGGTTTAACCAATCGCTAGTAGTGACTGGTGCCCGAGATGCCTTTCTCACCAAGCGCGTGGGGGACCTGTTTCTACTGATGGGGGTATTAGCCATTTACCCCTTGGCTCACACCTGGAACTACGACGAGCTGGCGCAGTGGGCCCAAACTGCGAATGTTGATCCAACGCTAATCACGCTGGTGGGACTAGCGCTCCTGGCAGGTCCTATGGGTAAATGCGCTCAGTTTCCACTGCACCTCTGGCTCGATGAGGCCATGGAAGGTCCGATTCCCGCCTCGATTCTGCGAAACTCGGTGGTGGTGGCTACCGGGGCTTGGGTGCTGGTGAAGTTAGAACCTGTGCTGGCACTCTCTCCCACGGTCCTGAATGCAGCTATTGCTATCGGAGCTGTAACGGCAGTGGGCGGTACGCTGATCGCCATTGCCCAGATTGACATCAAACGAGCCATGTCCTACTTGGTGAGTGCCTATATGGGCATTGTGTTCATTGCGGTTGGCGCACAGCAAGTCGAAGCGGCGCTGCTTGTGGTGCTAACCCACGCTCTGGCTATGGCGACCCTGATGGCGAGCTGCGGCTCAATTGTGCTCAACAACATCACCCAGGATTTGACTCAACTCGGAGGCGTCTGGAAGCGTCGCCCCATCACTGGACTCTCTTTTATTGCGGGTGCCTTCGGCTTGGTCGCGCTACCGCCATTAGGTGGATTCTGGTCAATGCTGAAGTTGGCAGATGGACTGTGGGGCACTCGTCCTTGGCTGCTGGCGCTGCTGTTACTGATTAATGGTTTAGCCGCGTTCAGCGTCACCCGCACCTTTGGGCTGATTTTTGCCGGCGATGTCAAGCCGATGACCGTGCGCTCTCCCGAGAACCTCTGGGCAATCACGCTGCCCATGACCTTCCTAGCAGGCTTTGTCCTGCATGTGCCGATGATTTTGCAGAGCCTATCGCTACTGCCGGAATGGGCTACCCTGAATACCGATGTAGCGCTAATGCTGACTTGGTCGAGCATTTTTGGATTTAGTTTGGGGGGAGTGTTCTACATCAGCAGCTTGGTCCAGAAGCCGATTCAGCTACCCTGGAAAGCGCTGCAAGATCTGTTTGCCTACGACTTTTACACGCCGAAGCTATATCGCTCTAGCGTTGTGGGCAGCGTCGATATTGTGTCGCGAATTACCGACTGGATCGATCGCTACATTGTTGATGGGCTGGTGAATTTGGTGGGTTTGTCTTCTATCTTTGGCGGCGAAGCGCTGAAGTACGGCAACTCGGGCCAGACTCAGTTCTATGTTCTGACCATTGCTATCGGCTTGGTGATCACTGCATTTTGGGCAAGTTGGTCGTTCCTATCGCACCTGACAATTACGACTCAGGCAATTTCTCTGGTAACGGGAAACTAAACCTCATCTACCCAACTGACAGCTCGCGGTGGCGAATCTTAGCATCCATCCTTTGCATCAGCGAGCGTTTGCCTTTCTGGTCTTTTCGGCTCTACTCCGTTCTCCTACCTTCTGCGAACCTATGCTGAGTGTCCTGATTTGGCTGCCCATCTTTGGAGCCATTGTTGTTGGTTTTCTCCCATCCACAGTACCGAGGCAACAGATTCGTACTGCTGCGCTTGCCGTGACGGGTGTCGTATTGCTGTGGACGATCTGGCTACTGACTCAATTTGACCTGAGCAATCCGGCAATTCAGTTTCGCGAGTTCTTGCCCTGGATTGAGACACTCGGGCTGAACTACGAGCTAGGTGTTGATGGCCTCACCTTGGTGCTCTTGGCCCTCAACAGCGTGTTGACCTGGATTGCCATTCTTAGCAGTAGCGCCCAGACCGATCGCCCGCGCCTGTTCTACTCGCTGATTCTGCTTGTCAGCGGCGGTGTGGCTGGAGCATTCCTGTCCCAAAATCTGCTGCTGTTTTTCCTGTTTTACGAGCTAGAGCTAGTGCCTTTCTACCTGCTGATCTCGATTTGGGGCGGTGCTCAGCGAGGCTATGCAGCAATCAAGTTTTTGATCTACACTGCTATCTCGGGAGCGCTGATTCTGGCGGGCTTCCTAGGGCTAGTATGGCTGAATGGCTCGCCTGACTTTTCCTACCAATCTGCGCTCGGGCAAGCTCTGCCGCTTCAGCTTCAGGTATTGCTGCTCGGCGTGCTGCTCGTTGGCTTTGGCATCAAGATTCCGCTGGTTCCGTTCCACACTTGGCTACCCGATACCTATGTCGAGGCCTCGGCACCCGTAGCGATTCTGTTGGGTGGGGTTTTGGCTAAGCTAGGAACCTATGGCTTGATTCGCTTTGGCTTGGGGCTATTTCCTGAGGCTTGGGCGAAGCTAGCTCCCTTCTTGGCAACGTGGGCAGTAGTGAGCATTCTGTACGGCGCGATGGCGGCAATTGCTCAGAAAGACATCAAGCGCATGGTCGCCTATAGTTCAATCGGACACATGGGCTATATTTTGCTGGGCGCAGCGGCCATGACGCCACTGGCACTGGTGGGTTCGGTGTCGCAGATGGTGACCCACGGATTGATTCTGGCGATTCTGTTCCATCTGGTCGGTGTGATCGAGGCGAAGGTAGGCAGCCGCGAGCTAGATATCCTGAACGGTTTGCTTAACCCCATTCGTGGATTACCATCCGTGGCATCGCTGCTAATCTTGGGGGCAATGGCCAGTGCCGGCATCCCTGGATTGGCTGGCTTTGTCGCAGAATTTCTGGTGTTCCAAGGCACCTACTCAGTTTTCCCGGTGCAGACGCTGCTGGCTGTCACGGGGACGGGTCTCACTGCCGTCTATTTTGTGATTCTGCTCAACCGCACCTGCTTTGGCAAGTTGGATAACGATACTGCCTACTACCCTCGAGTGTTGTGGGCAGATAAAGCGCCAGCATTGATTCTGGCGGGTTTGATCTTCTTCTTAGGAATTCAACCCACTTGGCTAGTGCGCTGGTCAGAGTCCATCTCAACCGCTCTGGTTGCCGCGATTCCAGGGGCACAGCCGGTCGCAGTCTTGCCCTCTGCTAACGCCTCTGAACTTGACTCGGTTGCGAATGCGCCGGTTTTGGATGGTGCTCCTCAGCTTTAAGCCATGAGGGTCGCCGAGCTTGCCTGCTTTGCTTCTGTCCTTCCCTAGTTGCTTAACCCTATGACTGCAACCCTTCCTCCTCAAACCCCAACAACACCGTCAGCGACAGCTCCTAGCCCAAAGCTGCCACCCTCAACCCATGAATTCGCGGAGATAGTTCATCGGCTCGAAGCCGGTGGTGCTATGCTGCCCGATACGCCGGAAAACTTGATGCAGATCATTGGGCTGTATAAGGCCTATGCGGTGCCCATGGACTTCTACTGGCGCGATCTGCTCTACATCGCCGAGCAGGTATTCCTCGATCCACTGCCCTTCTTTAAGTACTTTATTTCTCAGGAATATCTCGACCGGCACAACCACTATGCTGGCGATGACGCCGATCTGCGGATTTGGCGTGGCGAAGCCTCTGCCCATCCCGAACTGCTGGAGTTCATCGAGAAAGGCGAACTGAAGTCCAAGTTACCTCGACTGTTTCACCACTGGTATCACGACCGCATCAACATGGAATTTGCCGAAGAATGTATGCGGGCGATGCTGTGGCATGGTCGCGATATGGGCATGGGGCTATTCGATGCCTATCTCGACAGTGAAGAATACCGACAAAACGCCGATCGCGCTATCAAGGCCTATTTCCAGGGAAATCCGTTTATGTTGGGCCTCTACAAGCTGTTTCCAGATATGTTCCTGGAGCAGTGTCGGCAAATGTCCTACTACTCTAACCTAGGTCTGTTCTGGGAAGTGATGGCTCCGGTATTCTTCGAGATGTCCGATCTCTACGATGAAGGCAAGATCGCTAGCGTTCCTGATGCCATGAACTTCCTGGTCAACGGCATTTTTGCGATTGCCGGTCGCCCGATCTACCATCACGTTTATATTCGCGGCGAGTGCTACGAGATTATTCCGAAGTCGAAAGGCTTTATGTGGCTCTACGAAGCTGCGCTGCCCTATGTTGAGGCGGTGTTCTATCGCACCTCGCCGTTCCGCGGCACCAAATCCTACAATGCTCAGGCTGGTCAGGTGCCTGCCGAGCAGAAAGACTTCCACTACGGCGTGTTGTATGCTGACAAGTTTCCCGTGGGCACAGCGGGAATTCCGCCGACGCTATTGGCGCAAGATATGCTGCACTTTCTGCCGCCCTACTTGGTGGACTACTATAAGCAGCACTGCCGTGGCGAAGACGATATGCTGATTCAGTTGGCGATCAGCTTCCAGCGTTCCATGTATTGTGTAACCTCAGCGGTGATTCAGGCGCTGCGGACGGCGCTGCTGTATCCGTTGGACGATCCCAATCCACAGCACCTGATGGCAAACCGTCGCTTCTTTGAGGCGCAGTTGGATCGCTTTAAGCGTCCGGAAGCACGACTCCGCAATATTCAGACTGCAAGTTATCGCTAAGATTCGCGAAGGTTGGCATCCGTGATTACAAGTGATGATCGCACATGATCACACTTTAGGTTGAAGCAAACAGTTGAGGCAAACATGAGGTTGAGGCAAACGAGTGGTCCCAAAAGGGCGGCTCGTTTTTTCCATCCCATTTTTATGGTTACCGTATGGTTACCGTCTGTTTACCGCCCTACTAGAATGACCACCGATCGCTCGTTCACGTGAATGCGGGTTTGGTCAGCCAGCTCAGGTTCAGTGCCGGGTTCCCAACAGTCTTGAGGGGGCTGAAGAGCGGTATTCACGAAACTGCGCCAGCGCATACCGAGCGGCAAACAAGGCAACTCAAAATCATAAGGCTGCCAGTGCATGTTCATTGCTACGTAGATAAAGTCATCTTCGGCAGTACCTCCTTTGGCGTGCTTACCACAGCAGAGAAAAGCAAGGGTGCGGCAGTAGTCGGCCCAGTCGGGTTTACCGACCTGCAGCCCGTGCCAGCTAATATCCGGGTAGCCGCTGCCCATGTAGTCTTCTTGGCGAGCGTAGTGGCGATTGCGCAACACCGGATGGCAGTGGCGGAAAGCAATGCAGTTTTGGACAAAGCGAAAAAAGGCGGCGTTGGTTTCGAGCAGTGTCCAGTTGAGCCAGGTTAGCTCGGAGTCGTGGCAGTAGGCGTTGTTGTTGCCGAGTTGGGTGCGCCCCATTTCGTCGCCCATCAGCAGCATCGGTACCCCTTGGCTAACCATTAGCATGGCAATGGCGTTGCGCATTTGCCGCCAGCGCAGTGCTAGAACAGCCGGATCACTCGTTTCGCCTTCAACACCGCAGTTCCAGCTGTCATTGTCATTCATGCCATCCTGGTTGCTTTCGCCATTGGCTTCGTTGTGTTTGTGGTTATAAGACACAAGATCCGCCAGGGTAAATCCATCGTGGGCAGTGATGAAGTTGACCGAGCTATCGACTGTCCGGTCAGAATAGGCATAGAGATCGGGAGAACCCTGCAATCGCAGTGCCATTTCTTTGACGTTGCCGGTCCCCTTGAGAAACTGCCGAATGGCATCGCGGTATTTACCGTTCCACTCTCCCCAACGGTCATAGTCAGGGAAGGTGCCCACCTGATAGAGTCCTCCAGCATCCCAGGCTTCAGCAATCAATTTGCATTTGGCCAAGACCGGATCAAATGCCAGGGTTTCTAGCAGGGGTGGATTGGCCATCGGCTCGCCATTGCGGTCACGCCCCAAAATAGATGCTAAATCAAAGCGAAATCCGTCAATGTGGTATTCCGAAGCCCAGTAGCGCAGGCAGTCCAGCACAAACACCCGCACGACGGGATGGTTGCAGTTCAGCGTGTTGCCGCAGCCGCTGAAGTTGAGGTAACGCCCATCCGGAGTCAGCATGTAGTAAGTTTTGTTGTCGAGACCACGGAAGGAAATGGTTGGCCCATTGGCATTACCCTCAGCCGTATGGTTAAATACGACGTCGAGAATCACCTCAATGCCGTGGCGATGCAGTTCCTTGATCAGGGTTTTGAGTTCATTCACTTGGCCATTGTCTTTGCCCGACGCAGCATAGCCCGCTTTGGGTGCATAGAAGCCAACGGTGCTGTACCCCCAATAGTTGAATAAGGGTGCTCCGGTGAGCGGATTGTGACGGGGATTATCGAGTTCGTCAAACTCAAAGATGGGCATCAGCTCAACACAGTTAATGCCTAGTGCCTTAAGGTAGGGAATTTTGTCCTGGATGCCTGCGAAGGTGCCGCGTTTTGCTGAGTCTACCTGAGATGATGGATGACGGGTGAAGCCGCGCACATGCATCTCGTAGATCACCAAATCTTCGGCTGGAATTTCCAATGGGCGGTCGCCTTCCCAGTCAAATTCTTCACTGATGATCTGCCCACGATAGGGGTAGATTTCATGGTGACAACGGGGAGCACCCCAAACATTGCGGCCGCTGATGCTCTTCGCGTAGGGATCGAGGAGAATTTTGGTTTTATCGAACCGGTGCCCGGCTCGAATGTCGTAGGGACCATCCACCCGGTAGCCATACTCTAGGTCTTCATAATCTAGATCCAGCACCACCATACTCACAACGTTGCCTAGGCGAAATTCTCGTACAAAGGGAATCTCGGCAAATGGCTCCTCGGCTCCCTTCTTGAACAAGACGAGGGTGGCGCTGGTGGCATGGTTCGAGTAAATCGAAAAGTTGACGCCGCCCGGCACGGGGGTAGCACCAAATGGAAAAGGCTGTCCATGGCGGAGTTTGAAATTGCCATAGGGATAGGTGTGGTAAATTTTCATGAACTTACACGGTCTGCCGATTACAGATGCAAGCTAGGTTGAAGCGGTAGCCCAACTGGATCAAATCCAAATCGGATGCAGCGTTCCTTTTCATCATCTCGCAAGGGGTCGCCCTTCGAGGTTGCCCTTACTACTTCTGTAGATCCCATGATGAATTATTACTTCATTGAAGTAATTTAAGAGACGGTGTCCGGTTTGCGAAAACAGCTCCTATACTGATGCAGAGCTGTGAGGAAAGGAGAACCGTGTCAACGTTTTTCAGAGATTTGCCCCCCTGGATCCATTCCCGATCGGCAGCTATCCGGTTTGCGGTGAGCCTGGGGTTGCTAGGCTTGCTTGCCCTCGCCATATCGACGACCCGTATTCCAACCGTCTTTGACCAAGTGCCGCTGCTTGACCTCTGGAAACAGCAGCTCCATCAGCCCAATCATGGGGTGCGTCGCTTGGGGTCGATTGAGGTGGCAACCGTTCAGTTTGACGGGGCTAATCTGTTTACCGTAGCAGCTCCTACCGTGTGGGACCGCCGACAATCCACTGGACAATTGCCAGTAGAGGTTCGTGCTCAGCAGATTGAAGCCAATCTAAATCGGGTGGTAGAAGGCAGCTTTATCCACGGCAATCCAGATGGTTTCTTGACCAATTTTGATCCAGAAACCCTACAAGTCTCTATTGTTGTCATTGACGAAATTCCCGTCTTGATTGCTGGCGATGGTTACCACTCTAAACCGTTAAAGCTGGTCTCGGTGACCCATCTCGATGCCGACTACAACGGTCAGTCCATCAATGGTTTAGCCGAGCAGTGGCGTTCTCTAATTTATCAACGGCTCTACGGGGCGCTGTCGGCCCGCTCCCCCGATGCCCTCAGCCTCAAGGGCGAAATGGGGGAATCACTGATGCTGCTGGCCGTCACTTTCTGTGCTAGTTTGCTGCTTTGGCTGCTGCAACAGCCGCTCCAGCGTCGCAACCGCACTCTCCGCCTACAACAGATAGCGATTGCCGCCGAGGCAGATGTGAATGCCGCTGGGTTGGCAGCCGGTGAAGACATCCTCATCGCTCGCCGCACCGCATTTCTCGATAGTTTCCAGCGGCAGCAGGACCTGCAACGGCAGCGAGCACTGCTGTCAACAGGGCGCTGGTTGCTATCTTGGATGCAGGTGGGGCTTTGGGCCATGGGCATCGCCGGTGCGCTGATGCTGTTTCCCTGGACGCGGCAAACGGCTCGAGAATTTCTAGGGACTCCCGTAGCGCTGCTGCTCATCGCGTTTCTGACGAGTGCTGCCAATCGGCTGGGGGGGCTACTGCTCGATAGTCTGGCGAAAACCTGGGTCAAGCGCGGCTCTCCGACGGCCGATGCCCTCCAGCGAGATGCTCTGCGTCTCTACACAATTGTGACAATGTTGCGACCACTCAAGGTGGGATTAATCTATGGCGCTGGGCTGGCGCTGGCGCTCCGTTACTTGGGAATCCCCATCGGACTGACGATCAGCGTGGCGCTGATTGTGACATTGGCGCTGGCGTTCATCTGCCAAAATCTAGTGAGAGACTGGATCGCGGGCGGACTGATCTTGAGGGAGGACCAATATATCACCGGTGATGTGATTCGAGTGGGCAGTTTACTGGGCCTTGTGGAGCGCTTTGGCTGGCGCAGCACTCAGCTTCGCGATAGCTTGGGACAGCTGGTTTCAATTGCTCACAGCACCGTAACTCAGGTCAGCAATTTAACGCGGACTTGGGCGGTTGTCGACCTAGAGATTAAGCTGACGGACGATACCCAGATGAAGCCAACCCTGGCGCTGGTGAGAGCGGTAGTACAGCAGCTTTGCGATGCTCCGGAATGGCAGCAGGCTATGGCTGAGCCGCCCAGAGTGACAACCCATGATGCCTCTGGGCAACCGGCAGTGCGAGTCTGGCTGAGGACCCAACCGCTGCAGCAGCGCTTGCTAACTCAAGAACTGCGACTGCGCATTCAAGCGGCTCTCTCGGAGGCAGGCATCGTTGGGACAACACACCTAAAGCCAGGGCGGTTTGATGGCAACCCGTTTATAGACATCAGTATGTTTGAGCTAGAAACCGAGCAGCCGATGCAGCCCTCGGGATCCTGAAAATCTTTCAGGTAGAATTTGGCTGGCAGGTCGGTTGATGGATGCCGCACAGTTTTAGAGTAATGAAGTAGCCTTAGCAGACTGAGGAGCACCTATGGCATTGGAATATCCAGATGATCTGAAGTACGCCGATACGCACGAGTACGCCCGCCTCGACGGCGACATTGCCACAATCGGCATCACGGCGTTTGCGGTCGATCAGCTGGGCGATATTGTGTTTCTAGAACTTCCCGAGATCGGAGACGAAATTTCCCGTGGCGAAACCTTTGGAACTGTGGAGTCTGTTAAAGCAGTCGAGGATTTGAAAGCTCCCGTCACGGGTACCGTGATCGAGCGAAATGATCCCTTACTCGATGCGCCCGAGCAGCTGGCTGAAGATCCCTACGGTGAAGGCTGGATGCTCAAGGTGCGTATCGAGGATGTTTCTGAACTGGAGGACGCCCTTTCGGCAGATGAGTATCGTGCTCAGGTAGAAGGCGAATAGTGCCCACGACGGATTCAGGACAAACTCAAAATCAAGGATGAATTTATGGTGAATTTATGGTGAATTCATGATGTCCCAAGTAGAGCGGCAGAGGGTCTAGCAAGACGTCAGACAACCTCCCGAGGAGAATGCTAGCCTATTTGTCTGTTGCAATATTCTGTTGCAAACTGTTGCAGAAATAGCTAGAACATATCTAACCTCATCTCGCAGTCCCCAAAAGCACTCTATGTCATCAGAGTTTTCCCCGAATTCCTTCGACAGCGCTGTTCATGGCACAAACTATCCCTCAACGGGTGGCAATGGCTCAGCACCGCGAGCCGAGCTACAGCAGACGCCACCCCAGTTTGTTGCTCCAACCGCTTCTATGGGAATTACGGATCCTGCATCTGCCGTTTCGCCTGCTGTTTGTGGGCTGACGACGCCTGCAACGACTGCATCGAGTCCAGGATTACCGCCCGATTTCGATCGGCGACACATCGGTCCGCAGGCAGCCGAGATTCAGCAGATGCTAGCTCTCTTAGGGTTCGACTCGCTAGAGTCCTTGATTCAGCAAACGGTGCCGGCCGCAATTCGCTTGCAGCGACCTCTTCGCATTCAGCCGCCTCGCAGCGAGTACGAGCTACTAGCCGAACTGAAAGCCATTGCCTCACAGAATCGACTATTCCGGTCGTTTATCGGCATGGGGTATGCCAACTGCATCACGCCGCCGGTGATTCAGCGCAACATCCTGGAGAATCCCGGCTGGTATACCCAATACACGCCCTATCAGCCGGAGATTGCCCAAGGACGCCTAGAGGCACTGCTCAACTTCCAGACCATGGTTACAGATTTAACCGGCATGGAGATTGCCAACGCCTCATTGCTCGACGAGGGGACCGCTGCCGCCGAAGCCATGACTATGAGCTATGGGCTGCACAAGGGCAAAGGCAAAACTTTCTGGGTGTCGGAAGCCTGCCATCCGCAAACCATTGATGTGGTTCGCACCCGTGCCCTGCCGCTAGGCATTCAGGTGGTGGTAGGCGACCATCGTACCGCTCAGTTTGATGACTCGATGTTTGGCGTGCTGCTGCAATACCCTGCGACCGATGGCGCCATCTACGACTACACTGCCGTAATTCAGCAGGCTCATGCCGCAGGAGCGTTGGTTACCGTGGCAGCGGATCTGCTCAGCCTGACGCTGCTGAAGCCGCCGGGCGAGTTTGGAGCCGATATCGTCGTGGGTAACACACAGCGCTTTGGCGTTCCCCTAGGCTACGGTGGACCCCATGCCGCTTTTTTTGCCACTAAAGACGCCTACAAGCGGCAAATCCCGGGTCGCTTGGTGGGGGTCTCTCGCGATCGCTTGGGGAGACCAGCGCTACGGCTAGCTCTGCAAACCCGCGAGCAGCATATCCGCCGCGACAAAGCTACGAGCAATATCTGCACGGCGCAGGTGTTGTTAGCGATCATGGCCGGCATGTATGCGGTTTACCACGGTCCTGAGGGCTTGCGGGCCATCGCCACTCGCATCCATCGGCGGACGCAGCAATTGGCAGCAGGCTTGACATCCATGGGATACGAACTGGGAGAGGCTCCTTTCTTCGATACGCTGCGGGTCGAGGTAGGGGCGCGCCAAACCGAAATTCTGTTGCGAGCGGCCGCCCGCCAAATCAATCTGCGCCCGATTGGAGAAACCGCGATTGGCATCACCCTCGATGAAGTCACGACCGAACGGGACGTCCTCGATCTGCTGCAAAGCTTTGCTGAGGATAGCCGTTTGGTGACGCTGCCCGCTGTAGACACCATAGATGCGACAGATGCAGCAATTCCCGTGGCCTTTGCCCGCACTTCAGACTACCTGACCCATCCGGTGTTTCACCAGTACCACTCAGAAACCGAGCTACTGCGCTACCTTTACCGGCTGCAAACCAGGGATTTATCGCTGACCACGGCGATGATTCCCCTCGGGTCCTGCACGATGAAGCTGAACGCGACCTCGGAGATGATTCCGGTCACTTGGGCTGAGTTTGCTCATCTGCATCCCTTTGTGCCCCTCGAACAAGCGCAGGGCTATCAGCTCATGTTCCGGCAGCTCGAGCAGTGGCTAGCCGAAATCACCGGCTTCGATGGCATCTCGCTGCAGCCGAATGCAGGTTCCCAGGGCGAGTATGCCGGGCTGCTAGTGATTCGTCGCTACCACGAGCAGCGCGGTGAGGCGCATCGCACAGTTTGCCTGATCCCTGAATCTGCTCACGGCACCAACCCAGCTAGTGCGGTGATGGCAGGTATGACGGTGATTCCGGTCGCCTGCGACTCCGATGGCAACATCGACATTGCCGATCTGCGCGCCAAAGCAGAGAAACACCAGCAGGAGTTGGCGGCACTCATGGTCACCTATCCCTCGACCCACGGGGTTTTCGAGGAAGGGATTCTAGACATCTGTGAGATCGTGCATCGCTACGGCGGTCAGGTTTACATGGACGGAGCCAATATGAACGCGCAGGTGGGGCTGTGCCGCCCGGCAGACTTTGGCGCAGATGTCTGCCACCTGAATCTGCACAAAACCTTCTGTATTCCCCATGGCGGCGGCGGTCCGGGTATGGGACCGATTGGTGTCAAGGCGCATCTGGTGCCGTTCCTGCCGGGTCACGCGGTTGTCGAGATGGGCGGCGATGCAGCGCAACGAATTGGGGCAGTGTCGTCTGCACCCTGGGGCAGCGGCGCAATTCTGCCCATTTCCTGGATGTATATTGCCTTGATGGGTGGCGAAGGGCTGACGAAAGCTACCCAAGTGGCGATTCTCAATGCCAACTATATCGCCAAGCGACTAGAGGGGTACTATCCCGTGCTCTATAAGGGCAAAAATGGACTCGTTGCCCATGAATGCATTCTGGATTTGCGGCAGTTCAAGAAGTCAGCCGGTATCGAAGTGGACGACATTGCCAAGCGGCTGATCGACTATGGTTTCCATCCGCCGACGGTGTCTTGGCCAGTGGCGGGCACGATTATGGTCGAGCCGACGGAAAGCGAATCGAAGCAGGAGCTAGACCGCTTTTGTGATGCCATGATTGCCATTCGAGAAGAAATTCGCGAGATCGAAACGGGCGCGGTGGACCGCCAGAACAACCTGCTGAAGAACGCCCCCCACTCGGCCGCTAGCCTACTCACCGAGACTTGGGATCGCCCCTATTCTCGAGAGCGGGCAGCCTATCCTACTCCGTGGACGCGAGAAAACAAGTTTTGGGCAGCGGTGGATCGTATCGACAACGCCTATGGCGATCGCAATCTTGTCTGCTCTTGCTTGCCGATGTCTGCCTATGCTGAGTCGTAGCCCTCGGTTGGCTTCAGACTTGGCACTGCTCAGGGCTGCTCGATCTCCAGTCCAATATCTCGGTTGAACCGCAGCAGTTCCAAACTGCGATGACCGTAAACGCCCTCAATTTGTTGCCGGCAGCAATCAATGGCGAAATCATTGAGGTCAGGCGGTTCAACCCCATAGAGATCCCAAAATACCTCTGGTTCGACCCGGCAAAAGCGCGGTCGGTCGGCATAGATGCGACATTCTCGCGTGGCAGCATCGAAGTGGATACACCAGCCGTCTGGTCCAACTAGGCTTAAATATAGTTTCAAGTCCGCTGGCGAAAGATACTCCGCCAAGTCAGGACGCTCGTCTGGGTCGAGGTGACAGCAGGCTCCACACTGTTTGACGCACCGCCAAGTTGCCATAAGCTGCACAGGTCTTGCTACACATCTCTCCCAGCTTAGCGATTTTGAGACCCACAAGCAGATCCTGTTGACTCGATGAACCCAATGAGCCAAAACAGATGGCTTTCCTTCTCTAGGCAATTTCTTGAAACAGAAAGAACGCTTAACAGTAAAATAGGGTTTGGATATAGTTATCTAAATCACAATTAATTAAGCTGTTGGGCCACTTGGGAGGAGCAATGGACTTTCTATCGGATGTCATCAATAGTGTGAACTGGGAAACCCTGATTCAGTTGACAATGCTAGCGCTAATTGTGATCGCCGGTCCTGCTGTCATCTTTGTGCTGGCATTTCGCAACGGTGATCTGTAGGGCGCTAGACGGCAGCATCCATCCTATCCCTTGATTCACAATACTTAGGAGGGGGCTAACACTGTCAAGGTCTCCATTGACCTTGCTGGTCCTAGCCTCCTTTTTAAGCTTGACGGCTTAATATAGAGTCAAAGGTCAAGAATCAAAGGTCAGATTAGGCTGTATCAAACTATCGTTATGTCATCACATCGTTATGTCATTACATGGAGGACGCTGCTCATTCCCATCAACGATCTAGTCTGTTACCTGGTCAGTATGGTTAATGTTTGGAGCTGTAGCTGCCATACTTTTAGCCGTTTTTAGCCGTAACTCTTAAAAGTCTCTGTAAAAAATGTGCTGCTAGATTAAAGGCAGTATTGTATTATTTAGTTCTATTTTGTTATTTCGTTCTACTTGCCCCCGCTTCAGCCCCCTCCAGTCTGCCTTGACTCAGTAGTGGCTCTTGGTAGGTTGCGAGTAGGGACGTAAATTGGATACCGTTTAAGACCTGTTCTCGTCTGCCGACTTAATTAGCGCACCGAGTCCAGTAGAGTTTGGCTAGGACTTCTCTTCATTGGGTATCGATTGAGTATTGTGATTGCTTTTAATCAGCGACCTTTAGTATCTGCGACATCGCAAAGCACTGTTTTAATGGTGTTGATGCTAAGATTTCGATGACAGTAGCGCCGAGGACTTGCTGTGACCCGCTCTGCCACTCTGCCTTTCCAACTGACTCTGCCTCCCGTTGAAGACAATAGCCGCCTTCGGTTATTCTCCGGTTCGGCAAACGTACCGCTTGCTCAGGAAATCGCTCGCTACTTAGGTATGGATCTAGGACCCATGGTGCGAAAGCGGTTTGCTGATGGTGAAATTTACATCCAGATCCAAGAGTCCATCCGAGGATGTGATGTCTATCTAATGCAGCCGACCTGCTTCCCGGTGAATGACCACCTGATGGAGCTGCTGATCATGATTGATGCCTGTCGCCGAGCTTCGGCCCGGCAGATCACGGCGGTCATTCCCTACTACGGCTACGCTCGGGCCGATCGCAAAACAGCAGGGCGAGAATCGATCACTGCAAAACTGGTGGCAAACTTGATTACCCAAGCAGGGGCCAGCCGCATTCTAGCGATGGATTTGCACTCGGCTCAAATTCAGGGCTACTTCGATATCCCCTTTGATCACGTCTACGGCTTGCCCGTCATTTTGGATTATCTGCTGAGCAAAAACCTCAGCGACATTGTGGTCGTGTCTCCGGATGTTGGCGGAGTAGCTCGCGCACGAGCCTTTGCCAAAAAGCTGAATGATGCTCCTCTGGCAATTATTGATAAGCGACGCCAAGCTCACAATGTGGCAGAAGTAATGAATGTGATCGGGGATGTAGCAGGCAAAACCGCTATCCTCGTTGATGACATGATTGACACCGCAGGCACCATTTGTGAAGGAGCGCGGCTGCTGCGGAAAGAGGGCGCTCGCGAGGTCTATGCGTGTGCCACCCATGCGGTTTTTTCACCGCCTGCAATAGAGCGGCTCTCAGCCGGCCTGTTTGAGGAAATCATTGTTACCAATACGATTCCCATCCCGGATGAGAAACAGTTCAAGCAGCTAACGATGCTCTCGGTGGCTAAGCTGCTAGGTGAAACCATCTGGCGGATTCATGAAGATAGTTCCGTGAGCAGCATGTTTCGGTAGCGGTTAACTAGGCTGCAATTCCAGCGCTTCGGTGAGGCTACGGATAGCGTCGTCGGTGCGACCGAGCTGCATCAAGGCAGCACTACGTCCTGACCAGGCTTCGTAGTCGTCTGGTCTGATAGCTAGGGCTTGCTCAAAGCTAGCAACCGCTGCTGCATAGCGTCCCATTTGAAGTAGTACCTGCCCCCGGCGACACCAAGCCTGGTGCTTGCTAGGTTGAAGTAGTAGGGTGCGGTCGTAGCTGGTCAGCGCTGCCGCATATTGTTTCAGGTTTTCCAGAACTTGGCCGCAGTTATACCACACCTGATGCTGATCAGGATTGATCCGCAGGGCCGTCCGGTAGCTCTCTAGAGCGGCTTGCAACTGCCCAAGCTGGAGTAGGGCGCTGCCGCGATCGCTCCAAACCGTAGCACTTTGCGGTCGCAACTCCAGCGCCTGATCAAAACAATCGACTGCCTCAGCCAGACGGTTGAGCCGCAGCAGGGCTGCACCGCGCAACAGCAAAGCGCCATAGTTTTGGGGCTGGTAGTGTAGAGCCTGGGCAAAACTGGTCACTGCTGCCTCAAGCTGTCCGGTTTGAAACAGAATTGTTCCTCGCTGTATCCACAGCGCTGCGGCGTTGGGCTGTAGCGTTAGGGCCCGATCGTAGCTGGCAATGGCTGCCTCAAACTGCTGCAACTGCCGCAACACCTCTCCCCGTTGCTGCCAGGCATCTACTTGTTCAGGGTGCAGCGCCAGCAGTTGATCAAGGCTATGCAGCGCCGTCTCCCAATCTCGTTGCTGGATAGCCAGCGTGGCCCGTTGGTTCCAGGCTGCCGCATGGTGAGGAGCAATCTGCAGCACGCGGTTGAGATACTCCATCGCGATCGATCGGTGATCGAGCTGTATCCGTCCTTGGGCCGCTTCAAACCAAGCCATGTCCTGATCGGGCTGCAAAACAGTAACCTGTTCAAAGCAGCGCACGGCTGATTCGATCTGCCCAAGCTGAGTGAGAACCCTGCCCCATCGCAGCCAAGCTTCGGCATGTTGCGGCTCTAGGATGGTGACCTGCTCGAAGCTGGTGGCGGCATCCGGCAGCTGATTGAGCTGTAACAGCGCTAGTCCGCGCCGATACCAAGTCCCTGCTGCTTCGGGATGTCGTTGGAGGAAGCCGTCATAGCCGATCAGCGCCGCGTGATTATAGTCAACGTGATCAGGGGCGAGATCTAGCAATCGCTCGTAGCTAGCAACAGCGTCTTCCCACTGCTCTAAGGCAAGCAAAGCCTGACCCCGCTGCAGCCAAGCGAGTTCTAGGTTGGGCTGTAGCTGAATGGCTCGCTCAAGGTTGGCAAGTGCCTCCTTGTAGCGCTGGAGGCGGACTAAAATCGCACCTCGGGCATACCAGGATTCTGCTTTATTGGGCTTATGCAGCAGAGCTTGCTCGTAGCTATTCAGGGCTTCGATGTCGCGTCCCAATCCCTCAAGAGCAGCACCGCGATTGTGCCACGCCTGGTATAGCTTGGGGTTATCCTCTAGTGCTCGATCATAGCTAGCGACTGCCTCTTCGTAGCGCTTTAACTGCTTCAGGGCAACTCCGCGATTGTTCCAGGCGGCTATGTAATGCGGATTACCGTCCAGTGCTCGGTCATAGCTGGCAATGGCTTCCTCATAGCGCTGCAACTCGGCTAATGCATAGCCCCGGTCGTGCCAGACTTCGGCTCGGCTCGGGCGCAACTGTAGAGCCTGATCGTAGCTGGCAATGGCCTCTTCATAGCGCCGCAATTCGGCCAAAATGCATCCCCGATTGTACCAGGCTTGATGCAGCGTGGGATTGTCTGCCAGTGCTCGGTCGTAGCTGGCGATGGCCTCTTCATAGCGCTGCAAGCGGCGCAGGGTGACACCTCGGTTGTACCACGTCACAGCATCCTGAGAGCGAATCTGCAGCGCCCGTTCGTACCCCTGCAGGGCCTCCTCGTAGCGTCCCAGACGATCTAGCGCATAGCTGCGGTTCAGCCAACTGAGGCGATCGTTCGCGTGATAGCTCAAGGCTTTGGTGTAGCCGGCAATTGCTTTTTGCCATTCCTGCTCATCCAGTAGCGCATTGGCTTGATTGCGCCAATACACATGATTGAGCTGCTGGAAAACGGCCCCGGTTCCGTCTTTTGGCTCCGGATCTTGCACTGGCAGAACGGAACTAGCATCAGGGGTTTGCCCATTCACGTTGTCCCATGCTCGCTCTTGCCAGTCCGTTTGTGCTGCCATAATCTCCCTCAGCTCGCTGACCCTAAACCGATGCTGATAATCCATACAGCCGTCTTGCTTCCACTTCAGGGGAATTTGAACCGGCTTTGCAGAAAGATCACAGCCATCTAGATCTGTTCCTGCTGGTTGAGCTGAGGGAAGTTTTAGGTCATGCTAGAAACCGTCTGCTCACTCGGCTGTGTTGAGTGTTGTGGTATACGTTAGAGGAGATTTTAGGATGACGAGCGAACTAGATCCGGTCAAGCTGATGAAGCAAGAGGTGGGGCGGGCTGCCGCGAGCCGCGTTCAGTCAGGCTCTGTTGTCGGGTTGGGCACCGGATCGACCACGGCTTTTGCCATTCAGTTTTTGGGCGAGCGGTTGCAGTCCGGCGAGTTGCGGGATATCCGGGGTGTACCGACCTCGTTTCAAGCCTCGGTGCTGGCGAAGCAGTACGGGATTCCTCTCACCACGCTGGATGACGTGGACTCGATCGCAATTGCCATTGACGGAGCAGACGAAGTTGATCCGAACAAAAATTTAATTAAGGGCGGTGGGGCAGCCCACACCCGCGAGAAGCTAGTCGATTCGCTGGCAGACCTATTTATTGTGGTAGTGGATAGCTCCAAGCTCGTGGATCGATTGGGATCTACCTTCCCCTTGCCTGTCGAGGTGCTGCCCATTGCGGTTACGCCAGTCACCCGAGCGATTCAGAAGCTGGGTGGCCGTCCAGAACTGCGCATGGGCGTCAAGAAGGATGGTCCTGTGATCACTGACCAAGGCAACATGATCCTGGATGTGCAGTTTGACGCCATCGATAACCCGGCAGAACTGGAGAAAACGCTGAACAATATTCCGGGTGTACTCGATAACGGGCTATTTGTGGGCGTGGCGGACCTGATTCTGGTAGGCGAGATCAAAGACGGTCAGCCGGTCGTGCGCGAGATTCAGTAGCGGGTTTGCTGATTGGGACGAGTTAAAGACAGATTGTCAACAGATTGTCCCCAACTCCTGCTCTCTCAGTTGGCAGAAGGGGTGGGAGCAGGGGATATCTCACCTCCTTGATCTGAAGGAACTACCGAAATGAGCGACTGATGAGCAACCAATAAGCACCAATAAGCATAAGCAATAGACTAGGCTGGCTTGGAGTATTGGTTGAGATGTCGTACAAGCTGTTTCGTCTTGAGTCCGTACTCTAGCGCCTCCAAAACTCGCACAACGCCAGTTGTGTTGATCATTTCTACGGCTTTACCGGCTCGTTGAGCGGCTTGAACGGCTTTATCAGTGAGCTTGTGGCTCGTGTAGCCAGTGATCACCAAGACTAGGTCAGCACTGGCAATATGACTTTCAGCCTGTTCGGCAATTTGCGGTCCGGCTTGAGCTGTACACCACACTAAATTCACGTTTGCCTCTCTTAAGCGATTGCGTACTGCCGTTTCTAGGCGATCGTGACCTCCAAAAATCACCACTTTGCCTTCTAGCATGCCGTAGGGATTGGGGCGTTTCTCGGAGGTGCGGTGGCGAACTCGTGGCTGTACATCAGGTGCCCGCTCAACCCGCGAGCGATTTTCTAGAGCCTTATTATAGATAAACGTCAGGGTTTGCTCATGGCTACCCCGCAAACGCGCCACAGGACCTTCTTCACTGTGAGTATTGATCTGATGAATTAGGGCATCTACGATTTCCTCTAGGGCATTGATTGCCTTGAGGTCATGGATATAACCGCGAACGGCAATGGCCGCATCGGTAGCGCTATAGAAGTCCTTCTGTTCGGTGATCATCTCCAGCAGATCAGCTTTTAGTCCTTGTCGCCAGCGATTGGCTTGCTCGTTAAGTCGTTCGTCGAGTAGCCGCTCCTCATTTAGAATCATCTGCCGGTCAATAGTTTGGGCAGCCAGTAATGGGGCATTCAGCAACCGTTGACGAAGATCTGCCGCCTTTTCCTCTAGTTTGCGACGGGTTACACTATCAACAAAGTCTTCCAGAGGAAGCTGAGACAGCATATCCTCAACCTGCTGGAGGAGTGGCTCTAGCCGCTGTTTAATTTTGTTGACTTCTTGGGCTATCTGCTCTTCGCGCTGCTGCTGCAGCCGCTTTTCTTCCAGCTCAATGCGAGCCAGGGACAATAAGTCTTGAACTGAATTCTCAAGGTCGTCAAGGTCTGAAATATCCATAAAAGTCGGAAAAGAGACGAACACAAAATAGACCGCGCCTGCCAGACGCCGTTGAGCGCATCGCAATTGCGGATGGGTGTGAGTTTAGCTAACTTTATTATTGCCAGTTTTGTGCAGGGTTGAGGGCAGAGCAAACCACTGAACTCTAACCTATTATTCCTGTTATTCCTGAGATTTTATGCACTATCGCAGATTTGGGCGCACTGAATTGTCCATGCCAATCTTTTCCTGTGGTGGTATGCGCTACCAATACAAATGGCAGGATGTACCGTTATCCTCGATTCCGGCTGGCAATCAGGCTAATCTGGAAGCCACCATTCACCGAGCGTTAGAGCTGGGCATTACTCACATTGAAACAGCTCGCGGCTACGGATCGTCCGAGCTGCAGCTAGGTCAGATATTACCCAAGTTGAGCCGAGAAAAACTGATTGTGCAGACGAAAGTGGCTCCTACGGACAACCCCGGCGAGTTCTTAAAAACCGTAGAGCAGTCGTTGGCGAATCTCAAGTTGGACTACATCGACTTGTTGGGACTGCATGGCATCAACACGCCAGAATTGCTGGACTACAGCTTGCGCCCAGGAGGATGCCTCGATGTTGCCCGCCAACTGCAACAGGCTGGAAAAGTCCGATTTGTGGGGTTCTCCACCCATGCACCGACGGCAATTATCCTACAAGCCATTGAAAGCGGACGGTTTGACTATGTGAATTTGCACTGGTACTACATCTATCAAGACAACTGGCCGGCTATCGAAGCAGCGACCCGCCATGACATGGGCGTGTTCATCATCAGCCCATCCAACAAAGGCGGCATGCTCTACAGCCCGCCACAACGGCTTGTGGACCTTTGTGCTCCCCTCAGCCCCATAGTGTTCAACAATTTGTTTTGCCTCAGCCACCCGCAAGTGCATACTCTGAGTGTGGGAGCTGCATGCCCCAGCGATTTTGATGAGCATCTGCAAACCCTGAAGTGGTTGGATCGCGCCGATGAGATTCTGCCACCCATTATTGAACGACTTGAACAAGCTGCCATTGACCGGCTTGGAGCCGACTGGTGGCGCACATGGCGCATTGGCTTACCTCGCCCCGAAGATACACCTGGGCAGATCAACATTCCGGCCATCCTCTGGCTGCGCAATCTAGCGCTGGCCTACGATCTTCTAGACTATGCCAAAATGCGCTACAACCTGCTGGGCAATGGTGGGCACTGGTTTCCAGGCTGTAAAGCCGAACAGACCGCTCAATTGAAACGGAATTTGCAACAATGCCTGAGCCAAAGCCCCCATGCCCAGATCATCCCAGACCTGCTTGTGGAAGCAGACCAACTCCTTGGCGGGGAGAGCGTTCAGCGGTTATCGCAGCAGTAGTGCTTTGTGACTGGGATGCCTTGCTTCAGTCATTCAGCAAAACTGATTCAGCGTTCCCAGACACCCCAGACGGCACCTTTCCCACTGCGGACAGAGGGCTGCCAAAACAACTCAATCGGTCGCGGGGAGAGGGACCTTTGGCATCCTCTAACGTATTTTGCTACGACTGGGACGCAGCCGATACATTGAGCACTGCCGTAGCCACTCCTGCCAGCAATATTGCCGCACCTATCAAGGTTTTCAGGCTAGGCAACTCTTGAAAGAGCAGATAACCCAAGATACTTGCGCCGATCGGTTCCATCAAAATAGCCAGTGTGACGAGCGTGGGGGAAAGGTAGCGAACCGCCCAGTTAAAGCTGGTATGACCAATGAGTTGCGGAATGAGAGCCATCAAGCCGAACCAGAGATACGTCAGCGCTGGGTAGCCGGTGTAGGATGCGCCTGCCAACAGCGGTAGAGGCAAGAGAATAACGGCAGCAACGCTGTAGGCAATGAATACATGATGACCAATCGAAAAACTGGCACGCTGAGCTTCTCGACCGAGCAGCAAGTAGCAACTAGAGGTCCACGCTCCAATCAAGGCCAAACTATTGCCCAGGAGAGGATTGCTAGCCACGTCGGATGGCTGAGTGCTGCCAATGAACATGCCGCCCACTAATGCCATTGCGATACCAACCATCATTCTGCGACTCAGCGATTCCTTGAACCAAACCCAAGAAATCAGCGCTACCCAGATCGGATTGGTAGTGACTAAGGTGGTGGATGCGGTAATCGAAGTGTAGGACAACGAAGAAATCCAGGTAGCGAAATGAATCGCCAACATCAGCCCTGCGGCAACCGAGTATTTCACGGCTCCAGATGGGGGAGTCTGAAACGCTTGCCATTGGGGTGCGAGCAGCAAAGCAGCAATCGTCAGCCGACTGGCAGCAATAACCAAACTGAAGCCAACGCTGTCATCCTGGGTAGTTTCAGTGGCTAAACGAACCAAGATCGCCGAAGTCGAGATGGCTAGGATGCCGACGCCGATAATGCTGGCGATTTGCCAGGACGGTGGAGTGACCTGTTTCATGCTGAGTCATCATAGGTCATTATGGAGTCGGATCAGTCGGATGAGCAAAGAACGCATGAATGGAATCATCATCGGCTGTGGCTATGTGGGCAAAGCCGTGGCGCAACGATGGCGGGAGCAGGGTTTGACGGTCACTGTCACGACGACGACCCCGACTCGGCTACCAGAGTTAGCATCTCTGTCTGATCAAGCACTGCTGCTGCGAGGCCACGATGCCTCTGCTCTACGGGCAGCACTGCAGGACCAGCAAGTTGTCTTACTCAGCATCGGTGCGCCTAATGCCCAAGTGTATCGCGAAACTTACCTGGACACCGCCAAGACCCTCGTTCAGGTGTTGCAGCCGGCAACGAGCGTGCGGCAGATTATCTATACCGGCAGTTATGCTGTCTATGGTGACCGTCAAGGAGCATGGGTGTCGGAAGAGACGCCTGTGGCTCCAGTGAATTCCAACGGCGAAATTCTGGCTGAAACCGAGCAGGTACTGCTTAGCGCTAGCCCAACCGTGCGAGTATGCATCTTTCGCCTCGGCGGCATCTACGGTCCTGAACGAGAGTTAGTGAAGATTTTTGGGCGAGCCGCAGGCACCACCCGTCCCGGAGATGGCAGCGACGCCAGCAACTGGATCCACCTCGACGATATTGTGGGCGCTATCGACTTTGCTCGCATCCATCAATTGCAGGGTATCTATAACCTAGTGCAAAATCAGCCCACCACAACGGGCGAGCTGCTGACCTGGATCTGTCGAGAGCACCGGTTGCCTCCGGTCACCTGGGATGCTAGCCAGCCTAGCTCGCGCCCCTACAATGCTCGGGTTTCCAACGAGAAACTGCGGGCAGCAGGATACCAGCTAGCGCATCCCACCATTTTTTAGTGCTTTGGCGTTTTAGCCACAGGTAGGGTGCGGTGATGGTGTAAGGTTCAGCATCCGAGACCTAGCTCTTGAGCAAGGCGGGGCTTTCGCTGGGCTGCTGTGCGTCTTCTGTGTCCAAAGCCATCGCTGCTGTTGGGGTAGCCTTTACTGCAGCCGTTTCGGTACCAGACATGCGAGCCAACTGCCACTCCTGGTAGACCAATGCCCCTAGATGCAGCACAGCCAACGCCACAGACACCGCCGCCAGCACATAACTATGCAGGGTATACATATGAGCAACCGTTGTCGTGCCAATGGCATCACCGCCCACAAGAATGTCACGTAGTCGTTCACCAATCACTGGCACAGCGGAAATAATGCCCAATTCCACCTTCAGCCGCCAGTAGCCAATCTGATCCCAATCGAGAATAATGGCCGTCCAGCCGAGACCAATCGCTGTCAGCGTGAGAGCGATGCCACTGATCCAAGCTGTCAGCCAACTTGGGCGGAACTGACGGCTCAAGAAAAGGACGATAATTTGCAGCAGCGCTACACCGATAATGCCGTTTCCAGCTAAATCATGCAGACTGCGAATCAAGGTACCACCCGAGACAAACTCGCTAATCATCCGCAAGGAGTCAAAGGCACCGCCGGCAGTCGGTTCGTAGTAGAAGGCAAGCAGAATGCCCGTCAACCCGGCCAATAAAACCAGCGTCAAGGCGATCACCGCCAGTAAGGTAGACAGGCGTTGCAACGTGCGTTGATAGAGTGAAGAGGTCATAACGCTACCGAAAGTAAAAGGAATAAGTGCCGCCGTTTAGAAATGCTGTTTAGAAATATTTACATTTCTAAATTCACTTTAACAACTTATTAAGTTTTGTGGCAGGTGACAGCCATATTTTCTACAGCTTTCTAGGAGACTGTCAGCGTGCTTGCCAGGGTGCTTGGCAGGCATGAACAAGCCGTAGCCAATATATATAGATAGGGAAGGCAAACCCTGAGAACTTGCTGGGCAAATGTCTTTGTGTTGTCTTTTTGTCGTTAAACGAGCCTATGAATCAAGCGAATCCTTCTATTTCTCCGATGCTTCATCCCGAACCTGTGGCAGCTCAATCCCTGTTTCAGAACCGTATTGGCGTGCTTGCTACGATGCATCGCAAAGAGCAGGTGATTGCTCCCCTGATGCAGCAAACCTTTGGCTTAGAGCTAACAGTGCCTGCTGGTTTCAATAGCGACGCCTTTGGCACATTTACCCGCGAGGTCAAACGAGCTGGTGACCAGTTGCAAGCCGCCAGGGCGAAAACCCAGCAGGCAATGCAGCTCACCCATCACACCATCGGCATGGCTAGCGAAGGCAGCTTCGGTCCTCATCCGGCTTTTCCCTATCTGCCTTGCAACCGCGAAATTGTGCTGCTGATCGATACGGCAAACGAGCTAGAGCTAGTTGGGGAAGCAGTTTCTACCCACACGAACTACAGCCATCGAACGATCACTAGCTTGACCGATGCCCAAGCCTTTGCAGCCAAAGTCGGCTTTCCAGAGCATGGCCTCATCGTAATCGCCGACCATGTCACCGATTCGCGCCCGGTCGCAGCTGAGAAAATTATTAAGGGCATCACGTCTGAGGCGGCCCTTGTGGAGGCGGTGCAGTGGGCACTGGCCCAGTCTGAGGTAGCACACATTGAAACAGACATGCGGGCGCTATACAACCCCAGCCGCATGAAGGTAATTGCCCAGGCCACCCGCGATTTAATCGCCAAAATGAATAGCCTCTGCCCTCAGTGCGGCACGCCCGGATTTGCAGTTGTTGAGCGGCGTTCGGGCTTGCCCTGCGGGTTGTGTCAATTGCCCACCCCACTGACTCGCTCCGTGATCTACCAGTGCCAGAAATGCGGCTTTCATCAAGAATCCCTGTTTCCCGACGGAGCTGAAACTGCTGATCCCACCTACTGTTCCTATTGCAATCCCTAGCGCAACGGGCGATGATCCGAGCGCGGTGCTCACGAGTTCGTTAGAATCGAGTTCATTAGAATCAGAAGAATCAGAAATTGGAAGGCAGCTCTGGGAAAAGCCACACTGCGCTCAACCGAATCAGCTGACTGATATTAACTGATATTAATAGTTAATTTCGATACGGTTTTGTCTGACCAAGTTCGGTTCTATCGAATTCGAGGCGGGTGAACCTGGTTCTATCTGCTCCGCCTGCTTATCCTCCACTACAAAAGTAACGCTCTAGATGATTTCTGCACTCTCACAGGCGCTTGAGTCGCTGGATATTGCCGCTGATTGGGTCGGGCTACGCGGCGTCAAAGAAACGGTAGAGCATCGCACTGTGCGGGACGGGCTGCCTCAGCGCAACGGTAAGACCCTGCATCAAGGCGTGATGGTAGAGGTACTCGTCAACGGGCAGATTGGCTATGGTGCCACCCATTCGCTGGACCCCAAACGACTCCAGGCGGCAGTAGAGTCAGCCTATCGACAGGCATTAGCAGCCAGCGAGTGGGCGATTCATCCGTTGACGGTGGCGGTGCGGCCCAAGGTGGTGGGGCAGTATCAGTCGCCGTTCGTGAAGCCACTGTCTGCCCTGTCGCCGCAAGACATCAACGATTTGCTGATTCGCCTTTGCCGCCACCTCAAGGTCGGCGATGCAATTGTGCAAACGTTAGCTACAGCCATCAGCAACGAAACCGAGTCCTGGTTTGTCAGCAGCAACGGTTCAGAGGTGTATCAGCATTTCCTGATGCTGGAAACCCATTTCAGCGCTACTGCTCAAGAGGGAGGCATCGTGCAGCAGCGCAGCAATAACGGACCGCTGGCTCACTGCTATCAGGGCGGTTGGGAATTGTTTCTGGAACCTCACCTTTGGGAGCGAGCGGAGCAGATTGGCGCGCAGGCGGTAGAGCTATTGACAGCCGCAGAATGCCCGACAACGCGCACGACTTTAGTACTGGCTCCCGATCAGATGATGCTGCAAATCCACGAAAGCGTTGGGCATCCCCTAGAGCTTGACCGAATTCTGGGCGATGAGCGCAACTATGCGGGCGGTAGCTTTGTTAAACCTGAGGATTTTGGGCGACTCTCCTATGGCTCCGCGCTGATGAACATCACCTTTGATCCAACGGTGCCGGGAGAATTCGCTAGCTACCGCTTTGACGATACGGGTGTCCCTGCCCAGCGGGAATATCTCATTCAGGCGGGTGTGCTGCAACGGGGTTTAGGCAGTCTGGAGAGTCAGGCGCGGCTGGGAGTAGCAGGGGTGGCCTGCGCTCGGGCTTCGTCGTGGAACCGGCCGCCAATCGACCGGATGGCGAACCTGAATTTGGAACCGGGCACCGACTCGTTTGAGGATTTGATTCGAGCGATCGAGCACGGGGTTTACATGGAGGCGAACCGCTCCTGGTCGATTGATGATCAGCGCTACAAGTTTCAGTTTGGCTGCGAGTATGCCCGGCTGATCGAAAATGGGCAGCTGACCCAGACGCTACGCAATCCCAACTACCGAGCGACAACCCCCGAGTTTTGGCATAGCTTGGTCCGGGTAGGTGATGCCTCGACTTGGGAAATGTACGGCACGCCCTACTGCGGCAAAGGTGAACCGAACCAGGCAATCCGCGTCGGGCATGGCTCGCCGACCTGCGTGTTCGAGAATGTCGAAGTCTTTGGAGGTGGCGCATGATGCCGGCAGCAGAGTCAACTTTGTCAACTTTAGAGACTACCTTTAATCGACTCGTAGACGCGCTGCTCGATGCCCTTCAGCCCGAGGAACAGCTCAAGCTGACGCTGCAGGGCGAACAAAGCCAGTTTGTGCGGTTTAATGGTGCAAAAGTCCGCCAGGCAGGAACCGTGGAAGATGCCGAGGTCAGTTTTACCCTGATGTGGCAGCAGCGCAACGCCTATCGCTCCTTCCCTCTAACCGGTGTCTGGGAAACCGACTGGCCCCTGGCACAGGCTGCTCTGGAAGATGTGCGGCAGGAACTCCCTCAGTTGCCTGAAGACCCCTATCTAGTGCTACCCGAGGGCACCGCTACCAGTCGCGAGGTTCATGCTGGGTTCCTCTTGCCGCCAGAAGCGGTTGTTGGGGCAGTGCTTGGGGAAGTAGTCGGGCTGGACTTCACCGGATTCTACGCGGCGGGTTCGCTGGTGCGGGCCTACGCCGACTCCGCTGGGCAGCGACATTGGTTTGCCACGGATTCATTCTCGCTCGACTACTCGCTGTTTACAGCAGAGGGACAGGCGGTGAAGGGCACCTTTGCTGGCAATCAGTGGGATGAGGCCGCCTATGGTGCTAAACTCGCCGACTCGAAGCAGCAGTTGCAGCGGTTGACCCAGGCTCCCAAAGCGATTCCCCGCGGGCAGTATCGTACCTACTTGGCTCCTGCGGCGGTGGATGACCTGCTGAATATGTTTAGCTGGGGCGGCGTCAGTGAAGCAGCATTGCAGCGCGGGCAAAGCGCCTTGGGGTTATTGCAGCGCCAGGAAAAGCAGCTCTCGCCTGCCTTCTCGCTGACGGAAACCTTCGAGGCGGGGCTAGTGCCGCGGTTCAACGAGTGGGGCGAGATTGCGCCGGTGAAGCTGCCCATTATTGAAGCCGGCAAATTGGTGAATACGCTGATCAGCTCCCGCACTGCCAAAGAATATGGCAAAATCGCTAACGGTGCGGCGGGAAGCGAGTCTCTGCGCTCTCCCCAAATTTCCCCCGGCAGCCTGACAGCCGCAGAGATTCTGAAAGCGTTGGATACCGGGCTGTATGTCTCGAATCTGCACTATCTCAACTGGAGCGATCGCCCCAATGGGCGAATTACCGGCATGACGCGCTATGCCTGCTTTTGGGTCGAACAAGGAGAGATTGTAGCCCCCATCGAGAATCTGCGGTTTGACGAAAGCCTGTACCGCTGTTTTGGCGATTGTTTACTCGATCTAACGAACTTTCTTGAGTTCATTCCCAGCGTCGGCACCTACAATCAGCGTAGTTTAGGTGGTGCCTTGGTTCCGGGGATGCTGGTGGATCAGTTTACCTACACGCTGTAGATGCCGATACAAAAGAATCCAGAAACTGCTGATGCCGCATCGGAGTCACGGCTCCGGTTGATCGTCCCCTGTGAAAGGCTGGATCCGTTCCTTGTTTGCGGTAAGATGGGGACTGCTTTATTGGGAACGGGCTATGGCGAGGGCGTTTGTCATCGGGCTAGGGCGATCGGGAGTGGCGGCGGCACGCTTGTTACAACGGCAGGGCTGGCAGGTAACCGTCAGCGATAGCGGTACCGCCGATGCTCTAAAACAGGCGCAGCAGCAGCTCGCAGCCGAAGGCATTACGGTCGAACTCGGGCAGCGGTTTCAGCCAGACCCGCAGCAGATGCAGCGAATTGTCGTCAGTCCGGGCGTTCCCTGGGATTTACCCGAATTACAGCAGGCAAGGGCACTAGGAATCGAAACCTGGGGCGAAGTCGAGCTGGCTTGGCAGACGCTTAGCGCCGTTCCCTGGGTGGCAATTACCGGCACAAACGGTAAAACGACAACAACCGCTTTGATCGCCGCCATTTTTCAAACTGCCGGACTCAAAGCTCCAGCCTGCGGCAACATCGGCTATGCCGTAGGCGAAGTGGCGCTACAATCTCTGACGCCGGACACAGCTCCTTTAGACTGGGTAATTGCCGAACTGAGCAGCTACCAAATCGAGTCTTCTCCGTCGGTGGCACCCCGGATTGGTGTTTGGACGACTTTCACGCCGGATCATCTCAGCCGCCACTACACGCTAGAAAACTACTACGGCATCAAAGCTCATCTGCTGAAACAGTCGCAGCACCGTATCTTCAATGGCGACGACTCTTATCTGCGGCAGGTGGGTCCCCAGCAGTGGCCGCAGGCATGCTGGACGAGTGTTAGCGGTAGAGCGACTGTGCTCGGGAATCCAGATCAGGGAGCCTACATCGAGAATGGCTGGGCAATCGCGCAGGGAGATCCAATCGTGCCTGTATCGGCTCTGCGTATGGTCGGTCCGCATAACCAGCAAAACCTATTGATGGCAGTCCTAGCTGCTCGACTTGCCGGCATCGAGAAAGACGCCATTGCCGAAGCAATTCGCTGCTTTCCGGGAGTGCCGCACCGACTAGAACACATTTGCACCTGGCAAGGAATTCAATTCATCAACGACAGCAAAGCCACAAACTATGATGCGGCTCAGGTCGGTTTGGCGGCTGTTGAGGCTCCCGTGATTTTGATTGCCGGCGGCGAAGCCAAAGCCGGAGATGATACGAGCTGGCTAACGACTATTCAAGCGAAAGCCGCTGCCGTCTTGCTAATTGGTAGCGCCGCCCCAACCTTTGCGCAGCGCTTGCAAGAGGTAGGCTACTCTGCCTACGAAATAGTGGAGACGATGGATCGAGCAGTCGTGCGAGGGGCTGAACTCGGGCAGCAGCTTGGTGCGGCGGTTGTGCTGCTTTCGCCTGCCTGCGCCAGCTTCGACCAATATCCCAACTTCGAGCAACGGGGCGATCATTTTCGGCAGCTATGCCTAGAGCACTTGACTGCGTGAAGGGGCTACTCTTTGGCGTCTGATGGCTGAGGGGCTGCCGGGGCTGTCACGTTATCAACTGCTACAGTGAGCTGGTAGCGAATTGGCTGCGAGCTGGCGTTGATGACGACGAGTTCGTAATAGCCTGATTGCGGTAAACTGCCACTCCAGGTGGTGTCGGGGGCATCTTCGAGCAGCGAGGGCAGATCCGGCGTGGGGCGCGGTAGGTAGATCGAGAGTTGTGTGCTGTTGGGTGGCGCTTGTAGATTGAGCCGCATGATCTGCCCCTGCGCTAGGTTTGCCGTGTAGACTCGTCCGGTTCCAGGAGCTAGGGTATAGCTGACTTGTTCACTAAATGCCCCCGGCGCGAACTGCAGCTCCTCGCGGGTTTTACCTTCAGCCAGTGCCGTTACCTGATCGGCCGCCAGTGCCTGCCAGACTTGTCCAATTGGCTGGTCAATAAAATTAGCGTCGCGCTGCTCTGGGAATAGCTGAAAAAACTGCGCATCCGTAAGATCAAACAGCGAGCGGCTGCCAACATAGAACTGATTCACCGTTTGCCTCCACTCGCGGCGATCGACCTCGCCGTAAGTGCCCAACCGTTGGCGAGATTCGAGACTCAAGTACTGCTCTAGGGTTTGCAGCCACTCTTGGGCAATCGCGCTCCAGCGAGCACGCCACTCGGCATCATTGGGATCTTCAGACAGCTCTCGTCCCTGCTGTTCTGGGTAGCGCTGATAGAAGGTTTCGTTGGTGAGGCGAATCAAAAACTGAAAATCAACCCCCAAGTCCTGACTACGACTCTCTAGACTCGTGTCGGGAGCCTCTGACGGAAAATCCTCTGATGGCGGCGAGGTCTGTGGCAGCCAGCGATCGCGCAGCCCCCAACCAACGCCACCTAATCCGGCTAGGAGCAGAACCAGCAGAAACAGTGGCCCCCAGCCCCGACGGGTGGCAGTAACAGGTGGCAGCGAGTGCGGTGCCGCTAAACCAACCGCAGATGTTGCTGGGGGAGCAGGTTGGGGCATTGCTAGCAAGTCGGGTTGAGAACCAGACTGGGCACTCACTTGAGTAGCAGATTCAGGAAGGGGATAGGCGATTGGCTGGGCATAGTGGGCGGGGTCAGGCTGGGGCGGCAGGGTCGAGTGTGCAGCCATAGGGGAGAGCAGGGTGGAGCTGCCGGGATTGAAACTGTTGCCCCGCAGTGCCTGTAAAACCGCCTGAGCCGAGGAATAGCGGTCGCCCGGTTGGGGTGCCAGCATCCGGCTCAGCACTTGCCGTAGGGAAGAATCGAGATCGAGCCATTGCCCGCGGGTGAAGTCCGGCAGCGCCTGGATGATTTGCAGCGGATCGGTTCCTGTGAGCAGCACTAAAACGGTCATCGCTAGGGCATAGAGATCGCTTTGGGGAGAGATGATTCCCTGCTGCATCTGCTCTTCAGGGGCATAGCCCAGCTTGCCGAGTCGCGTCGCCGCAGGAGGGGCCGTTTCGGGAGTCATATACATAGAGGTAGCGGCGGCAGCCACCTGTTTCACCCCTCCAAAGTCAATCAGTACGGGCTGCTGATCGAGTGAGCGCAAAATTAAATTATCAGGAGAAATATCGCGATGGATCACGCCCGCCCTGTGGATGTAATCCAGGACCGGCAATAGCTGCTCCAGGAACTGCCGCATTTCCAACTCCGAGAAAGCTAGCCCCTGCTGCTGGCGAGCGGCTAACAACTGCCGGTAGGTGCGCCCTTCTACATAATCTTGCACCAGAAACAGTTGCCCACGGTCGCCCACGGTGTCGCGAAACAGTTCCCGAAAGCGAGGAATTTGGGGATGTCGCAGTTGATAGAGCACTCCAGCTTCTCGTTCGAACAGCTCCTCGGCTTTTTGCAGCGCGTAGGTGCCTCGAACCTGCGGTGCAAATTCCTTGAGCACGCAAAGCTCGTTAAAGCGATTGTTATCTTCAGCAAGATAGGTTCGCCCAAAGCCGCCATGCCCCAACTCTTGCATCACGCGATAGCGTCCACCTAGCCACTGCCCTGGCGTAATCGCAGGCGATGCTGCTGTTCCAGAAGGCTGCCCCGTCTGAGCAAAATTTGGAGAGGGGTTTAATTTTTCACCGCAGGTCGAACAGTAGTGATTGGAATCGGGGTTAGCATGACCGCGACGGCAATAAACTTGCGACATAGGGTGCTCCTGGGCGAACAACAGCGAGAGGCTCAGGCGTTCTGTTTTCATTTTTCCCCAGAAACCACTGGGGGTCTGGACGGATGTTCTCGTAGAGGGCGTAGCGTCCCTCCTGCTAGCGCCTCAAGCCGACTATGGAACTGGAATGCAATTGAACCAACTGCTTTTTGAGGGCAGAGATACACCCGTTACTCCGCGAAAACGCCAGCCACCGGTTTTCCGCTGACCTGCCGATTTCTCTAGCAAAGCGGTTCTCTATGCTGTTAGAAGAGGAGTAAAGAATTTAAAAAGAGAGTAAAGAATTGTATCTTTTCTAACGCCACTCCCATGGTTCGCCACGCTTAGCCCTAGGACCCATTATTGATGCTAGATCGCGCCCGTCACCAGCCCGCTACCGATCATGCCGACTTGCAGCAGAAAATTGAGCAGCTCAGCCAGCGCCTCGCTCAGCTTGAGCAGGTCGCTACAGACTCGATACCGCTAGCTCGCCAGCAAGCGCTATTTAATGTAGTCACTAAAATTCGCGAATCTCTTGACCTGAATACCATCTTTTGGGCGACCGTGACTGAAGTGCGGCAGTTGCTCCATGCGGACCGGGTGGCTATCTTTCGCTTTCAGCAGGATTCGGAGTATCGCCAGGGAGAATTTGTTTCAGAAGATGTACAGCTGGGTTATGCTGCTGCCTCAGCGGCTCAGGTGGAAGACCACTGCTTTGGCGAGAATCATGCGGCTTACTACCAAAAAGGGCGCATTTGGGCAGCGTCTAATATCTATGAGGCAAAGCTAGCCGACTGCCATGTGGCGATTCTAGCTCGGTTTCAGGTGGTGGCGAATTTGGTGGTGCCCCTCTTGGAAAACGGCAAGCTCTGGGGATTGTTATGTATCCACCAGTGTTCTGGTCCCCGACAGTGGCAGGGAGCCGATGTCGAGTTTGCAACTCAAATTGCGGTGCATCTAGGCGTGGCATTGCAGCAGGCGGACCTTTTAGCTAAGGCGGAATATCGCTCTACGGTGCTCCAGAGTACGCTGGAAGAGCAACTGCGGCGGCGAGCTGAGGAACTAGCGCTAGAAGCGGAGCGCGAGCGAGCCATTGCCAAAATTGTCGAGCGCATCCGGCAGACCCTCGATATAGACACGATCTTTCAGGCGACGACTCAGGAAGTATGCAACATTTTGCATTGCCACCGAGTAGCGGTGTATCAATTGGCGGCAGATGGTAGCAGTGAGTGTGTTTCAGAAGCGACAGTAGACGAGGGTATACCGTCAGTGGACCACGCTCGCTTGATTTGGCCGCCGCAGGTGTTGCAGGAGATGCAAAACAAGCGTTATCCCCAACCCCAAAGCCTAACAGTGCGAGAGGTTGAACAGGAGATTGCCCCAGATGGCCCCCTTGCCTGCCAGCGAGCGGTGTTGAACCAGCTGCAAATTCGCGCCTATATAGCGGTTCCGGTGTTTGTGGGCGAAGGGCTGTGGGGGCTGCTCATCGCTTATCACCATCAGCAGCCACGCCATTGGGAGACGGCAGAGATTAGCCTGTTGACTCAAATTGGCAGCCATCTCGGGGTGGCGCTGCAGCAAGCGGAATCGCTGAAGCAACTGCGCCTACAGTCAGAGCAGCTCGCGCGTGCTGTGGAGCGGGAGAGAGCGATCACAACCATCATCGACAAAATTCGCCGCTCACTCGATCTAGAGACGATCTTTCAGACAACAACCCAAGAGGTACGGCTGCTGCTCAATGTGGATCGTGTCGGTATTTACCGCTTCAACGCGGACTGGAGCGGCTGCTTTGTGGTGGAATCGGTAGCCGAAGGCTGGAACTCGCTGCTTCAGACCCAGCAAACCGCTCCGCATCTGTTTGACAACATCAGTGAATGCAGTGCCAAACAGCTTGCCTGCTCTCTGCCGGCCGATTCGCATCTGCAAGCAACAGATGGCGGTGGTTTCACGCAAGGCGAAATCCTTCGAGTGTGCGCCGATATCTATAATGCTGGCTTTAGCGACTGCTACATCCGAGCGCTAGAGTCCTACCAGGCCAGAGCCTATGCCATTGTGGCTATCTATCAGGGGCAACAGCTCTGGGGGCTGCTAGCGGCCTATCAAAACTCGGGAGTTCGCCACTGGAACGACAGTGATCTCAATTTTTTGATTCAAATTAGCTCACAGCTCGGGGTAGCTTTGCAACAGGCCGAACGGCTCGGGCAAGCTGAACATCGCTCGACCATGCTGCAAAGCCGCTTAGAGCACCAGCTTCGGCAGCGGGCAGAGGAGTTGGCGCTAGAGGCAGAACGCGAGCGGGCGATCGCCCAAGTCATTGAAAAAATTCGCCAAACCCTCGATATCGAAACGATTTTTCAAACTACCGCGACAGAAGTGCGGCAGTTGCTCAGTGCCGACCGCGTGGCCATGTTCCGCTTTGACCCCACCTCAAGCTACAACGACGGCGAGATCGTTGCCGAGGCAGTACTTCCCGGCTTTCGGGCGGCAATGACGGCAAAGGTGCATGACCACTGCTTTGGTGAAAATCATGCTACCTACTACCAGCAGGGTCGCGTCTGCGCCGTTGATGATATCTATGCGGCAGGACTGCAATCCTGTTACCTGGACACCCTCTCTCAGTTTCAGGTGCGGGCCAATTTGGTGGCTCCGCTGTTGAAGGGCGATGAGTTGTGGGGGTTGCTGTGCATCCATCAATGTGCTGCCCCCCGCCAGTGGCAAGCCAAAGAAATTGAGTTTGTGACTCATATTGCGGTGCAGTTGGGGGTTGCTCTACAGCAAGCCGAGTTGTTAGCCCAAGCACGGCACCAGTCGGCAGAGCTACAGCAAGCCAAAGAAGCAGCGGATGCGGCCAACCAAGCCAAAAGCGAGTTTTTGGCCAAAATCAGCCACGAACTACGCACACCCCTCAATGCCATTCTCGGCTTTACGCAACTCCTCATCCGCGATCCCTCGCTGAATCTAGAACAGCAGGAATATCTGGGCATTATCAACAGCAGCGGCGAACACCTGCTCACTCTCATCAACGATGTCCTGGAAATGTCCAAAATCGAAGCAGGACAGGTAACGCTGAATCAGCATACGTTTGATCTCTACAGCCTGCTCGATGGCTTAGAAGAAATGCTGCATCTAAAAGCCCGCTCTCAGGGGCTACGGCTGTTGTTTAACTTAGCGCCCGATGTGCCGCAATACATCTACACTGATGCCAGCAAACTGCGACAGGTGTTGATCAACCTCTTGGGCAATGCCATTAAATTCACATCGCACGGCACCGTCACCCTGCGCGTGACCCAACAGACGCACAATCTCAGCAAGCGACTGTGCTTTGAGGTGGAAGACACAGGACCCGGCATTGCCACCTCTGACTTGGAACAGCTTTTTGAAGCGTTCGTGCAGGCCGAATCGGGGCGCCGTTCGCTGGAGGGCACTGGTCTAGGACTCCCCATCAGTCGGCAGTTTGTTCGCCTCATGGGAGGGGATATCACCGTACACAGCGTGTTGGGGCAAGGCTCTACCTTCCGCTTCGAGATTCCCCTGCAATTGGGAACCGAGCCGGTTGCTACCCCAACGCAACAGTTCCCCCAGCGGGTGGTCGGCTTGGCACCCAATCAGCCAAACTATCGAATTCTGGTAGTCGAAGACAAATGGGAGAATCGTCAGTTGCTGGTGAAGCTGCTGCTCGGCATTGGCTTCGCAGTCCAGGAAGCGACGAACGGTCAAGACGCCCTGCAGCTCTGGGAGAGTTGGCGACCGCATCTGATCTGGATGGATATGCAAATGCCTGTGATGGACGGCTACGAAGCAACCCGGCAGATTCGCCAGCGGGAACGGGACCACCTGATCCAACCGGCCGGCCAGCCATCTTGCCAGCCCTCAGCAGAAGCACTGCAGCGAACGGTGATCATTGCCTTGACCGCCTATGCCTTTGAAGAAGATCGAGCTGGGGTGATGGCTGTCGGCTGCGATGATTTTCTGACTAAACCTTTCCAGGAGGATGTGCTGTTTGCCAAGATGGCGCAGCATTTGCAGGTGCAATACCGCTATGAAATTAATGAGATCAATAGAGACGCCGCAGCCGATCTCGAGCTAGAAGCAACGCTGCTGGATCTCGATCAGCACCGCACGGCCCTGGCTACGCTACCCATCGAAGAGCTGACGCTACTCTATCAGGCGGCGATTCGCCTCGACGATGAGCAGTTATTAAAGCGGGTGGCTGAAATGCCTGCATCCCACAGGGCACTGGCGGCGGCTCTCACCACCTGGATCGACCACCTGCGTCTCGACATTGTGATTGATTTGATCCAGCCGGTCTACACCCAAGCACTGAGGAGGCGGACATGACCTCATCCCAAAACCGCTAGGCTAAAAGAAAGTCATAATAACAGGTGATCCCTTGGTTGCTTGGCATCGTCATGCGACTAGTCAGCCAGGGGGTAACGAGCACCTGCCCCCGCTGCCGGCGTTTCAGCGCTTTGACTCCTTATTGTCGTTGGACTGTTCTCATCATGACCGTTCCTCCTGATCTTGAGACTGCATCCTTACCGCCCCTCACCCATGCGGACTCTCCCGCCGTCCCAAAGAATGACCAGGCGGCCTCGGCTTCCCGCGAAGAGGACCTCGACGAACTGCCCGACGATGTGGAAATGTCGCTGTTTGATCACCTTGAGGAGCTGCGGCTGCGCATTTTCTATGCTTTGATTGCGGTAGTTCTGGGCATTATCGTCTGCTTTATTTTCGTCAACCCGATTGTGCAGCTGCTAGAGGTGCCGGCTCAGGGCGCTAAATTTTTGCAGCTCGCTCCAGGAGAATACTTTTTTGTGTCGCTGAAGGTCGCTGGCTACAGCGGATTGCTGGTTTCTAGCCCTTTTGTGCTTTACCAAATTATCCAGTTTGTGCTGCCAGGATTGACTCGTCGTGAGCGTCGCCTGTTGGGGCCAATCGTGTTAGGCTCCACCGTTCTCTTCGCTGCCGGGCTAGTATTTGCCTACTTCCTACTGATCCCCGCCGCGCTCAACTTTTTCATCAGCTACGGTGAAGGGGTTGTAGAGCAACTCTGGTCGATTGAGCGTTACTTTGAGTTCGTGCTATTGCTGCTTTTCAGCACTGGCTTGGCGTTTCAGATTCCCATTATTCAGCTTTTGCTGGGATTGCTAGGTATTGTTTCGTCAGAGCAAATGCTGTCGGGCTGGCGCTACATCATTCTGGCAGCAGCGGTTTTAGGAGCGGTGCTCACGCCTTCTACGGATCCAGTGACGCAAAGTTTGCTGGGGGGTGCAGTCCTGAGTTTATATTTTGGCGGCATCCTCATGGTGAAACTTGCTCGTCGCTAGCGGGGTGCGCCCCATCGTTCACGCTTCAAACCCTTTTCTAAACTCTTTACTGAACAGCCTGAACAGCAAGACTGAACAGCCTGAACAGCAAGCCTATTTCTCGACGATCCATTCAGAGGCTCGTTCTCCTAAATCGATAGGGATGTTGACTGCCTTGCCGAGGCGCGGGCGTTCGCGGGTTTGCTCGATCCACTGCTGCACTTGCTCGCTGCCTCCCCAGGCGCTGATGTAGCTAGCCACGGTTTCTAGGTGCGCCAAATAGTCTGCCTCAGTCATTGGAAAAGACGCCTGCTCCAAATATTTCCACATCACCTGCAGAAATACCTTGCCTTGGGTGCGCCGGAGCTGAACATCATATGAGCGCCCCCATTTTGTTAACAGCAACTGATGTAAGTCTTCTCCAGTCATTGTCCGCCAGCGTTGATACCTTTTAGAGTACGAGCGAAGGGCTGCCCTCTAAACGTTATCTCACCGGATGAACTTTGAGAAGTCATTGAGAAGTTATCGCGTGGTCTGGAGTGGCATTGAGCAGCAAGCTATTCGGCCCGGATGGCTCTTCCTCTTTCATTTTTCGATCAGATTCTTCAATCAGAGATTTAGAGAACAGCCGAAACGATAATTTTAGAAGCGTATTTTAGGAGCGGCAGAGACTGATTTAGGAGACAGCTCGATGGCTGATCGAAACTAGCTCAGCCCAATTGCAGGATTGACCTAATCCGGTCGTCCCACACAACAGACTTTGAGTGCGCTCACTAGCGACCAATTTGCAGATTTCTTTAACCAAATTCAGGTTGACTTTGACAATTGAGACTGAAAAGATAGGATACTTTCGTAAAAATGAGTGAGTTCCGGTAGGATGAAAAACAAGGTTGAACCCACTTGAAACGTTCATTCACTGTCCGTTCACTGCCAATTAGGGGTAATTCACTCATTTACAGCACAAACTTAATTTAGATCTCAATTGAGATCTCACGAGATCTCATTAGTTGGACTCATTTGGATGAATAACATGGGCTGAGGTAGTCGTGAAACTTCAAGAACAGGTAAGCCGCCAGCGGGTGAAACATATTGTCAGCAGTTATCAACTCAGCGGAGATGAACCGCACCAGTTTGAGCTTTATCTCGAAGAGCTGTTGCGCCTCTATCCCTATCCCCTGATTGAGCTTGCCCTTATAGAAACGTTGGTTGATCAATGGATTTCGGTGCCGCTACGCCGAGGCGTTGAGTTTCTAGCCCAGACTCACAATAAACTGAAAAGCTGGGAGAATCAGCCCATTGTCAGCACCATGACCCCCGCCCAATTTCGCGATATTGCCGGACTCGATCCAACGCCGATCTTTGGTTCTAGCGAGTTGCCGCCTACTTGTTCGATTGTCCGTCCGTGATATATTCACTTGTTCGTCCGCTTTGATTGGACTCGCTAGAGGCTGACTCTGAGTTACCTAGCATTGCCTTTTAGCCGTTTTAGCCGCAGTTGTGGGGGCTGTGACTCCCATTCTGCCCGAGCAACTACTGCAATCCCCACAACCGAAATGCCATGCTGGCGCAGGGTTTGCGCGGCGGCGGTGGCGGTTGCCCCAGTGGTAAAGATGTCGTCGAGCAACAGCACAGCCGTTTGGGGAGGTTGCCTCAAGAATCCAGACCCGAGTTGGAATGCGCCGGTCAAATTCTCTGCCCGAGCCGCTGCCCCCAGCCCAAACTGTGCAGCCGTGGCGCGATGGCGAACCAAACCCTGTCGAGCCAAGGGAAACCCCGTCCTCTGGCAAAACGCCTCCGCTAGTAGTTCGGACTGATTGAACCCCCGCTGCTGCTGTTTACTAGCGTGCATGGGAATAGGCACCACTGTTAACCGGGCAGAAACGGGTGGGTTTGCTAGCCAGGACTCTGCCAACCACTGCCCCAGTGGACGAGCAAGGCGCGGCTGGTGATGGTACTTCAGGGTTGTCAAGCTGCGTTTCAGCCCGCCGCTATAGCTTCCCCAGGCAAACACCGGCAGAGATTGGATCTGCCAGTGCTGAGTGGACGATAACTGGCAGCGATGCACCTGTTGCTGGCAAGCTCGACAAAGCACCTCGGCTGCTGATCGGTTGCACAGAGGACAAGGCGACTGCAGAATCACATCGAATAGATGGGACAGCCAAGGCGTCATCTGAGATTCCTCCGGGTGAGCCTGCGTCCCCATGTGCAGCCCAGCTCTGCGGCTCCAGACTAAGGTTGAGGCAGCAAACTTTCCTCGATCGCCTCTGGGCTGAGAGCGGAAATCACTCGCCCGATGGTGGACAGGGAGCTAAGGGACGTGGCTAGAATAGCAGGATGTAACAAATCTATAGTTCCACTTTCACAGGTGCGACTTACTATAATTGTTATTTCCTGTTCAACCTTAGTAACGTTCTGCAACCTCTTATTAACGAACTGCAATTCAAACCCTACAGAAAAGCACGAACCATCAAATGCCCATGGCTTTGACCAAACCTAATCGCGATTTACCAACCATCAACGAACGGATTCGATTTCCAAAAATCAGGGTGATTGACACCGACGGTGGGCAATTGGGGATTATGACCCCCCGAGAAGCGCTCCGACTCGCAGAAGAAAAAGAGCTAGATCTGGTGCTGGTGAGCGATAAAGCTGATCCGCCGGTTTGCCGGATTATGGATTACGGCAAATTTAAATTCGAGCAAGAGAAGAAAGCTCGGGAAGCCCGCAAGAAGCAGCATACTTCCGATGTTAAGGAAGTGAAGATGCGCTACAAGATCGAGGATCACGACTACCATGTGCGGGTCAACCAAGCAGAGCGATTCTTGAAGGCAGGAGATAAGGTCAAAGCAACTATCATGTTCCGGGGGCGGGAAAGCCAACACAGTGACTTGGCCGAGAGTTTGCTAATGCGAATGGCGACAGACCTACAGAGTGTTGCCGAGATTCAGCAGGCTCCCAAGCGGGAAGGCAAAAACATGATCATGATGCTGTCTCCCAAGAAGTAAAACTGGCCAGAAGACCGATTCAGGGTAGGAAAGTGGCTTGTACCGGTTTGCAGGTCAACTTGATTTTCTCTATGTCTCTGAATAAAGCCAGAGCCGGAATGATACCGCAGGCTCCAGGGCATGATTAGATGGTAAGCATACCTGCACAACAATCCGCTAGGCGATGAGCTGATCGCTCGGCACCAGAGGCATCACAGAGCTGCATGAAGCAAGTCGGGAAGCCGCTTCCCAAAGGCAAAACGGGATCGACGGCAGGATGGTTACGCTGGCTGAACCTCCGTCCGGAAGAGAGTGAGCGGACATTTTTGATGTTCGCGTTTTATACCCTCAGCTCCGTTGGCATTCTTTGGTTAGAAGTGAGCGTAGCGGCACTGTTTCTGGGTGAATATGGTGCTGCATCCCTACCCTGGATCTACATTGCCAGTGCAGTGATTGGTACCGGCTTTGGGGTTTGCTACGCCTGGCTGCAGCGTTTACTTCCCCTGCGGCGGGTGATTGTGGGAACGGCTGTGCTGATGGCTCTGCCGCTGCTACTACTACGGCTGCCACTGAATCCGGCCTTCCTCGGAGGCTACACCGTCTTCTTGATGCGGCTCTGGCTAGAAGCCATTTATGTCATTAATGAACTCAATACGTCGATCACGGCGAATCAGCTATTCACGATTCGTGAGATCAAGCGCACCTATCCGCTGATCAGCAGTGGTATTCTTGCGGCTGATGTGCTGAGCGGCTTATCGTTGCCGGTGCTGCGGCAGTGGATCGGGCTACCCAATGTGATTGCTCTAGCAGGAGTGATGCTGCTAGGTGGAGCCGCCGTGCTGCTCTATCTAACCCAGATCTATCACCCGTTCTTTCCCGATGGGGTGCAGCGCCACTCGCCAGACAAGCCTAACCCGTTTGCCAAACGAACCCTGCAGGGACGGCTGCGGCGCTACACACTGCTAGTGGTGGGGTTCTTTGTCCTGTTGCAGGTGCTGGCGCTTTTATTGGATTTTCAATATCTGAGCCAGCTTGAGCAGACGATCAGTGCCGATGCCATTGCCGATTTTCTGGCGCTGTTTAGCGCATCCCTAGGGATAGTCGAGCTGCTAATCCAATGGTTTATTTCGGGGCGAGCCATTGAACGAGTTGGCGTGTTTCGGCTGGCACTGCTGCCTCCGGCTTCCACGCTGCTGCTGAGCAGCCTTACCCTAACGGGACTAGTCACGCTATTTCTGGGCACCTCTGCTCTGAAGTTCATCGATGAGCTGCTACGCTACACGGTGATTGCCAGCATTGCCCCGATTTTGTTTCAGCCCTTACCCGAGAGTGAGCGCACTGCAGTACAGTCCGATGTGCGCGGTATCGCAGAACCGGTCTCGACAGGTCTAACGGGTTTGGCGCTGCTGCTGGTGCTGTGGCTTCCAGCGTCTGCTCATCGACCCGCGTCGGTGTTTTTGGTGGTCACAGCGACTTTGGCACTGCTCTGGCTGCTGATTGTCAAGCAATTGCAAGCTCAGTACGTTGAGGTGCTGGTGCTGAGTGCCGATCAGGGACAGTTGAGCCTGTCTCAAGTCGATGTTCAGGGATTTCGACGCGAAATTGAAGATGCCATTACCCGGTCTGATCAGGCGGTCGATCGCGAAGCCTATATCGAGTTGCTGATTCGGACTGATCCCAAACGAGCCGGCGAACGTTTAGCCCCCCGGTTGCTCACCCTGCCGCCAGCACTACAGCGCCAAAGCCTGGAGGTAATGTTGCACCATCCGCAGCCGGCTTATTTAGATGCGGTACAGGCTCTGGTGCAGCAACTCCAAGAATCTGGCACAGCCCCAGAGGTCTTAGCAGCAGCCCTGCGTTACAGCTATCTCACCCAACCCGAGCGAGATCTGACAGCCCTGCGAAGCTACCTCAAGCCTGCCATCCATCCGGTGGTGCGCAGCACGGCGGCAGCACTGATGTTGCGCTGTGGCACCGCCTACCAGAAAGCCGAAGCAACCAATGTGCTGCGTCGGATGCTCACTCACCCTCAAGAAGGCGAGCGGGTGATGGGTTGCCGTGCTCTTGGCGAAGCCGACTACTTGCAGGCGCTGCGGCTTTATGTGCAGCCTTTGCTGCGAGACTCCTCAGTGCGGGTTCGCTGCGCAGTATTGGAGGCGATTGCAGCTACCCATCTGGAAGAGCATTACCCATCACTGCTGCGGGGACTATACTACAAAACCACCCGTGCTGCCGCCCAGCGGGCGCTAGTGCGACTGGAAAATGAGGCGCTGCCGCTGCTGCTGACTCTGGCAGAAAACCTCTACCAACCTGAGGGCATTCGCAGCCATGCCTGGAGCACAATTGGGCAGATTGGCACTCCGGAGGCAATCGAAGTGCTAGTAACCCGTCTGCTAACGACCTGGGGAAACAACCGGCGGATGCTCCTGCGGGTGCTGCTGAAATTACCTCAGGAAGCCGGCATCGATGGTGTCGCCGATCATCTGGGGCGCAGGGGCATTGAAACCCTAATGACGCAAGAATTTCAGTTTCTTGCCCATGTCTATGCTGGATTGCAGGATCTGGGCGATGAGCCGATACGCTTGGCGGCAGCAGACCTGCTGCGACGGGCCCTTCAGGGAGCTGAAACTGATGCCATCGAGCGGTTGTTTCTGCTGATGCAGTTCCTCTATGACCCGCCTAAAATCCGAGCGGCAGCATTTAACCTGAAATCAGCATCGCCCGAGAACCGAGCACGCGGACTAGAAATTCTCGATAATACCCTGGATTTGGCTCAAAAGCGGGCAGTGCTGATCCTGCTAGACACGGTTTCCTCTGCCGAGAAATTACAGGCGCTATCGGGATTCGTTCCCTATCATCCCCTGTCGCTGCATCGACGGTTGCACTCCCTGATCGAACTGCGGCACTTTCTGCCCGATTGGGTGATTGCCTGCTGTTTCCATTTGGCACGGCAGACTCGTTGCCGCCTCACACTGGAGCAAACCTTTGCAGGTCTGCGCTCGCCCACTGGTTATGTGCGAGAAGCCGCACTTGCCTACCTGCAGGCAGCATCTCCCTCTAGCCTACGGCGCGTGTTGCCTACTCTAGAAGCCGATCCCGATCCACTTGTTCGGACGCAGGTGCATCACCTCATGGCAGCATTGGGACTTGAGCCGTCTACTGCGTTGCCGTCTCCATCCCGTCCGCGAACCAAGATTGTACCCCCTGAGCCAGACTCAACGGATCTGGAGCTGATTGAGTAGCAGCTTGAGTTGGTTGAGTGTTCCTTATAGTGTCCCTGTAGACAACCTGTAAACAAAACCTGTAGACAAACAGTATCCCCGTAGTTTTCCTTGCCATGCTTAATAGTGTTCAACGCCTGGTGCTGATTCAAAAAGTGCCAATTTTCAGAGAGTTGCGCGATGATTTTCTGGTGCGGCTGGCCTCCACGATGGAAGAATTGTCTTTTCCGGCTCGTCATACCATCGTCAAACAAGGCGAGGAAGGGCAATCACTCTATATCTTGGTAACGGGGCGGGTACGGGTTCATCTTGGCAATCGTGAGCTAGCCATCCTGAAACGAGAAGACTGCTTTGGCGAGATGGCCGTGCTTGATGCCGAACCCCGTTCGGCCTCGGTAACCACGCTAGACTCCTGCGATTGTCTAGTATTGACCCAGCAACAGCTCTACGAAGCCATCGACGAAACCCCCGATATTGCCATCAATATCATTCGGCTACTGTCGCGCCGGATTCGGGAACTGAATCAGCATATCCACAGGCTCGAAAATGCCCATGAACCAAATCTGGAGCCTCATCTACATCGCGGTTCATTTTCGGAACGATCGCGAGAACAGTAGGAAGCATGCTCGGGCTGCCCTGCGACTTGCCTAAACAGTACACTAAACACAATACTCAACCCAGCAGCCCTTAAAGATCCCCGAAGAACAAAGGAGTATCGACGTGACTCGCGACCGTATCATTCCTGGTCCTGGACAAGAATCCGTGTGGGATTATCCCCGTCCGCCCCGACTGGAGGATTCTGCAAAACACATTCAAGTCGTCTTTAATGATGTGATCATCGCCGATACGCAGCGGGCCAAGCGTGTGCTGGAAACGAGTCACCCACCCAGCTACTACCTGCCCCCTACTGATGTCCGGCTGGAATACTTCACCCGCACCTCGCGCTCCACTTTCTGCGAATGGAAAGGGCAGGCTGCCTACTATACAATTCGCGTTGGGGACCAGCAAGCCGAAAATGCAGCCTGGTTTTACCCCAATCCTACGCCTGCCTTTGCCAGCCTAAAAGATTATGTGGCGTTTTACCCCAGCCGTATGCAGGCCTGCTATGTAGATGGGGAACAGGTGCAGGCACAAGCCGGCGACTTCTACGGCGGCTGGATTACCCATGACATCGTGGGACCGTTTAAAGGAGCAGCCGGCACTTGGGGATGGTAAGGGGGGTGGTAGGGTGAGGTGGCAACGGACTACGTCACGGGTCACTAGTACAGATAATACTAGTACAGCGTGGATAGAACGCTACCGCTCTGGCCGTCTTAGGCTGCCCGCTTGAGACGAATTTCTACTGTTTTCTTGTCTGGTTTGGCATCGACCGGCTTTTGCTGCAACTCAAACAGTTGGGTTGCTTCGACTAACTGCACCAAACTGGAATAGCCCAACTGTTTGCAAGAAAAGTGAGCGTACTGTTTTTGCAGCTGACTGTGAATGCGGCTGAGATCGACCCAGTTGTTTTGTGGGGAAAGCGTCCGAAAAATCTGCTGTAGGGCTTGGGGAAGCTGCTTCTTAGAGAGAGTTGGTCGCTCCGCGGTAGATTTGGCCTTGGCTGCATCGGCGACAGGTGGCGGACTCAGTACAAGGTGCAGCCCCGCTGGAGCGACCCCAGTCGGTTCAGTCACAATCGGTTCAGTCACAATCGGTTCAGTCACAGTTGGTGCCGCCACGGTCGGCTCGGAAACTGTTAGGCGAATGAAGCGGTGGCACGCTTGCACAAACGCTCGCGAGGCTTGCTCAGTCCCCACCCCGACTACCTTAGCTCCAGCTTCCGCTAGCCGATGCACCAGCGGAGTAAAATCGCTATCGTTGCTGACAATGCAGAACCAGTGAATCTGCTGGCAGCGCAGCAGGTCCATCGCATCTACGGCGAGCTGCATGTCTGCTGCATTTTTGCCTTTGGGAACATGCACCGGCAGAATCCCAAACTCGCTAAGGGTAGTATCCCATCCCTTGAGACGCGACCAATCCCCGTAGGCTCGCTTGAGCAACAGCATCTGCTGCGACTGCAATCGCGTCAACGTGGGCTTGATTAGCATTGGACTCAGATTCTCGGCGTCAATCAAAACGGCTAAGCGCGTAGATTGGGATCGATCCACCATGATTCAGCAACGGTAGGACTAAGTACCACTACTCTAGTCACAAATAAGACAAAGTGACCAGGGTAGCTTACCGGTTGGCATCGTCTTGCATTGTCTCTAGACTGGCGTTGGGACTCGGATGCAATCAGCAGCAAACCGTCCAGACTTCCCCATCTCTAGAGGTGAACTCTAGTGGCAGCCTGGAACGGTCGCATTAAGATATACAGAGTTCAGTACCGCGCCTGGTCATGAAGAGCGGTCTCGCTGAAGCGGCGATGGCTAGAAGCGATAGGCTGCCCCAACCTGGAAGCTCGCTGCGGTGTTGTTGCTGTCTCTAAAGGCATCAATGCCCAGCTTGGCATCGCCATAGACAACTACATGGCGGCGCACAGCCGTTTCTACTCCAGCGGTAATCACAGGCGCATTCTGGTTACCCAGTGGCGACGTATCATCATTGAGCGTAAACGAGTAGCCACCACCCAAGTAAAGGTTGGTATTGGGGGCAACTCCGATGTCATAGGTGACTAACGGCATCAACGCCGCATTGTCGCCGTTAAACAGAACCGCACCTCGTAGCGACACAGGCAATTCCGCTGTATGCAGGCGACCCTGCACATTGCCGCCCAGGACAGCGTTTTCATCCGGATCACCCACACCAACGGATAAACCGCCACCGAGATAGCTTCCCGCCATCCCTCGCGCTACTGGTTGAGCCACAGCATCCGAGGTTGCTAACACCACCGGAGCAACTACTAGTGCCGACAGCAGAGAAAAAACAGCCGTTTTGAGATGAAGTTTCATCGTCATACCCCTTTTAGTTGCGAGTACAGAAATTGCATTGTTAGACGACGGCTGAGCAGCCGTTTTTGCGATTTAATGACTCACCTCTGAACTGAAGGCATCGATTCAGCCCAGATCCAGATACTCAATGAGTCAAAAAAACACAGCTTTAGCAAGGAATTACTTCTCATATATTGCAAGTCAAGTTGTTGGCTAAGGTGTAAAAAACTATTGACTTGCAATCTCGACTCAATCAATAGGAGAGGTTTTTCCTGAGCTAAATTAAATGACAGCTATTGTTGATTTATGTTCCCAGAATCCATTGCTGATTTAGCATCTAAAAAGTGAGTTGTTTTGTTCTGTCATAAGAGCAGGATAGTAAATCGTAAGAGACAGAAATTGCATTTCAATGAACGCTCTCAACGACTTGAAATGTGAGCACGATCTCTTCAACCTTTGCCGTCAAGCTATTCCAAGCTAGCTATAAACTAACCAAAGGCTGAGTCCTTATCGAGATGGCATTGGGGACTATAGCTCGCTTTTGACCATCACCTGCTTTAGGGAATGGGAGAAAATCAATTAAATTCGCATCAGACGATTCGCATCAGATAATGTGACGAGTGATGTGACGAGATGCTTTATTGCGCTATGTGTTGCCTGTTTTCAGCTCTTGATTTTTAGTATAGTGTGGCTGCTCGACAAATGGGGGCTATGGCAGCCAAATTGTGGACTGTTTCTTAACTGGCATACATCTTATGGAGCGCGTTACCATTTTTGAAACATAGTGTTTCCATCTCAACCATTTCTAATGCTTGGAATGGCGACACGACGACCGAGATTAATAGGTTCCTATGTCTTGGGATAGATCGTTCCATCAAGTTTCTATCAAGACAGCGAGGCCGAACGCATTGATATCAACATCCATCAATATCAATGAAGATGATCAATGAAGATGGCGATGAACGGTACAATCCTCAGTAGAAGCAAGGCGATTTCCGAAATAGATCCGAAATAGATCGGGGATTGTTCGTCAAGCTTCGTCCATCTAGGTTGAGGGCAATTTCCAGTGACAACCGCTACGGCTACCTTGCCTACGCTACAGTGAGGAAGCATGACCGACATTCTTGCCGATCCAGCGTTCATTGACCTGCTATGACTTCTGCTTCCTCTTCCGAGGCTGAGGTTCGCCAAGCGCCTCGTCCTACCGATTTGCGGCTCTTTCGCATTCTGCTGCCCTACGCCCGGCGAAATGTGCGGCTCTTGGTGGTGGCGCTGCTGTTGCTGATTCCGCTGGCGCTTGCGGGGGCCTTGCAGCCAATTATTATTGGCCAGGCGGTGGCATTAGCCAAAAACGAACCCGTGATGCCATTTTTGCAGGGCAAGTCGCTCGTGGCAGGAGCGCAGCTCTTGATTGGGCTGCTAGTGCTAACCTTGACGGTGCAGCTAGCGCTCAGCGGCATGCAGGGCTATTTAATTCAGAAAGTGGGGCAGCGGATTACTGCCAGTATCCGCAATGATTTGTTTGATCACGTGACCTCCCTCGCGACCCGTTTTTTCGACCGCACGCCGGTAGGTCGGCTGATCACTCGCCTGACGAGCGACGTGGATGCCTTGGGAGATGTGTTCTCGACGGGAGCCATCGGTGTAGTCAGTGACCTGCTAACAATGCTGGTGCTGCTGGTGGTCATGTTTTCGCTGCAGTGGCAGTTAGCGCTGCTGCTATTGACTTTGCTGCTGCCGGTAACAGGGCTGATTATCTATTTTCAGCAGCAGTACCGCATCGCCAACTATCGCTCGCGAGAAGAGCTATCGGCACTCAACTCGATGTTGCAAGAAAACATTGTGGGTATCAATGTGGTGCAGCTCTTTCGCCGCGAAGCCTTCAATGCTGAACTCTTCCGCAAGGTGAATCTGCGCTATATCAAGGAAATCGACCGCACTATTTTCTTTGATTCGGCCGTTTCCGCCACCCTGGAGTGGATTGCGCTGGCTGCGATTGCTGGGGTGCTGTGGTTGGGCAGTTTGCTGGTGAGCGGCAAGGTGCTGGATTTTGGCATCCTTACTTCGTTTATTCTGTTTGCCCAGCGCTTGTTTGACCCCTTGAGGCAGTTTGCCGAGCGTTTCACCGCCATTCAAGCTGGGCTTACCGCCTTGGAGCGCGTCAGCGATATCCTCAATGAGCCAGTCGAGATTCGTGATCCCGAGCAGCAAGTGATCAACGCAGAGCCATCGATGGCTGTTGTCGTGCGCCAGCCGCATGCCAATGGATTGGACCCTCAACCGGATGCGCCTCGACCTAGCGAAATTCGGTTTGATCACGTCTGGTTTGGCTACAAACCCAATGAGTTTGTGCTGCGCGACTTGAATTTCACGATTCATCCCGGCGAAAAAGTAGCGCTAGTGGGACCAACCGGAGCCGGCAAAAGCTCGATTATTCGCCTGCTCTGCCGCCTGTATGAAGTCAGCAAGGGTCGGATTTTGCTCGACGGGCAAGACATCCGCGATTTGCCTCAGACCGAACTGCGCCGCCGTATGGCTGTAATTCTGCAAGACGGTTTTTTGTTTGCCGGCGATGTTAAAGGCAACATTGCTCTGGGCGAACCCTACACTCTCGAAGAAATTCGAGCGGCAGCCGAACAAACCAACGTGGCTCAGTTTATCGAGCAGTTGCCCCAAGGCTACGATACGCCTCTGCGGCAGCGCGGTACCAATCTTTCAGGAGGTGAAAAGCAGCTCCTAGCCTTTGCGCGGGCAGCAATTCGTAATCCGGGGATTCTGGTCCTGGATGAGGCAACAGCCAATTTGGATGTGCGCACCGAGTCGGTCATTCAGGAGGCTCTGGAAAAGCTGCTAGTGGGACGGACCGCCATCATCATTGCCCACCGTCTATCCACAATTCGCAGCGTCGATCGGATTCTAGTTCTCAAGCAAGGACAGCTTGTGGAGTCGGGCAGTCATGAAGAACTCTTGGCACAGGATGGGCTGTATGCTAGCCTTTACCGGCTGCAAATGCTCGATACTTGACCCGAATTCAACATAGCTGCTTCTCTCTAGCGATAGACTGTCTGCAGCCGCTGGGTCTTTTATGCTAGGAGGGTTCATCCTCAGATGCATTAAATTCATTAAATTCATTGAACTCTCCATGTGGCTGTTTTGCTGTGGCATGTATCGCTCGGCTTCAACGCTGCAATTTCAGGTGACGGCTCGCTTAGTCACCTCGGCAGGTGTTGGAGACCAAATTGGCTGGATCGACTTTCGCCGCTTCTCGGACATCAAAGCGCAGCACGCTGAGCATACCGGCTATCAAGTGATCAAGGTGCATCAGTGTAGTGATGCCATTGCCGCTGAATTTGCTCAGAATAATGCAGTAGGCGTGTATACCTACCGTGATATCCGCGATGTCTATGTGTCGAGCATGCAGCAACGCCAGAAAACATTTGAGCAAGTATGGCAAGAAAATTTTTTGCAGCAGTGTCTCGAAAACCATCGGCATTGGCTAGAGTTACCGCGAGTGCTCGTTTCTAAGTACATTGACCTGACGACCCATTTACCGCAGGAAATTCAGCGGATTGCCAATCATCTGGGGATTACGCTCACGGCAGATCAAGCCGCCCAAATCGCAGCCGATTATGCCCCGAACCAGCAGCGGGCACGCATCGAGCAATTTCGGCAGCGACTCTTGCTTACGCCTCGCGATCCCAATGATCATCGGGAACTCGTTGACTATCACGACGAAACCAACCTACTGCACATGAACCATATTCACTCGGGCGAGAACGGCCGCTGGCGAGAGGCTTTATCAATGGCTCAGGTAGCCGCGATTGAATCGCAAGTGATGGACTGGTGTGCACAGCATCAGTGGGATGCAGCAGTATTTTTGTCTTAATTTTTGTCTTAGGATTTTTGTCTTAGGCACTCGCTTGAACCGCTACCCGGTCCTGTAATCTCTACCTGTAATCTCTAATAATCTCTAGTAACCTCTAATCAGAATAAGCTAGAGAAGATCTGTTTCTTGAACCTATTTAACTTACTCACGGGATCACCTATGGCGCGAGGCGATCAAATTTATGTCATGCGTCCCTTAATCAATCTAGAAGGGGTCTACGAACATCACGGAATTGACTGCGGCGACGGTACTGTGATCCACTATCACAAAGGCGAAGATGCCGTGATTTGCCGCACCAGTATGGAGGCGTTTGCGCGGGGCAATCCAGTTTATGTCAAGCGCTATCCGGTGTCCTATCTGCCTGATGTTGTGGTTGAACGGGCGGAAAGCCGCTTGGGAGAACGTCGTTATAGTCTGCTAACCAACAACTGCGAGCACTTTGCCACCTGGTGTAAAACCGGCAACAGCGAAAGTCAACAGTTGATCGAGTACGGCTTGGGCTTAGGACCAATCAGCCCGACGGACTCGCAACGCATGGTGGAAGAAATTGCTGAGGGGGGCAATCCCGTTAAGGCGATGGAGCTGTTTAACCAGGCTATTAGCAGTGCGGCGGCTGCGGAAGCGCAACTTCAGACGCAATACCAGCGGCTGCAAGGCGAAATCGAGAGCTGGCATCGCGTGGCTCAGGTGGCGCTACAGAAAGGGCGCGAAGATCTGGCGCGAGCAGCGTTAGAACGGAAAGTAGCCGCTAAACGCCAGTTAGAGCAGGTGCAAGGGCAGCTCGATCAGCTTCTAGAATTACATCGTTCGATTCAGCTCAACCAGCAGGTGTTGCAGCAGCGGGTAACAACGGAACCCATCGCGGCATCTTATCCGACTATTTACCCCTAGGGAATTAGTAGGCGAGGAGCCGTGCTACTCGTCATCGCGAACATCATAGCCAGGTGTTTCGTCAGGTGCTTCGGCAATGGGCTGAGGTGGCTCTAGATCGACTGCGCCTTGAACCGTCAGCACCGAGCATGGGGCATGATGCGTCACATAGTTGCTGACGCTGCCAATGAACAGTTCCCCCAATCCTTTGTAGCCGCGTCGCCCAATGATAATTAAATTTGCTTCCCAAGTGCGGGCCAGGGTGCAGATGGCATGACCCGGATCGCCCAAAGCCTGCGTAAACTCGGTGGGAATGCCGGCTGCCGTGGCTTGGTCTGTTTTAACCTTGAGAAACTCCAGCCCTTGCTGCTCGACGAGTTGCCATTGCCGCAAATGCCCCTGCACCACATCCGTGTTGAGCGTAGGACGGATCGCATCCATCGAAAAGACCGGGCTAGGATAATCCGCTTCGAACGGCGACAGCACATTGATCAGCATGAGATGAGAGTGTAGGGCTTTGGCCATGGCAATAGCCGTCTCAAACGCCCGCTGGCTCACTTCAGACTGATCAATCGCGACTAGGATCTTGTGAAACATTGTCAACTCTCCTTTTGGTGCGCATTGGCAAATCTCAACTGCTCTAGTAGGCTTGCAGTCGCAGTAAATACTTAGAATCAGCAAAGTAGGATGCAGCAAAACCAACACGTTGCGAGCAAAGCCATCACTCGGCAACGCCGTTCAAACCGTTGCAGCAATACAGTCGCAACACTGGCAGGGGTCCTGAAGATCACCAGCTCAACCAATGACCGCGGCACACCCCAAGACCAACTCACTCAAGTGCCGTTAACCTTTATTCTGTATTCAACTCAAAACGCGACGACCTTAGCAAGACGAATTAGGCAGCTTCCAACCTATTCAATCTTGACTCAACCTCAGGTGAAACTCTATTTCTACCTCTATTCTACCGAGTAATGCTCCCTTTGAAAATTAACCAAAGTGCTGCAGAAGATAGCGCTTTTCGGTCTGTAATAGTAAGCTAGGTCAGTTGAATCCAGTTCAGTAAAAACGCCGCATCACATAAGTCTTGTTGGTGTAGACGGGAAAGAGGTTATCGGTTAAAGTTCAAAACATCTTGCCGCCACATACTTCACCGTTCGCTTGCTTGTTTTTGCCGCTGCTTCAACACAATGGAGGGGTATGACTCGCATCCTAATTTTGTATACGTCTTTGGGGTCGGGGCATGTCAGTGCGGCCAAGGCGCTGCAGGGAGCCTTCAGCCGATTTCCGCAGGTCGAGGTGCAGATTGAAGATGCCTTGGAACACGCCAGCCCAATTTTGCGAGAAACCCTGACAACGCTCTATGAACGCCTCAGCGAACGCGCTCCGCAGCTTTATCGGGTTATCTACGAAGGCAGCGACATTGAAGATCTCGAAGAATCGACAAGCGACAATTTGCTGTTTGCCAAGATTGAGCGTCCGTTTTTGCGAGAGTTAGAACGCTTGGTGAAGGACAGCCGCGCCGATGCGATTATTTGCGTGCAGCAGATTCCCAGTCGGCTGTTGCAGCTCATGGCTCGCAAGGGTGAGTTGAGCCAACCCCACTATGTAGTGGTTACGGACGTTATGGCCCATAGTACTTGGCTCAATCCCAGCGTGCAGGGCTACTTTCTGCCGACAGACCTGACAGCGGAAGTGCTGATTCAGCGCGGCGTCGATCCCGCGATTGTGCATGTAACGGGAATTCCCGTTAAACTCGAAATTGCCGAGCCAAAGTCCTCCGTCGAGATGCGAAAGCGGCATGGTCTGCCCCTCGATCGCCCGGTCATCACGCTGTTTGGGGGCGGTTTGCAGTCAAAGCGAGTGCGGCTAATGGTCACCAAGCTGCTAGAAAGTTCAACACCGGGAATGCTGATTGTGGCGGCCGGGCGCAATAACTCGCTGCTAGACAAACTCGACGATCTGCATGCAGGTCCACAAATGCGATTCCGCAAACTAGGCATGATTGATTACGTCGACGATCTCGTTGCCGCTAGCGATATTGTGATTACCAAAGCTGGCGGTTTAATCACCAGTGAAGTTTTGGCGCGGGGAACACCGATGATTATTATCGATCCCTTTCCTGGACAGGAAGAATGGAATGCTGACGTGATCAGCACTGTGGGTGCAGGTGTGCAGTTACGGCTCCCCAGTATGGTGGCACCTGCCGTCAGTCATTTGCTCGGTCAGCCGGAGCAGCTCGCCTTTATGCGGCAACAGGCCAAAAAAATCGGGCAACCCTACGCCGCTCTCAAAATCGCCGAAATGATTCTCGATAGGCTGCGCTCCTCTGAGCTAGCTCGTTCCTCCTCGTAGCTTCTATGTCATCTCACACCAATCGACCTGAAACAAAGGCCTTCCTCTGGGGCGTCGCCACTTCCGGTTATCAAAGCGAAGGCGGCTACAATCAGCCTGGACAGCCGCAGAATAACTGGTCGCTCTGGGAACAGCAGGGTACCGTCATGACAACCGGCAACGCAGCAGATTTCTGGACGCGCTATGACTCCGACTTTCAAACCTGCCAGAGTATGGGGTTAAATGCCTTTCGCCTCAGTTTGGAATGGGCGCGGATTCAGCCGACACTTCAGGCTCAGCCGTCCGCTCCGCCTGCCTTTGATCTCGCTGCCCTTGATGCCTATGCCGACCGACTGGCTGCTTGCCGTTGCTATGGGTTAGAGCCAATTGTGACGCTGCACCACTTTACCCATCCAGCTTGGCTTGGGGTCGATGCCTGGCTGAATGAAGAGACCATCGAGCGGTTCAATCAGTATGTCAGTGTTACTGTCACCCACATTAACCAGCGGTTAATTGAGCAGTATCAGATGGCTCCACTGCGCTGGTTTATTACCATTAATGAACCGAATATTTTGGTATCAAACACTTATCTTAGCAAGCAGTTTCCGGGTGGTTTTGCAGAAGGTCCTTCTACTATGCTGCGAGCCTACAACCATCTCCTCAGTGCTCATGTGCTTGCTTACAACACAATTCATGACTTATATGATGCAGAGGGCTGGTCATCACCTTATGTCACGCTCAATACCTATTGCAGTGATCTCTACTGGTCCGAGCAGATTATCTGGGATTTGCTCAGCTTGGCAGACGGCGACCTCAAGCCGACGCAAATCCGCGAGTACACCCACAGCCGTGCCCGACAGCTGGAAGTTGCTCTGCGTCAAGCCGATCTCCCCTTTCGTCACAACCTGCCCTATCAAGCTGGACGCCTAGCCCATTTTGCGTCTAACTTTCTGGGGTACCGCCTGTTCGATGTTCACCAGCTCGACACCTACTGGCAGACCCTGAACCAATCTCCCCGTCGTACTGTCTTCGACTACCTCGCCATCGACTACTACGATCCGTTTATTGCCCACGTGTTTCGATTGCCCGCCTTCTCAGATTTTGAATTTCAGAGCAAAACTTGGCGCGCTTGGCTGATGAGCGGCATTACCAGCAAATGGTGGGATTGGCGCAGCTTGCCAGAAGGGCTACACTTCTTTTGTCGCTACTATTCTCAAGCCTTTGGCGACTGTCCGGTAATGATTGCTGAGAACGGTATGGCGCTGCGGCGCAAACCCAACAACAGCATTGCGACGCATCGAGCCGATCAGCTGCGGCGCAGTCAGTTTTTGCGGTTGCATCTGGACCAAGTACAGCGGTTGCGGCAAGAGCAGGTGCCGCTGATCGGCTATATGCACTGGTCATTGACCGATAATTACGAGTGGGGATCCTACACCCCCCGGTTTGGCTTGTTTAGTCTCGACTTTACCAACGGCAGCGAGCGGCTTGTGGAAGATCATCTCGGCGATCGCCCTTCAGAAACCTATGCCCAGCTCATTCGAGCGGCTCGGGCGCAACAGCAGTAGCAGTAATGGTCGGGGATGGAACAGGGTGTGCTGGCACAAGAAACGGACCGACTCCAGCCGCTGTCTGCTTTTGCAAAGGCTTTTGTAGATAGTGATGGTCTGCTCGATGCGGCTGTTACCGACTGGTATGAAGGGTATTGCCCCCAGACCCAGCAGCTGTTGCGTTTGCCTCGAACCCGAGCGGCCGAAGCTGTGGCCCGCGGCCTGATGCAGCAGCTTGCCAGAGACGACTGCTTTGCCCGAGAAGGCAAAATGTATGGCGTGCTGCTCGTTGTGACCCATTCGGGAAGTCTGGCGGTGCTGAAAGCTTTTTCGGGGCTGCTTCGAGGGCAACGGGAACTGCCCGGATGGGTGCCACCAATTCCGGGACGGGAGCGGGTCGCTCTAGCAGAAGCCCAAACCTTGGCAGCGCTAGAAGCCATGAAGCAAGAGCTGATTGAACTACAGCAGCTACCCGAACGTCAGCAATATGCGGTCCTCGCACAGGACTTTGCCGTTCGTTTGCAGACTCTCCAGCGGAAACATCAGCAGCAGCGGCAGGACCGGCAGCAGCAGCGGCAAGTCATCTCCGAAACTTTGACAGGACCCGCACGCGACATGGCTCTAGAGGCACTTAACGAGCAGAGCCGACAGGAGGGCATTGAGCGGCGGCGGCTGAAGCAAGAGCGCGATGCAGTGCTGCTGCCATTGCAGCAAGTGATTGATCAGGCAGAGGAACGCATCCAGCAGGTGAGGCAGCGTCGCAAAGCCCTATCTCGCTCACTACAACAGCAGCTACATGCCGCCTATTGTCTCAGCAATTTTGCCGGCGAATCGTTGGCACTTCAGGCGTTTCGCCAGGGAGAACTGCCGACGGGTACTGGCGATTGCTGTGCTCCGAAGCTGCTGCACTACGCGGCCACGCAGGGCCTGACTCCCCTTGCCATGGCTGAGTTCTGGTGGGGTCCACCTTCTCCCCAAGGCGACAAAGTGGCGGGCAAGTTCTATGCCGCCTGTGCCGAACGCTGCCAGCCCTTGTTGGGCTTTCTACTCTCGGGACTACCGCCAGTCGTGCTGCCTACCAACGCTCCTGACGAGCTGCCGATCCTCTACGAAGATACTTGGCTGATTGCCGTCGATAAACCCGCGGGGCTGCTCTCGATTCCCGGACGCCGTTTGAATCAGCAAGATAGCGTAGTGAGTCGGCTGCGGCTTCGCCATCCCGAGCTAGCGGCTGTGCATCGGCTAGACCAGGACACCTCAGGCATTCTGCTGCTGGCCAAAGATCCTGCTACCCATCGCCAGCTTAGCCAGCAGATGCAGCAGCGGCAGATTCACAAACTTTACGAAGCGATCCTCGCGGGTGCAGGTATTCCAGAACAAGGATTGATCGATCTGCCGCTCTCCGCCGATCCAACGGCTCGCCCCCGGCAGCGAGTAGACTGGCAATCCGGCAAACCCTGCCAGACCCAATTTCGCCGGCTGGATCGCGGCAACCCATTCGCCCGCATAGAGTTGATTCCCCTCACCGGGCGCACCCACCAGCTCCGCCTACACACCGCCGCCGGCCTCGGCATTCCAATTCTGGGTGACCGGCTGTACGGCTGCCAGACCTCCGCTCCCCGGCTGCATTTGCACGCTCGAGTACTACACATTCAGCATCCCCAAACCGGCAAACTCTTGGAACTGCGGACGATTCCCCCCTTCTGAGATCCAAATTCTCCGAGATTCGATCGGTCTTCCATTAGCGCAAAGACAGCGCACGGATGATACAGGAGTTCGTGATTGAGTGATTGATATAGAGCAGTCTACTCGTTGTCCAGTACAGCCAGCTGCTGCTCGACCCAATCAAGATTGAAAACGGCTTTATAAATGCGATTAGCAATCCTCAGCGTGTTTTGGTGGCACATCACCAGCCCGCTCAACTGTAATTCTATTTGCTCCGGGCTGCGATCGCAGGGCACTGGTGTTCCGTGCAGCACATGGCGGTAGAGGTTGAGTATCCTGCTGGCTTGGGGATGGCGCAGGAGCCGCTGGCAAATTGTACGCAGGTGTTCGGGCTTGTCTTGCAAGGCCCAATGGTGAACGATGCGGGTTTGGACGAGACTGGCAATTCGCTCTTTGGGAGTCAAGGGGTCTCCTACTAGGGATGCAGCACTTGCAGGCAGAGGGGGAGATCGCTCGGGCTGCACCAGCAACTGACAGAGTTTTTGCACCAGAAACGGCTGTCCGTTCGTCCAGGACAAGATTTCCTCTAGCAGTTGAGGAGCCTCGTCCAGGGTCAGACCAGCGGCGAATGACTGAATCTCTGTTTCAGCAAAGCCTTGCAATTCAATAGCTGTTCCTTGCGAAAACAGTGTGCCGATAGCATTAGACCTGTTGAATATAAAAAACGTCGGAGAAGCGACACCAAATACAGCGAAGGTTAAGCGCTGGGCGGCACGACGAGATCGCTGAGTGTAACAGGCTTGAATCAGTGCAAAGAAGTCATCGACTGCAAAATTCAAGTTGAATATGCTATCGAGTTCGTCAATGAGAATCACGACCATCTTCTCACCAAAGTGGCGCAGGACGATCGTGTGCAAAAACTGATGCAAGATCTGCACAGGCGATGAGTTGCCTTGGGTATCCCACCAGTGCTTGAGATCAACCACCTGAGACAATTGCAAGCTGGAGCACAGCTCAGCCGCTACGCCTTTATACCATTGGGCTGGAGTAATGGCTTCACTGCCGATATTCGTCATGTCAATTGCGGCACAGATGACTCCTTCTTGCTGCAAACGATGCTTGATCCGCATCAACAGGGACGATTTGCCCATCTGGCGGCCGCTAAACACGTAGCAGAACTCGCCCCGTTTTAGGGCATCGTAGAGTTGCCGATCGGCCGCTCGCTCAACATAGGTTTGGGCATCTGCGGCTAGCGCACCGCCGACTTGATACGTCATCTACGGTTAGTTTACGTTTTTATTTACGAGTGTATAAAAATTCTATTACAGCTTCATTCACTCTGCTTTACGCCACTCTGGCTCGTAGTCGAAGCTACCTAGAATTTTGAAAATAGCGGGAAGCTGTTTGCTGAAGTAGAGCCGATACAGATCGCAGCTCGGTTTGGCTAGCGTTCGATCTAGATGAATCAAGCCCATGCTTTCTAGTTTGTAGGCAGCAATCGCATCGAGATGCACGCCATCGCTAGTCACAACCTGCTGCAACGCTGTAGCCAACAGAAAATGCTCTCGCAGCATGGCCAAATACTCGCGCAGATAGGAACTGTAGATACCTGTAGGCGTGGGTGCTTCCTGCAACAGTTGCTCCAGAGTCATCTCACCGCGTCGCAGGTAGTAAAACGCCAGGTTCACCAGATAGGGATGTCCTCCCACCATATTGAGCAGCGGTAACAGGCGTTGGATGCCCGCTTCTCCTGTCGCCCAGTCTAACTCGTAGCGCTGAGCAAGCATCTGCACCTGCGCTAGTGTAAACGGCGGCAGCGATAGCGTTAGCCCAACATTAAACGGCGATTGATTCAAGGTTAGTGGAGCATAGGCCTCCGTGCTATGGGCAACCACCAACCGCAATTTCCGCCAAGAGCTGTCTTGCTTGGTTTGCTCATGCCAAAACCGCAGCATCGAGAGAAAGTCTCGGGCAATCGGGGAATACTCAAAAATTCGGTTGACTTCATTTAATGCCAAGACAATCGGGGCATCGATTTGCCGCAAGACATAAGCATCGAAGTAGACCTTACAGCTCACTTTGCTGCCAATGCCCTCATCCCAGTAGTCATCCAATCGCGGGCTTAGCTCTAGTTGTCGGCTAACATTCAGGCAAAACCAGCGCAAGAGCCGATGCAAGGAGCTGAACAGGTTCTCCTCCGCTTCCTGGAAATCAATGTAAATGGTTCGATAGCCGTGCTGGGTAATCTGCGCGAGCAGACGAGTCAGGAGAGAACTCTTTCCCATCTTCTTAGGAGCGCGAATTCGCAGGGCGGCTCCTGGCTGTTGAATCTCTGCCAGCGCCAACTCCTCGATTGGCGGACGGGGAATGTAGAGCGGGGAGTCGAGGGCAAGGGGTCCTGAGGGAAACTCCAAACCAGGAGCAGAACTGGGAAGCAGCGAAACAGAGCTAGAGGTCGAGGTTCGATTGTCGCGTTCTCGCCCTGTGTCCACAATCGGCGCGGAGGTTTGACTGAGACCGCGATAGTACGGCAGTACAAGGTGCAAGTTTTTCTTGGTGACTTTGGTACCAACCGCTTTGGAAAGATCTTGCCAGAGCTGAGAGCCGATCTCCTTGATGTAGGTACTGCCGTAACTACAGTCCTGAGCCATTTCGTGATAGTTCCGTCCGGCCCAAGACTGTTGGAAGATGAACCGTTCAATGGGACTAAGGGACCTCAACAGGAGAACGCGCTCTATTTGATCTAGAGCTTCATCACTATTCATTGCAACTCGATGGGGGCTAAGCGATGTGAATTACACGCACAAAGTGCCCCTAATCTAGTACAGTCTGGTTCGGTTGTTCAAGCTCATTGACACAGTTTATTGAAAAAGTAATAATTGCCGGCGTCCTGTAGGATTACCTAACCATCGCAGATCTAGGGCGATTCAGCTATCTAATTCAGTGGTTGCACGGAAAAAAATCTGAACAGAGGACACCCATTCTTCAAACTATTCTCTTGAGGTTGCAGCGACACCAATTACTATCCTGCACAACTTCCTGCACCACTAAGCCTGAACTCTAGCAGCCCCCTCAGAAAGAGTCGGCCGGCTGGTACAGCCCTGGGTTTGGCTAATAGACGAATCTGCTAGAAGCGGACTAGATGCCAGACGGCTTCTTGCATCAGCACTGTGTAAGCTCAGTGAGTCTACGCTAACTCTTAGCAGGATGACACACCTGCGCAGGCTTGTTCAGTGGAGGCACGACTTCGAGCCGTTCAGACCTGTGGATTCACTGATTCAACCGAATTGCCTAATGAGGGCAGCACGAGGCAGGAATACCTCATCCTAAAAAGAAATAAATAAAGATGAGCATCTAAACATCAAACTTAAACAGTTCAATTCATTAACCCAATGCATTTCTCAATACAACAAACCCTGTACTAATTACATAGTAATCTGGCGAAGTAGTCTGGCGATCCGATTCGGTTGTGAAGCCATCTTAACTCCTAAGCGTACTCTCAACTGTCAACTCATTCATCAACCCTGACTCGAACAAAGAAATGCACCCTGATAGAGTGGAGTTTTATGTTGATGGCTTTCTCCTAAACCATTCTTAGCGTAGATTTCAAGAAAAATATAAAATCACAAACTGGATTTACAAAAGCTTTAAGTCGCAGATCTAAGTTTCTTCCTATACTCGATAGGTATGAATGAATTCCTGCTCTCTTTAAAACATTTCTAACTTAAAATCAGACCAATTAACTAACTTTCAATACCTTTCCTACTTTTTGCGAATTGAACTGATCCAGCAACGGCTTAATTTTGTGCTTTCTTTCATAAATTTCAGTCATCTTTGGGTCGTGCTGTCTGTTGGGATCGATTGGCTCTGTTTAACTGGCTCTGCTCAACCTCAGAAAGAGCGTGTAGAAGAAGCGTATGTCTGGTCAATCGTAAATCGACGTCATCTGTCTAGAACAGTTCCAGCTAGAACAGTTCCAGACGCAAAGCAGCTTTGAGCTGCCTATTCAAGGGTAATCGGGGAATTAAGATAAACCTAGATCGGGCGTCAGATCTCGAATAGCTGTAGCTAGATCGGCAGGTGTGCCTACATCCAAATAGCGGCCATTGGCAAAAGGTTCTGCCTCGACCCGCAATCCGGCTACAATGCTCGCTTGAATAACATCCCCAATGGGCAATTCTTGTTCAACAGAATGAGTTTGCACAAAGTCATGCAGAAACCGGGTAAAACGAGGCGACCAAACCGCGAAAGCCCACATGTAATTTAAATCGGTCTGCGAAGGTTTTTCGATAATTTGTAATACGCGATTGTCAGCATCAACAGCCACCATTCCGGCCTTCCAAAATTGCCGTGTTGGCAACAACCCTAGCACCACATCTGCTTCAGTCTGAATCAATCGTTCCAGCAGACGGCGGTAAGCATCAGCCGGTTGAAACAAAATATCGGGAAATCCCAGCGCTACAATCGCTTGATTCACAAAGGGGTAGGCCTGATTTAGCGTGAAGGGCACGCCATGAGGCACATGTACTGTTAAGTATGCGAGGTGCATATCTAGCAGTGCTCCATCGCCAAAGTAGGCGGGAATATCCCACTTGCCCGGACGCAGAATGAAAAAAGCCTTGCGAATGCCAGCCAGACGCATGTTCTCTAGCAGATAGTGGCTTACCACCTTGGGTCGGGGAGCACCATCCGATTGACTTACATAAAAGCCAATGGGATACAGCTCTTTACTTAGGGGCAGCGGTGCCAGACGCCTAGCCTGACCGCCTGCAGGGATTAGCCCAATCACCTCTAGTGACTTTAAGGCATCCATTCCATTGCACGGGATTATGGTTTCTCCACTTCATTATCCTGCTTAAGCGGCTTCGTTATTCAACACAGCCCCTCGGGAATAACTAACTGTGATGCCAAGCGAAATCGAAACAGTCGTGGCGCTAAAAACAGGGCAGAGAACCCGTTCACCCAAGATCAAGCCGTTGCAGGGGGCAAACCAGCCGGCGAGTAACGCTGAGATCAGCTCGAAAGAGCGGATGGCTCAAAAGCGAAAAGCCGCCCGCCTGCGCAAAGAGCTAATTAACTTCACCGTCACTGCTGTGTTTCTTGCCGCCTTGACTGGTGGGCTAATTGGGCTAATCGGCGGCTTAAAGGCGGGCGTTGGCAGCTTTGCAGCTATTCTCTGTTTATCGCTATCGTTCAAATACCCGCGACAGGCCCTCTGGGCGTTTCTCATTTATCTGCCGTTTGGCGGCACCATTACCTACTCCATTGGCAATAGCCCCTTGCTGCAGTTAGCCAAAGACGGATTTTATTTGCCGGCTTTGCTAGCCACTGTCCTGTCCTGTCGTCGCAACCGCCAGCCGATTTTAATCCCCAAATCCCTGATTGTTCCGTTGGGCATTCTCCTTGGCTTTTGCACCATCACCTTTTTGGGCGCAAATGTTATGCAAGAGATTTTTGGTAAGCCCGGGGAAAAACCAATAGCAATGGGCATCTTGGGACTAAAAGTGCTCATTGGTTATGCGCCACTAATTCCCTGTGCCTACTACCTGATCCGGCACAAACGAGACTTACTGTTCTTGATGCGCCTAACCTCAATTCTGATTCTGATTTGCTGCGGATTAGGGTTTGTGCAATATCTAATGCTGCTAACTGGCAAATGTGCAGGCACCCGCTTCGCAGAAGGCGCTGACCTGTTTAAAGCAACCCTAGAAGCCCGCTGTTTCGTGGGAGGAGCCTTGCTCTACAGTCCACAGCAGGGTGTAATTCGTTTGCCAGGCACTTTTGTGGCTCCTTGGCAGTGGGGCTGGTTTTTGATCTCTAGCGCCTTCTTTGCCTTTGCAACCGCCTTTAGCGATCCCAAATTCTATGGACGAGTTCTAGGGTTGAGTGCGCTAGGGTTCACCTTTGTGCTGGCGGTCGTATCTGGGCAGCGGATTGCTCTAGGTCTGGTACCAACGGTGGTTGTCCTGCTGCTGGTCCTCACCGGACAGATTGCCAACTTCAAGCGATTTGTGCCAATTGCCGTCGGGCTAGGGGCGGCTCTCGGGGTGGCCGCTCTCAAGAACCCCGCCACGGTGCAGGAGCGCATCAACAGCTTCATCGTGCGCTGGCAGGCGTCTCCTCCGGATGCATTCATTCGCGAGCAATTTTTCTGGTCTTTGCGGGAAGGTGGTTTGATTGGTGCTGGGCTAGGACGTGCAACCAACTCCGCCCGTACCTTAGGGAACACCGAGCTGGTCGAAACCTATTACCCAAAGCTGATCTACGAAATTGGACCCTTTGGCACCCTGGCGTTTCTAGCCGTAGTTACAACCCTGACGGTGGTTCTGTTCAAAACCTATCGTTCGCTGAAGGACCGGAATCTCCGAAGTTATGGTGCTTCTTTTTGGGTTTTCGTGTTGTTTATTAGCTACAACACTTACTACTACCCACTCGATGTTGATCCGGTTGCGGTGTATTACTGGTTTTTTGCCGGTGTCGCTCTAAAGCTGCCGGAAATCGAGCGTCTTGCCCGGCTTGAGGCAGAAGCAACCACGCTTCAGGAAACGACGAGTCAATCCAGGCGCAAGAAAAAGGTCCATCGCTTGAAACAGCCCGAATTCGGATGAACACCTAGGTTCAATGGGGAGTCCACCGCAAAGGTTGGTAATCTTCCTCAGCCGCTTGATTTTTCATTCCTAACACTGCACAGCGAGTTGTGAGATGGTCTTTCCTTCAGTTTCCGTAATCATTCCAACCTATGGTCGTGAAGCAGTGCTACGAGACACTCTAGCCAGCGTAATCCAACAAGATTACCCCACCTATGAAGTGCTAGTTGTGGATCAGACTCCTATCCACGAGCCTGCTACCGATGCTTACCTGAACCAATTAGCAACGGATGGGACGATTCGCTGGTTGCGTGTGGATTGGGCTAGTTTGCCCGGTGCCCGCAACTACGGCGTACGCTGCTCTACCGGAGAACTTATTGTATTCATCGACGACGATGTGGTGCTGCCCCCTGGATTCCTGTTAGCACATGCCCGCGTATTTATGGACCGTTCTGACGTAGGAGCGGTTGCTGGGCGCGTGTTTGACCGCATGAAACTGGCTGAAGCTGAACCGGACCTCGTGATCCAGGATTTGCCCCCTGAGGCTATGGACCCCGGCATAGCTTGGTATCATCTCAATTTGGTACATACCATCAAACCACAGCCGGTGCTAACGGCTCGGGGCTGCAATATGTCCTTTCGGCGGGATATCTTTGACCAACATCAGCTCTGGTTCGATGAGCGCTACCGTGGCAGCGCCGTCCGTGAAGAATCAGACTTTTGCCTCCGGATTCGCCCAACGGGGTATCAAATTTGGTATGAGCCGGCGGCACATCTAATCCATCTCGGCGAGGAAACAGGGGGCTGCCACGACATCAGCACTCGCTCTTTTCACTATCAAGTGACTTTCTATCACAATAACTTTTTAATGGCACTGAAAAATCTGACGCTGTCCCAGTTCTGTCGGCTTGCCGCCAAATTGTTCGACTGCCAAGTGCTGGGACACCCACCCTGTTGTAAAAGCGGGTCCCCTCTCAAGGTACTGAGCCGGATGCTCTTCTATGGGATTGGTTTTGGCAGCGCAGTCGCGACTTGGCTGAAAACCCCATGGGATGATGGACAAATATACAGCCGCCGCGTTGCCACCTCAGCCCATAGAAGCACGGTTCCTTCAGCGACAGCTATAACGAGCGCTCCGAGGTAAATGCAGGCAATTGTTCAACCTGATCCTTGGTCATGCCCATAGCGTAGACACAGTTCTCTTTATGGTCAATTCGCGCCCGATCGATAGGCAGCATAACTTGTCTACCTGTCAGGCTACTACCCAGATCCAGCACCAGATACTCAATAGCTCCAGTTTCGTTGACTAGGAGATCGCTGACGGTGCCTAGGTGCTCCTGCGACCGATCGGCAATCATTCCGGCAGTCAAATCAGAATGAACGGGCATTCCTTTAAGGCGATAGCTATCTGATTGGCTTTGGTTTCGCACGTTAAATTCATCCAACCTTAGCAAAGGCATATCTCTACTCCTTTTTTCAATAACGGTATTGACTTGCGTTATCGCTTTTCAATTTAGGGGCACCTTTTTAATACGTCCTCTTTCGCAAGAGCGATTTTTTGCTCATATCTCTAGTGTTCTATCGATTGGGGGAGTCCACTCTCTCTGCAGAGATAGACCTTACGGTTTCTACGGGTCTAACTTGTTATGGCGGCTCCGCGAATTTTGCAAATTGTGCCCTCGCTGTCTAGGGTGTATGGAGGTCCGAGCCAAATGGTGCTGGGTCTTTCTAAAGGGCTAGCAACCCACGGCATTGAAGTAACGGTGCTAACCACCAACGCCAATGGCGACAGTGGGCAACCGCCGCTTGCCGTTCCTCTTGATTGTCCCGTGCAGCAGGATGGTTATCAAATTCGCTATTTTCGCTGTTCCCCGTTCCGGCGATACAAGTTCTCTTGGGAATTGGTGCGCTGGCTGAGCCAACATGCGTATCAGTACGACTTAGCTCACATTCACGCTCTGTTTTCTCCTGTGAGCACTGCGGCTGCTACAGTCGCCCGCTGGCAGCAGTTGCCTTATATCCTGCGACCTCTGGGTACGCTGGATCCGGCCGATTTGCAGAAGAAGTTACAGCTGAAACGGCTGTACGCCGCCTGCTTTGAACGAGCGAATCTGGCTGGGGCAGCGGCTGTGCATTTCACCAGTGAGCAAGAAGCCGCCGTGTCGCAGCGGTTTGGTGCAGTGACGCAGGATCTGGTCATGCCGCTGGGCGTGGACCTCAATGCACCGCTCCACCCCTCTCAAGCCGTCGCTAAAGCTGTCGTGCAGCAACAATGGCACATTGCCGCCGATCGCCCACTGCTGCTGTTTATGTCGCGGATTGATCCTAAAAAAGGGCTGGATTTGTTGCTGCCGGCTCTAGAGAAGCTACAAGCAGACGGTCAGGTTTTTCAGTTTGTGTTGGCGGGAGCGAATCCCCAAGATCCCGCTTATGAAGCAGCGATTCGGACTCGTCTGCAAGCATCGCCACTAGGCCAGTCTACAACTGTAACCGGATTTGTATCGGGCGAGCTGAAAACAACACTGCTGCAAGCCGCTGATTTATTTGTGCTGCCGTCCTACTACGAGAACTTCGGAATTGCCGTTGCAGAGGCAATGGCTGCAGCTACCCCTGTGGTGGTTTCCGATCAAGTTCACATCTGGCCGGCCATTCAGCAGGCAGCGGCTGGTTGGGTTTGTGCTTGCCGTGTGGACTCTTTAATCCAGGCGTTGCAGGCTGCCCTGAATGATCCGATAGCTCGTCAGCAGCGAGGCGCCAATGCTCAGTCCTACGCGGTGACCCACTATAGCTGGACTAGCATCGCTCAACAGATGGTACAAGTATATCAGCAGATCCTGCACCAGCGGAAAAGAACTGGGCAACAACCTGTCAAAGCAATGAAACTTTCGTAAAAAACAGCTGACTTCAGCCACACACCTTGAAGAGGATTGTGCACAACAGACTCTCCATCAAGCATACTAGTTTTGAACATCGTATTGAAGTCTTGCTCCACCAAGGATTCCGGAGCAACAAATTCGGCGTTTGCTGCGCTTAACCACTGTGAGAGAACGCCCTGCCCTATGCCGAAGGGATGACCAGAAACTGCCAAAAATTGTGTTCTGTCATGCTTCTCGACACCTTTATTCTATTAATCACTTTTGCGTCACATTTGTCATTCAAACTGAAGGAAGGACAGTTCAGAGAGCCATTCAGCTAAAAGTGAAAGCTGAGGTTCAAGCGCTTCAATTCATCAAAATAGCAACCTGTTTCCAGAAACTTGCTGACTGGGGCAGGCTGCACTGTTGACGCAGTTGATCAGGAGACATTAAATGAATACTAGATACTGCCATTTCAGTGCTATTGTCATGGGGCTTGCCGCTGCCTCCATGCTTGTAGGTGCCACGCCGGCCCGTGCAGAAAGCTCAACGACGCCATTAGTACCAGAGCAAGCAGTGCTAGCTGAATCAGGGCTAGATCAAGCGGCGCCAGATCAAGCGGTCACCTCTGCTAGTCCCGAAGCGGTAGCAGCCGACTCGCAAAATGCCGCCGACTTGGTTATTCTCAGCGATGATTTAGTGGCACAGACCATTTCTCCTGGGCGAGCAACTCGCTCGGGTCCTAGCTACATCGGTGTGGGGGGCAATATTGGCTTTGGGGGCGATACCGCTATGGGAGAAGGTAACTTCACCATCTATAGCAAGATTGGGCTAACGAACAATTTCTCAGCCCGTCCCGCAGTTGTTGTCGGGAATGACCCAACCATTCTGCTGCCCTTGACGGCTGACTTCCCCATTGCTCCAGTAACTGAAGCGGTTGATTTCGACGTTGCTCCCTTCATTGGGGGTGGTGTGGCTATTTCGACAGGTAGCGATAGTCTAGCTCGACCCTTAATTACGGGCGGTATAGATATCCCGGTTGCCGATCGCGTGACGCTGACGGTGCAGGGAAACGTAGCGTTTTTCCGAGATACGGAAGGGAGCGTAATTTTAGGGGTTGGTTACAACTTCTAGATGCAGCACAGTGCGGTCGATGCCAAGTTGGCCGCATTTGCACAGCTAGTTGAACCAACCATTAGTTGCTGTTGATGCTTAATGCTGATTGTCAATGACTGCCATTGCCGGGTTTCGTTTGAGGCGTTCCAGCAGCTCGATCAAATAGAACTTCACCTGAACTAGACAGTAATTTGTAAGCGAATTTGTAAGCGAATTTGTAAGCGAGCGGGTGTCTCATTCATAGTATTACGGAGGGCCGTGTCACAGCGGGCAGCACCGCGCAGTGGGTTGGGGCAATGGTTCGAGACTGTCCTTAGTGTTCTATTAGTGTTCTAGAGCACCCGAGGTACAGCTGGGGAGGACAGTAGTCTTGGAATAGCGTATGAGTGGTAAAGTCAGTTTGCAACCGCTGAACAGCACCGTTTGCCGTAAGAGGATGACGCCCTCATGTACACGGTCGATTCGAGAGATACCGTTGTTGAACTAAAAAACGTGCCGCAATCAGACGTCGGCGCACCGCTTCCGTTTGTTTGGGCAGACGACTATCGGCTAATCCTCGAATACCTTGTGTCCGAACCAGATCCCAACTGGGATGGCACTGACATCAATATCATGTCGCCCGATACTTCGGATATGCTCGTTGCGATTATCCGCTTTCACCGTCCTTATATTCATATGTTTGGACCACCGAATGATGAAGCGTTTCATGGGCATCCGCTTGCAAGTCGTGGGCTGACTCCTTATTCGGCGTTTGAAGTCCTTGATTCATCTTGGCTCCGCCAGCTTGAGAAAATGAACTCCGTTCATCCATACCATGATCCGCAGCGATTTATGGAGAATCGTCACCATTTCGTCTTTGCGTTCCACGATTCAACCTTTGAGTGCATTGCCGAATCGTTTTCGGTCAGTTTTCATCGTGGTTCCCTAACATCTTCCGTTGAGCATGTCCTGAAGTTCTTGGCGGAGGATCCCGTGTAGCGACAACGGGAAATCAAGGGCTTGACATAGGTGATTTTGGAGTTAGGACCAGTCGGGGCAGCTCTCTCGGCTTCTAGAACCACACTTGCCTGACCCAGCCTAGCTGCTGATTAGGGGGAAGGAGTTGGGTCAGCGGGAGTTGCCGGGGTCGTTCCAGTTCCGGGGTCAGTTGGCGTGGTTCCAGGGTCGGTTGGTGTAAGTGGAGGTGTCTCTGTGGTTCCAGTTCCGGGGTCGGTTGGTGGGGTAGGAGAGGGTTCTGTCGTTCCGGTTCCACCTGTGCCAGCAGGTTCGCAGGCAGCGAATAGCATCGAGAACCCAATGAGCAAAGCAAGTAATGCGACCGTTTTAGTCGTCTTAGTCATGAGTCCTCACCTGATTCAGGGCAATGACATCACAAAACATCATTTTGAAGCAAGTTCATCGAACCTATCAATTAAGCTCATTGTGAGGAGTCCCAGTGTTATTCGCGTCTACCAAACTGTGTATCTGCTATTCAGTACTTCTCAATACACTGCTCCTTAAAATCCAACGGATGCAGTGACCGCATCTGCTAGAAACCCCCTTCCGCTAAAAACCTCAGTACGCGCAAACGGTGAAACAGACCGCCACCTGATTGAGGCTGTCACCAATCCACATTCTAGGCAGGGTTGCGCGACGACCGTGGCGGCCTAACGCAACGTGGCTCTCATTCTTCAGCGTTTTCTGCTCTCTCTTTGCGGCACATGGCTAACCCCTGCGGCGGCACTAGAGCCACAACGTGGGGCACTGGGCGCGGCTCATAGCTCATCTGCGACTTGCCCTGATACATCAACGAGGCGCTAGCTCCCGAGTCGAGCATGACCGCATCGCGCAATCCAGCTTGGCTGAGGGCCTCTCCTAGGGTCACGGAATCCACATAATCCCCTGAAACACCCACCACGGGTTGCCCCGACTGGTCGATGCCCCAGAAGGCCCGGTCACGAGCGGCGTCAAAGTCGAACAGATTGCCGAAGCTGCTAGCAGGCTGGGGTTGTCCGTCTTTGACGAGCCAAGCAGCAGCAACAAAGGCATCCGTTAGATTGGGTAGCTCAGCTTGGACGCCCTCCAGCGTATTGTGCTGTGTGGGGTCGAAGGGAATAAACTTCACCTGCGTCGGGCTGATCAGCACTAAAGGACGACCAGCTATGCGGCGAATTTCTTTGACATTGCCCGGTACAAAGGTTTGGGTGTTTTGGCTCAACACCGGACCGACCATCACATTCGAATCAAGATGCTCCAACGAAAAAAAACCGCCATCGACGGCGGCGACAGCGTTGGTATGTTCGGTAATTTCCCACACCTGATAGCGACTGTCGGCATGGATAGTGACTGGACGCCCCCCAGACGCTAAAATCAGCGGCACCTCGTTGACGGTGACGGTATTGAGCTGAAACGGTGCATCAAAGCGGAAGGCTTGCCCCCAGCGCGGCAACGGCGGGCCACCATATGCCTGCTGAATCACCGTTTCCAACTGCGACTGCCCGACCCGCTGAATGCTTAGCAGACTCTCTGACGCTCCAGCAAATAAATTCATTTCATCGTTCATCGTTAGCGCCGATTGGTAGCCTGCCTGCTGCACCCAGCGCTGTACCCGCTCGTCAGTGTTGCCCTCGGGGTAGACAAAGTGCTCGATGGCAATACCCAGCGCGGTTTCCAAAATCCGCTTCGATTCTACAATTTCCTGTCGCAGATGGTCATCGGGCAGCTCTCGCAAATCAGGAGGATGGCTAATGCTGTGGGAGGCAATCGTCACGAGCGGATCGGCCGCCATCTCGCGGAGCTGCTCCCACGTTAGGCTCGACCGCCCCAAGGTGCGACCAACCTTGTTGGTGTAAATGCCAAACATGCCGGGATAGCCATATTGCTTCAGCAACGGGTAAACGTAGGTGTAGTGCCCTTCGTAGCCATCATCAAAGCTGAGCAGAATGGGCTTTGGAGGCAGAGGAATTCCCGTTCGCAAGTGGGCTACGAGCTGGTCAAGACTGATCGGCGTCAGTCCATTTTCCCGAATCAATTGCAAATCGGCCTCAAATTCGGCTGGCGTCACGTCAAAAAACACCTGCTTCTCGGGCAGGATGTCGTGATACATGATAACCGGCACCCTTGCTAGTCGTGCCCGCTCGTGGATCTGCGGAAACGGACGAGCCGCCAACTGAGCTGCCAGCACCGAACCCAACCCTTCCACTACAGCAACGCTGGTATCAGTCACGAGCTGGTCAAAGCTAGGAGCAATCACCGGAGCCGCACAGGAGGTTGCCGCAGCATCCGGAGAGGCAGCATCAGACTCCGCTGCACGGTCTGCCTCAGGAGTTCCGGGTTCCTCGAGTAAGGGAACTGCAGCCTCTACCGCCGGGTTTTCTTCAAGCAGCGGATCGGGCAATGAACGGGATAAATCGGATGCTTCAGAAGACTCCGACTGAGCAACCGAGCGGGCGATCGACAGAGAGGACACCGCAGAATTCAGAAACGGAGCGGCTGCCAGCGAAACAGCGGCTAGCAGCAGGCTACTTTTAACAACATGTTTCTGGATCGGAGGACGGTTTCCTAGTTCAGACTCCAAACACCACAACCAGCGCCACACCTTCATGGGAGTTAATAGAGTTAATAGAAAAGATCCAATAGTGCATTCACTTACCGCTGCTAGATGTAGCGAATTTTGGGAGCTTTGTCAGGTCGTGTAGCTCACATTCCGACAAAAATTGGCAAACAAAAGGGGCAAGTTGCCTTACCCCTTAGTCGCAATTATGATGGTTGATCGCTGGAGATGAACTGCCTAAACGCTACCCTTCAATGCGAGGATTCACATCCTTAGCCATCTCGCGGAAGGCATTCGGGTCGCCTTGGGCTTGCTCGCTGCTGGTATTCATGGGTTCAGGTGCCGACACTTTACCTTGCGGAGCAGTTGCCGCCTCTGCCGCCTCTGCCCCTGCATCGGTTTTGTCAATGTCTGCCACATCAAATTGCTTGGCCAGCTCATAGTCAGCTTCAACGTTGACCTGGGGCGCTTTCTCTTCACCTGCTGCGATATCTGCTTTGAGCTGCTCCGCATCAAAATTTGTCGTCGTGCTATCGAGGTCTGCCATAAGGGGTCTCCATAATACATTCTATTGGGATGACACTTATGCTATCGGGCAGCCTGCCGTTTCCTATCAACCTCAAGAGGGATTCAAAACCGCCAGCAAGACAGAGGTTTAGCAGGATCACTGCTAGAGAAACTCTCCCTTGCGGCAGGTTGCGACGTCATGAGAACCTGATTAACTGAGGATCACAATCGTGAATATTGATAGGAATCCACATATGGCTTTAGATGAAACCAATGCTGAGGTCCTCACTCAACAAACTCGGACCCTTTTTGAATCCTATGGGAAATTGAGCGGTGATGAAAAATTAGCGCTGCTGTACTATCTTTATGAAGCCATGGGTGAATCAATTACGCCTGCGGCTCCTACCGCTGCTGACCCCAATCTAGCTCCAGTGTTGCTCGGCGATTTTTACAACCTGTCCCATGACGATCAGCTAGCCGTGATGCGGCAGATTGCGAATGGGGAAGATAGCGAGTACTCGCGGGCATACGGTGCTCTTACTCCCAATAATCAGCTCATGGTTTGGTTTGCTTGGGCCCAGGCTATGGGCAGATCAGTAGTTGATCTGCCAGGAGATTATCAGCCTGCCCAAGGGGTCACCGAATTGCTGGATCAGCTCAAGGGCTTAGACTTTCAAGAGCAAATCTCGGTGCTGCGCGAGGTAGCTGCCAGCATGGGCTACAGCAACGTACAGCCGATTCCGTCGCAAGCAGAAACCGGCAAAACCGCTAGCCTGTAGCCTCGGTGAAACTCTACAGGGCGTTATAAGAAGCGGCATGGCAGCTCGAAACACTGGATGTTCGCTAGCCCTGGGTTTACGCTCCTACTGCCGTGGGCATCACCTCAAACTGGCTGACGATGCTGGGCGTTAATCTGGTAATGGCGGCTGGATCGGCGAGCAGCTGGGCTTCCGAGTAGTTGGGGATGCCGTAGGTGGTAACGGTCAGTTTTTGGGTCTGCTCGTCGATCTCGAATTCGGTCCAGCCGTAGGTGTGGACGGAGACATAATCGCCTTGCAGCAGTGTGGCATTAATCAGCCCATCGGCGGCGGACAGATTGTTGTTTAACCCAATCGGGTCATAGCCCAGCAACTCTGTTTGGGCTACCAGGAGCTGCTTCACGAAATCGTCTTTGTCGTTGGGCAGATCGTCGGCATCGGGGGCTGTGGGCAGCGCTTCATAAAAAGCGAGCTGCTCGGGGGTAATCAAGCCGGCCTGCGCCGAAATATTGACGACTGCTCGCCCAAATAATCCCTCGAAGAAGGCAGCTGGTCCAGTGACGACTTCGAAGGCGTTGGTGGCAATCTGCGCTTCACCGGGAGCAAGCTGATAGGTAAGATTGTTGACCAGAGTACCGTGGAAGTCGCCAGCGAGGAAAACAACATTGTTAATGTCGTTATCATCGATAAATTTCAGCAGCTCGGTGCGCTCGGCAGCATAGCCCTCGAAGCGGTCTTCGGCATTGACGACGCCAAAGTTCTGGATCGGCTCCGGTACAGCAACGAATTTCCAGGTAATGCCGTCCTGTTCGGCTTGCAGCAGATCTCGTTTCAGGTCATGGAGTTGAGCCTTGCCCAACAGGGTTCGGTTAGGGTCAAAGGTTTGCGCCAAGAACGGAGCCGGATTGCTGAGGTCTACTGGCGGAATCTGGGCATCGCGGAAGGAGCGGGTATCGAGCACAAACATCGCCGCATCGCTGCCGTAATTTTGGGCACGGTAAAGCTGTCGTTCGCCGCTAGTGCGGTCATCGCTCGTGTCGCCGTAGAACTGGTCGCGGATCGGGTGATACTCCTGAAAAGCTTGCAGGGCGTCTTCGTAGACCTGGGTGTCGTTGACGTAGCGCACCGGATCGGTAAATAGCGGATCGGGAGAGGAACCAATATCCGGTGCATCGGGGGACTCTCCAGGGGCAGCTCCACCGGCAAAATTGTCTACAACTTCGTGGTCGTCGATGGTTGCCAGAATCGAGGTACTGGCGTAGAGATCGGCGACTGTGTTCAGTCCAAAGCGGGGTGTGGTGATTTCGGCGTGCTTGGTGCGAAAGTCCGACAGGGAGCGCGCTTGGGTGACGCCGGGCAACGCGGGAGTTTCGGTGTCGGCATAGATGGTGTCGCCTAGCTTTAGGAAGAAGGCCAGATTCCGCTCGTCGGCATTAGCCAGCGACGGATAAGGGGGAGCCTGCTGCCAGTCGCCGGTGACGCCAAAACGCAGTCCAGTTTGACTACTGAGCGCATGGGGAGTGGTGAAGCTGCCGGTGGCGGTGGCTCCAGCGCTGTTGGTGACCCGGTAGGAATAGGCTTGTCCGGGCTGGAGATCGGTCACTTCGACCTTAACGGGCAGCAGTGGATCGGAGACCTGAGTAGAGACGGTACCCAGAATCGTTTGGAAGTCCGGAGAGGCCGCATACTCGAAGGTCAGCCGTCCTGGAACACTACTGCGGGCCCAGAGCACCGTTGCAGTTTGGGAGGTGTCGCCACTGCCGATGCCCAGCAGGGAATTGGGAACCGGCTGCCGTGGATTGTAGCTCGTGGGGTCAATTGCGAGGGGCTGCGGCAAGGCTTTGGCAACGCTATCCCAGGGCACAAACTTGAAATTGGTGTTGAAGTTCTGCACTTCGCCGTCCTCTTCTTCGACTCGCGCAGGTTCATTGGAGCCATCTTGCACGACCAGCAGCCCATTGGGGTACTGAGTGCCTAGTGCGACGTTAATCACATCTGCCCCGTCCGATTCCTCAACGCCCTCTCTGCCGTCGCTAATCACGAAGCTACCGAGGTAGTCATTATTGCCCTCACGGGAAAACACGGCGTAGCTGCTATCCCCCTGACTTGACGCCAGCAGGTAGCCCGTACCGTTAGCGGCATAGTAGATCGTCAGCCCCTCGACATCGGCGGTCAGCACCGAACCCTCCGGCTTCACCGGCTCGATCAGCGTGCCGTCATTGGGGGACCCCGGCTCTGCCGCAAACTTCCAAATGCCGCGCTGCTCCTGACCAGCGTAGAGGTAGCCCAATTCCTGATCCACCACCATGCCTTCAAACTGGGCGTCTTGTAGGTCTTTACCAGGCGGAATGGGGGCAAACAGGGTGCGGACCCGCTCGGCGCTGACTCTGCCGTCATCGGTCGCGCTGAGTTCGAGCTGGGCAATTAAATTCCCCTCACGCTGGCTGACAAACACATAGGACTTGCCGGAGCGGGGGCTGGTGTAGGTGGCAATGCCGTAGGCGGTTTGCTCGCCGTCATCAATGCCGAAGATCGAGGCGGCCGGATCGCTGAGGGTGGTTGCCGTAATGTCCGTGAGCTGCTGCGTGTCTGGATCAATCGCCCAGATGGCTAGGGTATCGTTGCGGCGATCCGTGGCAATAGCCAGATCCACCGTTTGCTCACCGACTGGAAAGCCATAAACCAGATCGACGTTGTTGTAGCGAATGTCGGCAGGGGCAATCCGCTGCACCTCCTGCCCATCGAGATTGTAGACTGCTAAGCCGCCGTCCTTGAGCGCCGTGATTACCAGACTTTTGCCAGAGTCAGTGGGGTGAACATAGATCGCCGGATCGTCCGCGTCGGCGTCATCCTCACTGCGAATCAGGTCGGGGGTTTCAGCGATGGGGGCAACGGCGGGCAGAACGGTCGTATCGAGGGCAAAGGCGAGAAACTGCGTGGTCTGGGTGTCGCTAAAGTTATTGTCACTCACTAGCACCAGCGACTGCCGTCCATCGGGTAGCACTGGACCGAGCGCCATGCCTTCGATATTGTCGAGCGGGATGCCAAGATCGGCAAGGTCGAGCAGCAGCCGTTTTTGAGCAACAGCATCTACGTCTAGATCGGCTACCGCGTCGATGTCCTGCAAATCGGTAGTGTTCTGCACTTGCACTTCATAGAGCTTGACCGTGTTGCCCACCCCTTCCGAGAAGCCCCGCTCCAGCGCCAGTAGATTACCGTTGTTGTCGAGGGCCAACAGCTCCACCAGCCCATTGGTGATGAAGCCACCCGGGGGATTGGAGTCGGTCGCCACCTCGTCCGTGATGTAGAGGATTTCCTTGTCCACCTCGCCGGTTGTCAGGTCATAGCGAATGATCCGCGAGGGGCTGCCGTCTTCTAAAGTAGCTACATCGCCGTCTTGATAGAGCGCGTTTTCCGTCGCCGTGTAGAGGTAGCGCTGGTCCGGCGTGATTGTCAGGCTCTCGAAGGCTAGGTTATTGCGAATGCCCGCAGACTGGTCCGCTGTTGGCAGGAATTTCTCGGGAATCGGCAAAGCGGAAAGCTGCTGCCCTTGCAGCGAAAACTGATTGACAAAAGGCGGGATGAGATTATTAGCGTCGCCTTCTGAAGAAATATAGAGGTCGCCGGCGGCGGTTAGGGTAATGCCCTCGGGGTCGAGGCTGCGCGGCGCAAACGGCTGTCCCTGTCCGTCGGTGAGAGAGGTGACACCTTGAAACTGCACGTCCCCGTTGTCTAAGCTGCCGTCGCTGAGGTCAATGTCCAGCGTGTAGAAGCGGGCGGGGTTGCGCTCACTGCGGTCGTCTGAAATGCTGTAGTAAACCTGTTGTTCAGGATCGTAGACCAATCCCGACAAACCGCCGACTTCGGTGTTTTGGAAGGTCTGCCCGGTGGGGAAGGTGACGACTCCTCGAAAATCCACCCCGGTGACCGTCGTACGGCTAGCATCAGGGGCAGGGGCAATATCCACCCAGACCAAGCGGTGATCGGATGCCGGGAAGCCCGTGGGTGGCAGATCGGGATCAAAATCGCCGACCAAACGAAACAGCGGATCGTCTGCCGGTGTCCAGAAGACCTGAGCCGCATCAATCTTGAAGTCGCGGGAGGGCAGCACGTAGTCCACCCGCAGGTTGCCAGGGCTAGTGTCGTTGAAGTCGGCTGTGTCGAAGGCGGGATTGCCTTGATGCTCGTCGTTGATTTGGTGCTGACGCTGGGCAGCATCCGGTCCACCGAGACTCGTAGGCGTCACAGAGGTGTTGGTTAGAGGATGGTTGAGCAACTGCAAAATGGCTTGCTCGAAGCTGTCACCATCGTAGGGGTCGGCGTTCTGGTCGCCCATGATCACAAAGCGGGAACCCGGCGTCAGCCCTCCGGTGCGTCCTTGATCGTCATAGATGTAGTCGCCTTGGCCGGGCGTAATGTAGTCGGCCCAGAAGCGAATCTCGTCGAAGTTGCGCTTGCCGTTGCGGTCTTCGGGTCCGTCGAATACGGGTGGTGTGGGATGACTGACGAGGGCATGAATCGTTTTGCCATTGACCTGAATCGGCACATCCCAATGGCTTTTCGACGACAGCCGCAGGGCAGCCTGCTCTTCGGGTGAATACCAGGGTTCTGTAGCGTCGGGCAACTGAATCGTCGGCAGCAGCGATCCTGGCATATCCTGCCAGCGGAATTTTTGAAATGTGCGGACGTTCGCTGTGTCGATCGGATATTTCGACAGCAGCAGCATGCCAAACTGCCCTGGGAAATTGCCAAACCCAAAGGCATCGTTGCCATAGCCGGGTTCACCGGGCGTCGTCACTACCACACCGTTGTTGTCGAGGTCAAACCCGGAAGCAATGCCAGTATTAGAAGGAGCGATGTAGAAGTAGGGATAGGTGACTGGAGTGGCCCCATTCTGGGAAACGCCAAGATAGTTTTGCAGAAACAGCTCTACCGCCTCTTCGGGATTTGCGGTGTAGTCAAATTCGTTGATTAGAACCACATCCGGATTCGTGCGCTGAATAATCTCGGCAACCGTTTTGACTTGAGCCGTGCCTGGTGTGTCGGCATCGGGGTTGGCCAGATCTTGAACCAGTTCCTCCGCGGCACTGCGGTTTAAAGATGCATTGAATTGAGCAAACCGAACGAGCTGCACATCTTCCATAAAAATTCCTTAATTTTTTCAGCTAATTCACTGGCATATTCAAGCAGCCAAAAAACCCGACTCCCTAAAGCCGGTATCGCCAAATCACAGGAAACTCAATACCCAACGCCGAGAAAGCACATCAAGACCTGCGGTGAAGGGCAACTCGACGTATTCACAAAGGTTCAGTCTGGCATCTCGTTTAGAACCGTATCACCGCTAGTTAAAGATCAGGCTATGGAAACATTAATCCTCTGGTTGAAATTACGGACTACCATTTTTGCTGCACATATGGGGAACACCTTGGGACTATCTACTGAACCAGCTAGGAGCGCAAGCGGAACACACAGCAAGCCATGATTAAGTGCTAACCCTGGTTCAAAGCTGTTTCAAACTGGTGAACGGTGGAGTGAACGGAATGCTCCCAAGCAGCGAATCACTTTTGGGTATGTAAAGACTTCATGTGAAGACCTGATAAAGCTAAACAGACTTAAAGCCGAGTTAACCTACGCTTTATCGCTGGCTGCGAAGATGTGCTTGACACTACCGAGTTCCCTCGGGTGAGCAGGGTTCATCGGTAAGGGTGCAGCGGGCAAGCGGCCCCACCTCACATTCCTGAGGTTCAGTTGAGATTCAGCGCCACAGCAATATTGCTTTCCTACTGACTTAATTCCTACTGACTTAATTAATGACAACGAGGTTTTGATCATGCCGGCGATTACTTTGAGCACGCCCTATGCTCAGTCGTTCGACTCGCTTGCCCTGACTCCGGTGGGGGTAGATTTGCCCTGGAATAATGACAGCACCTTGCCCGGATGGTATGCCAGCCGCAGCGTGTACCGAGTGGGCACAGGCTCCTCGAATGCCGGGGCGCTCTACAGCTTTGGCAGTGCCGATTCTGCCGAGCGGGCTTTGGGTTCAGTGGCGTCGGGCAGCACGGGCACGATTTTCTACGGAGCACGATTTATTAACGATACCTCCGCTCCAGTCACGACGCTAACCGTCCGCTACACCGGCGAACAGTGGCGCAACGGCGGTAACACGACGCCTCAGGCGCTGGATTTTGCCTACCGGATTGGCGGCAGCGATCTCACCTCTGGGGCTTGGGTCGATGTCAACAGTCTGGACTTCACCGGTCCGGTTGCCTCCTCTACTCCTGGAGCACTCAATGGCAACGATACTGCTAATCGCGTCGCGATCACGGGCAATCTGAGTGGTTTGACGCTGGCTCCCGGCGAAGAACTTTGGCTGCGCTGGGCCGATGCCGACGATGCCAGCTTCGATCACGGGCTAGCCATTGACGATGTCTCGGTGACCATTGGCGACCTTCCTCCCGCCGCCGGTGTGACTCTGATCGAATCCAACGGTAGCACTAGCGTCAGTGAGCAGGACGAAACCACCGACACCTATACCCTAGCGCTGAATACCGTACCTAGCGGTGCCGTGACGATTCGCATCGTTGCCGACGAGTCCCAAGTGCAAATCAGCCAGGACGGGGTTAATTTCTTTGCCGCGCTCGATCTCACCTTCACAGATACCACACCCGCCACCATCACCGTACGGGCTGTCAACGATACGGTCATTGAAGGCAGCCACACTAGCATCCTCACCCATACCGTGACCAGCAGCGCAGATCCAGCCTATGCCAGCTTGAGTTTGCCCAGCGTTACCGTAACGATTGCCGATAACGATGTCAGCCTACCAATCACTAAGATCCACAGCATTCAGGGCAGTGGCAACAGTTTTGATCCAGCCTTTGGCGGCATACAAACCATCGAAGGCATCGTTGTTGGCGATTTTCAGATTGCCGGAGCCACACCATTTCTGCGGGGCTTCTATGTACAGGAAGAAGACAGCGATGCTGATAGCAATCCCCTCACCTCCGAGGGCATCTTTGTGTTTGACAATGCCTTTGGCACGGACGTGCAGATCGGCGACAAGGTGCGAATTACCGGCGAAGTCAACGAGTTTACCAGCACCGCTGGCGGCAGAACCAGTAGCCTTACCCAGTTGCGCAACCTCACCGAAGTCGTGAATCTGGGGTCCGGGAATCCCCTACCAACGGCGGCTGTGCTCCAGTTCCCGCTGACTGGCAACCTTGAGGCCGTTGAGGGAATGCGGGTCACGGTACCCGAGCCGTTAGTCGTCACCGAACACTTTGAGCTAGGGCGATTTGGTCAGGTGGTGCTGGCAGCGAACGGACCCTCAAATCAGCCCGGCACCGACGCCCGACTGGATCAGTACACCCAGTTCAATGCTCCCAGCGTTAGCGGGTTCAGCGCCTACCTTGCCCAGCTGGCCCAACGGCGGCTCATCCTAGACGACGGGCAGACCGTGCAAAACCCAGATCCGATTCTGCTGGGTCGTGGCGGTAATCCGCTGAGTGCCTCAAACACTCTGCGCGGTGGCGATACCGTGACTAATTTGACGGGAGTCCTCGACGAGCGCTTTGGCGATTATCGCGTGCAGCCCGTTGCCCCGGTTGATTTTCAGCCCAGCAATCCTCGTCCGGCAACGCTGAATCTGGGCGGTACGCTGCGAGTCGCCGGCTTTAACCTGCTCAACTACTTCAATGGCGACGGTCTGGGCGGCGGTTTCCCTACGGCCCGCGGAGCCGAATCCCTGGCAGAATTCAACCGGCAGCGTGCTAAAACAATCGCCGCAATTCTAGGCATGAACTCCGACGTGGTGGGTTTGATCGAGCTGGAAAACGACGGTTACGGTCCCAATAGCGCCATTCAGGATCTCGTTAATGGGCTAAACGCGGCGGCGGGAGCGGGCACCTATGCGCTGATCGATCCAGGTACCCCCAATCTAGGCAGCGATCAAATTGCTGTGGGCTTTATCTACAAGCCGAGCCGCGTGACGCCGGTGGGAGCCGCTGCTACCGTACCCGATGGTTTCGGTCAGGGAGCCTTTGATGCCGACAACCGCAAGCCGCTGGCGCAGACCTTCCGGCAGACCGATACGGGAGCAGAATTTACAGCAGTGATTAACCACTTCAAATCAAAGGGTTCGAGCGCAGGCAAGCCCGGCGATGAAGATGCAGGGGACGGGCAAGGACTATCGAACGGTACCCGGCTACGGGCTGCACAGGATCTGGCGGCCTGGTTGGCTACGAATCCCACGGGCACGAGCGACCCCGACTACCTGCTGCTGGGCGACCTCAACGCCTACGCACTAGAAGACCCCATTCGGGCACTGGAAAATGCTGGCTACCAGAATCTCGTCAGCAACACCAGCTACTCCTTTGTCTTCAACGGACAGTGGGGATCCCTGGATCATGCTTTGGCCAACGGCAGCCTTGCCGGTCAAATTGCGGGCGCGACCAAGTGGCACATCAACGCCGATGAGCCAAACGTGCTGGACTACAACACCAACTTCAAGTCGGCAAATCAGCAAAGCAGCCTATACAGTCCCGATCCCTTCCGCTCTTCGGATCACGATCCGGTGGTGGTGGGGCTAAATCTGACAACGCCCACAAATCAAACCAATCCGATTAACGGTACTCCCCGCCGCGATACCCTGATCGGCACTGCCGGAGACGACATCATCACCGGCTTCCAGCAAGAGGACCGCCTAACGGGCAATGCTGGCAACGACCAGTTTGTCTACGTCAGCCTGCGCGATGGTCGAGACATCATCACCGACTTCACCGTTGGGCAGGATCAGATTGTGCTGCGACCGCTGCTGCAAAGTCTGGGGTTGAGCCTCGATTTTGCTAGCGCGGTAAATGGTGGCTACCTCAGCCTGCGCAACCGAGCCGAAGGAGCACTGGTGTTCTTCGATGCGGATGGAGCTGCCGGCCCTGCCAGGGGTACAGCCTTAGCCTTGGTTCGAGGTGTATCGATTGCAGCCCTGAATACAGCAGCAAATTTCGGCTTCTAGAGATGCGCTAGCCCTCTCTAGAAATCAAAACAGGAAATCAGAACAAGACATCAGAACAAGCAATCAGAACACAGGGGTGTTGCTACGGCCGCACCCCTACGTCGTGATCAGGGGTTTTAGGATTCGGTTGTTGCAAGTTGCAGGGACTTGCCGTCTCTGTAGATAGACACTGTCTTAAAAACAAGCGCCCTACACCCTTTTGACCAGAGCATTGCCTTCTCAAAGCAGTCTGGGCATCCTAAACCCGTGACCGCTAGCACACCAAGGGTCAATGAGCGAATACCTCTCCATCCCCTCACTCAATCAGGTTCTTGATTCTGGGACCAGCACTATTGTGCCAATCAGAGGCGAACTGCCCTACCAGTTTCAAGTACCAACCCGAAAACTGCTCGACATCATTTTGGCGTTGAGTCCTCACGCCCAGAAAGCTACCGACCCGCAGCGGAAGAAGCTGCGGCAGTCTCTTTCTAGACGGTTCTACAACCGTACTCGTCCTGGGTTTTACATGCAGGTCAGCAGTCGTCTGCACATCGGCTATGCCGGGCAACCGGCCGGGCACGGTAAACAACACCAGTGGCGCATCTTCTGTGATGAAACCCTGCAACCCCGAATTGCTGCCTTGATCAAGGGCACAGCTCTGGTTACGGTGGAGCCTCAGCCCAATGAGGCCCCGCCGACCGATTGCTGGAACGGAAACCACTCACTCGAATGGGGTGGACTGTATCTGCGCTCGGAGGCCGAGTTGCGGATTGCCCAGGCGCTCGACGCAGCCGGTATTCTGTTTTTTGCCAACAGTCGCGGGCGTTTTGGGTTGCGAGATGCCCCAGTCAGCAACAATCAGCTTTCCGGTCGAGTCGAGGCTGATTTTTTACTGATGCAGGGTGGACGCTGCCTCGTGCTAGAGGTTGATGGTCAGCATCACAAGCGGCAAGACCAAGCGGTGCGAGATTATGCCCGTGATCGAGTCCTGCTGAAAGCGGGCGGCATTTCCACCCTCCGCTTTACGGCCGAAGATTGCCTGAAGCAGCCAGCAGCAGTGGTTGCCGAGGCTCTGGCCGTTCTCAGCACTATTCGCTAAATCGCTGTGGCTCAGGTGCAGGAACTGCCTTTGCAGATCCTACAGTGCAACGTTCACCCCCGCTAATCTCGAGAATTACCCAGGAGCACGACTGTCGTCGGTTTAGCCTTGAAGGTGCAACTTAAACCAGTGACAGGCAACCTCAATGGCTTGATCCAACGCGGGTTGCTCTTCAAACAAATGCGTGGCGTCCGGAATCACTTCTAGCCGCTTAGCACCCTGAAATTGCTCCAGGGCATCTTGGTTCATTCCCAGACAAGGGAAGTCCCCTGCCCCTACAATGAGCAGCGTCGGTGTTTTGATGCGGCCCAAGGCTGAACCTACCAAGTCGGTTCGTCCACTGCGAGAGACGATGGCATGAACTGTATTGGGATGATCTGCACAAGTAAGCAAGGCAGCAGCACTCTCGGCATCGGCGCAGAAATAACCCACTTTCAGATGACTGGTCTCTGGATGGTGGCGCAGCCCCTCGGTGACTCTCAACAGTCGCCTGGACAGCAACCTAACATCGAACCGATAGTGCTGCGTGCGCATATCAATGTCTTCTTCTGCGGGTGTTAATAGATTGATCAAGCAGGTCGCTAATCCTGTTTGGTGCAGTGCCCGAGCAATATAGCGATCAGAATGATGGTGCCGATGGCTACCGCTGCCCCCTGCCAGGACGATCATGCCCAGGGCCTGTTCAGGTATCGCTAAATCTCCCTTGAGCTGGATCGAACCGTCAGAGACGACCATCGCCTGTTTGATAATTGATTTTTCTAAGTTGTGCGTGATCATAGCTTCACCTCCTCCCTCTAGGGTCCCAAATCAGGTTGAGGCTTTTGTGATGATGGCGCTTGGGTAGCCAGTTGAATGGCGGCTTGCTCACAACTTCCCTAACTTTTGCGGCTAATTTAAATGTAGAAATCTGCATAAAAATCTGCCATTTCTGTACCTTGAGCTGATCTACGTGCCACACGATGCGTTGGCCCAACTTTTCCCATTCACTCTTCAAAGGGTGCATACCCGCCTCAAGGATGGGGGGAAGTTCACCCTAGGGCCAGAGTTGATGATCACGGATCGCCGACAGCAATCCTGGCAGTTTTGAGCGTTTGGAAGTAGCGGAGGTAATAGCTATGTTGCGACGACATCAGATCCCCGAAGCCTATCTTTGGATCCTTCTATGGTTCATTGCAGCGATGGCGCTTCTGTTGACGGTGAGCGCTCTAACAGGTCAGCCGGTTATGGTTGCAATGCAACCGCAGAATATTTTCCTTGCTGAGTGCTCCTCGTTGAGTATCCTCGTCGAGTGATGAATGGTCCTGACCTGCAATCTACTCCTCTACAGGCCGATGCTGGAATTAACCGACTGTAAGGAATGGCATGAGTGTAGCTCGGGAGACGCTTTTTGCCCCTTCAGGATAGAAAATATCCGGTTGCAGTCGGTGAATTTGGAGACTGCTTCGGACAAATAACCCGCCATGAATCAGACAATTGGAATCTGAACAATTGCACAGATTGCACGGCGCTTCATTCAGGGCAGCGATATCCCGGCAGGGATGCCCCACCAAAGTAGGGGTAGGTGTGCATGCCTGCTCTCCCTGCTTAGCTCCACTCATGCTGTTAGCGAAATGCCGCTTCACCATGCGACCGCCGATGGAGCGTCATTTCATGAAGTTCGGCGAATATGAGTAAGTAAATGGACTAATCAATGAAATAGAGACGCTAGATGCGGCGATTAAGGATGGCTGCGTTTCCACTCCGACATAGAGCGGAATGCCCACACAGTCAATACCACACCGATTGCTAGCGCAATCCATGAACCCCACAGCGGAAACGTCACGCTGCCAATCTGGATCGACCAATGGGCAAGTACCCGAACGAGATGCAAGAAGGCAAACAGACCAAAGACTATCGCTGAAACCAGAAGATAATTTCTCTCATTCATCGTGAAATCCTCCTGATCTTGAAATGAATTTGAAATGGATTTTTCTATATCGTCATAGCAGGCTGGGTTCGCAAACCCAGAAGCTTAACCCTGCTATTTCAGATCCTGCAACAACAGCCAGAGAACTGTCTCAAAAAAGTCGATTTTTGCAACAAATAGTTATCTCTCCTGCTTGCCTGACAAAACGAAGAAGCCGGAATGGGATTGAGGAAGTAAATTCGCGCTTGAAAGAATCCTCTTGTCGCTTGGAAGCAATGGCAGGTTGCGGGTCAGGATCAGACTTTCCGAGCAAGGAGATCCTGAGAGAATAAACTCGACATGCCCAATTCACCACTATCCGAATCTTTATCGGATCGTTACTTACTCTATGGGTAACGCAAGTAATTTTAGAGGGACGCTATATCTCGAAGCAATTCGGCAATGACATCTACGAAGAACTACAGGGTGAAGCTGCTAAATTGGACTGCAACTGTGTTATCGTTAGGGTCAAGTCGGTTCTGATGGGGATCAGCCATCAGACGTAAGGGGGAAAGTCCGGTGTAAATCCGGCGCTGTCCCGCAGCTGTGAGGAGAGGCGCAACTCTCTGAGTCAGAATGCCCGCCGAGTTGTAAACCCGTTACATAACCATCTGCGAGGTACGGATGAGGCAAGCTCTAAGCTTTTGCGATTGGCTTTTTGTCGGAATTTTCAGGTTGTAGCGTTCTGAGTTGAACGAGAGGTTGACACTCAGCGAGGCTACCTGAGTAAAGGTGGCTGAAGGTTCTGCTGGCAATAAAGCTGGCACTCTCGCTGTGTCTAGCTATGGGCTGTTTCCCAATTCGGGGATAGCTGGTTTTTTATGCTGATTCACAGAATTGATTCACAGATTTTAGGACGCTACAGTTATGACCATTCAAACTGCAACGCTGGGGTATCCCCGTATTGGTAAAAATCGTGAGGTTAAAAAGGCGTTAGAAGCCTTCTGGAGCAGTAAGTTCGATGCAGCAGCCTTGTTGCGAACGGTTCAAGAGGTTGAACTTGCAAGCTGGAAAACACAACTCGAAGCCGGGATTGATCGCATTGGCATTGGCGACACTACCCTCTACGACCATGTCTTGGATTGGAGCATTTGGCTGGGAATTATTCCAGAACGATTTCAATCGCTTACCGGATTTGAGCGATACTTTGCTATGGCACGCGGCAAAGATGGCATTCCTGCCCTAGAAATGACCAAGTGGTTTGATACCAACTATCACTATCTAGTGCCTGAAATTACCCAGCCTTTGCAGCCAGCGAATTTTGGTGATTTTCTGGAGACCGTGCATCGCGCTCAAACGGTATTGGGTGAACGGGCTGTTCCGATTGTGCTTGGGCCCCTGACCCTACTGCGGCTCAGCCAGCTGGAGTTGAATCTAGAGCAAACGGTTTCCTATTTACTAGATCGCTATCTCGTCTTACTCAAGGAACTGAAAACCCTGGGTGTGGTCGAGGTGCAAATTCATGAACCTGCTCTGGTTCTGGGAGATGCTGACAAATTTGAGGAATTGTATCAGTCAACCTATCACTCTTTCAGTCAAGTCAGCTTGCCAATTCATCTGGTCACCTACTTTGATGATCTAGGAACTGCGTATCCCTGGGTCATGGAATTACCAGTAGCTGGCATTAGTTTAGATTTCACTCGTGGTCGCAATCTGGAGTTATTGAGACAGCACGGATTTCCATCAGATAAACAGTTGGGTGTAGGAATCATTGATGCGCGCAACATCTGGAAAATTCGCCCTGAATCGGTGTTATCAACGCTAGAAACCATCCAAAGCGTTACATCCAATATTCGATTGCATCCCTCATCATCCCTACAATTTGTTCCCTATGATGCTACGCGAGAAACTAAACTGCCAGAGCCATTGCGCAATGTCTTGAGTTTCGCGGAACAAAAGCTAGACGAGGTCCTGATTCTGACACAAACGCTAGCTGGAGGTGATCCGAGTGAAAAATTAGCCGTGGTGCAAAGCCAGTGGAAGGCTTTTGAACAATTTAGTCCTGTGAATCCGGCGGTACAAGAGCGGCTCCGTAACCTGACCGTCAATGATCTAGAGCGTGCTCTGCCCTACGAACAGCGTAAAGCACTCCAGCCAACACTACCGACCTTTCCAACGACAACCATTGGATCGTTTCCGCAAACCTCAGAAGTGCGGCAACTGCGGGTGAAGCTAAAGCGGGGTGAAATCACTCAAGCCGAGTACGAAGCCGCGATCGATGCTGAAATTGCCAAGTGCATCCAAATCCAAGAAGACGCTGGGCTAGATGTGCTGGTGCATGGTGAATTTGAACGCACGGACATGGTGGAATTCTTTGGGCAGCAGCTCTCTGGATTTGCTTTTACCGAACAGGGCTGGGTGCAAAGTTATGGCAGTCGCTGTGTCCGTCCGCCGATTATTTACGGAGATGTTGCCCGTACCCAACCGATGACCATTCGGGAGTTCAAGGTAGCGCAATCGCTCACCAACAAAATCGTGAAGGGAATGCTGACTGGGCCAGTAACGATGATTAACTGGTCGTTTACCCGCACCGATATTCCTCGCAGTGAACAGGCAATGCAGGTTGCTTTAGCACTGCGAGATGAAGTGGCGGATTTAGAAGCAGCAGGGGCAAAGATGATACAGATTGATGAACCCGCGCTGCGGGAGGGATTACCCCTGAAACCAGAACGCTGGAATGAATACCTGTCTTGGGCTGTTGATGCGTTCCGTCTGGCTGCTGGCGTTGCCAAGCCAGAAACCCAGATTCATACGCACATGTGCTACTCCGAATTCGGTGACATTATTGAGCACATTGAGCGGTTGGATGCAGATGTATTGTCGATTGAGAATAGCCGCAGCAACAATGAGACCCTATTTGAAATTACGGACGCGGGCTACAAACATCAAGTCGGTAACGGTGTTTATGATGTCCACAGTCCAGCCATTCCCAGCACAGAGCAGATGGTGCAGCAGCTCAAAACAGGAATTGCCAATTTACCCGTTGAACAAATCTGGGTCAATCCCGATTGTGGTCTTAAAACACGCCGCTGGGAAGAGGTAATTCCATCCCTGAAAAACATGGTAGAGGCAGCAAGAATCTTGCGGGAGGAAGTGAATGCAACTCAGGAATGAAGTGTGGCAGGGATACTCTGGCTACTGGCAAAACTACTTTATGCAGCAAAACCTACTCCTGCTTGGATACGCAGCTTGGGATAGTTATCTGAACCAAGGACGGGGCGTATTGACTTGCAAAATAACAGACATCATTCCTGCTTCAATAGATTGGCAAACTGAATGGGTTAAGTTTACGCAACAGTTCATTCCCCAGCCCCAGATTGCATCTTATTTGCAAGAGTCTGGACTAGGGCCAGCAGCGATCGCCCCTTTGATACAAGCCGTTGCCACCTACGATCCCGCTCGCGAGATGGTCATCCTGATTCAGGGTAATGGAGCAGTTGATATCAACCTACTGGGACCCAAAATTACTCCACCCAGTTGCTATGACCAAGTGAAGCAGCGTTGGGCAGAGTTTCAGCTAGATTCCTCACAGCCACCCCGGAGGTCTTATGGATGAAACCCCTGAGGCGATGAATGCACCAGTTGATTGGCAACAGGAGTTTATTGCGACCAATCTGTTGGCGATTGGCTACAATGCCTGGGCAGGTTATCTGGGCGGTGAACGAGGTGCGATTATTTGCAGCACCTATGCTCCGACAGTTGGTATTGCGGGAGAATCATTCCGCACTTATTTTGTTCGGCGATCGCGTCTGGCTGCCTTTTTGAATGCCTGGTTAGCAGCTCCTGATACGGTTATTCTGCGTCATCACTTTATGACTGCCCACATTCTGGAAGCCGTGGATACTTATGATCCAACAACAGGATTAGTGTTTCTCCTGGAGTCGTTCAATCAGGTTACGTTCTTTTATCTCAAGAACTTACCGATCACGCCACCTCAATGCTACGAGCAAGTTTGCAAAAACTGGGAGGAGTTTCAGCCAGCCATTTGTGTGTTTTCAGAAAAAACGGTACCGTGACACAGGTAATCAATTCCGTAAACTTAATAAATCTCTAATTTTAGCCATTAAACGGCGTTGTTGCATGAATGAAAAAGGGACCGCAGGTTGGACTTAACGGAGCC
>JACYLU010000036.1 GCA_015272325.1 Synechococcales cyanobacterium C42_A2020_086 | reverse complement strand
CTGAAATTTACCATGCCTCTCCCGCTCGCAACCCCTCTTTCATGCAACAACGCCCCATTAAACAGTAATCTGCTATGCTTAGATATCACCTACATCGCTCTAGAAAAATTCCTACATCAGTTCATCCATTTGCAAGGTCTCGACCTGCTCCTCAATCCGATCCATCATCTCAACTCCGCTTAGTTCAAAAGGGGAATCATATTTACACTGTTGTCACTTCTGGATTTCAATCTGTTTTTCGATAGAAATGTAAACTCTGACATAGTCAAATGATTTAAGTGTTCAATATGATGAACATTTTCTTACTAGCACTCGCACTGTTGCTAGTCCTATTACTCCTAGAACTAGTGCTGTACTTGCTCTTTCCCCGCAAATATCAGTCTGCTGATTCTGTTACCAATTCCTATGATGACTGGACTCTGGGGCAGTCCACCCTAATTATCGATTTTTCGAGTTTTGCACCCCTAGCTATACCTGTAGATAGGTACACTACGCATCAAAACTATTCCCAGTCAGGAGAGACCGCTTGAATCATACTGCTTTGGCCTTACTTCGTCCTCGTTGGAACGTCATTCTATTCACAATCATATTGCACCTAGGATTACTATTGGCATTCATCCCAAGCACTTTTAGTTGGATAGCCGTTGGAGTTGCAGTGTTTCTCCACTGGCTGACAATCGGGCTAGGCATTTCCCTCGGCTTTCATCGACTGGCAACGCATCGCAGTTTCAAGACTCCTAAATGGCTGGAATATTTCCTGATTTTCTGCGGCACTCTGGCCGGTCAAGGGGGTGTCAAAGGCTGGGTTGGCTACCATCGGATGCACCATTTGTATGCTGATCGTCCGGGTGATCCCCATGATTCCACGCGAGGCTTCTGGTGGAGTCATATCAGTTGGCTGATGCATGAAGTTCCCAGCCGTGGCGAACTGCGCCGCTTTACTAAAGATATTGCTAATGATCCGTTCTATCAGTTTTGTCATGAACATTATCTTGCGCTGCAAATGGGACTGGCACTTGTACTCTATGGACTAGGGGGAATGCCCTTTGTGGTGTGGGGAATCTTCGTCCGTCTATTCGTCGGTTTTCACAGTACATGTTTGGTCAATAGCGCCTGTCACAAGTTTGGCTATCGGAATTGTGAAGTGGGCGATCGTTCGACTAACTGTTGGTGGGTAGCACTGCTCACCTTTGGCGAAGGATGGCATAACAATCATCATGGCTGTCAATCCTCGGCGCGGTTTGGCTGGCGCTGGTGGGAGATAGATATGGTTTGGCCGACAATTCGATTACTAGAAAAATTGAACTTAGCCACGCAAGTCAAAACCGCAAATTCAATATTGAATACAGGGGAAACAGATGGTGATTGACAAATCTAAGCAAAGCTGTCTCGATCAAACTGATAAACGAGCGTTAAGTGATGGATATACCTCTGATTTAAAAGATTGAATTGATAATCCACCTGCTGGAGAACGCTATCTTTATCAGCTTTTCAACCTGATTGAAATGGGTGATCTAACGGTTACTAACCCGGAAGGCAACGTATTCCACTTTGGTCAGACGGGTTCTGATCGTCCACTCCATCTGATTATTCGCAACCCCAACACCTACAATCGCCTTCTAGCATTCGGCACGTTGGGGTTTTGTGAAGCTTACATGGACGGCTGGTGGGATGAAGAAAATGACAATTTAGTGGAACTGGTTGGACTGTTTCACCGCAGCAATGTGTATGCCAAAGCGCGTGATAGAGTCACTTTTTCCCTTGCACTCAAAATCATCACGCAACGGTTACGAACAGTACCTATCCTGATTCAAAACAGCCGCAAGAATGTTCAGCATCACTACGACCTAGGCAATGATTTTTACCAGCAGTTTCTTGATCCCACGCTGACCTACTCCTGTGGCTATCGCCTTCAGGAAACGGACTCTCTGGAACAAATGCAGCTTCAGAAGTATGAGTTGATCTGTCGCAAACTGGCACTACAGCCCGGAGAATCGCTGATTGATATTGGCTGCGGCTGGGGCGGCATGTTGATCTACGCCGCTGAACATTATGGCATTTCTGGAACTGGAGTGACGCTAAGTGAACCCCAGGCAATGCTGGCACGAGAGCGCATTGAGCAGAGGGGACTGAGCGATCGCCTCACTATCATTGTTGCTGATTACCGAGAGGTGCAGGGACAATACGATAAGTTTGTCAGCATTGGCATGTTTGAGCATGTGGGTAAAGGGAATTTTGCCACGTTCATGCAAAAGGCATCAGACTTGTTAACTGCCAACGGAATTGGATTACTGCATACAATTGTGACTCAAAGTAGTGAACGCAATGGAGCTTGGGTGGATAAATACATTTTCCCAGGAGGATACGCGCCGCAATTGCATGAGTTGACTCAAGAACTGTGGGCAGCCAAACTTGCGGTAGCTCATTGCGAAAACCTGAAGCCTCACTATGCCGAAACCCTGAAACGCTGGGCAGATAATTTCACCCGCAATAGAGCAACGATTGCATCGCTCGATCTCCGCTACAACGAACGATTTCTCCGCATGTGGTATCTCTACCTGCAATCGTTTGAAGCCTCGTTCCGCTATGGCGGTTTACATGTTTATCAGCTTCTTTTTTATAAGGGTAAACAATGGAAATGTGATATGTCAATCAATGTTTCTTTTTTATAGGTTGATCGGATTAAACATGATTCTGTAGATATTCTGGTTCTCTTAGGAAATGAAAACGATGGCAAGAATCATTGGTACAGCCTAAGATGATACTTTGAATGGCACTGATGAGAAGGACATACTGCTCGGTTTGGCTGGTAATGACACCCTCAAAAGTTCCCTACGGTGAGCGCCCAGAAGCAGTGCGAAGAAGCATCCATACGGTTTTACCGCCATTACCCTTTGAACATCAATAAACGAACATCAATAAACAAGGTCACAGCATGGACATACCAGATTATCTTCGTACTTTGGTGAGTAAGAGGTTAGCGATTGCTCGTGAAATGGGTAGACCTGGGCACAACTCTAACCAAAAGAACTCACCGACCGGATTCACCTCTAAAAACACATAGCGATCATCAGGGGTCACAATTACATCGATTGCGCCATAGTGCAAATTGAAATGGTTCATCAGCTTTAGGAGCTTCTGTTCAATCTCGGCAGGCAGCGTGTAGGGCTGCCAAGCGTTGAGCAAGGCTACCCCTCTCTTACGCCAGTCATAGCGCGTTGAACGAACCTTGGATAACGCCACGACCACAATCAACCTTTGCTCTGTCAGGCTTATGCTCAAGCGCCTTGCTGCTGCTTCTTAAGATCTCAAATCTTAAGATCTCAAATGGGTTCTATAGGGCTAGTTTGGCACTGCTAAGTTCTGCAAGTGAAACACTTTAGATTCAATACATTTTCATCAAGTCTCAGGTCGGCTTGCCTGCCCGCAGAATCTCCGCCACCGTCAAGCTTAGCTCTGGCAGCAGGTCAGATCCAATCTTCTGGTCGCTCGTGTAGTCCACCGACTCATACAGCCCATCCACCAGCCGCAGCACCGCCACCGTCTGCCGCATCGGGTCCACGATCCAATATTCTGGGATGCCCCGCACGGCATATTCCGACCGTTTGTAGCGATAGTCCCGATCCTCATTCGCCTTTCCCGGCGATACGACCTCCACCACCAGCAGTGGCGCAGGCATCGCTTCTGTAATGGTGTTCCGTTCCGACGCAAGCAACACGGCTGCCAAGTCCTCTCCCAACACCACCAAGTCCGGCATCCGCACTCGACCTGCCACCACCAGTTCCACGTCTTTATGCCGCAGCCAGGGTACAGGCACAAGTTGAGCTAGCGTCACCAACAAAAACACAGAGATCTGGGCATTGAGATTACTTTCCGGTGGCATTTCTAAAATTTCTCCATCCACAAACTCGCGCCGACCTTCAAAGGCATCGTCTAGCGCCAAATAGTCTGCGACGGTGAGTTTTTGTGTCGATTGAGGGGTTGGGGTCGTGGGTGTGGTTGTCATGGTTAACCTTGCCTCCGGGTGTAGTTTAGCCGCCCCCACCCCATCCGCCCCTCTTGTACGTCAGCCATCAGTCTTGTCCTTCACGCTCTTGTCCTGCATTTTGCGGTTGGCTATGAAACACCTGGAGCAGCCAGCGGTTAATCTCGCCGTCTTCCTCCGTCTGGCTGCGCTTGAGGGCTTCTTCCACAAGGGCGATCGCCAGTCCTGGCAGCACCTCCGACTCGCGGATTTGCCGACTGCCCCCATCCGCCACCGCAAAGGCGATCACCTCACCCTGCTCCACATCCACCACCCAGTATTCCTGCACCCCCAACCGCTCGTAGAGTAATCGCTTGCGTCCAAGGTCATCGCTGAGAGTTGTAGAGGCAACTTCGATGACCAACTGTGGCGCACCAAACTCGTTGACATCAATGGGCTGAGAAGACTTGGGTGGAATGCGGAACGCGGCACCAATGTAGTATGCCAAGTCAGGCTGACACTCGCGCACGCCTGGTTTACGAAAACTGCCGTTGGTAAAGCCTTTGAGGCGAATATTTTTGACCGTGCCGTAGAGACTGACCGTTTGGGCAAGAATCGTATTATCCTGGCTATGCCCAGATCCAATCGGCATCGTCTCAATCCTCATCGAGTCAGTGTCGTAGTAGAACCGGGCTTGTTCTAGTTCAGGGCGATCGCCCAGTGCCAGAAACGCCTCCCAACTCGCTTTGACCCACGCATCGGTGACCAAGTTTTGCGGTGCGGGTAAGGTATTCACCATTGGCTAAGGCTCCTTTGCACGGCGATTCTGACCCATGCCAGTCTACCCCTCGACTGCGATAATCTCAGTGTACTCAAACTCGTTGGGGCTGCAACGCACCAGGGGATAGGATGTGCCGTTGAGGGTGATATTGTGCCACAACGCTCAAGCAATTGCACTCTAGCGTCACCCATGAAACACTTGGAGCAGCCAGCGGCTAATCTCGCCGTCTTCCTGCGTCTGGCTGCGCTTGAGGGCTTCTTCCACAAGGGCGATCGCCAGTCCTGGCAGCACCTCCGACTCGCGGATTTGCCGACTGCCCCCATCCGCCACTTCAAACGCAAACACCCCAGCAGTGGCTGCATCTACCACCCAATATTCCTGCACTCCCAACCGCTCATAGAGTAATCGCTTGCGACCCAAATCATCACTGAGGGTCGTAGAGGCAATTTCAATTGCTAGTTGGGGTGCACCATACTCCTCGACATTGACCGGGGCATTGTCTAAAGGGGGTAACCGGAAAGCCTCACCCAGATAAAACGCGATATCGGGCTGACACTCTTGAATTCCACTTCTGCGAAACGTGGTGTTGCTTAGCTCAGCGCTGCGGATATTGTTTAAGGTTATAAACAAAACGACCAAGGTTGAGACGATCGAGTTTTCTCGCCCGTGCAAGGGTCCTAATGGAGCCATTTCAATCCTCATCCAACCTTCATCGTAGTAGCACCGTCCTGTCTCGTAGTCTGGATGGTTAGCCAAAGATAGATAAGTTTCCCAGGAGGCTTCAATCCAGGTATCCGTGACTAGGTTTTGCGGTGTAGATAAGGTATTCACCATTGCTAAGGCTCCTTTGCACGGCGATGCTGACCCATGCCAGTCTATCCCTCGACTGCAATGATCTCAGTGTACTCAAACTCGTTGGGGCTGCGACGCACCAGGGGATAGGATGTGCTATCTGCAACGGTTTTTGAAGCTGCCAACTTTGACCTTTGAGACCCTCTGGTTTCCAAAAACGGTTCTCACACCTGTGTTGACTTTGCTATATGGCCATGTTTAGAGTAAAGGATTCTAACGCCTTGGTTTTGTCAGTCAACCAAGGTTGAGCGTTTAGAACGTCCTACTTCTGTCCTACTTCTGAATATTGGGGCAAATCGTTTGCTGAATCCGATCCGCAGGCGGTTGTTCTTGCCATCCAGACAGAATGCCTTGCAGTTCGGTTTTCAGCAGCGTCAAGGCTTCGACTTGCTGGTTAATTTCGCTGACTTTGGCTTCCAGATAGTGCTTCACCTCGCCGCAGGGGAGCTGTCCGTGGTCGTGAACCTGCAAAATGTGCTGAATTTCCTTGAGGTTTAGCCCCAGCGATTGCGAGCGTCTAATGAACGCCAGCCGATTCAGCACCTCGGGATGAAACAGGCGATACTGCGACTGCGAGCGCTCGACGGTAGGAGTCAACAGCCCAATCTCGTCGTAATAGCGTACGGTTTTCACCGGCAAGCCACTCAACTGTGCCACTTCCCCAATCTTTAGCTTCTCCTGGTTTTTCTGATCTTTTTCCAAAACGGAACTGTTTATCATGAATACCACCTCAAGCCTCTCAACTACCCTCTCTCACTACACCTCTCAATCGGGTTAATCGGGCATCTGCCTCTGCGACACACTCAGCGGCGGCAGTGACGGTGGTGCAGGCGGCAAATAGCGAACAGGAGCGGCAGGCTCAGTCCATCGGCGTGGACGCAGCAGCCACCAGCGGAGCACCAGCGCTAGCCCGATGCCGCCCAGCCCTAGCAACAGCAGCCCGGTGCGGTCTCCCATGCCGCCCAGCACAGCATGAACTGATGCCATAGTCAGAATGAAGCTGGAAATCGGCTCCTGGCGGTAAGCCGAGCGCAGTTGACGAGTCCAAGGGCGAGTCCGAGGGCGAGAGAATGAACGTTGCTGAGATGAGCGGTTCCTAGAGCGAGGCATAGGCAGCACCGTCGAGAGTCTAGAAAAGAGTCTAGAAAAAAGAAGCATGGCATTCCCTCTCCCTAACCTCTCTTTACAAAGAGAACTACTTTCAAAGAGAGCCAATTCCCCTAATGGCAGCTTCTCCGGTGGAAGTCTCCTGCGGGAGAAGGCTAAGGTGAGGAGAGATAGGGCTGCTTCAGTCTTATCTTCTACTCTAGCGCGCCGGTTTCCGAGCGGCTGTAGCTTTGGAGGTGGCTAACCCAATGGCTGCAAGCTATTCAATTGGGCATCAATCGGGCAGCGGCAGGTAGGGGCGGTTGCCAAAGTCAGGCACTGCCACCGGCTGGAGTTCTAGCTGCTCTAGCGCTACCCGAATTGCCGTTTCGAGCTGCGGATCTTGGCCTCGTACCCAATCTTGAGGGGTAATGTCTACCGCAATGTCGGGATCGGTGCCATAATTCTCGACGCCCCAGCCCACATCGTTGAACCAGAAACAGTATTCCGGCTGCGTCACGACACTATTATCCACTAGGCGATGGCGGGGAGAGATGCCAATCACGCCGCCCCAAGTTCGCTTACCGATCAGCGTTCCCAACTTCATTAGCTTGAAACAGTGGCTAAAAATATCACCATCGGATCCAGCATGTTCATCAGCTAAAGCCACGATCGGTCCCAAAACTGTATCTCGAGGATAGGAACGAGGCTTTCCCCAGCGTGAAATTACATAACCACTGCGCTGTCTCATTAGTTTTTCTAGAATGAGTTCCGAGACATGGCCACCACTGTTATAGCGAACATCTACAATTAACGCTTCTTTGTGGGCTTCCACGAGATAATAGCGATGAAACTCAGCGTATCCGGCAGGACCCATATTGGGAATATGCACGTATCCCACTCGCCCGCTGCTGGCGTCACTCACCGCCTGATGATTGCGTTCTACCCATTCGCGGTAGCGTAGGGTTCGTTCGTTTCGCAGAGTTTTTACCGTAACGGTGCGAATCTCTCCAGATGCGGCATCAGCAACGGTAAGGCTGACTTCGCAGCCCGCCTGATGCACGAGTAGCTCCTGCGGCGAACGGGTGCGGCTGAGGCGCTGCCCAGCAATGGCCAGCAGCCGATCACCTTCCTGAGTATTAAGGCCCATGCGATTGAGGGGCGAATCCTGATCGGTCCAGGAATCTCCGCGCACGATATGCTCGATCCGATAGGCATCGCTGGCTGCGTCGTAGCTAAAATCCGCTCCCAGAAAACCCATGTGATATTTCGGCTCTTCGCGGTAGTCGCCGCCGGATTCGTAGGCGTGGGAGGTGCCCAGCTCACCCTGCATTTCCCAGATTAAATCTGAGAATTCTGAGCGTGTCGTCACCCGATCCAGCAGCGGTGCATAGCGCTGATAGACCCGCTGCCAGTCTACCCCCGACAGATCGGCCGTCCAGAATTGCTCTTGCTGTAAGCGCCAGATCTCGCGGAACATTTGCTGCCACTCTTGGGCCGGCGTTACCGCTACCCGGATGCGGTTCAAGTCGAGCCAGCCGCTCTTGCGACCCGGTTCGGTCTCCTTGCGGTCGCGGTCCTGCGGTGTAATGGTGCAGACTCGCAGCCGATCCCGCGAACGGTAAATTAGGGTTTTGTGATCGCGCCCCACTTTGAAATTTGTGACATCTGTAGCGATGCGCTCTTGCTTCTGAGCGTCAAAGTCATATAGCTCCAGTGTTGGTTTAGGGTCAGACTTGCCATTGGTATAGCGCCCGTCGAAGCTGCCTTGCACCGGAAACGAGGTAAACAGCACCTTGCCTTCAATGCCCCAGATCTGGTGATAGATGCCCTCTGCGACGGGAAAGCCGACGATGCGCTGCTCGATGCCTTCAAGATCAATCTCGATCGGCTGCACTGCCCCCTTTGCAAATTTGGGTTTGGATTCGTCTGATTCGGCAGGTTCGGCAGCATCGGGAGCCGGGTCTTCCTCATTAGGCTTACCGCTGGCTTTGGCAGCATGACTTTTGTGCAGCGGTTTCGGCACCGGCACAAACGGCGAAGGAGTGTCTCGCTGCAAGGATATCAAGCAGGGCCGCATGCCCTTGGGAAAGCTGAGGTCGAAGTAAATGCTGTCATAGACCGGGTTGAACTCCCGCACCGAGAGGAAGTAGAGAAACTTGCCGCCCGGATCGAAAGCAGGCTGCATGTCGCGAAAGCGTCCGGTGGTGAGGCGGTGGATCGTGCCATCGCTGGGGCGGCAGAGCTTGATAGCGCTGGTGTGCTGGGTTTCGGTGCAGTCATAGGCCACCCATATCCCGTCGGGCGACCAGCTCACACCGCGAATCGGCGCAAAATCGCTGCGGTCCAGCAGGCGGTAATCCCCTGTTGCTAGATCCACCCAGATCAGCTCGTGGCGGTGGTTCGTCAATACGACCTGATCGGCGGTCGGGGAGACGTCCAAGCCAGTAGCGCGGCCCAGATCCAACCCGGCAAGCGGCTGCGGCGGCTGGTCAAATTCCGACGTCAGGATTTCCAGGGTTTCCACACCGCTGCGATCACAGATCGCTACGAATCGCTTGCCATCCTTCAGCCAGCGAGTCAGGCGATAGCGTCCCTCCTCGGGTAGTCCTAGCGGCAGCACCGCCCCTTCCCAGTTGCCGAAGCAGAAGCTTTTGCCCCGCGTTGTAATCACCGTCGAGTGCCCTTCGGGATGAAGGTCGTAGTCTTCCAGAAATTCCTGCGCTTCCACAAACTTGCGCTGGCGCTGAATGCGGGGGCTGTGGAACTCCACGGCGATTCGCTGCTCGGTAGATGCCTGCGGATCGAAGCAAAACAACTCGGCTCCGGCGTGATAAACAATGCGGCGACCGTCGCTGCAGGCATGGCGGACATAGTATTCATGATGGTGAGTGTGTTGCCGTATATCCTCGCCGCTGGGCGTGCAGGAATAGAGATTGCCGATGCCCTCATGGTCCGAGAGGAAATAAATGCGATCGCCAATCCACATGGGGCAGTCTAGGTTGCCGTTGAGGTGAATCAGCGGCCGAAACTCACCGCTGCCAGTCGCGTCCACCCAGAGCACGCCCACTCGACCGCCCCGATAGCGTTTCCAGCGGGCCGGATCACTGGTGTTTCGCCCAATCACCACCCCAGCTCCGGCAGGATCAAAGGCAACGCTGTGGGCTAAGCCGTAGGGCAGTGGCTCTGGTAACCCCCCCTCGGGAGCAAGGCGATAGAGCTGCGACATTTTAGCGAACGGCTGCCCGGCACTGCTGACTAAGACAATCGATTGGCTGTCGGTTGTCCAGCCTGCAACCACCGCCCCACCCAGGTAGGTTAGCCGCTGTGCCACGCCCCCGGTTGCTGCCATGCCGTATACTTCCGAATGTCCTTCTTCCCGGCCCACAAAGGCCAGGTGATGACCGTCGGGCGACAACCAAGGTCGCGTCACGGCTCCCAAATTGGCTGTTAAGCGGATGGCAACCCCACCCTGAACTGGAACACTCCAAAGGTCATCTTCACAAACAAAAACCACTCGATCACCGCTAATCGTGGGAAATCGATAATAACCGTGTTGAGTCATGCGTTTGGGTAAACAGAGGAAGGGATGGTGAGCAGCCGTTCCGAGGAGATGGGCTGCCCAAGCGTTTTATCCATTAAAGCCTGAAGGGCTGCGGATCGTGGGGATCTCAAATTTTTTTTAGTTGATCAGGAGCTAGGTAGGGTCACCGACCGTCCCAACAACCGTATGCCACGCCTGATCCCACTTTGAGGAACAATAGAGGGGATATGTTTCTCGAGTCCACGGACTGAGGCAGAGGACATGGGTGAACCCGTTGCTCAATCATTAAACCAATCGCTGAATTCACCGCTGAATCCACCGTCAGACCAACAGACGCTCCAGCTCTTGCAGCCGGGCACTCTGTGGGAGAAGACCGTTGCCCGCTCTCAGCAAGCTCTTGCCTGTGGCGCGCTGCATCCTATTCCCACGGATTTTGCCTATCTGGAGCAGGGTGGCATGCAGTTCCTAGTGCGGATTTTGGCGAATTTAGCTCGCAAAGAGGCAGCTAAGCAGCAGGTTCAACAGACCAGCCCAACAGGCACCGTTAACCCTTTTCTGCCCTACGAAACCGATCTGTTTGTGGCGGACCTCTCGGAAACTCACCTGTGTTTGCTGAATAAATATAACGTCGTTGATCATCACCTGCTGATCATCACGCGAGACTTTGAAGAGCAGGAAACCCTGCTGAATCAGCGCGATTTTGCTGCCCTCTGGACCTGCCTGTGCGAAATAGACGGGCTGGGATTCTACAACTCCGGCAAAACAGCGGGAGCCAGCCAGCGCCACAAACATCTGCAACTCGTACCGCTGCCGCTACTGCCGAACGGTGAGAAGATTCCGGTGGAACCCCTGTTGAACGAGATCGCCTGGCAGACAGATACGGAGATTGGTCCGATTGGTCAGGCGACTGCGCTGCCGTTTCGCCATGGCCTGATACGGCTGTCCGAAACCGACTCGCCTGCTGCCGCTGACCACCTGCTGCAAGCCTACTCTTTGCTGCTGCGCCAGCTCGATCTCTACGATCCCGCAGTCTCGACCCATTCGCCGCTAGGAGCCTACAACCTGCTGGTCACGCGGCAATGGATGCTGGTCGTACCTCGATCCCAGGAGCAATATCAGTCGATTTCGATCAACTCCCTGGGGTTTGCCGGCACGCTGTTTGTACGCGACCCCGAACAGTTCCAGCGGCTCCAGAGCATTGGCCCCATGACCTTGCTGCAACAGGTGGCCATGCCCCGCTGAGCATCCCAAAACTAGCGTTGGACATCATCTGCTGCTCGCAAGGGCGCTAGGATGAGTGAAGGTTGCCCTATTGGGGCTATAGTTGCTAGTTGCTCGATTTTCTGAAAGTCTGAAAGAGGCGCTACCGTGAAGTCGTTTAACCGTGCCCCTAATCCAATTACCCTGCCCGCCGACTCGAACGGATCGCCTACCGTTCATCCCCTAAAGGGAGCTTTCTTTTCGCCAGATCTCTGGGCTCCGATTGCCGTAGGGGTGCTGATGCTGCTGCTATGGGAAGTGGGTGTGCGGATCACAAACACGCCGTCCTATTTGCTGCCGGGACCAATTCTGGTGCTGCAAACCCTGGTGCAGGAATGGTCTGTGCTGTTTCCGGCGCTAATGATCACCTTCAAAATTACGCTGGTGGCCTTTGTTGCTGCCATTGTGTCTGGGTTGCTCGTCGCTGTTCTGTTTACCCAGAGCAAATGGATTGAGCGCAGTTTCTTTCCCTACGCCGTGATTCTGCAAACCACGCCGATTGCTGCCATCGCGCCGCTGATCATCCTTTGGGTGCGGCAGGTGGTGCCGGGCGACAACTCCACTTTTGTCTCGCTAGTGATCTGTGCCTGGATCGTTGCCTTTTTCCCAATTTTGTCGAACACCACATTGGGGCTGAATAGTGCCGACCACAACCTGGTAAATCTGTTTCAGCTCTATAAAGCCTCTCGCTGGCAAACCCTGCGCTATCTGCGTCTGCCCAGCGCCATGCCCTACTTTTTGGCAGGGTTGCGGATTAGCGGCGGTCTGGCTCTGATCGGCGCAGTTGTAGCGGAATTTGTGGCAGGCACCGGCGGCACCCAATCCGGCATTGCCTATCAAATTCTGATGTCTAGCTTTAATCTGCAAATTCCTCGCATGTTCGCCGCGCTGCTGATGACCACGGTGCTCGGGGTGTTGATCTTCGTCGCGCTCACCCTGCTATCGGACTTTCTGCTGCGCCACTGGCATGAAAGCGCCGTCAGGCGAGAAAACTAGGCGAGGCACATTATCGACCCTCTATGAGTCCTATCCCTCCGATTCCCCAGGCTGATCGCTACTGGCTGATTCAGGCCCATGTGCCGCTGCCGCTGCTAGTTGCCGAGATTGCAGCACCGCTAATCGATTCCATCCTAGTTGCCGTCGATATTGAAATTGCTCAGGGGCAAATTCGCCAAATTGTCCCGACTGGCACCGCTGACCCCAGCAATCTGCCCAGTGTCAATTTGCAGCGCCGGCTGGTTTGGAGCGGCTTTGTCGATTTGCACACCCACCTCGACAAGGGGCATATCTGGCCGCGCACCGCTAATCCCGATGGCTCCTTTGAGTCGGCGCTTACCGCCGTCCAGACTGACCGCGAGCAATCCTGGCAAGCTGAGGATGTCTATCGTCGCATGGAGTTTGGGCTAAAGTGCAGCTATGCCCACGGCACCCACGCCCTGCGCACCCACATTGATGCTATGGGTCAGCAGGCAGCCATTAGCCTGGAGGTGTTCAAGACCTTACAAGCCGTTTGGGCGGATCGGTTAGTGCTGCAAGCCGCCTCGCTGGTGCCGCTTGAATACTTCATGACTTCGCAGGGTGAGGAACTGGCAGATCGCATGGCTAGTGTGGGCGGTGTCTTAGGCGGGTTGCCCGAGATGAACCCCGATCTCGACGCTCAGCTTGACCGTGTGTTTACCCTGGCTCAAGAGCGCGGCCTGAACCTCGACTTCCACACCGACGAAAGCGGCAATCCCACAGACATCACCCTGCAACGGGTGGCAGCGGCGGCCTTGCGCCACGGATTCTCGGGGCAAATTGTCTGCGGGCACTGCTGTAGCTTGGCGGTGCAGCCGCTTGCTGAAGTGCAAAAAACCCTTGAGTGGGTGCGGCAGGCAGGCATTGGCATCGTTAGCTTGCCGATGTGCAATTTATATTTGCAGGATCGCAACCAGCAAGCGTCCCGGTACTTTAGCCAATCGGCGGGGGATGCGCTCGCTCATCTCGATCCTTTTCCTACCCAAACTCCTCGTTGGCGGGGCATTACCCTGGTGCATGAGCTGAAGCATGCCGGTATTCCCGTTGCCTTCGCCAGCGACAACTGCCGCGACCCATTCTATGCCTACGGCAACCACGATGGGCTAGAAGTGTTTACCCAAGCCGTGCGGATTGCCCAGCTCGATGCACCCCACAGCGATTGGTGCCGCAGCGTCACGACGATTCCCGCCGACCTGATGGGGCTGCCCACCTGCGGCCGCATTGGCATCGGGCTACCCGCCGACCTGATCGTGTTCCACGCTCGCTACTTTAGTGAACTGCTGGCCCGTCCCCAGTCGGACCGGATTGTGCTGCGTCGCGGCATCCCCATCGACACCACCCTACCCGACTACGCCGAACTCGACGATCTGGTTGCAGTAGAATAAGCCGTCCTCCCGGGCAGTCTAGCAAGATCTAGCAATCTAGCAATCGTCCTAATCACCCCTAGTCCAGCAAAAATCGCGGTGGTGTCAACCAAAAAAGCTGGCTCTGCCCAATTGCAGATCCCTCGTCGGGCAGCGTTAAGCCAATGATGCCTGCCTTCTTTAAGACGAGCCGATGTCGAATGCCACCCCACACAAGCTGCTCGGCCCACTCGCTGAGGTCAGGCTCATGCCCAACCATCGCTAGACAGTCGCCCCCCGACTGCCGCCAGAGTTGCAGCCAGCTCAGCCAGGCATTGAGATCGCCGCCGGGTGCTAAATATTTCGATTCTTCTAGCCGCAGTGCCAATTTCGCGCTTTGCAGAATGTCTGCCGTTTGGCGGGCCCGCGCCAGCGGACTGGTGAGAATTAGATCAAACCGCAAATCCAGGTCATAAAGGCGCTTGGCAATGCGCTTGGTTTTGCGGATGCCTTCTTCGGTCAAAGGGCGCTCGTCATCGTTTGGGTAGCTGCCCGGCTCACCGGCTAGCCCATGACGAATCATATACAGCTCAATTCCTGCCATAGTCACCTCACTTCCCTGAAATCCTTGAATGCATTTGACCAGATTGCCGTCCAGGCTTCCTATGCTAATAGGTTATGGGATCTCACCCTTCGTCGGCTGTCGTCCATCTGCCTAGGCGGTATTCATTCCAGGGTGCTGGTGCGGCTTGCTGCCTGAGAGCCAACGCAGGTTTGGGCAGCGCCGGCCAAGGAGGGCATTCGCTATTACAGGCTGGCTTCTAGCTGGCGAACCGCCGTTAACGCTGAATAGCTGACGCCAGCCGTACCTTCGCCGGGGTGGGTAGAATCGCCAACGAGCCACAGTCCTGCTATGGGTGTACGGTTGGCAAACCCGAAGGGACCAAAGGTTGCAAGGCGCTGTCCAATTCCACCTACAGCACCCCGATCGCGGGCGGTATAACGAGCAAAGGTGCGAGGGGTGGCAGCTTCTACATGAACGATGGTCTCAGGCGTTAGCTCAAAGTGTTGGGCGAGGCGCGCAATGGCTTCATTCGTGTACTGCTGCTTCAGGTCGGCGTAGGTGGAGTCGTTGTGCCAGAGGCTAACATCGGTAAACGACGAGGCAATGATCGTGGCACAGCCTGCGGGAGCGCGACCGTCGCCGGGTTGACTCACCGACACAAACAGGGAGTTATTTTCGGCGATTGGTCCGTCGTAGTCGTAGAGAAACTGGAGATGCGGCGGGCAGTTGGGCGGGAGAGCCGATTGCTTAACGCCGAGATAGACCACAAAGGCTCCAGAGGAGGGCGGCAGCTTTTCGACCCGACGTTGATACCCTGAAGGGGCCTGCTCGCCCAAAAGCTGCATCAGGTTCTGCACGGTGACGTTAGCCACGATCTGATCAGCCGGTTCGACCCACTCTGCGCCAGTTTTCAGACTGCAAACATTGACCCCTGTGACCCGGTTGCCGCTAGTGTGAATGCGGCGGACGCTGTGGCGCATCCAAAGTTGCCCCCCGTCTCGCTGCAGGGCGGTGACTAGGGTATCGCTCAAGGACTGCATGCTGCCGTGCAGGTGAAATAGCCCGCGGGGTTCTTGGGAGACGCCCAGGGCAGTTGCGGCATAGAGTAGAGCGGTTTCGTCAGCATCGACTTGGGAATAGAGCTTGAGCTGCATATCCAGAAACGTTTTGAGGCGGCGATCTGCTCCTAGCCCCAACTGACGCAGCACCTGCCCAACGGTGGAAAAGGTGTGGGGCAGAGTCAGCAGGGTATCGGGACGTACCGCCTGCACAAGTTGCCTCAAATCCCAGAGATTGCGCGGCGGCAGCACCGGATCTCGCGACTGAAAGGCCCAGCTATAGCGGAACAGATCGCCCATGAGCTGCCAGAAAGGCTCGCTGCCAGGAAACTGCTGCTGCCGCTCGGCTCGCCAGCGTTGGGGATCGCGCCAAACCTGGATCGGCGTTGTCTCGTCGGGCAGATAAACGGCACACGCAGGGTCGCAGGGAGTAGCAGCAGGCGGGTCAACATTCAGTTCTGCAAAAATGCGGTGATGGATGCCGCCCGGTTCCAGTCCGGCCACCTGAGTTGCACCGACATCGAAGGTAAAGCCCTTGCGTTTGAAGGTAGAGGCGCAGCCACCCGGCACCAGGGCCTGATCAAACACCGTAACCGCATAGCCACGGTGGGCCAGCAGGGCAGCCGCCGTCAAGCCGCCAATACCTGCCCCAATCACAACGACTCGCTGAGAGGATGCCTTGGGGGTGCGCAGTTTGGGCATGGTGCTTTCCAGATTCTAGCTTTACATTTCTTAATTATTCTTCTATAGCCATCCTAAAGGATTTCTCCAGAGATTTGGAGACGATCGGGAGAGATGTGGCGCTCACGGAATCAAGGCAACGGGTTAGCCTGCTGCAGCCGCTCTTGTCCTGAGGGGCAGAGAGTCAACAGCGGACAGCGAGCACATGCCGGGTTGCGGTAGAAGCAGCATTTCTGTCCGTGAAGCATGAATACCTCATGGTGATCGTAGACCTGCTGAGCCGTCCAGTCGGTAGGCAACTGAGCCTCCAGCAGCGCATGAGCTGGCCCCACCGCTACAGTTGCAGGAATTAAGCCTAAGCGAACCGCCACCCGATGGTGGTGACTATCCACAGCGAGGGCCCGAAGCCGCAGCCGACTAAAAGACAGCACCGCTGCACTCGTTTTAGGCCCCACACCAGGCAAGGTCTCCAACCAAGCTCTCGCGTCCGGTACCGGCAAGTCTGCCAAAAAATCCAGCGACCACTCGCCCCGTTGGGCATAGACCAAGCGCAACACCTGCTGAATCCGGGGTGCTTTTTGCTCCGCCCAAGTGCAGGCAGCAATGGCTTGTTCGACCTCGGTAGTCGGTGCATTGCATACAGCATCCCAGGTAGGGAACTGCTGCACGAGCCGCTGAAAGGCATGATGGGAGTCGGCGTTCTTCGTACGGTGCGATAACAAAGCAGCTACTAATTCGCTTAAAGGATCGAGATCGCTAAAGTAGGCAATCGGGCAGCCATAAACCGCACAAAGGCAATTGTGAATCTGGATCACTCGGGCTTGCAGCTCCAAATCCGGGGTGGGAGGTGAATGGGGCTTCATTAGGCAATGCAAGGAGGAGTTGAGCGGTTGATCCGGTTTCCGCCCTGGGGATGACCGCATTTGTTCAAGAAATGTTTATACAAGTTTATACAACTTCATACAACAATACGGGCAAATACAGGCACGATTCTCGGTTCGGGCGTTTACGTTCATACCTTAGCGCAACCTCGACCGTTAGGCGGCTTAACTCCGACTCCACTCCGACTCCATTCACTCGACCTCCACTCACTCGACCACAACCCACAACGGTAAAGGAAAGGAAATGACTTATCCTCCAGCACCTTGGCACCTGCAAGGGTTTGCCTATCAGACACTGCATCTTGTCGATAGTGAACGCATTCGACCGCAGATTCCATCGCAGCTCGATATTGTGCCCCTGTTTCCCGGCAAAACCCTAGGGGGTGTCTATGTCGCTTCCTATGGCACGGGATCCACCTTGAGCTACAACGAACTGATTGTGATCAGTGGCTTGGTTCAGTACGGTGGCCAGGTGGGCTGCTGGATTTCCCACATCTATGTTGACCATCCGAGTTCAGTGGCGGGTGGGCGAGAGGTCTGGGGGTTGCCCAAGGAATATGCCCAGTTTGACTGGAGTACTGGTTCGGTGCCAAGCGTGACTGTCCGCCAAGGAACAGAAACACTGTGCCACTTGCGCTGCCCCTGGCAAATCTGGGGATGGCGACAAGCAATCACGGTTCCAGTCTTTAGCTTTCGCAATCCCACTCTGCTGCGGTTTAAAGGACAAGGCAGCTGTACCCCTCGTTTGGCGGGCATAGAGTTAGAGATTCCAGCGGAGAGCGCCTTTGCTGAAGTAGAGCTAGGACCAGTCTGGCTTGGGTTTTTCTGTGAAGGATTGGAACTGACCGCCCAGCCGCCAACGGTGGTGCAGCCCCAGTCTACGGCTAGCCGCCTATCTTGGGAGTAGCTACGGGCAACATTCTCTGCCTAATTCTCCTTACTAATTCTTCTAATGGATTCTCTTAGTTACCAACCATTTCTCAAGTGTTTCCTTTAGGGTCTTCTTCAACATTTCCTTTGGCGCCACGTTTTAATTCCTAGGCAAAAAGAAGCATTTATATCGATTCTCAACGGGCACGATACGCGAGCCGTGATACCGACAGAATTTGCAAATTAGCGATTTATCAACAGGATGAATAGGATTTGGCTACCCCGTTTCAATAGCAGGGTCGCATCACCCAGGAAATCGTCTCCTTGAAAGTGACCGAAATCACAGGCTATACCCGCAAAATATCACAACCGTTTCTCCGGGTCGCTCAGCCAATTTATGAAGAACTGGTATGGAAGAGCCTGAAGAGAGCGGCTCAATCCTCGAGTCCTATCCACCTCTGGCGATAGGACATCAGCTCATCGGCTGTCCCTGTTGAACCCGGTGCTGTTCAGTACCCGATCGAGAATCTGACGGTTCCTCAACTGAGCCGTGGTTCAGTCTACAAGCAGTTTGAATTCTGAGCTGCTGTGACTTTTACCCCCAAGTCGTTTGTGCATGGTGAGCATCGGTCCTTCGCGGAACGATTCACCTGTGTTTGCAAGCGGTTTTGCCAACGGACCCTTTACCGTTCGGCTCTTGCTGTAGACCAAGGACAAAGCCACAGGAAATTTCATGACCATTCAAACATCTCAATCCGCTGCTTCAACCTCGCCTAAGACACTGGTATTTGTTGATGCAGCGTTACCCGACTCTGATGCTCTAGCGGTCGGAGCGTTACCCGGAGTTGAGGTGATCCTGCTCGATCCCACCCAAGATGGCGTTGCGCAGATCACGGCCGCCTTACAGGGAAAAACCGACGTGACCAGTCTGCATATTTTTTCCCACGGGGAAGCAGGCAGTGTGCAGCTCGGCTCCACCCATCTGAATGCCACCACGCTGGCGGCCTACAGCGCTCAGCTGCAGCAGTGGGGTCAATCCCTCAGCGAGGGAGCCGATATTCTGCTATATGGCTGCAACGTGGCGGCAGACACGGCGACACTGAGCCGCCAAGGGCAATCTCAGGAATCCTTGATCAGCCGCCTCAGTCAGTTGACGGGAGCCGATGTCGCTGCTTCGACTAACCTGACTGGCAAGCAAGGTGACTGGACGCTAGAAGCGGCAACTGGAGCCATCGAAGCAGCCGCGGCCCTGCGGGCAGATGTTCTGCAAAGCTATGCGGGAACCCTCAACACAATTACGGTGACGAGCGCGGCAGACAACGGTCCTGGCTCGCTGCGGGCAGCCATTGCAGCAGCTCCAGCAGGAGCGACAATTCGCTTTGCCCCTACCTTGGCGAACCAAACCATTCGCCTCACCAGTGGTCAGCTCAACATTCTGAAGAACCTGACCATAGATGGCAGTGGTGCCCCCAACCTGACGATCAGCGGCAACAACGCCAGCCGGGTGATGTTTGTCGAAAAAAACGGACTGAACCTGACACTGCGCAACCTGACCATTGCTAACGGCAACACCCGCGATGAGGGCGGCGGCGTCCAGGTGCGGATGTTTAGCAATATCACGGTGGAGAACTGTCGCTTTCTCAACAACAAAGGAGGAGTGGGTGGCGCAATCCGCATTGGTTACGGCGGCAAAGGCACGATTCTCAACAGCGTGTTTGAGAACAACGACGGCACTTCGCTGCGGTCTCCCCAAAGCGGCGGCGCAATTGCCACCTATGGCGGCGGTGGACCCGGAGGACAGGGATTCCTGGTCGTGCGGGACTGCCGGTTTACCAATAACCGAGGTGTCAACGGCGGCGCGATTTACAACCTGCTGATGCCGATGACCGTCGAGAACAGTGTGTTTTTGAACAACTCCTCGGCCGGGCATATTGGCGGTGGTGCAGTGTTTACCGATGGCGGTAATCCGGTGGGTCCGGGCACAACTCGCGGCGGCACGATTACCGTCCGGGGAAGCTGGTTTGAAGGCAACCGCACTGCGGGCGAAGGGGGAGCACTCTTCCTCTACGGCTACAAAGACAAAATTCTGCTGGAAAACAGCACGGTGATCAACAACGCAGCCACACCCGACGCCAATGGCCGGGCCCGCGGTGGTGGACTGCGAGCCAACAGCGAACTGACGATTCGCAATGTCACCTTTGCTAACAATACATCCGCGAAGCAAGGCGGCGGACTCTGGCTCGATGGCAATCTGCCGATGAATATCATCAACACGACGATCTCGGGCAATCGGGCGACACAAGATGCAGGCGGCGGCATTTTTCTGAACACCCGCACTCCAAACGTCAACATTACGAATGCCACGATTGTCAACAACTCTGCCGGACGAGCTAGCGGCGGGCTGTGGATGAATTTGGATGCCTCGAAGAGAACGAGACTATCCAATTCGATCATGGCAAACAATACAGCAGGCGATCCCAAACAACACCAAATTGGATATGCACCCATTGATGGTGGCGGTAATCTAGAGTTTCCAGGACCGCTGAAGCATGCCCGTCGAGTTGCTAATAGCAGCATTATCGCTGATCCGAAATTGGGATCGCTGCAAAATATGAATGGTCGCTTAGTGCATCCGCTGCTCGCAGGAAGTCCTGCCATTAATGCTGGGCGGAGTAGCACGGCGCCACCAACTGATAAACGCGGTGTACAGCGCGATGCCCGTCCCGATATTGGGGCCTTTGAAGCCCGTTCAACGACTGCAACAACTCAAGTTGCCGGGGTCGCTAGACAGGTTGCAGCATCCGTAGACACGCAGATGATGCCTAATTCTCAATCGCATCGAACCTTAGTTGGAACGGCAGCCAATGACACCCTAGAAGGTGGATCCGGTCACGATACGCTGCAGGGCATGGCAGGAGATGATACCCTCCTTGGCGGCAAAGGACGTGACGTGTTGATTGGGGGGGTGGGAAAAGATGTACTCAGTGGAGGACAAGGTAGAGATCAATTCCGGTATGATTCTTTTGCAGATGCAGGAGATACTATTCAAGACTTCAATGTCAAACGAGATGTCATTGATTTGCGAAATCTATTTGACACTGAAGGCACGACTCGTCGCCCATGGACTGATATAGTCGAACTAACTCAGCTTGGTAGCAAAACCCTTGTCAGCATCAAGTATTCAGACGAACTCAACCCTGAAGAAACGCCACCCCTTCTAACCTTGGAAAACGTCAAGTCCACCAGCTTGACGGCTAAGAATTTTTTGATTTCGTAACTTGATCTCGTGCATTTTCACAGACGAGTCGTGAAGCAGGAGCATTGCCTCGGTGAACTTGAAGTTTTATTCGATGCCGCTGCTTTCCCTGCTCGGTAGAGCTTGCGAGTACTGTAATTTGTTCGTTCGCACATAAGGATTTTTGGCATGGCAATTATTACAGTGACCAGTACTGCAGATAACGGCACCGGCTCGTTGCGAGCTGCCATTGCTGCTGCTAAGGCTGGAGACACCATCCAATTTGCAGCCAATTTGGCCAATCAAACCATTCGCCTCACCAGCGGACAGCTCGAAATTAGTCCTGGCAAAAACATCACCATTGACGGTGCGGGTGCTCCTAATCTAACGATCAGCGGCAATGGCTCCTCCCGCATTTTCTGGGTCAATTCCAATCAAGATTTTCCCACCAGCGTCACGTTCAAGAACCTGCGATTAGCCGACGCTAAAACCACTGAATACGGTGGTGCCATGCTGGGCGAACACCGGGCGAATATCACCGTTGATAACGTCAAATTCAATAACAACGTGGCGGACAAAGGCGGGGGCGCGATCTTCAGCCGCTGGGAAAACAACCTCACCGTTACCAACAGCCAGTTTGATGGCAACAAAGCAACCGCTGGCAACGATGAGCGCGGCGCAGGTGGAATTGCCTTTGTTAGCCCCGGTACCTTTACGGTCCGCAACAGCACCTTTACGAACAACCAGGGCATCAACGGGGCAGCAATTAACAGCCTCAACGGCAAACTGACGATCGAAAATTCCCGCTTTAGCAACAACAATACGCTGGCAGGCAGATTCGACACCGGCAAGCCAAATCCGTTTCTGCGCGGCTATGGCGGAGCGCTCTATGCCGATCGCGCTAGCTCGGTGAATGAGCCGTCCGGCACGATTCGCATTGTCAACAGCATTTTTGAAAACAACCAAGGGCGAGGTGAAGGCGGTGCTGCCTATCTCTATACCGGCACCCAAGACAATGTGATCATCGAGAACACTCGCTTTAACGGCAACCAAGTGCAAGCCCTGCCCAACGGCGGCAATGCCGGTAATGGAGGCGGCTTGGTGGTGCTCAGCAATGGCTTGAACAAAGGACTGGTTCTAAACCGCACCTCTTTTACCAACAACGCTGCCACCAATCAGGGCGGTGGTCTGTGGATGATGGATGCCCCTGCTACCATTACCAACAGCACCTTCTCGGGCAACAAGGCGCAGATCAGCGACGATCCAAAGCAAAACAACTTCAGCCACAACGGCGGCGCAATGGCGCTCTACGGTCCGGCGACCATCACCAACAGCACCATCGCCAACAACAAAGCTGGCTGGGTGGGTGGTGGCATCCTAGCCAACAATGCGCCGGTAACGGTCAAAAACACACTCTTCTTTAACAACACCGCAGCCAACGGCGGCAACCCGTGGAATATCCGGCAGCATGCTAGCCGCGAGCTGACCGACGGCGGCGGCAACATGCAGTTTCCGCAGGCAAATGAGGATCGGGTGACGCCCAACATCCAGGTGGTCGATCCCAAACTGGGACCGCTGCAGGACAATGGCGGTGGCTTTCTCAGCCATGCTCTGCTGCCGGGTAGTCCAGCGATTAACGCGGGAGTCAGCAACGGTGCCCCCACGGTCGATGGCCGCGGCTTCAACCGCGATGGGCAGGTGGATATCGGTGCGATTGAATTTGGCGCAACGGGTTCAACGGCTCCTCCTCCTGGCGGTGGCACAGGTGGGGGCGGCACGGGCGGCGGCACAGGCGGCGGCTCTCCTACCCCAATCAACGGCACCAACGGTAACGATACTCTAATCGGTACTCCGAACCGGGATATCCTTCTAGGGGGAGCCGGTGATGATTCCTTGACGGGCGGTTTGAGCGGCGATGTGCTGACTGGAGGAGCCGGGGCCGATCGCTTTGTGTATAGTGGCCCAACCCGACTGGCTGCCTTGGCGCAGTCGCAGGTCAATGCGCTGGACCGAATCACCGACTTTAACAGCGCCGATGGCGATCGGATCCAGCTCGATTTCGACAATAATCTAGCAACGATTCAGCGACCACGAGGCTTCTTCAACGCCGGACAGGTTACAGGCAACTCTCTAAGCACAGCCGCCACGGCCGCCTTCCGCGACAAAAATCAAACGGCGAGTGGTCAGCAAAGCTTGCGAACCAACGAAGCTGTGATGTTTCGCTGGCAGAATCGCACATTCATCGCGGTGAATGATGGCGTGCGCAGTTTTGCGGCCGATCGCGACTTGGTGGTGGACGTGACCGGAATTCAAATGCCATCTCAGCAAGCGGCTTCTGGCATTTTGACCGTCACCAATTATTTCGTCTAATGGCGATCGGCTGAATGTAGGCGGCTGATCCACACCTTAAATACACAAGTTTGTTGCACAGCAGTAGCGGGTAATGGTTGATTCCTAACCATTACCTATTTTTTTGGGACAGTTTCCGGTGTAGATGATTTCCGGTGCAGACGATAAGAGAGGGGTGCCAACTGGCTCGCAACTAGCCTTAGCTTCTCAAAACTTGATGAAGGAATTGTCTCGCCTCCGTAAATTTACGGTTAAACCTCCTGAACGGGCTGGGTTTTTGAGAAAAAGGAACCAACACGCTGGAGCTAGAGGAAAAGAGTCATGGGCAATTTGTGTCTTTTAGCAGCTAGCTTAGTTGCACAAGGCCAAGCGCCGGGCTGGTCATTAGAGGTGCCGACCACTCCATTTGCGCCGCCGCCGGTTAGGAGAGCGTCCATTGCCCGTCTGTGTGGTGTGACCCCTCAACGGGCTGCTGCCTTTGCAGTGTCGGAGGTGCACCCTCCCGAATTTAGTTCCCGTTCAGCCATGCCCATCGTGGCGCGGGCTACAACGCCTCGTCCTCGGTCTGGAAGCCAGCTCTATGCCCAACGCTGGGCCGCCCTGAAAGCCGGACAAATCTACACCCGTTTGGCGGTCAATAGTTTTCAAGCGGTGTGGCAGCAGGCGACTCGTCAGCCCACCTACGAAGAATGGGTAGCACTCCTCAAACAGGAAGCCCAGAGCCTCGCCTACGGGCAGGGCACAAATCGCTTGACGGTGCTAGTTGGTGATTCCCACGCCCTCTGGTTTCCTTCAGAGCAGCTCACCCAGGACCGGCTGTGGCTAAATCAAGGCATCTCGGGAGATACCACAGCGGGCGTGCTGAAGCGGATCTCTGCCTTTCGCCCTACTCGGCCCGACAGTATTCACGTCATGGTCGGCATCAACGACTTGCGCAAGGGGGCAACCGATGGCGAAGTGTTGGCCAACCTGCGGCAGATTATGCGCCAGCTCCGGCAAGACCATCCCAGTGCTCGCGTCTACATTCATTCCATTCTGCCAACCCGCTCGATTGGAATTCCGGCTCAGCGGATTCGCTGGCTGAATCACCACATTGCCACGGTAACCCGGCAGGAGGGTGTGCATTTTATTGATCTGCAACCTGCCTTTGCCGATGCCGATGGTAACCTACGCGCCTCACTGACTACCGACGGCCTGCATCTCAACGCTCGCGGCTACCAAACTTGGCAGGCGGCAGTGTGGCCGATTTTCTAGGCTGTTTTCTCAGCGGTTTTCCAAGCTGAACTGAGCAATGCTAGCAACAGCAGGCTACTCCTTCAGTACATAGCCAACGCTACGCACGGTTTGAATCAGCCGCTTCTCGCCCTGCTCTTCCAGCTTCAGGCGCAGGTAGCGTATGTAGACCTCGATGATATTAGAGTCGCCCATAAAATCGTAACCCCAGACTTTCTCGAGAATCTGATCGCGGGTAATTACCTGCCGGGGATGGCTGATCAGGTAATCGAGCAAGTCAAATTCCTTGGCGGTGAGGTCGATTGCGCGACCGTTGCGGTTGACCTCGCGGGTGCGGCGATTGAGGGTCAGGTCGCTGAACTGCAACAGATCCGGATTGTCTTCGTGGGTGCGCCGCAGATGCGCCCGAACCCGAGCCAGCAGCTCTTCAATGCTAAAGGGTTTGACCACATAATCATCTGCTCCGGCGTCTAGCCCGGCCACTCGGTCGCTGACTTCATCTTTGGCGGTGAGCAGAATCACCGGTACTTTGTTGCCTGTAGCTCGCAGACGGCGACATACCTCCAGCCCACTCATGCCGGGCATCATCCAGTCCAAAATAATGAGATCGGGTTGGGATTCGCGAGCCATCGTCAGTCCGGTTAGGCCGTCGTGGGCGACGTGGAGAGTGTAACCTTCACTGCTCAACTCCAGTTCCACAAAGCGAGCCAGTTTGACTTCATCTTCGACGAGCAAGATGCTGATGGTCATAACGGTTGTGAGAATAAATGAGGGAGCTTAACCATAGAATACGCTGGGTTTTTGCATCTGGTTTGTGGTTAGGAAAAGATGCCGAGGCGGTGCCAGACGAGCAGAACCCCCATCAAGATGGCTGCGGCTGACGAAGTGGCAACTGAACGCGAAAGGTGCTGCCGACGCCGATTTGCGACTGCACTGCCACCCGTCCAGCCATAGCTTCGACTAAAGATTTGACAATGGCAAGCCCCAGCCCAACGCCACCTGTAGAGCGACAACGCGAGGCATCGACTCGGTAGAAAGGTTCAAAGACGCGCTCTTGTTCAACTGGGGCAATGCCGCAGCCCTGATCGCTGATCTGAAGCAGGGCCTCATCGGACGACTGGCTCAACTGAACGATAATTGGCTGGTCGGGCGAGGAGACGCGGGCGGCGTTTTGCAGCAGGTGAGTCAGCACGCGAGTGAGTTGCGCTGCATCGGCCTCAACCCACAGCGGTGAGGCAGCAGGGATAACGTTGATGGGTATGGTGGTCAAGGATTGAAACTGCGCCACAGCAGTCGCCACGAGGTCATGAAGTTCCACAGGCTGTAGGGCAAGTTCCAAGGTGCCGCTGTTGAGGCGAGCGAGATCAAGCAGATCTTTGAGTAGCTGAATCGTGCGCTCGGTTTCTGAGGTGGCGACTTCTAGCGCTTCTCGCTGCGAGTCGGTGAGGTTGCTGCCTCGGCGCATCATGGCTTGCAAATAGCCGTAGATCAGACACAGCGATGTGCGCAGCTCATGGGACATGCTATTAGTAAACTCGCGCTGCCGCTCATCTGCTTCTAGCAAACGGGTCGAGAGGGTGCCAATGGCCTGCGTCACCTCTTGCAACTCGCTGGGCAACTGCTCGGGCTTCAGATCCGACTGCAGCGGAGGAAGTGTCCCATCGCCGGTTACTTGGGTGGCGGCAAGCTGGCTAATCTGACGCAGCGGACGCAGCGACCGCCGGATAAACATTGCTATTAACGCCGCGATGAGCAGCACTGCCATTAGGGTCGCTAGGCGCAGCGTATTCACCAGCGTCGTTAGCACCTGATAGTCGTGGGTGATGTTTTGCATCAGATAGAGCTGACCCATCAAGCGGCCGTTGCGAGACAGCGCCATCCGGCAGGTGACTAAGCGATAGCCATTAAGACGATGCACTTCTGGCTTAATGGAGGCATCGGCCAACGCCCGCCCCGGCTCGGCAGATACCTCTCCCAAGGCTCCCGATTCTATGAGAGTGGCTTGATCTGCAGGGCGAACTGCGATCCAGAAATTTGAGGAAGACCAATCGTTGAGCAGGGCTTGTAGCTGCAAATCCGTGAGAGGGGGATCGGCGATGGCAATCTGCTGCGACACTCGCTGCGCCACCAAGCGCATGTGCTGCTTGTGGTTCTCGACCAACATCTGCCGCATTTCCCAGGTGGTCCAAGTACCAATGCTGCCAATACCCAAAAGCGAGAGCGTGGTTAACCCAAGGGTAAGTCGAAGCTGAAGCGAAGTCTGCTGGATCCCAGTTTGCCTCAGCCCGTGAAGTTTATTGAGTGTGCTGCCGATCAGTTTCATGCCAACGGGGGATAAGGCAGGTGAGCCGCAAGAGCCAATCGTTGACCGGATTGGGTTTACCGGATTAGCCTGAACGACGACTCTATTGATTGCTAGTCTGATTGCTAGTCTAGCCAAGACCCCTGTCGTAAAAATGATTTTTTGCTGAGTGTAGCGGTAAACCTACCTGAGAGAGCAACTTTCAAGCGAAAATCGTCCTATTCTTCCAGCCAAACCGACACCGACCCGCCTTTACAGCGGAATTCCCCCCAGCCATACTCGTTGGTATACACCGGGTCCTGCAAGTGTTCCGTGAGGTCATAGAAAGCGGCATTGGGTTTGCCCACCTCCATCCATTTGCTGCCGCCCCAGCCGCCACTCATGATCACCGCCATAGCCTTGGGATGCTCGCGGTTGCCGAGGCGCGTCCAGCCGATGATTTCGTGGTGGTCAAAGTAATCGTACTGGTCGCCGTGGGCATAGTGCTGGCGGGCAACCAGAAACTTGTCGATCAGCCAACGATGGGAATCCATCCAGATCTCGTATTCTTTGCCATCTCGCCCCACATCCCAATAGTGCGCTCCATAGTAGTCTGCATAAAACACGCAGGGATAGCCTTCCCGCCGCAGCAGAATCAAAGCATAGGCCAGCGGCTTAAACCACGGCTCCACCACCGATTCGAGGGCTTGTAGCGGTTGGGAATCGTGGGATTCTACAAAGGTGACGGCCAGGGTGGGTTGTTGCTGCATCAGCGTGCCGTCCAAGATTTTACGCATGTCGTAGTATCCCCCAGAACGGCTAGCGCGATGGAAGTTGTAATGCAACGGCACATCCATCACCGACATTCGTCCCTCTACAGAATTGATGTACCAGTGCAATGTATTGATATGTTCCGTCCAGTATTCACCCATAACAAAGAGTTTCCCTTGATGCGGATGGAGCTGAGAACGAGTCTGAGCATACTGCCGCATATCATCCAGCCAGTGGCTAAAAAACCAGGAGGAAATATGTTTCACGGCATCGAGTCGAAAACCGTTTACCCCGGTGGTATCGAGATACCATCGCCCCCAGTTGTGGATCTCCTGTCGCACCTCTGCATTGTCGTAGTCGAGATCGCATCCCAACAAAAAGGCATAGTTGCCTTTCTCCAGGCTGACAAAATTGTCGAAGCTTTTGCCCTCCAGCAGGTAAATCGTGCTTTGATCGTCAGGACGGTCATTGTTGTAGTTAACGGCGTCAAAGTGCTGCCAGTGCCACTCCATTGGGGAATATTTGCCTTGGCGTCCGGGAAAGTAGAAATGGGAGTAGATCTCGATTTCCTGAAGTTGACCCTTGGGATGTGTGCGGTCGTCCCGGGGAAAGGGTAAAGCCCGAACTCGCTCAGTCGCATCGCCACCATCTTTGTGGTTCAGCACCACATCGGCGTAAACCTCCAATCCAGCCGCTTGCAGGGCCCGAATTGCCGCTAAGTACTGAGCACGGGTGCCATATTTTGTGCGGATGCTGCCTTTCTGATCAAACTCGCCGAGATCAAATAAATCATAAATTCCGTAGCCTACGTCAAACCCTCCGGCACTGCCCTTACAGGCGGGCGGCAGCCAGAGGGCGGTGAAGCCAGCGGCGGCAAGTTCCTTGGCTCGACTCTGCACCTCCTCCCAGTGGCTACCATTCGCCGGCAGATACCAGTGGAAGTACTGCATCATCGTGCCATTGAGGTCTATCATTTTGCTTGCCATCCTGTCCGATCCATTCTTTTTCCACTATAAAACTGGCACGGACCGCCTTATGTTCAAGAGTTACTAAGTTTTGTGTGCAAGTTTTTGTGTGCAAGTTGCATCGGTAACGTATCGGTAACGTATCGGTAACACAGTGGCTCGCTCTATATCATCTTGCTATATCATCTTGGATTACAATTAATCATTCATTGCTTACTCTTTTACTTTAATCTCTTAAACATTTGGCGTGAGGTGTCGTGAAGGCTAAATATAAGATATTCGATGAATTGCCCATGATTTTGAGTGGAGAGCCACAGTTGAACTGTCAGTTGAACTGACAGTAACTAAGCTACGCATCTGGCAAGTCACCAAACCGTTCGCGGTAACGAGCTAACAGAGCCTCTGCTGCACTCGCTCGATTTTCGGCTGCACTCGCTCGCTCCAACTCAACCTGAGCCACTTCTTCGGGTTTCAGAACCAGTTCTCCATCGGCTGTAAAAAAGCGGAGCTGCTTGCTTTCCACTCCCAAAAAGAGCTGGAGTTGCTTGCTCCATAACCAGCCTCGCTGATCCGGCTGCATCTCCTGATACTGCCCTTGCACCAAGGCGAATCCTCGCAGCTCCAATGTAACGGGGTCAAACCAGAAATACTCGGGGGTCCGAAAGATATCTTGATAGATTTGTTTTTTGAGTCCTCGGTCGGTTTCGGCTGTCGAGTCTGAGAGCAGCTCGATGATCACGTTAGGATATTTGCCATCTTCCTCCCAGACCACCCAGCTTTTACGCGGCTTGCGTTCTGTTCCTAGCACCACAAAAAAATCGGGGCCTCTAAAATCCTCTGATTTTAGCTGATTAGGGCTGTAATAAATCGTGAGATTGCCAGAAGCATAGAAATCATTGCGGTCGCGCCACAACCACTCTAGGCACTGAAGCAATAGCGTCATTTGCAGGCGATGAAAATCGGTTTCCAAGGGCGGCTCGTTACTGTCAAGATCACCAGGCGGGAAGACAATCTCTGGCTGCGGACTGACATCAGCACGATCTACCCTCGTTTCCTGATTGATAGCAGTCATAGCAAAAGAGCAGAGCAACAGTACGTCTATTCTACTCAACCTGCTGACTCAACCCAACTCAGCAGCTTAAATTTCTAATAAATTTCCAATATCTGTAATAATTTCTAAAATTTCTAATGTCGGTTCGGTCCAAGACTCCTCAAACCGCTTCAAACATTCTATCAGCATATAACGGTAAAAATCAGTAACAACAATAAAAAACAAAATGATAGACCAGAAATTTCTACAATAATCGACGTAGAAAATACAATACAAACTCATACCGAAGCTTTCTGAAAGTAGGCAACTTTGATCCGCTAGCAGAAATGAACTGATGAACATAGATTAAACACCAATCTTGTCATCGTTGTTGGCTTCTGGCTACTGTTCAAACTGTTGGGCACTGGTGAGTTTGCTGTGTTCGGCACTGGTGAGTTTGCTGAATGGGTTGAGGTAGTCTTCTGGTTCTTCCGAGCGGGGAAGATGGTTCCAATAGAGATGCAGCAGGTGTTTAAGGAAGTAGTCGATGAACTCTTCAAAAACCTTGGGTCGATGAAGGGTAAAACTCCAGCAGTCTTCTAGGGTGATCAGGCGCCCTGCAAAAGTGGAAATATCTAGCATTGGCGACCTTAGCAAATCTGAAGCAAATCTGACATCAGGTCTGTCATCAGAGGGGTCTCCTCACAGCAAATTGCGTCCTACTGTCTTGATCAAATCTTCGGCCTCAGTTTGCAGCAAGCCTCACTTCAGCTGCAGCCAGCCGCTAACATTTCGGCATCATATCTCGGCATTATGACGGAGGATGAAGCAAGCCCCCTAGCTTCTGGCAGAATAAATGAGGATGCAACGTTGCCCAGACGAGGCAGTAGAGGATTGCGTATGAGCCGAGGGCAGGAGGAGGCAGCACGATCAGGCAAGGCAGCAGGCGATTCAGCATCAACCTCGGCCTTTTCTGAGCGGCAATGGCGCATGCTGGGGGAGTTTAGCTATCGAGCCGCACTGGTCGAGACGACCGAAGCCGTGGTGGCAGCCCTGATGGAGGTCATTGCTAGCGACGCGGAGATTGCGTTTGCTGTGCTGTATGAGCTGGAGCAGCAGCAGGCAGTGCTACGGCAAGCGGTGCGGTGGCAGGTGAATGCAAGGCTCAGTCCGCCTCGCATAAATTGGCTGCACGATCCAACACCGTGGCGGTTGGGCAGCGTTGTGCAGACCAGACAAGCCGCCTGGATTCCAGACTGGAACTCGGAAGCCACATCGACCGGAGCGGCAACCGGGAATGCCATCGGCACAGCAGCAATGGTGCTTCCCCTCGAGCCAACAGAACTTACTTCCTCATCTGTGCTTCCCTCATTGGTGCTGATCCTCGGCTTACCGGCAGCAGACGCAGCCCAAGCTGAGCAAAGCAGGCAGTTTGGTGGACAGCTTGCAGAACGAGTCAACGCCATCCTGTCGGCAGTGCACCAGCGGGAAGCTAAGCAATACAGGCTACAGCACGAAGCAGAGGAAGTCTACGCTAGTCTGGACAGGATTCTAGCGAGCATGAGCGACGTGTTTGTGATGCTCGATCGCGACTGGCGCTACATCTACGTGAATGACAAGGCACTCACATCCTCGGGGTTCAGCAGAGCCGACTTGCTGGGCCGCTCGTTCTGGGAGGTGTTTCCTGATCTGGTGAATACGCCCTTTGCCGCTCAGTTGCAGCGGGCCCTGGACGAGCAGCAGATGGTGCACTTCGAGTATTACTACGCCACTTGGGATCGCTGGTTCGAAAATCGCGTTTATCCCTCAGTTCGGGGAATCTCTCTCTTCAGCATCGACATTACCGAGCGCAAACACGCCGAAGAAGCGATGCGCAGCAGCCAGGAGCGGTTGGCTTTGGCGTCGCAGGCAGCAAACATTGGCACCTTTGAGTGGAACGTGCAGACGAATGAAGTCATATGGTCGCCGGAAGAGGAAGCCCTCTATGGTCTGCCACCGGGTGGCTTTGGAGGACGCTACGAGAATTGGAAACAGGCTGTTCACCCTGATGACCGCTACCAAGCCGAGCAGGAGGTGCTGCAGGCGGTGAACCAAGGCAGCGATTTTATCTCGGAATTTCGCATTATCAAACCGGATGGCAGCATTCGCTGGATTGCAGCCCGTGGGCGCGTATTTTGTGATGGTCATGGCAGACCCAAACGGATGATCGGCGTTAACGAAGATGTCACCGAGCGCAAACATGCCGAGGCGGCCCAGCGGCTGCTCACAGAAGCGAGCGCTCTGTTGATGACCTCCCTCGATTATCAAACGACGCTGAAGAATATTGCCCGCCTCGTGGTGCCAACGCTAGCAGACTACTGCTACTTCGACATTGTGGGGGCAGATGGACAGACCCAGCGGATCGCGTGGCAGCACTGCAACCCCGAACGGCGAGCATGGTTTGATCGGATTCAGCAGTTCGTGCCACCCTCCTCGTTTCAAGCCCATCCGGCAGCGGCAGTGCTGGCAAGTGGTCAGCCACAGCTCGTTGCGGTAGCTAGCGAGGCATGGATGGAGTCCATAGCTATCAGCCCTGAGCATTTGCAGTTTATGCAAGAGGCTGAACTGTGCTCGCTGATGACGGTGCCACTCATTGCCCGCGACCGGCATTTGGGCGTGCTTACCTGCTGCTTCACCCACGAGTCGAATCGTCATTACGGAACAGCAGAACTGCGACTGGCCGAAGAACTGGCTCGCCGCGCGGCTCTGGCGCTGGACAATGCCGACCTTTATCGCCAAGCTCAAGAGGCGAACCGCATCAAAGACGAGTTTCTGGCTGTGCTCTCCCATGAACTGCGCTCGCCGCTCAACCCGATTTTGGGCTGGACGCGACTGCTACAAACCCGCCAATTTGATGCTGCCACCACTGCCCGTGCCCTGCAAACCATCGAGCGCAACGCCAAACTGCAAACGCAGCTCATCGAAGATTTACTGGATATCTCCCGCATTCTGCGCGGCAAAATGGCCCTCACCATTGTTCCGGTGGATCTTGCCAGCATCATTGAAGCCGCCGTAGACACGGTGCAGTTGGCGGCAGATGCGAAAGGCATTGAGATTTGCAAGCAGCTTGATCCGGTTGGGCAGGTTGCTGGTGATGCCGCCCGTTTGCAGCAGGTCACCTGGAATCTGCTCTCCAATGCCATTAAGTTCACCGCCAATGGAGGACGAATTGGCATTCAGCTAGAGCAAGTAGAAAGTCCAGAAGCGATACCGGCATCCTCCAATTCTTCTCTGCCCTATGCTCAAGTCACCGTCAGCGATACCGGCAAAGGGATTCGTCCCGAGTTTTTGCCCCATGTCTTTGAGTATTTTCGTCAGGAAGATGGCAAAACCACGCGGCAATTTGGTGGCTTGGGGCTAGGGTTGGCCATTGTGCGCTACCTGATTGAACTGCACGGAGGCACGGTGTGGGCAGAAAGTCCAGGAGAAGGCAAGGGAGCCACCTTCCGCTTTCGGTTGCCCGTCTTGCCAGAAGCAGATCCCGTACCGATGACCGCCAATGCAGCCGAACAAGACAGCGAGGCTGCTCACCAACTCAACGGCGTTCGTATTCTGGTGGTGGATGATGAAACCGATATGCGCGAACTGATGACGGTTGTGCTGCACCAGCAGGGCGCAACTGTACACACGGCGGCTTCAGCGGCAGAGGCCCTAGAGGCACTGGCCGTTTTTCAGCCAGATCTGCTGATCAGCGATATTGGGATGCCGGTGATGGATGGCTACAGGCTGATGCAACAGATTCGCTGCCGCCCGCCCCATCAGCAGGGACGAATTCCCGCCATTGCCCTGACCGCCTATGCCGCCGAAACTGATCAGCAGCAGGCACAGCGGGCAGGCTTTCAGAAACATATTGCCAAACCTGTAGACCCAAGGGATTTAATTGCCGCGATTTTGGGTCTTCTCGATCAAGAGAATAGATGACCGTGGAGTTTGCCTCAACGGTGCTCCCTCAGCTGCCAGCAACCCCCTAAGCGCCAACTACCCCAATTCGGATTGTTGAGGAATGCGAGTAATGCCGTGGATGAGTTGATTCATAGCGAGCTTAGGCAAACATAGCAAATTAGCTAGCCAGCTTTTGTTCTAGCTCTTGCACCAACTGCTGCTCCAGCAACATCACCACCGCTAGTTCTTCTGGGCGAAGGGCATGGCCATCTTCGACAACCATCGTGGCATGCTTTTCCATGACCGTGTGTAGGGTTTGATCAGCATAGGCATCAAGCACGGCCGGATGCACGTAGTATTTGCGGCAGGTGGCAGGGCGGTTTCCCAAATGCGACGCCACAGTTTTGATCGCCTGGGCAATGTTCTTTTTAGCTGCCGTAGCCGAACTGCAATCGCCGATCTCGACCAAGCAAGTTGCGGCTAATACTGTACCCGCCCAAGTGCGAAAATCCTTAGCGGTAAACTCTTGACCCGCAATCTCTTTCAGATAATGGTTGACGTCCGCTGAACCAATCGTCTGATAGTTACCTTGCTCATCTCTATACTGAAATAAATCTTGACCAGGAATATCCTGGCAATGCTTGACAATCTTAGCTAATCGCTTGTCTGTTAGTTCAATATTGTGTTCAACACCGCTTTTACCACGAAATTGAAATCGAATTTTTGCGCCTTTAATCTCCACATGGTCATCTTGCAGCGTTGTTAATCCATAGGACTGATTCGTGCGGGCATATTCCTCGTTGCCAACGCGGATGCGAGTTTGCTCCATCAATCGCACCACTGCCGCTAGCACTTTCTCTTTCGGCAAACCCGGCAGCGATAGATCCTGCTCAATGCGCTGGCGGATGGTTGGCAGCGAGCGGCTGAAGGCAATCATGCGCGTGAATTTGGTTTGGTCTCGCACGGTGCGCCAGAGGGGATGGTAGCGATACTGCTTGCGACCTTTGGCATCGCGCCCGGTTGCCTGCAAATGCCCGTTCGGCAGTGGGCAGATCCAGACATCTCGATAAGCGGGTGGAATGGCCAATGAGTGAATGCGCTGGATTTCTTCTGGGTCGCGAATCCGCTCTCCTTCGGGCGTGAAATAAATAAAACCCTTTTTGCCCTGCCGCTGCCGCCGAATGCCGGGACTATCATCCGACACATACTGTAGCCCTGCGGCTTGAGCCGCTGCAATCGGATCAGTGTCAATGACAGCGCGAATATAACGCTGAATGCGATGACGATGTCTATGCTGACGCGAGCGGTGAGTGCGATGAGATCGGCTATAGGATTTTCTGCGAGATTTTTGTCCCATAGAGTGACTACTATTGCCTAGTATGGCCCAGTGCTAGCAGCACTCTAACGAAGTTGGCTCAGCAGAGGCATCTATATAAAAGCATATAAAAGCAGAGATAAAAGCATAACCATAGAAGCCAGCGTAAAAGCCAGCATAGACTGAGCGGCAAGCTGGCTGGATTGCATTGAGATTCCAGAGCATTAGCTAGTAGACGATGTTTCTGCCGCGAAAAATAACGGTAATCGCCGAGCAATCGGATCGTCTATCACGTCTCCCCGCTGGCGGGCCCAGTACTCACTCAAAAAATGAATTTGTCGCAGCCCCACAATCAAGTTCAATCCAGGGATAAACAGCCACCATACGATTAGCGGCTCTGGTTGCCCCGCAGTCCGGTAAAGCCGATTCACCGTTCGATAGAGGCGGAACTGCACAATATAGATCCAAACAATGCCCAGCAGCGAAAACCAGCCAAACCAGCCGGGCACATCTGGATCATAAAGCCGTAGCAATTGCGGCAGCCCAACACCCATTCCGAAAGGCAGCAGGCAGACGGCTCCTGACCAATCCGAGCCAGTATAGCGATGTAGCTCATCTTGGATCACCCATTTATACCAGCCGTAATAAGCTAGTCCCGTCACGGCCGATAGTGCCAACACCCGCCACAGCGGGCGAGGTTTTCCTAGTTGATTAGACATTGTGATTAAATATCGTGAGTGATTAAATATCGTGAATGCTGCAAAGAGCGCTGTGTCAAGACGATGCTAAGATCATCCCTTCACATAAGTTCATTAAATATATTAATGATTGTTAAGCAAAACGGGATAAAAAGCAATTGCCTAGCTGGGGCGTTACTCGGTTATCCCCTTCTTAGCTCTCAGCACCAGGAACAGGTCAGTCACAAATTCACTGAGTTATTGCGGCCGGGCTGCCTGCCGCTGCGGTAGAAAGTGAGCTGCTGCACCAGAAACTGAGCGGTACCGTGGGGAACGAGCGTTGCGTCTGTCTCAAGTGTGATTCCAGATTGACACTCTACCTGTGCGCCTGCCGCTAGCAACATCGCCAAGGTGAGGGGAAACGGCTGCTGCATACCAGACAAGTGCTGGTCGGTGAGATACAAGATCGCCGCGATTTCATTGAGAGGTCGAGGCTGTCCGCTCAAGCTGGCATTAAAGGCAACGAGATAGTAGGGGATATCTCGATTGGTCATGCTGCCGTAGCTCGAGTGCTTGCGTTTCTCCCAAATTAACCGGGGCTGCACTCGCCCTGCTGCCGCCTCATCAGTAAAGTCCACGACTTCCAGCGAGCCATCGGCTTGTAGCCAGTAGGTTTGTTCGGCACTGTCGATGCTAGAAACCACAGCACCAATTTCTTCAACGCTTTCCCGTAAGGCACAATCCACTAGTGACTCTTGCGGATTCTGGCGTTTGCCCCCCACCCCTGCAAAGCGCAGAGATTCCACACCATGCAGCACCTCTCGTTTTGAAATGACAAAGACGTGATAGCCGTTCCAGGTGAGAAAGAGAGCGGTTCCGGCAGGGGTTGTTGGCGTGACGAAATCGGAAATCTGCACGTTCAGAGGTAACTGCTGGCGCGACCTATAAAACCATCGCCAGCTTCGGGAATTCTCTCTATTTTTCCCTAAGTTGTCTAGGGATGATACGCTCGGAGTGCGAAGACACCCACTGGCCGGCAGCAATTCACAGGCCGCAACTCAATGGCAGGCAGCAGCGTCTAGAGCGTCTAGATCGATCGTTGTTTCTGCTACAAACCTATCGGGGAACCGCTACGTATGCTGTATGCAGATTGCACCGTTGGTCTTGATTCTGGATGAGATAATAGAGCTAAGAGGACAATAAAGCTAAGAAAACAGTTTGACTAGACTTTTGACTAGGTTCTGGAAAGAGCGCTACTGATGCTAACTTCAATCCTCAGGACGTTGAGAGCACTGCTCCCAACAGAACACCCTAGATGTAGCGTAACGTTAGGTGAGTTGCTGCTTGCCAAGGAGATCGAACGTAATGGTGGCTGTCCCGCCGATTCAGCGAAGCAAATCATTGCACGAGCAAACCTACCAAGCCCTACGGACGAGCATCCTATCGGGTGATTTTGCGCCCAGCGAGCGTTTGGTGGAAACGCAGCTCGCTCAGCAGTTGCAGGTGAGCCGTACCCCGATTCGGGAAGCGCTGCGGCAGTTGCAAAAAGATGGATTAGTCACATCAGACGGGTCTGGTGGTCTTCAGGTGACGTCCATCTCGGTGATTGATGCTGTACAGCTCTATGATTGTCGACTGGCGCTCGAGCAACTCTCGGTGGCGGGTGCTTGTGCACAGGCGACTCAACGGCAGCTCGCTCAGCTCGAAGACTACGTGGTGCAGGCGGAAGCGCTTGTGCCGGGTAAATCCCCCAACCTAAAGGTGATGCAGTTACTCAATCTCGACTATGGCTTTCATCGGCTGATTGCGGAAAGCTCGGGCAATCGCTGGTTGGTCGGGCTATTGGATCAGGTGTTTGATAAAATGGCACTGCTCCGGGTGCAAACCACGCAGCACAACCCGGAAGTGCTGGAAATCCGCATTGAGCATCGTCAGATTTATCAGGCCATCGCCGAGCGCCAAGTAGATAGGGCCGTAGCCGCTATTCGTAGCCATCTGATGGCCAGTCAAGCCCGTGTGGTAGGCGAGGTGCAGCAGCTTTCAACCGCTAATCCATCGAGCCTGCCTGGTGACGTTGATCTGTTGAATTCCCCTTCTCTGGAAGGCTAGTTGCAGCAAGAAGCTTGTCCCGTGTTGGGGGGCATTCCTGTTTCCAGAGGCAGGCTAGCGTATTCCTGTCATCTGCTTCACTAGTTCAGAGGCTTGATCGAGCAGTTGCCAATCGAGATTCACGGCATAGCGTTGGTGCACAGGTTGCAGCACTTGCTGATCCTGCCACAGCATCGTTACCAGGGTTTTGAGATCAGTATTGCCTTTTCTGGCTCCCAAGCCGTTGACTGCACATTCAACCTGCCGGACTCCGTGGTGAATGGCGGCAATCGAGTTTTGCACGGCTAACCCCCGATCGTTGTGGCAGTGCACCGAGAGAATCGCCTGGTCAATATTCGGCACGTGTTGTTGAATCGAAGACAGCAGCCGAGTAAAGCTGTCGGGATCGGACGCTCCCATGCTGTCGGGAATATTAATGGTGGTTGCTCCAGCGGCAATCGCCGTTTCTACAGCGCGATAGAGAAAATCCGGCTGACTGCGGGGAGCATCAAAGGCAGACCATTCCACATCGTCAGTATACTCGCGAGCGAGGGTAATGCTTTCTTCTAGGTGGGTCAGCACCTGCTGCGGATTGGCGTCCGCGTCAAGATGCACCCGCGTGTAGAGATGAATGCGGCCGCGACGAGCCGGCTGAATCACGACACCGGCACTGATAATTTCGTCGTGTTTGGTATGAGCTAGGGCGCAAACGGTTGCTCGCTGCAAGCGATTGGCTACCTGCTGCACCGCGTCCACATCTTTGGCATAGGCTCCCGGATAGCCTACTTCAATTACATCGATGCCAGCAGCGTCGAGCAACTCAGCAAGCTGTAGCTTTTGGGCAACCGTGATCCGAACCCCAGGCGTTAACTCGCCATCGCGCAGGGTCGTATCGAGCAAAATCAAGTTGGGAAGGGCTATCTCGTCAGGCATGATTCTTAGTTCGAGTCACTCAGCAATAGGAGAGCGGGATTAAACTTTGGCTTTGGCTGCAGGCGTAATGCCCCGCTTGATTAGCCCTGCTTCTAGGGTTTTAAGAAATTCAAAATCGGCTTCGGGCAGCGGCGCATGTAAGACACCATCGGCATCAGCAGGGTGCTGCTCCAGGAAAGCAAAGGCACGACGAAACTGGCGAGCGTCAGCAGCAATAGGAGCATCAAAGTGGCAGGGAATGATGCGCTGCAGCGGCCAGCTGGCCACGCGATTTGCCCAAGCGAGGGTTTCCGCAGGAGCACGGTTCAAGATCAGGGTCTGCAAAATCGGAGCAACAAATAGGCGACCATCACCGCGCAGGGCCGCAAAGGAGCGCTCCCAGCCGGGCTGCCAGCGAAAGGGATACAGTCCAAAATAGTTCTGCCTTGAGCGATAGGGCGATTTTAGGGCATTGCTCACTACTTTACCCAGCGGTACTACATCTAGCGCACTTGGACGAAAGTAGAAGGAAAACAGGCAAATGCGCTGCCATCCCTTAAGGCGATTGGCTTGAGTGTCAGCCACCTGTTCTAGAGCGTGGTCTTTTGCATGGAATAGCAGCCCGGCTGGATCGAGCTGCACAATGGGCGGCGGCTCCTCGGGCACCGAAACCACCGCATCAGTAACCAGCAGCGTCTGGGAGGCTCTGTGAAAGAAGGCTACCTCGGCGAAGGGCCCCAACCCAAGGCTAATCGGACCGAGCAGGGCATAATCGAACTCGTCAGCAAAGGGAGCTTGGCGGCTGTCGGCTGGCAGAACGTGCGTCCGCTGGCTAGGAAATCCTAGCCAACTCAGCGGCAGATTCACCGGAAAACTCCACTGATGCGGAGCCACAAACACTTGAGCACTAGGAAAGCATCGTGCAAATGGTCCGACAAACACCTTGTGCTCCAGTCCCGATACTGTGGGCAGAATGATGTATCTCACCTCGCCATGCTGGGCGACTAGCTCCTGCACCAGCCGGATACACTCGCGGGTGGGAGCCACAGGAGCGTAGATCAGCAGACCGCCCCTTGCTAGCCGCACCATCGTCATGCGGATCGGCACCGTCACGTAGAGGACTCCCTGAATCTGATCAAAGGTCCAAATGGTATCTTGAATAATTTCCTTGCGTAGGGTATGTCGCTGCCCATAGGGATACAGCGGCAGAGTAAACCAAAACCGCCATGCCCAGTCTGCATCTGCTTGGGTTTGCTCTCGGGCGACGGGTGTGCTGTCTCTATCCACGCTGTGTTTCTCCTTCAGGCACCCGCCTATTCCCCCTGCTGGCCCATGGTCCGTCCACCCGTCTTCTGGGATGGCTGGATCTGGGATGTCTGTTCACGGTTGAGCCGTCCTAGTCCCAGGAAATTTCATGCTGCCCCGGCGACAGTGGGTTGCCTTGCATTGCTCAAGTTAATCTCTCAATAACTTACACCCAAAGGTCATATCGCAGACAGGAAGAGAGTAAGGGTTGCACGACTGCCTAGTCCTCGCCAATGTCTTTCCCCAATCTTCATTCCCCAATCTTCATCAGACCTAGGGCGATCCACCATTTCTCAACTCGTTTCCACTGGAGACTTACACCACCGCTAGCAGCAAAAGAATTGAGCTCTTACCTTCTAGATAGGAGAGCGAGCGCTTACCAATCGTCTCGGCAGCTATTTGGCAATCTCTGACTAAAGACAGACGGCTAGCGCGGCCGCTGCTCTTACGATGTGAAACGAGCCAATGAATTCAGGCAACCCACACCAGGTTGACGATGCATCATCGGGTGACGAGTGTCTCCACTGAGGAGCCTTCCGAATGACCATCTCAGCCCCCTGTTTACAGAATGAGGGAGATGCTAACTAAACCAGTGGCTAAAAGCATTCACAGTTAATTCACCTAGTGTTCACCTAGCTCGTCTTCCCATTTGGACTCGCTGGGACTAGTCGCAAGGCTGGGTCAAGCCGACTTGCTTGAGGTCTTGTTTGAGCTGAGCACACCTTCAGAGGCAGTTGTTTAGGGCTGCTTTTGAGGTCGAACTGGGTTTTGGATTCATTTCTGCGGGAAGTGCGGCAGCAGTCCGGTGTGGTCTGAAGTGGGTCTGGACTGACGTTCAGGAACTGCTACTAGTTTGCCACCTGCAGTATTGGTTTAGGCGACTGCCCAGAGTCGCCAAGGTTCTTTAGAACCGGTTTGAGCACATTCAAAGCACTTTAGAGAGGTATCCTATGCGGACTCCCATCCATACTCAAGATTCAAAAGGTTCAAATCGTTCGATCAAGTCGTGGCTGACCCTGACCGCAGGGTTGCTGCTGCTGCCCATTATTGCTGCCTGTGCACCAGAGACGACTCAAACACCGGACGCTCAAGCTCCGACAGCTGAATCTCCGGCTGCACAAGCACCTGCAGAACCCGATACAGCACCGGGTACCAGCCCTGATACAGTTGGTCAAACGGATAGGGGTGAGGATGTCGCTTCTGTGATTGACAATAACCCTTCCTTGAGTACCCTTGCTTCAGCCATTGACGCCGCAGGGCTACAGGAGACCCTAGAAGGAGATAGCGCCAGCTACACCGTTTTTGCTCCTAGCGATGAAGCCTTTGCGGCTCTTCCTGAGGAAACACGACAACAGTTACTCCTGCCCGAAAATCGTGAGACCCTGCGGCAGTTGTTGCTGTACCATGTTGTTCCTGGAACTGTGACCTCGGATCAGATTCAGTCGGGTGAGGTGCAGACGGTGGCTGGAGAATCGGTCGAGGTGCAGGTTGATGCAGCGGCTAACCAGGTCCGGGTCAATAATGCCAGCGTGACTCAGCCCGACCTGCAAGCCAGCAATGGTGTAGTCCACATTGTAGACCAGGTAATTCTGCCTCCCGACTTGGCTCTTTAGTCTCCCATTCATCCAGATAGGAAATTCATGGGCTGCTCATGAGCTGAATCTTCAACCGTTGATGAAGTGATTCGTGGCATTTCTGAAGACTGGATGAAGTCTCCCTGGAATGAGTCGTGTGGTTCCTGATACCCGGCTTCAAGGCAGATGAAGGGAATGGTAGATGCACCCTGATTCACACCCCCTGGTCACCCGGGGGGTTTTCTGTGGTTTCAGTGCCCCAAATGAACTTGACTGAACTCAATTGAACTCAATAGTTCAGGAATAGTTCAGGAGTCGCCTCGAGGAGCAGTAGCACTATCGCAACGACCGCCCAGAGCATTGACGATTGTGCAGGTATTGGAAATCAGCATGTCTTGATAGGTAGGAGCTGGCGTTCCTTCGCCGCCGGGACCTTCAATAAAGAGGGGCGTTTCGGCCACGGTGACATTGGCTTCGCGGGCCACGGTCTCAATCAGTTTGGGGTTGGTGGTAGTTTCGATAAACACAGCCGGTACTTGGGATTGCTTGAGCTGGTCGGCTAGCTCGGTGAGGCGGGCAGCCGAAGGTTTTTCCTCGGTGCTGAGTCCTTTAATGGCTCCAGCGACGGTGAAGCCATAAGCATCGGCGAAGTAGCCCAAGGCTTCGTGGGTCGTCACAAGTTTGCGCTCAGGGACCGGGACCGTCGCCACCTGGGTTTTGATCCAATCGTCGAGGTTGGTCAGTTGGCGGGTGAGGGCTGCGGCATTTTGCTGATACTGTGCGGCATGTTCGGGCGCAACTTGGCTGAGGTTTGTTTCGATCACCCTGGCGATTGCCACTCCGTTTAAGGCATTGTGCCAAATATGCGGATCGGGAACTAGGTCTGCCTCAGCTCCATGGTCGTGATCGGCAGTATCCAGATTGGCGGCCGTTTCAGACTCGTGTGTATGGTCATGGTCATGGTCATGGGCTGTTTCGTCACCGTGATCGTGCTCCTCGCCATGGTCGTGCCCGTGGTCATGCTCCTTGCCGAGCAGGGGTTTTGGGACTGCTGCTTCAAAAACGGCGACTTTAGCAGCAGGGGTTGTCGTGGCTTGAATGATGCGGATCAGTCCTGGCTCGTAGTTGTAGCCCCCATACAGCACTAAATCGGCATCCTCAATGGCTTTTCGGTCCGAGGGCGTTGCAGCATAGACATGGGGATCTTGATTGGGAGACAGCAGACAGGTCAGGTCGATAGTGTCGGCCGCGATCTGTTGGGTCAGGTCGCACAGCACGGTCGATGTGGCAACCACCTGCGGCTGTTCCGCGGTTGACGCAGTCGGTGCTTCGGCGTCGGGCTGCTGAGCAGTTTGGTTAGCCTGGGTACAGCCTCCTACGCCTAGAGTCAGTACTAATGCCGCAGCACTCCAGTACCGATTGCCAATTCCCATTCGGTTAAACATCATGACCTCCCGGTTTGAGCTTGCAAGGGCTTTTGCTATGATGCCTTGGGTGCACCATGGAAACGATTATCATTTGTTATGATGCCTTGGGTATGTCATGAAAACGATTATCATTAGGATATTTTCAGATTAGCCATGCTAGAGGTCGAGCATCTATCGGTGGATTACCGAGGCGTATTGGCGGTGGAAGATATTAGCTTCGCCATCGCGCCCGGGCAGATCGTGGGGATGATTGGCCCCAATGGAGCCGGCAAAAGCACCCTGGTGAAAGCGCTACTGGGACTACTACCGATGCAGGGGCGAGCCGCACTCCATGGAGCACCACTGCAGCGCCAGCGGCATCGGGTGGCCTATGTGCCACAGCGCTCCCAGATCGACTGGGACTATCCAATTACTGCCTGGAACGTTGTCATGATGGCCCGCACCACGACCACCGGCTGGTTGCGGCAGCCTAGCCGTCAGTCTCGGCAGATTGTGCAGGCGGCTCTCGAGCGGGTCAATTTGCTCGATCTGGCGCAGCGGCAAATCGGGCAGCTCTCGGGTGGGCAACAGCAGCGGGTCTTTCTAGCACGGGCACTGGCGCAGCAAGCCGATCTGTTCTTTCTCGACGAGCCGTTTACCGGCATTGATAAAAAAACCGAGGCCATTATGCTGGGGGTGTTTGCTGAGCTGCGCGCCCAAGGCAAAACCCTGCTGATTTGCAGCCACGAGTGGGGCGATGCCTTGCAGCGTTACGATCGGCTGCTGCTGCTCAACCGCACTCTGCTAGCTAACGATGCACCCCAATCGGTCATGACCTTAGAAAACATCCAGCGAGCCTACGGCGAAAATCTGCACGTTGCCAACCGTCCTGCCGAGATGCCTTTCTGCTAATCGCTTTGATTTCCGGTGCTTTCTCTTGCTTTCCTTCTATTTGCCTGCCCTATGCTCGACTGGCTTCTCGATCCTCTTAGCTACGAATTTATGCGGAATGCATTAGCAGCGGGCGTGGTAATCGGCATTCTCTGTCCGGTGGTTGGCACCTATCTCGTCGTGCAGCGGATGGCGCTCTTGGGAGATGTGATTGCCCATGCCATTCTGCCCGGATTGGCAATCGCCAATTTTTTCGGCATTGAGATGCTGCTGGGTGCCTTTGCCTTTGGCATGCTCAGCACCGCGGTGATTACCTGGATTCGTAACCAGTCACGGGTGAAAATTGACTCGGCCATGGCCGTTACCTTCGCTAGCTTCTTTGCACTAGGCGTGACGCTGTTGACCCTACTGCAAAGCCGGTTTGATCTCGAAGAACTGCTATTTGGCGATATTCTCAGCGTTACTGCCACGGATGTTTGGCGTACCTGCACAATTGCCGTCGTGGCGCTGCTGCTGATCCGGTTGTTTTACAAAGAGCTGTTGTTCTACACGTTTGATCGCACTGGAGCCGAAGCTGTCGGCTTGCCGGTGAATTGGCTCAACTTTGGCTTGATGGCGGGTATTACCCTGACGCTGATTGTGGGTATGAAAATTGTCGGAGTGATTCTAGTGGTATCCCTGATGGTTGGTCCGGCCATAACTGCCTATTTGCTTGTCAAGGAGCTACATCAGATGATGGCGGTAGGGGCATTGCTGGGGGTGATGGCTAGCGTCATCGGCATGTATGCCAGCTATTATCTTGACCTGCCTTCGGGCCCGGCTATCGCTCTAGTTGTGTTCGTGCTGTTTGGGCTAGCCCTCCTTTTGAGTCCTAGTCAGGGTGTGCTGACTCGTTCTTGGCGAAGTCAGTATGCCCGAAAATCTACTCAACCCTACGTCAAAAAATGAACACCGATAAAAAATCAGCACAAGCAACCGTTGGGCAGGCATAATAACAGGTGCATCTACCTAGCGAGGTGATGCTTTAACGCGGTCGGATTGGAGGCGAACTTTCGAGCTATCCGCGCCTATAAAGCATGACCAATGGGTAGTCCTGTAGTTAGAGCGGCCTGAACACACGACTATGCAATCTCATCTAGGTCCTGGTATTGGCGGGGCAGTTCGAGAGTTTTATTGGAATTGGCAAAAGCAGCGAGTCACCATCACCTACGAAATTCTGGGAGAAGGGAAGCCGATTTTGCTACTGCCTGCCTTTAGCAGTGTGTCAACGCGCAGCGAAATGGCGGGGCTAGCGGCACGACTGGCCGAGAAATTTCAAGTGGTGGCTCTAGATTGGGTCGGCTTTGGGGATTCGTCGCGCCCTGGGTTCCGCTATCGGCCAGCGGTCTATCATGCCATGCTCAAGGACTTTGTGCAGGCAGTGTTCCAGGAGCCGGTCGTGGTGATTGCGGCAGGTCATGCAGCTGGATATGTGATGCAGCTTGCTCAGCGGTCGTCGCCGCCTTGGTCGTGGATTGTGCTGGTGGCTCCTACTTGGCGTGGACCCTTACCAACAGCCATGGGCGAGCATCGCTGGGCCTACAACACGCTGCGCTTCGTGGTACGGCTGCCGCTGATCGGGCAATTGCTGTATTGGCTCAACACCCTGCCGCCCTTCTTGCGCTGGATGTATCAACGGCATGTATACGCTGACCCAGCCCACATCACCCCAGTCTTAATCCGCGACAAATGGCGGACAACCCAGCGGCGCGGTGCCCGGTTTGCTTCAGCGGCCTTCGTGACTGGTGCACTCGATCCGGTTCGCAAGCGCAGCGAGTTTTTCAATTACTTTCAGCCGCCGCTCTCAGCTCCGGTGATGATGGTCATCGGTGAACAAACGCCGCCGAAATCACTGGAAGAGATGGAAATCCTAGCCCATTTTTCGGGGGTGGGAATCCAGATCTATCGCATGCCGGGTTCGCTAGGCTTACACGAAGAATATGCTGATACCTTAGCTGACGGTATTTTGCCCTTTTTACAAAAATATTTGTCAAAGTCATGATCATTTAAGTCATGATCATTTCTAAGACGCGGATCGGGGATGGTTGAGGAATGATCTAGGAAATGGCTTGAGAATGATTGGGAAAAATTCAGAGGAAGACTCATGCGATATTTCAGCTATTGCTGATAAACTATTGAGGAATCATTGGGTGATTATTGGATGATCGTTGATTGATTATTGAGTGATCATCAAGAATGCCTCCCATATGGCGGCGATGATCTTGCAGGCGTACACTAGCGCAAAAAAAGCGAACCGAAGTTCGCTCATTCAAAATCCTCTAATGATGCTAACGATGCCTTGGATAGGTCTGTACGGTTGACGGAATTTATGGTTCTGATTGATTCTATGGCTGCTATTCACGGTTGCGAAATCGCTCTTCAGGACGGTAGTTTTTAAACCAGCAGCGTTCAAGGTATTCAACTTGATAACGGTGCCAAAATCGTCGCGGATTGAGGATCAGCGGAGACCGGGAATCAAACAAAGGCTGATTTAGAAATTGCCACAATGGAAAATTCATTTTGCCGTTTCTGGGGGTCATGGTCAGATACATGGAAAGACTGCGTAGGCACGCCAAATTGAATCAGCGCTGATCTCGCTGAAGCCGATTTAACGCTCCCAAGCCTCAGTTTGCCCAAAATTTTTCGCAACCTCAGCAGAACCGCCTGGGGATTTGTCAATATTTCTCAAGTTGACTAAGTTTTTGTATAGAACCGGGATCCATCCTGGGATAGATTTTGGGTGTTCTCAAAGAAAATTCTCAAAGAAAAAGTAGACGCTTCGCTGGCTCTGCTCTCACTCCATTCCTCGAATTCGCAGTTTATGAAACCATTTCAACCCTATCAGCCGCTGCTGCTGCGTCTGCTGCATGGATTCAATGGCCTGTTTGTGATTGGCGCTATTTTGACCGCCTTTTGGACCTACAACACCTATGACGGTCGCTGGGGTCGCTTGCCGCTACCTCGGTTCGAGGAAATAGAAGGCATCCACGGCACCTTTGGGCTGTGGGCGCTGCTGCTATTTCCGTTCTTCGCGCTGTACAGTCTGCGACGCGGATCGGCACGGTTAATTCAGCCGAACTCTCTAGAAAAACTGGGACAGCTCGATCGCCCGATCGGCTGGTATACGCTGCATCGCCTGGCCAATACCTTGGCATTACTGGCGCTAACTTTTGCCCTGTTCTCCGGCAAGATGATGAGCGAGAAATGGCTGCCGCAAGGCGAGTTAAACCACGGCTGGTACTATGCCCATCTGCTGAGCTGGGTGGTGCTGGTGGTCTGCATTGCTTTGCATCTGCTGATGAGTGCTAAGGTGGGCGGGATGCCGCTGCTGCTCTCGATCTGGCGCTGGCGCTATTTGCCGCAGGAAAGCCCGACCCTTTGGTGGCAGCAGGTTCAAACCTGGTGGCAAAATCGACCTCTGAATAGCCTGCTGCATGGCCACTCCAACCGGCTGCTGAAGGCTCTGGAAAGCCTGATCCTGGGTGCAATTGTAGCCGCCTGGGTGATTTCGCTGATCAAAGAGTCGAGTGCGCTGTGAGGTGCCGCTACTCCGCGTTGGCGGTGGCTCGCTTGGTGAGGATGACCGAATAGCAGAGGCGATCGGCTCGCGAGAGAGTTTCGCCGCAGATCACAGGCTTATCGCCGGTGGTGTAGGCCACGTAGCGGTTGACCAGCAGCGGTGCGCCGAGGGGGGTCTCCAGGTGAGTGCTGATTTCGTGAGTGGCATGGGTACATTCCAGCAGCGCCTCAACCCGCTCGATCAGGACGCCGTTTTTGTCGAGTGTGGGGTAAATCAAACTGGACTGGAGTTCCGTGGCAAAGGTTTGACCGAGCTGCAGCAAGATATAGGTGATGTCAATTGCGACCGGCACCTGATCCACCAAAATTACCTTTTTTTGGCAGTAGACGGGTGCGTTGGCCGCAGAAAGGCGCAGTCGGGCTGCGACCTCGGGCGAGGCGGGCAGCACCTCAAACGCTAAGGTCTGAATCGAGGCGGCTGCCTGCTGCTGTGCCATGTCTTCGTCAAAGAAGATCAGCGGATTCGAGAGGGAGCGAGTCAGCTTGCGGCGTTCTTTGACAAACACCCCCTTGCCCCGATGGGACACCACCAACCCCTGACTTACCAGATTGGCTATGGCTCGGCGCACGGTAATCCGGCTGACAGCATAGGTCAGCATCAGCTGATGTTCGCTGGGCAATTGCTCACCGGGCAGAAATTCGCCTCGGGCAATCTGGTCACGCAATTTCTCTGAGATCACCAAATGCAGCGGCAGATTTGCAGACGCCGCACTAGATTTCAACCGATATTTCAACCGATCAGAATGGGAATTCACCGAGCCAAACCGTTTTATTCTTTATGATTTATAAACCGTCTTTAAACCGTTCTCATCCAAATCATTATCTAGGGCATTTCAAGCCGCAACAGTGCTTCAGAGGGTAAGCTTCAGAGGGGAAATTCTAGTGCCAGCAGTTTTGTCTGGATTATCTTCCGATCGGACGCGGCTAGATGCAGGTCTACCGCTGGCTGCCCCTGCGCCGAATGCCTCCAAACTAGCACGGCAACTCCGTCAATTCTGCCAGGTGCGGCACAGTTCATCTGTAGCCCGGCGATGCGATGGGGCGATTTGGGCACCGCGATTTCGGCCAGCCGCTCGATGCCATCCGGCAAGGTGAGACGGCTCAGCCAAGCAAAAGACTGTAACCAGACCCGCTGTCCGATTTGCGCCTGAGTGAATGCTTGCTGCAAGGCCGTCCCGTCGGCTTCTTGTAGCCGGACACGAAAATTATTTTCGCAGAGCCGCAGCACCGTACAGGGTATGCCGCTGGATAAGGGTAACTCTGCCGACTGAAAGGGAGCAAGCCGCTGGATGCCGTCTCCAAACAGGCGCTGGGCCACGGGCAGCCCATCAAAACCAGCCAAATCGTAGAGACAAATCGAGGTCATAGAGTAGGACGACAAAGATGACGCACATCAAGCTTTGACTCGCGACTTTGTGGGGTCGTAAGCAGCCAGCGGGCCGACAACAGCACGGATGCGGCGCTGCATGCCATCCACAAAACCAACCTCGAGTTCGGTGCCGATTGTGGCATACTCCGGCACAATCTGCGCTAGGGCAATGCTGCGGTTGAGAATCGGGGAAAAGGTGGCGCTGGTAATCCGACCTACTCGCCAGCGTTCGCCGATGGGATGCACGCACTGCCCAAAGCTAGCGATTTCGTTGCCCTCCAGTACTAGACCAACGGCAACATAGGGTGGGCGGGCTTTGATCTGCTCCAGAGCCGCTTTGCCGATGAAATCCGGCTTCTTCAGTGCCACGGCCCAGCCAATGCCTGCCTGATAGGGCGAAGTCAGATCGTCAAATTCCCGCCCTGCCGCCAGCAGCCCAGCCTCAATGCGGGCCCGATCTAGCGCCAGCATCCCCATCGGTCGCAAGTCATAGGCACGACCCGCCTGCATCAGCACCTCCCACAGCGCTGCTCCTTGGTCGGGATGAACAAACAGCTCGTAGCCGAGTTCGCCGGTGTAGCCGGTCCGCGAGATCAGCACCGGAATCCCTGCCACTTGCCCCGTCGCAAAGCGGAAATAGCCCAATTCATCCAAATTGCCGAGTCCGAACTCCGAGTCGAGCGCGACCAGCGGCCGCAGCAGATCCCGCGAGCAGGGTCCCTGCAGAGCCAGATTGTGCAGCCAATCGCTGCTGGGGGTGATTGTGACTTCGTAGCCCCGCTGGTGCGCCACCCGCCGCAGCCAGTCGCCGTCGCTATCGCAGTTGCCGACATAGCGGTAGGTAGTCTCGCCAAGGCAAAAGACAATGCCATCGTCGATGATGCCGCCGTGGGGATTCAGCAAACAGCCATAGGCTGACTGCCCAATCGTCAGCTTGCCGATATCCCGCGAGAAGGACAATTGCAGCAGCGCACCCGCGTCTCTACCGCTGACCTCAAACTTGCGCAGCGCCGACAGATCCATCAGCACCACCCGCTCTCGCAGCGCCCAGTACTCGTCGTGGATGCCGTGGTTGGCGAAGCTGTTGGGCACCCAAAAGCCGTTGTACTCTACCAGATGATTCGTCAAGGTCTGGATGCAGGGTGTAAAGGCGCTGAGTCGCGTCAGCCGAACGGGTGCTTCTGGAGATACCCGCCGTCCGATTGCTCGCGGAAATGATTCACTGGCGTCATAGATGCGGATCTGGATCGGGGTGGGTTGCCAGGCATTGACGGCATCAATATCGTCGGCGCAGGCGGAGCTAGCGCAGAGCAGATCGCGATTGGCCCGCAGCAGCACATAGTCTCCGGGACGTGACCAGGATTCACCACCAACAATCGTGCCGTCGCTCGCGATCGCTGTGTTGTAGAAAAAGTTGACCGCACTCCAGCCCGGTCGCGGCAGAATGCCGTAGGGGTGCAGCACGCGGTTGAAGTTATCGCTACAGCTCGGATGACCCGGATAGCCGAGGTCCTCGTAGTAGCGAGCGGTGCAGGCTAGCAGAAACTGATCGTGCCGCCCGCAGGTGTCTTGAATCACCTCGAACAGAGGCTGCATCATTTGCGAGAAGTACTTGCCGTGCAGCCCCGCTTGGGGAACCGCCAAGCCGTTGAGGGTGCGCGTCACCGTGGCATCGAGTTCTTCTTCAAAGGCGGCGCCGGCAAACACCAGCAAATCAGAACACTGGCGTCCCTCAATATCAATAATCTGAATGTACTGTCCGGCTTGCACCCGATAGGCAATCGCGGTGGCTGGCTCGATGCGGTACTCAGCAACCAAAGCACCGAGCGGCGCGGGCAGGGCAACAGGACGATCCAGACTGGTCAGCATAGCGGTGGAAAGGGTAGAGAATGCACGGTGCAGTCAACGGTCAGGATTCCAGATGCACGGCATCGCCGCGTTTCAACGTACCCCCTTGCAGGACGCGGGCATAGACGCCAACATTCCCCTGATTGTGGCGCACGGCAGTTTTGAGAATCTCGAGATCGGCAGGCAGTTCGCTTTGCGGCATGGTCGTCATTACGCAGCGGGGACAGGGACCCTGAATATGCAAGCGCACCCTATCGCCAATTGCCACGGTTTTGCCAATCCAGTCGTTTTCGACAAAGCCGGTAGCCGCATCCGGGGCAACTACAAGATTGGGGCGAAAGCGGCGGGTTTCAAACCGAGAGACAGGAGCCAGGGCCTGCAGCTGATTCAGCGTGGCGGTAGTCAGCAGATGCACCGTAGCGCCGTCGAAGAAGGTACTGGCTAGCGTAGCTTCATCGGTGATGGCATCCTGATGGGGCAATCCCTCGATGCTGGGCCAATATTCTTCAAGGCTAGGCGTCGTCGGAGCTTGGGTTTCCAGCGTCACCTCCCGTCCAAATAGAGCAGAGAGAATCTGATGCACCTCGGGGGTATCGCTGCGAATTTCGCGACCGTCGGGCAGGGTCATCTTCACGGTCGGTAGAGCGGTCGGCGAGTGGGGTGTGGCGGTGAAGGCAGCGCGGCAGTCAAAGAGTTGCCCCCACTTGCGGGGATTCTTGGCGCTGGCGGTCATGCCGGTTGCTCGATCGATCAAGGCATAGGCGCGGTCGCCCACTAGCCCTCGATCCGACACCAGAGCCGCATTCAGCTCCTCGCCCAGCATCGACTTCACTGGATAGCGCCACAGAGACACCAGCGTGCCCACAAAACCTGCAGAACCCACAGCCTGGCTCATATGCTCCTCCGGTAGACATGAAAGAGGAAGGCACGCCGCACCCTCCTCTGGGTTCAGCCGTCGAGCGACTACACACCACTGCCCACGAGGGGTCTCATGGCTTGATGTAGGTCTTCGGCGTCGGCTTGTTGTAGCAGTTCGGCTGCCAGCTTGCGTTTGCCTTCGGCGTCGAGCTTCTTGACTTCGTTGTGCAGCACGCGCTCGTTGACGGTTTGGTTCCAGTAGTCGAGGCTGTCGAAGCCGAGCAGCGCCAGCTTGCCCACAAACTGCCGCAGCACCTCGTTCGTGGGACCCATCACCCAACCGGCCTTGCCGTCGCGCAGGTAGCGTTCGATTTCCATGTCTTTCTTGAAGCCAGAACCGCCGCAGGCATGCAGCATTTTGTCGCAGACATGGGCAACGTTTTTGGCTGCCGCAAATTTGATTTGCCAGTACCAGGGCAAGTATGTAGCCCGCGGCAGTGCGGTGAGATCGGCATGGATCGACCAATCGCATTGGTTCGTCAAATCGTCCATCAGCTTGCCCATCGAGAAGGTAAAGCAGCGGCAGGCGTTGGTGTCGATGATGGCTTCCCCAAAATAGTCTTGAATGGTGGGATAGTCCGCCACGCGCATGCCCACATCCACGTGCTTTTTGCGAGTTACATGCCGCTTGGCAATATCGATGGCTCCCATGGCAATGCCGTTCCAGCAGGCTGAGGAGCAGAGCAAGAAGAAGGGATCGACAATCTCATCGTTGGAAGCTGTGCCGTCGCCTTTGGGTCCTACCATACGGTTGAGGGGTACAGTCACGCCGTCTACGCAGAGCGTCCCCGACTGATTGCCCCGCAGCCCCAGCGCGTCCCACTTCTGGGGTTCTGCTATGACTTCATTGCCCAGGATCAGGAAGCAGGACAAATCCGAGTAGTTGCCGTCAAATTCGGGGCTGGTTGTCTGGACAATGTACCAATCGGCAAAGCCAGCCGAAGTCGTCCAGGAGGCTTTCTTGTGCACCTGCCAGCCCGACTCAACTCGCTCGGCCTTCGAAGAGACAGGATACCAGAAGTGAGAGCCGGTTTCCGGATCAGAATAGGACAGGCTGCCAATCAGCACATCGCGATCGAGCCGCCGCAGCAGGTCTTGAAATTCAGTGCTGTGGTGTGCCCGGAACAGCAGTGCCGCCACTGCACCTAGATGCATCGTGTAGCACATGGCCGTGCTCGGGCAGCCGTAGCGGGCAATTGTTTCTACCACCATTGCAGCGCAGACATGATTCTCGCCTAGCCCGCCCCAGTCTTGAGGGACGATCAGCCCCAGCAAGCCAAGGGACGCCAGGGCCTCAAAGTTCTTGCGAGGATACACCAACTCCCGATCTGACTCGATGGCATTGGGGCGAAGCACCGTGGCGCACAGGTCAATCAGCTTCGCTTGCAGCTCTTGTTGGGCTGGGGTGAGTAGCCATTGGGGGTCAAAATCGTACCCGAGTCCCCAGAATTCCTCTGTGTTCCAAGTTTTAGTTGCGGTCATGGGCTTAATTAAAGGTGTGATGTTGAACAAATAGACTCAAGCTCAAGCCGATCGAAAATCATCGAAATAACGGTTGTACAGCGCTGCAGTCGAGCTGCCAGCAACAACTGAATCCGATATTACCCCACTATTCCCCTGCAGCGAAGTGTTCATCCCTAGGGATTCCAGGCCAGTTGAGGTGTAGCCCCATTGAGTTGCAATCTTCGATACAGCAATGATACTGAGGTCAGGAATGATAGCCGCTGTGTCCCAAACAGCCTGATCTCGCTGCACGCCAAACTGCTGAAAAAGCTCTGATGGTCAATTTGAATACAAATTTGTCATAACAAGTCGTCTTTACTAAGTTTTAATCATTGTTCTCTAAGATTCTGACGGTGGCGTGTTGCGGTCTTGCTGATGCAGGCTGCCCTTGTATGTGTCTGCCCTGGGATAGTAGCACCGCCCACTTGGTGGTGAATGCAATGTCTCAGGTCATGTCTTTGTAATCTTTGTCACTAGAACGGAGTTTTCGCTGCTCAGGTAGGCTGAGGCGCGATGTTGTGTGTATCTGAACCCTGTGTCGAGCTGAGAGCAGACTCAAGAGAGTAGATTCAAACCTAAATTCAGCCGTTTTTTCGATTTGATTCTTTTGTTTCGTTGTCGCTTATCTCAACGCTAAGTTATGTCTCCCGAAGCGCAAGAGTTTCTCGGAACGTTTGTATCAGAATCCTTCTACTACTGGGCTGCTGTATTTATGCTGCTCATTCATGCAGGTTTCCTTGCCTATGAAGGAGGAGCTTCCCGCACAAAGAACGTGCTCGCTACCATGGTCAAGAACCTGCTGACGCTGGCCAGCGTGGGGTTAACCTTCTTTTTATTTGGGTGGTGGGTCTACAACGCCTTCCCGCTGTTTCCCGTCACGGGCGGCATTCTCGGCCCCTGGACCAACCCTGAGGCAAACGAAACTGTGGCGGCGGTGATGCCCTACGTCGAAGCCTCCTACCCCTGGTCACCGGCGTTGGGTCCCAATACGGCCGATCATCTAACCGGGGTGTTCTGGTTTGCCTTCGCGCTGTTTGCCATGACTACCGCTTCGATTCTTTCCGGGGCATTAATCGAGCGGGTGAAAATTGGTGCTTATCTGATTCTTTCGATTGTCCTAGGCAGCTTCACTTGGCTTGTGGGAGCGGCGTGGGGTTGGAATGCGTTCGGATGGTTATTTACCGCGCTCGGCTATCATGACTTTGGCTGCTCTGGGATTGTGCATGGAATCTCTGGCTTCTTTACCTTGGGAGTGCTGCTGAATCTGGGTCCCCGGATTGGCAAATATGATGAGAACGGCAAACCGCGCCCGATCCTTCCCCACAACCTGCCGCTAACCATGGTGGGGCTGATGCTGATTTTCGTCGGCTTTTACGCGTTCCTAGCAGCCTGCCTAATTGTCTTGCCCGGCTATGAAGCTGGAACCACGATCTACGGCACTCCAATGACCCTGGCTTCAATCGGAGTGACCACGACTCTGTCGCTGGCTGCCGGATTAGTTGCGGCCTATATCTCGTCGAAGGCAGATCCCTTCTTCACGATTTCTGGTGCCCTAGCAGGCATCATCTCGGCGGCAGGAGGTATGGATATCTACCATCCGGCTCTGGCCATTGTGATTGCCTTTGTCGGTGCATACTTGATGCCCAAGGTGATTGTGTTTGTTGAGCGCCTAGGGATTGACGATGCCGTGGGTGCCGTTGGCGTTCACGGATTTTGCGGTCTCTTTGGCAGCGTTATTGTTGGGATTGCGGCGGCTGGTTTTCCTCAAGGTGACGCGGTACCCCCGATTAATTTCTTCGGACAGCTCCTGGGGGCGGTGCTTTGCGTCGTGCTGCTCGGGTTTATTCCAGGATATGGTACCAGCTGGGTCCTGAAAAAGCTGCATCTGCTGCGGGTTTCTCGCCAGGAAGAGATCGAAGGGTTGGATATTGCTGATTTAGGCGTCGAGGGCTATCCCGAATACGCCACAATGAGCTTCGTAACGCAAAACGCCGCCAATCGGATGGCCGCTACGTCTGTCCGGGGTTCATCTGAACTAGCCGCAGAATAAGGAGGAGCCAACGATGAGTAGCCCATTCAAGACCTTTCAGGAATTCTCGGAAGCCAAGGGACCAATCTACACCTTTGCCAATAATCCAGCGGTGATCGGGGTCCTGATTATCCTCACGGCGTTAATTGTGCTGTACTTCCTCTACAAGTCCTACACGATGGGGCGAGAAAGTACTCCGCCTGCGCCGTCTACCAATTCAGCGACATTGGGGGCTTTGATTCTGGCTAGCGCGCTCTCTCTTGTGGGCTTATCGCAGCCTAGCTCCCCCTCTCGACCCGCACCTGAGGCCAATTCGGCTCGCTGGGAGCGCGCCACTCGTAACTCCCTACAGCCTCTAGCACTGCTCGGTATGCTGGGCATCGGTGGAGCTGCTGTTCAGCGCAAACGTCGCTCGATTACCCGGAGATACAGACGCCAATAGCCAAGCAGTGTTCACCCTAGCATGCTTTGGACCGTCCGCAGTGCAAGGCATTTTATTAGGGATATTTACTCTTCAGTTACGTCTCCTAAACGTTTCCAGCATCCTCGACAAGGTGAGCCAACAGGCTTGCCTTTTTTCTGCTTTCTCGTACTCTCTTAGGGATTGAGATTCAACAGAAGGATATCGTAGTGCTCAATACACTTTCCCAAGAAACCGCCAGTTATTATAACAAGCTAGAGTGAGCTAGAGTGAAAAATTAGATCGTCAATTATCTCCACGCTAACCACCTATTTTCAATATCTTCGTTGGATTGCAGGTTGAGAGTTGCCGCTCTTGACTTGAATTAGCCGAAGCAGAACAGAGTTCTTTGTTGATAGTCTGTTGATAGTTTGATGTCACAAGTGGATCACAAATTAAATCAAGAAATCACAAACACAGCAGTCGCAAACTAGTGTCGCAAAAAGCTGACCGCTAGAGAATTGCAAAGCGATAGAGAATCGCACACAAACTAGATAGATCAGGCAAATTGAGACACAATTATTTGGAATTAGTGTTTAGGACTTAATGCACCGATTGACAAAAAGGCCTGAGATGACGCCATAAATGTGCTTTGCGCTCTATGAATAACAATTCCACTCCGATTACCGACGCTCAAATCCAGCAGTTTCAAGCAGACGGTTTTTTGGTGATTGAGCGGTTTTTAGACGCCGATTGGGTAGCGCGATTGGTGAGCAAAATTGAGCCGCTCTTTGCTGGTCACTTTGAGACGGGCATGTATCCCGATGAGTGGTACTGGCGTCCTGGGTTGAGTTTGCCGGACGTGACGCGGGAGATGTGCAATGTTTGGAAATGCGATCGCACTGTGGCCAGCGTGGTCCTCTCGGCGGAGATCGGTCGCATCAGTGCTTTACTGGCGGGCTGGCCGGGGGCACGCATCGGTCAAGATAGCCTTTGGTTTAAGCCGGCGGGTGGCAAGGCGGTGGCGCTGCATCAGGATGCTACCTACATCAGCTATATCGATCCGCCGGAGATGATCACCTGCTGGATTGCCTTGGACGATACCCATCGCGATACAGGAACGATCGAATATGTGCGTGGTTCTCATCGCTGGGAGTTGGTCACTGAAATCGGCGATTTTCATGCGCCAGAGCACGACTATCGAGCGACAATGATGCGGGCTGCAGCCAAAGCAGGCCTTGCCAATCCCGACATTGTGCCCGTGGAGATTCCGGCAGGCGGCTGCGTGTTTCATCACGGCTGGATGTGGCATGGTTCCGGACCCAATCAGCGCACTGACCGAGTGCGGCGTAGTTTGGGGATACACACGCTATCCTCTGCTGCTCAATTCCGAGATACACAGCCAGGATACATCTACGGACGCTACAAGCGAATTGGTGATAGCACGATGGATGAAAGCTTTTTCCCCATCCTATGGACGCGAGACGGATACCGTTCGCCGCATCTAAAAGATTACTGTGGAGATGCACTGTCAATCTTAAAACAGCCGCAGATGGTGAGCCGTTCATAGGTTCAAAATCAGATTTAACATGATAAGCGATTCTAATTCTCTCAAGCTGATCAAGACAATTCATCCGGGCGCTCTCACGATTATTGCTAGCGCCTTTGATGCTCGTCCTATGAGTTATGTGGCGGACGGTATTCCTCTCGGTTATGAACCAGCCGTGACGCGAGCGGTATGCGATCGCTTGGGGCTAGAACCGGTCTGGCACAACTTGCCGATGGCGGACTTCTACACCAGCCTACAATCCGGCAAGTCCGATGTGGTTTGGTTTAATCAAGCTATTACGCCGGAACGCCAAGCTTGGGCACAGTTCACTCGCCCCTATGGTGTGTTCGATGAAGCGGTATTGGTACGGGCTGACTGTACAGCCACCACTCCCCAAGACTTGGCGGGGCTACGTGTGGGTGGGCTGGCGAACAGCACCAATCTAGAGCTGGCAGAGCAATTTGAGAACGTTGAGATTGTGGCGTTTCCGGGTAGCGATCAGGTGTTGCCCGAAATGCTGGACGCCCTTAGAACTGGAGCCATTGATGCCCTGATCGACGACGAGCTGGTGCTGCTGGTAGCGGCCGAAGAGGATGATCGCCTGCGCATTGCCTTTAGTGTGCCAACTCGCGTTCCTTTTGGCATTGCCGTGAATCGCGATCAGCCCGAATTAGCAGACGCTTTGAATCGAACGTTGGAGGCGCTAATTGCCGACGGCACTTTGGCGCAGCTATGGGCGACTTGGATTCCCTGGAAACCCTTTCCCTTCTGATGGCGATGCAGACGAGCACCCGAACGACCCTCTTGTACCTACCCCTGGAGGACTGGCAGTGACTGACGTTCTAGTAAAGGCAAACACCGCCCAAACGCTAACCGATTTAGAGCACCACGTTGCCGACGAGCAGCGCGCCGACTGGGTGCGGCAGGTGCGGGAAAAAATCAACGAACTAGGCATCCAGTACATCTATTATCAGTTCGTCTCGGTTACCGGGCGAATTGTTGGCAAAGGGGTGCCCGCCGATCACTGGGAAACGATCGCCGATCGCGGCATTCAGCTCGTCTACGGCTCGATGGCCAATCTCTACGTTGATCGTCATCGCAACTACATTGGCTACGGTCCCGAAGCCTCAGAACTCGTCGCCATTCCCGATCCGGAAACTTTCTGCCAGCTCCCCTGGGACAAGCGCGTGGCGCGGGTCTTCTGTACCTGCTTCCGCAACCGCGAGGAACCTAACGATCCGGGAGCCTACCTAACGGCAGACTGTCGCGGCAACCTCAAGCGCATCCATGCTCAGTTTCAGCAGCAGCACGGCTTGCAGCTCCGCCACGGCTGCGAACCGGAAATGATGTGGCTAAAAAAAGCACCGGACGGTAAGCCCGCCGGCGGCGTTACCAAGCCCAACTGTTATCACATCGACCAATTCGAGGAGCTGCGGCCGGTCTTTTTGCGCGTCATCGAGTACGGGCAGGCAATGGGACTCGATATGATCCAGGGCGATCACGAAGATGCGCCGGGGCAGCTCGAGCTGAACTTTACCTTCGACGATGCTCTGCGTACCTGCGACCGCCTCACTACCTATCGCCAGATTTGTGCTCAGGTGGCCCGCGAATTCAACTTGATTGCCTGCTTCATGTCCAAGCCGTTCATGGGCGTCTCGGCATCGGGCTGCCACCACAACCTCTCGCTGTGGCGGGGTGGAGAATCTGGGCTAAAATCCTTTGGCTTTGAGTCTCTGCCGGGGCTGCCGCAGGTGTTCACCTACAATCGCGGCGGTGAAAATACCTTCCTGCCGATGGCCGGTCACTCCAAAACTCTGCCCGGACCAGTGGGCTTGCAGTGCATTGGCGGCGTCATCGAGCATCTCCCAGCTTTAACCGCAATCGGGGCTTCAACGGTTAACTCTTACCGCCGCCTCTGGGATACGGGACTCTGGGCACCTGTCTATGCCGACTGGGGCTTCCAAAATCGCACTTGCGGGCTGCGGGTCTCGGCTCCCGGACGGTTTGAGTACCGGGCGGTTGATTCGATGGTCAACCCCTACCTGATGGCGGCCGCTCTGCTAAAAGCCTTTGATGACGGCATCCAGCGCAATCTTGATCCTGGTGAACCGGAGCAGCGCAACCTCTATGAAGCCATGGAAGCCGGAAAGCAAGTGAAAAAACTGCCGATGTCTCTGGGAGAAGCGTTGGATCGCTTGGCTGAAGATAACGTGATTCGCTCCGCTTTGCCCGGTGAAATGTATGATCTCTATCACTGGTATAAACGAGATGAATGGGAAAAGTTCCTGGCAACCACCAGTGATTGGGATATGGAAATGTATCTGGACTGTCTACCTTGAGGAAAATCAAGAACAGTAACTAGAAGCAGCATGGTAAATTGTCGAGCGAGGTAGGAGTCAATAAGCATGGATAGAAATAAATACAAGTTCAATCTCAGTTAAATATCAATTCAATGCAGCTTGCTGCAATAGTTACTGTAGATATCAGAGCGTAGACATCAGAGCAGTCATCAGCGTTTTAGGTTCTGGCTCCATTTCGGGTTCAATCTGTTCAATCTTAGGCTAAGGCATTCATGACGGAAACCGCAGATATCGTCGTAGTTGGGGGAGGCTGCATCGGAGCTTCTATCGCTCTGCATCTAGCGGAAAAGGGCGTGAAAAAGGTCATCCTGTTAGAGCAGAAGCAGCTTGCGAATGGTGCTTCTGGCAAAGGCATTGGCATTATTCGCACCCACTATACCCACCCGGTACTAGCAAAACTGGCGCAGCAGTCGCTACAGCTATTTCATCACTTTGGCGAGCGCTTTGGTGGCTATGATGCCGGCTTTCATGCCTGCGGCTATTTTGTGCTGGTCGGTGAAGCAGATGTGGAAACGCTGCATCAGGTGGTGGCGATGCATCAGCAGATGGGAATTCGGGTTGACTTAGCCGAGGCACAGCAGCTTCAGCAAGTTTGCGGTCCGCTGCTGGATCTCAGCGATGTCGCCGCCATTGCCTATGAGCCGGATTCAGGCTACGGCAGCCCGCCCCAAACCACGGCAGCCCTCGCTCAGCGAGCTAGCGATTTGGGGGCAGAGATTCGCACCGAAACCCCGGTTCTTGGAATTAACCTGGATGCTGAAGGGCGAATTGAAGGAGTGGTGACGCCGCAGGGAGCTATCCATACCCGCACGGTGGTGGACTGTGTTGGACCGTGGGCGCGCCAGTTTGCGACTCAGTTGGGACTGGAATTTCCAGTGACGCCAATTGTGGAGCATGTCGTTGTGGTCGAGCGACCAACCGAGGTAGCAACCGTTCATCCGGTCGTGTCAGATTTGATTAATCTCTGCTATATCCGCTCTGATGCCGAGCAGCCCTACACCCGGATTGGCAACTCGGATCCTAAGTATCATGCTCAGTTTGCCCTGTCGGATGCCGAGCAGTTTCAAGGACAATTGTTTCCTGACATCTGCGACAAGCTGCATCAAAAGCTGATTCGCCGCTGCCCTAGCCTGACCCATGCACCCATTACCGAAACCTATTCTGGCATTTGGGGCGTCACCCCTGACTATCAGCCGATCATTGACCGGCTAGACGATGTGCCCGGACTCTACTGCGCCGTTGGCTTTAGCGGGCATGGTTACAAGCTCAGCCCAGTCGTCGGCGACCTGGTGAGCCGCTTGATTCTGGAGCCGATGAACGAATCCGTAGAGCTGCTGCACCTATTCCGCTACCGCCGCTTTCAAGAAAACGATTGGATCAAGGCACCCTTGAGCTATGCCCAAGCCCGGGGACTACGCTAACCCCTTGCTGAGGCGATCACGATGGCAGCTCAGAACCGACTGGCGAACGGAACAGCGGCAAAGTGACCGTAACAGTTGTACCCACGCCTTCTTCACTCACCAACTGAATCTGCCCTTGATGGGCATCAACGCAGCGCTTGACAACGGCTAGCCCTAGCCCAGTTCCTTTGATCTGCCCAACGTTACTGCAGCGGTAGAATGTTTTAAATAAATGGGGCTGATTATCGAGGGGAATGCCAATGCCCTGATCTTGAACTTGCAACACAGCCTGACCCTCTCCACAGCTCAGGTCGAGCTGCACTAAAGACTGTTCTGGGGAATATTTAATTGCATTCGACAATAAATTCATCAGGATGCGTCGCAGCAACATCTGATCCATCTCCGCCTGCGAACAATCACCCGTACAGCGAAACTGAATCTGATGATGATTTTCTGAAAGCTGCACCGTTTCACACAGATCGCGACAAAACTTCTCCAGATCCATCAATTCCGGCTGACATTGCGTTTTTCCGGCTTCAATGCTGCCAATCAACAGCACCTCATTCAGCAAGTAGAGCAGATGCTCAACAGCAGCGTCTATTTTTTCGAAATAGCGGTCTCGCAGTTCTGGAGACAAATCATCACTGTTGAACCGGAGCAATTCGGCAAAGGCTTGAATGCTGGTCAGCGGCGTCCGAAAATCGTGGGAAATCATCGAGACAAATTCTGATTTCAGCCGATTTAATTCCTGCTCCTGAGCCAGAGCATTCAGGGCGTTGGTTTTTGCTTGCTGCAACTCTAGCTGCACGCGGCGCAACGTGAGATGATTCTCGACCCGAGCCAGCACTTCCTCCACCTGAAAGGGTTTGGTGATGTAGTCCACTCCGCCGACTCGAAAGGCTTGTACCTTATCTATGGGTTCCCCAAGCGCACTCAGAAAGATCACCGGAATATCGCGGGTTTGCTCTTCGGCCTTAAGTCGTTCGCAGACCTCATAGCCGTTCATAGTCGGCATGTTGATATCTAACAGGATCAGATCGAGCTGAACGGTTTGCACTGCCATCAAGGCAACGGAGCCACTAATAGCACTCCGCACCTCGTATCCTTGCCGAGTCAGCATCGAAGACAGCAGCCGTAAATTGTTGGGGGTGTCGTCAACGATCAGGATGTTTCCTTTCGTTGCGGGCGATTCAGAATGGAGTTGATTCGAGGGCATGGTATTCATGATGGGTTCATCGCTGATTCAGGACTGATTCAGGACTGATTCCAGATTAATTCAAGGCTGCTCTAAGACGGATCCTAAACACTGAATCCTAAAAACAGATAAAGGCGGATTTTAGAGAGATATAGCTAAGATACAGTCGTCAATTCCACGATTTCTGCAAAGCAGAAATTGTCCACCAATTCGGCAAGCCGATGAGCCAGACTGCTGTGGGCTTCCGGAATTTGGGCAACAAGCTCTAGCACCTGCCGGTCGCTACAACCCAACGCCGCCTGATGCAGCTGCGACACCCATTCAGCCGGCATAACCGCTAGATCTGCTGGTGTGAGCAGGGGAGATGTTGGTGTGGGCATGATGCCACCCTTGGTTGCAGCAGTGACCAGTACAGGAGGGGGGGTAGTGGGAATTTGAACCGGCAAATCGAACCAAAATACCGTCCCCTGCCCAGGTTGACTCTGGACCTGAATTTCTCCTCCTAGTAAGTTAATGAACTTGCGGCTAATTACCAGACCCAACCCAGTGCCACCATTGGATTGCCGTCCTGCTTCCGTTTGCACAAACGCTTGGAATAGCGAGTCCATCTCATCTGGCGCAATCCCAAATCCAGTATCTTCAACCTCAAAACGCAGCACTTGCCGGATTGACGGTTGCCCATCGCCGGGAGTAGCTGGGCAGGTCACCTCTGGCAGCTTGATCTGATCCAACACGGATTTGCCCACTGAATCACGAGGATCAAGAGGGGAGTCAACAGGGACTCGTTTGACCCGCAGCATCACACCTCCGGTCTGAGTGAACTTAATCGCATTATCAAGCAAATTCAAGAGAACTTGCCGCAGTTTGCTTTGATCGGTGATGAGCCGCTGCGGTACATCGGCATCGCAAGCAACCGTCAGCGTGAGGCGTTTTTGTTTTGCCTGTTGCCGCACCATAGCTTCGAGATCGTTGAGCAGAAGAGACAGGTCAAACTCACTCACGTTGACACTCACTTGCCCGGCTTCTAACTTTGAGGCTTCCAACACCTCGTTGATCAGCTCCAGCAGATGTTGCCCACTGCGGTTAATGATGTCCAGATACTTTTGGTATTCCAACCCCAGCGCCGTATCCTGATGCAGCAGTTGAGTAAATCCCAGAATGGAATTGAGTGGCGTCCGCAATTCGTGGCTCATGTTGGCCAGAAATTGGCTTTTTGCCCGGTTGGCTGCCTCAGCGGCGTCTCGTGCCTTAGCTAGCGCCTCAGACTGTTGCTGAGTTTGCTGGAGCAAGTCTGCCTGCTGCAAAGCTACCCCAAGCTGGGTACTGATGTGAGTTGCCAGAGCAATATCAGCGGGCTGCCACTCTCGCGGATGGGCATTCTGATAGGCAGACAACAAGCCCCAGAGGCGATTGCCCTGAGAGATCGGTAAGGTGAGATAGGCTTTCGCTTGCAATCGTTCTAGAAGCTGCCGGTAGCACGCAGAGAATCCAGCCTGGGAGATATCGGCAACACTGAGATAGGGGGTTCCTTGGCGATAGACCCCACCCTGGGTTTCTTGAAGATACGTATCGGAAATGTGATCTTGGTCCCAGGTTTTGACTCGGCAGTGGTTGCCTTCGCAGGCATGGGCAATCTCCATCTCGGTTGATGCCAAGACAGGCGTCCATGGCTCCCCTACCGATTCAGCGACGCAGGTGCCGCTCCAGTCAGGCTGGAACCGATAGATTAGAACGCGGTCGCACTTCAGCAGTTGGCGCAACTCGTCGGTTGTTGTCCGGAAGATCTGCTCGATGTCCAGTGTTTGCCGCATGTGCTCAATGACCCGCAACGTGGACTGCTCTCGAGCAGCACTCTGGCGTAGGGCATCTTCCGCCAATTGGCGTTCGCAGTGCAGCGAAATAGCGGAAGCAGCAGTACTCAACAGGCGGATGTCTAGAGCATCCCATCCCTGCCCCGCGGCTCGATTGTCGAACCGAATCAATCCCCAGAACTGACCATTTACAATCAGCGGCAGCGCCAGCACCGAAGTAATGCCCTGCGCGGCTAATTCCGATCGCTCTTCCTCGGGGAAATCGCTCCAAGTGCCGCTGATCGGCTCTCCTGAGGCTAGCTGCTGTACCCAGCGAGGAAACACCGCCGGATGGACTGGCAGCAAATGCTGCTCTGACTCTGGCAATGGTGGGGCATCCACCTCTCTGAATTTCTTAGATCCATAAGACCCATCGGAATACGACTTCCAGCGATACTGTCCCTCTGCCGTGAGTTGGTAGGTCAAAAGATGCACCTGAGCGGCCTGAGCAACCCGTCCTAGCAGCCGCAAAATTTCTGGGTAATTAGGCTCGGCTTCTCGCGCTGCCAACAGTTCGCGCTGCACTTCCACGAGGGCGGCTAAATAGCGCTCGCGCCGGGCTAGGGCTTCTTCAACCTGTTTGCGATCGCTGATATCGCGCCCAACAATCAGCACTGTATTGTCCGACAGAGGCGATATACTCGCTGCAAGCCACACCTGACGCTCGCGGATGCAGAGCTGATATTCTAGATTGACCGTTTTGCGAGTTCTCAAGCTCTCTTGAATACCTGAGAGCAACAGATCGGCGACCTCCAGAGGCAGGGTTTCATGCAGTGTTTTGCCCAACATTTCAGGGACAGGTCTGTAAAGGTTAGGACCCGTCGAGGCGATCTTTAGGCAGCGGCCGGCCGCATCGCGCACCAGCACCACATCCGTCATGGCAGAGAAGAGCGCCTGCAATTCTGCTTCCGCCTGTTTCTGGGCTAGCACCGTCCCCAACTGGGTTGCCACGGCCGAAACGAGCTGAATCAATCGTTTGTCTTGCGGGCGGGGTTCAACGGTGAAAAAGACAAGCACAGCCAGCACCACAGCTTGGGTGGAGCCAGACGATGCAGCTGACTCCTCTCCCCAATGGGCTGGGATACGGCGGTCGTAGGCAACGGTGATGGGAACCCCCAAACGAGCGCGAATACCGCAGTGATTCACTAGCTGCAACCGATAGGAAAACCCCTGGTTTGAGGGCAGCACGGTCCCGCTATCGGTATCGAGTGTCCATTCAGGTTGTTGGCGGCTCCAGACTCGTCCGGCGATGCCTTCTCCAGGGCGAAAGGTTACACCTTGCAGGCTTCGGCGTAGCTGCTGCACAGCCGCCACAGCCGCCGGGTGCTGTTCCTGGGGGTTGCAATAGTAAACTGAGCTGGATTCCAAAACGCGACCGTCAGCTGAGGGTAGCCACACCTCGCCGTAGATCCAGTTGGTGGCTTGGCACAATTTCTCTAGAGCGACATAGAGCGCCTGGTTGAAGTCGGGGGCAGCAGTAATGTCCTGGGTAATATCCAGCAATAGCTGGACTTGTTCCTCGGCTTGGTGTCGCTTGGCTTTCACCTGATGAGTATGGATAAACTTGCCAATACTCTGCGCCATGAGTTCGATGATTTCCTGCTCGTGGTGCCGATAGCCCTGCGGACGGATAGCTGTGGAAAAGAAGCAGAGGGTGCCGTAGAGCTTGCCATCGACAAAAATGGGGGTGCCGATATAGGAATGGATGCGCAAGTGTTGGTAGAGCGGATGGCACGCTAACGCCTCTATGGCGCCCACATTGTCATAGCAAACCGTCTGCCCCTGCTGAATCACGGCATGGCAATAGGTGTCTTCCAAGTCCAGTTCGAGGTTAGGCACCAGCGAAGCAAACTGAGAGTGAACGGCGAGCACTTTATAGCGCTGGTTGTGCAGGCAGCCCACAACTCCATCAGAAAATCCCAGAAACTGACAGCCCGTCTTCAGGTAATCGGCACAGAGATGTCCAATGGTTTTAAAGTCAGTCAGGCAGAGGCGATGCAGATGCTTGAGGTTGCGACTAAACTCCTCAAGCGCTAGCGACTGTTTTCGCAGTTCTGCCTCGGTTTGTTTGCGAGCCGTGATATCCTGCCGCAAAATAGAGCTGCTATAGTCCAGGGCTTCGCGCTGTTTTTGCTGTTGCTCATGGGACTTGGCCTGGGCAACGGCAATTCCCACCTGTGCGGCAATCGCTTCGAGCAGCTCGATGTCATCCACTGTCCACGAAGGGTGAGCTGCCGACTGAAGAATGACCAATCCATTCGGCTGATTTTGGTAGGAGGTGCGTACAATCAGCAACCCGGTCGCAGGGCAAGCTGTGGAGAGCAGTCGTGCCGTCGCTTCGGGGGTAGCGATCACCGCTCGGTCTCGACTCAGCGCCTCTTGCACCAGCGGATCGTTGACCGGCAGGTCGTAGTCTTGGAGAAAGCGATGGTCTAGCAGCAGAGCCTCTGGCGGCACATACTCGGCGATCAGGGGAAACTCGGGAATCGGCAGTGCTTCATAAAGGTGAATCGCACAGCGGCTCATCGGCAATGCTTGCCCAATATGCTGCACGATAGCCTCAAACATCGATTGACTGTCGATCCGGGAGCGCACCGTTGCAATGACTTGGTGCAACAGCAACCCTCGCTGCATCTGTTGCGCCAACACCTGCTCCGCGGTTTCCCGAGCCTGTATTTCTTGGCGGAGTTGCTGATTCTGCTGGCTTAGCTGTCGCTGCAATCGCTGCATCCGCAGCTGGTTCTCGATGCGAGCAATCATCTCCACTATTGGAAACGGTCGGATGAGGTAGTCTGCTCCTCCCACTTGAAAAGCACGGGTTGGATCAAAGGCATCCTCCCTCGCACTCAGGAAAATCACAGGAATGGCACAGGTACGAGCATCAGCCTTCAAGCACCGGCAAACTTCATACCCATCCATATCGGGCAGCTTTAGATCCAGCAAGATTAAATGGGGCAGCCAATCCCTCTGAGACTGAAGCAGCAGCAAAGCCGCTCTGCCGCTCGCCACACCCTGTGTGTGATAGCCATGCTCCTGCAGTGGTTGGGTCAGCTGCTGGTGATGGGGAGACGCCTCAACAATCAGGAGCGTTTCAGACATCATATGTGGATCAGAAGGCATTGCGATGGGGAGGAACTCCGGCGTCTAAGGGCTTGAGAAATCGTGATCTCAGAACAGGAGAACAAGAGGCTGCATACCGCTGCTCCTCATAGGCCGCTCCTCATAGAGTGTAGGGTTGGAGTGCTAGGGTTGCAAACCACCCCCTTAGGTTACTCCATCAGTTGACGCAGGATGGAGAGCAATCGGCCATACTCTAGGCGTTGAGCTAGCAGCGTTAAACCCTGACATTGGCGACTCGACCAGCAACCTGCAGAGAAGTGGATAAATTGCAAATCAGGGGGGGAATGGCCTGGCTGTCGAGCGGTCGGGCAAAGAAGTAGCCCTGTCCTCGTTGGCAGCCCAGCGCCTGCAGCTTCAGCGCCTGCTCCTCTGTTTCTACCCCTTCCGCAATCACATCGATGCCTAGATTGTGAGCCAGGTTGGCAATGGCTCGCACCAAAAATTCGCCCCGCTTGGAAGAAAGCTGCTGCACAAACGATCGATCGATTTTTAGTACATCCAGCGGCAGCTCGAGCAAACGGCTTAAGGAAGAGTAGCCCGTTCCAAAGTCATCGATGTAGAGCTGCACACCCAGCACTTGCAGTTGACTCAACACTAGCTCTACGGCAGCAGCAGACTCTTTAATCGAACTTTCGGTGATTTCGAGTTTCAGACAGTGGGCTGGCAGCTCCGTCTCGCAGAGAATTTGCTGAATGGACTGCGGTAGACTCGGGCAGGCAATCTGTTGGCACGACAGATTAACGCTAATAGTTAGCATCTGAAACTCTGAAAAGTAGTGCTGACGCCATTGGTGCAGTTGATAGCAGGCTTCGCGCAGCACCCAAGTTCCAATGTCGAGAATTAGCCCGGTTTTCTCAGCTAGCGGGATGAACTGGATGGGAGGGATGGTTCCCAGCGTCGGATGTTGCCAGCGAACGAGTACTTCAAAGCCAATGATCGTTCCCGTTGCCAATGACACGATTGGCTGATATTGCAGCTTCAGCTGGCGACGCTCTAGGGCATGGCGGAGATCGCGCTCTAACCGCAGCCGCGCTAGCTCCTCGGTGGACAGTAGGCTAATAATCGATTCCGACTCTTGTTCGATGGCAATCGTGAGCCGCATCAGCCGCTCAACATTGCTAGTTGCAATTTGAATCAACCGCTGCCCTTGATCGGACAAAGGGCCAAGTCTGCCACTCTCGAGTAGCTCCAGTGCTCCTTGAATCACCGTCAGCGGCGTCCGCAATTCGTGGCTGATATCTAAGGCCGCTTGTTCGGCTGAGAGTGCCAGACAAGAACTAAGGGATTTGGCTGATGCGAATAAAGAATCTGAAGGGTGAGAGGATTGATCGCTAATCATGCTGCGTCCGCTATGCTGCTCCGGTCCATAATCCCGATGACCTACCCCTAGCTGAGTTTATCTAGCCGGGGTCCGTGACGTTCAGGGTTGATTACCTGCCTTCACTCGCCGCAGGCGCATTACCAACTATCACCATGACCGAATCATGATCGAATCAAGGACGGAGACCCCCATCAACCTGGATGGTGTACTTGGTCACGTGTCAGACCGGCAAAGGATCAAGAAAGAACGGGTATACTGGGGCACCACACCTTGTTTGAATTCTAGACGGAGAAAGTGAAAAAGTCGGGCACTGCTACAGTACAAGCCAGGGAGGGGCGGTCGTGTTGAACCGATCAGGTGGCCCTATCAAGGCAACCCAAACGCCTTTTAGTTCTGCCATCCCAAGACTTCTAGTAGTTGATCGGCCAGCTGGGCCGGTTTAAAAGGTTTGGCAATCATGGCTTTAACACCGAGTTCAGCAAAGCGCCGCTGATCAGCAACTTGAACCTTAGCAGTCAGTAATACTACGGGGATGTGCCGGGTTGCAGGATTAGACTGCAACTGCTGAAAAACCATCAGCCCGTCCATATCCGGCAGCATCACATCGAGCAGGATGGCATCAGGCTGCTCGCGTTCAGCCTTGGTTAGCCCTTCACGACTGGAACAGGCAACGATGACATCTAGCCCAGCCATGATTTCAAGACTTACTTGAGCGACTTCCCGAATGTCATCTTCATCATCAATCACCAAAACCCGTTTACCTGCCACAGATGACATCTCCCATGCGTTTCAGTTGCTCCTAGTGTTCCCGACACAAGCTGGGACCGCAACGTGCTGAGCTGGCAGGGCGATGTAGAAGGTACTGCCGCAGCCAAGGCGACTTTCGACCCAGAGATGCCCCTGATGCTGCTGCACAATGTTGCGGCAAATCGCTAGTCCCAGTCCTGCCCCACCTTGCCGACGAGAATCAGAGGCATCTACCTGCTGGAACTGCTCAAAGATGGCGTCCAGCTTGTCGGCTGGAATGCCCTGCCCCTCATCCTTCACTCGAATCAGCACATGGGGACCCTCGGGCAACCCTGGAACACCAGCACGGCTCACTTCTGCCTCTAACCATACTCTACTGCCTGGGCGGGAGAATTGAATAGCATTCATGAGTAAATTGGTGAGAACTTGCTGAATTCGCTGTCCATCAACGGTTAGTAGTAATTCTTGAGAAGCGATAATCAGCCGAATCCCCTTCTGAGCAGCAATGGGCTGGAGTTCCGCTGCAGCCTGAGCCATTAATTGCTCTAAGGGGCAGGGCTGTTTACTGATTTGAATTCTGCCCGACGATAGCCCTTCTAGATCCAGAATATTGTTGGTTAAATGCACGAGTCGGTCGAGATTCTTGGCTGCAATCTCCAGCATGCGCTGCCCTTGATGTGAGAGTTCGCCTAGTTTACCTGTGAGCAAAAGTTCAATGGAACCTTGCAGCGACGTTAGGGGCGTGCGCAATTCGTGATTAATGATAGACACAAATTCATCCTTCAGCCGCTCGGTAGATTGCCGGCTGATATCCCGTGCCACCACCGCAAATCCAACTACCTCACCGGCGTCTCGCATCAGTGAGATGGTCAGCAGCACATCGAGCAGTTCCCCGGTCTTACGGCGATGCAGCACCTGCCGACAGCTCGTTACCCGCATGACAAAACGCCGCAGAGGCATTGACCAACGCAGCTCGGCTTCAGGCTGAATCAAGCTCACTAGGGATTGTCCTATGGCTTCTGCCGCTGTATAGCCATAGAGCCGCTCTGCTCCTCGATTCCAGGTCAGGACCCGGCCATTAACATCGGTACTGATCAGGGCATCCTCAGCCGCCTCAACAATTGCCGCCTGCTGCCGCAATGCTATCTCGGTCTGTTGGCTTTTGCGTTTTGCCTCAGCCTGCCGGAGCGCCGCCGCAAGAACCAATCCCAATTGCTGCACCTCGGTTTGCGGCAGGTAATCACTCGCACCTGCTTTCAGGAGTGCCACTGCAGCTCGTTCTCCTAGGGGCTGCGACAGCACAATAAATGGCAAGTCTGGCTTAACTGCCTGCAGAATTTGCAAGGCTTCCAATGCCGTTAAACCCGGCAATTCAGAAGCGGAGAGGACGACATCCCAGCCGTGTTGCTGCAGTTGGCACTGCAAGCAGTTTACGTGATCAACTCGCACAACCACCGGTTGATAGCCACTGTGACGTAGCACTTGCAGTCCCTGGTTTAGGTTTGCTTCAGAGGCTTCAATCCACAGAATGCGCAGAGGAATACCCATGGTTCACGTGGCTTAGATGGCTCAATGTTCAGGAACTCAGATGATGACCCTGGTTCAGCACGACTGCCCTTGCCCCAGAGTGATAGGGAAACGGCTTTCCCCCGAACCAGCGCAGCCCATGGCTGCTTCACCGATTCACCGGGCAGCTACCGCTCCAAGAGCGACACCGACCGATGCGGTCTCAGGTCACCCGCAGTTTCTTGAGTTTCCTGTTTCTGTGCAAATTGGAAGATTTTCAGGAGGAATGGCGCTCAATCCAGACGGCTGCCCACCAGCTACTACCTCAAAAGCTCAAGAATGACTTAACCCGTACTCAACCCGTACTCAACCCGTACTCAACTCTAGTCTTGGAGCTGACCTGAAATCAGCACTTCTAACGGACCCTTACCCGCTAGCTCAAGGTGGAGCACCCAGATTGCTCTCCCCTCTGCCGCACTGGCAGTACGGTGATACGTCCGGTGTCAACCGCCACCTGTCCAGCCCTTACCACGCTAGAAATCAAAGGTGAAAAAGTCGGGAAGAACCCAGAAAAAATGGTATCGAACTTAGTATCGAAAAATGAACGCCAGGCAGGATAGTCAGGCTGAATCGGCTGAGAAATGCGCAGATCTCTAGTTGACAATTCGCAAGTCCAGCCAGGAAGGCTGTGATTTTCCCCGATTTCTTCACCATTGGTTTCTATGGTAAAGATTATTCCCACTTTGATGAACTTGGCTAGGTGGCGCTCTCTAGTGCTATTTTCTAGTGCTTTAAATTGCAGGCATTGAACTTGATACACGGTGTCTTGATTGAACCAGGGTATCCAAATGGCTTGCGACGCGATGCTTTTACCCTGCTCTTAGCTACATCGGCTCAAGGCAATGTGCAATGTACTGAATCAACCTCTGACCTATCTCATTGAAGTCTCATTGAAGTGGTGCCTTGATCATGACAGTCAGTAAACTCCGCAAGCAGAGGCAATATCCAGAAGTTTTGACGTCCCGTTCTCACTATTCAGGGTCGCTTTCCCAGTCTGCTCCTCCCCAAACCTCTTTGCAGATTCGGCACCTGTTGATGAAGCGTCTCAGCCCCAGTGCTATGGATCAAATCTTGCTCTATTTAGCCCTCAGCGCTATGCATACGAGTGGGCATCGCCATGGTGCCTTTCTAGATGCCGCCGCGACTGCCGCGAAGTGCGCAATTTACACAACCTACATGGAAGAGGGGCAAAATCTGCGGTTGACGGGGCAATTGCACCACATCGAACCTAAACGCGTCAAGGTGATTGTCGAAGAAGTCGAACAAGCCCTCACTGAAGGCAAGCTGCTAAAGATGCTGGGTTCTCATGAGCCGCGCTATCTGATTCAACTGCCCTACTTGTGGCTAGAGCTATATCCCTGGCAACCCGGACGGTCTCGCATTCCTGGCACTAGCCTTACGCAAGCCGAGAAACAGTACGTTGAATCCAAACTGCCGGACAACCTGCCGGATGCTCAGCTGATCAACGCCATCCAGTTTATGGACTTGATCGAGCTGCTGCATGCCCGTTCCCAAGAGGGTTTACCGCCCGATCGCCGAGTACCCCTCAGTGAAGCCATGGCAGAGCACATCCGGCGGCGGTTGGTGCATTCAGGTACCGTCTCTCGGATTGACTCTCCTTGGGGAGTGCCTTTCTACGTGCTAACTCGGGCCTCCTATTCGCCGGTAGACGATGAAGAACGAGCCTACACCGTGGTCGAAGATACGGCACGCTACTTTAGTCTGATGCGGCGTTGGGCAGACCACCAGCCTCACGTAATTCGCATTCTGGAGGAATTAAACATTCCCGCCACGGAGGTTGACTCCGCCCTCAAGGAGCTTGACGAGATTGTGCGGGACTGGGCAGATCGCCATCACCGGGCGGGCGGCACACCGTTGATCCTGCAAATGACCGCCGGCGAAAAGGACGACTAGCCGATCTCGGCATCGAAGCCACGCTGCCCCCGGCTACTGAGGGTATGGCTGCGCTGCAACCGATTGCAAACCCGCGTGGTCAGTTCTGTTGGCACGATCGGCTTAGTAATATAGTCATCTGCACCTGCAACGAAGACCTGCTCTTGGGTCTGCGGATCCATCTGGGCTGTCAGAAACACAATCGGCAGCCAATTCCACTCGGCATCATGTCGCACTGTTTGGCAGAGATCCACCCCGTTCACCCCCGGCATATTGATATCCAGAATTAGCAGATCAGGTTGAACGCCGTCCAGGGTTTCCCAAAACCGGTTAGGGTCCTCTAAGCAGGTGAGCTGAATTCCCTGCGGTTCTAGCACGCCTTTGAGAATCAGCGAAATCTGCGGATCATCATCCACGGCTAACACCTTGCGTTGAGCCACTGCCGGAGAGGGCGACGCCACAGCAGGTGAAGCGGACGGGGCACTGGTGATAGGACTGGTGTTCGATTGAGTGGGTTCGGTCAGCTCTTGCTGTAGGGCCAACACTAGCGGTTCTAGCTGCCTAGCGAGCTGCTCCTGAACAGAGGCAGTCAGGGTCAGTGCTGCGTCGCGGTCTAGTAGGGTTTCGATTTGGCGCGCCAAACGAGAGCCGTGCTCAAACCCAAAGGTGCCTAAAGAGCCGGCCAGTTTGTGGGCATTTTGCCCTGCCAGGATCCACCATTCCGACGTCAGCGATGTAGTTTTGAGGGCTTGCACCACTTGCTCTAGAAAGGCAACCCGCTTCAGACTCATGCCCCGCGTTCGCTGCCAGACCCGCGACACCGCCGAATCCACCTGCTGCTGTTTCTCGGGAGACCCCGTCAGAGGCGATTCTGCTGCCTTAGCAAGATAACTCGGATTGATGCGATATCCCTGTCCGTATAGGGTTTCGATCATATCGCCCGCACCAACGGCATCGAGCTTGCGGCGAATGCTTTTGATGTGGGATTTCACCGTGTCTTCATTGGGAGGGTCTTCGCTAAAGGACCAGATTTGATCCACAATCACACTGCGACTAAAGACCCGATGCTGATGCCGCAGGAATAGCTCGAGCAGCAGGTACTCTTTGCGGCTGAAGCGCAGCGGTTTCCCCTGATAGGTGACTTCGCAGGCACTCGGGTCGAGCTGTAGCAGTCCACAGGACAAAATCGGTGAGGTGGCAGCAGTACCACGTCGCAGCAGTGCCCGCATACGAGCCGTCAGTTCCTGTACATCAAACGGCTTCACAACATAGTCATCGGCTCCGGCATCTAGCCCTAGCAGCTTGTCGGTTGTTGTATCGCGAGCCGTCAGCAGCATGACCAACACCGGATTCTTCTGCTCGCGCAGTCGCCGACAAAAGCTAATTCCATCCAGCTTAGGTAGAACCAGATCGAGAAGGACTAAATCGTAGGGGCATGCCTCAACTAGCTCCCAGCCAGAATCGCCATCTGTAGCGACATCCACGACATAGTTCTGCTCAGTTAAGACAGTCTCCAGAACGTCAATAATACTCTCATCGTCTTCTACCAATAGAATTCTCATAGACTGCGCACACCGTTTCCTTACAACTAGTCTCAGTGACCTACTGGTTCACCACAGTTCAAGTCCTATGAATTTCGCATTCTGTTCACTAAAATGTCCCTCATACAGCGGAATGGCTGTCGCTCGGTATCCATCTGCTTCTCAGAAAACAAGCAGTTGTGAGCCACCTTCCTAAGCTGCCCTGATTGAGCTGCAAGTCCTTGACTAAAATCTCTGTCCTGACTCTGCAAAACCGCTCGGCTGCGACCCACTCATCCCCATTGCCCATGCCGCTCTGCCAACTCTGCAACTCCACACATTCCCGACTTTTTCACTTTTCTATCCTCATACTAAACGAAGGGCATCAGCGCATAGGCCTAATCTTTGATCAACCAACAATTTGATCAACCAATTGCTCAACCAACAAGACTAACCAACGAGACCAACCAACAATCGTCTCCAGCCCCTCTCAGCAGCATCCTATCGACGGCAACTGTTCTGTCCAGATTTCTAGAGACGATTCAAAAAGCGATTCATTGTTTTAGTGTAATCCTGGTGGGGCAGAATTTGAGTGCACAGGTTTCAGGGACCACTACACTGGATAACAGATGAGATAACCGACTGGACACCAGGTGAATCTACCAAGCTGTTATAGCCGATTGACTCGAGTAGTAGCTCAGCAGGGCATGCTTGAAGGCTGCTAGTCTTGTGGGTGGCATCGCAATCGCAGCAGACAGCGACAACGGTCTAATGTAGAACGACACCATGGAAACTCTGTTAATTAACGAATCATTGATCTGCACCTTTCAATTTTGGAGAGAAGGTAAAGTTCTCAAGGGAATGCGCTTTCGCAATCACTTGTTTCGCCACGTGGCCCAATTTAGTCATCAAGAACGCTACCAAGCCTTTGATTTAGCCTGGAAGCTCTGCCAGCGAGACCATGGGGCGATTGTAACCACATCAGCCCTCAACTATACGGTTTGGCTGAATTTGCGCTCCCCCGCTACAGGAGATCCGCTCTTAGCCGCAAACGCTAGCCCTGCTGCACCAGCGGTACGGTAGACTTCACACAAGCCAGATCCGCTCAGCGATGTAGCCAAGCTACGTTGACGGCAAGCTGCCTTTAATTCGATACTGAAAAAACAAATTTTTGGGGAATCATGAATACACCTGTTCTTACTGTTGGAGATCATGCTCCCTGGTTTACGCTTCCGACCTCCAGCCACGGTGCTTCCCAAGATGTGGTGATGGGCGGCTACCGAGCGGTGCTGTTCTTCTTTGGCAGCTCTAGTAATCCCCAAGTACAGAAGGTGTTGGCCGGGTTCATGGCGGCTCGAGAGCGCTTTGAACACACTGGAATTCGCTTTTTCGGCATTAGCATCGATCCCAACGATCGCTTTCTAGAACAGCAAGCATCGCCGTCGTCCCACTTTCAATTTCTATGGGATTTCAGCGGCGATCTCAGCATTCGCTACGGGCTTTGCCAACTTGGTAAAGATGGTACCGGTCGCATTACCTACGACCCGACCACGTTTGTGCTGGATGAAAATTTGCGGATTCTCAACCTGTTTCCGCTAGAGACGAACGTCAACCACGTGCATCAGGTAATGAGCTTTATCCAGGCGCTGCCCCCGCCCCCTCGGCCGCGTCTGATTACTCAGCAGGCTCCCGTTTTGCTGATTCCCCAGGTATTCCAGTCCGATGTTTGTCAGCAGTTGATTGACCGCTATGAGGCGGAGGGTGGCATTGAATCGGGCTTCATGAGGCAAGAAGGCGACAAAACGGTAGTGGTGGTCGATCCAGCAATTAAACGTCGTCGCGATTGGCTGATTACCGATCCAGCTCTAATATCGCAGATTAACGGTTTGATTTCGCGCCGCGTTGTGCCCGAAATTGAAAAAGCCTTCCAGTTTCGCGTCACTAGCTTTGAGCGCTATGTCGTTGCCTGTTACGAAGCGGCAAACCAGGGCTTTTTCCGCCCGCATCGAGACAATAAATCAGCGGGCACAGCCCATCGTCGCTTTGCTCTGACTTTAAATTTGAATACGGGAGCCTACGAGGGCGGGTGTTTGCGGTTCCCTGAGTATGGACCCGATCTATATAGCGCCAGTGCCGGCAGCGCCATTGTGTTTTCTTGCTCACTACTGCATGAGGCAACACCTATCACTCAAGGACGGCGATTTGTGCTGCTGTCATTTCTATATGGGGATGAAGACGCTAAACTGCGACAGCAGACCCAGCAGCAGATTGTGCGCCGCGATGGTTCTACTGTCGCACCGGCAGGCAATACTCCAATTCAAGCGCCCCAGCCGCGAGCAGAGCTAGGATTTCAACCTCGTACCCATCTCAAAGGGGCGAAGCGGCGCTAGAGTTCAGGCTCTTGCCGGCTGGTGTGTCCAATGACTGCGATTTTGTGTCGATAGATCAGTTCAGCACCATGCCAGCCCGTGAATCCCAAGAGGCTCGCTACTACCAGCGACAGCACCAAGCCAATCAGCGAAACGGAGTCAGCAGGTCGCCCAAGGCGCAGCAGCCAATTCACCAGCGTCAGGGTTAGAGCCACAATATTGCCGATCATGTGGATCCAGCCTGACTGACGCTTACGCACGCGGTCGATGCGGAGAAAGTCGAGCATTCCCGTTAGGGCTGCCACAAGCCCACTGATGAAGCCCACACCCAGCAGCCAAACCGATGCTCTCGCCCAGAAGGCATCTTGCGTAACCCAATAGCCAATATCTGTGCCCAATGCGCCCACCAAAAACGCAATTGGAAACGTCACAATCAGGGGATGCAAGGGGTGCTTCAAGACTTCAACCGTGCTGGGAATGCCACTGTCGGTAGACTCCCCTACATGGTTCTCAATCAGTAAAGGAATGTCTGGTGTTCTCGTCATTGTGTTCTCCTCGAATACTCACTCGAATATCACTCAAATATCAATCGACTAACATAGCGTGTGAACTAGGGCGAATCTGAGCGCCCCGATAGCGGGCGTAGACCTTGGTGAATACAGCACCCACCAGTAGAATCTGGGCCGAGTAATAAACCCAAATTAGAATCACGGCGAGAGAGGCAGCGGCCCCATAGGTTGAGGCAATGCCACTGCTCCCCAAGTAAAGACCAATTAAAAACTTGCCGATGTTGAACAACAGTGCAGTGACGGCTGCCCCTATCCAGAAATAACGCCATGGCAACGTTATATCTGGGAGCACTTTGTAGATCAACGCAAAGAGTAAGGTAATGACACCAAAGGACAGCAGAAAATTGAAAACCTGCCCGGCAATGGTCAACTCAGGTAAAAAGTTGTTGATTAGAGTGCTAATAGCGGCCAGCACCGCACTCAAGAGCAGGGAGACTAGCAGCAAGAAGCCAATCACCAGCACCATGGCAAAAGATAAAAAGCGATCTTGAATGAGGTTCTTGATGCCGGCACTTGGCTTGGGCTTCACATGCCAAATAGCATTTAATGCCTCTTGCAACTGCCCAAAGACGCCAGAGGCACCAATCAACAGCGTAATCACCCCAATCGTAGTTGCCCACAGACCGCCAGAGCCGGGCTGGTTCGCATTCTGCAACATGGCTTGAATTGCCTCTGCCCCTTGCTGACCGATGAGTCCTTCAATTTGTGCGACTACCTCACCTTGGGCTGCCTCTTCACCAAACACCGCTCCAGCAATGGCAATGGCAATGACAAGTAGAGGAGCAAGGGAGAACGTCGTATAGTACGCTAAGGCTGCAGCCCACAAGGCAATCTTATCCTCCTGCCATCCTTTAACCGTCTCTTTCAATAGAGACCAAACTGCTCTTCTTCTGATCCGCATTCGGCGTCACTTCGATGCTAAAAAGGTTGAGTCTGGCATACGTTACGGTACTCATTAATTCACACTGACTAGCACCGTGTCTTCTATCTGGAGATAGTACTTGCGATAGAGATGCCTAAACATTGAATCTGGGGTCTCTGCCTAAAGGCAGAGGAGCCAAGCAATCACGGTTGCTAGGGTGAGGGGTAAGCAGTGAGGTTTCAAGTATGTTGAGCCACTTAGAGCAGTCCAGTTCCCCTCAAGGTCGTGCGTTACCCGCCTCGAATCGGCAGGCTCCTGATTCGCTGCACACAGAGCTGGCTTCGCCACCAGCCCCAGAAACTGCCTCAAGCAGAACTGAATTACCCAGCGCTTCGCTATGGACCTTAATAGTGATGGGGTCGATCTTAGTTTCAATTCCCTTGCTTTCAGAAGCTGTTGCTCTTTGGCGGGAAGGCCGGCTCTGGCTTCAGCGGCGGCATGATCAGCGGATACCCTGCAAGCACTGTCGGTATTTCGCGAACACGCTATATCTAAAATGTGCCGTGCGTCCGTACGATGTTTTTACCGAGCGGGCAATCAATTGTTCAGACTATTGTCCACGAACCCCTCATAGGTTTTACAGTGCCAATAGAAACTCTAATAATGACGAGAATTCCTCTGGAAAGTAAACGTGAAGCAGAGTCATTTCAGAATAAGCAAAAACTTTTCAAATTTACAGCTGATTCAAATCTAATTTAACACCGAGTTTGAGGCTGCATAGATACTTTACAATATCATCGGATACAAAAGATGCAAGTAGACGTGAGTAGACGAAGTGTAGGTATATGCTCGCGCTCAAGACGCTTTGACCATACCATCAAGACTATCTCTATCGAGAACGCCTTTAGACAAAAGACAAACTTTATGTAAGTTGCTAACCAGTTGAAGTCCTGAAGTTCAAGTGTCCTGCAACTGGTAGTCGGCATCGAGCCAGCAGCGAGGCAGCGATTCTCCAGAAGGAAAGCTGAGGTTCGCTTTGTCCAGATTTTCGGGATCTTGCTCTTCCTGCCCCGACTGGATGCGACCAGCAACGGTTTGCTTCACAGGATTGATTAATTCACTGACGTCCAGAATTTCGATCAAAGCACCCGATTGTTTGTCTTGTAGCAGCATATCGCTCATTAAGTATTCTAGTGATAATCCTAGGATGACATGACTTGAAACCCATCTCATCTGTCTAGAGTCACACTTTAGCAGAGTAGCTCAGGCAGAGTAGGAGTTTTTTAGGTTTCAATTAGGTTCCGAAACTTTTTGACTCATTGATTTGACTCCTTGAGCTGTGTAGTTTTATCTCTGACGTCATTTCACCAATCATTCGATAGTATCTCGATAGGATATCTCAATAAAGATAGACTATTATCTCAAACCTCTGAGAGAGCAAGATAATCGGTTGAATCGCTAGGCTAAAAAGCAAAATTAGCATTGAAAGTCTGGGGGTAAGGAACGATATGACACACAGCAATTCCCACAATGACTCTCGTACCCATTGGAATGACTCCTACTATCGTGACGAGAACCAGCATGATGAGAGCCAAGCTTACGAGTCGGAAGCAGAAATGATGGAAGTGGTGGAAGCGAATCGCAATCCAGATCCCATCACAGGGGAAGCAGGAGCACACCCGGTGGGAACTGGCGTAGGAGCTGCGGCGGCTGGGGCAGCTGGGGCGGCCATTGGCGCTACAGCAGGACCTATTGGAGCAGTGGTCGGGGCGGTTGTGGGGAGTGTGATCGGTGGGCTGGTTGGCAAGAGTGCGGCTGAGGCAGTGAATCCAACGGTTGAAGAAGGCTACTGGCGAGAGCATTACCGTTCTCGTCCCTATGTTCGTGATGACTACAGCTATGAAGATTATCATCCTGCCTACCGAACAGGTTATGAAGGATATACCCGCTATGCTGGTAGACCTTACAAAGAGGTTGAACCGGAATTGCGCCACGCCTATGAAGCTCAATATCCGCCGTCTAGCCTGACTTGGGATGATGCTCAGTACGCCACCCGAGATGCTTGGGATAGAGCCGAGCGTAACGCTCTGTTTTATGAGCAGGATGAATACTGGCGAAAGCATTATCGATCTCTGCCCTATTACGAGCAAAACCTAAGCTACGAGGACTATCAGCCTGCATTCCGAACAGGGTATGAGGGATATGCTCATTACTTCAGCACCGGCCGCTCCTATGCGGAACTAGAGCCAGAGCTGCGCCGCGAGTACGAGAATCGCTATGCTGGAACGGGAGAACTGAGCTGGGAGCGGGCTAAGTACGCCGTTCGCGACGCTTGGCACCGGGCTGAGCAGATGTTTCGTGCCAATCAGAGCTAAAGTTTCCGTAGTCGCATCGGGGGCTATGGTCAATACGGACTAGTATTGGTTTAGTATGGTTCATGAACTAGGTAGATCCATAATCTAGCCCACGATCTCTAGACTTAATCCGGCTGGTCGGCATTCTAGTTGCGGTATGGCTATCGGGAGGACGTTGTACAAGCGGCTACTTTTCAGCCCTAGAGATGCAGAACCATGACTGCGCCTAAGTGGCTGTCTATTATTGGGGTAGGGGAGGCAGGGTTAGCGGAGCTGACAGCGGCGGCTCGTCTGCTGCTAGAGCAAGCAGAAGTCATTTGCGGTGGACAACGCCATCTCGCTATGCTGCCGCCAAGCGATGCCCGAGACAAGCTGTTTTGGAGTTCTCCAATTGCAGATTCAGTGCAGCAGATAGTGCAGCAGCGGGGGCGATCAACCTGTGTGCTGGCTAGTGGTGATCCACTTTGCTACGGCATTGGCGCAACACTGCTACGTCATGTGCCAATCGATGAAATGACTATTATTCCGGCTCCCTCTGCCTTTAGCTTGGCTTGCGCTCGCTTGGGCTGGTCCCTGCCGGAGGTTGAGCAAATTAGTCTTTGCGGACGCGATTCGGCGGTGCTGCGGGCAGTGCTCTATCCTCAAGCTCGTGTGTTAATTTTGAGCGCCGATCGGCAGACGCCCCGAGAAGTCGCTAAACTGCTAACGCAGGCGGGATACGGACAGAGCACAATCACAGTCCTAGAGCGGCTAGGGAGTCTCCACGAACGCCACATCAGGGGTACGGCTGCCTCCTGGAGCGCGGTTGAAGGATCTGATCTGAACACAATTGCAGTGGAGTGTGTAGCCGATGCGGGCATTACGGGCTTGTCGCGACTAGCGGGTTTGCCGGATACGGTCTATCAGCACGACGGGCAGCTGACTAAGCGGGAAGTTCGCGCTATTACGCTGGCGGCTCTGGCTCCTTTGCCGGGGCAGGTGCTCTGGGATGTGGGAGCGGGCTGTGGCTCTATTGGCATCGAGTGGATGCGCAGCCATCCCCGCTGCCATGCCATTGCCATCGAACCTCAGCCGCAACGACTACGCTACATTGCTGACAACGCTGTGGCCCTAGGAACACCCAATTTGCAAATTATTGCCGGTACTGCCCCTGCTGCTCTCGGCACCTTACCTCAACCCAACGCTATTTTTGTTGGCGGTGGTCTCACCACTCCCTCACTGCTAGATACCTGTTGGCAAGCATTGCCGTTGGGGGGACGACTCGTTGCCAATGCTGTCACGCTAGAAAGCGAGCAGGTGCTGTTGCAGTGGCATCACGCTAGGGGAGGAACGTTGACCCGCATTGCTATTCAGCGCACCGAACCGATTGGCGGATTTCTGGGCTGGAAGCCTCTTGCTCCAGTGACACAGTGGGTGGGTATTGTTCAAGGCTAAGTAGCCTATTCCTCGATCTGCCACAAGTCTTTGTTGAAGTCCTCATCTAGCACTTTCTTGGGACGCAGCACCAAGATCACCTTGCCGAGAATAGCTGCTTCTGGAGCCTCCTCAAACCACTCGATTGCTAACTCCCCTGCTTGATCGATCAGAAAATAACTTTCGCTGCTCCAGCTTCGCTCTGCCCGATCCACCACCAGCAGCACTTCTTCGGTAGGGTTCAAACTGTCTGCGGGGAGCTGCTCACCCAGCGCCATAATCACCACTGGGTCTTCAGCATTGCGTACCACCTGCCAGCTCGGCAGCGCTACCCAGGCCCCCGCTCCAGCGAACTTCACCAAATGAAAAACACCCTCATCCTCAACCAATGGCACCGCCTGCATGTCAGCCGTCGTAAGCGGCAACTGACCCACCACCGGCAGAATTCGCGGCTGTTCCTCCGCTGACTCCAGACGGTAAAAAGGCAACCGGGGCGCCGAACGGCTACGAGTAACGCTGAAATCGGTGAGCAGACTTTCCACCCGCTGCCGAGCTGCCTCACCCTGGGCAAACCGCAGAGCTTGAGCAATCAGCCGCGAGCGAGCCTGCAAATCGGCCTGCTGCTGCGCCAATTTCCAGTAGTGATAGGCGATGGCGTCACTGGGGTAAGCGGTGAACTCAACCGGAGGATTGGAGAGCCGTGTAAATTCTTTGAGCGCCTTTGCTACGTCCTGTGCTCCTTCGGAGTCAATTCCTTTCTCAACTACAATTGCGGCGGCCGCCACCCGCTGCGGCTGTGCCAAAATCCGAAACTCATAGAGGATGTCGCTGCCCGTCTGCTCGAACCGCTGAAGCACCTCTGGAGCTGCCTCTCCCGTCATGAGGGACTGGTAAACCTGCGCAGCCACGATCACCTGATTCTGCTGCACCGGCTCGAATCCGGTTTCCTCAAAAATTTGCTGTGGGCTGTAGCCAGCCTTTTGCAGCTGCTGACAGGCTTGCCCCCACGCCACCCAGTTACCTTGCTTGCGGCGAAGGGAAAGGAGCAGCTCAGCGGCTGCCTCGGTTTCTGAAGAACCCGAAGAGGGTGGCTCTGACGGATTGGGTGGCGTCACAGTCATAGGGCAGAAGCAAAATCATCGGTACGATTTTAGATCCTAGAGGAAATCCCGAAGAGCGGACCAGAACCCGCAGTGAACTTCGGCATCACCAATCTTCATACTTCATAAATCTCGGGCTATACAGTGCCTCTGCCCCTGCCCCCTGCTGCCTCTCCTCTACCCTCCGCTAGAAATCTCAAAATCTAGTTGACGAACTCCCCTTTATCGAGGCATGATGGTATACGCAATCCGGGGCTATAGCGCAGTTGGTAGCGCACCTCAATGGCATTGAGGGGGTCAGCGGTTCGAGTCCGCTTAGCTCCATTGAAATGTGAAGTGTGGAAGCCCACATTGAGCAGGCAGTGGGAGCAAGCAGTGGTAGACCTTTGTCCGTACACTCTTGATACATAGCGCACAATCTGCGGAGCAACGCTACTCATGAACGTCGCCCTGAGGCAAAATCGCTCCTGTTAAGGCAACCTCGCTGGTATCGGTGGCTTCCAGATTTGCGCCCCGCAGATTTGCCTCACAGAGGTTCGCATCACACAAATCGGCGCCCCGCAAATCAGCACCACACAGGTTCGCTTTCCATAGCTTCGCGCCACACAGTCTGGCTCCGACTAACTTAGCCTGGGTAAGATTGGCTTCTGCTAGGCAGGTGAGATGCAGCACAGCATCGCTCAAGTCTGCCTCAATCAGTGATGCACCGCTGAGATCGGCTTCCATCAAATTGGCAGCCTGCAAAACAGCGTGATTGAGATTGGCACCACTCAAGAAAGCACTAAACAAATTGGCTCCCGCCAAATTGGCTCCTGCTAAATCGGCTTCACTGAAATTGACTGTGCTTAACAGTGCATTAGCCAGATTAGCCCCTATGAGCTGAGATCTGGAAAAATCTGCTCCACTCAAATACGCATCGCTGAGATCAACTCCTACTAGAAGCAGCCCACTAAAGTTCCTTTCTCCTGCTGCATAGCGTTCTAGCAATTGTCGAGGATGGATTACGCTTCTGGTAGAGGTATTGATGGAATGAGAAGAATTCATGCGTTACCTTTTAATTTACCAGAGTATATCGAAGTGAATAGGGAGATGTATTTTAGGACATGGTTTAGGGCATCTCCTGGGGATACTGATCTGTCGGTTCTAGGTGGGGTGGAGGTGGTCGATGTCTCAGCAATTCGCGGTGATGTTTGCTGAATTGCAACACAAGAATTCCTCCCAACCCAAACAGATTTGCCACCAGGAAGAACAGCCCTCCTAGGATAGGAATCAGTCCAATAATTCCTAAAATCAACATGCCAATCACTAGGGATTGCCAAAGCGGTCGTCCAGCAACGGGTAGGGTTCGCTGCCCAAGCCATAGGGCAATGCCGATGGATCCCAACAGCCCCGCTACGAATATCGCTAAATTTGCAATCGGCAGCAGTATCAATCCCAACAGGCTGCCACTAATTAGCGCCGAAAGCAGAATCAGGGCGACAACGCTGCCCAATCCCCAGACCCCACTCTTGAGAGGCGCTTGGTTGAGGGTTGAAACCACAGACTGAAGAAAATGGGGAATCAAAAAAACAAGCAATATTCCAATTGCGGTTAGGGTCAGCACAACCATCGCATGAGCAGCGGCGCTAACCCAGTAGGCACGAATCAGTAGACCCGATAGTCCCCACTGTCGCATTCGCAGCATCAGCCCCCGGTCGCCACTCAACACAGCAACCGCATCCCCACCAATCGTGACATTGTCTTCCCGAAAAATATCGCCGCCAATGGCAGTGGCATCGCCATTCACGCGGGCACCTGCTTTCAGGATGACATCGCCGCCAATGGCAACTGCATCCCCTCGCACTTGTCCATTGTTGAGAACAATCACAGAGCCGGCGACGGCGGTTGCATTGTGCACAACTTGTTCCTCCGCAACGGTGACATCACCTCCAAACCGCACGATGTCTTTCTCAAGGTCGTGGCTAGTTTGGGCGACGGCTGTTCCCCACAGGAGGAGGATGAGCAAGGTGCTAAGGAGGGTTAGAGCAATTTGGGTCAGGCGATGGCGGGTTTTCATTGATGGACCTCCATTTGAGTCCAATTAAGGCCGATTCAGAACGGTGTAGGGAGATGCTTTAACCCAGAGCGTACAGTTCGGAGCATAAATGCCGCTTAAACCACTCGCCTGCCAAGACAGCTACCTGCTCTAGGGCACCCGGTTCCTCGAACAAATGTGTTGCGTTAGGAATCACTTCTAGCCGTTTCTCTGCTGCTTGCTCCAGAAGGGTCAGCGCCTCTTGATTCATCGCCATGATGGGGAAGTCGTTGCCACCAACAATCAGCAGCGTCGCGGCTCGCACCCGAGGAAGTGCAGCTTCAGCCAGATCGGAACGTCCACCTCTGGAAACGACGGCTTTCACCACATCCGGGCGTTTTGTGGCGGCAATCAAAGCTGCAGCACTCCCCGTACTGGCACCGAAGTAGCCAATCCTTAAATTCTGTGTTGTTGGGTTGTGGAGTAACCAGTCTGTTGCTCCTACTAGCCGTGTCGCTAACAAGCCAATATCAAACCGCAACTGCCAGGTTCGCAAATCAATCTCTTCTTCCTTGGCTGTCAACAAATCGAGCAACAGTGTTGCTAATCCCTGCTGCTGCAGCACACTGGCAACGTAGCGATTACGAAAGCTGAATCGACTGCTTCCACTTCCGTGGGCAAACAACACGATCCCTTGAGCACCTGCCGGAACGACTAGATTGCCTTCTAGTTGAGCAGGTCCTGCGGAGACGGATACAAGATTCTCCGGGATATGATCTGGAATATGATCTGTTGAACGTTTATCCATCCTGTTCATCTGCTCCTTAAGCAACGTCTTTAAGTAATGCTCTAAGTAATGGATGAAAGATTTTTCACAGTTGGCTGAGCTAAGAGTTCACAAACTTCTGCGTCGGAGGTTTGGGAAAAGTCGTCGTACCAGAGACCAATGGCATAAAAGGTTTCTGGTGCCAGCAAACACACCACATCATCAACTTCGGTACTTAAGTCTTGAAGCGTTTGGGGTGGAGCAACTGGAACGGCAACGATCAAACCGGCAGGGCGTTGGGCCTTCAGCACCGCAATGGCTGCTCGCATGGTTGAGCCAGTAGCTATACCATCATCGACGAGAATCACCGTTCGATCGCGGATGTCGGGTTGGGGACGATCACCTCGATAGACCCGATCACGCCGCTGCAGTTCTTTCAATTCTCGGGCTGCTACTTCGTCGATGGTTTTGCCAGAAATGCCTAGCCAACTCACCACGTCGTAATTTAATACCCTGACGCCACCTGAACCGATGGCTCCCATTGCTAGCTCTTTATGCCCTGGAACGCCCAACTTCCGCACCAGGCAAATATCCAAGGGTACATTCAAGGCTTTGGCGACTTCATAGGCGACCGGCACACCGCCCCGGGGCAGCCCCAAGACCAATACATCGGCACGATTGGCATAGTTTTTGAGCCGAGTCGCTAGCTGTTGACCGGCCTCAGTGCGCGTTTTAAATCGAGCATAATGGGCGTGCATCGTAATCACCTCCTGAAGCAGAGATCCCGGAACGACCCTAGGGGCTACCCGTTAGGCGCTTCCAAGCGGAATGAAGAGCTGCCTTGGCTCGCTCTCCCGAACGACTGATACTCTGGTGTAATGCCTGCCACTGCTCCTGCAAATAGGACGTTGCTTCTGCCAAGGCATGGTGGTCGTGTTGACCGGAAGCGGCTAGCTCGTCGCTTGCTTCTTTGACCTTAACTCGCACCACCTCTGGTTGATCGTGGGGAGCAACGAGATGATGAACGCGGTCGGCAATGAGCTGTATCAAATGCTGCACCTGATGAGATTGCTCGCTAAAAAATCCTCGCAGCCCTTCTGATGCGGGTTTGAGGCGTTTCTCAGCATCGCTGGCGATTACCAGATAGTCAACTGTTATCTCTTTGACATCTTCAGGATAGAGTACGGCATATTCTCCTAACGGTTCAGCGATCTGTCCTGCCAGAATATAAGCGGCAATTTCGCCGGTATGCCAGTCGAAGAGAAAATCCTCTACCCACCCTAATGGTTCTCCTAGGGCAGAATGAACAGCTAATTGATCAAGACGGCGTAGGCGATCTGGGGTTGCTACGAGCAGTCGTCCATAGGTTGAAAGCGCCTGATGACTAATACGAGCTACCTGTTCTAGCGGTAAATAGCCCGCACTTCCCGAGAGATAGGCAACCTTTCCCGTTTCGTCGAGCCAAACCTCCTGCACCTCGCCTAAATGCGAGAGCGTCGAACTATCCATTGTCATCAAGCCCTGGACTTGGCTGCGTCGTACCACGGTCAGCATCTCTAGCCTCCTTGCAACCATTTGGCTTGCAACCGTCTGGACAGGTTCAAGGAGTTCCAGTTTCCTAACGGTTGCCTAAGGTTTGCTTAGCCATTGACCAGTATTAAACTCATAAGGGTTTGAGAGGTTGCCCATCCCAAACCCTAATCCATTCAACTCTAGCCAATGTTGACCTTCACCACTTTTCGCTGTTCAGATTCCACCTTGGGCAGCATCAGAGTCAATACGCCGTTCTTGCACTCAGCCTGGACCTTATCGGTTTGAATATGGGCTGGCAAGGAAATCCGGCGTTCAAACTTGCCGTAGTGGAATTCGGAGCGAATCATGCCTCTAGCCTCGGTCTTAGACTCAGTCTTGCGCTCACCCCTAATTGATACCGACTCTTCGGTGACTTCAACCTCCAGATCCTTGGACTCCATACCCGGAACTTCCAACCGGAGGTGAATAGCATCGTCGGTTTCTTCCATTTCGGCAGAAGGAACGAAAGTCAGCGATCGAATTTCACCATCGCCACTGGGTAACAAGCGATCAAACAAGCGGTTGATTTCGCGCTGCAAACTGCTAATCCCGCGGAAGGGTTCCCAATGCGTCATTTCCTCGAGAGGATCAAGGTGTACGATTGCCATAGTTTTTCCTCCTCAAATCATTAGTCAAACTATTCAGAGATCAAACTATTCATCAAACCTATTCGTTGAACCTACTTGTCAAACATAGTTCTCGAACGGTAATCTATGGATCACCTCAGTGCTTCTCAGCGTTTCTCCTAGTTGCATCAAGTTGCATCAATCTCTGGAGCAACTCAGGCTTTGGAGCAACTCAGGAAGCATCTTCCCAAAGCTGTAACAGCTCGCGAAGGTATTGAGCGTCAGGTTTCGTAGGAGCTGTTAATCGGGAGCGTTTTGGGGACTTCGCGTTTTGGGGCTTAGCCTCTTGGGGCAGTTGTGCCGCCACGACACCCTCCATCGTAGGATCACCTCCTCTGCAGTTAGCCGCATTGATCTCCTACTCAATTTTGAATTTTAGACAGAAGATCTGAGGATTTTGTGAGGATGTCTCGCAACCCATTGCCCCCTCCAACGCCCGCTAAAGATTACGCATTGCGTATTAAAGGATGACTCGCCGAAGCCAAGTCATCCTGTTGTCCCCTTCTGCATTGCCACTCCTCACACTGACCCAAGTGGTGAGCCAAGGACTGGTTCTAGCTCATTCTCTAGCTCATTGCAGCAGGGCTGCGGTCGTAGTCCGGCCATTCGTCGTTGGGGAAATAGCCTTGGATGTGGTTATAGAAGTGAGTTGCATCCTCCACCGACAGCCCAATGTCTGCATCCAGGCGAGCCAGCATAGATTGCTCCCGTTTTCTAATGCGACGATGGTGTTCCATCATCAAGTAGCGCAGGCGCTCATTCATCGTTGGGGGATTGACAGCAGACGTGGCTGGACCGACAACCGGTTCACTCACAGGTTCTGGTACGGACTCTGGTACAGATGTCGCCTCTTGCCTCGCTACTGGAGGAGACTGCGAAGCCCTAGACTGAGGAGACCCCGTGGTGTAGGTTGCGCCGCGATAGGTCAGCTCGTATTCAGGTTGAGGAACATCGGCAGTAAAGATGGCGTAGGATGTAGGAATACCACGATACTTCCCTTTGCCGCGGTAGCCTGCCAATGTAACTGGAGTGGGCATATACTCATAGGGGACGCCGCGATAACTGAGCTTCATAAACTCACCTCCTGGTAAAGCGGCTGGACATAGAGGCTGAGATCAAGCCAATAAGGGGAATATGGCTGAGATTCAGCAGTCCTAATTATCAAATGCATCAACAGTACTTCAACAGTACTCAGGATTCACGAAGGCAAAATAGCAACGAAGCTCTAGACATGCTGAGAGGAAGTTTAGCGGACTCACTATTAGCGGACTCACTAACTTCCTCTCAACAACGACTTGCTATTGGTTCCAAAGTTGCCTCCTTGATCAACCTGTGGATTTTGGTTTCGTCGCCTCTTAACTCCGTCACCATAGCTGTCTCGTCTTCAGATCCTCGTTCAGTATTACTCTCAACTATACGCGCCATAGTTTAGAGTGTAACTGCTTTAGCTATCGTTCGGGAAGCTCCGATCCCACTTTTATATTAACACAAGCTGTGGCTAGCGATATGAACTTTTCTTTACTCTTGATGTTGCTCTACTTGATGTTGCTCTATATGTTACTCGTGCCACTGACTTATGCGGATTTTGCTTAAGCAGAGGTATTTTGTGGCATGTACTGCTGCGTGTGTTGACGAATGTGTGACTGGATACCTTGCAGCAATTCGACTGTCACGAAAGGTTTGGGTAACAGAGTGGTCACTCCCAGGGCTTGCAGGCTCTGCCGGTAGTTTCCAACCAGTCCACTGGTGGCAATGATCTGAACCTGAGGGTTGATGGCCTGCAATGCTCGAATCGTCTCTAGTCCGTCGCCGTCTGGCATCATCATATCGATCACCACCACGTGGATCTGCTCATGCTGCTTCCTGTAACAAGCGATGGCATCAGCACAACTTGAAGCAGTGAGAACGCGGTAATGGTAGCTAGTCAAGACGGCTTGCATAGACTGGAGAATCATTGGTTCATCATCCACGACCAAAATGCATTCTCCCTGCCCTGAAAGAAGATTAGTCGGCTGCTCGCTAGTGGGGTCTACAGCCTCAATGGCGGGTAAATACAGCTTAAACTGGCTACCCACTCCTAACTGGCTCTGAACATCTACAAAACCACCGCTGCTTTTGACAATTCCCAGCACGGTCGAAAGACCTAATCCGGTTCCGTGTCCGGGAGCTTTCGTGGTAAAGAAAGGGTCGAAGATGCGATCCAAAACCTCGGGGGCAATGCCGGTTCCCGTATCAGCAACGGTGATGACTACGTAATTACCGACCTTGGCATCGAGATGCATTGCAGCCATTTCGGCATCAACGAACTGATTTTGGGCTTCAAGGGTCAGCGTGCCGCCATTCGGCATAGCATCGCGGGCATTCACACAGAGGTTCATCAATACCTGGTGTAGATGGGTAGGATCCGCCACAACCCACCCTAGCGAGGGAGATGATACGTCGTGAATGCTGATGGATTTGGGAAAGGTCTGGCGGGCAATAGTGGCAATTTCATGGAGCAGCGGTCCCACCTGAAGCGGGATCTGGGTGCCTTCGCTGCCGCGAGCAAAGGTGAGAATTTGTTTAACGAGGTTAGCCCCGCGTTTGGCACTCTCTGCCAAGATCTCTAGCATTTCGCGGGAGTGGGCATCTAGTTGCAGCTTTAGCCGCAATAGTTGCGAGAGCGCCAAGATTGGAGTCAACACGTTGTTGAGGTCATGGGCAATACCGCTCGCCAAGGTGCCGATACTTTCTAGCCGCTGTGCCCGGTAGAATTGCGCTTCTAGCTGTTTCTTTTCTGTAATGTCGGTGTTGACACTCAAGATCGACGTGGGATGGCCGGCTTCATCTCGCACGAGGGTCCAGCGTCCTGCAATCATCACTTCGCGACCTGTGCGGGTCACTTTGCGCATTTCGCCCTGCCATTCTCCTTGCTCTAGCACCCTCTGAAGCACAGCGGCCATCTGGGTAGAATCCTCCTGAAGCAGTTCTCTGGCGTTCTGACCAACGGCCTCTGCCGCCGACCAACCATATAGCCGCTCTGCGCCCTGATTCCAGTAGAGAATGCGGTGGTTTAAATCGCGAACGAAGATCGCATCGGAGGCAATATCTAGCAAAGCAGCTTGTTCCCGGATGGTTTGTTCAGCCTGTTTGCGAGCGGTGATATCTTCTTGGGTGCTGACATAGCCCGTAATTTCCCCGCTGCTAGAGCGAATCGGTGCGGTTTGGCAGAAGATCCAGCGCACCTCGCCTTGGGGAGTCAGCAGCCGCACCTTTTGCTTCAATTCCTTGCCCTGCTGCGCACCCTGCCGCACATAGGTTTCCCAAGCTTGAGCGGTCGCCTCGCGATCATCGGGATGAATTGCCTGCAGCCAACCATTGCCTAGGCTATCTTCCAAGCTGAGTCCAGACATTTCTTGCCAGCGGGCATTGACGTAGAGGCAAATACCATCCGCATTCGATTGCCGGATGCCAATGGGAGCCGAAGCACTGAGAGAGCGGAAGCGTTCTTCACTGTCTTGCAGGACTTGCTGCATTCGCCTGCGTTCTAGCAGTTCGTGATGGGCTTGCTGATAGAGTTCAGATTGCTGAATGGCAATCCCCACTTGATTTGCTAATTGCCGCAACAACTCTAGTTCTTCCGCTTGCCAGGGTCGAGGACCGGCGCAATGATGCACAACTAGTAGCCCCCAGAGATGGTCGTCTTGCGGCGGGTTGCTTTGCAAGATCGGAACCACCAAGTTGGCTCGGACCTGAAAGCTTGCCAATAAGTCCCGATAGCAGGGCTGCAATGCTGCAGTTTCCAGATCGGCAATGGCAGAGACTCGTCCTTGGCGATAGGGCTCAATATACTGATCCCGAAAGCAGGGATCCGAAATGGTTGTTGCTAGAATGGGTGTCCAGCCCGGTTCAACGGATTCGGCAACAGCAGTGCACCGCCAATCGGGTTGGAAGCGAAAGATCAGCGTACGGTTGACCTGCAAGAGTTGTCTGATCTGATCGACCGTGCGCTGCAACACTTGGTCTAGATCTAGCGTTTGGCGGATAAAATGGCTGGTTTCCGTGATCAGGCGCATCCGTGCTAGCTGTTGTTGCAGGGCAGCCTCCATGCATTTATATTCAGTTTCAATCGATTGCCGCTCGGTGATGTCTTCGGTGATACCCAGCAGGGATTCGATTGCTCCAGCGGCTGACCGTTCTGGAATCAGGCGAGAAGCATAGTGCCGGTCAGCAATGGTGTATTCGACCCGGGTGATTTCGCCGGTAGCAATTGCCGCTCGACAGGCTGCCTCAAAGGCATCGCACGCATCGGCGGGTAATCCCAATTCCCGACCTGTTTTACCAAGAAAATGCTGGGGCGGCAAGCCCGAGACTTCCGCAACTCTGGGACTGATGTAGAGATGACGCAGCTGCAGATCGAGGCGAAAAATAATGTCAGGGCTATTTTCCACCAAGGTTTGCCAATGCTGCTGCTGCTGTTGCAACGCCTGATTGGCTGCTGCTAGCTCGGCGGTGCGTTCAGCGACTCGCTGCTCTAGGTCGTCGTGAGTAGCTTGCAAACACTGCCGTTCTTGGGCAATGGTTTGATAAGCGAGCTGCAATTCCTGATGCTTCTGGCGCAATTCTGCCTGAGTTGAGCGGAGTTTGTCTAGCGCGGCCCGTAACTCTTGATTGACTGCCGTCAGTTCGGCAGGCTGGGGTGGCGTTGGCTGGTGCTCGGCTGGGTGCGCCAAACCAGAGGCGTAGAGGGGGTTGAGCCGGTAGCCAGATTGATACACTGTTTTAATCAAGTCCTTGGGAGCACCGGCGGCTGCTAATTTTCGCCGCAGTTCCTTGATGTGGCCACGAACGGCTGCTTCGCTGGAGACATCGATGGAATTCCAGACTTGGTCCAAAATTTTGCTAGCGCTAAATATCCTGTCGGGATGCCGCAGCAACAACTCCAAAATCGCATATTCTTTGGAAGTGACCGTCAGCAGATCAGTACCATAGGATACTTTGCGGCTGCTGGGATCAAGCGATAGCAGCCCCCAGGTCAAGATGGGTTGAGTGGTAGAACTCCCTCGACGTAATAGAGCCTGGATCCGCGCGACTAGCTCTTCTGAATCAAACGGTTTAACCACATAGTCGTCGGCTCCGGCATTGAGGGCAATTGCTTTTTGCTGGGCGTTTCCTTGTCCAGTCAGTACCAAAATCGAGCGCTGGAATCCTTGGTGGCGCAGCTGTTGACAGAGGCTGATCCCGTCGAGTTTAGGCAGAGCAATATCTAGCACAATCAGATCATAATCAAAGGCTTCTGCCATCTGTAACCCAGCGTCGCCATCCGTGGCTATATCAACTGCATAGTTGTAGCTAGACAGCAGGATCTGTAAGGTTTGAGCCACGGTTTGATCGTCTTCTACAATCAGGATCTTCATAGCCAATACCCGCGAAAAGGGATGCCCGTTGTATTACGTGTGTCGCTGACTTTACCCAGAACATTGAGCACATGAATGTAGCAATGAACTCATGAATCACTCCAGGGATCACTCTAGAAAACAGTGAGACTGATTATCGAAATAGTTTTATCGAGATAGTTCACGGCTTGAATATCAGTATTATTAAGTTTTCTAAGCAATATTGCGTTACCGTCGTTAAACTTCGCCTATTTTCGCATTCCTCACAGTTTCCTCACAACTGATCTCTCAAACTGACTACCAAGAGGGAAATGCCGTTGTGGTTTACCCCCACATTAGGCAAAGCTCTAAGGTCCCTTTTCTCTAGCCCCCAACCCTTTCCTGGTACGTCGTTAGCAAAGAAATTTAATTCAATGCTTCACGGCTAAGCTGGAGAGCGGTTTAGAAAAGTGGACCGGGTCAATCCCGATGATTGAGGTGATTGGAAAACAGTAGCCCGAGCAGGATGGGCCCTGCGTTGCGGGGCGCATCCTTTCCTGAACATTATCCCTTGCAAGTCGTTGATAGAGGCAAGCAATGAGTTACTGCTACAAATCATGGGCAGGCAAGACAGTATGCCATCCTTGTCTGAAAACCCGCTTGAAGACCTGATTGGGACGAGTCAGTCTGCCAGACACCCTTCATCAACCCACAGCCTCAAAGCAGTTCCCTGCCAACACGCTCTATCCAAGATCAAGCTGGTCCAATCATTCACCAATCCATCTGAGACAATCTGAGAGATATCAACTTCATACTCAACTCGATACTTAACTTCATTTGCAAAAACCGCTCAAGCAATATTCAAAGCAGTAAACCGATTGATGCCAATCGCTTACCAGAGGGCACGCAGCTACTACTATTTCTAGCGGCTGATCTGCTCTCTCACCCAGGCTCTTACGGCTCGCCGTAGGGCCAATCGCCCCTGTTCGCGATGTGCCTCGATTAGCTGGGGCAACTCTTGGACTCGCAGAACCGGAAAAACTTTACTTTGTTCTACTTGTTGGTACTCGCCCTCTTGCAGCCGGTAAACCGTGAGTTTTCCCTGGTCGTAGCACCAAATTTCTGGCACCCCTAGCCGCCGATAGATTGGGAAGCGATTAAGGGACTTGCTCGTGAGGTCAATTTCTAGGGCGAGATCGGGTGGAGGATCTTGATCCAGATCGAAGGTGAGTTTACCGCGCACGCGAGCTTCATTTTGAAAGTAAAAGCAATTATCGGGTTCTATCCCGGCTTGCTCTGCTCGTTTTCTCCAAGTTGTAGAACCGTAGCTTTCGTAGTTTTGCTCTAAGGCCTCGGCAATATCTTCAATTGCAATACTCAGAGACTGCTTAAAGTATTCATGTTCGGGTAGGGGTGCCATGATTTCTAACAAACCATTGTCGTAGGCGATACGTGTGCTGCGATGGTTTCCCATCTCCGCCAAAATGGTCTCAAAGTCTGACCAGCTCACATCGTGGAGCAATAGACATTTCCCGGGTGGCACCTCCAATTGACGAAGCTGAAGCGTGACCATTGGCGTTGACCTCGACAAGTAACTCGACAAGTAAACAGTTCTTCTTCAATCATAGGCTGGAGATTCAATTTCTCAATCCCGATCGCACTGTGTTTATCTGTTCTGCTGGTGCCAAGGGCAGTGTTTCTCAGGTGACTGGTGAGGGAACGCCCTGCAAAATTCGGCAGGGGGCAGAGGTGCAGACAAAAAGCGCAGCAAATTCATAATGCCCAGGTGCAAACGGTGAACCCCCAGAGGAATCTGCTGACGAGATGTGGTTGTTTGTAAAAAAACCAGAAGCCATACCTCCTAGACGAATTAGCAGTAGAGAACTGCTGGATTGCATTGAATCTAGCTCACTGCACTGACTTGATACTAGCAGTACAAGTGGGAAAACATACTGATAAACTGATTGAAGAATTGATTGTGACCACTTAAGGAAAGACTGATTGTTAGCGTTGGACACAGCGATGTACACCTTGCGAAGCTCTATGGAGGTTTTGAGTGGGTACTGCCCTGTGAAATCCTCCATTAAGGCAGGACACAGCAAGTGGAGCGCCCTAACGGCACTCTCAGGTAACAGACGGGTAAATGGCAGTGCCTACGGCAGGCTAGGCGAACGGTGACAGAATAAGTCTGGCAAGCTATGGGAGCAACCGAAGGTCACGACTCGATGAGTTGTCAGTTACTTCTTGTGAAAGTATTGTGTGTTGCAGTGTGCATAACGTGACCTAATGACCGCAAAGTAATCTCAAAAGCGTTAAGTCAAAATCAATCTCCGATGTCACACCTGCTCCCGTAATGCGATTGTAGGGGAAACGTCTGCTCTGGACGTGGTTTCCTACCACCTGTCAAGATAAAGATAGGAGTTGCGGCCGTAGCTCCCTGATCTGCTATCCCATTAGTCTCATGTGTCGAATCTCTCAACGACTGATTGCTCTGCTGCTGGTGCTGATCCTATGGAGTTGGAGTCTGCCCGCTGCGGCTGACTGGACGGTACCCCGGTCCTTTAGCAACGCCGAGCTGTCTGGACAGGATTTCTCTGGAGAGGAACTGCAAGGCTCAGAGTTCTCGAACGCCCACATGGAGCGCACCAATTTTACCAAAGCCGATGTCCGGGGTGCCGTCTTTAGCGCCTCGGTGTTGACTCAAGCCAAGCTGCATGGAGCCGATCTCACCAATGCCCTGGCGGATCAGGTGAACTTTGCCGGAGCCGATCTGAGCGACGCGATTCTGGTCGAAACGCTGCTGCTGCGCTCTACATTTGATGGCACGGATATTACCGGAGCCGATTTTAGCGACGCCATTCTCGATGGGGCGCAAGTCAAAGAGCTGTGCCAGCGGGCAACCGGTGTCAACTCCAAAACCGGGGTTGCAACTCGCGAATCATTAGGGTGTCGCTAAGAGAGCGAAGTGCGAAGATGGCAACACAGGAGAAACCCATGATCAAGCGAGTTGGAGTCATTGGCGGCGGGCAATTAGCCTGGATGATGGCAGAAGCAGCTCAGTCTCTGGGGATTGAGCTAGTAATCCAAACGCCGCAGGCTACGGATCCTGCTGTTGCTATTGCTAGCCAGACTGTCCTTGCGCCCGTTGCCGATGCCGAAGCGACGGCTAAACTGTCTCGTCTTTGCGATGTCATCACCTTTGAAAACGAATTTGTCGATCTAGAGGCGCTGTCGCGGCTGGCCGATCACGGTGTGCTGTTCTATCCTCGCCTCACGTCTCTAGCACCACTGCTCGACAAATATCATCAGCGCACTTATCTGCGAAACGTGGGCATTCCCACACCGCAGTTTCAGGTATTTCAAAACACCGACGCAGCATCCCTGAACCCGTTTGGTTGGCCGACCGTACTCAAGGTGCGCCGCCACGGCTACGATGGGCAGGGCACGGTGATCTTAAAGCAGCCTGCTGATGCTGTGGCCCTGCTGCACTCGCCGGCCTTTACCGCAGCCGACTGGCTGATCGAAGAGTTCGTCCCCTTCGAGCGAGAGCTAGCCGTGATTGCTGCCCGCTCCCTGAGCGGGGAAACTGTCCTTTACCCGGTCGTAGAAACCCAGCAGGAGCAGCAGGTTTGTCGCCGCGTCTTTGTCATCGACGATTTTGATCCGGCAGTGGTCGAGCAGGTCCACCAGATTGCCCAAGCCCTATTGACGAGTTTGGACTATGTCGGTGTTATGGGTATCGAGTGTTTCCTGACCCGCGAGGGACAGGTCCTAGTGAATGAATTGGCACCTCGCACCCACAACTCCGGTCACTACACCCTCGATGCCTGCGCCACCTCGCAATTCGAGCAGCAGCTCAGAGCCGTTTGTGGGCTGCCGTTGGGCAGTTCGACTCTCACCAGTTCTGGAGCAGTCATGGTGAACTTGCTAGGCTATGAAGCCGCCGATCATGACTATCTAGAACAGCGGCAACGGCTAGTTGATATTCCCAATGCCCATGTCTATTGGTATGGCAAAACCCAGTCGCGTCCCGGCCGCAAACTCGGACATGTCACTGTGCTCCTACAGCCGGAGCAGGATCGGCTGCACGCAACGGAGATTGCAGAGACGATAGAGAGAATTTGGTACCCTAACAAGGCGTGATGCGGCAATGGGCTAAACCCAGACTCCGCTACTGCTCTGCGGTGCGGGCGGCCTGTGTCTCTACCGTTAGTACTTGCGGTGGCGTTGCATCGGGCGGGTAGATAAACTGCACTTCCACGAGCCGTCGGTCGCCTCTCGGCAGCGTCAGGCTAAGGAGCGGTTCACCCTGCTGCCCGCGTCGCTGCACGATGTGAAAATAGCGGGTTTGGGGAATCCGCAGGTCATCCTGATAGCGTAGGCGAACAGTGCCGCGGAAGAAAATCTGGTCGTAGGGTGGGTTGCGAAACCGCAGGGCTTCTCCGTTGAGACGCTCATCCTGCAGCGGGGTTTGCAGCATAATCCGCACACGCTGAGTGGCGTCGGTTTTGTTGTGCAGCGGCAAGGTAATGCTGTAGAGAACGCCATAGTTGCCGTGGGCGCGATAGGCAGTATCGGGATAGCGAACCAGCATCGGAGCACTCTGGATCTGCCCGGTGCCAAAGGTATTGTGGTCCACCGTGCTGAGCACATAGGAGATGGCTTCGCCGGGGTTGGGGATGCTGAGATAGGCAGCATTTTCACCGTCTGTGGCTTGCGCAATCCACTGCGAGCCTTGAGCCACCCCCGCGACCCGTCCATAGAAAAACCGACCAACAAAGCGGGTATTAGGTGTAGTAGGACGACGATCCCGCGGTCCGGCCAGAGTACCATTTCTCAAGAGATCAATCCATTCCATCAATGTGGGCACGCGCTCATCGCCACTGGCTGTCCGAGGAGCAAACATTGCCAGACTCGCCAGATAAACCGGACCATCGCTAGCCAGATGCATCAGAATCGTGCGCCCATTCGAGGGCAGAGGACGATTATCGGGGACGGGTGGACGGGCAGGCACGGTCGGCGGCACCGGAGCGGTTGCAGCTTGGGCGGCATCGCCTGTGGCCGTCAGAGTCAAACGGGGCAACACGGCAGCCGTTTGGGCACCCGCCGCAGGTGTTTGAGTTGCCACAGTCGGAAATCCAGGAATAATCGCCCCTGGCGGCAATGTACCATTGGTGGCGACCGTAAGGCGGCGCAGCGGAATCGGCACGTTCACCAGCAACTGGGAATTTTTGGGCGGAATCACAATCTGACTTGGCCAGTGGGGCTGGCGTTCGCCCCGCAACACCTCATTGGTGACACGGCTGCCTGGACCCGCGAATACGGTTCCTTGGGGGTTCGCCACATAGGACGGCAAATCGTTGAACGGTGCATCCTGACTGAGATAGCTCACCGCCTGCATCAGATCCAGCGTTACTGGCCGATCTGACGGATTGTACACAACAATGCCAAGATAAAGCGTTCGCACATCATCAGGCGTCAACCCCCGGGCCACATGGTGGGCAAAAATATCGAAGCGCCCCTGCAGCGGGTAGTTCAAATGCGCTGATGGAGTCTGCATCGGCCCTGGTGGAAACGTAGACAGCAGGATGCCCTCGGTTTGGATCAGCTCTGGGCTGTTGCTGTTGAACACGGGCACTTCATCCAGCTGTCCTGGCAGGGGACGAACCTGCTGCGGCTGCACTACATCCAGTGGCCGAGGAACTGGAGGAGCAATGGGAAGCGGACTAGTGGATGGAGGAGCGAGGCGGACAGGTGAGGGTGCTGGTCGCGGATTGCCAAGATTGGGGCGGCTCGGTGGCGGCGAGGTGATCACCGTTTCGGGTTGTGGATCGGGTGGCGGCGTAGAAATCACCGTTGCAGAAGCGGCAGGAGTTGAAGAAATCGCCGGTACGGCGTTGGCGGGCAATGGAGTCACCAGTTGAGCCAGGGGCAACAGCGACAGAAAAATGCGCATGGGCGAACACAGTGGAACAGCTAAACTACAATGGGAGTGATAACCAACTCCAAAATGACTCTTGACCTCGTCTTTACAAACGGGACAGAATGCACCTCTCTCAGCAGTAGATCTCAGCACTAGACAAATACACCCCAAACCACCGTCAGAGCTGGTAAGCCCCAACGGAGCAAGCATTGGCTGCTCAACCTGACGCTAATTTGCTCGAAATTAGCTCGATCAGATCAGCCTGAGTCATTATATGGATTCGAGCCGCGATTGAGCAGAAGCAACCGCTCTGGTTTTCGTCGTTAAGACAAAAATCCACCGCTCTCCAGAATAACATTAAGAAAATCTTTAGTCGCCAAAGGGGTAAAAAGTCGGGGAATAACTAGACTAACGAGCTTACCTAGTGCCAAGTCATAGCTTCTCTCTCCGATTTGTCATCCCCTGCCGCCTCGGCTGATCGCTGAATACCTTTAGACTCTGCTGCCTAGCTTTGCCCATTTGCTCCAAACTCCAAAAACCACACAACCTGTGCTACCCTAGATAAGGCTTAGAAACGCAGGTTGCGTAGAGCGGCTATGCGGGCATAGTTTAGTGGTAAAACTACAGTCTTCCAAACTGTTGATGGGGGTTCGATTCCCCCTGCCCGCTTCAAAACTTGGGTCTGTTTTCCGGCATGAAGTGAACCTCGCCTGTGTGTATCCTAACCGTAGGGCGAGCCGTGTCGTCGGTCTCGATGCTAGCATGACCTGCCCTTCGGCTAACTTAGGCAAACCGCTAATCTAAGCAGCGGCGGTGTGATCAACCGAGTGGACTTATCTATATTAAGAAATAGCAACAATACAAGGAGTTCGATCATCGGCATGGTCCAGGTTACGGCTCATCCTTCCTCCGAAGCACTCCAGGATACGATTGGGGCGATCGTTTGCCGCCAGCGAGCCTTTTTCAACTCGGGGCAAACGAAATCGCTGGAGTTTCGCTTAACTCAGCTCAAAGCCCTGCGTCAGGCAGTGATCGATTATCAAACTGCCGTGCTGCAAGCTCTCAAGGCCGACTTTAACAAGCCGGAACTGGAGGCCTTTCTCACTGAGATTGGCGTTACTAAAGAAATTGACTACGCAATTAAGCATCTGCGTCGTTGGATGCGGCCGCAGAGGGCAGCAGTTCCCCTAGAGCAGCGACCGGCAAAAGCTCGAATTTATCCCGAACCATTGGGCGTCGTGCTGATCATTGGCCCATGGAACTACCCGTTTCAACTGATGATTGCGCCGTTGGTGGCTGCGATTGCGGCGGGCAACTGTGCCTTACTCAAACCTTCGGAAGTGGCTCCTCACACCTCACGGGTTGTGGCGAACCTAGTGCAACAAACCTTTGCCCCTGAGTATATTGCGACCGTGGAAGGTGGTGTTGAGGTGAGCCAAGCGGTCCTCGAGGAAAAGTTCGACCATATCTTCTTCACCGGCGGCACGGCAATCGGCAAAATCGTCATGGCGGCTGCAGCCAAGCATCTAACGCCCGTAACACTGGAGCTAGGCGGCAAAAGTCCCTGTATTGTCGATGCTGACGTTCAGATCGAATACACTGCCAAGCGGATTGCCTGGGGCAAGTTCCTCAACGCCGGGCAGACCTGCATTGCTCCCGACTATTTGCTGGTGGACCGCCGCATCAAGTCCGATTTGCTGCAAGCCCTGAAAACTGCCGTGCAGGAATTCTACGGCGACGATCCGGCCCAAAGCCCCGACTATGCTCGCTTGGTCAACTCGAAGCACTACACTCGCGTTGCTCATCTGATTCAGGATGGCACCATTGTGATTGGCGGTGAAACCAACCCTGACGAGCGCTACATCGCGCCTACCATTCTCACCGACGTATCTCCCGACGCCCCGGTCATGCAGGAGGAAATTTTTGGTCCGGTGTTGCCGGTGCTGGAGTACGACACCCTCGACGACGCCATTGCCTTTGTCAACGCTCGTCCTAAACCGCTAGCGCTCTATCTGTTTTCTCGCAATCGTGCGATTCAGGAGCGGGTGTTGCAGGAAACCTCCTCGGGTGGCGTCTGCATCAACGATACGATTATGCAAATTGCTCCTTCGTCTCTGCCCTTTGGCGGTGTGGGCGATAGCGGCATCGGCAGCTACCACGGTAAGGCTGGATTCGATACTTTCTCCCATTACAAGAGCGTCTTGGTCAAGCCGTTTTGGTTTGATCTGAAGTGGCGCTACGCTCCCTATGCTGGGAAACTGGACCTGTTTAAGCGCATTGTAGGATAGAAACACACCATGAACTTTTTGAATTCGCTGCTGAAGCGGCAGCCAGAAAAAATGAAAGCGCAGGTGGAAATCTACACCTGGCAAACCTGCCCCTACTGCATTCGTGCCAAAATGCTGCTGCAGTGGAAAGGCGTGAAATACACTGAATACAAGATTGATGGCAACGGAGCGGCACGGGTGAAGATGGCTGAACGGGCCAACGGTCGCCGGACTGTACCGCAGATTTTTATTAACAATCAGCATATTGGCGGCTGCGATGATCTCTACGCGCTCGATCGGCAAGGCAAGCTCGACCCACTGCTGATGACCGAGGCCTCCCCAGCCTGACCCCAATGTTATCAATGCCGCCAATCCCGTCCCCGCTGCTTGATCATCCCGAGTATCTAGAGCACTATCGCTGGATGACGCGAGCAATTGCCCTGGCGGCTGCCGCTGGAGCAGCAGGAGAAGTGCCGGTGGGCGCGGTGATCGTGAATGCGTCCGGGGAGCTAATTGCCGAAGGAGAAAACCGGCGAGAGCGCGACCATGACCCCACTGCCCATGCCGAAATAGTTGCCCTGCGGCAAGCCGGACGGGTGCTGCAAACTTGGCATCTGGAACCCTGTACGCTCTATGTCACCCTGGAACCCTGTCCGATGTGCAGCGGTGCCCTGATCCAAGCTCGTCTGGGACGGCTCGTATACGGCACGGATGACTACAAAGCGGGCGCGATTCGCACTGTCGCTAATTTGCCGGATAGCGCCTGCTCTAATCACCACCTGCAGGTTATCGGCGGTATTCTGGAAACCCCCTGTCGGCAGCAGTTGCAAGAGTGGTTTAGCCAGCGACGAGCCAGAAAATCCAGCTAGGGTCCGCCAGCAATTGGCAAGTGTGTAAACTACCACTCTTATCCGACTCAGCCCCTCAGCGGCAGCATCGTGGCGTGAGCGAAAATAGAGGAGCTACGTCTGTTTGATCCCATTTACTCCATTTACTCCATTGACCCCGTTCTTCGCTAGCCGTTGAGTTCCATCCATGTCCGACTTTTCCGCTGAGGTCGTCTCTGGTCCAGCATTGACGCAGACGACGCTGCAAGATGCCCACTTCAACCGCGCCCGCACTAGCCTCAAACAGGCTATTAGCCGCTATTCGCAGCAAATAAGGCTCCGCAATCGCAAGCGCAGCGCAGCCACGACTGAACTCCAGGCTGCTCTAAAAACCGATTTGGATCGGCTCTCCACTACTCTGGAAAAATTGAACCACGGCTTGATTCGGATTGCCGTCTTTGGCTTGGTGAGTCGCGGCAAATCCACCGTGATCAATGCGCTGCTCGGGCAAAAGATTCTGCAAACTGGACCACTGCACGGCGTTACGCAGTACCCCCGTTCGGTGTATTGGCCAGCAGCGGGCGGGCAGGTGCAGATTGAGCTGATCGACACCCCTGGACTCGACGAAGTTGGCGGTGAGCTGCGGGCAACGATGGCGCGTGAAGTAGCCGAGCAGGCTGATCTGATTCTGTTTGTGATTGCCGGCGACATCACCCGCACGGAATACCGGGCTTTGGTGCAGCTTCAGGCCGCCCATAAACCGTTGCTGCTGGTGTTCAACAAAATTGACCTCTACCCGGATCAGGACCGCCAGACCATTTACTGTAAACTGAGAAACCTACTGGAGCAAGACGGACGCTGGAGCAGTGACCGTCCCTTCCTGACGCCAGATGAGATTGTGTTGGTTGCCGCAGAGCCAGCCCCGATTGAAGTGCGGGTCGAGTGGCCCGACGGCCGAGTGACTTCCGAGTGGGAATCGCCGCCACCGCAAATCGAGGAGCTGAAGCAAATGCTGCTGGAGATTCTCAACCGTGAAGGCAAATCACTGCTGGCGCTGAATGCCCTCCGCCAAGCTCGGGATGCTGAAGCGACTCTAGCCCACAAGACGATTAAGCTGCACCGCAGCGAAGCTGAAGATTTGATCTGGCAGTTTGCTAAATGGAAGGCCATTGCGGTGGCGGCGAATCCGGTGGCAGTGCTCGATCTGCTGGGAGGTGCGGCTGCCGATCTAGTGCTGATCCGCAACTTGGCTAGGCTCTATGGCTTACCCATGACAAACCACGAAGCCGGAAAGCTGCTGCGAGCAATTCTCTGGAGTTCGGGCAGCCTGTTGCTGGGGGAACTAGGAAGCAACCTGCTACTGGGCGTTGGTAAGAGTGCAGCCGCCATCGGTGCTGCTTTTGATAGCGCTAGTGGTCTTATGGCCTATAGCAGTACGGCAGTGGCTCAGGCAAGCTTGGCTGGCTATGGGTCCTATCGGGTTGGCAAAGCGGCACAAGTCTACCTGGAGCAAGGCTGCACTTGGGGACCGCAGGGCATAAACACCGTAATTCAGGATATTCTTGACCAGCTCGATGCCGATACGCTGATCGCCCGCCTGCAGCGAGAGCTAGAGCAGTTGTAATTAGCTGAAATGTTGAAGGTTAAGGTTGACGGCCAGCTATTCCACCTCTAGACGAGCCACCGTAATGGCGCAGAAAGCAAAGGCGGCGACAACCGGCATGGGCGAATGGGCAATGTAGGTCAACCCTGCTCCAACGATCGCTGTCATTACGGCGGAAGCACACCACCATTTTTCATGGACCGACAGCCCTCGCTGAGCCTTGATCTGTCGTAGCGCTTGAGTTGGGATGGGCAACGGCATGACTCCGTGCGGCGGGAACGCCCAATACTCGTTGCGGATCGGCATAAATAAATCGGTCCATCCGTTTTCGCGGCACCAATCCTCGATCCAGCTGTAGCAGTAGTGGTTCATAGCTTAATCTTCAGCAGCACTCAATTCATCGACAGAGAGGAGTGGATGAGCGGGATGCCCGGGCGTCCCAGGGTGGAGCCGGTTGCACCCATCAGAGTTCCTTATCGCAGCTTGTACTAATCCCTTATTTACGCAGGCTAACAGAATTCATTCTGCCCCATGGAGCTAAGCAACCAAAATTTACGTCCCTCTTCTGAAAAGTGAAGTTGAATTAAGTTCAACGGCAACAAACCTCGCTGCCGTCAGTCCACCGTACGGCCGGGCTAGCAAATCAAACGAGTTAAGCTGACTGACTTCATTAGAGTTTTATTAGAGCGTCCTGAGAGATAGAGCCATGGATGAACGCACCCGCAAAGATTTTTTTGTTTGTCTCGGGATTTGGTTAGGACTAGAGCTGATTTGTTTTGGGCTGCTGCCTCTCCTGGGACTGGCGCTCCCTCGAAACGGGTGGGGAACTTGGTTCATTATGAGTGTGCTGGCCGGCATTGGTGGCGCTTGTTTGCTAGCGGGCAGCACTCAAGTTGCCGATGGGTTTCGCTCGCAGGGATCTACCGCCACCCTAAAGCTGCCCCAACGTCTTCTCGTTAGCTCAATGAGCTGGCTGGGTCTGGCAGGCATTGCGTTTCCGATATTTTTAATCAGTATGCAGCTGTTCACGCTACTCTTGTCTCCAGGGAACCGCTAAAGCACTGCTGCTGTTACCGCGGCTAGCGAGAACGCCATTGAATCCCAAAAAGCAAAGTAAAAAGACTAACCTAGCAGCCCCTGACCCAAATAACCGCCGGCAGCGGGCACCCCTGGCAGCACAAAGAAGTAGCCGCCGCCGATAGGTTTGATGTATTCTTCCAGGGGTTCCCCGTTAAGACGGTTCTGCACTGCTTCAAAGCCCTGCTCTAGATCGCGCTGATAGCAGGCGAATAGCAGCCCCATATCGAGCTGACCGGCTTTGTCAAATCCACGCGAGTAGTTGAAGCCTTGCCGCAAAATTCGGCTGTGGGCAGTCTCGCGGGTGCGAGGATTCGCCAAACGAATGTGGGCATCGAGGGGAATTTGAATGCCATGGGGATCGCGGGCGTAGTTGGGTTCATCTTCTTCGCGGCGATAGCCCAACGGCACGCCGGTGTCTTTCGTGCGCCCAAAGATTTGCTCTTGCTCTTCGAGAGCTACCCGATCCCAAAATTCCACAAACATGCGGATCACCCGCACCACTTCGTAGGTGCCGCCGGCAGTCCAAGCGGGTTCATCGGTATGGGGGGGCACCCAGACTAGCTCGTTCATCAGCCGCTGATCTTGAGTATCCAGATTCGCCGTGCCGTCTTTGAAGCCTAGCAAATTGCGCGTTGAAGTCTGGTGCGGATGAGGCAACTGATCGGGCTGCTGGAAGCCAGCCATTTGCCAGCGCAGCACCACCAGCCCCGATAGATACTTAATAATGTCGCGCAGAGCATGGATATTAGTTTCGGCGTGATTGGCATGGAATTGCAGCAGCAGGTCGCCATGCACCAGTGTCGGATCGAGGCGGTCGTTGGGAAAGCGGGGCATAGGCTTCAGGCGCTTAGGACGCAGCTCGGTCAACCCGTAGCGATCGTCAAACAGGGATGCCCCTACACCCACGGTCACCGTTAGCCCATCCGGAGAGAAGGGCGACCCGAGAATGCCCGAGCCGCTGGGTGGAAACTTGGGATCGCGGACTTCCAGAGAACCCCCCGCCATCAAGAACTGAATACGCTCCGTTAGAGTCTGAAAGAGCTGTCGCAGTTCCTGACGCGAGCGAGCTGTGACGTCAAACGATACGACCAAGGCTTCGGCCGGCGTTGGCGTTGTGATGCCGGGCTGATGCACCCCAAAGAAAGGAATTGCCTGCGACGGTGAGGCAACCTGAGCAACCGCCGCTCGTCTGCCCAGCCTGTGAGGTCCTCCTAGCAGCTCGAGCAACCCAACACCGCCCAAAACAGACATCCCAATCAGCCACTGCCGACGATTCAGCTTCCTCTGCTCCTGTCCCATCGTTTTGTCCCTGAATGATCCCAAATGACCCGCTGAAATGCCTGCTTAAACACCGAGTACGCCCCGGAGATTGGCCAGATCCTCCGCCAGCCGGGCTAAGCTAGCCTGCAACCGCTGCTTGTCTGTGGGTGTGAGCTGATCGTAGGTTTTGAAGCCGCCTTCGGGCAAGCGATAGCGATCGAGCTGCTGGTTGACGTCGGCAAAGCCAGCATCGATGTCCGCGAGCAACTGTGGATTAACGGACTGCACAATCGGGCGCAGCAGATCCACAATCTGCATCGAACCTTCCACATTGGCATGAAAGGACCAGAAGTCGGTGCGGCTATAGCGGTCCTCTTCACCGGTAATCTTACTCTGCGCTACTTCTTCGATTAGCTCGGCGGCACCCACCACCATATCGCGCGGCTCAATTTGCAGCACCGAGATGCAGCGCTGTAGCCCCACCACATCGCTCATTAGCTTCTCGGCAAAGGGTTTTAACCCATCGGTGCTGTTGTTTTGGAATAACCCTAGCTCAATGCGATGAAAGCCGGTAAACTCCGGGTCGGTTTCGCCTTGGAAATCATCGACGCGGGCGTCAATGCTGGTGTCAAATGCGGCAAACCGCTCGGCGACCGGCTCAATCCGCTCCCAAGGAATCCGAGAGGTGGGATACAGCGTCTTAGCGGCTTCTAGGTCACCTGCGATGATTGTGCCTGTGAACTCTTGCACCCGCTGCACCAGATCCTCAGCTTGGGCTTGCACATACGCTTCGTACTGCTCGACCGCCTGGTTCAACGCGGCGGCATCTACCCCCGCTGCTAGAGTGGTTGGGGCAGGAGCCATTACCGACCCTTCGCCACCTTCGCCACCCTCACCGCCTTCGCCACCCGGACCGCGACGACATAGGTCTGCCTCCGTCACCGCTTGCGCCAGATCGATCGGTTGCCTAGGGGTCTTTGCTGTCTCAACTGATGTCCATTCAGCCTGTGCCGCTGCAAGTCCCGGTAGAGCACTCACTATGAGGTAAGTTCCCACACCGATCCAAAGCTTAGTTTTACTGCCCATTGCCACTCCTAGTCTTTCAATTGGCCTTCTCAGTTTTGTTGCTACTTACTGCCAACTAGCGCTTTTATTGGCGATAGCAAATGCTATGAGTCTCACCGTTGAGTCTCAGCATATAGGTCTCAACAAAAATGGCGTCGCTTGCTGTGAATACTACGCTGAATAGGTCGCTATAGGCTTCCTCTGTTGAACTAAGCAGCGATTCTAGTATTAATCCTTATCAGGAACAGCGACGCAAGGCAATTAAAAAATCGTGAAGGATGCAATAGCTGTAGCTGCTAATAATTCTCAAATACTGGCTGTCACTAGCGATGGAGCTGCTGCCAGTTGCGATGATCGATGTACTATGGGGGTTGCCTGGACTCTCCACTCACCATGACGCCTACCAAGCGACCACTCTCACAGCTTGTTTGGACCTACTTCACCCTGGGGATCATTGCGCTAGCGATGCTGCTGCCGCTGATCTGGCTGATCAGCACGGCCTTCAAATCCCCTAGCGAAAATATTTTTCAATTTCCGCCGCGTTTGATTCCGCTGCAGCCAACGCTGCAAAACTTCGTGACGGTGTGGCAAACGAATCCCTTCGGGCAATACCTGTTCAACAGCACTCTGGTGGCCGTGTTGACGGTGGCACTGAATCTGCTGTTTTGCTCGCTGGCGGCTTACCCACTAGCCCGGATGCAGTTTCGCGGCCGCAGTACCCTGTTCACGCTGATTGTGGCGACGATTCTGATTCCGTTTCAAATCGTGATGATTCCGCTATACATCCTGGTGGTGCAGTTGGGCTTGCGCAACACCTATCTAGGGCTGATTTTTCCGGCGATCGCTTCGGCGTTTGGTATTTTTCTGCTGCGGCAGGCGTTTCAGGGCGTCCCCAAAGAACTCGAAGAAGCTGCCCGCATGGATGGCTGTGCCGAACTAGGCATCTGGTGGCATGTGATGCTGCCGTCGATTCGTCCGGCGCTGGTGACACTAGCCATTTTTGTGTTCATCGGCTCCTGGAGCGACTTTCTCTGGCCGCTGATTATTCTCGATCGCCCGGAATACTACACGCTGCCGCTAGGTGTAGCCAAACTAGCGGGTGCCTTCTCCCTGGACTGGCGCTTGATCGCGGCAGGATCAGTCATTTCGATCGCCCCCATTTTGCTGTTCTTTTTGGTGATGCAGCGCTACATTGTGCCAACGGAGGCGGGAAGTGGGGTTAAAGGCTAGCGGTCTCCCCGACGTGGGAAGCAAGGTGCTAAGGTGAGATCATGAAGCTGATTGTGTTGGCGTTGATTCGCGCTTACCGGCTGTTTATCTCGCCGCTATTCCCACCAACCTGCCGCTACACGCCGACCTGCTCGCAGTACGCCCTGGAGGCTATTGAGCGGTTTGGCGTTGGGCGTGGGGGGTGGCTAGCGCTGTGCCGCATTGTGCGCTGTCATCCGCTGCATCCAGGGGGCTACGATCCCGTACCTCCTGCTCCTCTGCAGGCTCGCGATCCGTTATCGCAGGCTCTGCGAGATGCCCATACGGGTGCCCACGCAAGTGACGAATGTGCCTTGCAGTCTGAACTGACCTCGCCCTCAGCGTCGGACTCTTTACAACAAAATTAGGTGTTCATCCGCTCGTAGATGGCAGATGCCGAGGGTGAATAGCGCGTTAAATAGCTAAAGATCCAAAATTTAATACAGGAATCGATAATGACTGGGACCGTCGCGATGAACGTGTTGACGGCTGCCGGGTTTTCGGGGAGACCAAAGTGGCTAGTAACCCCTTGCAGCAGCACTTCCCAGCCTTCGGCCGAATGAAACCCCACAAACATATCGGTAACCAAGATAAACAAAAACACTTTTGCCGGATCGCTGAGGGTCAGAAACGCCTGATTAGAAACGGTCCGAATGGCGGTTAGCTTGCTGCGGTTGAAGTACACCAATCCTGCAAAGGTGAGGAGAGCAATGCCGTCTGCCATCAGATTTTTGAGGCCATTCAGCGATTGGTTACGTGCATCGCGCCACAGGTCCACTGCTGCTTCTTCGAGGCGCTGGCGGCGCTGAGCAGGAGTGAGTTCTGGAATGACGCCGATCAATTCCTGGATCTCCAGCTTTTCTTTGACAGCAGCAAACTCTACTAGAAACTGCTCCTGAATGGCCTGACTCAGCTCAATCCGCGTAGGATGGCGGTCGCTGTAGGTTCCCAGAAGCGGTTCCAGCACCAGATTCTTGACCAGAATTTGCACCATCAAAGGCACTAGCAGCAAGATTAGCAGCCAGCGGGCCGCCGTCCGATTTTGCTGGCGTCGCAGCCGCAGTTCCTGAACGACGCGCTGTTCGTAGTTGGGGTTCAGCTCGTTGCCAAACCCTAGCGGCAGATCGCGTTGGGAAAAGCGACTGCGGCGAGGGGACGGAGAATAGGCCGCAATCGTTGCAGGATCAATCGTGCGAGCAGCGGCATTTTTAGGATCGCGGCGATCGACCGGCGTAGCGGTATCTGGGGTCACCGGAGCAGCGGGCTGCGGTTCATCACTATTCACTGGCAGGGAAGCACTCTCATCCTCACGGTACTTGCCAATAATGGACTCGATGAAATTCAGCTTTTCCAGCACTGCCGCTTCGAGCTGCATCGCCGCTTCGCTGGTGCAATCGGAGACTGCCTCCGGGCGGTGGACCAGCAAACCGCTCAGCTGAAATTGCGCAAGATTAGTGCGGACTTTCAGAAGCTGCCGGTCGCGCAGACTTTTGATATAGTCAAACACTGTTTTGGTTTGCTCGGGCGTGTAGGTAATCTTGCCGCCATTGGCATATTTCATTTCCAGCGCTTGGATTGCCTGCGCTGCTTCATAGGCTGCCTCCAACGCTCGCAGATGCCGACGCTGCAACCAGCGATGCAACGGACTAAAGTTCAAGTTCATGGTCCTGGACTCAATTAAGCCGTGCTTGAAGAGGAATGACAGAGACTATTTTGAATTTTGAGGTGAAAATTGGCTTGATCCGCCTATCCTCATGAGGTCTTCAGAAGTGATCTCCATCCGCTATCGTCAATGCCCGTATTCAAACTTACGGCTCCTTGGCTGATAAACGCCTCTCTTGCCCCCTCACCACGGTAATCGGCTGCCATCCCAAGACAAAAACTGTCCGCTGTCTTCGGGTTGCAAGGTCTCAATGACATGGAGCAACTGGGAAGCTGTGCGGGCAACGGGAAATAATTTTTCGGGTGGTACATTTCGCTGGAAGGGTTGCGAGAGGCGAGTATCCGTTGTGCCGGGATGCAGCATCACCACCAGCGTTTTCGGACATTTGCGGCTGTACTCAATGGCAACGGTGCGCATCAGCATATTGAGTGCTGCTTTAGAAGCACGATAGCCATACCAGCCGCCAAGTTGATTGTCGCCAATGCTGCCGATTTTCGCGGAAATACTGGCTAAAACGCTGCGCTCGCTATGCTTGAGCAGAGGCGGCAGATGTTTTGCCAGCAGCACCGCACCGATGCTGTTGACCTGAAAGTAGCGCAGTAGGTGGTCGGCTTGAACCTGCTGCAAGCTCTTTTCGGGTTGAATCGTCCCCTCGTGCAGAAATCCGACGCAATAGAGCACCAAATGTAGACCCTGGCTTTGCTGGCGAATCTGAGCGATGCCGTCAGCAATTTGCGCTTCTTGGGTAATATCCATCGGCATCAGAGTCAGGCGGTCGGGATGCTGAGCAGCAAGGTCCGTGAGGGCTGCCGTACGGGTGCGGTAGGTAGCATACAGTTGCCCGACTCGCGGATCGGACAAAAGCTGCTGCACCATACCGAAACCAATGCCGCGACTCGCCCCTACGACTAGCGCCTGGATGGATTCAATGCCCTCAAAAACCGTCATGCGTCTCTCCTCTAGGAATATGGCTTGGGGCATGGCTCGAATTCCACCTACCTTGGTGCTTACACCATAGCTTTGGTGATCGCTCACCAGAGAGGGCACTCGCCTACTCCACCGCTTCCATGGATAGAGTTGCCGATAAAGCCTCAATGGGAATTTCCTCGACCCGCGGCAGTTTTTCTAGCACCAGGGGAGAACCCTTGCTGCCGGCAAGCTGCCGGAGCAGTTTCGGGCGGGGGTCGTGCAGCAGGTAAATAATGCGATCGCCTGCCTGCCACTCGTCTTGAGCCGGCATCACAGTTAGTCGATCGTCACGCTCAAGCATCAGAGGCACCAACTCTTCTGCCCGAATCAGCGCCTTGAGATGAGCCTGCTGGAACTGTAACCCCGGCTCGCGCAGGGTGGTTTCTCCCAGCTTCACTGCCCCATCGTTCAAATAACGATTCCAGGTTTTCAGCGGCATTTGCGGTGAGAACGCCTGCTGAATTTTCACTGAACTGGTAGCCACATTCGGTTGGGGGTCGCTGGTAAACACGGCAAACACGCGAGGAGGATGAAATTCCTCTGCCGCTCGCTGAGCCAGCACTAGATTCACCTCGCTGTTGTGGGTCATCGCTAAAAAGGTGCCTGCCTTCGCTAGCCCAGCCTGCTCAAGTACCTTCGTATCCAGAGCGCTGCTAGCAATTGCCGTGAGATTTTCCCGCTGAGCGAGTTCACAAGCTTGCGGATCAGTGTCGATCAGCACTACCGATTCACCACGTTCTTGAAAGAGCTTGCCCACCAGACAGCTTAACGGATTGCACCCCACAATCACAGCACCTGTCGCCTCGGTTGAGGTGATCCGCAGCAATTGTGCCACCCATTGTGCTGTCAGCCCTTGCAGCACCACAGTCAGAATAATCGTGAGAAAGACCAGAGCTTTGATGGCATCGCCACCATTGATGCCGCGCTCGGTCAGCAAAATGGCAAACAGCGACGCTACCGATGCCGAGACAATGCCTCGGGGTGCTACCCAGCACAGGAACAGCTTTTGTCGCCAGTTTAGATCACTGTCCCAGGTACACAGGCCAACATTCAGTGGTCGCACTACAAACATCAGCACCAAGACCGTTCCCAGCGCTCCCCATCCTAGGGCAAACACGCTGGCAATGGACAGATCCGCCGCCAGCAGTACAAACAGCACTGACACAGCCAGCACCGTGAGCTGCCCCTTGAACCGCCGCAGCAACCGCTCTTCGGGTAGAGAGGATGCCCCCATAACGATGCCGGCCACCACCATAGCCATCAGGCCTGACTCACTGCGGATAAACTGCGCCAGGCCGTATAGCCCCCAGACCCCCGCTAAGACCACCAGATTTTTCAGGTCATCCGAGAGCAGCGTAGCGCGTTTGCAGATCTCCCCCAGCAGCCAACCCCCGACTGCACCAATCAGTCCCCCAATGCCTAGCCGCAGCAGCAGCCCGCTGACCACCGCCAGCGGATCGGCATCGCCGTTGAGAATGATATTCAACACCACGACGGCCAAAATTGCTCCGACAGGGTCGATCAGTACGCCTTCACCTTCTAGAAGAGCAGAAACCTGACGATCGACTTTCACCTGTTTCAGCAGTGGGCTAATCACCGTTGGTCCAGTCACCACCACTAGCGCTGCGTAGAGGAAGGCAATCGTCCAGGGGAATTCAGCTAGCCAGTGGGCTGCGATGCTGCCACCAATCAAGGTGATCAGAACCCCAAAACTAACGAGATTGCGCAGGCTACCAGAAACACTGTCTAGCTCCCGCAAATTGAGATTAAATCCGCCTTCAAACAGGATCAGCGCTACCGAGAGGGAAACAATCACCTCTAATCCCGTGCCCAGCAACGTTGGGTGCAGAACCGCCAAAACATCGGGACCCAGCATGACCCCGAACAGCAGCAAGAATACAATGCTGGGAACCTGCAGGTAGGCAGCTAAACCTTGGGCACTGATGCCCGCAATAACGGTAATGATGAATTGCAAGGTAATCTCAAGAGCTGCATCCATACGGTTAGCAAGCGTCAGGAACGCAGACGTCTAAGCCGGTGCCTCTATCCTTGATAGCAAGAAAAACAGGGATGGTCAGGGTGCACATGAGATGCGGCAAATTCATCAGACAGCAGGAATAGAAATTCTAAAATTCTAGAGGTTCGCCAGCTTGGAGCCGCTGTTTAACATCAGCCGTTCTAGCACCTAGCTTAATCACAAGATGCGGACTTGTGCAGTTCTGTACATCTTCACGAAGACGCAAAGCAGGTCAGGGGTCTGTGCGAGAACAACTCGTCTGTTTAGCATAACATCCTCGGTTCCATCGCTTTTTGACTAGTTGCAGCAGCTGACGATTCGCGCAGAGAGCTGTGACTACCCTTTGACTGCGGCTCCTAGCTGTGACTCTTGGCATATGCCTGCGCCCATTTCGTGAGTGCTCATTCTTTGAGGAGTAAATAATAGAGCCGTCCCGGATGGTTGATTAGCCCAGCGCGTTCGCCAGCAGTCACACCTGTGCCCATAAAGATATCCACGCGCCCTGCTCCTCGAATTGCGCCTCCGGTATCTTGATCGAGCATGTAGCGGCTCACCGGACGCAGGGTAAACCCGCCGCTGGTATCCCGTTCGGGCAGGTCGGTTTGGATCAGCGCCAATGCTCCGGGCGGCATCAGGGACTTGTCGGTGGCAATCGAGCGCTCTGCCGTGACCGGAACCCGCAGACTGCCAGTCGCTGGCGTTCCCGTCGTTTCTTTGAAGAAAATAAACCGATTGTTGCGCAGCAGGTAGGTACGGAGTTCGTCAGGATGCTGTCGTAAATAGCGGATCACAGCCGGTAACGTCAGCCCTTCTTCGGGGATTTTGCCGTCATTGACGAGTTCTCGCCCGATGCTGACATAGGGATACTCCGTGCGACCGGCATAGCCGATTGCCATCGTCGAGCCATCGGAGAGCTGGAGTCGCGCCGATCCCTGCACCTGCACCAGATAGGCTTCTAGCCGATCCCGCAACCAGACTAGCTCTAAACCCCGCAGCCGTCCGGAAGTTCCTTGTCCGTTGCTGCCTTCGAGCTGCTCTCGCGTTGGATGGGGCTGCGGCCATTGGCTGAGGTCCGGCGGCAGGCGATAGAGCGGATAGCGAAATTCGGCAGTGGGGACGCGGCTCGCTTGGTAGATCGGCTCAAAATAGCCAGTAAAGTGAACGGTGCCGTTGCCATCCTGCCCTACCGACTGGTAGAACGCAAACTCCTGCTCGATAGCGCTCTCAAAGGCAACAGCCGAGCGGGCGGTTCGCACAATCTGCCGAAATCGCTCTAGGCTGCGCTGCACCCGCTCTCGACTGAAGCCCGGCACCGGATAGTGCTGATAGGCAGCCATCGCTTCGGGAGTGCGTAGATAGGCCAGCGAATGGTCAACGGCGGTGAGCAGGGCCTGGCGATCGCTGCTCCGGCTCCAGAGACGGTCGTCGCTGCCTAGGGGCTGCGGCAGGCTAGCTTGATCCACTAGCACTAGAGGAAGAGCGTTGGGCGGCAGAGCTACACCCTGACCGGCAAGCACCGTCAGAGCTAGACTCAAAACCCAAGCCAACCCCAAACCCGCAACTCGCGGCAGCCATTTCCATAGCCTACGGTGACGGCTCCAAGGCATCGAAACCCATGGCATAGTGCTCAGCCTGCTAAATATCGCGATCAACGCTGCCGTAGAAGACCGGCTCTACCCGCAGCGCCACCACCCGCGATGGGCGGACCACCATATATTCACCCTGGATGTTCTTGATCGGCACGCTAATAAAATCATTCGATGTCGCCTTCGGCATCAGCTCACCGCTGTACCACTTCTGAAAATCCTGAATCGTGGGGAAGCGAACTTCTTCGCGGTGCCCCCCCTCCATCATGATGTGAACTGCAAATTCGCTGGGAGTTCTGGGCATAGTGGGTGCCAATCCTTCACGCCGTAGTAAACGCCTAAATAACCGTAAGAAGCAGAAATCAATAGCCGGTGTGGTTCACTTGAGAAAATGCGCCTGAGCCAGTTGGACCAGCGCCAACGACGTCAATATTCCCCATCTCGGCAGCAAAGTCAACAGCGTCTAGCTCAACACTACTGATTCTGCGGGTTCAGGGAGAACGCTGGGCGGCACGCTGCACCCATTGCACAACACCGTCTGCCAGAGCGTCGGCTAGCTGTTCCTGCGACCGAGGATCGACAATCCATTCAAATTCTTCCGGGTTAATCATGAAACCGAGTTCCAGCAGCACCGCCGGAGCTACAGTTGGGCGGGTGAGAGCAAGGTTATTCCAGAAGACGCCGTAGGAGGGACGGTTTAGAGTCTCTACCAAATAATTGTGCAGAAACACCGCTAGGCTATGGGACTGAGCGTTGTACCAAAAGGTGCCAATTCCCGCCGTGTTCACCGCATCGCCATCGTCGGGCAGGGCATTGTAGTGAACGCTCAAGGCCAGCGTTGGCTGAATCTCGTTGATCATCGCTGCTCGGTCTTGGGGCCACAGGTCAATATCATCGTCGCGAGTCATATAAACCGTGGCACCTCGGGCTTCCAGACGATCGCGCAAGAGCCGAGAGACAATCAGCGCCACTTCTTTCTCGGGGTAGCCGGTGGGGCCGCGAGCACCCAGATCTTCAGGGCCGCCATGTCCTGGATCAATCAGGATGCGGATGCCGGCTAGCGGCTGGCGAGAATGCCGCGAAAGCTCGGGCGGATGCCTCAGCGACAGCACCAGCGTTGTGCCTTCATAGCGAAGGGTGTAGCCCCACTGCTGAGGGGACTTGAGGTGAAAGGTGTATTGCACCTGCCCTGGTGCGCTCTGTTGCCAATCCAAGCGCTCAATGACGGGATCGTCGTTCAGCAAAATCGTGTCGGTCTGAGCGGTGGTGTTGTGCAGCGTCAGAGTAAAGCTGCGGTTGCCCTGCTGCACGCTCACTGGCACTGGCACTTGCAGCGGGAAACGAATTTCGGTCCAGTCGTTTGTGGTGTGGGCGCGAATACTGCGAATCAAGGTTTGCGGCGGCGCAGCATTGGGCAGCGGTTGGGTATCGCTGGCTCGAATCCAGCCACCGTAGTCGAGTCGCAGCCATTCCCCTTCGCGGCCAGTGATGGCAGCACGGGTGCCCTGAGGCAAGGGCGTCAGACGCGAGTAGTCGGTACTGGGACCACTGCGGGCGGTGCCTGATTCCGCCGTCACTTCCACAACCGGCAACGGTACAGGAGCCATCAGCACAATGCGACCTGGTCCCGTTTGGCTGACCGTCTGCCCATGCAGAGACAGGCGAAACTCGGGATAGCCCAGATCGTGCATGGCGTTGTCAGTTGCAGGGTTGAATTGCTGTGACCACCGCTCACCCGATACACAACCCTGATAGGATTGTGCTGCTGTCACCACAATCGGCTGATTCTGCAACGTCAGCACGGCGGAGTTGGGGGGCAGCTCTACCGCGTCGCCTTGGGGCAGTAGCGGAATCGTTTGGTTTGCCAGGGTGACGCTGACCGTTGCCTGCGGCGGCGCAATGGCGCTGAAGCAGATCGGCTCCTGGGGTAAGCGAGCAATATCGACTGCTGGAGTCAGGCTGCCTTCTGCAAAGGCGGTGCCGACCGGAACCGGAGGCGTAGCGGTCACTCGGGTGATTCGCAGCATCAGCTCCTGATCCTGATAACGCAGTGTGAATACATTTTCGCCTAACTGGAGCGGCACGCTAGGAGCAAAATGCCCAGCCGCGCTGCGCTGAATCGGCTCACCATTGACGGTTACCTCTCCTGGGACTGGGGCTGTGCCAATCAAAAAAATCTGGGCAGCGGTGGTTTCGTGACCGTCGGGCGGATATACAACCGAAAGCGGCTGCTCTGCCCAGGCAACATTCGTCATGCCCAGTGTCCCCATCACAATGCCGCCTAACCCCAACCAGTTCCCCTGCTTCATGCGGTGGTTTTTCTAGTGATCTGCAACCACTCACTATATGGCACGACTGTCCTCCTGGGAATGGTCTGGTTTTGCGTTTTGTGAGCATCGGTCATGCAGTGGTTTCAATTCCCTAAACTGACTAGAATGGGAAGTAAGTAGATATACATATTGGCTAGTTGTTCTGATAGTTGCTCTGGGAAAAGTGTTATGACGACTGGTGGTGAGTCTCAGACCTCTGGTGCTCTCTCCGAGAGAGAACTGCAAATCGTGGAACTCGTGGCTGCGGGCTTGACCAACCAGGAGATTGCCGAAAAGTTGGATATTAGTAAACGCACCGTAGACAACCACATCAGCAACATTTTGACGAAAACGGCAACGGGAAACCGAGTAGCCCTGGTTCGCTGGGCATTGCAATGGGGTAAAGTCTGCATTGATGAAGTTAACTGCTGTACGCTGCCCGTCTCTAAAGAGTCCTTGGTACCGCCAGGAGAGGATGCCACGGTTTGAGAGTATGGTTTGTCGGTGCGGATGCTAACGAGAATCATTCGGTGATACGGTAGGGCAAGTCTTTTACCAGCAGTCAGCGCAAGACGTCCATCCTTGGGCAATGGCTTCCGGTTGCGAGTGCCCTCTCTCCGTTGCGCTCACCGGCGGTCATAGGGATTGATCTTTGCTAAGCCCATTTTGCTAAGCCCATTTTTATGAACGAACCCATGTCTCAATCTGCTGAAGACCGTTCAACCCGACAAAGATACTGCTGCCCAGCGATGCCTCTGGCGGTCTATCGCGAAGTGGTCGCCCACCTGCGGCAGGTAGAGGGAGTGTCTGCGGGTCTTCTGCCACAAGTGGACCCAACGTTTGACTATCGTCAGAGTCAAGTGGGTGGATTGTGGCTGCACTGCCCCCAAGATGATGCGGTAGCTCAACAGCGCGTGGAGCAAATTTTGGCGTATTATGGCAATCGCTATGGTGCGTGGCAGTCCATCGCTCCCTCGCTGGTGTCTGGTGCCACTCTGTCTGCAACACCGCCATTGGAGCGCTAGAGCTGCTTTTGTCCTGACTCTGTTTCTGCCTTTTCCCATGACTGCCATCCAAGCGCTACGAGGAACCCGCGATATTCTGCCTGACGAGATCATCTACTGGCAGCACGTTGAGGCAGTCGCTCGCCGGATTTTGAATCGAGCTGCCTATCGCGAAATTCGTACCCCGATCTTTGAACAAACCGATCTCTTTGAGCGGGGCATTGGCGAAGCTACGGATGTTGTCAGTAAGGAAATGTACACCTTCAAAGATCGGGGAGAACGTTCGCTGACCTTGCGTCCCGAAGGTACGGCGGGCGTGGTGCGAGCTTTTATTGAACATCATCTGCATGCTCAAGGCAGCGCCCAGCGGCTCTGGTATCTTGGTCCTATGTTTCGCTACGAACGCCCTCAAGCCGGACGCCAACGCCAGTTCCATCAGATTGGAGTCGAGGTTTTGGGCAGTGCCGATCCTCGGGCTGATGCGGAAGTGATCGCCATTGCCACCGATCTGCTACAGACCTTGGGGCTGAAGACCCTGCGACTAGAATTCAACTCGATTGGCGATCGCGATGACCGCCAGCACTACCGGCAGGCCCTGGTAGACTACCTGACACCCTTTAAGGAAGACCTTGATTTGGATTCGCAGGATCGCTTGACGCGCAATCCGCTGCGCATTCTCGACAGCAAAGACCAGCGCACCCAAGATATTTTGCAGTCTGCGCCCAGTATGCTGAATTTTCTCAGCCCAGCCTCTCAGCAGCGATTCGAGCAAGTGCAGCAGCTCTTGACGGATCTCGGCGTGTCCTACCGCATTAATCCGCGTCTGGTGCGCGGCTTAGACTACTACACCCATACTGTATTTGAGATTCAATCCGACGATCTGGGTGCACAGGCAACGGTCTGTGCTGGCGGTCGCTACGATGGGCTAGTCTCTGAGCTAGGGGGACCAGAAACCCCAGCAGTGGGTTGGGCTAGCGGCATCGAACGACTCATCTTGCTGTTGCAGCAGCAGCCTTTAACGGGGTCCGCTCTAGATATTTATCTCGTGTCGCGGGGCAAGCAGGCCGAAGCGCAAGCGCTGCGGTTAGCCCAAACCCTACGACAGCTCGATTTTTCCGTGGAACTGGATCTCAGTGGCAGTGCCTTCGGTAAGCAGTTCAAACGGGCTGATCGCAGTGGAGCTGTCCTGTGTTTGATTCTGGGAGATGCAGAGGCAGAAACCGAAACCGTGCAGCTTAAGTGGCTAAAAACAGGCACTCAAGAATCTGTGGCTCAGGCAGACTTGGTGGCCACAGCCCACAAGCTGAGACAGCGCATTACTGCTGAGCAAGCTGCAGAACAGCCGGTCTCCTAGGGATACTTCTGCCACTTTATAAACCGCCACATTTCTAATCAACTGCCATCACAGATTCAATAGAATCAAAGTTGCGGTTTACGATAAGATACCTGTGTGGTGTGAATAGGTACAAATGACTACGCATCTTGTGACCAAGAACGTTGTAACCAAAACCGGTGTGTCTGAGCAAATAGAACTGAAAACTGCGAATGGCGATGTATCGCAAGACGTGTCGCAACCAGGGGATGAAGCCGCTTCTTCTACCTCCTCTGAGCAGATAAAAACAGTAGCAACTATGACCAAGCTACCTTATCAAGCGAATCATCAAGTCGAATTGCTCCATCTGCAAGCTGAAACTGAAGCCCTGCTCCAACAGTTGAAAACCCTTAAACAACAGCGCCTGACCGCAAATACCGATTCTTTATCTAGCCCTTCATCGGTTCCGGTGTGGGTTGCCTCATAAACATCAAGGCGGTAACGGCAAGGCGGAGAGCGATGACCTTGCATATTAATTTCTCACTGAACTGATTAATACTTCTAATCGATCCCGATAAAACCCTGCTGCGATCTGTCGATAGGCGTAGTGGGGTTTTTTAATATCGAGATAAATTCTGTTATTTCTACTACCTTTTGCCCTCGCCAAGATGCAGAGAAACGGACATTCAATGGTGCAAATGGGCACAAATATCTGACTCGGCTGAAGTCTATGCGGGCAAATTCCCTAGGGCGAACCTATCCTTAAACGCTGGTGCAGTCTATGGTCTAGCCATCGTTACGGTTGCGGTAATTTCTCTAAGGCACAAGGCAAGGTCTGAGATCAGTTCGGATTGAACAAATTTCTAGCGACCAACTTGCTAGAACTACCTCATCCCAAATGTGTACCCATCAGGGGGGTGGTCAATTTGTCAAACGATTGTTATCTTTTGTAATACGAAGTGAATGTATTGAGTAAGGCATACTCAAGCTCAGTTCTCCTTCTCCCGTTGCGAGCGGCTACAGACTCTCCAGATTTTCTCCAAAGATCTGCTCTAGGTTTGAGTAATCGCAATGGTCTTCTACAAGTACAACTAGGAGTCACTTATGGATCGTCCAATCGAACTCTCTCTTGAGCAACAGTTCAACTTGCGTTCCTTTGAAACCCAGGTTGAAAAAATGAGCCGTGAGCAAGCTCAGCATTTTCTAGTCAAACTCTATGAGCAGATGATGCTCCGGGAAACGATGTACAAGCACTTTCTAAAGCACGAATGGGGAATCGAGCCTCGCCCTCAGTTTGAGTAAGGTTTCCTGCCGCGGCAGTGGGCGACCTCCCTCTCTTGCTTTGTTCTCGCCCGAGAAAGAAGCTGGGGATGTTGGGGCGTCAACTCTCCGCTCTTGCCATTGTGTTCTGTAAGTTCTATTCGTCATTCTCTTATCGTCTTTTTGGATTTTGCCTGGCAGACCTGCCTCGATTAGACTCCCGCTACAGTAGTCTTCCTGAGCTTTACTGGTCTGGTTTTAAACTGCATGTCCTGTTCCCACCCCTACAGCCCACAGGAGTCATGCACCTTGCCGGAATACCCTTTAACCTCGGAATGGGTCACGATCTGGCTTTTACTGGAATCCTGAAAACGGGTTTTCTCTACTCTTATCTACTACAGCGTTGGCTAACCCTTGCTGCTTCTGACAGTGCGTCCTTCTTGTTTGTGGGGTCTGTAGGGCCGCTGCAAATGCTGATCTCGAAGGCAGTCTTATCTAAACTCTTACTAAACTTGATTCCTGCTGGCGAAGTCAGACCGTTAGGGGTAGGATGCTAGGGTAAGCAATAAACCTAATGCCTTCGTCTGGACGAGTTCTCATGTTTCAACATCTCCTAATCTGTACGGATCTAACCGATGGGCTACAGCGCCTTGCTGATTTTGTGCCTAGTTTGGCGGTTAGCGGCATCAAGCGGGTTCATTTCTTGCATGTGTTGCCCTTAGGAGAACGCGAAATTCCTCGAATCGACGAAGAGCAGGCGCAGCGTGTGCGGGAGCGACTGTCCAAACGGTTAACTCAGACCGACGGCGTTGAGGTAAAAATCGATATCCAGATGGGGCGTCCTTCTGAACGTATCCATAGCACCATCAAAGCGACACACCCTGATCTCGTTCTATTAGGTACCCCAACCCGCAGTCTACTCACTGAAAAGCTGTTTGGCAATACAGCAATGGAACTCTGCCGGTCTGGGCAAATTCCGGTTCTGATTCTGCGCCCGCAACTGCTTTCCACCTATACCGAGGAGGAGCTAGAACTCCGTTGTCGCCATCTGTTCCGCTACTTTCTAATCCCTTACAATGGCAGCCCGGCTTCTGAAGCGCTGCTGCAGATGGTGAAACAGCAAGCTCAAAACCGCGATCCAGACTCGTTGCAGGAATGCTTACTGCTATGGGTCATTGAAGACGATGGACGACGAGGGGAGATTTTCCGTGAAGAACATACCAAGGAGGCCAAAACCAAGCTTGCCGCTGCTGCCGCTGAGCTGAAACCTCTAGGACTAAAGGTAAATACCGATATCGTCTATGGCGACGCTATTACTGAAACGCTGCTTGCCGCTCAGGAACATGATATCAGCGCCATTGCTATTGCCTCCAAGACCCTAGGACGGTTAGCTGAACTTTCGACTCCTAGCTTTGCTGGAGATCTGCTGCGTCGTAGCTGGCACCCGGTGCTGTATTTCCCTACCAGTAAATAGCAATCAAGTAGCGGGTTGCTGAACGGTTCAATCCCATGACGACCCATGACGAGTCGGGCAACGAGTTTGGTCACTAGTGAGGCAATTCGTCCTCTGGGCTGTAGAGGCTTTCTAGCTTGGTCAGAATTTGCGGTTTGATATTCTCTAATGCTCCTCGCAAATGCTCCTTGCTCACTGTGGGGTTGGGAGCAGCCTTAGAGAGTTGCCCAGCTACAGCCCATTCGTGCAGCAGCCGGCACTGAGCTTCAGCAATTGTAGCGGACTGGATATTGGCACAGCGCTGTGGCTCCTCTTGGGCAAAGAATAACAGCCGATACTGCCCATTCTTGCCTAGCAGGTTGGCCATTTGCCGCCCCTGAGGGGTCTTTAAATCGAGGTAGCAGGGTAGCCAGCGCGGATCGTGACCCCGGTTATAGAGCACGGTTAGCCAGAGCACCATAGGGTGAGGCGCTTCCAGAAACAGAAACTGGTTATAGCGGGTGCAGACCATGCGCTTGCGAATTTCTGCCTTGGGCAGCATTATCCATAGAGTCGCGAAGGTGCTACTGCTAGTCTGCATTGCCTTGGGAAACACAATATCGGCTAGTGGCATTGTGCTGGGCCAGGTTGCTGCCCGAATCACTTCATCAATGGATGCCGATATCACCGTCTGCGATTTGGGGTCGGAGTTGACGGGTAACCGCGACAGTGTGGCTTCAATGCGGCGAGCCACTTGCCGTCCAGTTCCGAAGCGTTGTTCTAGAGGCTCCAGGGCTTTCAGGACCTCGGTAGCGGTCTGCGGGCGTTCATTCGCAGACTTCGCCAAACAAGCCATCACTAGGTTCTCTAGCACCTTAGGGACCTTGAGGTTGGCATTGACCGCCTCAAAGGATTGGGGCACCTGAAAATGATGCGCTTTATACCACCCTCCGAAGGAATGGGTATCTGCGTTCAACGGCATTTTCCCGGTCAGCATCTGGTACATCATCACGCCCAGACTATAAATATCCGACCGGGCATCGAGTTCGCGTCCCTCCATTTGCTCAGGCGAGGAATAGGCGAGCGTGCCCATAAAGCACTGGGTTTGGTGTCCTTCCGGCTCTAGCATTTTGGCAATGCCAAAGTCGAGAATTTTAACCAACTCGCCTAGGGTTTCATCCTGGCTGACTAAAATATTGCTGGGTTTGATGTCTCGATGAACAATGGGATAGTGCTGTCCGTCGATCTGAATCCCCTGATGGGCGCACTGTAGCCCTAGGCAAATCTGCCGAGTCAAACTCAGAAAACGGGGTAGCGTCATGAACTGGCGCGTGATCACTTCGCTGAGGCTCTCTCCCTTCAAATATTCCATGACATAGAAGGGAATCTCGTTTTCATCAACGCCATAGTCGGTGACACGCACAATATGAATGCTGCGTTGACCCAACTGAGCACAGGTTTTGGCTTCCCGCTCGAAGCGATCGCGCATGCGGCGATTCAGCAAAGCCTGCGACAGAAATTTCACCGCGACCGGAATTCCTCCCAACGCTACATCTTCAGCCGCATACACCTGACCCATAGCCCCCTGCCCGAGGAGTCGCAGGAGACGATAGCGGTTTTGCAGAATACGACCAATGTTGTTAGCGTCTGTGATCATGCCTGAGCTCCCTTAAAATGGCTCACCTAAGTGCAGATCGCCCTCAGTCCAAACCGATGAGCCACTTCGCTGCCGCTTTAATGCAGCAGCATCTATCCAATCCAACCTCAAAGATTTTGCCAAAACCACCTGCAACCTCAGTATGTCGATTATGAAGCCGCCGTCACCGCATTCCCAAGCGTCGGCTGAGGCATTGCAGCCGAAGGTCCCTACGTTTGGCAGCGTTGCTGCACTGCTTTGAGCGGGTAAACCGTCGAGTACTGCATGCCCAAAAGCATTTGTTAAATTTGAATTCACTCTAAACTACAGAGTCGGTTAGAACCAATTCGGAAGCAGCGCCCTTTGTATGGGGCAAACGCAGCGAGGAGTCTTAGTAGACTGCGTAAGCTATGGATCAAACCATGAGGCTGCTGTGCTTCCATCCCCACTAGACCCAACCCAAGGATGCTCGGTTGGTTTAAGGTTGGTTTAGGGTCTAGGTAGAGCACCTTGAGTCCTGATAGAGCTATTTTAGCCATGGATTAGCCATGGAATAGGTTAATCACAGGTGCAGCTCACAGATGCAGCTCACAGATGCAGCTCATAGACAGGCAAAAGAACACATCCATTCCTCAGCATTCCCATCAAGATCTTAATCGGCAACAGCGGTAAGGTTTCGCCGATTGGGCATGAGGCTCGCGTTTAGAGTAGTGGAGACCAACCCTGGATGGCGGCTTTCTGCAGAGTCTTTGTGCCTCTACTGCCCTAGATACGCTTCTAGAACTTGCGGATCGCGCTGTACCTCGGCAGGGGTGCCGGTTGCCAAATTCCGCCCTTCCGCTAGAACCCAGACTCGATCGCAGAGGGACATGATCACATCCATGTTGTGCTCGATGATCAGAAAGGTCATGCCTTCGCGGTTCCAATACTGAATGTGCTCACAAATTTGGTTGATCAGCGTCGGGTTGACGCCGGCGGCTGGCTCATCGAGCAAGATCAGCTTGGGACGCACCATCATAGCCCGGGCAATTTCCAACAGCTTGCGTTGCCCACCCGACAGTGCCCCTGCGTAGGCTTGGGCCATGGGCGTCAGTCCCACCGACTCCAGGATCTCGCTGGCATATTCGCGCTGCTGTCGCTCTTCTCGAGCCGACTGGCGGGGCTTGAGCCAGACATTCCAAAAATTTTCGCCGGTTTGCCGCTGAGCTGCCAGCAGCATATTTTCCATCACCGATAGGCGAGACAGCACCCGCGCCACCTGAAACGTGCGAACTAGCCCCTGCTGGGCAATCTGGTGGGGCGGTAGATGCTGAATCGGCTCGCCATCAAAGACGACGGTGCCTGTATCAGCACGAATGAAGTTGGAGAGCAAGTTAAACAGAGTTGTTTTGCCGGCACCATTGGGACCAATCAAGCCAGTAATACTGCCAGGACGCACCTCGATTGAGGCATTCTCTACTGCCCGGATGCCGCCGAAACTTTTGCATAGCCCTTGAGCAACCAGCAGCGAGGGAGCCGGGGCTGGCGTAGAAGCCACCGAGGGCAGAGTTTCGTCCATGCTCTGGATTCTGGCGGCGACCTTTTCTCCTTTGCCATCCAGGGGTGCGTTATCGACCAAGGGTGAGTTCCTCCTTTCTGCCTAGAATGCCCTGCGGCCGCCAGATCATGAGGACCATGAGCAGCAGCCCGATCACCATAATACGAAACGCTCCGAGGCGGGCGTCATCTAGGGGAACAATATCCCCCAAGATAAAGCGAGTGACGGTTTGGTAAGCCCAGAAAATGGCGGATCCCAGCAGTGTGCCAGCGTTGCTGCCTGCCCCACCTAAGACTACAATTGTCCAACCATTGAAGGTAACGAGGGGTTGGAAGTTATCGGGATAGACCGTAGTAAGCTGCCAAGCGTAGAGCGCTCCGGCAATGCCCGCAATCAGCCCACCCAGCATCAGCGATTGTAGCTTATACCAGAAGACGTTCTTGCCAAGGGCTTTGGCGACTTCCTCATCTTCCCGAATCGCCTTCAGGATACGGCCCCAAGGCGAGTTAACTAGTCGCTCTAGTCCCCAGTAGGTTAACGCCACAAGCAGCACCGAGATCACCATCAGCCCAGTTTTGGACGGGTTACTGTCGTAGTTATAGATGGCGCTGAGGGCATAGCCCAGAATCCAAAATCCTAGTAATGCCAGCACTCCGGTAAACACCAGCAGTAAGCCGGTGGACCAGCCACTCATTTTGCTAGACATCCGCTGGGCGAGCCAAACATACAGCCCGATAATGGCTGCCAAGCCTCCCAGCAAGCCAACCCCCAGCAACCACGGCGGCAGGACATTGGCGGCTTTTAGCTGCCGAGCTGCTACGCCACCTCCATAGAGCAACAGACTCAGGGATGTCAAGTAGCCTAATGCGGCCAGCGATGCCCGCGTCAACACCGATTGAGGAGCCTGTTTGACCTGCTGCCGTAGCCATTTCCAGAGCCGCCAGTAGCCCAACGCCACCACCCCGGCCACGAGCAGAATCATCACTAGGCGAGTCAGCAGGGTTGGGCTAAAGTTAGCCAACGGTAGCGGAAAGCGCTGAATGCCGAAGGAGCCGCGGGTTAACCATTCTTCGTTCAGCGCCACCAATCGCACCATTTCCGATACGCCGATTGTGACAATCGCCAAATAGTCAGCTCGCAAGCGCAAGGTGGATAAGCCAATCAGCAGCCCTAGCAGCGCAGCCAGCCCACCCCCGACAAGTGCTGCCAAAATCAGAGGCACACCGTTGAGACTGAGCAGCACGGTGGCATAGGCACCCACTGCCATAAAGGCTACATGTCCAAAGTTGATTAGCCCGGTGAACCCCCATTGCAGGTTCAGCCCCAAGCCAAAAATGGCAAAGATGGATGTAAAAATAACCAACGAGACGATAAATCCTTGCATAGCAGTGGTCAGCAGGTTGTGAAGCAGATTTTAATTCTGAAGGCCTCTTGGGGCAGGACACACCAATAGGGCGGGAGTAAATTTAGTTAGTCAAACATCAGCCTAAACAACAGTAACCCTTGGTAAACCGTCGGAGCCACTAGACAAAGTCGCAAGCCCCACACATGACACAATAAAGGGCTGTTGATGCTCTGTTGATGCTCTAGTTCAGCTCTTCTCTGCACTGTGATGGGACCCGATCCTTAGTATTGAACCATACAACGTTCAGGTGCTCCTCGTCTAACGGTGTCCGTCACGTTTGATTAAGCCGCATTTCCTGCTCCAGAACAGTTTGCAGCTTTACCAAATCGCGAAGGTCGATATTCCTCGGGTCCGTCGTTGGGTTTCGTTGCTTGCCCTATGCTTGTCACAATAGAAAAGCAGGCTCTAGAAAAACAAACTCTGATGACTGCTCTCACGGCTCTATTTTGTTGACTTTCTGCTGATTTTTTAGGAGTACCTGATATGGCACGAGTAGCCTCGACAATGCTGCCCTTGGGCACCTCTGCCCCCGACTTTCAGCTCCCCGATGTAGTGACGGGTCAATCCATTTCTCTGTCTACCTTTGCCGATAAACCGGCTCTGCTCGTGATGTTTATCTGCCGCCACTGCCCGTTCGTGAAGCATGTGCAAGATGAACTGGCTCGCCTGGGTAAAGACTATGCAGATCGCATTGCTATCGTTGCGATTAGCGCTAACGATGCTGCCAATTACCCAGAGGACGCTCCTGATCAACTCAAAGCAATGGCCAACGAGTTGGGGTTTGCCTTTCCCCTCTGCTATGACGAAACCCAAGCCACTGCCAAAGCCTATAGGGCTGCCTGTACACCCGACTTCTTTTTGTTTGATGCCGATCGACGGCTAGTGTATCGCGGGCAACTCGACGATAGCCGCCCCGGCAACGATCAACCCGTGACCGGTCGTGATCTCCGAGCTGCCATTGATGCTCTGCTGGCGGGTCAAGCTGTGAACCCCGATCAACAGCCGAGCATTGGCTGCAATATTAAATGGAAGCCGGGGAACGAACCTGACTATTTTGGCTAACTTTGGCTAACTATTGCTATCGAACCACCAGAGTTATATTAATCCACCACATCAATCTACTCGAAAACCGTGTAAATGCCTTGTACTACGGAGATAGCCATGAATGAGAATAACCAACCGGATAACGACCAGTTCGAGTCGTTCTTTCCCCCGGAAAAACCCGAGAACCTCTCAGTTGAAATTCCAGCTGAGCCGCGGCCCCTCCCGGCTGATCGCATTCCCAGAGGCTATGACCCGATGGGCGAAATCCAGCTCCGGGGACGCAGCTACCGAGGTCTGGCGAGTGGGCAAGTGCCGTGGTGGGTCCTGATCACCGGCTGGGTGATTTTTGGAGGCATCGCGGCGCTGCTGCTGCATGTGGCTATTACCTCTGCAACATTGACCTCCTGGATCTGGGTTGCGATTGCTGCCTTGCTGCTGCTGGTACTCGGGCGAGGCACTGTTGCCAAACTCTCTAGCCAACGCCGCAGATAGCAGGCAACGGCAGCCCTGAGATTCGCTTATGCTCCAGTTCTGGGGGTTGCTAGCCCCATCATCCAAATTCCCTGACCGATAAAGTGAACTCCTGCCCAAAATCCGATAATCCAATCGGCGCGAACGGGCCAGGCAGACCAAATAAAAACGCCGAGGATAATCCCCAACAGGCCGCTGAGCAGGACCCAGGTCCAGCGGGTGGCCGGACGAATCCAGAACGCTAGAAACACCTGCACCACCCCTAGCAAAAATAGGCAAATGCCCAGAATCAGGGTCAGGGCGAGTGCTCCCTTCAGCACATTCGATAGCACCAGAACGCCGGTTCCCAAACACAAGAAACTCAGCAGTAGCTTCCAGATCACGGGACCTGAACTCCGCGAGCGGATGGCATAGACGAGGTGATTGATGCCCGCCAAAACAAAAATCCACCCAAAAACAACGGTGGAGGCAAGTGTGGCATAGGTAGGACGCGCCACCGCCACTAGCCCGAGAATCACCAGCAACACACCAATGATCATTTCCGCTTTCGAGGGACTTCTTCTAGCCGACGCTTTCGCATCTGTGATTCTCATAACCCATCTCCTAGTGTTCTAGTTATGTTCTAGTTATGTTCTAGTTAATCGTTTTTAAGGGCTTCTCATAGGGTATTTAGCGAGTCACAGTTCAATCACAGTTCAATCACAGTTCAATCACAGTTCTAATTTACGGCATCAATTCAGCAATTGAAAGGCTATTCAATAATATTTTTCGATTGAAAAGCTATCTAAAAACCATTCAAAGGGCCCATCCAACAATCTTTTTAAGTATCCTACGCTTTGAACCTGTTTGTACTATTAACCTGCTCGGTAATTGAAGCCAAACGGGTCTACTAGGCGTTGGATTGAGGAATGCCAAGGAACCACAGTGGTAGCAGAAATCACAATTCCCGTTAAACCATCAATCTGCTTGAGCATTGACGTATTCCTTAGTGAATCACTATCAGCAATGCGATTGTCATTGAAATTGAAAACCATGAAACAGAGTTTAGCGCTGCCGTTGAAGAGTAACTAAAACCCATGAAACAAAGGGAATAGCATTTAGAAACCTACCTCGGCAAACTTGAATGAATCCAGGGTGCAAATTAGATTGAAGATCCGGTGTAGATTGAATCGTTGCCATTTTCCCACAGTCAAGCGTAGCGTCGGCTGATGATTTCATTAAATTTTGCTTGAGAAAGCACCAGATAGGCTAGGTTTGACAAAAAGATAAAACCAAGTGGCCTTAGAATTTAATTCCATACTGAACCTTTTACGTATCTCTACTCCTATGTTTGATTTTCTTAAACCAGAAGTGGCTAGTCCTACCCCACAGCAGATTGCCCGTTCGCTGCGCTGGCTAGGGTGGGCCGGCTTTTGGCTGCAAGCCCTGCTGGGGTTTATTCCGATTCTGGTGATCGTGTCGGCTGTTTTTGCCAGCCCGCAACGCCAGCAAACCGGGTTTCTGTCCTTTGGGCATTGGTTGGCGATTCTTTGTCTAGTGGTGCTGCTATTCAGCATTTACTGGTGTTTTCGCTACACTCGCCTTGCCAACCGCCTAGAGAGCCGCGGATCCCGCCCGACAAAAGCGCAAGTGAGCCAAGATTTGAAACTGGGCGTGGTTGCCAACATTGGCATGATGATCATCGCAGTGCTGATTGCCCTCTCGCGAGTCGGCGGCTTAACCTACAAAATGCTGACCTTGCCGCAGGGTGCAACGGTTGTCGCGCCAAACCAGATTGGCACCACATTGGGTGTTCCTGGAACCCTGATCACGCCCTCGAACATGATTGCGATTCAAGCCATGATCAGTACCATTGCAGCCGGTTTGGTGGGAACGGTGGTGGGGCTGTTGCTGCTGTATCAGATGGGGCAACATCGCAGTCCAGCCGAACCGTAGGTTGCTGAGAAGGGTTACACAAACGAGGAGATTTCCATGACCGCGCAGGCACTCGACCAGCTTGGCAGTTTACTTGGCGGAGCATTTTCCCTCAGCCAGGAGGCATTTCAACGCATTGTATCCATGCCGGAAGGGCAAACCATTGCTCTGCTCGTGGTGTTGGTAGCTGGGCTGTCGCAAGCGATTGGACAGAGCATTATTCTGTTTATTAACCAGGTAAAGCCAGTCCGCTTCGTCTTCAGCTTGGTCCTGAATGCGATTCTGTTTACCTTTGGGTTTTTATTTCTAGTTTTTAGCACCTGGTTGATTGGCTGGTTTCCCGGATTTGTGCAGGTGTCTTGGAGCGCTCTAGTGAAGGATCTGGGGCTGGCCTATGCACCGCTGCTATTTAGCTTTCTGGGGGCGTTGCCCTATGCTGGCGTGCCGATCCTCAATGGGCTTGCGGTTTGGCATTTGCTGGCAATGGTCGCAGGACTGAGTGCCATTACCGGAACCAGCGCGGCGGGAGCGTTTACCCATGTCGCCGTGGGTTGGTTTGCACTGCAAATTCTGGAAGGTACCGTCGGGCAACCAATCGCCAAACTCGGACGCCGCCTCTCGGAACGGGTTGCCGGTGTGGAAATAGCCGAGAATCGCTCGCAGCTCACCGCCAAGGTGCAGTCAGGGTTGGAGACGCGGCTAGCCACTAAGGCTGCTGAACCGGCTTTGTCTGCTCCCAGCGTTCAGGTATCGGCTGCTGGTGGATCAACTACCGCTTCCCCTGCGCCCGCTGAGGCAACAGCAGTGCTGACCTTGCCAAGCGCCATGAATGCTGTCGATGAGACAGATCTGCGCTTCACCCACCACCTGCAAAAATTGCCGCAGATCCTCCAGCTAGGGTTGATTTTGCTGGGCATGATTCTGCTGTTCATCGTCGTGGCGCTGCTCTTGGAACCGATCCGGGTCAACCTGCTGGGCTGGCATGGGAATTTGCCGCGACCCGTGCGCTGGATAGTTGACTTGATTTGGATCGGCGTCGTTGGGGTGATTTTTGCCGGATTGCTGGCTCCCCTAGAAACTCTGGGTTGGTGGGCCGGCTGGTACGGCGAAGACATCGATACTCGCTACGCCCCGCCTGCGGCACCTCCCTTAGCCCGTTCCAGCGAGGAGTTGCCCAACCGCTATGTTGTCTATGTGGATGGAGTCGGGCAGTCGGGAGAAGCCTACACGCCGGATGTTGTAGATTTTGTCGAGGCGTTGCAGCAGGTTCTCCCTGCCGACATCGAGTTTGTGCAGGGGCTGATGATGTATTCGGTGATCAACAAGCCGCTCGATCAAGACCGGGCCTTGTCTTGGCTGTGGCGCATGGCCGACCGGATGCGCTGGCAAAACCCAATGGCGGTGCTGGGGCTGATGGTGAATATGCGCAACGCCTGGATTGTGGCGGTTTCAGCCGACAAGCGCTACGGGCCAATCTATAACCAAGGCATCGCTCAGGTGCTCTATAACGGCTTGCTCAATCGAGGCTATCGACCTCAGAGCGGTGTGCCCATCACCCTGATTGGCTACAGCGGCGGTGCCCAGATGTCGGCGGCGGCAGCCCCCTACTTGAAGCAGGTCTTGGGTAGCCCAATCGATGTCATCTCGCTCGGTGGCGTCATGAGCGCCAACAATAATTTTTTGATTCTGGAGCACCTCTACCACCTCGTTGGCAGCAAAGATGGCGTGGCCGCTCTCGGACCGTTCCTATTTCCCGGACGCCGCAAGTGGTTCCGTCTGTCCTATTGGAATCGCGCTCTGCGTAAAGGCAAAATCAGTGAAGTCGATCTCGGGCCGGTGGGGCACCAAGTTCCGGGCGGCATCATGGACCCCAATGCGTTTCTGCCGAATGGTGAAAGCCACCTGCAGCACACAATTAACCTGATCCTCTCAATCGTGCAAGGTCGTTTCCTGGTTGCCAGTCCGCCCCGTTCTCGCCAAAACAGCAATTACGAACGCTACACACAAGCCGACTTCAATCGCCCTACCTACTATCCACTGACGCAAACTGTAGACTTGCGGTGGTACCGCCCGATTGGGTCCTGGATGGGTCGGCTGATTCTACCGCTACCAGAAGAACGCGATTCGGTGCAGGGCGTCTGGTTGGAGGTGCATCACGCCGAGGCAGGCTATGAAGCGCTCGTTGGGCAGCGGGTGATGCTGCGCTGGGTTGAGCAACCCCAAGTGCAAGACATGGTGCGAGCGGTGACTCACGACGTGCATTTCAGCGTAGACGCAACCTATTCCACGCAGTATGGCGGCACAATCCATCCCGACCGGCTCAACCACTGGCAGCAGGTTGATCCGCTGGAGTCTTTGGCGGGGTCCCATCCAGAGGATGATCTCCTCGTGATGCTAGACGGACCAGTGAACGTAGCGATCTTGGGCAATGCCGCATCAGGCAATGGTACCTCGTCTCGTTCCCAGACGGCGCTCTACATCGACCGGCAACCCGTGCAAATCACCGGCCGCTACTATGCCCTCGTACAGTTTATCGCGCCGATTGCAGGCACCGATCGCTTCCAGGTTCAGCATTTCAATGCCGGCTCGCGCCAGTTTGATGGCTGGACCGAAGTCGTGCGGCTGCCGCCGGTCATTGCCAATCAAAACGGTGTTTTGCCGTCCACCGCAAACGATCTGGAGCACAGCCCACTCAACGAAACCGGCTGGTACATCTATGGCGCTAAGGATACCGATGGCTGCTTTGTCGTGCAGTCGCTGGCCCCTCGGGCGCTGTTTCGCCTCCAGCCGGAACGGGTCGTGTTTGGCAGCAGAGCCTCCTACCGCTACATTCGCCAGGAATCCTGGGCAGATTCAGCCGCTCAAAAGGGCAAAATTGCTTCGGTGCTGTGCGTTGGCGGTCAGAAGGATGAGCAGCGGACCGATGCCATTCAGGCCGCTATTAACGATTGGCAAGTCGGCGATCGGGCACTGGTACTGCATGTGTATGGCGGCATCGGCGGCAACAAACGAGAACCAGCAGCAGCTACGCCTCTCTATTTCGGGCATTTTTCTTATGGGCTAGCCACCGTCGTGCAGGATCCGCTGAGCAACGAGCGTCGATTTGATATTCAGTACTATCAGGTTTATACCCACAACAGCGATGGCTTGACGGCAGGTACGCTGCACTGGTGCCGCTACATGGGCGACCGACAGTTTGGCTGGCTGGGGAGCCGCCCCGTGTGCGATATTTTGATTAAGTTCGAACCGCTGACTGGCTATTTTGATATCAATAACGTGCAGCGCTGCGGCTTGAACTACATCCTAAAGCAGTTCGAAGCCATGACCGCCCGCTACCGCATTGGGGACGGCACTGGCGCTACCTATGTCGGTCCGGCAAACAATTGCTCCCAAGATTCCAATCAAGCCCTCTTTGCTGGGATTCGCTCGCTATCTCGGGCTATGGAGAACAACCAACCGCTGCTGCAATCCTGGCTGGCGGAAGACCCTCAGCATGGGCAGCAATATCAGCGACTCCTGCGGGTCCAAGAGAAGCTAATTCAACGACTTCAGCCGCTGCGGTCTCCACGACAAGATTGGGAAAGCAACGAGTTCAATCTGGGAACAACTCTGGAGGATGATCCGCTGCGCAACCTGTGGACGGGACTGGGAAGTTGGCGAACCATCCTGCCCCGCAAAGCCAGCGATACCATGGTGCAGGTGTTTTTAAAGTATGGCGCGTCGGTTTGGGTGCTGCGCACGAATCAGGTTGGCGGCTATGACCCCGACATTGAGCCGATCTCGCCCATGACCCTTTGACCTCTGCTACCTTTGACCTCTGCTCATGGAGTGCAAGCGGGATGAAAATGTCACGCTGCCATTCCTGGGCGGATAGCTGGACGCATAGATTGCCTGGGGCTAAAACCCTCTTGCCTCAGCCAACTTGCCTCAGCCAAATCCATTACGCCAAATCGCGGGGCGCATCTCGTTCAAGTCATGCATGATGGCTTGTCATCTGCCTATCTCTGAGCAGACTTCCGCCAAATCGCCCTGTGCACCCGATTTTGTGATTCAGTAGCGTGGAAAGAAAGCCAACCTCAGCTGCTTCGACGATTCACTTGCCGACTCAGCAAGAGGCCCAGCGCGAGCACTGAGCCATTTTGAAAGGACCGATATTTGGCGTATGAACGATGCATCCCTTGTTGATTTCTACCGGGGCTGGTTCATTGAAATTGAGCCAGGACAGTCTTCGTTTCGCAGCATCTGCTATTCTCCTTGCCGTCAGAAAATTGCGATACCTGCTCACTTCCCTTCCGAGTTTGCGGCGTTGCAGGCAGCAAAGCGGGAGGTGGACTATCAGATGACCCGGTTTTTAATGGCGGACGTCATGCGCGAACTGTATGAGGCAGGTCGCCTCGACTTCCAAGATTGGATGGCGCTGCACCATTCCCTGACTCAAGGGTTTTAATCATTTAATCGAAAGCTGCCGCAGAACAGAGCCACATCGAACGTCTCGGCTGGGAAATCCGTAAAGGCTGGGCAATAGCCAATTCCATCGTCTTCTTATTGCGCACAGGGGCAACGGTCAACTTTTTGCTACCTGATTCACCAGAGTTCTCTCCATCGAAACCTGCTGGTTCCAGATCAAGAACCTGCTACGGTTGCTGAGGGCTAGGACAGATCGGGAGTGAGCCAAAGCGATTGAGCCAACGTTCGCTTGGGTATTGGGAATAGGCAAAATTGGTTCACTTGTTGCTATCAATACCTAACTAGCCTAGCCAGATCTATATCACAGACATTAAATCTTGATTAAAAGTATTTACAAATCACTTACAATTAGCTATTCTCTTTTCGGGATCAAGTCATCCCCTTTTCTCTAGAAGCTTTTTAACTGGTTGGTTTATCTGAGTTGACTCATCCGTAACGATAAAATCTCCATCTGGTTTTAACAGTTGGTTTGTCTAAGAACCAAACAATAGTTTTGACTCCTCTTTGCTAATTGAATTTTCCAAGTGAATGCAGAGGTGAATGCAGAGTTTTATTATTCTATCTCTGCCATGTTGTTTTGCGCCCTTCTGTCGATTCAGTTGATTCGGTCGGTAATTCGGTAATTGACGTCTGCCTAGAACTGCCGATTCGATAGCTTTTTATCGATCTTGTTATCGCTCAACCTATGCCTCCTATGCCAGGATCACCTTTGCAAAGGGCAGGCAATCAATAGATGGCAGCAATTGCCGCTTCTTGAATCAAGTAGGCATCTGAGAATGTTGGATCAGACGCTTGACTCTGCTAACAAAGCACTGCAAGCACTGATCCGCTCGGTTCGTTCGGTTCACTGCGCTGATTTTAGTGAGCGCATCCACTGCCAGTTCGGCTAATTCCCATCACTCAATCTGTGGAGACCCTGATGAACGTTAAACCGTCTGTTCTGTCATTGGCTGCTACCTCCATGCTGATGACAATCGCCTTACCAGTTGCTTCGGCTCATGCCCAGAGTGTTCCTGCCGATATTGCCCAAACCGCCCAGGAGTCGTGTGTGCGGACTGCTGAATCGAGAGGGTTTACCCTCAATGAGGTGGTTTCTGTAGGTCCATCTGATCAATCCGGTACAAATGGAGCTAAGGTTGTGCTCAGCTTGACCCGCGATGGACAGTTGTTCAAGCTCACCTGCGAATACAATCCCCAAGCGGGAGCGGTCATTGGAGACGATGCGACTTCAGCAGCCACAGCAACAGCAACAGACACGGCTTTTCCTTGGTGGTGGCTACTGCTACCGATTCTAGGATTGCCGCTGCTGCTCTGGTGGGCAGGCAAACGTGACCAAACCACTGCTGTGAGAGACACCTACACCGAATGGCGGGAGGCTATGGTCAAAAATGCTGATCGCGGGTTGAACATTTACACTGGTCCCGACAGCACCTATCGTGTGACGGGGACCCTGCGCAATCGCGATCATGTTCGGCTTTCTGGGCGGCGCACTGGAGATTGGGTCGAGCTTGCCGATGGCGGTTGGGTAAACTCTCGCTATCTGGATTTCACATCTCGTTACGTCAGTCAATAGAGTAGTTTGAGGTAGTTTGAGCCTGAGACTCTGAGGGAAAACCCCACACCGTTCATTGGGCTGGGTAATCTTCATTCCAACATTGTGTGTCTCTAAGAGGCGACTCGTTTGCTGGGGGGACATAGAGGCAGTGTGATCGTAAATATACTGCCTTTACCCAGTTCGCTTCTGACCTGCAAACTGCCACGATGGGTGTGCACAATAGCTTGGGTGATGGCTAGCCCCAGCCCCGATCCACCACTGTGGCGAGAGCGACCAGGATCAACTCGATAGAAGCGATCAAAGATCTGGTGCTGGACTTCCGGGGCAATTCCGATGCCCGTATCCTCAACATGAATAACCGCATGGTTATGGTCGGTGGTCAATTGCAGCGTTACCCAACCGGGAGCGGGTGTGTACTGAATGGCATTACTCAATAGATTGGCTACCGCTCGATAGAGCTGCTCCGCATGACCTAAAACATAAACATCCTTTTGGTTTTCCAGTTTGGTGATCAGTTGAATGTTGGCTGCTATCGCTAATGCTTCAAATTCGTCGAATAAGTCAATCATCATCGCGTTCAGACAGCAAGGTGTCCAAGCGTTAGAACGAGTTTGTTGCTCTGCTTGTGAAAGTATCAACAAATCTTGCACCAAACCTATCAAGCGACGATTTTGACGATTGAGGATTCGCAATGCTTCTTGGGCATCTTCCAAGGTTAAATCGGTGGACCGCAATGCCGTTTGCACAATTGCCTGTGAAGCCGCCAGAGGTGTACGCAGCTCGTGAGCCGCATCTGCCGTGAACTGCTGCATTTGGCGATAGGACACCTGCATCGGGCGCATGGCCAGCCCAGCTAACCACCAGCTGGCAAATCCAATCAGCACCACTCCTAGGAGCATTAATCCGCCAACGATCAGTTCTGCTTGCAGCAGATAGAGATCGAGCCGATTCAGTGAATGGGCGATACGCATCGTGCCCCAGGAGTCGTTGCTGCGCGTATGCAGCGGAAAGGCCAATTGATGATAGTAATCGCCAGCACTGTTTCGCAGAGTCTTCCAGAATGTAGGTTCTAGACAGTCAGGGTTATTGGGTGGAAGACGCAGGAATGCCACCGTCTGCCCAGAAGGGTCCTGAAATCGAATACAGTAGTCTCCTTTTTCTTCCAATGCAGTCACTAGCACTTCTGCGGAGGATTCTGGCTCCATCGCTGCTGACGGTAGAGAGCACCGTGTCTGCGTGAGACACAGTTCAGGCAGCAATTCATGAATCGTGGGTTCAAATATGCCGGCTTGCTCTAAAGCGGGCTGAATCTGAACCTCAATGCGACTCGCGAGCCTCTGGACTTCTTGCACCAGGTTTAGCCAGCGTGCATGCACCACCAGTCGATGGATCACCAAACCGCAGAGCATGAGAATCAGCGCCATGATGCCGGTATACCAGGCTGCCAAGCGCCGTCGAGACAAGTGAAACGGTCTATTTTGCATAGATGGAATGCACTCGGTAACCCATGCTAGGAAGCGTTTCAATAAAGTCAGAACAGCCCTTCTCCGCCAATTTGCGACGCAGCAACCGTATCTGAGCTGCCACAACATTACTGCCAACTTCCACCTCCATCTCCCAAATTTGGCTCAGCAGCTGATCTTTCGTCACGATTTGCTGGGGATGGCTCATGAAGTATTCCAATAGCTGAAATTCTTTATTGGTCAGCGAAACTGGCTCTAGCCGACCATCCGCTTGCTGGCAATAGACGGTACGATCGGTGTAGTTGAGACAAATTGGTCCAACCTGCAACTGCTGTCGGGGCAGCACCGGCGAGCGGCGCTGCAACGCTCGTAAACGTGCTAGTAACTCCTCCATCTCAAACGGCTTCACGAGGTAGTCATCGGCTCCAGCATCTAAGCCCATCACTTTGTCCTGCAGCCGGTCCTTTGCGGTCAAGATGAGTACTGGCAGTAAATTTTGCCGCTGCCGCAAACGCCGACACAGCTCAACACCCATAATGTCGGGAAGCATCCAGTCAAAAATACCGACTGTGTAGTGCGTCCACTGCTGTTGCAAATACTCCCACGCTTCATGACCGTCCTGCGCCCAATCCACGACATATTTTTCTTGCTTGAGGGCCCATTTAATCGCCGTTCCCAAATCTGGCTCATCTTCCACTAGCAAAACTCTCATGGCTCTGTCTATTTGCCCTACTATCTATTTGTCCTAATGTATTACCGGTTTCCTGAGTTAGGTGAGGTGATCTTCTCGAACTTAACACATCCTCCGAAGTTGCTCATTTCACTGAAATTTCATCGCCTTCTGTCACGCTAAAGAAGGTAACCGGATCAGGATTAGCTTGGTTCTGTTCGTCTAGTCTTTCGTTTAGTCCCTTTTGTCTGGGCAAGTCCACGCATTGAAGCCTGCCTGCAAGCCAGCTCTACCAACCATAGGTGCTGTGACTACTGCATACGCTAACAACTTGACCAGTGTTGGCAATGACTGGGCTTCCAGCGCTGACGATGGGTGCTGCGGCAAGATTGCTGTGTTCTCTGTATTCTCTTGTCTTGATATTCAAGAAATTACCTATGCTTGAGCTGACCTTTTCTCTTGTATTTTCCTCAGTCGTTCTGGCTAGCTTCTCTGCAAGTTTACGATGGTTGACGCAGATTGATTCGTGCGAAAGCAACGTTGCTAGCATCCCTGTTATTACTGATTCTCTGCAACAGCTTCCACGCAAACGCTAGGAACGCTGTAACTCGACGATGAGCTGACGCTGCTGCACTTCCCGTGGCTTGATCTGAGCACAGGTGTTGTGTTGGCAGGCGGTCTCCAGATCGTAGGGCATGGTTGTAGCTGGCTCCAGCACCAGCACGTAATAGCCGTTCCAGCCACCATAGCTCTGAAACACCCAAACATAGGGAAAGGCAGCGGTATCAAACCGCATGATTAGCGCCGATTTGGAGCGACCATGCCGCACACCGCAAAATCCGGCAGTCAGATTGGAGCTGTAGTAGAACTCTCGCAGTTGAGACGAGGGCGGGGGTGTATAGCGGAGGTCAATCTTGTTGCCGTCGGCAGCGAAGGCTTTTGGAAAAGAGGTCTTTTCGGGTTGACCAATCCAAGTGCTAAACTCTAGCACAGCCGGCTCGATCAGGCAGTCGGGCAGCAGAATTTCATCTCCGGCATCAATGGCGATCGCCGCGTGCTGCTTAAACAAAAATGGAATGGTGTCGTGCGACTGGTTCTCAAACCGATAATCGATTGTTATCCGCGGCCGTGTGGGATCGAGGTAGATGGTTTTTGCAATCTGCACCGGCACGGTTTGGGCGCAATAGCGGAGCTGCACTTGACGGGAGTCTGCCTCTACCACCGTCCATGCTTGCGACCAGAGTTCGCCGTGATCCACCAGCGAACGACCGCGGAACTCACCGGCTGCATCGTTGGGAAAAATCTCGTCCCAACCACCGCTCCAGTGATCATCAAAGCTAGCACCCAGCGGCAGGGATCGCGACTGAGAGGCATCATAGCCAGAGGGATGCCAAAGCCATTCGCGATTCGTTTCTCGGTCGAAGATCTGATCGATCCGTCCACCCGAATCGGGGCGAATCGTGAGTTTCAGTTCAGGGTTCTCTAGCGTGATCATGAAAAGGGAGAGAATTCCATTGCGCTATTACACCGTTTCGAGTAAAGCACAGTTGAACGCTCTTGCTCTTCCCCTCTAAGGTATAGAGAACAGTCAGTCTAGCGCCAGCCATTGTACCGCCAGAATCATTGCCAGAATCAAAGTGCTACCCACCATTGGGCCAGCTTTTGCAAAAGCTGAAGCGTAGAGGCCGACAGCCCCAGCCTACAGGTTTTGCTGGAATTCCTCTAGCACGTCCAGCAAGTGAACCTGCGATTGCATCGGCAACAAGTCGGAGAGGGGCAATTCAGCCTTGCCGCCACCCAGCTTCACGGGGATGCTCTTGAGCACCTCGACCACGGCATTTTCGGTGATCGATCCCTGCGACAGCATTGGGTAGAATCGCTCTGCTAGCGTTGTATGCAGGTGAGCATCGCGCAGATAGAGATGCCATTTGGCTACATCAATGTAGACGTTGTCGCCGATTGAGGCAGCGAGCTGCTCGATTGCTTCAGTGGGATTAGAGTAAGCCATAGGTTCAAATGTCCTTTAATGTCCCTGATTCCGGTCGCTAGCTGTCCTTGGGAGCCGCCGCAGAGTCAGACGTAGACTCGGAATAGTCGGCTACAGCAAAAATGTAGATCGCGTGGGCGACTAGCACCGCTAACCACAGCCCGGTGAACCAAGGTGTCCAGTACCAGTCCGCAGACTGAACTTTCTGCACAAACCAAACCCCAGAATTCACCGCCGCGAAGATAGCCACATGCACAGCAAAGTTCATGCGGTCATCCAGCTTGCGGTAATCCGGATCATTACGGGTAGGAATACGCGACCAACGGGGAGGCATAGCTTTAGCTCAAACTCAGCTTGAAAACGGCATTCATGACGCAGTCGAAGACCGCGCTGAACCTAGCTACCCTTATTGTAGGAGGAACATCGTCGAGAAATCTGATTCAAACGGAGGAAATTCCCGTCTCATCGTCTAGGAACTGCTGCTGGCATCAAAACGACTCTCTTCCGCTTGACTCTCTTCCTCTTTGAGTTGTTCTTGTCCTAGCTCGGTTAGGAAGCGCAGGGCTTTAGCGATGTAGCTGGCGCAGACGTAGGGCGAGGTTTCGTAAAAAGAGCGCCAGGCCATACCTTTCTGCTGATCGTAGATGCTTGCCTGCTGCGGATAGCGATCGAGCCAGGCCAAGCGAACAGCGTGACCGATCAGCACATCCAGAACGATGTATTCTTCGATTTGCAGCTCCGGATTTTGCTCGACGATCGTGGACAGCTCCATCAGCGCCTCGATGTTGACCTGGCGATATTCGGGAGCCTGGATTTTGTTCAGCAGATGCTCAACTTGCAGTGCAAAGTTCTTTTCGCCGGGGGTCATTTCGGCTAGCAGCAGTTCGCTATCGAGGCGGTTGCGCCGATCCAGCTTGTCGCCGATCACCAGCCCTTTACAGTGTTGCAGCACCTGCCAAACTTTAGGATAAAAGCCTTTCGGCACCCGGTTGAGGGCACCGTCGCGCTGCCGCTGTTTCCACCAGTCGGTGGTTCGGTCGCCGCCCTCCGCATCTGGAGACACTACCCACTGAATCGCCTGCTGCTGCCGCAGATGCAACGACTCCTGCTGAAACAGAGTTTGGTTGAGGTCCTCGTAGCCTGCCAAGACGCGGCTGAGACGCATTTTAACGTCAAAGGGGCTGAGCTGCATCAGGTGTTCGTAAGCCTCGTCGGGGGTGACCTGCTGCTCGCGGGCCAGCTCGCTGGTGATTAGCAGAATCAGATAGCCGACGCGCAGGGTCAATAACCCGTTGAACAATTGCGGATCAGTTTTGATGAGGACACCGAGGTAGATCAAGATCTCCTGGGTCAGCGGTCGCTCGCGCACGTCACTGCCGCAGAAGGTCTGGATTTTTTCCATGATTTCGTCGGGTGGCATCGGGGCGGTGATCAGCGATGCTTCGCTATAGGCTTTGCCCACGGCGATCTGCTTGCCGCGCACCAGAATATCTGTGACCGCATCCGATAAACCAATATCGATTTTGTTCAGCAGACCGGCGGCCCGTCGAATCACCGCCCAGAGCCGCAAGTCGCTAGCTTTGCCATACACCTCATCGAGCAGATCCGCCACGGTTACTAGATCACCAGCTTCGCCCAGTCCAGTATCGAGATCCAAGCCGCCCAACTGGCTGAGAGTTTCCAGCAGATCGATTTGCTCGTAGAGGTTGCTGGAGTGGCGCAACTGGTCCAGCAGGCGTGGAATCTGAGTCTCATAGGACAGCAAAAACTCCTGGGTGTTGCTGAGGGGGCGGTTGCGGTCGGGGTAGAAGGTGAGGTAGTAGGGCACCGGAGCCGAATCCTGCACCGAAGCTGGAAAGAGCTGCAAGTCATGGACAAAATCGATACGCTCAGATCCGGCCGTCAGCATGAGTTGGTTTAAATGCCCCAGCTTCACCATCACCCCATTACAGTTGCCATCGCGCAGCTCCTTCAGCAGCTTCAGCAGCGGCGACCGTTCAATGCTGTCACCCCGTTCCCCTTCAAACATGGCGTGGGTCAGCAGCAGCGTCATCGTCGGGCGACCGAGCTGATCCCAGTGGCGCTGAATGTACGACAGCTCGCCCTTAATTTGCGCGACCAGGAAGTGGTAATCGAGGGTGAGGTAAAACTGCTGCGGATCGAGAAACGACGGCAGAAATACAACGGTTTCGCCGCGCACTCGAAAAATCCGCGAGGTGGTGAGGCTGCGGAGGCGGCGGATCGGGCGGCCGGTCAGCTCTAGCTTATCGTTGCGCCCGATCTGGTGATAGATGGCTGCCAGTTCCTCAGCCCGGCGGACTTGAATTGGAGCAACCTGAGTGGGGGTTTGGGTGTCGATGCCGTAGGTGGCTAGCTCAGCCTGCAGGGTTTCGTCCTCGGCTAGCAGGGCAATTTGGACCAGCGGCTGACGATGGGGATTCGCGCGGCGATAGCGTCCTAAGGGGTCAATGTCACCCAAAGACAGCAACCCGTCCCGCAGGAGTTGCCCCAGCAAATACAGACTTTGGGCCCATACCAGCGGCACGTTTTCGTTGGGAACGCGAGGTTGACTCTGGGGCTGGGCCCGCTCTGCCTCGATCAACTCCGCTGGCACTCGATACAGCTCGGGCAGCAGCTTCCAGCCACATTGTTCAACGAGCAACGGCTGTAGCTTTTGATGATACTCCTCAACCTGCTCGCGGTCGCCACGGAAGAGAGCATCCAGCAGCAAATAGGTGAAGAATAGCGGCCACTCGCATTCGATATGCTCAAACTGCTTCAGCTCCCAGGGTTCGTAGTGCAGGCGGGTGCTGTCTTCCAGGACGGTTTGGTGCCCGTCTCGCAGAAACCGCTTGCAGCCATACCGCCCCTGCAATTTGCTGACAATTGCCGTGCGGGTGCGCTCTACCAGAGCCGGATCCTCAACTGCAAAGGCCGGGTAGCCAATCACGCTCAGCACCGCCGCATCCACTTCCTTGGAAGCAGACTCTCGCGGCAGCAGCGACTCTAGCGTAATCCGGGTACGAGCAATCTCATCAGGCAGCACATGGACCACCGAAGTCTGGCTACCGCGCACGCCGAACAAATCAAGACCGTTGATCGCCTCCAGAGCCGCCTTAGCCATACCCACGGAACTGGCGTTCAGCTCCGGATTGCCGTGATTGATCTTGTTGCCGCGCTCCCAAATGCCATAGTCCGGAGTGCGGTAGGCACGACCGATGTAGTAGACCAGGTTTTGAATAAAATTCACCTCATCGATGGTGAAAATAATTTGCAGCCCCGACGCCGTCATTTGCGCCAGCATCAGCAGATACAGCGATGTCGCATCCAATTGCAAGTGTCCCCAGCCGTCATCACCGACCACACTATCGCCGGTATGGGTGTCATACTTGGCGTGCAGCGCATCCAGCGGCGACTGTGTGTGCTTAAACTGCTCGACTTTGTGCGCCTGCCGCATCATGGCAAACAGCAGACCGCGCATTAGCTTAACAACGCTGTGCTCTAGCTCGTAAGCGCGTCCCTGGTTTTCATCGAGCTTGCGATACGCCAGCGCCAGCCCCCACACTGCCAAAATGCTGTAGACATTGTCGCGCACCCAGGCGTCGGTGTAGTTACCGTGGGCAGTAATCGCCGTGCTTGCCGGCAGCAATCCGGTGATTGCATTCTGGCGGCTAAGGATCACAGCCTTGATTTCCTGGTAATAGGCCTCAAGCTGGGCGGGTGCAGAAGCCACAGATGCAATGAAAGAAGCGACTGGAGCACTCATGGTGATGCTTAGAATAGGGAATCAGGAGAAAGGAATCTCAATCAGCCGCTGCAGCGTGGAGCAAACCCTGGGACGGTGCCTCTCCCAACGACAGGTCTATCCAACGTGACATGGCTTGTTCTCGATTATGGCTCAATGAATCGACCGGATCTGATGTCAGTTTGACTAGACTCTAAACGATGCTCCGCCATGGACTGGGTGATTCCCCGCGCTCCAGTCGATAATTTCGCAAAGTCTTTACTGGGGTCGTCGCAACTTGACCGTATTTTTACGGCTCTGACGCTAAGGTAGAAACGTGGCACTGATAGCTCCAAGCGCAGGAATATGGCACAGCGGTATAACCAGAATCAGTCTCCCTTGGTCAAAATTGTTTACTCCAAGATCAAGGTTCAGGGCAAAGTCGAGCTGATTCCCCTCGAACTTTACGCTGATGGCACCGTGAAACGAGTGACCTGATCGACTGCCTGACCTGATTGCCTGACAGATTCCCAGAGCCAAGCAGGGGTCAGCTTCATGTAAGCATGACGCTCTCTGAAGCCTAAACCCCTGCCTTTCCTGCCTCTGACCGATCACCACGATCGGATCCGTGTGTTTCCCCGCTTGAGTTGAGGCGTTTGGTCGAACCAATGTGTTTCCCTGCTTGAGTTGTTTCGCCGAACTCGTGTGTTTCCCAGTGAGAGAGTGCTTTCTACGGCGCTCAGATTGTTTGGTGTTGAGCTGCTAGGTTAAGTTGTGCGATAGTTGAACTCCTAATAGTGGGGCAGTCGCGAAGCTGCCCCCTTTTGTATCCCGGCATATCCGGCATACCCAACCTATTAACTAACTGTTAAGTGCAGCTAGCTAGCAAGTAGCTCGCTACAGTCCATTTGCACCGGCTCGACGGTCTTACCCAACTGTCCGAGAGAGATCAATCTTCTTAAAAGAATGCAGGCTGATGCCGGATCAAGCTGAGAAACTCTTCCCGCGTTTTTGAGTCATCCTGGAAAACGCCGATCATGGCGCTGGTTACCGTCCAGGAACCTGGCTTCTGTACCCCGCGCATCACCATGCACATGTGGGTCGCTTCCATAACTACCGCAACACCCTGGGGTTCGAGAATAGTTTGCACCGCTTCGGCCACTTGGCGAGTCAGCCGCTCCTGCACCTGCAAGCGCCGCGAGTACATCTCGACAATCCGGGCCAGCTTGCTGAGACCAACGACTTTCTGGTTGGGGATGTAAGCAACATGCATTCTTCCCATGAAGGGCAGCATATGGTGCTCGCAGAGGCTAAAGGCATTGATGTCGCGCACCAGCACCATCTCGTTGTGGCCTTCGTCGAAGATTGCACCGTTGACTAATTCTTCAAGCGATTGCTGGTAGCCGCTTGTCAGAAAGCGCATAGCCTCGGCCACCCGTTTGGGCGTTTTCAGCAGTCCTTCCCGCTCCGGATCTTCCCCCACCCCTAGGAGGATAGTGCGAACTGCCTCCATCATCTCTTCATTCGAAACGTCTGACTCAGGATGAGGTTTGGACTCGCGAGCATAGCTCGTGGTGCGATCCGGGCGAACCGGCAAGCGGCTGACGCCATCAGCAGGCTCTAGAGCAGCGGCCTGGGCGTCCTGAGCAACAGGGGTGATGCCGTTGAAACCAGTAGAAGAAGCAATAGTCATAGTAAATCGAGGATGAGACTCCAGAAGAAATGCAAATCAGGTAAAAGGGGCGACGGAGCGACCTCAGAGTGCGCCAGCACTGGGCATCACCGTCAGTTCTTCGATAACCGCTCCCGGTGGCAGTGAAGCCGCGTAGACAATCGTTTGAGCAACGGTTTCGGGAGCAAGCATCCGGGAGCGATCGAAGTCTGCCTGTACCGTTTCGGTATCCCACAAAGGCGTATTCACCGCGCCAGGATACAGTGTCACCACTCGAATGCCGTGGGCCCGTTCTTCAACAGCCAGGGTCTTCGAAAGAGCAACTAGCCCCGCCTTACTGACGCTGTAGGCTCCCCAGCCTGGAAAAGCAGTCTGAGCAGCAATAGAGGCAATGTTGATAATGGTGCCGTGTTGACGCGCCCGCATCCCAGGTAACACCGCCTGGATACACTGAAATACGCTAGTGAGGTTCAGCGTGATGACATGCTGCCAATCGGCCAGAGATGTGGTAAGCAAATCACCTGTGTATGCCATACCAGCATTGTTGACCAGAATATCAATGGGAGCACGGTCGGCAATGGCGGTGATTTGAGCATGAACCTGCTCCACAATCGCCAAATCAATCGGATAAACATCCACCTCTACCCCGAAGGATCGTATCTCAACAGCAAGCGCCTGCAGCGCATCTCGGGAACGGCTCACCAAAGCCAAATTAACTCCGGCTTTCGCAAAAGCCAGGGCAGTCGCTTTGCCAATTCCGCTGCTGGCACCCGTAATCAGTGCCCGTTGATGCATCAAGGAGGAGGTCATGAAAATTCAGTATTGCCTCTAGCGGGATTTACGCGGAAAAAATCATTAGCCTGGGTTCAGGCTAAAGCAGCCAAGCCGGGTAAGCCGAGTTACCTCAGAAACCAAATTGGGAAAAACTTGCTAACGAAGCTCAGTATTTAAGGTGCGGAATTAGGATAAGACCCTGCTGAAAAAGTGCTGAGTCGAACCGGTCCGCTACCTATCATTTGCAGCCAATAACTCGCAACCAAGAATTTGTAACCAACAACCTCATTACCCACAGTACAGAAGGGGGGGTGAAACCACAGAATGAGAGACAATGTAAATAATTGTTACTAGAGCGATTATAGCACTGCCCTCAATGAATTGAAATTGTGTAGCGAGCTTATCCGCTGATTGATCATTCGTGATTATAGAGCGGAATGGGCAGTTGTTACCGAAAAACTAGCGGTACTAGTAACGGTTGCGGTGTCGGTGCAACTATCGGTGCTGTATCAGGGCTGTATTAGGCAGAAAGTTGTGTAAACATGCCAATGCTGCGGAATTTTTGATAGCGTAGCTCCTTGAGCTGTGAGCGGCTCAGGCGCGTCAGTTCAGCCAAATTCTCTAAGAGCGCCTGCTTCAAGGTCTCGGCTGCCTTCAACGGGTCAGCATGGGCACCGCCGATTGGCTCTGGCAAGATTTGATCGAGAATGCCTAGCGCCTTCAAATCGGCGGCGGTAATCTTGAGGGCTTCTGCAGCCTGAGGGGCTTTGCTGGCATCTTTCCACAGAATCGCGGCGCAGGCTTCGGGGCTGGCTACCGTATAGACCGAATGCTCGAACATCATCAGGCGATCGCCCACACCAATCCCCAGCGCGCCTCCAGAGCCGCCTTCACCGATCACCGTGCAGAGAATTGGCACCTCTAAGCGAAACATTTCTCGCAAGTTATAGGCAATTGCCTCGCCTTGCCCTAGCCGTTCCGCTTCCACACCAGCATAGGCACCGGGAGTATCAATAAACGTGATGATTGGCATCGAAAATCGATTGGCATGGTTCATCAGCCGCATCGCTTTGCGGTAGCCACCCGGCGACGCCATGCCGAAATTACGGCGCACATTGTCTTTGGTGTCGCGCCCTTTCTGGTGGCCCAGCATCACCACCGGACGCCCATCTAGCCGGGCAATACCGCCCACCAATGCCAGATCATCAATTCCCGTGCTGCGATCGCCATGCAGCTCGATCCACTCATCGCTGATCGCCTGAATGTAGTCTAGGGTGCTTGGGCGACGGGGATGACGAGCCACCTGCAACCGCTGGGAAGGAGTCAAGCTGCTAAAAATCTCCTGCCGCAACTGAGTTGCCCGCGCTTCTAGCTGCTGAATCTGGTCCGAGACGTCCACATCGTTCTCCTCGGCTAACTCGCGGATTTGAGCGATGCGGGAATCAAGCTCCACCAGAGGTTTCTCAAAATCTAGCAGGATCGGTTTGCGGTCAGATAAGGTCATAACTGTAATTACAGAGCGCAGTGGCAATCGCTGGAATGTGCCGCCAGACAGAACAGGGTAGCCTAAAAAACGGTGACTGAACTTCGCTGAACGGTGGCTGAACTATGGTCAGACAGCCAGTAGACATCGGCAGACCAAGCTCAGTTGCGGTTACCGAGGCAGGGTTGCAATAGAGAGTATTTTACCGGATTGTCAACCCATCCTACGGGAGAGTGAACTGAACGCAGCCGCTGCCCTCGGCAAACCCCTCAGCTCTGGTCTCCTAGCTCTGGTTTTTAGCTCTGGTTTTCTTATGACCCCTCACTCGGGTTGCAATTCAGCTCCAGGCGGCGGTAGCGCCACTGCCAAAGGCACGCGAACGGTGAAGGTTAACCCTTGAAGCTGCTGACTCGCCTGTATACTGCCTCCTAGCTGCTCAACCAATCGCTTCAGGATGGCCAAGCCCAAACCTGTACCGCCCTGCTGATGAAAATCGACGTCTACATTGCGGTAGAAAGGCTGAAAGATGTTCACCAACTCCTCAGGAGGCAGCACAACACCAGAATTGCTGACTTGGCACTCTAGATAGGAGTTCACCACGTGGGCTGCGAGTCGAATCTGTTCTTGGGTGGGGGTATACTTGCAGGCATTATTGAGCAGTTCATTCACAATTCGCCGCAGGCTTTGCCAATTCAGCGTCAACTCGGCAGCTCCATCGTCCGTGTGGACGGTAAGCGTCTGCTGGTTTGCCTCGGCTCGCGCTTTAAACGGCAGCACCACTTCCGCCAGCCAGTCAGCGAGAACATAGGTTTCCGGTGGCGCTGGCTGCTGCCCATGACTCAGGCGCTGAAAATCGAGCAGATCATTGATTAGTGCAAATTCCTGCTGGCATTCTTCGTCCAAAATCTGCAAATACTCCTCCCAGTCGGCAGCATCGTCGCTCATTCGCAGAAGTGCAATCGCATGCTGCATGTTGGCAACCGGGGCACGCAATTCGTGGGAAGCGGTTCTAAAAAATTCCTCTTTCAACGTTTCGTCATCCTGAAGCTGCCGCACTCGACGACGCAGTACTGCCGCCTCCTGAATGCGATCGCGAAGACTGGTTAGCCCACCCGTAGTCAAAATGAGCAGCACGGGAGTGAGCGTCGGCGGTAAAACCTGCAAGCTCAGCAACGCTGCGCCGACGAGGACCCAGCCCACACCTACACTTATCGTTATCCCCACTTGCCAGCCCCAGGATCGGCGGCTGAGGATCCCGCTCAGCAGCGGCCCAGCCATGAGAAACAGCAGCACTACCCAGCCCGTAGACAACGGCCGGAGCCAAGACCGATGCAGCAGATTTTGAATCAGGGTGGCATGGAGCAGCACACTGCTAGCCGGCGGATTGCGATCAAACGGTGTTGCCAGCGCGTCAATGCCCACTGCCGTCACCCCAACCAGGACAATTTTGTGGGAAAACGCCTCTGGGTCAATGCGACCCTGAACCACATCAGCAAAGGAATAGCGCTGAATATGCTGCCCGGGTCCCACCCAGTTTAACCAGAGCGGCTGATCAAGAGAAGGAAGGGCAATAGCTTGGTGAAACAGGCTGTAGGCTTGAGTAGCTGCTACCGCCAGAGCAGGTACCCCTTGTATCCCAGCCGCTACCTGACGCACGATACCGTCGCTGTCTCGATAAGCCGCTACATGCCCCACCCCTAACGCCGCTTGGCGCAACAGCGGCACAGGAAGCAGCGGTGCACCGTTGGCATCCCAAGCTTGGGAGAGAATTACCCCCTGCTGCTGCAAGATTGCCTCCGCCAAGCGTTGATCGTCAGCGCTCGGCTCCGTCAAGAGCAGATCAAAAACCACCACGCTGGCGTCACTTTCAGTCATCACCTCTAGCAGCCGGGCATACTGTTGGCGGGGCCAGGGAAAGCGACCAATTCGCCTCAGGCTGTCATCGTCAATGGCGACTAAAACGAGCCGATCATCCCAGGCTTGGACGCCACGCAGGTGAAACAGAGCGTGGTAGCCCATCTGCTCAAGCGGTTGCAGTAGCCTTAGCCCAAACAGCACCGCCATCACGCCGGCCGAAAATAATCCCGGCAGCAAAGGCTGATTCCAACCCAGCCAGCGGCGTCCGGGTCGCAGTGCCCGAAAAATGGAATCTCGAAAAACGCTAGATAAGGTCCAGCTCATAGGTTTGTGTCTGCCCCAAGGCGGTCACAACAGTGACGGCTAGCCGTAACCTAGATGGAGCGGGCAACAGCAGCGTGAATCGCCCATCCCGATCAGTTTCTTGAGGCTGCCCTTTAATTAACACCGAACTGGTTGGGTCCACCTGTCCAGTAAGCAGAATGCGGCGAATGCCTCGGCGAATCACGCGCTCCACTTGATACTCTAGACGGGGTTCGTTACTAAAGGGGATCGGCTGAGAAGGCGGCTCCCCAGGCACAGTGATATTTTGAAACCCTCCCTGAACGTCAACCTCCTGCCCCTGAGCTGATGTAACCACCCTACCCTCCAGCGTTGCCACCCCCATCCTACCATCGGGAAACACGACGAGACCAAATTCGGTGCCGCGCACACTGCTGACGCCAGCAGGGGTTTCCAGATCGAGCTGCGATTCGGGATTATTGAATGGCCGCAGCCGCAGCCGCGCTTGCCCGCGATCGACCGCTAGCCGGGTAATTCGTCCGTCATTCGGACCAATTTCCAGCGATTGAATTCGGATCGCTGTGTCTGCCATAACATCGATGGTGCCGATCTGGGTATCTACTTCTAGGGTCGCAGCAGACGCTTCGCCCGTTGCCAGCCCATCGCCAACACGCCGTAACCGATCGTTGAGCCGAGCCGGTCGCGATGCTCTACCTTGCTGCAGGAAGCTCACCTCCCCATGCATCTGCTGCACCCCAATCCAGCGCTCGATGCGCACTCGAATTGATCCAGGTTGTGCATAGCTCGCGACGGTGAGCACCACAAGCAAACTCAGAACCATTAACCCTAGCCAAGGCAGTCCGGGCTGGGGCCGTTGCCAAAATCTGCCCTGATTAAGACGCAATGGACCCAATAAGAACCCACACCGGTCAACCAGGGGTAGCCTTAGTCGCCCTGAGAACCGCCTAGCTGACATCTGCGTTATCCAAAACCAATGCACAGTAGAAAACTCCCGCTCAAGGATCACCGTAAGAGTAGTCACCTCGAATGACACGGCCAAGGGGTAGCACTGTCAGTTTAGGCGACCCGCTCAAATTTCATGCATCCTAACCACTCTACTGTAATCATTGGGTTAATCAAGGGAGGATGTCTGATGACCGAAGAAATTTAATAGGATGGTGAATGGTGCGTTCTCATTTTTTTCCTGCTTGCTGGTATGCCTCACCGTCCGATTTATCTGGACTGCCACGCTACGACTCCGGTTGATCCGCGAGTATTGGCTGCCATGCTGCCTTACTTTACTGAGCAGTTTGGCAATCCGGCGAGCGTCACCCACGCCTATGGTTGGGAAGCGGAAGCAGCGGTACAGCAAGCCCGAGAAACCCTAGCGGCTGCGATCCACGCGACCCCTGACGAAATTGTGTTTACCAGTGGTGCCACAGAAGCGAACAATCTGGCTATTAAAGGCGTTGCGGAAGCTTATTTTGCGCAAGGTCGCCACCTGATTACCGTGCAAACCGAACATAGTGCCGTGCTCGATCCTTGCCGCTATTTGGAATCCTTGGGCTTTGCCGTCACGGTCCTGCCGGTACAGCCGAATGGTCTGCTCGACCTAAACCAGCTCGACAAAGCAATTCGTCCCGATACGATTCTGGTGTCGGTGATGGCTGCCAACAACGAGATTGGCGTTCTGCAACCCCTTGCTGAAATTGGAGCATTGTGCCATCAGCGCCAAGTGCTGTTTCATACCGATGCAGCGCAAGCCATTGGCAAAATTCCTCTGGATGTGGAAGCCATGCAGATTGATCTGATGTCACTAACGGCCCACAAGATTTATGGACCCAAAGGTATTGGAGCACTCTATGTACGGCGGCGGCAGCCCCGAGTGCAGATAGCTGCCCAACTGCATGGTGGCGGCCATGAGCGCGGCAGACGCTCGGGAACGCTCTATACCCCGCAAATTGTTGGATTCGCGGAGGCGGTAAAGCTAGCTTTGGCTGAACAAGAGGCAGAAACGCAACGCATTCGTCACCTGCGCGATTGCCTGTGGCAACAGTTACAAGTGTTAGAAGGCATCGAGATTAACGGAGATTACACTCAGCGTCTGGCAGGCAACCTGAACATTAGCGTTGCTGGAGTCGATGGTCAGGCCCTGCTCCTGGGTTTGCAGCCTATCGTCGCGGTCTCTTCTGGCTCTGCCTGCACCACTGCTAAAATTGCACCTTCGCATGTGCTTCTGGCGCTAGGACGGTCGCCGGATATGGCGTTTGCGTCGCTACGCTTCGGTATTGGTCGCTTCAATACCCTAGACGAGATCAATCGTGTCGCCGCTGCAACCCTCACCACTATTCGTTCGCTGCGAGCGGTTTAATTCATCCACTATTCCCTCGAATGGGTTAACCGGTGGTTTGGCATTGGTTAACGCGATTTATCTCATCTGACCTACTCAATTAAGTTCAACGTTCGCAGAGCATCTCGGGCTGCTTCTTTTTCGGCATCTTGTTTTCTGCGCCCTTTGCCTTCGCCATAGCGTTGGTCGAGCACCCAAACTGCGGCGGTAAATTCCCGATTATGATCCGGTCCAGCTTGATTGACAATGACATATTTAGGATTTGCACCCAGCGTTGCGAGCGCCCATTCCTGAAACCGACTTTTATAGTTCACGCTCGCGGCTGAATGGGCTAATTGCTCAACAACAGCGGCAAAGAGTGGCTCTACATAGGCACGCACCGGTACAATATCAGACTCTGCATCGAGGAAGTACGCGCCGATCACCGCTTCAAAGGCACTGCTAAGCAGATTAGCGTTTTGGCGGCCGCCTTCTCGTTCTGCACCTTTACCGAGGCGCAGCCGCTCCCCGATGCCGAGCTGCTGAGCAAATTGCCCGAGCTGCTTTTCATCCACCAATGCCGATCGCAGAGCTGATAATTCTCCCTCGGGTTTGTCGGGGTAGCGCTTGAACAAAAACTCGCCGCTGAGAAAATTGAGTACTGCATCGCCCAGAAATTCGAGGCGTTCGTTATGATCTTGAATTTCAGGATGCTCGTTCACATAGGAGCGATGGGTCAATGCCTGCTGCAGCAAAACTGGATTGCGAAAGACCGGAAGCTCAACCATGGATCTCAGAATGCTTGTTTTAGTCACACTCTAAAATAGTGAAAGGATAATTTGGAGGATAGCTAGCGAGGATAGTTGGCATAGGCTAATGCTAAATCGTTGGGATGACTGACTCTCCACGATGAATCTCTTATGAACCTCTATTCTGATCTCAATATCCTGCAACATTGGCCTAGGACAAGCGGGTCACTGGTCGTTTCAGTAGTTCCAAGACCGTTTTTTGTAAACAAACATACTCTAACTGAGAATAAACTACGGAATTTCTTCGTAGTTATTCCTAAAGTGTTCCTAAAGGTCTGGAATCGGGATGTTCAAGACTGTGTCTACAAGAGACTCTGAAGGCGCTGATTCTCGGGGCTGAACCCATTCGTCTCACATTGCGTCTTAACTGAAATCTTCAATTGAAAAAACTTTGAAAAAATTCTTAACTGACATATTGTGTTTCCTGGAGACTGAAATGCACTCTACCGTTGATGTTGCTTCCTTGCACCGGACGCCCGACCAAGTCGTGCAACAGATCTTGACGTCCGGCAAAATTACGGCTGCTGAGCGGCTGTGGTTTCATGCGCTCACACGCTCTGATATTCCCCTCACGAGGGCGGAATTAGCACAGATTCGGTTAGTGTTTGATCGGCTACAGATGGGGTTGATTAAGGTAGTGGATTGAGCCAAGAGATCATTACTTCACTTCAATGATCTTTCTAAACTCTCTTCTAAATCGGCTCAACCGGATGGTGTTCACGACATTAGATAAACATTAGACAATAATCCGCTACATGATCCCGAACCCGAACAACATCAGATTTAGACAATAATTTGCCACAGCATGATCCCAAACCCAAGCAGCATCAGATGTTGAGGCAGCACGCTCAAAATCGGCTGACGAGCAATTTTCTGAGTCAAGACCCCGCTCAACAGCACTGAGACGATCAGCGTAGCGCCCTGTAGAAAGGCAATTACTGCCGGATGAGCCACCACTACGGGAGCGGAAATCTGACCATAGCCAAAGGTAGCCAGCGTGACTGGAATAATTCGTCCTGCCTCAGTTAACCCCAGCCGCAGATAGTGGGCTAAGTTTGCTCCCAGCACCAGTGGCAAGTAGCCGTAGGCCAACTCCACAAAGCGGCGAGCCTTCGGGTTGAGCAACCGCAGCCCTTGATGAGCAGCCAGAGCCAGCACACCCGGCAGCAGCAGCGCCACGCTCGAAGCGGCAGCATAGACACCGAAATGATTCAGATCGAGAACCCAGCCCAGCCGCGCTAAGCTCTCGGGCAGGCGGTGCAGCGGCACGGCTCCCAACAGCAGGAACAGCAGCGCCACTTCATGGGCACTGGGGGTGTGGGTGGTCCAGAGTTCAATGCCAGGCGGGCGCAGATTCACCTCCACCGAGCGGTGCGGGCAAGCTTTGAGGCAGGTCATGCAGAGCACGCAGTCGCGGTTGTCCTGGAGCTGAGCGGGATGGGAGTATAGCGGGCAGCCGCCGGTTTCCATGCCTTCGCCTTTCTGAGGTCCGCCTTTGTAGCATTGATAGGTCGTACAGGTAGCTGCACAGATGCCCTGCTGCGCCCGCAGTTCAATCATTGCTAGCTTGCCAAACATGCCGTTCATGCCGCCGATTGGGCAGAGGTAGCGGCACCAGAAGCGCCGTTCAAACAGCAGCGAAAAGATTACGGCTCCGGCGGTGATCAGCAGCAGCAAACAGCTCGATAAATAGGCGGTGTTTTCCAGATCCCACAGCTCTTCCCACAGCAGAATCAACGCAAACAGCCCAAACACAAACCAGCCACCCCAACGTTCTGCCTGCTGCCGCGGCCAGGGCAACAAATCCCGAGGAAACCACTTCAGCGACAGTCGCTGGGCTAGCTCGCCGTAGATCATGAACGGGCAAACGGCGCACCAGACTCGTCCCAAGAACGGAAACACGATCAGGATCACCGGCCACCACCAAGCCCAGAATAAATTCAACGATACATTGGCGTCACGAGACTGGGGACCCCAAATCCCGATCGCCACCACAACCGCAAACAGCCAGAGGGTGATGCCATAGTTGATGCGGTCGGGCCACCAAGGGCTACGCAGAAACTGTCGCAGTTGGGGGTAGGCGTTGAGCAAATTCACTCGGAATCGCCGCGCTTTGGTGCTCGCTGACCAGAACACCTCTTCTGTCAGCACCGGTGCTCCGTTCGACTGTACAATCGCCCGCGCCACTAGGCTTTCTAATTCGGCCAAATTGCCGGGAAAGTCGTAGCCCTGCAGTCGGCGAATGGCTTCGGGGGCCACCTTGGGCTGCGGCAGTCCTCGTGAGCGGCAGTACAGGCTAATGTAATACTTCACCTGCGCCTCGATGTCGGCTTTCGTCACCCGTAGCGGCGGTACTTTGATCAAATGCGTCCCGAGTTGCTTGCAGCCCTCGATTTCAGGAATGGTGCGTTCGGAGGTCATTAGGATGCGAGCTTGGCTGCGGCGGGGAGTGGGGGGCGGTTCCCCCTCACGGCTGACCGGCACGTATTCTCCGGTTTCCAGCAGCCGCATCAGCTGGGTTTGCAGTGGTTTAGGCAAATCCTGCACGTTGTTCAGCATCAGCGACCCGGTCCCCAACCATTCCAGCAATCCTGGTTTGCCGCCCACTCGCCCAAACAGTTCTGCTCCGTTGGGCTGAATCGTGTCGCAGTTGATTTTGATCAGCGGCTGTTTGCGGTCATCGGAGCCAAAATGAATCAGCGCCGCGATATTGTCTTTGCCCAGCCCCGGCTCCCCAAAGATCAGCACCGGCTGGCGGTCGGTCGAGGCTTTCTTGATTGCCTGCCGCAGCCGCACCGCATAGCGACTCGAGCCGACGATTCCTTGTTTCACCTTGGGCACGAGGTAGGGGCGCAGGGCTGCCTGCCGCTCTTGCTCGAAAGCGAGCTGAGAGGTCACTTGGCTCAATTCCGCCGCTAGCTGCCGCGAAAAGGTACGGCTAATCTCGGGGTACTGCTTCACCAGCGCCAGAAACGCCTCTCGGGAAATACTCCACAGCTCGCAGTCTGTAAGGGTAATGACCGTCTGCTCGGTAGGCTCGTCCAACAGTAATTCCTTCAAATGCAGCACCGATCCCGGCAGCAGACTCGTCGCTTCAGCCAGCGAATCGGGACTGGTATGATACGCCTCCAGCCGTCCGGTTCTTAGGATATACAGGGCAGTCGCTGGCGTATCTTCTAGAACTAACCGCCGGTTTTCCTGCACCTGCTCCACCTGAAGCTGCTCTGCTAGTGCCGTGAGCACTATGGGCGGAAGCATTCCTAGGGGCGTCTGCTCCTGCAACCACTGCACGCGCGCTCTGTTCTCCATGTTCTCCATCTCCGACCTCCCTGGTAGGGAATGTGGCGCTGCCCGATCGGGCTAGGTCGGGCAAGGCGGTCAACTCGATGCTACGGCATAGCGAACCAGCAGTGCGAGCCGCTGCCGCAGCGTTTCTAAACCCAAACGGTCGCCTGCGGAAATGAACACTGCCTGTGGGTATTCCTCCTGGGCAAAGGCTAGGGTTTCGCTGTCAACCTGGTCGATTTTGTTAAAAGCCAGCAGGGCAGGACCAGGCGTGATCGGCATCTGGCCAAGAATCGTCATTACTGAGCGGATCTGGCTTTGCCATGCCGGATGAGACAGATCCACCACATGCAGCAACGCGTCGGCTTCGGTGACTTCCTCGAGGGTGGCGCGGAAGGCGTCCATCAGCGATGGCGGCAGCTCGTGAATAAACCCCACCGTGTCGGTCAGGACGATCGGCAGCGGTTCCATCCGATCGGGATCCGTTACGACTAGGCGGCGTGTCGTCGGATCGAGAGTGGCAAAGAGCTGATCGGCAGTGTAGACTTCGGCGTTGGTCAGGGCGTTCAGCAGCGTTGATTTGCCGGCGTTGGTGTAGCCCACAATTGCCACCGAGGGTACTTCCTGATGCTGTCGCTGTTGCCGGAGCCGCGAGCGGTGCGCCTGAAGCTGGTTCACCTCCTGCTGTAGCCGCGAAATTCGCCGCTGAATCGCCCGTCGCTCAGTTTCCAACTTCGTTTCTCCGGGACCTCGGGTGCCAATGCCGCCCCCTAACCGCGACATGGCGCGACCGCGACCGCTAAGGCGAGGCAGCATGTATTCCAGCTGTGCTAGCTCCACCTGCAATTTTCCAGCCTGCGACTGAGCACGTTGGGCAAAAATATCGAGAATTACCTCGGTGCGATCCACCACCCGCACGCCAATTTGCAGCTCCAGGTTGCGTACCTGCGCCGGAGATAAATCGCGATCAAACACCACTAAATTTGCGCCTAGCGTCTGCGCCGTCAGAGCAATCTCTTCGACTTTCCCGGCTCCCACTACCGTCTGAGGATGGGAACTCGAGCGCCGCTGCTGCAAGACTTGGAGCACCTCGCCGCCCGCCGTTTCCACGAGCCGCGCTAGTTCCGCCAAGCCATCCTGAAACTGCCGCCCTTTGACGTTATCGGTCATGACGCCCACCAGCAGCACGCGATCATGCTCGGCATCTACTTGCTGCCCGACATATTCGCGGCGAAACTCAGCTTCTAGCCCTTCGGTGAGATCCAGAAAATCCTGCTGCGTCAACAGATCCAGGCTCAGGGGCGGCGAGATCGTCCATCGAGCTTCCGGATGGGGCACTAGATGCGCCAGATAGGCATCGCGCACATAGCCGGTGGCACCTCCACCTCGCCGTTCAAAGCCGCTCCCCGATAGCGTCAGTACGACCAACGCATCGAGCCGTTGCAGGGCCATCGCTGTCAGGGTGGCTTCACTGGGAGGCTCAGGTTTGAGCTGAGTAGCAATGCAGCGAATACCGCTCAAGCGTTCTGCGCCGTAACGCGGCAATTCTAGGGGCGGAATTTGAGTTTGGCGAACACTGCCCACCCCCACCCGGATCACCTGCCCCCGCCGATTTACATAGGCACACACTGGCTGCTCAATCTCGGTGCTGATGGCGGCAAGACGCTGGGCAAACTCAAGCGTAGTTAGCCGGTCGCTAGGCAACCGCTGGTGATAGAGCCGCTGGAGTTGTTTGAGCTGGCTAGGCTTTAGCCCTTGAAGGTGACCGTAGATCGTTTCGATAGACACATTCGACCCAGCAGGGGTCTCAAGAATCCGACTCCACTTATTCTAGCGGGTTCAGCAATCTAGAGAATCTCAACAAGGAATTTCAACAACCCGCGAGGATAGGAAGCCGTTGGCTGAGACCGCTGAACCGACCTAAACCGATTGGGCTAACGCATCAGCATTTCTGAGGGCAAGATTATAGCTTTCGTATGCTTGCTGGTAGCGCTTCAGGCGTTGCAGGGCGACTCCTCGAAATAGCCACGCTTCAGAATTGCTGTTGCAGAGGGCAAGCGCTTGATCACAGCTCATCAGTGCCTCCTCATAGCGTTCGAGATGCAGTAGCAACACTGCCTGAAATACCCAAGCAGTTTGGCAAGTCGGCTGCTGCTCCAATACCTGTTGAAACTGCTCTAATGCCATCTCATAGTGACCGGCGTTGGCCAGTGCCTCCCCTCGATAGTGAAGGGCGGCGGCGGGTTCGGTTAGCGCTGAGACCGGGGTTTCAATCAATTGAAAATACATGGCTTCAATACCAACGGTAGATGATGGGCCCAGAGGCAGTTGCAATGGACCGGACAGAGGGTTGCAATGGACCGGACAGAGGGAGTCTCAGGAAAGCACGACGTGAAGCGGAGATAGCCAGAGTTTCAGAACATTCCGGGACAACCAGGAGACAAAAAATGGTCATTATTGTAACGAAAGTTACTTTATGGTAGAAACTTCTGACGCCTCTTGAGTACCGACGGACTAGACCCATTGCAGCAACAGGGCTTTCACGGAGATTTAATGCGTTACCTACAGCCTCTCTCCACTCCCTGTATTGTGACCTGCAAGAGAAGCTGACGACAAATTCAAAGGCTACTCCGCAATTTAACGAACATACTATTTAAAGTTTAGTTTAATCCCAGAAAATATCAATAAAAACCCCAATATTTTCTTCTTTTGACAGGGGTTCAGACCCCCTTTTACATGGTTTAACAGTTTGGATATCTTCGTGATTAAAAGGGAAAATCACCTCGATCAAAAACACGTTAAATCAGTGACACAAATCACTTATGTTTGACTTTCAAGCTGCATTTTTGCTTCATTTTCTAACGCATAAAACCAACGACAATTCAGGATCAATAAAACATCTCACCAATAATTTGTGATTTGAATCACTTCAGTCCAACGTGATTTTAAAATTCAATTGCATTGCATTGGCTGCTAATTTTCTACGTCAAACTACCGATCGAGAAAATAGGGATGCTTCAACCTCGAAGCCCGCAATTGCTAATACATGATTAAGAGCGAAGCTGCTTCACCTTGGTATGAGTAGTCAGCTCCTCTGCAATGGATAAGCTGCTTAGTCTGGCAACAGTTTGCTTCCTGATGGAGGCATCAACCTTCCTCAGTTGTGCAAGACATTAAGAACTTGTGAGACGGTTTTACAAGGTTTTACAGAGGGTGTATCGATGTCACGGGACGCTTTAGTGGTGGGAATCAATACCTATCAGTATTTACCCAGCTTGCAAGCTCCAGCGAGAGACGCAGAGGCGGTCGCTCAGCAATTGCAACGCTACGGCGAATTCCGTGTGCATCGCCTTCCAGAAGTGATTCAAGAGGGCAACCCCCGCATCGGTCAGAAAACGCTCGTCACCTTGCGAGAGCTAGAAACCGGGTTGATTAACCTGTTTAAGCCCAAAGGTAGTGCTGTTCCCCACACGGCGCTGTTTTATTTCTCAGGGCACGGGTTGCAGCGAGAAGCGGGCATTCATGAAGGGTACTTAGCCCTAGGCGACTCAAACCCTGACCAAGGGTTCTATGGCTTGTCACTCTTTTGGTTGCGGCGGCTGCTGCAAGAAAGCCCAGTACGGCAACGCATTATCCTGCTGGATTGTTGTCATAGCGGTGAACTGCTCAATTTTCTAGAAGCTGACCCAGGAGCCTATCCCGGCACTGATCGGCTATTTATGGCTGCCTCACGAGACTATGAAACCGCCTACGAGTCACTAGACGGTTCCTACAGTGTGTTTACACAAGCTCTGCTGACCGGGCTAGACCCCAATCGCCTCGACTCGGGTGTAGTCACCAATCACTCCCTCACCGATTGGGTGAATCACTCTCTCAAGGGCGAAATTCAACAGCCGCTGTTTGAAAGCTCCGGCAGTGAGATCATCCTAACGCGCCGCAGCGCAGGAGCGACTGACTCCAATACTCGGTCCAGACCGTCGGTGGTGCACTCTAAAGATGTTTGTCCGTATCGTGGACTCGAGTTCTTTGATGAAGCTCACAGCGATTACTTCTTTGGACGAGAAGATCTAACGCATCGATTAATTGATCTGCTGCACAGCCAGCCCTTTGTGGCAGTGGTAGGAGCCTCCGGCAGCGGCAAGTCTTCTCTGATTCGGGCGGGACTCATCGCCCAACTCCGGCAGGGCAAAAAACTGCCTGGCAGTGAGAATTGGCGCATCAAACTGCTAACTCCGACCGAACACCCGCTGAAAAGCTTGGCAGCTGCATTCATTGACTCTGAACTCAGCGAGTTAGAGCGGGCAGAACAGCTACGTCGTGCTGAAGTTTTTCTGCAGGACAAGGGAGCAGGACTGGCTCAGCTTGTGCGGGCTAGCCTGTCGGTGGAGTCCAGCAGCACAACACGGTCACCGCATCAGACCCACCCCCGGCTGCTGTTAGTCATCGATCAATTCGAGGAAGTCTTCACCTTGGCTGAAGGGTCGCAATCCGAACGAGAGCGCCAAGAGTTTCTCCAGTGCTTGTTGGAGGCTTTGACCTTGGCAGAAGACTGCTTAAGTATTGTGTTGGTGCTGCGGGCCGACTTCCTCAACAAGTGTTCGCTCTATCCAGACCTGATTCAGCAAATCGAGCGCCATCAGGTCATGGTGCCGCCGCTGAAATATGAGCAAATCAAAGCGACCATTGTCCGCCCCGCTCAGAAAGTGGGATTGGTGTGTGAGCCAAACTTGGTGTACACCATGATGTCGGACGTGATTGGGGCACCGGGCGAGCTGCCGTTGTTGCAATACACGTTGCTGGAACTGTGGCGTCGTCGCCGCATGGGGTCTGAAGGGGGAGTTGCTCGACTGGCTCTAGATGCCTATCAGGAGTTAGGAGGCGTACGTGGGACCCTGCAGAAGCGGGCCACCGAAGTCTTCTATAGCCTGACGGCGGAAGAGCAGTTGGTTGCTAAGCGGATCTTTCTGGCGCTAACCCAGCTCGGGGAAGGGACTGAAGATACCCGTCGTCGCGTCATGAAATCGGAACTGGTGAGTCCTAGATTTCCAATTGAGCTAGTAGAACGAGTGCTGGAGAAGCTGGTGGCTGCCAAACTGGTGGTCACTAGCCAAGAAATTGTCACACGCGGTGCGGCTGTCCGCTCTAACCCTAACCCTGAACCGAGCCTAACCAGTCAGGAGCACTCTGAAGCAGATTCAGGGATCGCCTGCGACTCTTCGTCCGAGCAGCCGGTCAGTTCCTCCTGGTGGTCGCACGAAATTGTCGATGTCACCCATGAAGCCCTGATTCGCAACTGGCCACTGCTGCGAGAGTGGCTCGATGAGAGCCGGGAGATGCTGCGGCGGCAACGGCGCATTGAACAGGCGGCTCAAGAGTGGATTAGCGCCGGTCAACCCGCCACAGGGGAGTACCTGCTGCATGGGCTGCGGTTGCGAGACGCCGAAGATTTTCTCAAGATTTATCCACAGGAACTGTCTGCTGTTGCCCAGACTTATATCAATATCAGCTGTGCTGAAATGCGTCGGGCTAGACGGGAGTCGCGGCAGTTGCGGATTGTTATTCCTTCGCTGCTAGTCGCAATGCTAGCCGTGGTCTTGAGCCAATATCACACGGTTATCCAATCGCAGGCGAAAAAGGATGATCAACTGCAGGCAGCGGCAGTTCGGGAACGGGCGGCCATCGCGCAGTCCATTCTGCAAGATCCTCAGGCCGATCCAATGGCAGCTCTTCTGATTGGACGATTAGCCGCTGAAGATCCCACGGCATCCCATGAAGCTCAATCGAGCTTGCGGGCCGCTTTGCAGGAGTTGCGACTGCAGCTCAACCTGCAAGGACACCAAGCCGCTGTGCCGCACATTGCCTTCAGCTCCGATCGTCAGTCCTTAGCCACTGCTAGTCTAGATGGCACCATTCGTCTTTGGACCATCAATCCGCAGACGATCTACAACACTCGCCTGTCGCCTGCTCGGGTGCTGTCTTGGTCAGCCGAACAGCGCAGTTCCTCTGCGATTCATGGGTTGCATTTCAGCCCAAACGGGCAGCAGGTGCTCGCGATAGCCGCCGACTCGCCGCTGGTAAAGATCTGGTCGGTGCAGTCTGGGGAAGTAGTGCAGCAGCTTGCTGGCTCAGCGGCTGTGATTCAGGCAAGTTACAGCCCAACGGGTGACTGGATTGCCACCACCCATGCCGATGGCAGCCTTGCTTTGTGGCGAGCCGCTACTGGTGAGCTGCAAATTCGGTTGCCGCAGTCCCGCGTCAGCACGAGTCTACAATTTAGCGCTGATGGTCAGACCCTCCTAACTGCTGCAGAAGACGGCACTGTCCAACTATGGCGGTTGCAACCCACTCCTACAGCTACGCTGGAGCCGGCTGCCAGTTTCTCCCACGGTGAGCCGCTGCGGGCCGCTCGATTCGGTCCTCAAGGTCGTTCAATTGCCACTCTGGGGCAAAGCGGTACGGTCAAACTCTGGAAAACCGAGAACGGTCAGCCGCTGTCTATCCTTTCCCCACCGTTGCCAAACTTGGAGAAGCCGACCCCACCTGATCCGGCTTTTGTGTTGCCCTTACCGCAACTACCAGGCATTGCCTCCGTGCCCTCCCGGCTTGACCAAATTGAATTTAGCCCAGATGAACAACGGCTAGCGGCTCTGGATACGGCTCAGCAAGTTTGGATATGGAATCTGACAACCGGGCAGATTGAGGCGGCTCTTTCACCACCGTTGCGCTCATCACTGCCTAGTGCCCAAGCTCCCCCTAGGTCTGCCTCTCAACGGCTACGCTTCAGTCCGGATGGTCGCCTGCTGGCAGTGGGCGATCTTCAGCCGTCTCAAGTAAGTCAGAGCAGCGTAGTGCTATGGGACTGGCGGGCAGGGCGACAGATCGGGCGATTATCGGGTCATCGGGGTGTGGCGTCCATGCAGTTTAGCCCCGATGGCACCTATGTCGTCACTGGCGATGAAACCGGCAGCGTTCGCCTATGGACAGCGGAACGAGGCGGCGAACTCCCCACACTGAACCTGCCTGAAACCTCAGTGCAGTGGGCGATGTTTCTACCGGGAGAAACCCGAACTGCAACCGCAGCCGTTGCCCAATCAACTGCCGCAGCCGAGCCAAGTCCTCCTATCAAACCGTCACAGCCTGACTCATCACCCGCTACGCCTCTGCTGAGTGGGTTGCGTCCGTTGAACGGGTTGGCTCTGTTGCCGCTTTTTCCCCCACAGCCGATCCACACGGTTCGCCCATCCGTAACGCCGTCAAGGGATGCTGGATCCGTTGCAGCGAGCGATCGCCCGACTACCATGCAGACGATGCCACTGTCGCAGTCAGAGTCAGCTTTCAATACTCTTCGGGATACATCCTCGAAGGCATCTCAAGAAGCTTCTCCAAATCTATCTCAAGAAGTGGTTCAAGAGACGTCTTCAGGAACCTCAGAAACATCTACGGACCTCCTCGCATCCGTGACTACAATGGTGACTTTGACTCCCGAAGGCACCTTACAGCGCTGGCAAATTTTGACCGGGCGCCCCTCAGAACCCACGCTGCTGCTCCCTAGTACCATTACCCCTGTGGCAGCCATTCAAGATTATCCGAGCGCTGCTCAAGTTTGGAGGTTTCTTGCTGCTGCACTACCGGAACAACTGCGACTGATCCAGCCTGACGCGGTGCCTCAACCAGCCAAATCAGGTTTAGCCGCTATGGCTCGCCAAGTTGCTGGAGATCAGCTTACTCCTCTGCCTTCATCCACAAAGCTCTTGGATCAGCTAGGTATTTCACAAGAAGCAGCCGCCCTCAGCAGCGTGGCACTCAGCCCAACCGGACGCTATGTGGCAATCGCCAACATTGAGGGCTGGGTCGAATTCTATCGGCTATCAGGTCAGCAGCCCCCTCGCTTGCTGCATCGGTTGCGCAACTGGCGCTGGCAGGAGGGTCTGCATCGGCTCGATACCCAAGAAACGCCCAACTCACTGTCCAGTCAGGGGTCTCCCAAAGCAGGCGGTGATCCAACGGCTATTCGCCACCTGAGCTTTAGTCCCAACGGGCAGCAGGTCTTGGGGATTGCGGATGATCTCACGGTGCGGCTCTGGGATGTGCAATCGGGACAGTTGGTGCAGGTCTTGCAGGGGCACGAAGCAACCATTCGGCAGGCCCGCTACAGCCCGGACGGGCGCTGGATTATCACGGCAAGCTGGGACCGTACGGCTCGACTCTGGCAAACAGAAACGGGCAAATTGCATCAAGTGTTGCGCCATAGCGACGCCGTCAGCAGTGCCAGCCTTAGCAGCGACCAGCAGCGAATGGTCACAACGAGCTGGGATGGCTCGGTACGGCTCTGGCAACTGGGCAGCACAGAGCCACCCGTTTTGTTAAAGGGTCATGCTAAAGCCGTGCTCGATGCTCAGTTTAGCCCCAATGGTCAACTGCTCGTCACTGCCAGTGCAGATGGCACAGCTTATTTATGGGATGGGCGCACCGGCGAGCAACAAGCGCAGCTACGCCCCCATCGCTCAGATGAGCCAGCCGAAGCCATGCTGCAAGCCTTCTTCAGTCCCGATGGACACTATGTTGCCACCCTCACCAAGAGCGGTCGCATTCATCTGTGGGCGGCAACTCGGGAAATGCTGCTCAAGCTTGCTCGCGACCGTAGCTTGCGCCAGCTCACGCTAGATGAATGTAGCCAATACCTGCGGCTATCGCCAGAGCAATGCCCTACCTTGCCCCAGTGAGGCCGCACGATTCCCTATAGCGAAGTCTTAGCGTGCTCAGGAAAAGTCCCTCGACTGTTGCCTCGCCGATAGAGCCTTACTGATGAAGCCGAGCTGATCAAAAAACGGCGCACCCGCAGAAGGAATGCGCCTGCTAACAGCCATGAAATGAGTTAGGTGCGAAGAACGCTAGCCGAAGAGTTTAGAAAGAGCTTCGGAGACTTCCAGCAGAAAGAATCACCGTCTCATTTCAACACACCCAACACGGGTTCTACCTCGCGCTCGCTGAATCGGGGGGACAGAAAGCCCTGCGCATAGATCTGCGGGTTGGTCTCGGCAATCTGCTCGTAGGACTGGCGCACTTGGGCATTCACCGCCACGGTCTTGACGTCATAGAGCTGCGTGGCCAACTTAGGATAGACCCCAATGCCCACAATTAGTGCGAGGAAGCAGGCGGCAATGAACACTTCGCGGGGCTTGGCATCGCTGTAGACCGCATCCGCAGGCAGCACGCAGTTGGTACCAAAACAGACTGCCTCTTGATCGCCCTGGTTGCGGGCACCGCCATCTAGGGCACAGAAGGGAGCCGCATCGGCGTTATAGAACACCTGCCGCAGCATCGAGAGCAGGTAGATTGGCGTCAGAATCAGCCCAACCGCCGCCAGAATGATCGTCACGCTGCGGAAGGGAGTACTGTAGATGTCACTGGTGGCCACACCCACAAAAACCTGGAGTTCGCCGACAAAGCCACTCATGCCGGGCAGCGCCAAGGAGGCCATCGATCCAGCAGTGAACAAAGCAAAGACTTTGGGCATGACGCGAGCAATGCCGGTCATTTCGTCCATAGATAAGGTGTGGGTACGGTCGTAGGTGACACCCGCCAAGAAGAACAGCACCGCCGCAATCAGTCCGTGGGAAATCATTTGCAGCATTGCACCACTGACGCCCACATCCGTAAAGGACGCAATCCCCAGCAGCACAAAGCCCATATGCGACACCGAGGAATAGGCCAGGCGGCGTTTCATGTTGGTTTGGGCAAAGGAGTTGAAGGCTCCGTAGATAATGTTGACCACACCCAGAATCGCCAGCACCGGAGCAAAGTAGATGTGGGCATTCGGCAATAGCTCCATATTGAGGCGGATCAGCCCGTAGCCGCCCATTTTCAGCAGCACGCCCGCTAGAATCATCGAGACCGGAGCCGAGGCTTCCCCGTGGGCATCGGGCAGCCAAGTGTGCAGCGGGAAAATCGCCAGCTTGACGCCAAAGGCAATCAGCAGACCGGCATAGAGCAACAGCTCCAGCCCCAGGGGATACTGCTTCAGACCCAACTCAACCAGGTCAAAGGTGAGGGAACCGCCGCCGTAGAGTCCCAGAGCGAGTGCGGCAATCAGGATAAAGATTGAGGCTGCGGCTGTGTAGAGCAGAAACTTGGTGGCTGCATAGCGCCGTCGCTGACCGCCCCAGATTGAGACGAGTAGGTAAACGGGAATCAGCTCGATTTCCCAGGCAACAAAGAACAGCAGCAAATCCTGGGCTACAAACACGGCAATCTGCGCCGAGTAAAGCACCAGCATTAAGAAATAAAACAAGCGCGGCTTACGATCCACCTGCCAGGCTGCAAAGATGGCCAAGGTCGTGACTAGCCCTGCCAGCAGCACCAGCGGCATCGACAGACCATCCACTGACACGGCCCAATTGAGACCGATTTGGGGAATCCAGGCAACCTGCTCCACAATCTGGAATGTTGCCCTGCTAGGGTCGTAATGCTTCCAAAAGACGTAGCACATCAAGACAAAGTCCGCGATGCTGACGCCCAGAGCATACCACCGCACGCGCTTGCCGGATTTATCGGGCAGCACGGGGATGAGCAAGGAAGCCACGAGGGGCAGCAGGACAATCGCGGTTAGCCAAGGAAATTGATCCGCCATCATGTATTCGAGCAATAAGTGAGCAAAAATACTTATCTGTGAATGAAGCCATTGTACTAAACTTTGTTAAGCTTTATTCATAAATCTTTAGCATAGATAATGATAGGGTCTTGCCCAGGGCAGACGGATTGTAGAGAATTCAAGAATTTTCAGCGTTTGTTGTCCTGCTGCAAGGCTCAGCCGCAACTGAAGCGTTGGCTATTGAGGTCAAGACACTAAAATTCACTCAATAGTCACTCAATCCGGGATCAGACTACTATCCCATGGGAGGGTTTGTTTCCCTGGCTTCCTCACTCGCTGCGACCAGTCGTCGAGAGTCCCTCCACAAGAACAGAAGGCGTGTAGCAGGAGCCATTCCAATCCGCATCGCTGCCCAGCACCACTGGATTTTTTAGCGCTGTGTAGACATTGCCCGACACCATCGTGTCTTTGACCCGTCCGACCACCTGCCCCTGCTCGACGCGATAGCCGAGATCAACATTCACCGAAAAATCGCCGGAGATACCCGCTCCGCCGCCCAGCATTTGATCGACCACAATGCCGTGATCGATCGAGGCGATCAGTTCTGGCAAGGACTGAAATCCTGGTTCAATGATCAGATTAAACAGTCCCGGCGTTGGGTAGCTGCCTAATCCAGGGCGAAAGCCATTGCCCGTGGTGCCACTGCCAAGGGCGCGTCCGATCGTGCGGTCTGTATAAAAAAGCTGCAAAACGCCGTTTTTGATAAAGGTAATCGGCTGGGTGGGGGTCCCTTCGTCGTCAAACGGACAGCTAAAGGGACCGGCGTCCGGTTGTTGTGCTATCGTCAGGTTCGAGGACATCACCCGCTCCCCAAGGCGATCGCTCCAGGGAGAGGCCCGCTCAATCACCTGTTTGCCATTGAGGGCAGCCTGCACCGTACCCCAAAGCATGTCTGCCGCTTTGGCGGTAAACAGCACCGGCACTCGTCCATTGAGCGAGGGTGCATTCGTTTCCGCCCATTCCAACCGCTGCAAGATCTGCTGAGCTAGCGCTACTGGGTCGAGGCTGCCACGCTGGGTTTGCCCGTCAGCAACGCTGAGGAAATCATCGCCCCGCACCCACTCCGCCGAGAGATAGCAGCTGAGGGTGACGTCGGTGTAGCCGCAGTCTAGGCCCTGGGAGTTGATCAAGCGCGTCGTTTCGCGGTCGCATTCCCACTCGGCGGTGCAGAGTAGCTCCGGGTAGACCTCGCGGATCAGCTCAATGGCTTCTTTGCCCCACGTCACAAGCTGATCCACCGCCACTGGTTCGCCCAGATCAGGATAGTGGGACTGAGAAGAGGAAGCTAGCTCAATGATTTCCGGCTGGTTAAGCTGGCTGAGGGCAAGGGCACGATCCACCAGCATTTGCGGTTCTACCGGACCGTAAGCCACTGCTAAACCAGGGCGACCATCGCGCCAGAGCCGCAGAGCCACACCTTCTACCTGCGAACTTTCGAGCTGCTTCAGCCGGTTCGCTTCAAAAAACACCGGCCGCGACAGTGAATACGATTGAAACACCTCTGCCGCTTCTGCCCCTGACCGTGCCGCTAGGTGCAGCAATTCTTCGGCGACTGCTGCCTGTTGCGCGCTCTCGTCCCTCATAGCATTCGTTCGACCAACACAATGGAACCCTGTTTGCAGTGCCAGTTCCAGCCAGCTCAACACGCCAAAGTGGCAACGCAAAACTCATACCTAATCTTCCGGGATCACGGGGACATTAGGCTAGATTCAATTCGTGCAGCAACCAGAACCCGGCAAAGGACTCCGATTCAGGACTCGACTGCACCGCCAGAAAATGGACACGGTTGGACGTTTGCTTGGCCGTCTCAAAGCTTTTAGCTTCGGCTTGCAGGGCTGCGTTCGGCAAATTCGCCAGAATCCAGGCATCGGTAGCTCCAGTTTCCAGGACGAGCTGTGGCGGCGACTCATTGAACCGTAAGTAGGCTAGCTCTAGCCCCGACATCCAGGCGGCGATCGGCAGTGCCCGCGAGGAGTAGATAATCAACCCTGGCACCGGCGTCTCGGGCGATAGGTTGAACATATTGAGGGAAAACAGCTCGCTAAAGCCAATATCCCACTCGGGTAGATCCTGAAAGGCGGCCGCCTCCAGCGTCACAAAGGCCCAGCGTTCGCCAATCAAGGCATCCGGGAGCGGCTGCGGCTTGGGCGGCGGCAAGCCTACCGAAGGGTTATCTCCCGGCTGATAGTTGGGTAGGGTTGGGTAATAGTCCTGCATCCGCTGCTGGATCCACTGGTACAGCGTCGAGGTGCGCCGACTGGCATAGACCGGGATACCCGCCTCTTCGCAGGCTTTGGTGATCATGTTGTTCATCTGGCGACGAAAGAAGCGAATCCGATCCGGCGGGTTAGGGGCCTGGGCAATTGCTCGTTCTAGGGCTGTTCGTAACCACACCGAGTTGACTTCAGTATTCGAGCAAAACTCAGCATAGCGGAACAGCTCTTCAGGCTGGGATTTGATGTCGGTCGGGCTTTCGCACAGCAGCACTTCCCAAAGCTTTTTCTGCTTCTCGTCGAGCACCGGTCGGGAATAAAAATCGAGCTCCCAAATCGTTGTCATGGGTCCTGATCACCGTAAACCTCTGCCTTTGATCATAAGGGCGAGGAGGTGCGAAGCTAGACCCGCAGCGCCACCATCTTCTGCACCGCCTCTACGATCTGCGGCGGCTGCACAATGGTCAGGTTTTCTAGGGTGCCGTTGTAGGGTGTAGGAATATCTTGCGAGGACAGCCGCAGCACGGGCGCATCTAGCTCATCAAACAGGCGATCATTGATGGAAGCCGTCAGCTCGGCACCAATCCCTCCAGACTTCATGCACTCTTCGACGATGATCACGCGATGGGTCTTGCGGATTGACTCGCCAATGGTATCAAAATCGAGCGGCTTCAGGGAGATCAGATCGATCACCTCGGGATCGTAGCCCTCCTTCTCCAGAGTTTTGACTGCCGCCATCACATGATGCCGCATCCGCGAGTAGGTGAGAATCGTCACATCTTTGCCCTTACGCACCAGTTCCGCCTTGTCTAGCGGCAGCACGTACTCTTCATCAGGCAAGTTCTCCTTGAGGTTGTAGAGCAGCACATGCTCGAAAAACAAGATCGGGTTATCGTCGCGGATTGCCGCCTTCAGCAGCCCCTTAGCATTGTAGGGGGTGGAGCAGGCTACGAGCTTCAGTCCGGGAACGCCTTGAAAGTAGGCTTCCAGCCGCTGCGAGTGCTCTGCCCCGAGCTGCCGCCCAACGCCGCCGGGACCGCGAATCACCATCGGAATTTTGTAGTTACCGCCGGAAGTGTAGCGCAACATGCCGGCATTATTGGCAATCTGGTTAAACGCCAGCAGCAGGAAGCCCATGTTCATGCCTTCAATGATTGGCCGCAGCCCGGTCATCGCCGCTCCGACAGCCATGCCGGTAAAGCTGTTCTCTGCAATCGGCGTATCAAGCACCCGCAGCTCGCCGTATTTTTTATACAAATCCTTTGTGACCTTATAGGAGCCGCCGTAGTGCCCCACATCCTCGCCCAGGACAAATACAGAGGGGTCACGGGCCATTTCTTCGTCAATGGCTTCTCGCAGAGCATTAAAGAGAAGGGTTTCTGCCATGGGTCAGGAAGTTGAACGCTTGCTTTGATTTGATAGGTCTAAACTGGATGTCAATTCTAGCAATCAATATTTCTAAAACTCTAACCTCAAATCGGCTAAGACACCGAAGAAAGCTGCCTTAGAGCAGAGATTGTGCCGCGACCTAGCAGTGGGTCCTTTGATTTGCAGATGGTTTACGCAGATGGTTTGCAGAATTGATTAATAGAATTGCCAGTCAGCATTAAAGGATTGTAGCGGCTTCTGGTTCCTCCTGCGGAAGGTGAGCCGGCTATGGAACGTCGTGCGCTGGGTTCTATGCCATTATCTATGCTGGGATGATCTATGCGATAGTGGTACTCGGGTTTTGCCTATCTAGAAACCGCTTGCCTCGCTGACCGTGTGACCGTGGACTAGCCTCCCTCATCCAGCGATCGGCAGGGAGGATGACAGCCAGGCTTTGGGGGAACCGCTGCCCCAAGGTTCCATTTATGATCGAGGTCATGGTCAGGCTGATGGGGAGAACGATCTGTAGCCGATCGCACTTATCCAAGCTATCCCGCCAAGGGACGATAGTGGCACTGTTGGTGTGAGAGTATGAAATTCGACATTCAAGCGGTGATATCGCGGCTAAGAACCTCTGTTCGCGATTGGGTTCAGTTTGTTCAGTCTACCGTACACTCATGGATCATCCGGTTGCGCCGCTTGGGTCAGGTCGGCGCTGAGGCCATAGCCGCTCGTTGGGAAGCGATGCGACCGCGCAGCGTACAGGTGGCAACACTTCAGTTTGCGGCTTTGGGACTGGCGGCTCTGATGGCGGTCCTCGTGCTCGGCGGTATTCAGGCTATTGCTCGTGTGGATTTTAATGGTGGGCAGCCATCGCCGTCCACAGCCCCATTACCAGAGATCGCAAATCAGTCATCGCCGTTCCGAGGTTGGGGTGGGTTGCCCATCGCTCCTCCTGCATCCCCGACGGCTTCACCACCCTCGCAGCAGTCGGTGCCCGCCAAATCTTCGGCCAAGCCTTCTACTCCTACTGTTTCGCCATCTCCGAACGTCCAGCCCAAGTCTGCTCCGCCTGTTCGTGGACATGTGCCTCCTCGTCCTGCAACCCCTGTGGCCTCGCCCAACCCGGTCTCGCCGGTGCCGAGCGCTCTGACCAATTTAGTGCCTTCGGGTTACATACCGCCCCAGCAAGCCGCTCCTGCTCACCCCACCAATTACGGCGACCGCTACGCCAAAGACATCTTCGGCAAGCCGGTGAACAATCAACCGCTGATCGTGCTGCACGAAACTGTGGGCACTGCCGACAGCGCCATTAATACCTTCCAGACACCCCATTACCAAGAAAGCGACCAATCGAGCTACCACAGCATCATTCGCCGCGACGGTACAGTGGTTTACATTGTGCCGCCAGAAAAGCGAGCTTTCGGCGCAGGCAATTCCGTCTTCAACGGTCCCAACGGACCAGAAGCCGTGCGTACCCATCGCCAGTTTCCGCCGTCGGTGAACAACTTCGCCTATCACATCTCGCTGGAAACCCCTCCAGACGGTGATAACAACGGCGAGACTCATAGCGGCTACACCGAGCAGCAGTATCAGTCGCTAGCTTGGCTAGTAGCCCACACCAGCGTTACTGACGATCGGATTACCACGCACCGCGATGTTGATCGCTCGGGGTCGCGCATTGATCCCCGCAGCTTCGATACCGCCAAGTTCTTCAGCCTGCTGCATAGTTACCCACGAGTCGTTGAAGGGCAGAGACCTGCTGCTGGAAACGAGTAAGAAAAGAACGGGATAGGGGCGCTAGGCTTGGCTCTTCCACAAAGGGAAATAACCCGCAGTGGCATCTGCTACCAATAGGATGAACCACATCTGATATTGTCGCTGATGGGCTGCATTCTATCTTCTGCGTTTACCGTGCAGCTGCAAGGGAGAGCCTCATGGCTGTAAGTTCACCGGGAACTGACGAACCCTTTAGCCTCAGCGCCTTCCTAATCAGCGATGGCCCGGCAGGGTTTCTGCTGAGTTGGGTAGCAGGATTTGTCGATACTTCCGCGTTTATTATTCTGTTTGGCATTTTTACCGCTCATGTCACCGGGAATATTGCCTTGGCTGGGTCATCGTTTGTCGCTGCGGATGAAGGCAGTACAGTGACTCGCCTATCGGTCATTCCGGTGTTCATGGTGACGGTGGCGTTAACCTCACTGCTAGCGCGCTATGCCCGCCACAAACACTGGCCAGTCTTCGCAGTGCTGCTGACGGCAGAGGCGATCGCGTTGGTCGTTTTTTTAATTGTGGGGACTAGCCTTTCCCCGTCGCTGTTAGTGGATGTGCAGGAAGACCTGATCTTTCCAATTGCAATGGCCGGCGTCGTAGCCATGGCGATTCAGAATGCCTTGATGAAAGAAGCTAAGGGAGTATTCAAGAGCTATATCCCCACCACGGTGATGACGGGCAACACGACTCAGTTGACGTTGGATCTGGTGCAGTTCTGCGTTGCTAAGCTAACGGCATCGGCAGGCGAGACTGGTAACCCAGAGGCTGAGGAAGCTCTAGAGCGCCTGAGTCGAGTGTTTCCGGTAATTGCTGGCTTTGCGCTGGGTGGGTTGGGGGCTGTGTATTTCATCCTGGCATCGGAAACGTGGTGGAGCCTGATCTTCCCGGTCATTGTGATTTCGGTGCTCGCGGTTGCAGCCTACGCGGAGCATAGCCGTCGGTCGTCGGCAGCCTAAATCCTGAGATTTCCTGAAGTTTTGGGAACTTGATCGACTAACCTTCTACAGTTTGATAGAGCGTTTGATAGAGCGAATGAATGATTGGCTTAGTCTTCTGAGTAACGACATAAACCAGTAACGACATAAGCCCTGTTGTGCACACTTTGGAGATCCCGATGAAACGAGCACTGATGGTAGTTGCTATATGTTTGTTAATGTTGATCAATTTGGCTGTGACGAGTGTAGCCCAAGCTCAATCGCTGGTGGCAATGGACATTCCAGGTCTTGAACTCACCCCCCAACAGCAGGACTTTCTCAACCAGCTTGAAACCAAAATTCTGCCCCAGCTTGAAAACATTCTCACCCCTGAACAGAAACAGCAATTGCAAGCGGCTCTCTCGGAGGGCGGTCTCAACCTGCGCAAGATTGTACAATCTCTGTCGCTGACTCCCGATCAAAAAGATCAGCTCAGTGCTGTATTCAAGTCGCTGCCTAAAGATGACCTGTTTGCAGATTTGACGCCGGAACAGAAGCGACAGTTCTTTCTGCAGAAAAAGCAGTATTTCATGCCAACTGCCGAGGAAATTAGCAAGCGGATTAGCACCAAAATGAAGCTGAAGGAAGACATGATGGGGACTAAAAATGGGTTTGCCCCCACAGCAGAAGAAATTGGCGAACGGATTAGTGCCAAGATGAAGCTGTTTAAGAGCAAGCTTGAAGCCAAGATGGCAGAATAGCGAATTGGATATCGAGCTGGACTAAACGGCTGCTCGAAGCGACTCAACAGAGTCGGGGGCTGACGATTGCTACCCGTCATGCAGGCGTATTCCCCCTAACTGACGTGCCTTTATCGATTGGACCCACCGACTCTTCACGCCAACTGCCCTCCACAGGGACTTGACGGAGTTCTGTGGTCTTTGCTACGGTTAGCAGTAAAGCAACATTGTGTAACAGCGCTTTGAGCTAGGATTTCATGCAGTACTCGAGCCACTATTTTTATGTCTGGTTTTTTACGGAGGTTCACCGGGGGTGAATTCGTTTTCGTACGAGCCTCTTGGTGAACCGCAGATTAACCTCTGCGGTTTTTGTTTTTAGATGCTGTTGCTTTCACAGCCCGATTTTTTTGTCATTCTCTTTTGCAACTCTTCACAGATTCTGCCATGGCAACTTCTCTCCGGTACTGGTTTTTTGGCTTTTACTTTTGGACCAGGATTCGCTCCGGGTGAAGTGATCATGCGAGTGTTCAGCCAACCCGGAACTGCCAAGCTCCGGGTTTTTTCATGAATCATCGTCCGCTGGTTCTGTTCGGCACCATCTTCAGCACCATCTGTGTGCAGCATAACCTCAACCTAATCTCACAACCCAAGGACCCCTCCCATGCAGAAAGCTAAACTGGCGCTCAAGCGTTATCCTCAGCACCAAACGATTGTTCAGATTTCGGACCAAGTCAGTATCGGCGGCGAGGCCCTGCTGATTGTGGGCGGACCCTGCGCCGTAGAGAGTCTGGCTCAGATGGAAGCAGTAGCCAGTCACCTCGGCAATGCTCCCATTCAGGCACTTCGGGGCGGGGTATACAAGCCGCGCACATCACCCTACGACTTTCAGGGGCTAGGACTGGAAGGACTCGAAATTTTGGCAGATATCCGCCAGCGCTATGGCTTACCCGTTATTACCGAAGTGATGGCTATTGCTCAGATTGAAGCGATTGCCACCTATGCAGATGTGCTGCAAGTCGGCAGCCGCAATATGCAAAATTTTGATTTGCTGAAAGCTCTTGGCGAGATCAATAAGCCCGTCCTGCTCAAGCGGGGACTTGCCGCTACCCTAGAAGAGTTTGTCATGGCAGCCGAGTATATCCTCAGTCACGGCAATCCCAATGTGATTCTCTGCGAGCGAGGAATCCGCAGTTTTGACACCTACACCCGCAATGTTCTTGATCTTGGCGCAGTGGTTGCTCTGAAGCAGCTCACCCATCTGCCGGTGATGGTGGATCCTAGTCATGCCGCAGGCAAGCGGGAACTAGTGCCGGATCTCGCCAAGGCAGCAATCGCCGCGGGGGCCGATGGGGTTATCGTCGAATGCCACCCGGAGCCAGAACAGTCAATATCAGACGCGCGTCAGGCTCTATCGTTACCCGATATGGTTCACCTCGCCGAGACCCTACAGACGCTAGCAAGTGCTTTGGGGCGATCTATTCCTACCCTTTCAAGAGCCGGGCATTTCCCCCGGCTTTCGCTTGTTTAAACCTTCGTTCGTTATGAAGCCTAAAAAAAATTGGGTTTCGACGTTAGGCGGTTTGGCGCTGCTGCGAAATTGCCGTTGGTTCTTATAATGATGGGGACCTTCTGGCAACTTGAATCCATGATTGATGTGCAAGACTGCCCTCAGTCGGCCACCGTTTTGGGGTTGCCCGTGCATCTGCTGACGCACTACCCAGATTGGCTGCTCAACCAACTTCAGCAGCGGCGGGGCGTTCATGTGGTCACGCTCAATGCTGAAATGGCCATGCAGGCAGAGCAGAACGATGCCTTGGCTGATGTTATTCGCCAAGCTGAGCTAGTGATTCCCGATGGCTCTGGCGTAGTGCTCTATCTGCGGTGGCTCAAGAAGCAGGTTGTGAAGCGCTGTCCTGGAATTGAACTTGCCGAGACCTTGCTACGGCAAGCCGCGCAGGTCAATCCCAACTGGTCGGTGTTTTTCTATGGAGCGGCACCCGGCGTGAGTCAAGCGGCGGCATCTGCCTTGCAACAGCAGATTCCACAGCTCAATGTGGCAGGAGCAGTGCATGGGTTTCTCTCGCCCGCCGAGCAGCACGATCTGAAGCAAACCCTTCAACGGCGTCAGCCAGCCATTATTCTGGTCGGGCTAGGAGTGCCTCGTCAAGAACTATGGATTGCTGAGAACCGCTATCTTTGCCCGCAGTCAGTCTGGATTGGCGTGGGCGGCAGTTTTGATATCTGGGCAGGCACGAAGACCCGCGCTCCCAGCTGGTTGCGCAATCATCATTTGGAATGGGTGTACCGTTTATATCAAGAACCCTGGCGCTGGCGACGAATGTTGGCATTGCCCAAGTTTGCCTGGCGAGCGCTGACCTTTGAGGGATCCTAGGGTATGGCTGTGGGCAATGGGGCATTAAATTTGCTGCAACGATAGTTCCAAGCCGAGTGAATTTCAGTACACTAGGTGAGACTGTAATCTATTTGTCAATCTCTTCCTGCGGTGTCATAGATCAACCCAGGCTTTTCATCCTCGTTTTTTAAATTAATTGTTGAGACTGTTGTGCATGAATTGCTGAATCGTGTGCCAAGTGTTCCATTGAGTGGTTCATTGATTGCGTTGATAGCCGTTTGATGATTGAGCCTATGCCAGCTTCTACCGAGCGTTCACCAATTCCCCCGTTCAATCGGGCTGCTGATCACTCTTCTGTGACTAGCCCTGGACGGACTCGCTCGATCGGTGAGGTCATTATCCATTTAGAGCAGGTCAGCAAAGTATACGATAACGGCTGTCGAGCATTGATCGATGTAAATTTGCAGATTCGCCACGGCGACTTTTTGTTTGTTACGGGTCCCTCTGGCTCCGGAAAATCAACATTACTGAAACTGTTGTATGGAGAGGAACGCCCTTCCCAAGGGGAAGTCACTGTGAATGGAGTGCCTTTATCGCAAGCACACGGTAATCGGCTGTCCATGCTGCGACGACAGATCGGCATTGTTTTTCAAGACTATAAATTGATTCCCCGCCGCACAGTTGCTGAGAATGTAGCGTTTGTGCTCTGGGCCCAAGGATTTACCCGCAAAGAGATCCATCGTCGCTTGCAGCCGACTTTGCGCATGGTTGGTTTACAAGACAAAGCCAACTGCTTTCCCGAGGAGTTGTCGGGGGGTGAGCAGCAGCGAGTGAGCATTGCCCGAGCCGTTGTAGGAACGCCACCCATTCTGCTGGCTGATGAGCCAACCGGCAACCTCGATCCCGATAACTCCTGGCAGGTAATTAAAATTCTCAGGAAGCTCAACACCGTCGGCATCACCGTCATCGTCACCACGCATGACGAGCATCTGGTGCGCATGTCAAACCATGCAGTCGTGCAAATTCGAGACGGTAGATTGGTGCGAATTCAACCCTAGCCTAGCCGGGGCGCAAGCGATCGCGAATCTGACCTAGGCGTGAGCGTTCGTCAACCGGCAAGCGCGGCTGCGGCAGATCGCTGTTGGGCCAAGTGGGTAGATCAAAGCAAGGACAGGGCGCGGAAGATACCCCCAAACTGATGATGGGAACGGGCATACCGCAGCGGGCGCAATCTGAAATTTCCCAGGTAGAGGAGAGCAGGTCGGCAATTGATTGCACAGTGCCTTCCAGATAGCACCCTTGACCTCCCAAAGCCAGAAGCTGCTGCCAGAGCGATTCAAACTCGGGGCTGTAGCGATTGCCCACAATTATCGGCTGAGGCAGTATCGTTCGCTGGTCTGGTTCAACCACCAGTGGCTTTCCGAGCTGAAACCAATACGCTAAGTATCGTTTAACTTGTTCTGACGCTGCCATATCCCGGTCGCTATTGTTCATAATATCCTTTGCCCACTGTACTTCCATGCTACCGACTTCACTGTGGGTCTCCGGGTAGAAAATCTAGAGTAAACCTTAAGCTTAGGGATTAACACATAGGGAGTAGGACGGGGGGGAGTCCTAGGACAGCAGGTCAACTTGATGTCGATTGATGCCGATTAATATCGAAAAGCGGCTCGATGGCAGCATCTAGAACAGATTGCTTCCCAGAGGCGGCAGTGGACTTCCCAACTGGCTGAGGTTGAGCACATGGCCAGCGGTCACCAAGTAAACCCGTTGAGATAGGGCCGCCACCTGCCGCGTCAAGGTTCCTAGGCGATCCCGAAAGCGTCGTCCTAGAGGGTAAGCTGGCACGATACCCCATCCTGTTTCTTCGGCCACAATAATCACCTGGCTAGCGGTTTGATGCAGGCTGAGCAGCAAGTCTTGGGTGGTTTCGCTCCAGGCTGCCTCATCGAGATCGAGTTGGTTGGCGAGCCAAGTGCCGAGAGAGTCAATGAGCAGACAATCCGTGACGGTACCCCGACGAATGGTAGCAGCTAGATCGGTAGGCACCTGGAGGGTCGTCCAGGTCGATGGGCGACGCTGACGATGGGCAGCAATGCGAGCTTGCCATTCGGCGTCTGCGGGATCTGTCTGAGCCGTCGCCACATACCACACGGCTCGCCCCGATTGATTGGCCAACACTTCGGCCCATTCGCTTTTGCCGGAACGAGCCGGTCCAGTCACCAAACATACCTGAGGCAGCGGTGTCCGCAAATCGTTATCAAAAGTCATACATTTCGTTGTGTTGCCGACCGATGGAGCAGGTAGAATACCCCCATTGAGATCTGGGTGCAGCAGACCTGCCCGCGCCCGCTGCTTCTCATTCACTCTACGACGTACACGAGGGCGATGCCGCATGAATTCTGGACTAAAGCGGATAGAGGCAACTTTGGATCAGCTTCAAGGTCATTCCCCCGACGTGGATGCGCCGAAAAATGACCGCAGGCTGTCCAATATCCCCAATAGGACCCCTAATAGCACCACTCCGCTGCCTGCTGCGGCTAAGTCCATTCAGCCCTTTCCCTTGCCCAAGCCCTCGGCTGCAACTCAGGCACCACCGATGACTTCGTCCCAGCCAACACCTCGAGGAACAACCAAGGAACCCGCAAAGAGCAAGAAGTTGGCTAAATCCGCCAAAGCGGCTCAGTCAACACATCCGCCCTCTTCGTCGGCCTCACCTCAGCGGATGCCAGCTGCGTCGCTCCAGGCTGCCTCCAAAGTGCCAGTCACCATACCATCGTTGACAGCGTCTGCTTCTAAGAATCAGCCTTCCAGCTTCAGTCCTCCTCGCCAGGCTACCAATCCCAATCTGGCCCTAGGACTGCTCAAAGAAGTCGAGTCGCGAGTGATCGAGTGGCAGCTAGAGCTAGAGCAGACAGTACTCGAAATCCAGGCGCTTTATCTGGAAGGACCGATTGTGGACGGCTGGCTAGAGTCGCACCCCTCTGGTTCGCAGCAGGCAATGCAGCCGCTTGGGGCCGCTGTGCTGCGCCATGCCGAGATTGACCGCCTGATGGACTACGTAGAAGAAATTTGCCGCGTGCCGCAAACCTTAGAGCCAGGTGAATTTCGTACCGGGTACTGCCTATGCGGACTCGATGCCGACGGTCAGCTTTGGTCGCGCCCCTGTCCACCGCAGCAGGTGCCCTATGTGGGTCTAGCAATTGCCCGCTACCAGAAGCTACGAATTCTTCTGGCTCGCAAGCAAGGCCTAGAGCAGCGACTAACGCAGCTGGTTCAGGATTTGACAATGGTACACGGACGGATGCAGGAGCCAATCTAGATTAAGAATTAAGATGTTGGTTCAATGCTGAATCACCGAGAGGGCAATTCACTGCCGTTGCATCATCCAGTCCGGAGTTGCATTGGTGATTTCCTGGTGAGCGACCACCTCAGCAGGCGGTGCTTCGCGGGGCAGAAAGCGACCCATGAGGCTATAACCAATCAAGCCAAGGTATTCTTTGAACACTAGAAACCCTTGCCGACGCCGATCGAGCCAAGCAGGCAGCGGATTGGGATGGGGAATCACCTCGAAGCCGAGGCTGCGAAAGGTCAAGGTTGAGCGCAGCATATGGGGCGGATCGGTGACTAGCAGGATGCGCTGCACGCCTCTGGGTTGCAGCAGGGCAGCCGTGAACTGAGCATTTTCTTCGGTAGTGCGCGAGCAGGGTTCACCATCGATGGCGGGGGCAGGGAGTCCACGGTTTGCTAGCCCCTGCGCAATTTGCGTCGCATCGCCCCAGCCGCTAGCAAATACCAGAGGCGCTCGCCCATTCTGCCATAGCTCGCTGGCAACCTGTACTCGCTCTTTGCGTAACGAGGAGCCGCGTCCTAATACCACAATGGCATCGGCGGATTCGCCTGCATCCGGCGGCAAGAGGCTAACCAATAGCTGGTTGCCCCAGATGATTCCCAAAGGCGAGCAGCCCACGAGATACAACACCAGCAATCCGCCACTCAGCCCACTAATTAGGCGCTTGCGACGTACCCGCCGCACCAGCCACGGCAAAATCATCAGCCCTAGCAGAATCGGAATCACAATGGCAGGGTTGGTCAGACCATCAAAGAGCCACAGGGCTAAACCCGTCCAGCGCGCGGTTTCGTGGCTCTTGCAAACAGCAGGATCAAGCATGGCAATCACAGTCCTCCAGAGATTCTGTACGCTTCAGCTCGTTGCCTCGCAGGTTCCACCCTGCAAATTCAGTCGCTAGTATAGCCAAGCAAAGGGTTGGCTTGAAAAGAGGTCTGCGGTGGCATTCCCGTCAGCCAAGACCGAGGATAGCGATCCGAGTTCCAGAATGACCTGAGTTTTGCCATGTCTTGACAAAAATTCAGGTAAAGATGAAGCGCAGACATCGTTACTTTAAAGTTCCTAGGTTCTACCTCGGGTTCTATTGCAAAAAATTTGCAAGAGTGGGATAAAATAATTCCGTGATATTCAAATGATTCGGCTTGACTACTCAGTCTGATTATTCCGATGGGTTAAACTACCGTTTTCGGTTTACCCCATTTTGAGAAGAGTTGATTTCATAGGACGCGAGCAGACAATTAAAGCGCGAGCTGAGCTTGGTAGGGACATTCAGCTGTGGAAAAGCTGGATCAGCGCTTTGCGCCTTTTATTGATTAGGGTATTTATTAGGGAATGCTTATGTTTGCATTCGGACTTGAGCATGAAGTGGCCTTCTTGAATTCGCAGGGTCAATTTGCAGATTTTACCTGTACTTCCTTTCCGCAGTTGCAGCACATCGTGGAAGCACTGCCGCTCTATGCAACAGACTATCCACAACTGCGCATCGGAGATGCTGGAATCAAGAAAAAGCGCTGGTATGTTGAAGGGTTTGAACGGTTTGCTGATTCCGACCAAGTGATTGACTGTATCCCCAAAGGAATCGAAATTAGAACCACAATTCACGCTACGATTCAGGGAGTCATTGCTGAATTGTCAGAAAGCTTTGTACAACTACGAAATACAGCAATTCATGCTGGATTTATGCCAGTGCTGATCAGCTTCAATCCCTATCGGGATCAGTATCAACCTCAGCCGCCGCTCAATGCCTATGAGCTTTATCGTAGACAAATCTCCCCTGAGAAACAGACGGCTCATATTCCCATGTTGACTTACGGACCGGATCTTAATTTGTCTGTAGCTGGACTATCTACGGCACAATTGATTGATATCGGTCAAAAATTAACGTACTATAGCCCGTTCATAATCCCATTTAGCTTTAGTTCTCCGTTTTATCGTGGTGAGCTGTGGTCAGGGCTATCAGTCCGCACGTTTGTTCGCACGGGTGCCCGTCCTGCTGCCCTCGTATTTGTTGAGAAATCAGAGAGCTTAATTGCAAGCAGCCCGTCGCTAACTAAAATGGCCCGCATTCCGGCAGAAGTTGGACGCATTGAGTTTAAAGCCTTTGATAGCTGCGATGATTTTTCACGCTACGCCGCTTTGCTAGCGCTGCTGAAGGGGCTAATTCTAGACGAAACGCTGCCCGGGCGAGCCACAACGCCGGATGCTGCCCTCCATCAAACAGCCGCTCAGTATGGATTTGACGACCCGATGATCGCGGACTCCGCGCAGCAGGTGTTGCAAGCAGCAACCGCAGCCTTGTCTTCTGATCCTGATGCGGCACTGCTGCTGCCGTTGCAGGACGCGTTAGACCAGCGACGCACTCCTGCCCATGCCCTGATCGAAGCCTATCGGCAAAGCGGCTCGATTCAGGCTGTGCTGCAACAAACGTATCGTCAGCCCGAGGTGCAGGTTGCGGTGTTGTAGCCAAGGCAGACTTAGCGGTAACAAAGCACCGTGCAATGCGCAGCAGTTGATGGTATGCCACCCGTTTGAGTGAGGAGGTCCATGTATGAGTTCCTTCTTTTGTTCGGAAGCATCTCGCCTTGCCCAGGAAGACTTAATTGGCACCGTGATGCCGTATCGGGCTTACGTGTTGATCGAATGTCCGATGCCGTGGACCGCGAATGCTCTGGAATCCAAACTTATTCCAGACTCGCTCCGGCAGCTTGTGCAGGCAGTGCAGCAGTCCGGGCTGCCGATTCGCTTTCTGCTAGTCAATCAGGGGCAACACCCAACCGCAACCCGCGTCTTGATTTACCGCCAGTCTTCCGGGCGGTTCTGCAAAGGCTATCACCGTTGGGAAACCAGCGTAGAGCATTTAGAGCAGGTGGCGGGGGTGATACAGGCGCAGCTGGCGATGCGAGAGTTGCCGTGCGAATCCTACTGGCAGACTGATCAAAACGCTCCGCCTATCCGTGACCTGTTGATTTGCGTCCATGGCAGCCACGACCGGTGCTGTGCTCGCTACGGTATTCCCTTCTATCGCGACGCGGTGGCTCTCCAGGCTCAGTTAGGTTTAGAGCAGGTGCGCATCTGGAAGGCGAGTCATTTTGGCGGACATCGCTTTGCCCCCACGCTCCTCGATTTTCCAGACGGGCGCTGCTACGGACGGCTTGATCGGTCATTGTTGCAGTCAATCCTGATGCACTCTGGCCCCATTGACGGCTTGAAATCTATTTACCGGGGATGGTCCATTCTGCCCCCGCCGCTACAGGTGCTCGAGCGCGAACTGATGCTGAATTGGGGCTGGGACTGGTTTCGCTACCCGATCGCTACGCGGGTGGTTGAGCGGACCGAGATGCCAGGGCTGCAAGCCGAGCTATCGGTGCTGCTGCCGGATGGTCAGGTGCGAGAGTATGCAGCCGAGCTGATTCCAGATCCTGAGCAAAGCCGTTGCCTGCTGGGGTCCTGTCATGCCGCCCAGCCGACGGAATACATCAAGTACGCGATTCAGTCGTTGCGTACAAGCAAAGTCGCCCTACCCGAACCGCAGTCTAGCGCCGTCGCGTGACGATTTCTGCTGCTCCTGCTCTCTAGCTGCAGTTGTGGGCTGCCACGAACTCTTCTCTGGAAATACCCCTTGGGTACAGATTGCTCTCAGCGTTCCGCTTTTGAAAACAGACAAAGTAGTTCCTAAAGCGAGCTAGAGTCAAAGCTTTCCGAAGCACCGGGACTCAGAGGCAGGTGGATGCCGCACTCTTGTTTGAGACCTTTGAAGCGCGTATCCCGTTCGTTTTCGTCGCTGGCGGTCAGCGGGCGGCTGGAATGCCAATCGCCCACAGTGACGTAGCCTTCGTCAAACAGGGGATGGTAGGGCAAATCGTGCGCTACAAGGTAGTCATACACCTGCTTCGAGGACCAATTGAGAATCGGCAGGATTTTATAGATTGAGCCTTGCAGGTTGACGATATCCAGAGTTTTGCGGTGCTCGGTTTGGTTGCTGCGCAGCCCTGCGATCCAGGCGGTTGCTTTCAATTCGGCCAACGCCCGCTGCATCGGCTCTACCTTGCGAATCTGATCGTAGCGGTTGAGGGACTCGACATCGTTTTGTGCCCAGAGCCGACCATAGAGAGCTTCCATGCGGGCCGGGCTGAGATGGGACTGATACACCTTAAGGTTGAGCTGTAGCCGCTCGCTCAACTGCTCTGCAAACAAGTAGGTCTTGGTGGGCAAATAGCCGGTATCGATCCAGATCACCGGAATATCCGGCACAATCTGGGTCACCATGTGCAGCATCACCGCCGAATGAATGCCAAAGCTGGTCGTCATCACCAGACCTTCACCAAAGGTATCCACGGCCCACTGCACGATGTGAGGGGCTTCAGCGTTGGTGAGCTGCTGATTCACATCAGCGAGATTGAATGAAGTATGCCTCAAGCTCAAGCTGGTCATGTTGGCGTGGTAAACGAGCTTTCTGGGGAAACGGACTTGGGAAAATTGCCCAAGCTGAATTTCAATCTACTTAGCAATCTTCCCATAGATCTTGCCATTGGATTGGCAGTCAATAGCATCAACAGAATCGACTTCTGTCCTAGGAAGGACTTGATGGTGGGAACCAACCCGCTGTCGTTCCGGCGTTTGAATGGACTAGGATAGCACAGACCAGGAGCAAGCGATGGGGCAGGAAACCGTTTGATAGCAGCATCGTGAGCATCTTGATGCAGAATTTGACCATGTTCTCTTCCAACGCTGAGCGATGTCAATGATTCACAACCAAACCGTACTGATTACCGGGGCCAGCAGCGGCATCGGGGCGGCCTGTGCCCAAACCTTTGCCCAAGCCGGAGCACGGCTGATTTTGGCAGCTCGACGGCGGGATCGCTTAGAGCAGCTTGTCAGTCAGGTTGCCAATCCGGATGTCATTCACGTCCTACCGCTGGATGTTCGTGATCCGTCGCAAGTCGAGACGGCCTTAAACTCATTGCCCAAGCCTTGGTCTCATATTGATGTGCTGATTAACAATGCCGGTCTGAGTCGCGGTCTCGACAAGCTCCACGAAGCCAAGCGGTCAGACTGGGAAGAAATGATCGACACTAACATCAAGGGGTTGCTCTACGTGACGCGGGCGGTGGTACCAGGCATGGTGGAGCGCGGTCAGGGGCATGTAATCAACATTGGCTCAATTGCAGGGCACCAGACCTATCCGGGCGGCAGCGTCTACTGCGCCACTAAAGCGGCCGTGCGTGCCCTCACCGAAGGGCTAAAGCTCGATCTGCTGGGAACGCCGATTCGAGTCAGCGCTGTTGATCCCGGCATGGTGGAAACCGAATTCAGCCAAGTGCGCTTCCACGGCGACGCTGAGCGGGCCAAGCAGGTCTATCGCGGCATGACTCCCCTAACTCCCAACGACATTGCCGAGATCGTGCTGTTTTGCGCCACGCGCCCGCCCCATGTCAATATCAGCGATATTGTGGTGCTGGCCACCGACCAATCGAGCGCTACCCTCGTGCATCGCCGTACCTAACCCCTCCGCTTAGCCGGATTTCTTTGGGTCCAAGCCCGCAGCCGCCATCCGATGATGCCGCTGTCGCTGTTTCACTCGCGCAACTTCACGGGTGCCAATCTGCTGACGTTGTTTCTCTACACGGCCCTCAGCGGCGTGCTGTTTTTTCTGCTCTTCAATTTGATTCATTGATTCAGGTGCAGGGCTACTCTGCTGATGCCGCTGGAGCTGCTTTTTTGCCGTTCATTCTGCTGATGTTTCTGCTGTGGCGCTGGTCGGGGGGACTGGTCAACCGCTACGGTGCCAAACGTCCGCTGATGATCCCACGATTGCGGCTGTCGGGTTTACTTTGCCCTTCCCGGCATTGGCGGTAGCTATTGGACGACCTTTTTCCGGCTATTGTGGTGCTGGGATTGGGCATGGCAATCAGCGTCGCGCCTTGAACCACCACCATTATGGAAGCCGTCAACTTGCAGCAGGTATTGCCCCGAGAATCAACAACGCGGTGGCGAAGCTACAGACTTGAGCTACGCTTTGTGGGTGTTGTGTCCGTTGCTGCGGGTAGCTGGGCTGGCTGAGATGCCTTCCGTTTGGTGCGGGCATGGCGTTGCCCCAGCTTACCAAGGGATTCTTGCAGCGTACCCATTGGGCAAAACGAACACCAAGCGCGAGGGCGAGTGGCAATTCCTAGTGGAATCGCAATCAAACTGGTGACAACACACATATTGACAAACACACCGCCGATCGCCAGCACATTTCCACCCGTTGCGATCATGCGAGAAATAAAGACACTCATAAACAACCCAAACACGCCCCAGCGGAACCACCGCCGATTAAACAGGCGCGGCCAAGGACGATTGAACGTGAAGTGGGGCATGACAATATCTAAAAAAGCTCCTCTGGGACAGAGATTGCCGCACCAGTAGCGAGCGTGAAAGTAAGAGTTTGTAATTAGAAATGCCATCATCAAGGGCATCAGATAGCCCAGCAAGGGGTAGAATAAGCCCCCAATCGCAATTAACGGAAAGAATCCCAGCATGATCCACTGAGACCGCTTCGCTTTCGATTTTTTGGGTTTGGCTTGGGTCGTCATGAGAGTGTCTCCTCTTTGTACAGAAAACGGATTGAAACACAGTGACCTGATTCAGGTTTATGCAGCAGTATCTGGAGGTTGAGTGTGAGGCTGGGCGTCTCGCTGGATCGGTTCCTCAAGGGCAGTGATTGCACCGTTGACTGCAGCAAGTCGTGTTTGCAGATGATCTCGTATCCACTTCAAGAATTCGAGCTAGCGTTCTCGACACGTTTGGTGTAATTCTCTAGCAGAACTACAGCTGTTTACGAGCCAAAAGGGAGCTATACAATGTCCTTCTGCAACGTGCTTCAGCACAGGATAAGCTAGGTAAGCTAAAATGATTATATAACCAGATAGTTATTAAAACAATGCGTAATTCTACTTGTACACTGAAGAGGTTAACCTGATTCTGTTGAGACGAAGGCGGTCATGAACCCGTGGGACGCACGCTACAAAGCAGAAGACTATGTCTATGGCACGACTGCTAATGACTTTTTGATCAGCGTGGTCAATCGCATTCCCATGGGTCGGGTCCTTTGTTTAGCAGAGGGGGAAGGACGGAATGCGGTTTTTCTGGCACAAAAAGGCTATTCAGTCACAGCGGTTGACTTCTCTAGTGTTGGCTTGCAGAAGGCGCGCCGATTGGCAGCGGAGCGAGGAGTCAGCATCGAAACCTGTTGTGCGGATTTGAGGGAGTTTGTCATTCAACCCAACCACTGGCAGGGGATTGTCTCCATCTTTGCCCATGTGCCGCCCGAAGTGCGGGTTCGACTGCACCGCGCTGCTGTAGAGGGATTGGTGATAGGTGGAGCCTTTGTCTTGGAAGCCTACACGCCTCAACAGTTGCAATACAAGACTGGCGGCCCACCCTCTGCCGAGCTAATGATGAACTTGGCTGAGCTACAGACTGAATTGGGCGGACTGGAATGGGCGATCGCGCGTGAAACAACACGCTTCATTCAGGAAGGGACGTTACACAACGGAATAAGTGCCGTCGTGCAACTTCTAGGATTCAAGAATTCCCTATTAGGAACGGGATTGGGAACGGGTCAATTCACTTGATCTTGCACTGTTTATGTTGTCTTCAGACCCGAACGCCGCCACTCCATCATGCCGCCTGTGATGTTATAGACTGTGGTAAAACCTGCATCGGCAAGCTTCTTGGCTGCAATGGAGCTACGGTGTGCCGTTAGGCAGATCACCGCAATGGGCTGCTCTTTTGACAACTCCCGAAACCATCGGGGCAAAAACCACTGCGTTAGGCTTAAGCCCATCAAAATTCGGGGCAAACTTAAGTTTCGGGCATTAGGGGCATGACCTGTGAAGTATTCCAGGGAACTGCGAACATCAATGAGTAATGGTGGGTTCGGCAGCTGAGAGAACTCTGTGGGAGACAGGTCAATTACAGTTGATCCATTCTGAGCTTGGGAATGAGCCGGTTTGGAATGAGTCAGTTTAGACATTAAGCACCTCGTTTATGACTGTTTATAACTAAACCCACCAAGGCTTCTCGCCAGTACGGGGGTCGGTCTCTGTCCAAGGTGAAATCAAAATACCGCCGTTGTCCATCACGGCGACGTGAACAATCTTGAGGGGTAGGGGTGCCGGCCCACGAATTACTGTGCCATCTGGCGCGTAAAGAGAACCATGACAAGGACATTGAAACTGCTGATCGACAGGGTTCCAGGGAAAGGTGCAACCCAAGTGAGTGCAATTATCTACAAGCCCTATCGGGTCAAGTGTTTGGTCGTCTCTCACAACCAAGTAGGTTGGTTCACCTGCTAACCCTGCGACCAGTGCCCGAGTTCCGGGCGGTTCTGCCAGAATTTGGCTTGCGGGAATTGGATTTCCCAGAATATCTTTCGCAATAATGCCACCCTCTACCCCTGTGTCTTCTTTGGGTGGAACAAAGAACTGACCCACCGGATAGAGGGCAGAACCTACTGTGACAGCTACCGTTGCTCCAGTGAGAAAATTAAGTAGTTGTCGCCGTGATAAAGAGGGGGCTTCAACTGGAAAAGTATTGTCCATCAGAAACCTCCTGTTTGCGTGCCTTGAAGGTTTGAATCAAGGGACAGGGCAAAAGTAATCACGACCCACGATCTTCCCAATCTTTTGCTGACTCTCATCATCTTGGCTAGTCTCCCTGTTGCGGAGAGAGGGAACCCCACTGAACCGCGTCTCCCTCTCCAGTGAGGGAAGAAGTTTTGAGTGAGGACAGGCTGAGAGTGCCTTAAAGTTGGGACTTGGGTTGGTTTGTGCGAATTCCCAGAAGCCGATAAAGACCACAAAAACCAATGAGTCCTGTTACCAGCAATACACCGCCTACGAGAACTAACCCAATACCTAGAGCTGTACCACTGTAGAGAAACAACCCCAGATAAAACAGTACTGAAGCCAAAACTAGGCGGATCAGGCGATCGAGTGAACCGACATTCGTTTCCATAGCTGAAATCTCCAAATCCGGATCAGGTAAATTACAAATACCGCAAAGTCATGTGGCAGAAGCGGCTTCCACAAACTCGCGACAGTTGATAGCTCTGCTTATAATATAACTGATTAGTCATAAAATAGCAAAGTAGATTAAGGAGCGGGTCTAATATTTTGGAGCAGAAGTGTTTTATTTTGGAGCAGAGGTGCTGAAAGTTGAGTTAGGTAGCAAAACATGGGAGAAGGATAAGGTTTTCGGACTAAGCGCGACACTCGTTGCCTCATGCACATGATTGATCAATCTTTTGGTATTGTGCCCGTTTCGCAGCGGCAGAACGAGCATCACTTTCTATTAATCCAACATCAGGCAGGGCACTGGGGGTTTCCTAAAGGGCATGCAGAGTCCGGTGAAACGGCACTGATGGCTGCCTGCCGCGAGTTTGAAGAAGAGACGGGAATCACAGACTATCAGCTTCTAGAAGCTCCCGCGTTTGTTGAGCAGTATCGCTTTTTGAAACAACAAACCCCGATAGATAAAACCGTAACCTATTTCGTGGCGTTGGTGCGGTCTGAGCAGGTGACCTGTCAGGCCAAAGAAGTGATCGATTTTGCTTGGTTACCGTTCGAAGCAGCGGTAGAGCGAATTACCTTTACACAAAGTAAGGAATTGCTGCGACAGGTTGAGCAGTTTCTGCAGAAACAGGAATTTACACAAGAGTCAGTAGAAAATTAGAATAACAGAGAACGCAGCGGATTAAGCTTCAATAAGCACTCGTCCTACAGAAGCGGCGACGCAGGTGAGAATATAGCCAGCGGCTTGTTCGTCTGCATCTAGGGCTTCGGGTTCCTGCGCATATTGAATTTCTCCTTCCAGCTTGCGCTTTTTGCACGCCCCACAAACGCCTTGCCGACAATTGCTGCGGATCTTGACACCTGCTTGCTCCGCCAAATCCAGAATAGATTCGTCACTGCCGCTCGGCACTTCTTTGCCGGACTGAGTGAACACCACCACCGATTGGCTGGAAGAGGGAGCGGTGCTAGGTGGTGCTGCCGCAGCGGACTTAGGCGGTTCTGCTGACTGTTTTGCCTTCTTGGGTGCTCCAAAGCTTTCTTCATAGTACTGCTGCATGGGAAAGTTCAAACGTTTCAGCAGTGCTTTGGCGGACTGCATAAATTCTTGGGGTCCGCAGACATAAACGGTGCGTTCTAAAAAATCTGGCGCAATCGTGCACAGCATTGCTTCGGTGAGGCGACCAGTGAAGCCGAACCAAGGCTGTCCTAGCGTGGGCCGGGTAGTTGAGATAGACAGATGAACCTGGGGCAATCGGGCTGCCATCAGCTCTAGCTCTTGGCGAAAAATGATGTCGCTGGGCGTGCGAGCGCAGTGCAAGAAGCAGACATCTGCTGGAGACACGGTATCAGCCAACCAGCGCATCATAGACATCATTGGCGTAATGCCGCTGCCTGCCGAGATCAGCAACAGTTTCTTGGGCGGATTGGGAGCACAGGTGAACTTCCCCAGCGGACCGTTGATCTGGAGGGTGCTGCCCACGCTGAGGTGATTGTGCAGCCAATTCGACACCAGTCCAGCGGGCAGATCGGGCGAGGGTGCCGGCACACGCTTGACGGTTATCTCTAGGGTATGCGGTCGAGTGGGGGTAGACGAAATCGAATAGGAGCGCAGGATGAGTTCTCCGTTAATTTCCAGTTCTAGCGTGACGAACTGACCCGGCTGATAGCGAAATAGCACCGCTGGCTCAGCGACAAAGGTGAAGGTCTTGACGTCCGGTGTTTCTGGAGTGATGCGGACGCAGCGCACGGTAATTTTGCCCTGAGACCAAATCGGGAAATCGCCATGCAGATTCTTCCAAATCGAAACGTCTCCAGAACTCCGCAAAGAATTGTTGGCGGACTCATCTAGCGCTTCAATCAGCAGCACGAAATCCCCAATTCGGATCAGGTCATCTCCTTTGAGTTTGAAAGCGTGCTTGGCCGGCAGAGCTTCATTGTTGAGACACGAACCGTTGGCGCTGCCTATATCCATGTAGAAATACTCGCCATTCTGCAGCGTGATTTTGCCATGCAGGCGGCTGACATCCGAACCATCGAGGACGAGATGGCAACTGGTACCCCGCCCAATCAACCATTCTGCCTCTGAGGACTGGCTGCTGGAAGTCAGAGTGGTTTCTTGAACATTACCCGTTTGATGATTGAATATCTTGAGCTTCATCATTTTCGTCCTTATTGTTCTCTAGCTTCATATCAGGCGCAATCTCAGAATAAGTTTCATTGGCGTTTAGCGAACGAATCACCGTTGTATCCTCATCGCCTTCTGTCCTGCTGCGCTGATAGGGGTAGTGACACTGAGAGTCAGCAGTTCTGGAACGATGGGGCTGGTACAGCGTCGCCTCTAGTGGGTCAGAAACCCGACCGCGCGGACGATGAACGGTGGGATCGAGATCGCGGCGCTGAAAGGGCGCAAACAGCAGCGGTTCTTCGAGCTGCAGCCGATGGATCACCGCCCAGTGATCGTCTTCCGAGAGCTTAAGATGTTGTCGCAGGGTTTGAAACGTGATCAGACTGCTGGCTGGAGTAACCCCTTGTTCGAAGGCTTCCCGCAGTACGCCCCGATAGAGCTGTAGGCTATAATCCTGAGCGAGTCCGGGCAGCACCTTAGCTAGGGCGTAGAGTTCGTCAGGATTCAAGTCGGTGAGCGAGCGCCCCTCTAGCAGTTGGTGCAGGTCCAGATTGAGCTTGCTTAACTGTCGTCTCAGTAAATTGGCGTCGCGTTCTCGGTGATACTGGCGAGCGCTACGTCTCCAGGTTTTGGCGAGCCACAAACTGCTGACTACAATCGCTATCCAGCTCAAGGCGTGCTGCATCAGCAGCGGCAAGTAGCCGAGGGTGGGTCGCACTCCCATAAAAAACAGCAGATTGAAGGCCGTGAAAGTGGCAACGGCAAAGCAGCGGCTCTGAACTTGGTCGCGGCTCAGTGGGTAGCCTAACCGCTGATTGCGGCGTTTGTAGGAGCTTTCCAGCCACAGTCCCAAGCTATAGGTTGCACCCGCAAAGCTGGTTAGCGTCAGGGGAACCGCGATCCATTTGGGAATTGGCACTGCATGACCGGCAATAAAGAAGCCAGGACTCCACAGCGTGGCCCACTGATTTGTCTCGTTCCACACCCCTGCCGAGAGCAAACTCCAATTGCCGGAATACAGCCAGAAGTAAAGATAGAAGCCCATCACCAGACCGACATAGCCGTAGTAGAGCAGCTTGCGTTCGGGCTGACGCAGATCCTCCCAGTAGGCGCGTTCAGCGTCGATATCGATGCAGGGCGTTTTGCAGGCCACACAGGCGCTTTTCTCTTGCCCCCGCGGATCAATCGTGCGGCACGTAGACTGGGTGATGGTTTTGGCCGGAGCAGTGTGAGCATCGCTGCCGAGTAGTCCGCTGGGTTCGCTGTAAATCATCTGCACAGGAGCCATCGGGCAAAAGTAATGGCACCAAGTCTTGCCATCGTAGAGCCAGCCCACCGTGATTGCCGCGAGGATGGTCAGCAGTAGAAACAGTCCCAGCAGCAGGCGGTCGGAATTCACCAGCAGCAGGCGCAAATTGAGACCGATAAACAGCAACCCCATTTGCAGATAGAGTGCGTTCCGTCCCAACCAGGAGGTTTCCTCAACCGTCCGTTGGCGCTGCCAGCCCAAGGCGCGAGGAATCTGCGACAAGAAAGACAGCGGACAGATTCGTCGCCAAGCTTCGTGTCCCAAAATCAGCAGAATCAAAATAGATAGCGGCAGCACCATCCCCCAAAAGATGCGGGTGCCCATGGGGTAGGGAGTGAGGGGGCGGCGGCTGCCTTGAAACAGAAACTGACCATCGGGAGTAGTGGCCGCGAACACCTGATTCGGGGCGGTCCACTGGGCAGAAATCGGATCGTAAAACATCGACGCGATCAAAACAAACCAGCCGAGGGTGAGTCCCCAGCGAATTAAACGTATGTGCTTTTCTGAAATAGATGCCAACATGAGTCGCGTCCTGTGCCGAAAGGACAAGCCTGGGGGAATAGAGTCTATTGAATCTCCATCAGCAACACCCTAAGCGGAATCAGCCCATTTGCCAGCTAGAAAAAGTCGGAAAAGATCAGATCTTTCCCCAACATCGTGTTAGGAGATGGATGCGAAGGTCGCTCAGCGTTGACTTTGAAGTGCCTTGAAATAACAGGAAACGCGGAGGAGCCTCTGCCTCCAATGCACCATCGAGGAGCGTAAGCGAGATCCAAGGCTGCGAAACGGTTTCAGCTTTAACCCAGAGAAGAGTTGAACATCTAGAACTCAGATGCCTGACATTTTCAGACTTTTTCGTACCGACAGTGCGGGCGAATCCGCTTAGTCTGATGGTGTAGCTAAGGGTGTAGCGCGAGTGGATTCTCTTCTCACTGCTTACTGCTTTATCAGGGATGTATCCGGATGATGACGTTTATATGCAAAACGACCGGATAGTCGATTGCAAGATTTTATTCAATTTAGCCTCTCTCAACGATCACTTGTAACTTCTAATTTGCACTCCAATTTGCATAAGGAGTTGCAGCGCTTTGACTTATTCACGCAATCTCAATTTCACTGAATTCAAGGAGAAAATACATGGCATGGGGTACAAATGGTAACAATCGTTGGATTGGCACTGCCAAGAAAGATACCTTCTTTGCGTTGGCTGGAGATGATATCTGTATTGCCGGTGCAGGTAACGATAGAGTAGATGGTGGCGGTGGCAAAGATATCGTTCGCGGTGGAGACGGTGACGATACTCTGCTGGGCGGTGCCGGGGATGACAAAATTGACGGTGGTGCCGGCGATGACACAATCGATGGGGGTGCCGGCAGAGATCGGCTGAGAGGCGGTGTGGGTGATGACACCGTCAACGGCGGCTCTGGTAATGATGAGATCTTTGGCGGTGACGGCTCGGATACCCTCGATGGTGGCTCCGGTAACGACAAAGTCTTTGGTGATCTGGGGGATGACCAAGTCAATGGCGGCTCTGGTAATGACCAGCTCGACGGCGGCGACGGCAATGATTTTGTCTCTGGCAACACGGGCGACGACACAATGCTGGGTGGACGAGGGGACGACACCCTCGACTGGGATGACGGCGACGGCAACGACATCATGAGCGGGGGCGAAGGCCGCGACACCATTGAAGTGGATGGCGCAGTTGCCCGAGGGGATAACTTTGTGCTGGGTAAGAATGCCGTCGGCAAAGCCTTCTTTGAGCGCGTCGGATTAGACGGTCAACTCGGTGTCGGTCGGTTTGACTTAACCGTGGATACCGCCGAAATCTTTGATGTCAGCGGCGATGGCGGCAACGATACGTTCATCATCAATGACCTGACGGGGACCGGCGTAGAGCTGATCCAGTTTGATGGCGGTGAAGGCAACGACAGCGTCGATGCTCGCAACACAAAAACTCGCCTTGAGGCCAGCGGCGGCAATGGTGACGATATTCTCACCGGCGGCACCGGCACAATTACATTCACCAATCCTGCTACCAATCTGCCCGTCACCTTGGGCGATAGCCTTACCGGCGGCGGCGGCAAAGATAAGTTCCAGTTCTTCACCGATCCCTTTGCTAACGGTAATCCCGCCCAAGCCCTCAACCAGCCCGACGTGATCACCGACTACGAGCAAGGCATCGATCAGGTGGTGTTTAGCAAGCAGTTCTATGGAGACCTGAAATTCTCCCAGGGTCGAGTGGCAGACCTCGCGGGCGACAGCAATCTGCTGGTCCTCACCGGCGATACCTTTGCCAACGCCGGACAGGCAGCCGCTGCCATTGCCGCCAACAACAAGATCACCGCTGGCAAAGGGGTGTTTGTCTACTACAACAGCACGCTCGGCATCAGCCGCGCCGTGTTCTCCTCGGATCTGGGCAACGGTGGACCCTTCAGCGTGCAAGCCAACTACAACAACCTGACCAGCGTCAAGTTTCAAGACACGTTCACAGCAGCCGATTTCGCGACGGCATAATTTTCGCCCGCAGCCCCCTTTGCAGCAGAGAGAGTGATTTGGCAGCGAGCAACGCTTCGTTAACCAAGTCACTCTTCCCTCAGTGCCCCGTTATTTGCATCAGTCGAGGTCATGATGAACAAGTCTGCTTCTCGTTCTCAGGAAACCGAAACCATCAGGAGGGTGCGTCAGCAAATGTTCTTTTTTCGCCAGGCGATCATGACGCTGCTGCTCCTCGGCGCTGGCTTTGCACTCGGCAGTCTTTCCCGGCCCCCCAGCCAAATTTCAGGATCACTCGATGCTGCCAATTTAGCCGAGGCACAGCCCTGTACAGAAAAAGTCGTGACTCGGCAGGGCAACCCTCAGCCGAAAGCCGCACAGATTGTCGAGCCGCAGATTGTTTTGCCCGACTGCGCAGTGGGTCAAGACTGGCAATCGCTGCAGGTGCAGTCGTTTTTGGGGCGTTCGGGGGCAGCTTGGTGGGTGGTGGTAACCCCTGACGGCAAGACTCTGGCATCGGTGAGCGGCAATGTGGTGGAGGTGCGAGATCTGGGCAGCCACCAGATTGTGTATCGCCTCAAGGGGCACTCAGATGTCATTCATTCCCTAGCGATTAGCCCAGATGGGAAAACCCTTGCAACCGGCAGCGCTGATAAGCTGATCAAGCTCTGGGATCTGCAAAGCGGTACGCTGATCCGCACCCTCAAAGGGCATGTCGGCGTTATCTGGTCCATGGCTTTCACTCCCGACGGTAAGACCTTGGCGAGCGGCGGCGGCGACAGCACAATTCGCCTCTGGGATCTCAGCAGCGGCAGATTAACGCGGACGCTCTCGGGGCATCGCGATCGCCTGTTCCCAGTCGTATTCAGCCCTGATGGTAAACGGCTCGCCAGTGGCAGCAAGGATAAAACGATTAAGCTGTGGAACTGGAAAACTGGTCAAGAGCTGCAAACGCTGCTCGGGCATACCGACACGGTGAGAGCCTTAGTCTTTGACCCTAGCGGGGATCGCATCGCCACCGCGAGCTGGGACGGCACCATCAAACTCTGGGATTGTCAGACCGGACAGGAACTCCACACCTTTACCGGTCATGCTAACCGCATTGTCTCGATTGCCTTTAGCCCGGATGGCAAACAGTTGGTCAGTGGGGGTGTAGATAGCACGATCAAAGTTTGGGATCTGGAACGGCAGACCTTGTTGGCCACTCTTTTGGGACATCTCGATTGGGTGTTGTCGGTTGCCTTTACACCCGATGGTCGTACCCTTATTAGCGGTGGTCGAGACGGTACTGTCCTGCTCTGGCACAAGTCAAGCTCAGGACGCTAGAAGGATGGCGGGGTAGTCGCTGTGAGTCAGTTTTCTTCTAATCAACCCCAAGCTTGGATCGGTCGTGTCACTGGTGATGACAATCGCTATCGCCTTGATCAATACCTTGGCGGCGGTGGCATGGGTGACGTTTTCCTCGCTACCGATACCCGTTTAGGAAAATCCGTTGCTCTAAAATTACTCAAAGATCCGCTGATTGCTAATGATTTGGATCTAAGACAGCGCTTTGAACGGGAATGTACCATCTGTGCTGCACTCAAAAGCGTACATATTGTTCAAGTGAGCGATTACGGCGTCACCAGCGAAGGATATCCATTTTATGTAATGGAGTATCTGCAAGGGCAAACACTAGGACAGCTTTTATCAACACAACCTCGTCTGTCAATCGAGCAAACATGTAGTATCATCACTCAAGTCTGTGCTGGATTGCGCTTAGCCCATGAAGGCGTGATGATCTGGAATCGGGAAACGAATGCTAGCGAACGCATCAAAGTCGTTCATCGCGATCTCAAGCCCGATAACATTTTTTTACTGCCGACAACACTTGGGCAATTGGCAAAAATCATTGATTTTGGTATTGCTAAAATTTATTCACTGCACGCTGAATCTACCCACACGACCAGCATCTTTTTAGGAACCTGCCACTATGCTTCCCCCGAACAATTTGACGGCTGGCGAGCTGTAGACGAGCGTTCCGATATTTACAGCCTTGGAGTAATTCTGTATGAAATGCTGTCCGGAACGGATCCCTTCGGCTTTGATTTCCACCATCATCCAGTGACCAACACGGCTTGGCTCACCGCCCATGCCTCTAAACCCCCCCAACCACTGCGATCCCATCCGGGCTGCGAGCCAATCCCGTCTGCCCTAGACGCTGTAGTGATGCGATGCTTAGCCAAGTTACCGGATCAGCGATTTGCTTCGGTAGCAGAGCTAGGAACGGCGCTACAGGGGATCAGCACGGCAGATTTGCTCTCGCTTCCTCTAGCCGCGGCTCAATTGCACTCTCATGCAGCTGCAGAAACGCTGATCCGAGACGTATCCGAACCAGATGCTACCCTTCAGAACCTGTCGCCTGCTTCTCCAGCCTTGCTGCCTGCGGCGGATGCTTCTGTCGCTCCCTCGCCTACGATTCATCGTCAGCGTCCTTCCCGTCGGTTGCTATGGCTGCTCGGCGGCACTGTTTTAGCTTTGTCTTTGGGCTTCTACGCAGTTTTTCGCACAGTTTCTCAGCTCCCATCGACGCCATCGAGATCTGTTCGTCCTGTGCTCCCCGATCCTACCGTTGCCAGGACTATCGACGCTGCAGCGACCGATTCGCTGGCTTTAGCCGCTAGCTTTGCTGCTCGGTCTCCGGTTCGGGCAGCGGTTTTAAGCCCGGACGGCCAAACCCTGATTAGCAGTGGAGACGATCGGGATGCAGCTCAGCTGGTTTATCCAATCACTGTCTGGGATGCGACTACACAGCAGGTCCGCCTGACGCTGAACCACCACACAGATACCGTGCAATCCCTCAGTCTCAGCAGCGATGGGCAACTTCTAGCAAGCGGGAGCCGTGACCACACCATCCATCTTTGGCATGTCACCACGGGCGAGCTTTTGCAAACCCTGACCGGTCATTCTGCTCCGGTCACGTCGGTTGTGCTGAGTCCCGATGGGCAAACGCTTGTCAGCGGCAGTGAAGATAAAACTGTCAGGCGTTGGGATCTGCGAACGGGCACCAGCCGCACTGCTGCTGAGCATACGGGTCCAGTGCATGGGGTAGCGCTCAGCCCCAACGGCTCCCTCATCGCTAGCGGCAGCGAAGACAAAACCATCAAACTCTGGGATGGGCAGACGGGTGAGCTACTCCGCACGTTAGGGGAACCCGGAGGACATCCACAAGGGGTGAGTGCCGTCAGTTTTAGTCCCGAGGGTCGCCTAGCCAGTGCAAGTTGGGATGGTTCTATCAAACTGTGGAATCCTGCGACCGGGCAGTTACTCCAAACGCTGGATGGTCATGCTGAGCAGGTTACATCCCTTGTGTTTGTAGATGCTCAAACCTTGGCCAGCGCCAGCTCCGATCGCACGATTAAGTTGTGGGATGCCCAAACTGGAGAGTTGCGACAAACCTTGCTGGGGCATGCCGCTCCCATAGTGTCGCTGAGTTGCTGGGCAGAAACCCTGGTCAGCGGTAGCCGCGATACCACTATCAAACTCTGGCGCTGAGGGGCAAACTCTGGCGCTGAAGGGCAACCCGTAGCTAAGGCTAGCTAAGGCGCAACCTGATAGCTACAACTTGGCGTCTCAATCCAAGTGAGTTCAGGGGCAGTTCAGAGTTAGTTTAGAGTCAGTGTGGTAGACTCATTTCTAAGTTAATAATTCAATCACAAACAGCGCTGAGCAGATAGCGCGCAATAGGTAACCTGTGAGCCACAGGCAAGATCGTGAGGGCAATTGCCCCTCGATGGTGCTGGCTGCATCCATAGGATTTTCTGTGAATTCTACTTGATGGGTAGTCCATACGTAGACAGAACCATCCGCAGGACAGCAGCGCTAGCCTTGGCCTCCCTAGAGGATATGCATCTTCATCCCCAGGAGCGTATCCTTTGTGTTCCTGTGAGATATTTTTTGAATTCTCTTGTCCACTCAATGTAAGTTAATTAGCTCATCATTCTGACCACTTACTAGCTGACCACTTACTAGCCGCGTACTAGACATTTACCAGACACCCATACCAAACACTTAGGAGAAGTTGACATGCAAGATAAAGTGACAGGCGTGGTTGAACAGTTCAATCTCACCGGCGAATCTCTGGATCGAGATACCGTCGAGTCGCTGAAAGGCTTCTTGGACACAGGTAGCAACCGGGTATTGGCGGCATCCATCATTGGCTCCAATGCCGCAGAAATTGTCAAAACAGCCGCTAGTCAACTCTTTCAAGAGCAACCTGAACTCGTGCGACCGGGCGGCAATGCCTACACAACGCGGCGCTATACGATGTATCTGCGCGACATGAACTACTTCCTGCGCTATTGCAGCTATGCGCTGGTCGCAGGAGATGTCAGCATCCTAGACGAGCGGCTGCTTGCCGGACTGCGGGAAACTTTCAATTCCTTAGGTATTCCTCTAGGACCCACAGCCCGCAGCATTCAGCTCATGAAAGATCTGGTGAAGCAGAAGTTGATAGCGGCTGGCGTCACCAATATTGCTTTTGTTGATGAACCCTTCGATTATGTGGTGCGGTCCATTAGCGAAACGGATATTTAGGATATTGAGCAATGCCCATAATCCCTAGGCACGTCGCCGTTTTCCTTCGGTATCGGCAGCTTTTAGGGCGGCAAATACCGCATAGGGTGTGACCGGCATGGGTTCATTGTGCATCGTTTCCCCTGCTGCACAAGACACCGTGGCAACCTGCATCAGCTCGTCGTCGCTGACTTCGGTTAAACCTATGTCGCTTAGCGTCGTAGGCAGACCAATGGACTCGCAGAATTCATACACCTCGTCAATCAGGTCTGTGGGCTTGTCGGTGAGAAACAGCGAGGTCAGGGTACCGAAGGCGACTTTCTCGCCATGGTAGTAGCTGTGGGTCGGCTCCAGCACCGTCAACCCGTTGTGAATAGCATGGGCGGCGGCAAGTCCGGCACTCTCGAAGCCTAAGCCGCTCAGGAGTGTGTTGGCCTCCACAATGTGATCGAGAGCCGGAGTGACAACGTGGGTTTCGCAGGCGGTTTTGGCAGCAACGCCGTAGGCAAGCAGCGTGTCGTAGCAGAGACGGGCCAGAGAATAGGCCGAGATTGATCCTAGGTCGCCGGTCATGTTGGGAGCGTAGCTCTTCATGCAGGATTCGGCTTCAAACCAGGTAGCCAAGGCATCTCCCATGCCCGCCACCAAAAACCGCACCGGGGCATTGACAATCAGCTCAGTATCCATCAACACTAGCGCCGGATTCTGAGGCAGCAGAATATAGCGTTTGAAATTCCCCTCAGGCGTGTAGACCACCGACACCGCGCTACAGGGGGCATCAGTCGAGGCGATGGTTGGCACAATGGCGACGGGTAGATTGACGTCATGGGCTACCGCTTTTGCCGTGTCGAGCGTCTTGCCACCGCCCAACCCGACCACAAACTGGAATGGCGACTGCTGGATCAGGCTGAGCAGCCGACCAATTTCTTCATCCGAGCATTCGCCGCCAAATTTCTCAATCAGGACCTCCACGCCATCCTGCATATACGGTTCAATATCCGGCAGCAGTTTCTTGTAAACAAAGGGATCGCAAATCACTATGCCCTTGTGTCCGTATCTTGCCAACTCTTCACCGAGTCGCTTCCGAGCTTGCCATCCCTGAACATAGCGTCCTGGAAAAATCGTGGTCCGAATCATGATGTAACTCCTGTAGTAGGTAGACTGCACATGTTGAACGCCCCATCTGAAAAGACGAGATATGAGCAACACACGAAGCGGCGCTGCTGAAGCGGAGGATCCCTGGATCCCTAGCCCCGACTCAGTACCGTTCCCGAACAAGTTAAGCGACTGCCATCTGGAAGGTGGCTCCTAGCCCAGCTGCCATTTCCTCGGCGGTAATTTTGCCATCTCCGTCCAGATCCAGCACATCGAAGACCGCATCTAGCCCCATCCATTCTTCACGGGTGATAAAGCCATCTTCGTCGAGATCGTAAGCTGCAAAGATACTCGTGGTGGCTGCTCCCACCTTGGCACCGCTTTCCAGTTGCGCCAGGCGAGTTGCCAAAAACGTTTCTAGCGATTCCAAGGACTTGCTAAAGCCTCTAATGCCCTCTGCGAGCTTATTGGTCGCCATTTGGTTCTCAGCGTGCATCTTCTCAAAGGTGGTTTGATCGATCGTCATCTTTTCAATCTCCATCGAGGCGGCTTTGGACGCATCTAGCTTGCGCGTCAGCTCACCTGTAGTGTGCTGCAATTGTTCTAAATGCTTGGGGGCAATCGTCAGCAGGTCGCAGCCTGCTAATTCCACAATTTCACTGATGTTGCGGAAGCTAGCGCCCATCACCTCGGTGGAGTAGCCAAACTTTTTGTAGTAGTTGTAGATACGAGTCACCGACTGCACGCCGGGATCATTCGCTCCTTCATAGTGTTTGCCGGTGTGCTGTACATACCAGTCCAGAATGCGACCAACATAGGGTGAAATCAGCGTTGTTTTTGCATCAGCACAGGCAACCGCCTGATGGATGCCAAACAGCAGCGTCATATTGCACTGAATCCCTTCCTTTTCGAGGGCTTCTCCAGCACAAATGCCTTCCCAAGTTGAGGCAATTTTGATCATCACTCGTTCCCGAGGCACGCCTGCTTTTTCAAACTCTGAGAGCAAGAAGCGGCTCTGCTCGATCGTACCCTTCGTATCGTAGGACAGGCGCGGATCGGACTGCACCGACACCCGCTTCGGCACGATGTCGAGAATCCGCATACCAAAGGAGACTGCTAAACGCGCAAACGCGAGCGAGACCACCTGCTCTTGGGTCGCGCCTGCTCCAGAATCTTTTTTGGACTGCAATAGTGTTTCATCCACAATTTCCCAGTACTCGGGCATTTGAGCCGCTGTAGCAATCAGGGAAGGATTAGTCGTCGCATCTTGAGGCGCAAATCTTTCAATTGCCCGTAGATCTCCAGTATCAGCAACCACGACGGTCATTTCCGCTAGTTGATCGAGTAAGCTTCGCGGCATGTCTGTCTCCTTCAGTATTCAGCCTTCAGTATTCAGCTAAGTTCAGCTAAGTATTCAGCCTAGTGTCTGCAGATAGCGGTCTGAGTCAAGGGGTAAATGCGTGCAACCTATGTAACGACGTGCAACCTATGTAACAGAAGACAGCACCGTCGCTGATCAATCCAACGATCAATCCAACGGGTAAATCATGGCCAACTGCTGCCTTACTCTCAGTCGCGACAGGATTCTCGAAATGCTCTTAGCAAAAGCCCAACTGCCTTCAAACACTCAATTGCCGAGCTGCTTCTAGGTAACTGCTGAAATCACACCGAGAACCAGCGCTGCTGTGCGCCATTTTATTCGGAAACTCATGCTTCACGTTGCCCATATCCTTTTCGGATTGCACGGGTTGAGTCATAACGGGAATCTACACGATTTGCCTTTAGGGACTCTAAAGCATTACCTCAATGATTCAGATGTTGACCAATCTCTGTGTTGTACATAACACTCCCCCTTCATACAAAATCATTACTATCAATCAAAAGTTTCAGAACTATTCAGAAGATAATCAGAAGAGGTGATTAGAAATCAGGTGACAGATCGAGCGCTAATAATCCACATCGACGTGTAATGACGCAAATCTCGATGCTTACATCTTATTCAAGAATTGTACGAAATTAATATGACACTCACATGACACTCGCATGAAACTAATATGACATTCATATTAAGCAAGTTGAGCGACTTGAATCAGAAACAATTTAGCTCGCCACAATCCCAAATTCTCATTTATTTCTATTTATTTCTCATTCATTAGAGTATTAAAGCCATTATTTATTGATTAAGTATTGATTAAAGATTAAAGTATTGAAGCTCTGATTCTGCTCCACCATGGAAGCCGATTTGAACACTCTTAGGGGTTTAAGTCAGCGTTCAATCGATGCAGCCACCCTAGTTTTAATTAAATTTCATTAATCAATACTTCGGACAGAATTAAGCGTCGTGCATCAGATTATTGTTGGATAGGTCATCAGATCCCGCCAAGTCCAAGCTTGATCCGCTAACCCTGCTCGTTGGGCCGCCGTTGTTTTGAAGCGACTGTGCTGCCAGATCCAGTTGAAGTAGCGGTGGTGCGTCAGGCTAATGTGGGATTGATCAAGTAGAGAGGAACCTCGACTGGAATCAAAGCGATAGAATGCCCACTGTGCGGTCATAGCAAAACCCATAAGCATGGCAAGATGCCCAATGGTCATCAACGCTATCTCTGTCCCGCTTGCCATCAAACCTTTTCAGAACACGTTGATAGTCTCTACTATCGCCGCCATGTCAGTCCTGAGCACAGTCAACAACTGCTGCAAGCGCACAGTGAAGGCAGCAGTCTACGCGGGGTGAGTCGGATCACTGGACTCGCTTACAACACAGTCGTCAGCCTTGTTCGAGCAGCAAGTCAACGAGCGCAACTGGTCCATAATGCGGAAGTTCAAGCGGTCGAAACAACCGAGGTCAGTGCTGATGAACTGTGGTCATTGGTCTCAAAAACCAAAAGCAATGCTTCAGCCAAGAGCGAGAAGCTGGAGATTGCTGGATGGGACTGAGCTTAGCGAACAGCAGTGGATTAATTATGGCTGCCCGAGTCGGCAAACACAATGATGAACTGATTGAGCAGTTAGTGATGAACACTGAAGGTAAAACACACTGCAAGCGATTCAATAGTGACGATTGGGGCGGCTATGAGCGAGTCTTACCTCTCGAAATTCAGCCCCACATCGGCAAAGATAAAACACAGCGATTAGAGCGGACGAATGGAACGTTGCGACAACAAACGGGAAGATGGCATCGACGACAGAACAAGTTTGGCAAGTTTGGCAAGGTGTGGGAACAGACGCAAGTCACTACCCGGTTAGTCGTGAGCTACTTCAATTGGATCTGGCAGCACAGCCGCTTCAAATCCACCGCAGCACAACGGGCAGGATTAACAACTCGTTCTTGGGCGTGGCACGATATAGCAACCTATCCCACATTATCCTGATGCACTACCGCAGAGAGCACCCCAAAAGTCTGCAAAGCACAAAGCCAAAGGTAGGATGGAGAGGAAGCCTTGAGAATAGGGTAGCCACTATGATTGAAGACCTCGATCGGATTACGATTAACCCCCAGGTTTGTTTGGGGCAGCCAACTATTCGGGGAATGCGTATCACTGTAGCATTCGTCCTCAAACTCCTAGCGAGTCAGTTATCGGTTCAGGAAATTTTGGCATCTTATCCAGAGTTAGAAGAGGAAGATATTCGTCAGGCTCTTCGTTACGCTGCTTGGGCAGTATCTGATCGGATTGTGAGCATTACTTCAGCATGAGTCGTCTGCGTTTGCTAGCTGACGTTCACATTTCTCCGTTGACTGTGGCAGCTTTAAATTCACATGGTTATAATACCGTGCGCACAACAGACTTGTTACCTGCCACTGCTGCCGATGAAGAGATTTTGGAACTTGCAAGGGTGGAAGGTAGGGTTGTTTTAACCCAAGACCTGGATTTCTCTATGCTCGTTGCTCTTAGCAATTATGGGTTACCCAGTTTGATTACCTTACGGTTGTCTTCTGCCAAACCCGATGTCGTGACTCAAAAACTTTTAGAGGTTTTGCCGTCTGTGGAACCAGAACTGACAGCAGGCGCAGCAGTTACCATCAGTGATGACTCTGTTCGTGTTCGCCAACTCCCAATTCATTAGAGTAATATCTAACACCCTGGGCTGGAACACCTTCCTTCCTCACGGAGCAAAATAAAGCCAACCACCCGCTGCAAGACATTCTGCTCGCCCGCGAACACTACTTCCCCGCCACGATTGCGGAGATGTGTGATCCCGAGATCGTATGGACGGCGAATTCCCCTTGGTTTGGAACGCCCACACTCGCAACGACGATAAACTACAAGCAGAATACACAGATTATCTGACCTCAAAATACCAGTAAGCCATGGCCTACACCTCAGCGCAAACCCTCACCGTTGATCGCTTCATTGCCGAATATGGCGATGATTCCCGCTATGAATTGGCTGATGGAGAACTGATTGACATGGAGCCTACAGTCCCCCACGAAACGGTGAGTGGTAAACTTGCTACTCAAATTGGCATTGCCATTACAAACGCCAAGTATCCCTGGTTTATTCCTCGCACTTGCCTAATTCAACCCTTTGCAGAGGTCGCCACCGCTCGTCGTCCCGACATTGTGGTTCTCGATGAAACCTTTTTGGTGAATGAACCCCGCTGGCAGCAAGAACCTGTGATTACCTTAGGACGATCGATCAAGCTGGTGGTCGAGGTGGTCAGCACCAACTGGGAAACGGACTACGCCCGTAAGGTAGAAGAATATGCGCTCTTCGGCATTCCCGAATATTGGATTGTTGATTATCGGGGACTAGGAGGCACTCGCTTCATTGGCAAACCCAAACAACCGACCTTCACCGTGTGCTTATTAGAGGTCGAGGAGTATCGTCAGCAGCAATATCGCCTTGGGGAGACGATCTCGTCAGGATTGTTACCCAATTTACAACTTCAATTAGACGATATTTTGCCTCACTAAAACGATCAATCCATGAGTAATCCCATCGCCATTCCCTCCGTTTCTGGGTAATGTTCTAGGTCTGTGGACGAACTATCACACCGTTCGACCAAATTCACAGCGGTTGATGAACAACCCGATGACCACATCATGCAGCCAAATCGACTTAGAAAAGCGGATCGTTCTTCGAGCTAAGCGCTTGATCCGAGTGCGAAGCGTTAAAGGCTTGCGCTCAATCCGTTGAGTATTGGCTTGACCAACACGGTGCTTTTGAGACTCTAGTCATTGCAAGTCGCCCCCCAACTATCGGTGTCAAATCGCTCAATGGCAAGAGCCAACACCTCCTGAAGTTGCTTGAGGGCTGCCTCTTCGCGCAGAGCAAGACCAGCAGCCAAGACTGCGCCTGTCTGATGGTCAATGGCATGCCACAACCACCGCTGTTGTTTTTTCCATGCTTCAACTTTGACCACCATCGCGCTCGTTGGTGAACTTTGCATCTGTTGCAGTTGGGCAGTGTTGACTGGTCCGCGATCTAACGGCTAGCAAAGGGTATCAGCAAAAAAGAAAAAAGGGGATGGCGACCATCCCCCGCAATGAACAGACTACTGATAGGTAAACTTAGAGATTACATTAGGCCTAGCTGAGACAAGATGCCTTGACCCGTCAGGTACTCCGTTGCCAGACCGATCACAAAGCCCAGCATTGCCAAACGACCATTCCAAGTTTCTGCGAAGCTAGTGAAACCGAATTTAGGCTGTTGATTTTCCATGACTGCTTAGACCTCGTTAATATCAACCTTGCTAGCCCAAATGTAACATAACTTAAAAATTAGTTGCAAGTCTTTACAGCTCTGGATGGATGGATTTACAGCAATGGTTGCCATCCCGTTCCTTGATGGTGAACATCCACTCGATCCGGGTGGAGAATCTCGGTCAGAATCTCCAGTGAATCCACAAGGCGAGGGCCGGGGCGATTAAAGTACTGGTTGCCATCGGTGACATAAACTCGGTTCGTTTGCACTGCCTTGAGCTGCATCCACTGCGGATGCTGACAAAGCCACTGGGCTTCCTGCCGCGTGCGCTCCAAGTCGAAACCGCAAGGCATACAAATGATGACATCGGGATTAGCTTCAATCAAAGCATCCCAGGAAAGCCAGGGAGAATGCTGACCCACCACACCGAATTCACAGTGTCCCCCTGCTAGCGTCACGAGTTCGGGAATCCAGTTGCCGGCGGCCATCAGCGGATCGAGCCATTCAATGCAGGCAACGGTGGGGGACTGGGGTGCGATTGGTGTTCGGTGAGCACAGCGTTCGACCCGCTGCTGAAGTTCGGCTAGGGGTTGGGTGGCATCTTGATTGAATGCTGCTGCGACGCGCTGAATGTCGTTCCAGACATCGGAGAGGGTGTTGGGCTGCAACGAGATAATCTGCGGCTGACTGCCGGTCAAGATAGCGACAGCCTGCTCCACATCTGCCAGACTGACGGCGCAGACCTCGCACTGAGCCTGAGTCAGGATATGCGTGGGCTTTAGCGCTTCTAGCACGTCGGTTTTGATGCGATAAACGCTCAAGGCGGATTGCAGTAGGTCGGTGACGCGGTCGTGGATTTCGCCGCTGCTACCCTCGGGGTTGAATTTAGGTTCGGTGCAAATGGGGCAGGCGCTCACCTGAGGCGGAAAGTCGCATTCGTGGGAGCGTCCAACAAGACAATCGGTGAGACCCAGCAGCGCCACAATTTCGGTCGCACTCGGGATTAGGGAAACGATTCGGAAGGGCTGATCAAGCATGTCGTTTCTCCGGATTGACCTAATTTCACCGAATTTCTAGGACATAATTCAGAGCCTAGCAGAGAAACCGCTCAGGCTGGCAGAAACACCTCTGGCGTAAAACTACCGTGCAGCCCATAGGGCACATGATGCTTCAGGCGCAGTCGAGCCACGGGTTCGCGCAGATCGTGGGCATCGAGGATTATTAGCTCCGAGCGGTCTAGCTCGGCGTTAAAGATCAGCAGCAGCAGCCAACCGTCGTCTTCCGCGGCAGTAGGATCGAAGGTGCGTGGCACGAAGATCGGCTCTCCGGCAAAGCCTCGGGGCGCGGCGCTCCAGATCTGGCGTTCATCCGACTGCAAATCTACCTTGATGACGCCCTGCAGCGGTGCGTTGCCGGTAGGGTTGTGGGCAGCTCCCAGATATACATAGCGGTACGAGCGTCCGACCTTGTCAGGATGCACGACGGGAAACTCGCAGCAGCGCGATTCGATCAACTGCCGCTCGACGGCTTGCGTCGTTAGGTTAAAGCGGAAGCGCCAGAGCTGCCCCGGATCGAGGTTGGAGAACCGGACTTCTCGATAGTCTTCGTCGGCGTCTACTCCCGGCAACGAGGCGTAGCAGATCGAGTCTACAACCACCTCATCGCCCTCTTCAAAGGCATTGGCGTGGTGGAAGACAAATCCCGCCTCGGTGGATAGAATTTGCACCGGGTCACTGCCGTTGCGGGGAATCAAAATCACCTGCGTCGGTTGATGCAGGCGCGGCTGTAGACATTGCCCTGCTCCCCGTAAGCCCAGCAGATAGGGTAAGGGGTTAAAGGCCATGGGAGCCTGGAAGAAGATGCAGTAGTGAGGCGTGATTGCAAAATCATGAATGAAAGCAAAGCCAGGGATGGCGTGGGCATGCTGCCGCAGCAAAGTTCCTGAGGGAGCAAACTCGTAAATGGTAATCGTGGTCGAGAGTCCGGGCTTGATCGAGAAGTTAACGAGGCAGGGCTGCCCGTTGTCCATTTCGCAGGCAGGGTCAATGCGAGGATGAGCCGCAAAGGCACTGCCGGGCTGCAAAACGCCATCGAGGTGGTCTAGCCCCAGGGTGTCGAGGGTGGTGGGGTCAAGGCGATGGGGTTCTGCCGCTTCCCAAAGAGCCAGCAGTTTGCCGCCCCAGTAGATGACGTGGGTATTGGCAATGTTTTTCAGCCGCAGATCGAAGGCATTGGCCAACCAGCCGCCGGGCTTTTGGGTGCCAAAGACGCCGCGATAGAGGATTTTCCGTGCCTGCTGCTCCTCGACAAACGCTTGGGTGCGCACGAAGCGATTGCGGTAATGGGCCCGACCCTGGGTGAAGGTAAAGGCAGAGATCATGCCGTCGCCGTCGAATGGATGATGGAAGCGCTGCCCGTTGATATCGAGTAAGCCCGGACCATTGCGGAATAGGGTCCCCTGTAAACCACAGGGAATCTCGCCAATAATGTCGTCGATCCAGTAGTCGTGTTCTTCAGTTAAGGACCGATAGCCTTTTCGCCAGTCCCGAAGTTCATAGGGGACCGGGTTTTGCAGGGTGGTGCGTTCGCCGAGCTGGAAACTTTGCATGGTCGATGCCAAAAACACTTAAGAGAAATACGAATCTGAGCGGAGACAGGATGATTGCGAGTTGAAGCAGCCGGAACAAACCCTATTGCCGCCAGTCGGGTACGAGCTGTTTTTCGTCTAGGGCCGGAGTTAGGTCGGTCGCGACCGTGGGCAAAGCAGCAGACGGTGGAGCTGTGGGTTCTGCCGATCCAGAAACCAGCACCTCTTGCTCGCTCGGCAGCCAACCCAAAAAGGGCAGCGGTAGCAGCGTGCTGAGATTGGTAATCACTACCAAGAGCCAGAGGTGACTAAAGTTTGTTTCGCTGACGCCCAGCCCATGCATCAGCAGCGCCCCTAGCTCGTAGGACAGCAGCCCCGCTAGGTTTGTTACTGACATTAGCAGCGCAAACAGGGTAGCTTCCACCCCCGGAGGACAGAGACGCGCCGCCAGCACCAGCACCGGCATGTAGGCAATTTGCCCCATCACCGTGAGTACCAAGCTATCGCCGAGGCTGAACCAGTGGTCGTCAATTCCCAGGGCCCGGTTAGCGTGGGTGACCAGCAGCAGCATCGTCATGCCCAAAGCAGCAGAGAGGACCGTGGACCAGCCAAAGATCACCCGAAAGGGCACTGCTCGGAAGAAACGTTGATACATCCAGATACCAACAAGAGCTGCCAGACTGGTGACCAGCCGCACGCGCCCCAAGAATTCTGGCTGAAAGCCCAGTTCGTTGGTGGTGAAGAAGAAAAAGGCAGCATCAGCAGTAGGAGTGGCCTGCCAAAGGAACAGAAAGGCCGTAGGCATCCAGATTGCCTTTTGGGTGACGGCTCCCCGGAGCTGTTTAATTTGCTGCCAGACGGCTCCCCAGTCATTGGATCGCTCAACTTGGGCTTCGGCAATCAGCCAAGCAACGGCAGAGACAATCAGCGGAAAGGTAGCCGTAATAGCAAACACCGTACGGTTGCTAAAGTGTTCCAGCAGCAGACCACTGAAGTAAGCCGTGAGCAGCCCTCCCAGGGCAGAGGCTCCCCAGCAAATCGCTTGCAGGGACCCAGCATCGCTGACTGACTCGCGCCGCGCCCGCTCCACCACCAGCGAATCGACGATCACATCGCTGAAGGCCACCGATAGCGATCCCAAGGCAATGGCGGCAGTGGCAGCCCAGGCGGTATGGACTACAGTTGCTAAGGCAATCCAGGCAAGGGTGCCGAGCAGTCCTGACAAAATCAAATAGGGACGGCGACGATAGCCAAACAGCGGCAGCCCATCCGAGATAAAGCCAAATACAGGCTTCACCATCCAGGGCAGGGCCGCTACCCCCATCAGCGCCGACACCTGCGCCGGACTCAGGGCAAGCTCGTCTTTGAGGAAAAAGCTGACAGCTAAGCGGGATAGTCCCAAAATGCCCTGCACAAAGTAAATTGACAAAATGGCAATTAGCTCTGGGCTAGGCTCGTTACCAAACAGGACTTTCTCCCGCAAAAAAGCTCTTGCCTGCGTCAGGCCGGGGAAGGAAATAACCATTCAAACCCGAATCATTAAGAATTATCAACTGCCTTCTATGATAACGGGCTGATCGGTTCTGTCCAGAAGCGGAGGTATGAACCGACAGAACCCGCCTTGCACGGTGCTGAGCGCTATACAATCGGTATCTGTAGCTCATTGAGGACCTATGCTGTTCTTTTCTACCCTCATGGCTCCATTGCCGCCTCTGGCTCAGCTTAGCTCACCAGGACCGATGATGGGACCGCTGCCCATTCGCTGGTATGGCTTCTTGATTGCCTCGGCGGTGCTGATTGGGGTGATGCTGTCGTCCTATTTGGCCAAGCGGCGGGGTGTCAATCCCGATTTAATCAGCGATCTCTCGATCTGGCTGGTGGTGGCGGCCATTCCAGCGGCTCGGCTGTATTATGTCGCCTTCGAGTGGGACAACTACGCCAACAATCTCGGTGAGATCCTAGCCATTTGGCATGGCGGCATTGCTATCCACGGCGCGATTCTAGGCGGCATGGCGGCAGCGCTGATCTTCGCTCGCCTGAATAAAATTTCTTTCTGGCAGTTGGCGGATTTGGTGGCTCCATCGCTGATTCTGGGGCAGGCCATTGGGCGTTGGGGCAATTTCTTCAACTCCGAGGCGTTTGGCCGCCCGACGGATCTGCCGTGGAAGCTCTACATTCCTCTGAACCAGCGACCGCCCGGCTACACTCAGTTCGAGTATTTTCATCCTACGTTTTTGTACGAGTCGATCTGGAATCTCGGCGTGTTTGTGCTGCTGATGGTACTCTTTTTTCGCGGCGTGCAGGGCAAGCTGCGGCTGAAGCTAGGGACGCTGTTCCTGGTGTATTTAATCACCTACAGTTTGGGACGATTTTGGATCGAGGGGCTACGCATGGATAGCTTAATGCTGGGGCCGCTGCGGATTGCTCAGGTGATCAGCTTGCTGGGAATCGGGCTAGGCTTGGCGGGTTTAGTTTGGCTGTATCGTCTAAATCGCTCCCTGCCCGACGTGATAGCCGATCCGGAAGCGCAAGCGTCTGTGTCATCGGATGCTAGTTCTGGAAGTGGTTAGAACGAGTTGAGTTCTACGGGTCGAGCGGCTCGGCTGAGGCAGCAAGCAACAGAAAAACCCCGGAGTTTCCTCCAGGGTTTGAATCAGGGTGCATCTACCATTCACTTTTACCTATGATGTGCTCGGTGTCCGGAATTGCGTAAGGGTTTCATCAACCCTTTAAAATCAGACCGTCCTTCTCAAAGATTTTGCGGGATTCTTCTAGGGTGGGGTTACGAAGTTGTCCAGAGGATTACGGGTATGCCTGAGTCACAATCTACGTCTTTACCGAGTTCGCTATCTGCCGGCGTCTATCTGGTAGGAGCGGGGCCAGGCGACCCAGAGTTGCTGACAATCAAAGCCCAGAAACTGCTGATGCAGGCAGATGTGGTGTTATTTGCTGATTCGCTGGTGCCGCGTCAGATCGTCGAGATGGTGCGCCCGGAAGCAGAAGTGGTGCGCTCGGCCAACAAAACCCTAGAGGAACTGCTGCCGCTGATGCAGGCGTGGGTGCAGCAGGGCAAGGCAGTGGTGCGGCTGCAATCGGGTGACCCCAGCCTCTATAGCGCCATTCACGAGCAGATGCAGGCCCTCGCGGCGGCAGAAATTCCCTTTGAGGTCATTCCCGGAATTAGCGCCTTTCAAGCGGCAGCCGCCAAACTCAAGGTAGAGCTAACAGTGCCAGAACTGGTGCAAACGATCATTCTGACGCGAATCAGCGGCCGCACTCACGTCCCGGAAACTGAGGAGCTAGCGTCGCTGGCGGCCCATCGGGCGAGCTTGTGTCTCTACCTCAGCGCTCGTCACATCCAGGAGGCGCAGAGCAAGCTGCTGCAGCACTACCCACCCGAAACGCCGGTAGCGGTCTGCTTTCGGCTGGGCTGGCCGGATGAGCGGATCTGGCTGGTGTCCCTCAGTGAGATGGCAGACCTGAGCCAGCGGGAGCAGCTGATCCGAACCACGCTGTATGTGGTCAGTCCGGCTTTGGCATCGGCATGGGAGCGCTCTGCAAATACGGCTCGTTCGCGGCTCTATCATCCCGAGCACAGCCATCTGTTTCGTCCCAAGGTTCCTTCAGCCGATTAAGTTTCATGCGCCGCATTCGCCTATTTATCACCAGCAGCCTAGACGGCTACATCGCTCGCCCAGATGGCGCGATAGACTGGCTGTTCACCGACCAAGACTATGGTTACACCGAGTTTCTGGCGCAGGTGGATACCGTAATCATGGGACGCACCACCTACGAGCAGGTGCTGGGCTTTGGCGAGTATCCCTACGCCAGCAAACGAGGAATTGTGATCTCCCAAAGGCGGCACGGGCAGCGGGATCAGCATGTAGAGTTTGTTGGCTCTGACCTGCGGGCGTTTATGGAGGCGCTGCGGCAGGCGGAGGGGCAGGACATCTGGCTGGTAGGAGGAGCCGCTGTCATCGACTGGTTTCTGCGGCAAGGGCTGATCGATGAACTGCTGCTGTTTGTGCATCCGCTGTTGCTGGGTGACGGCATTCCTCTGTTTCAGCGCGATGCGGCCCTAGCGACGCCGCTGATTTTGAAACAAACCCAAACGTTTAGTTCCGGAATGGTGCAGCTCGTTTACGATCTGGGCAAGCCCGCGTAGGGTAGTCTTGATTTCTGGTGCTAATTGTCCACCGAGTTGCTATGCCCATGCCCTTGTTTGACCAGCATCGCCAGTCGCTCATCGAGACGGAAGCGCCTTTAGCAGCTCGTTTGCGCCCCCAAACGCTAGAGGAATTCATCGGGCAGGAGCACATTTTGGGACCGGGGCGGCTGTTGCGGCGGGCAATTCAAGCCGATCAGCTCTCGTCGCTGATTTTCTACGGTCCTCCGGGCACCGGCAAGACGACGCTGGCTCGAATTATCGCCAATACCACCCATGCCCACTTCATTTCGATCAATGCGGTGCTGGCGGGGGTCAAAGAGATTCGCGACGCCATTGCCACGGCTCAGGAGCAGCGGGGGCAGCAGAGCCAGAAGACGATTCTGTTTGTAGACGAGGTGCATCGCTTCAACAAAGCCCAGCAAGATGCGCTATTGCCGTGGGTGGAAAACGGCACGGTGATTTTAATCGGCGCGACGACCGAGAACCCCTATTTTGAGGTGAACAAGGCGCTGGTCAGCCGTTCGCGGGTGTTTCAGCTGAAGCCGCTGCAAGATGCCGATCTGCGGCGGGTGCTCCAGCATGCTCTCCAGGATCGGGAGCGGGGTTACGGTCGGCGCAACGTTGAGCTGGAACCGGCAGCCGCGGATCATTGGGTGAACGTGGCCAATGGCGATGCTCGCGCCCTGCTGAATGCCCTGGAGTTGGCAGTAGAAACGACACCTCCCAATGCGGACGGCAAGATTGTGATTTCCCTAGCAGTGGCCGAGGAATCAATTCAGCGCCGCGCGGTACTCTACGACAAAGAAGGCGATGTCCATTTCGATACGATTAGCGCCTTTATCAAGAGCGTGCGCGGTTCAGACCCAGATGCAGCGCTTTATTGGCTGGCGCGAATGGTGTATGCCGGCGAAGATCCGCGGTTTATTTTGCGGCGGCTGCTGATCTTGGCCAGCGAAGACGTGGGGCTGGCGGATCCGCAGGCGGTGGCGGTGGTGGTGAGCTGTACAGAAGCCTTTGAGCGCGTGGGGATGCCTGAGGGGCGCTATCCGCTGGCCCAGGCAACGCTATATTTGGCGACGGCTCCTAAGTCAAACAGCGTTATGGGCTTTTTTGATGCCTTAGCTGCCGTAGAGCGCGAGCGGGAAACCGAGGTGCCGACCCATTTGCGGGACGCCAACCGCGACAAGCACAGCTTTGGGCATGGGGCAGGCTATCTCTATCCCCACGCCTATCGAGACCACTGGGTAGCGCAGCAGTATTTGCCAAGCGGGCTGCAGGGGCAGGTGTTCTATCAGCCGTCGGATCAGGGCTACGAAGATCGAGTGCGGCAGCAGGTGGCTCGTCAGCGGGAGGCGCAGTTGGCAGCACTTGTAGAAGGATTCGGCGTGGCGCTCCCGGAGGCAGTCACCTTTAGCCCTGTGGATCCAGCGACCGAACGCTGGCTGCAACGCACCCTCAGCCAAACCGGAGCGCACCTGGGGCAAATTCGCGACCGGCTGTTTGCCCTGGCTAACGTGCAACGGCATCATCTGCTGCTGGACCTGAACGCTGGTAGTGGGCTGCTCGTTTGGGAGGCGGTGCGGCGCGTACCGGAGGGGGGAGTCTATGCCTGCGTTCAGCACGATACTGATGCCCAAGCCCTGCGGGAACAGGCGTCCCTGCTGCCGGAGTTAACGCGCCCGGTCATTCTAGAAGCTAACCTGCTGGAACTGCCGGATTGCCTTGCCGCTCAAGCGCCTGATGTAATTTTCGACCGGCTAATCGGCCGCAACGTGCTGATGATCGCCAATAAAGCCGCCTTGATTCGTTTGCTGCCGCTGCTGCATCCCCAGGGAGCCATCGTTCTGGCGGAGAGTTTACCGCGTCATAGCCAGCGTTTATATCAACTAGTGGATGCCAGTGCCTTCAGCCGCAAGCTGTATCGCCGGTTGTCTGACGCTGAAGAAGCCCTATACCAAGACTGTGCCGATCCACTGCTAAGCTGGGATCTCGAGGACTTGATTCCACCATTAAAAGCTGCTGGGCTGCATGTTCAAGTGCAGAGCGAGCTGAGCCAAACCGAGCTGCGGATTACGCCCGCCCTACTTAGCCGCTGGTTTAGCCCCGGACGCCACCGCCCCAGCTATCGTGATCGTCTGGCTCAGCACCTCTCGGATTCGGATCTAGATACCGTCCGTGCAGTATTTGGCCAACAGCTACTCAACCAGACTGTACCGTGGCAGAGCCGGGTTGACTACATCTGGGCAGCCGTCTCGACTGGGGCAAAGGCACTATAAGCTAGCACTATACGCAATTAGCACAAGTACTAACACACAAGTATTAGCACAAGGGTTACAGCAACCAAGGAAGGGCATTCAATGGAATCTCAACCCAATGCTGCTCCGGAGAATCAGGCTTCCAATAGTCATACCAGTCATACCAGTCATACTAATAGTCACCCTCATCCCCATTCCGAACCTCATCCCAATCAAGACCCTTCGGGACGCAGTTATCCAGTCCTTTACCCCTGGGATACTGGACCCATGGTGGCTGAAATGCAGGAGCTGCTGTACGCCCATGGCTATCCCTTACGGGTAGACGGGGATTTTGGCTGGCGCACGGAGGTTGCGGTCAAAACCTATCAGCGGCGCAACAATTTGCGGGTGGACGGGGTTGTTGGTCCTGAAACTTGGGCGTCGTTGAAGGCAACCGTAAAGCCAGGATCGCGCATTTTGCGAGAGGGACTCACCGGAGCAGATGTATTTGAACTCCAGGGACTGCTGAACGTCTGCGGCTACCCGGTGACACGGAATGGATTTTTTAATGCCGAAACGAAAGCAGTGGTGATGGCATTTCAGCGAGACCATCATCTACACGAGGATGGTGTAGTGGACTCGGTCACCTGGACGGTGTTGCGAGGCAGGAAAGCAGTGGTGCAAAATCAAAGTCAAAAGCGGCAGCGCAAAAAGAGTGCGTTGCTGTTTCCTTGGCAGTGGTGATGCCGGGAAACTGCAGACTTCAATTAGAAATTAGATCTTTTTAAGGTCTTTTGAGGCTGCGAGCACTCGCAACAAACTGCACCAGATTGCATCAGATATCGACTCAACCGAACCGTCTAGGCTATAACAGGCAGAACGAAGTTGGGAGCGTTTGAGCCTGGCTTAAACCTCTTCGCAGACAGGACGTAGATGCTGTAGAGCGGTGAGGAACTGCTGTTTTTTCTCGATGGCCTGCAAGCCAAAGCCAGTGATCTTGTAGTAGCGTCTGCGAGCGCCAGTCGTGGCTTCGGGTGCTTCTTCGCCCCAGCGAGAGGTAACAAAGCCGCGACGTTCGAGTTTGCGCAGGGTGGGATAGAGCGAGCTGAAGCCAATGGTGCGCTCTCCTTTGCTAGCTTGGGCAATGGCATGCATAATCTCTAGCCCATAGCGCTCTCGGAACATCAGCGCATTCAGAATGGCTTCCTCGATCAAAGTCAAATCCAGTGGTTCATCCGAATTGCGCTCGTCATCCGAATTGCGCTCGCTAGGTCGCTCAGCCATAGGAACACCTAAGCAAGGAAGTTAAGGTAAAAACTTGCTTTCGAGTATTGCTTTCCTAATTATATATTCACTTTTTGAATATAGACAGCAGTGGTATTAGATCATACAGGGGGTAGTAGCAGTCGATGACCCAGATCGACCCCGTTGCGTTCTGCCAGCAGACCCCTTAATCTGTCTCTACAGCAACGATCCGTTTCGGAGATAAAAATGAGTTTTAACTCGCCTGAAATTAAGGTACCACCAGAAGCAGAAGCCTTAGTACCGCCGAAAAAGCTGGACTCGATCAAGCAAGCGTTTGCGGAGATTGACCACAACCACGATGGCAAGATTGATCTCGATGAGTATCTAGACTATTTGCTAGCTCGTGAACGAGACAAGCTGACCAAGCAGTTCAAAGCCCTCGATAAAGATGGAGATGGAGCCATTAATTTTGAGGAGTTTTTAGTTGCCTCCTATCCTAGCTACTCCCTGCTAAAACGCTTTCAAGACTTCGACTCTAACCGAAATGGCTTGCTCTCAATCGAAGAGGCACTGCAAATTGCCGATGAGTTTAACTTTCCGATTAGCCGAGAGTGGCTAGAACGACTGATTACGATAGATGAGGCGGGCAAGAAGCGGATTAGCTACAACGAGTATCTGGGAGCCGTGACGCGGTTTGGCTTTCAGTAGCTGATTGCTAGGGCGCTGTTCAGTCTGTCTCATTCCTGCTCATTCCTGACAAACTATAAAAAAGGTCAAAAAAAGGTCAAGGAAGTCTATCCCCTGACCCTTCTTTCGTTCTATCGTTCTATGCGGCTGTCTTAGCGAGTGACTTTAGCCTGATTAGCCAACATTAACCAGAGCCGGCGTGTTCTGGCGACGCACCACCACCTGACCATCATCGTCAAGATCGGCAACGGCGGTATCCCCCGAATTCACTTCGCCGGAGAGCATGGCTTCGGCGAGGCCATCTTCTAGCAGTCGGGCAATCGCTCGCCGTAGGGGTCGCGCTCCATAGCTGGGATTGAAGCCCTCAGCGACTAACCGCTCCTTGAAGGCGTCGGTAACCGTGAGCGCAATGCCCTGCTCGGTAAGGCGGGCAGCAACCTCGCGGATCATCAAGTCGGCGATTTGCATCACTTCCTGGCGCTGGAGCTGACGGAAGACAATGATTTCGTCGATCCGGTTCAGCAGCTCAGGACGGAAGAATTGCTTCATTTCGTCGAGAACACGGTGGCGCAACTGCTGATATTGAGCCGCTTCAGTAGCATCGCCTAGCTCAAAGCCAAGACGGCTGCCTCCCTTCTCGATCACCTTAGAGCCAATGTTCGAGGTCATGATCAGCAGCGTATTCTTGAAGCTGACTACGCGCCCTTTGGCATCGGTGAGGCGACCGTCGTCGAGGAGCTGCAGCAACAGGTTGAACACATCGGGATGTGCTTTCTCGATTTCATCCAGCAGAATCACCGTGTAGGGCTTGCGGCGCACGGCTTCGGTCAGTTGACCGCCTTCGTCGTAGCCCACGTAGCCCGGCGGCGAGCCGATTAGCTTCGAGACGGTGTGGGATTCCATAAACTCGGACATGTCGAGCCGAATCATGGCGTCTTCGGAGCCAAATACGGCAGCAGCAAGGGCTTTTGCTAGCTCGGTTTTGCCAACACCTGTGGGACCGGAGAACACAAGGCTGGCAATCGGACGGTTGGGGCTGCTCAAACCCACCCGCGCTCGCCGGATCGCCCGCGACACAGCCTTGACGGCTTCATCCTGACCAATGACCCGGTCATGCAGCAGGTCTTCTAGGTGCAGTAGCATCACCGATTCCGACTCGGTCAGCTTGTTCACCGGGATGCTCGTCCAGGAAGAGACAATCTGAGCAATGTCGTCCTGGGTAACTTCGGGCAGGGTCGCTCGATCGCGTGGCGCGGTGGCTGTCGCCTGAATCTGCCGCTCTAGCTCTAGCTCGCGGTCGCGCAGTGTGCCGGCTTCGTCGAAGTTTTGCTGCTTGACGGCGGCTTCTTTGGCGGCGGTGATCTGGCGCAGCTCTTGCTTCAGGGCTTTGGTAGGCGACGCTTGGGCATGACGGAAGCGGACCATCGAGCCAGCCTCATCGATTAGGTCAATTGCTTTGTCAGGCAGAAAGCGGTCGGTGATGTAGCGGTCGGAGAGGGTCGCGGCTGCCACCAGCGCTTCGTCGCTAATCACAAGCTGATGATGCTGCTCGTAACGGCTGCGCAGGCCCCGGAGAATCTCGATCGTGTTCTCGACGGACGGCTCGCCCACTTTTACCGGCTGGAAGCGGCGCTCAAGGGCTGCATCCCGCTCGATGTGCTGACGGTATTCGTCTAGGGTCGTAGCGCCGATCACCTGAAATTCGCCGCGCGCCAAGGCCGGCTTCAGCAGATTGGCTGCATCGGTGCCCCCTTCCAGCGAACCCGCACCAACCAGGGTGTGAATTTCGTCGATCACCAAAATGATGTTCTGCGATTGCCGCACTTCAGCGATGATCTGCATCATCCGCTCCTCAAAATCGCCCCGGTAGCGGGTGCCGGCTAGCAGCGCCCCCATATCGAGGCTGATGATTTGCTTGTCGAGCAGCAGCTCAGGGACCGCTTGATCCACAATACGCTGGGCCAAACCCTCGGCAATCGCCGTCTTACCAACACCCGGCTCGCCAACCAGGACAGGGTTATTCTTGGTGCGGCGGCCGAGAATTTGAATCACCCGCTCCAACTCCTGCTCCCGCCCTACCATCGGATCAAGCTGACCCGCAGCAGCGAGTTGAGTCAAATCGCGTCCAAACTGCTCTAATGCTTGCCCTGTGCGGATGGAACGTCCGCTCGTGGCCCGACCTTTGACGCCAGCAGCCACTGGGGCTTCGCCGACAGCACGAATAATCCGCCTACGGATTTCGGCCGGATCAATACCGACATTTTGTAAGACTTTGACGGCGACGTTATCGCGATCTTGAATCAGGCTCAGCAGAAGATGCTCCGGGGCGATATACGCCTGATCAAGTTGGCGGGCTTGCTCAAAGGCTTGCTCCAGGATGCGCTTGGTTTTGGGCGTGAAGGGCAGCTCCGAAGCGACTGCACTCGTGCCGCGACCAATAATTTTTTCGACTTCGACCCGCGTAGACTCCAGCGTCAGCCCGAGTTCAGTCAGGACCGATGCCGCCAAGCTGCCGTCCACCCGAATTAGTCCCAGCAAAATCTGTTCGGTACCCACAAAGGAGTGGTGCAACCGCCGGGCTTCATCTTGGGCCGCCATGATCACGGCAATCGCTTTTTCAGTGAAATACTCAAACATGGCAAGGTTTCCCCCTAAATGCAATCCAACCCAGACTGTCTGGATCAGTAAATAACAACGGGTTTGAATAACCGGACGAACAGAATGGGGTACGGTCCTCAGACCCGTAGAAGCAACGAAAGAACGAGACCTCGGGGCGGCACAATCACCAGGCTGCAATACCAGTGCTGCAATGCTTTGCAAAGATGTCGGTTTCAGCCTTGAAGATGCCTGCGGCACTACCGATCATCCGCAAAGCTATCAGCATTGTCATGGCAGCCACCTCGCTCTGTAAACATTTATTAATTTAACTGTAGCGAACAGAAGTACCGATGCGCAGGGAGGAAAACCGGCGTGAGAAGTAGGGTTGGATGGGCCGAACTCCTCGCTGCCCATCCTAGTCAGGTTGGGGTCTAGCGGCTGTATAGGCGGGTGAGTTGCAGGAGCCGTTGACTCAACTCGGGACTGAGCAGGTTGGGGTCGGTGAAACGCCAGCGCCACTGCCCGTCGTTGTAGCGCGGGTCGTTCATGCGGGCGCGACCGTCGAGGCTCAGGACATCTTGCAGTGGCAGAATAGCCAGGTCAGCAACAGAAGCTAGGGCCAGCCGGATGAACTGCCAGTTGAGGTCCTGAATCAGCTCGGGGCGGGAATAGCCAAGATAGGCTGCCACATGCTGTTTCTCAGCCGGGGTAGCCGTCTGCCACCAGCCCAGGGCCGTGTCGTTGTCGTGGGTGCCGGGATAGACAACGGCGTTGTGAATGTAGTGGTGGGGCAGGTAGGGATTGTCGGGGCCGCCACCAAAGGCAAACTGCAGGATCCGCATACCGGGAAAGGCAAAGCGGTCGCGCAGGCGCTCGACTTCGGGGGTGATGATGCCCAGATCTTCAGCCATCACAGGCAGGCTACCAACGGCATTCTGCAGCACCTCGAAGAATTTGGCATCAGGACCTTTAATCCATTCACCGTTCATAGCAGTGGTTTCGCCGGCGGGTACCTGCCAGTAGGCTTCAAAACCGCGGAAGTGATCAATGCGGACAATATCAACATAGAGCAGAGTAGCCTTGAAGCGGTTCACCCACCAGGCAAAATCGGTCTGCTCCAGCTTATCCCAATCGTAGACGGGATTGCCCCAAAGCTGCCCAGTAGCGCTGAAGTAATCGGGGGGGACGCCAGCCATAAAGGCAGGGTCGAAGGTGTCTGGATCGAGCTTAAACATATCTGGGGCGGACCAAACATCGGCACTGTTATGGCAGACGTAAATAGAGATATCGCCGACGATCTGGATGCCTTTTTGATTGGCGTAGCGGCGCAGCGCGGCCCACTGCTCGAAGAACTTGTACTGCAAGAACTTGTGGAAGCGGATGGGTTCAGCGAGCTGCTCAGTGGCTTGGGCGAGGGCGGCCGGCTCCCGGCGAACTAGGCCGGTCTCCCACTGGTTCCAGGGACGGTTGTCATTGGCTTCCAAGAGGGCAATGAACAGCACGTAGTCATCGAGCCACCAAGACTGCTCGTGGCAAAATTGCTCGTAGCGGGCATCGGGCCGAAAACGAGCAAACGCTTGCCGCAGGTAATGCATTTTGTGGGGAATCACCTCAGCAAAGTTCACCTTGGCATAGGCGGGGTCGCCGGTTTCAGGGAGGGGCGTCAGGCTCTGCTCCTCGAGTAATCCATCGGCGGCGAGCTGCTCCAGACTGATCAACAGCGGATTGCCGGCAAACGTGCTGAAGTTCATGATGTAGGGCGAGTGCTCGTAGCCAGTGGGTCCTAGAGGCAACACCTGCCAGAGCCGTTGGCCGCTCTGTTCCAAGAAATCAATAAATCGATAGGCAGACTGGCCTAAATCTCCAATGCCAAACGGACTCGGCAAACAGGTCGGGTGCAGCAAAATGCCACTTGCACGTTGAAAAGCCACAGTAAGTTCCTACAGCGAGACGATAAATAGCTTGAAAGGGCTTGGAATGAGGTTGGGGTAGTCGCAGCGCGGCAGAGGAAGACACGACACTATCAAGGACAAATATCAGGACGTTATTCGTCAGTGGCCCTCCCTGTGCGGTCAGGCTTGGCGAATTCTACCGCATTCAATAAACAGCTTCAGGAGGCTCACGCCACTGAGCTTGCTTTCGCGGGAAATGACCGGATTTCAACAATCCATCCGCTAAGCCGCTAAGCATCACAGCAGCCCTGACTCAAAGAGCTGTCGCCGCCTTGAATGCGATCCCTTTACCAAGCTACAAAGCGAGATCGGCTCTGTAAACCCCCTGCTGTGAAGAATTCACGCAAGTATGCAAGGCGGCTTTGCAAAGATCAAGTGAAGCGACCGTAAATCTTCCAAATACTCGAATTTTGTTTCCTTAGAATGAGGACAGGTTACAGCCTCATTTTTCTCATAATTGCTGCTGTCAATTCAGCTTTGAGCAACTGGGGTTTCGCTCCTGCTGAACCCAAGAGTTCTGTGGAGCCAGACCATAACCGGCACTCTACCTGCAGAATGGTCTTTGCAATGTCTCTGTGGACGATGACCGCCGCGCTTAGCTCGGCCATTCCCCTCTGAGGTTCAGGCTATGGCGAAACGGGCAGTTTTGCTGGGCTTTAGACGTGCTCTCTGTGACTCGCTTCGATACTCGTTCCGTTCAGGGTGATCACTTCTAAGATTTAGGTTTGTACACAATAGAAAATATTAAGTGTAGGTCACTGACTGGGGACTCCTGACTGGGTTGACTAAAAATCAGGTGAGGGGACAAGCTGTTTTCTTTCTACCTTAAGACTGAAAATTGGCTAGTTTACCCCAAGTGATACTGCATTGCTATTGGCAAATCAGGATGCACCCAGTAACTTGATTCAAGGGCATTAGACTGTGGAAATCATGCAACGATCGACGCTAAACGACGACCCTCTCTGGTTCAAAGACGCCATCATTTACGAAGTTCCGGTAAAAGCCTTTGCTGATAGCGATGCAGATGGCATCGGTGATTTTCGCGGCTTAACCGAGCATTTAGATTACATTCAGGATCTGGGTGTAACGGCTATTTGGTTACTGCCGTTTTTCCCGTCGCCGCTGCGAGACGACGGCTACGATATTTCCGATTATCATAACGTCAACCCAATCTACGGTACTCTCGATGATTTTAAAACCTTCCTAGATGCGGCTCACCAGCGGGGCATCCGCGTGATCATAGAGCTAATCGTCAACCATACGTCTGATCAGCATCCGTGGTTTCAACGGGCCCGCAAAGCGCCACCAGGCAGCAGCGAGCGCAATTTTTATGTTTGGAGCGACACGCCAGACAAATATAAGGGCGTGCGGATTATTTTTAAGGATTTTGAAACCTCGAACTGGACCTGGGACCCCGTTGCCCAAGCCTATTACTGGCATCGCTTCTACTCACACCAGCCAGACCTCAACTACGAGCATCCCGATCTGCAAAAAGCGATCTTCGATGTCGTCGATTTCTGGCTGGGGATGGGGGTCGATGGGCTACGCATGGACGCCGTTCCCTATCTCTACGAAGAAGAAGGCACAATTTGCGAAAATTTGCCCCGCACCCATGCATTCTTGCAGGCACTGCGGGCCCATGTGGATGAGCATTTTCCTAACCGGATGCTGCTGGCAGAAGCCAACCAGTGGCCGGAAGATGCTGCCGCCTACTACGGCGAGGGGAACGAGTGTCATATGAACTTTCATTTCCCGCTCATGCCGCGCTTGTTTATGGGGCTGCGCATGGAAGACAGCTTTCCAATCATCGACATCTTGCAGCAAACGCCGCAAATTCCTGACAACTGCCAATGGGCGCTGTTTCTGCGTAACCACGACGAGCTGACGCTGGAAATGGTCAGCGACGAAGACCGGGACTATATGTATCGTGTCTATGCCCAAGACCCGCAGGCTCGAATTAACCTGGGGATTCGTCGCCGCTTGGCGCCACTGCTGGGCAATAACCGTCGCCGCATTGAGCTGATGAATAGCTTACTGCTGTCGCTGCCAGGAACACCGGTGCTCTACTACGGTGACGAAATCGGCATGGGCGACAATATTTACCTAGGGGACCGGAACGGGGTCCGCACGCCGATGCAGTGGAGCGGCGATCGCAATGCGGGCTTTAGTCGGGCTAACCCACAAAAGCTGTATCTGCCGACCATTGTTGATCCGGAGTACCACTACGAAACGGTCAACGTTGAGGCGCAGCAGTCGAACCCGAATTCGCTCTGGTGGTGGATGAAACGGCTGATCGCGATTCGCAGCCGTTACCGAGCCTTTGGTCGCGGTACCTTCGAGCTGCTATACCCGGAAAACCGCAAGGTGCTAGCCTTTACCCGAACCTATCAGGGCGAGCATATTTTGGTGGTGGCGAATCTGTCGCGGTTTGTGCAGGCAGTAGAGCTAGATCTATCGCCTTTCCAAGGCATGGTGCCCATCGAAATCTTCGGGCGCACCGAATTTCCAGTCATTGGCGAACAGCCCTACTTCTTGAGTTTGGGACCGCACGCTTTCTTCTGGTTCACGCTGCAGCTTCAGCCGGATGCCGTACCGTTGCAGCGTCCGCAGGCAGATCTGCCTCTGGTGCGGGTGAACGGCAACTGGCGCGATGTGTATCAGCGTCCAGAGTCGCGCAAAATGCTGGAGGATGTGCTGGTAGACTACCTACCGACCTGCTCCTGGTTCAAGCAGGGAAAGCTGCTGCAAACCGTGCAAATTGTGGATGCCATTCCGGTGAGCTTGCCCGCAGACTCGGGGTCGCCCGAAAAGAGCAAAGGGGAAGCGTCGCTATCAAACGCGTTTGATATTGTGCTGGTGAAGGTGGAGTTCACCGAAGGAATGCCGGAGACCTATGTGCTGCCGCTCGCCTATGCCAGTGATGCCCCAACCCACGAGGCCGCCATTGCTCGCGTTGAGGGAACCTCGCAGACGGGCGTGCTGTTTGATGCCTTAACCGACCGAGATTTTCTGGAAATTCCGCTGCAGGCCATTGCCCACAAAGCTCGCTATGTCGGCAACAACGGAGAACTGGTAGCCAGCATCACCGAAGCCTTTCCTCGGCTTTGGGCAGAAGCCCAGTCGGCAACGGAAGCCCTGGAGCCTCACCTGCTGCGAGGCAATCACCTGAACGCTCTCGTTACCTATGGGGCATCAGCCGAAGGGGGAGCGGCAAATAATCGCTTTATCCTGAAGCTGTTCCGTCAAGTAGATGAGTGCATTAATTCAGATTGGGAAATTGGACGATTCCTGACCCAGCATCCACCGGGGTTGGCTTGCCCTACGGATTGCCTGTATGTGGCGGCACTGGGAGCGCTAGAGTATTGTCGTCGCGGCGCAGAACCAATGACCATTGGTATGCTACAGCAGTTTATTCCCGAGAGCCGCGATGCTTGGTCCTACGTACTAGATAGCCTGCGGGATTATTTTGAAGGGGTGATGGTGTCGCAACGCGAAATTAAACAGATCCCCCTACCGCCAGCAGTGCTAGCCAAGGCCCTGCAAACCGAAATTCCGGAACTGGCAAATGAACTGATGGGGTCGCTGCTGAAGGCGATGGAACTGCTGGGGCAACGCACGGCAGAGTTGCATATTGCCCTAGCATCAGACTGGGATGATCCGAATTTCGCGCCCGAGGAATTCTCGACTTTCTATCAGCGGTCGCTGTATCAGTACATGCGCAATCAGTCGGGGCGGGTGCTGCTGCTGCTGAAAAAGCAGGTCAAGCATCTGTCTCCGGAGGCTCAACCCCTTGCCCGCACAATTTTAGGACACTGGGAAGATCTGCTGGGACGGTTCAAAATTATCCTCGATCAGCCGATCACCACGATGCGGATCCGCTGCCACAGCAACTATCACCTGGAGGAGGTGCTCTACACAGGCAAGGACTTTATCATTATTGACTTTGAAGGGGAGCCACACCGTACCCTCAGCGAGCGGCGCATGAAACGCTCACCGATTCGGGATATTGCTGGGATGCTGCAGTCGTTTTACTACGCTTCTCAGGTAGCTCTGCGCAACGAGGTGGAAAGCGGCTTGATCCGTGATGAAAATCTGCCGTTGATGCAGCAGTGGGCCCAGTTCTTTCAGGCATGGGTGAGCGTAGCGTTTCTCAAGCGATATGTGGCAACAGCGGCAGATGCGGTGTTTATGCCCAAAACCTATCAGGAACTGCAAGTGCTGCTAGATGCCTATTTGCTAGAGAAAGCGGTCTACGAACTTGGCTACGAGCTGAATAACCGCCCAGATTGGGTGGAAATTCCGCTGCGGCGCGTTCTGGATCTGCTAGAGCCACCCAGCATTCGCGACTGGAGTATGCCGCAGGCATTGAAGTCTGAGAAGGTCGAGCGAACCGAAAAGCTGGAGAAAGCAGAGAAGCGGAAGTAGAGCCTGCCCTGGCTGATTCACGGGATGCTTGCGAGACAGGTATCCCGTTTTTCGCATGATTAAAACTCAGACTGGGAGACTTCGGCCATGAGCTGTTGAAAAGGATAGGTGTCGCGCAGGGCGTCAAAATCGGGATCGGCCTTAAGGGCAGCTAGGAAATCTGGGCGCTGATGGAGAACGCGTCGTAGGTTTTCAACAGCGACCTCTGACTGGTTCCGGCAGGTATGATAGTAGGCTTTCCAGTAATAGGTTCCAATGGAGTTGGGTTTGAGGCTGATTGCTTTTTCAAAGCAGAACATGGCTTCAGAGTAGTCTGCCAATTTGGTCAACACATAGGCTTTGTGTTTCCAAAACGTGTGACGATCCGGCCGCAACTGAATCGCCTTGTCATACGCCGCTAGTGCCTCCTGGAATTGATGCCTATCCTGCAACGCATAGCCCTTACCAAACCATCCCCAGGGGTTGTGAGGTTGGAGCTGAATGACTTGTTCGTTGGCAGCAATTGCCTCTTCGAATCGCTGCAACCGCCGCAGGGTTTTCGCTTTACCAAGCCAAGCTTCCACAAAGTCTGGGTTGATCTCTAGTGCCTGTTCATAGGCGTGTACAGCGGCATCATAGCGTTGCTCTACATAGAAAGCATCGCCAGCTTTCACATATTCATAAGCAGAGAAAGGCAGCTTAGCATTCTCCGATTTGAGCAATTCTAGCTGTTCTGTTAAGTCCTTAATGCGCTGCTGAATTTCGGGTGAAACTAATTCCTCTTGCACAACCGAAGGTGTAATCTGAGACAGCTCTTGAAAAATTCGCTCTTTCTCATTCTGAGCATCTAGCGATAAATCAACCAAGTAATCATTGAACTCAGTTTTTAGGATTTCAAGTTCTGCTCTAGCCGCTTCCACTTGGATTTTCAGAGTTGCGGTTACCTGTTGTTCTAGATGTTGTTTAACAATTGCTTCCGTTTCGTTCTGAATCTGTTTTTTAATCTCATCTACAAGCTGATCAATAATGCTGCGCCGTAGGAACCACAACACAAATCCAGTACCCAGCGGAATCGCAATCAGTACAGCAATCAGCACATTCAACAGTTCCAGCGTCCAGCCGAAGGTGGTGTGGATTTCCTCTTCAATGCGATCGCCAATATCGCGGCTTTTTTGGATTTCTTCTTCAATCAACTGCCGTACAGACTCTTGCTGAGAGGGTAGCAGCGGCGGCGATTCGGGTGAGGGCAGCGGCGAGGACGGGATTTCTGGCGGCGGCAGGGGTTCGGTCTGGGCAATCGCAGTACTGATGCGGAGCAGGAGCGCGACAGCGAAAACGGCTAGGCACAAATGGATTCTCATAAGTCCTGCAGCGGCATTGCTTCATCAAATCTTTATAATGCCATGCAATCGCTCATTTATTGCGAATTTTGAGATTTGCTGCTAGCTGCAGATTGACCGCTGCGTGTCCATCTCTCCCTTAGATCTCTCGCTCAATCATAATCACGTTTTCTGTGACCTTCTCAAAGGTATCGTCATGACTAATCACAAACAGTTGACGGAAGGTTTTGATATTCGCAATCGCTTCAGCTAGGCTTTCGCGGCGAGGTCGGTCCATGTTGGTGGTAGGTTCGTCAAAAAAGGCAATATCGATATCTGCCAAGACACGCAGCAGCGCCAAACGCACTGCTAGAGCTGCGCACATTTGCTCGCCACCCGAGAGGTTGATGAATCGCCGCGTGTGGGCCCCTTCTTGCACTAGAATCTCGTAATCCCGAGTCCACTCTAGGGCAACGTTGGGGCGATTCAGCAGCTCGCGGAACAGGCGATCGGCTTCGCGGGAGATACTTTGAACATAACGCTCGGTAATACGCGGTCCCGCGTCTTTGTAGGCCTTGCGCGCAAAGGAGATAAATTTGCGGACTTTTTCCTTCTGCTTTAGTTCTCTTTGGGCAGCATCGCGCTTTTGCTTAACTGCTTGCAGCGCCTCTAACTGACTGTCCAGTTCCTGCAACAGTTTACGCTGCTGCGGCAAACTGCCCGCCAATCGATCTGCCTGACTGCGCACCTCGTTGTACTCCGCTTCTACCTGCTGCCAGCGCTGCGGATCGTAGGTTTGCAGCCACTGCTCGTACTCGGCTTGGGCGGCATCGCGCTGCTGCTGAAGCTGCTGCAATTGATCCATCGCGGTTTGTAATTCAGCCTCCAGAGCAGCTAACTGATTAGCATCTTTTTGATGTTGTAGATATAACAAATAGCCGGACTGGTGACTGTGGCGCACCTGCTGCTGCTGGTCAAGCTGCTCAGCAAGCTGGGCAAACTGGTCGAGTTGTTGCTCGATCTGGTCGAGGGTTTGCTGGAGAACAGCGTATTGAGCATGAAGAGTTTGCTGTTGGGCGACCAAGGCAGGACGCTGCTGCACGTGCTGCTCAAGCAGATGATACCGCCCCTGCGGATTGCCCAGATGATGAAGTTCGGCGGCGATCTGCATCCGCTGCTGCTGCCAGTCGGCTTCGGTTGCCAGCTGAACCTGTAGCTGCTGCCAGCGCTGTTGCAGTACGGTCATTTCCGCCTGCCAATGCTGCTGCTGCGCCAGCTTGTGGCCTAGGGTCGCCAGTTCCCCCCGCTGCTGATACAACTCCTCTAACTGGGTTTTGACGTACCCCAGCTGTTGCTGCAGCTTCGTTACCGATGTCTGTTCTGCCAAATCCCCTAGAATTCGCCAGAGGTCGTTAATCAGCTCAGTATTGAGTTGTATGCCTGCTTCCAGAGCACCCAGCACCGACTCCATAGACGCCGTTGCCAGGAGCGGTACGCTGTGTTGCATCTGCCGTAAAATCATCAGCGCCTGCTCGGCTTGTGCCTGATGCTGATCGCGTTTTGCTTCACCCAATGTGACCAACTGCCGCAGATCGGCTTCAAACTGCTTGGCAGCCTCAATGCGGCTAAGCTGCTGCTGCAGGCGGTCCCGTTTCTGCTCATAGTCGTTGAGATGCTGCACCGATGCCTCTAGCCCTCGGATACGGTCGATGTCTTGCTGTAGCCTATTCTGCTCGTGCTGGAGTTGCTGGAGCTGGCGGCTGAGGCTCTGCTGCTCTAGCTTGCTTGCCTGAAGCCGATTAAGCTGCTCGGCAATCTCGCTCTGCTGCTGTTCTAGTTGGGTCTGTTGTTCGATGAGCGGCCGCAGTTGCTCTAGCTCTGCCGCAGCTTGGTCCAACTGTTCTAGTTGCAGAGTCAGACGTGTCAGGTCAGCCTGGTAGGCAGACAACTGCTGTTGCTGCAGCTCTCGCTGTTGAAAGAGCGCCTGCTGCTGCTTGATTTGCTGATCGAGCTGCTTTAGCGCCGCTTCGGCTTGTAGATAAGTTTGATAGGAATGCCGCTGGGCACGGCAAATCTCTACGGCTTCTCTCGACTGCTGCACTGCCTGTTGCAGCAAAGCGACAGCCTGTTGCTTACCCTCTGCCTGCGCCGCAAACTGCTGCATTTGCGCCTGTAGCTGCTGCACTTGCTGTGCCTGGCTGCTAAGACACTCTTTTTCAGCCTGGAGCGTCGCTAGCGTGCCCTGAAGCATTTGTAGTGTTGCTTCACCGGTGCTGATGTCTTGCTGGAGTGCTTGATGACGAGCTTGCAGCGGCGACCACTCTAGCAGCATGTTGTCGTATTGAGCGATCGAGCGCTCTAGAGCCTCAGATTCAGCCCGAGCGTATTTCTCTAGAGATAGCATCTGCTGATTAGCTTGCCGATAGTCTTCCACCTTCAGAACCGCATCAAAGATTGGCTTGCGCTTCTCAGGCGATTGCAAGAAATCGACAGTAAAAGTACCTTGAGGGACCCCAATAGTGTTGGCAAACAAGCGGGCGAGGTCGGTTCCTGGTGCTACTCCTAGCTGCTGCCGTAGCCAAGGCAGGACTTCATCTTCCACATGTTTGTAGTCCAGCCGCACGCCTAACTGTGGATCGTAGAGAGTATAGCCTTTGGTGGTGCAGCGCTGCACTTCATAGGTGCGTCCATCACGATGGGACACGAACGTCACCTTGACCTGGGCAGTACCGGAGCCATTGCGGATGAAATCTTCGTTCTTGTAAGCTCCTCGATGGTTAAAGAGCACCCAAGCAATTGCCTCTAGCACACTGGTTTTGCCAGCACCGTTTTCACCGCAAATAGCATTGGTCCCAGGCTGAAAAACAAAGTGGCGATCGCTGTGGGATTTAAAATTCTTGAGTGTAACCGAGAGGATTTCCATAGAAGTTGCGTTGCCGCTGACACGCCTCAGCGATTTCTAGAAGCCATTCCTAGAACGGTTGTACCATAGTCCACACGTTTAGTGTAGCCCTTGCCCAAGATAGGCGATCTTCAGGCTAGATGTGGGGGTAGAAATTCGGATTTCTTTGGATTCTTTACAAAATTTCAAAGCTGCAGTAAGGGTTGCCTTGCAAGAGGACAGAGCAAACTCTCCTCGCGCTGGGCTGACCACTTCTTCTCGAGAACGCCTCTGAGAAATACCTCTCTAGTAGGGTGGCCCGAGCAAGGAGACTAGGTGTTACCTAATGTTTATGTCCGAACTGGCGACGTCACTTCTCGGGTTTGAGTTCCACGCAAAGTGTTGTGATCGTGGCAATCTGCGTGATCTTTTCCATCTTTAGATAATGTTCGCCGAATTTATAAAGTTTTGGTGAACATAAGAGACTTCTCATTGTTCCCCTATGTTCATTACGAGCGAGACTCACTACAATGCGGAGGAAGCCAGGTAAATTTACGGACCGTCTGTCCAAAGGCAGCGCGGCTGTGCCTAGCTTTCTTGTAGACGTCAGCTCTCCTGGTGATGCATTTCGTCGTGTGTTGCACTCCATGTTGTAGCTGCATCGATCCTGGTTCGTGAGTAAGGTTTGAACAGTTCGCTCAGTTGGCAAGGTTGAGCATTGCGCTGGAGTACGATTCAGGTCAGGAATTAAGGGTTACTTGTGGTTTACTAACCACCAACAAAGTTCTCACTGCCGGCGAAAGCCGCGTCTCTGTTCGCAGGATCCGCCTTTGCGGATTATTTCATGACTGCTGATTGAACAGCGAGAGTTGGAATTTAGAATTCTGAATCGGCATGCTTGCTTGGTCGCCCCTCAGCAACCCTTAGCAACAGGGATACTCAACAGGACATGATTTTGCGGCTTCTACCGCGAGCAGATCATCAAGATCTTGATGCACTCACTGCTTCTCAGCCCAGGAGTGAAATTTGACGTCGTCTCAATTTATTTAACCCGGTTTATTGATTGCAAAACCTATTGCGGATTCATCTTGCAAATTCATCATGCCAATCGGAGAGTCGCTGGTGGCGGAACCTTCACTTTCAATTGTCATACCAGTTCATAACGGAGGCGAAAGTTTTCGTCAGTGTTTGTGGAGTCTCAAGCAATATGGGGCGGCTGCTTCCGAGATCATCATTGTGGTGGATGGCGGTACCGATGCCTCGCTGCAGTTGGCACAAGCTTCAGGGGCGCGAGTGATAGCCCTACCCACGGCTGGTGGTCCTGCCCGCGCTAGAAATCTGGGTGCCCAACTCGCCCAGGGAGATCTGCTCTTCTTCATGGATGCCGATGTCACTCTGCAAGCCGATACCTTGAGTCAGGTCATCGCTATTTTCCGCGATCAGCCAGGGTTAGCTGCGCTGATTGGCTCCTATGATGATGCCCCAGGAGCAACTAACTTCCTCTCACAGTACAAAAACCTGTTTCATCACTACACTCACCAAACGGGTAGTGAAACGGCATCTACCTTCTGGGGAGCCTGTGGTGCCATTCGTCGGTCTGTCTTTCTAGAGCTAGGTGGGTTCGATGAAGCCTATCGCTATCCGTCGGTAGAAGACATCGAGTTAGGCTATCGCCTGAAGCGAGCAGGCTACTCAATTCAGCTCTGTAAAACCGTGCAAGTAAAACATCTGAAGCGATGGGAACCGCTCTCGCTGCTGCGGGCAGAGGTGCTCTACCGGGCACTACCGTGGACCGAACTGCTATGGCGCGACCGGCAGTTTGCGAACGACCTCAACCTGAAAACCTCTAGCCGCGTGAGTCTGCTGCTGACCTATGGGCTGCTGCTAACGCTCATTGCTGGCGTGGGATGGAGCGGAGCTTGGATCGGGGCAACCGGGCTGGCGCTAGTGCTGCTGCTGCTGAACCTGCCAGTATATCAGTTTTTTTGCCGCAAGCGAGGATTTGGCTTTACCCTGCAGGTCATCCCCTGGCACTGGCTGTACTTCCTCTATGGTGGAGCAGCCTTTGTGGTGGGTACAGGGCGCTACCACCTGCAACAGTGGCGCAGACCAAACCAGACGCGCGTTCCCCAAGTTTAAGGCGCTTCTTAGCCCTCCGTCCTGTCGGCTATTCAGCCCCAGCTAGGGTGAACCGCTCATTGCCCCTCGGATGCGACAGCCTCAGGCGATTCTGGGCAGCATTGCTAGCTGCGAATACCCGCTTCCCAACATGATTGCCTGAGCGTCCCGTTCACCCCTGAGCACCTTCTAGGAGCTGCATCTCCCGAATGGTCCCTATTGACCCAGATTCACCTTGATCGACCCGTTGTTTGGAGAAACGTTGATGAAGCACTATCCTGTCGTGATTATCGGTGCCGGACCGGCCGGGCTAACCGCAGGCTATGAACTCGCTAAGCATGGTGTCCAATCGGTTGTACTGGAGAAAGACAACAAAGTGGGCGGCATCTCGCGTACCGAAACCTACAAAGGCTACCGATTTGACATTGGCGGACATCGCTTTTTTACCAAAGTGGGTGAGGTGCAGCAAATTTGGCAGGAAATTCTCGGAGATGAGTTTATCAAGGTGCCACGGCTGTCGCGAATTTACTACAAAGGCAAGTTCTACAATTACCCACTGTCCCTATTCAATACCTTGATGAACTTGGGGGTCGTCTCCAGCGCCATGATTTTGCTGAGCTACCTCAAGGCTAAGCTGAAAGCCAAGCTCAAGCTCACGCCTAAGCCCGAAACCTTCGAAGAATGGGTTACGGATCGCTTCGGTGAACGGCTGTATCGCACCTTCTTCAAAACTTACACCGAGAAAGTCTGGGGGATTCCCTGCAGCAAAATTCGGGCAGACTGGGCAGCGCAGCGGATTCAGGGCATGTCTTTGAAGCGAGCGGTAGTGAATGCGCTGTTTGGCAGCCAGAATGCCAAGAGCCTAATCAAAGAATTTGACTACCCGCTACTGGGACCAGGGATGATGTGGGAGCGGTGTCAAGAGATCTTAGAACGCCTCGGCTCGCCTGTGCAGCTCAACACCTCTGTCGTGCGGCTCAAGCGCAATGGCAACCACATTGAAAGTATTACGGTTCAGCAAGGGGATCAGACCTACGAACTGACCGGCGATCACTTCATTTCCTCGATGCCGGTAACAGCACTGGTGCATCGGATGGATCCACCACCGCCAGCTCCGGTTTTAGAAGCCGCCCGGGGTCTCAAATACCGTGACTTTCTGATTGTGGCGCTGGTTGTGAGCCGTGAGCACCTCTTCCCCGACAACTGGCTTTACATCCATAGTCCGGAATTCAAAGTGGGACGCATCCAGAATTTCAAGAACTGGAGTAAGGCGATGGTGCCGGATCCCAGCAAAACCTGCTTGGGGATGGAATATTTTTGTAGCGAAGGCGACGCCCTCTGGGACATGTCGGATGCCGATCTGATCCAGCTCGCTACCCAGGAAGCGATCAATTTGGGATTGGGCGTTCAGCCGGGTGATGTAGAAGATGGCGTCGTGATCCGCCAATACAAAGCCTATCCGGTCTATGACGGGGAATACCGCAAGCATTTGCAGGTGCTTCAGGAGTATTTGGAAACCTTCGACAATCTGCAAACGGTTGGACGCAACGGCATGCACCGCTATAACAACCAAGACCACTCCATGCTGACAGCGCTACTAGCAGCCAAAAACATTCTGGGTGAAACCCACAACATCTGGGATGTCAACACGGAGCGGTCCTACCACGAGGAATTTACCAAAGAAGAATGGAAGCAAAAAGCTCCCCAACATTCACCTAAGCTTACCCCCGCCCCAATCACCTCTCCCAGCTAGCCGCATGGATTTCTCACTGACTTTCTCCATCGTAATTCCTACCTACAATCGCCCAGAACGATTGGCAACCTGTCTGCAATCACTGACTCAGCTCGATTATCCTCGCGAGCAATTTGAGGTGATTGTCGTGGACGATGGGAGTCCAACGCCCCTGCATGATGTTGTCGAGCCGTTTCGGGACCAACTGTCTCTGACGTTGCTGCGGCAGCCGAATGCAGGTCCAGCTAAAGCCCGTAACACAGGTGCCGCGGCGGCCAAGGGTCGGTTTCTCGCCTTCACCGACGATGACTGCATGCCCGCTGCCTTCTGGTTAAAGACCCTAGCGGCTCGCTTTGAGCAGGCTCCCGACTGCTTGATTGGTGGGCATACGGTAAACGCGCTGCCTCAGAATCTCTATTCCACCACTAGCCAGGTGTTGATTGACTACCTTTACACCTACTACAACGCTGACGCCGAGCATGCTCGCTTCTTTGCCTCGAATAATATTGCTCTACCCACAGTTCGCTTTCGAGCGATCGACGGCTTTGACACCACCTATCCCCGTGCGGCAGCCGAAGACCGCGAACTTTGCGACCGCTGGTTGCAGTTAGGTTATCCCATGATCTATGCCCCAGAAGTGCAGGTGTATCACGCGCATCACCTCAGCTTGCCGTCCTTTTGGCGGCAGCACTTCAACTATGGGCGCGGTGCCTTCCGGTTTCACCAAGTGCGGGCCCTACGACAGCAGCAGCCCATTCGCGTCGAGCCGCTGTCTTTTTATTCTGACCTCCTGGCTTATCCCTTTCGGTCTGCCTGCGAGCAGCCAGCATTCGTGTCCGGTTTGCTAGCTCTGTCCCAGGTCGCTGGGGTTGCTGGGTTCTTCTGGGAGCGACTGCACCAACCGCAGCGTCAGTGGCAATTTGAAGGGTGAGGGCGGAGGCGAGACAAATGGCAGGGGAATGGTGTTCTGATTCGCTCCGAATGGCGAGGCCGGTCTCTCTGAACATTGGGATTGCAGCTACCTCTTAAGTCCTGAACATGCTCTACTTCATTGCGGTTTGGTTGGTTCTATTGCCGGTTTGCTACCTAATTGGCGTAGGCTGCCTCAATGGATTACAGGCAGACCGCTTTCGGCAGGCGAGCGACCGGCAGATTGCTGCTCTCTGGCTAGGAGTGGTGATGCTATCAGTGGTGCTGTTGGCTACCTCAATTGTGCTGCCGCTGTCGCTGGGGGTAGGAGCAGCTATTGCAGCTAGCCTAGTGGGAGTGGCGTTGCTGTCTAAGTTAACGCGCATTGAGGTCAAGTCGGCTTGGCGCAGTTTAACGCGATGGCAGTGGGGCACAGTGTTAGCCGTTGCGGTGATGGTTGCCGCTACCGCTCTAGAACCAGTGACCTGGCTTGACAGTGGACTATATCACTTTAGTCTGATCCGCTGGCTGAATCGCTATGGCATTGTGCCTGGATTAGCTCTACTATTTTCCAATTTGGGATTTAATTCGTCCTGGTTTGCCTTGGCTGCTCCATTGAATCCAGAAGCCATTGCCGAGCAGGTTAGTGCTGTCACCAATGGCTTTGCCGTGCTGCTGTTGAGCTTGAGTGGATTGCTGGGCTTACGGCAATGCGTTCGAGGGCAGCCTCGCTTGAGCGATCGGTTTCTGGTGCTGCTGTGTGGTAGTTTGCTGCTACTCAGTATCGGAAGCGGTCCGCTCAGCGATATCCGCGTCTCGCCTTCTCCCGATCTGCCTGCTCTGTATCTAACTGGTATTACGGTTTGGTCGCTGCTAGTATCCGCTCAGCCTGAGCCAATAGCAGATGCTGTAGACACAGCAGATACAGCCGTAGACGCAACCGATACAGCCGCTTCCTCACTAGCGGGTCGGTCTGCTGTGGTGCCCCTGATCCTGGCAACGGGAGCCGTCACCGTTAAACTAACCACGCTGCCGCTGCTGCTTGTGGTGGGGGTATTCTTTGCCGTCACCCAACGCCCGCTGCGGCTCCATTCTTTACTGATGGGAGCCATCATCGTCAGTGGGCTGCTAGCCCCCTTGCTGCTGGCTGGGATTCTGACCTCAGGCTGTCCGCTGTATCCTTCGTCGGTGTTATGTCTAGATCTCCCCTGGTCGCTATCAATAGCTGACGCTCAAGAGGTAGCGAAGGATACCCATGCCTGGACAAGCTGGTATGGACCCGCACCCGCTGGGGTGCACCCGTGGCTTTGGCCCATCTGGCGCTGGTTAAATGAACGAACCACCAATAAGCTGATGGTGATAGCAGCCTTGATCTCTTTAGCGGCAACAGGATATATCGTCTGGGTTCGCCTAAAGTCGCGATCGGCTGCGTTGCATGGTGCCCTCTGGGGTATGGCGGTGGGATGGGCCGGCACAGGCTTTATTGCCCTCCTGTCACCGTTCCTGCGGTTTGCTGTTACCTATCTACTGCTGCCCATTCTGCTTGCCCTTGCTATCTACACTGGCCGAGCGCCCAAATGGCAACAATGGCAGCGGCTTGCCTCGCGGCGGCTTGTTCCACTAGCCACCTGCTTTCTGGCAATGTTGTTGACGCTGCGTCACACCTGGAATGCTCCCTCGCGGTGGCTGCTGCCAGACCCTATGCCCCAGCCCGATGTGGTGCTAGAGCAAGTCAACGATGTGGTTTACTGGTCACCTCGCGAAGAAAATACCGTTTGCTGGACAGCTGACCTGCCCTGCGCCTTTGAAGTCAAACCCGATGTGCAAATGCGCCTTCCGGCTCAAGGTCTTCAAGGCGGCTATATGCGCCGCCCGGACTAGCTTGGTTACAATCCATCCGCAGCGCAGGGCTTAACCTAGGTAAACCTAGATAAATCTAATAAATCTAGATAGATAACCGCAGTTAGCTGCAAAGATCTCCGGTCCAGTCTTGCGGTCCTCGTCCCGGTTGGCACTTGTTCTGCTGCGTAACTTGGGTGAGCTGCCACAGGGGTTGGCTGGCTCCTACCTCTTCGCCCAGCTCAAACTCATAGCGAGTGCGGATCGCTGCCACCGAATCATCGGGTAAACCGGTTTGAGTCATGATCACTACCGCCCGATCGGGGGCTGGGAAATTGAGCCGTAGCTGTTCTGACCCCATTGCTTCAGTATTGGGTCGGCGTAGCTCAAACACCATTGCTAGCGGGTCGCTGCCTGGCTCTAGCACCACCCCTTCCACCACACGAGAATTGCTACCCGGATTTGCCGCCGTTACCTCGGGGGAGTCGGCAGCCTCGGACGTGTTGCTGGCGGCCTCCTCTGAGGCAACCGGGCTAGGAGACGAAGCCGCTGTATTAGGCTCGCTGCTGCATCCACCCAGCGCTACGGCAGCTGCCGCCAGTACAGCTGTCAAGCCAACCGTAAGAGAACGAACTCGAAATGCCATCACGTAAAACCTCCTCACAGAGCGTTGGACACACTAAATACACAACCCAAGAAAATACACAACCAGATGCACAATTAAAGCAAATGGAAGCAAATCAACCTACGGATGAATGACGCTGCATCAATTAAACTAAGCCGATCTGATGACTGCTGGATGATTCGATAAGTTCCTCGACATAGCTAAGATTTCTATAAAAAATCAGCATGAAAAAAGCCCGCTAGCACGGGCAGGAGTTCAAGGCTCTCTATCAAAAGCTCTTTATCAACTGTTGATCAGCCCTGCCTGAAGCTTAGGTCTAAACCTCAGGCAGAGCACCAGAATCTAACCGCTCTGGATAATTAGCCGGTTAGCCTTTGGCAGTAGGCTCTTCAGCTAGCTTGACCTTCTGAGCCAGGCCCAGCGTTTGCAGCAGTTGAATCATCATCCAAGTCATGTCAATTTCCCACCACTTCAGCCCATGACGCGCCGAATATTGAAAGGCATGGTGATTGTTGTGCCAGCCCTCGCCGTAGGTGAGCAAAGCCACCCACCAGCAGTTCGTCGAGCGATCGCCAGATTCGTAGGTTCGATAGCCAAACTTGTGAGTAGCGCTATTGACCAACCAAGTCGTGTGATACACCAGCACCAGTCGCACAAAGATTCCCCACAGCACAAACGTCCAGCCTCCAAGCAGGTAGAGGACGCCGGCAAACGCAACTTGTACGCCCAGGAAGTATTTATCTAGGAACTGATAAACTGGGTCGTCGGCAATGTCTTTGGTAAATCGTGGCGCTTCGTCCTCGGCTGGCACCTCGTGCAGCATCCAGCCCATGTGGCTCCACCAAAACCCCTTGCCAGAATCGTGGTGATCAACCGGCTGATCCGAATAGAGATGGTGGTGGCGGTGCAGACCAACCCACCAGATTGGCCCTCCCTGCATCGCTAGGGTGCCACAGAACACCAGAAAGTACTCCAGCCATTTCGGAGTCTGAAAACTACGATGGGTGACCAGCCGATGCCAGCCCAGGGTAATGCCTAGACCGCCGGTAATCCAATGCAAAAGCAGAGCCAGCCCTACCCCCGCCCAGCTAAAATTGCCTGGAAGGAAGGCAACAATTGCCCCGATGTGGACCAGCGCCATAAAGAGAATGACCGCCCAGTCTCGAGGAAGGTTGTTAGAAGTTGCGATAGTCATGCAGTAATCTCAATTTGAACAGTGCAGCCCAATCTGCGCGACAATAGATCCCGCGAATCGGCTCATCTCGACCATCGTCGGGTTTGGCAGCTGTCTCCTGGACTCAGAGTCCTCGCGAGGTCTTTCCCGAGGTGCTCAGTGGCCCAGGATGTAACGGCTAAAACCTACGATGTTGAGAGCAACGCCAGAAGGCAGTTGTCTCCCCTCACTCATTCTAAGGAGATTAGGTGATAATTAGCAGCGCTGAGCAGCTTCAACGGGCAGAACGGGCACTATTTCAGATTTTTTCCGGAATTGACGCTCAGGTCAAGAAAAATCTGAGGCGAGTCTTGACGGCATTTCAGCATCACCAGGTAGGCGTGCATCATTTTGCCAGCGTCAGCGGCTATGGTCACGGAGATTTAGGGCGACAGGTGCTGGACCGGGTGTTTGCTGAAGTGATGGGGGCAGAGGCAGCCGCCGTGCGAGTCCAGTTTGTCTCGGGAACCCACGCCATTGCCTGCGCCCTCTATGGGGTTCTGCGTCCGGGGGATGAACTGCTAGCGGTGGCGGGATCTCCCTACGACACCTTAGAAGAGGTGATCGGGCTACGGGGGCAGCACCAAGGATCGCTGCATGAGTTTGGCATTCGCTATCGCCAGCTTGATCTCACGCCTAGCGGAGACATTGACTGGCAAGGGCTAGCCACAGCCGTCCATCCTGAGACACGCATGGTCTTGATCCAGCGCTCCTGCGGCTATAGCTGGCGGCGCAGTTTATCCATTGCCGACATTGAGAAAATTGTTGCCCTAGTCAAGCAGCAGAACTCAGAGACCGTGTGCTTTGTAGACAACTGCTATGGTGAATTTATCGAAGATCGAGAACCCCCCGCCGTCGGAGCCGATCTGATTGCCGGTTCGCTCATCAAAAATCCGGGCGGCACGATTGTCACTGCTGGCGGCTATGTCGCTGGACGCGCCGATCTCGTGGAACAGGCCGCCTGCCGCCTCACCGCTCCTGGAATTGGCAGTGAAGGAGGCGCTACTTTTGATCAAAATCGGCTGCTGTTTCAGGGATTGTTCCTTGCCCCGCAGATGGTAGGAGAAGCACTCAAGGGTAATCATTTGACAGCCTATGTGTTCCAGGAATTGGGCTATCCGGTCAACCCCTTGCCGGAAGAGCCACGGCGCGATGTGATTCAGGCTATCAAGTTGGGGTCGCCGCAGAAGGTCATTGCCTTTTGCCGTGCCATCCAGCAGCATTCGCCGATCGGTTCCTATCTGCAGCCGGTTCCTGCCGAGATGCCTGGCTACGAGAGCGAGTTGGTGATGGCCGGCGGCACCTTTGTTGATGGCAGCACCTCAGAATTTTCGGCAGACGGACCGCTGCGACCGCCGTATATCGTGTTCTGTCAGGGCGGCACCCACTGGACCCATATCGCTATTGCCCTAGAAGCGGCCATCGAAGCCGTTGGTGCGGCAGAACCATTGTCTGCATCCTGAATGTTGGCGACTCACGGGTGCATCAATTTCTGACTCAATCCTCAACTCAATCCTCAACTCAATCTTCGACTCAATCTCTAACCCAATCTCTAATTGAATCTCCCCAATAACAATCAGCCCTGCTTTAGAGGGAGGAATCTCTGGCTACCATGGCATAAGAGGCGCAAAAGAGGCAGGGAAATGGGCACGATATGACAGTGGGGAACTGCCCAGTGAGGTGGTCACGCTGATCTTTACTTGTTGCTGGTTCTAATGTCCAATGAGCTTCTCCAGCCTGTATCGTGCTTTTGTCTTCAAACCCGTTGACTATTTCTGGCAAGCACCTGGGCTTAAAGCGACTATGAGTCCCAATCAAGAGCATCAAACCTGGTACGATCAAGGCAATGCCTTGCTGAAAGTGGGTCGCTACGAGGGAGCTGTAGCCCGGTTTGATAAGCTGCTTGACCAGCAACCTGAGCACCACGAAGCGTGGGGGCAACGCGGCTTTGCCCTCTACGAGCTAGGTTCTTACGAAGAAGCAGTGGCCAGCTTCGACAAAGCCCTACGCATCAAGCCCAAATTTGCTCTGGCCTGGCATGGGCGCGGCGTTGCCCTAGCTAAGCTGGGGCGCTACGAAGAGGCAATCGCCAGCTTCAACAAGGCTCTCAAATTCAATGCCGATGACCCCAAAGCCTGGTACAACCAGGGTCATACTTACACTTGCCTCTACCGCTACAAAGAAGCCATTGCCTGTTTCGACAAAGCGATTGAGCTTCGTCCCGACAATCATCGTGCTTGGTATAGCCGTGCCGTAGCCTTGGCATCCCTGCGGCGCTATGACGAATCTCTGACCAGTTTAGATACGGCTCTGGCAATCAAGCGCAGTTGCCACTATGCCTGGAACTATCGCGGGTTAGTGCTCACTAAGCTCGATCGTCACGATGAAGCCATAGCCTGCTTCGATAAATCTCTAGGCTACAAAGCTGATAATCCCAACGCTTGGTACGGCAAAGCTTGCTCCTTCGCGCTGCGCCACGATGTGGAAATGGCCGTCAAAAACCTGCATCGAGCGATTGTTCTCAGTCCCAATTTGTATCGAGTGATGGCCCAAACCGATACTAACTTTGACAGCATCCGCGACAGCGAGCTATTCCGCGATGTCATCCGCCCGCGATAGCGAGTCCTACCCCAGGTTGCATCCGGGTGGCGAGCAGGAGCCTTACAGAACACCATCAGGCTGTAGAGGAGTGGAGAAAACTGATTATCAACTAAAATAGACGCCTCTGTCTCTCTACCCCTCTACTTGCTTGACTGCCAGGGTTTTAATTGGCTACAGAGCCTCATTCACAATTTGCTGTGCTTCCTGCAAAATCTGATCGAGATGCGCTTCACTCTTGAAGCTCTCGGCGTAGATTTTGTAGACATTCTCGGTGCCAGAGGGGCGAGCCGCAAACCAGCCGTGGTCCGTGGTCACTTTCAGCCCGCCAATGGGGGCTTGATTGCCAGGAGCGGTTGTCATCTTAGCAGTGATTGGATCACCAGCCATCGTGGAAGCCCGCACATCCTCGGGGGCAAGCTTGCTGAGGCGAGCCTTTTGCTCGGGCGTAGCAGGGGCATCGATACGGGTGTAGTAAGAGCTGCCTAGTTTAGCCGTCAAGTCTTGGTAGTGCAGCCCCGGATCTCGGCCAGTGCGAGCGGTGATTTCGGCCGCTAGCAGATCCATAATGATGCCGTCTTTATCCGTGGTCCAGACGGTACCATCCTTGCGCAGGAAGGATGCGCCTGCACTCTCCTCACCCCCAAAGCCCATTGATCCGTCGAGGAGTCCGGCAACAAACCATTTGAAGCCAACGGGCACCTCGCAGACCTGCCGCCCAATCTCGCGAGCAATCCGGTCGATCATGCTGCTGCTAACCAGGGTTTTGCCGACTTGGCTCATCGGAGGCCATTGGCTACGCTGGGTAAACAGATACCAGATGGCCACCGAGAGGAAGTGGTTGGGATTCATCAAGCCCGAGCTAGGGGTGACAATACCGTGGCGATCGGAATCTGTGTCGTTGCCAAAGGCAATATCGTAGTTGTCTTTTAGTTTGACCAAGTTGGCCATGGCGTAGGGTGAGGAGCAGTCCATGCGGATCTTGCCATCCCAATCCAGCGGCATAAAGCGGAAGGTGGGATCAATTGTGGGATTGACCACGGTAATGTTTAGCCCGTAGTGTTCGGCAATTGGTTCCCAGTAGGCAATGTTTGAGCCGCCCAGCGGATCGGCCCCAATCCGAATTCCCGAGTCGCGAATGACATCAATGTCGATAATCGTTCCTAAGTCTTGAACATAGGGAGTCACAAAGTCGAAGCGATGGGTGGTTGCTGCTGCCAGTGCCGCCTCATAGCCCATCCGCTGCACATTGCGATTGCCTTCAGCCAATAACTCATTGGCACGTTCCTGCACCCATTTGGTGATCTCGGGTTCTGCCGGACCCCCTGACGGCGGGTTGTACTTAAAGCCCCCATCACTAGGCGGGTTGTGGGAAGGCGTGACGATGATGCCATCGGCCAAGCCAGAGGTGCGACCCCGGTTATAGCTGAGAATGGCATGGGAAACCACAGGGGTTGGGGTGTATTGAGCATAACCCTCGCCTGCCGCAATACAGACTTCAACGCCATGAGCCGCCAGCACTTCCAGAGCACTCTTTTGAGCCGGAGCCGAGAGAGCATGGGAGTCGATACCCATGAACAACGGTCCAGTGATGCCCTGACTGCGGCGATACTCCACTACAGCCTGCGTCACTGCCCAGATGTGATCTTCATTAAAGGTCCCATTCGCAGAGGAACCGCGATGCCCAGACGTTCCAAAACTAATCTGCTGCAACGGATTGGCTGGATCGGGGTGGATAGTGTAGTACTGCTCTAGCAGTTCAGCAACATTGATCAAGCTATCAGCAGGGGCAGGTTTGCCAGCTAAGGGGCTAATCTTTTCGTCTACGGTTTGCATGACTCTCTCCGTATCCCGTCAGGATTTGGTCATGTCAAGAATAACCTGAATCCTTTGTCAACCAGTGTGGTGAACTAGACTCAATGCGTCCACTTAAACCCACTGAATCGCTATCCAATCGGTGTCCTATACTCAGTATGGATAGTATGAATATTCAGTATGGGAATTCCTAATTTGAATTCCTGGTTATTTCGAGGCATTTCCGACCTACGAATCGCAAGCTGCATACTGCTAAAAACAAGGAGCAGAACCCGATAGCCCGCTCCCTGGCAATACATCTCTGGGAAACTCAGACGGGATGGACGACATACCGGCCTAGCTAGCTAGATATTCCCGGATATCGGCTCGCCGTTTGCGTAGTTTTGTCAGAGCTTCTCGTTCGATTTGCCGCACACGCTCTCGGCTGATATTGAGGCGATCCCCAATCTTAGCCAGTGTCAGAGATTGTCCATCGCTTAGCCCAAACCGTAACGACAGCACCTCTCGCTGCTGGGGCGTTAGGTCAGCCATGAGTTGTTCAAGCTCGGTGCGCAGAGCCGACTGGGCAGCAAAATCCTCGGGCGAGGGTCCTGTATCTTCTAGGAGTTCACCTAGCTCTGTATCTTGGTTATCGCCAACACGCAAGTCTAGCGAGAGTGGCTGCCGTGCTCGTTCGAGATACTCTCGTACTTGTTTGGTGGTGAGATCCAGCTCGGCGGCGAGTTCAGCGGCTGTGGCAGCACGTCCCAACTGCTGAGCAAGCTGTCGCTGGGCTTTCTTAATCTTGTTCAATTTTTCGGTGATATGGATCGGCAGGCGAATCGTCCGTCCTTTCTCGGCAATGGCACGAGTAATAGCTTGGCGAATCCACCAGTAAGCATAGGTTGAGAAGCGGTAGCCCTTGGTGGGATCAAACTTTTCTACGCCCCGCTGCATGCCGATTGTGCCTTCCTGAATCAAGTCCAGCAGGTCCACGTTGCGCTTGATGTATTTTTTAGCAACCGAAACCACTAATCGCAGATTGGCTTCAACCATCTTGCGCTTAGCCAACTCTCCTTCTGCAACGGCCTGCTGAATCTCGGCAACCGACAACTTAGCTCGCCCTGCCCATTCTGCGAGGCTAGGCTCACGTCCCAACTTGGAGCTTAACGCTTCTCTAATTTCGTTTAATTGACTGAGACGCTGCACCTGCTTGCCATACAGAATCTCTTGTTCATGGGTCAACAACGGAACACGACCGATTTCTCGTAGATAGGCGCGCACCATGTCAGCGGATGTTGAAGTAGTATTCATAACGCTGAGTCCGAGTGAGTAAGAGGAAAAGTTTAGATCATTTGTACTGATTTTGCAAGCTCCTAGCTTCTCTTCGATCCACACTGTCAAGGAGCAGAGACAAGCTATCTGAAATAGCTGCCCAGATGAGCAGAAGATAGAGCGGTCAAAGTCTCCGGTGCAAACTTCAAGGCGCTTCAGGTCAGTTGTTTAGCGTAGCCAAGCATGCTCATTTCCGGCGTTCTAGAACGTACCTACTTTAAAAATGTCGCAATGGACACCCGTGAGCCAAGTCTGTTCAGTAACCCTCTTGTTGTCATTCAGTCCCGAGTACTAGTCACTGTCTTGAGCCATTCACACCATCAGCAACTAAAACCAAACTTAGGAGCTTCAGTGTTCTCAGTCGGTATTCTCAGGATTGTAACATTTGTTAATCTACTTGTCACACTGTATATTGCCCTAAGCGAGTCGATAGTAGCAATAGCATTTCTCTGGGAGTTCGCCGTCGTAGCTTCAAGAATACTGGCTGATCCAGATTTCTGAATGCATCCTGGGGAACAAAATCAGCGGATCTTGTACTGAGGAGTTTCTCTCTCTGGGAAGATCATTTTTTAATCTTTTTTAATATTTCTCGACTCTGCTGTTGAGACCTTGAGCTTGAGCATCTGTTCTACAAACGGCTTAAAAGGACAAATAGAGTGTTAAGGTTCGTCAGTTCTCTCTCAGTTCCGTTGACAATAGCGCATATCAATCTCGCTATCAATCGAATATGAAAGTATGAGATTGGTATGAGTTAGCCTTAGCCCTACGGAGAACTCCACCCATGAAGCCGATTCGTACCTTCAATGTTTCTCCTTCCTTACCCCCTCGGTTAGAGCCGCTGCGCCAATTAGCCTATAACCTGCACTGGGATTGGAACTACGAAACGACCGATTTATTTCGCCGCCTAGACCGCGATCTCTGGGAAGCTAGTCGCTACAATCCGGTCTTGATGCTTGGCACCATCAGCCAGGATCGTCTGCGAGAAGCAGCAGAGGACGAAGGTTTCTTGGCGCATATGGATCGGGCAGCCCGCCAGTTGGAAGAGTATCTCAACGAACGTACCTGGTATCGCAAGCAGCGTCAGCCCATGGTTGACCATCGAACTGCCGATGCGTTGGGGTCCGCCTCTGGCAATGCCTCCCCCCAGGCAATTTCGGACTGCTATGCTTACTTCTCTGCTGAATTTGGCTTAACAACCTGCTTGCCCATCTATTCCGGTGGATTGGGCGTCTTGGCTGGCGATCATCTCAAGTCCGCTAGCGATCTCGGGCTGCCGTTGGTGGGGGTGGGGTTACTGTATCAAGAGGGCTATTTTGCTCAATACTTAAACCCGGATGGCTGGCAGCAGGAGCGCTACCCCATTAATGATTTCTACAACATGCCGCTGCATCTAGAACGGCAGGCAGATGGGTCGGAACTGCGAATCAGCGTAGACTATCCTGGACGGCAGGTACAGGCTCGTGTCTGGAGGGTACAGGTGGGTACCGTGCCGCTATATCTACTCGACACGAACATTGAGCCGAACAGCCAGTACGACCAAGACATCACCGATGAGCTTTACGGGGGCGATATTGACCTGCGCATTCATCAAGAGATGATGCTGGGCATTGGCGGCGTGCGGATGCTGCGGGCGTTGGGGCTGCAACCCACGGTGTATCACATGAACGAGGGGCATTCGGCCTTTCTGTCGCTGGAGCGTATGCGCATTCTGATCGAAGAAGAAGGATTGACCTTTGCAGAAGCCAAACAGGTGGTTAAAGCCAGTCAGATCTTTACTACCCATACTCCTGTGCCTGCTGGTATCGATCTGTTTCCGTCCGATAAGGTGCTCTATTACCTGGGGCATTACGCCGACAAGTTTGGCCTCGTCAGGGAAGAATTTCTGTCACTGGGGCGAGAAAATACCGGGGATTTAGCCTCCCCCTTTAGCATGGCTATTCTGGCGATTAAAATGGCTACCTTTGTCAATGGAGTCAGCCAGCTGCATGGGGCGGTGTCCCGTGAGATGTTTAAGGGGCTATGGGCGCAGTTGCCGCTCGATGAAGTGCCGGTGAGCGCCATTACCAATGGTGTCCATGCTCGGAGCTGTGTTGCCAAATCAACGCAGGACCTCTACGACCGCTATTTGGGACCGAGCTGGTCACATGCGCTGGCAGACAATCCCCTATGGGACCGCGTCTCCACCATTCCCGATGAGGAACTGTGGCGCAACCACGAACGCTGCCGCTCTGAGCTAATTATGTTTGTTCGCGAGCGCTTGCAGCGCAGTCTGCGCGATTTGGGCAGTTCTGCCCCAGAGCTAGACGCCGTTCAAGACATGCTCGATCCCGCCGTTTTGACTATTGGTTTCGCCCGCCGCTTTGCGACCTACAAGCGAGCAACGCTGTTTCTGCGCGATGTGGATCGCATCAAGCGAATTCTGCTGGGGCAGTTACCGGGTAAAGACAGCGCCCTGCGTCCGCGGACCGTACAGTTCATCATCGCCGGCAAAGCCCATCCCAAAGACACCCCAGGCAAAGAGCTGATTCGGCAAATCATTCATTTTATTCGGGAAGAAGAGATGCACCACCACGTCGTCTTTATTCCCAATTACGATATCCATGTGTCGCGGCTGATGGTGGCTGGGTGCGATATTTGGCTGAACACGCCGCGCCGCCCCCGGGAAGCCTCAGGCACCAGTGGCATGAAGGCCGCCATGAACGGGCTGCCCAACCTCAGTGTGCTCGATGGCTGGTGGGACGAAGCCGACTATGTCAATACCGGCTGGGCGATCGGTCACGGCGAAGTCTACGATGATCCTGACTATCAGGACGATGTAGAAGCCAACGCTCTGTATGAGCTGCTAGAGCAAGAAATTGTGCCTCTATTCTACGAGCGCGATAAAGACGATCTGCCGCGGAGCTGGATCGCCAAAATGAAGAATGCCATCCGGCTTAACTGTCCCCATTTCAATACCGCTCGCATGGTCACCGAGTATGCCCTGCGCGGCTATTTTCCAGCCAGCGATCGCTATCGAGCCATGATCGCTCAGGATTATGCCCCAGCGAAGGAGCTTGCCCACTGGCAGAGTCACCTGTTCGAGCATTGGTATGAAATGCGAATTGAAGACATTGATGTTTCTACCCCGTCTGAGGTCAAGGTCAATCAGGTGATTGGTGTCAAAGCTCGTCTCAAGCTAGGTGAGCTGACGCCCAATGATGTCCAGGTGGAGCTGTATCAGGGCGAAATCAATGCCAATGGCGATATTGTCAACGGTGTACCTGTGGTAATGAACTATCAGGGGCCGGACCCGCACAATCCCCAGATCAGCCTCTACCAGGTAGACATTACCTACCGGCACAGCGGGTTTCAGGGTCTCTCGCTGCGAGTGCTGCCCAAGCACGAAAACCTCAGCAATCCCTATGAGCCTGGGCTGATTTTGTGGGCCTAGTTCAGCGGCTCAAGCATTCGGCAGGGCCACCCCAAACGCTAATGACCTCGATTAGCACCTCGATTAGCCCAATAAAGTGGGGGGTGAGTCTGTCCTGCTAGGGGCTGGCTCACTCCTCCGGCGCTTATCTCTGCCTAGCCCTGAAGGAGCAATCAAGGCTGCCCTTAATCAAGAGCTGATAGGTGAGTGTGGGTGCCTAGTTGGTTCATCGTGCTTGTCGCCCTGATAGAGCGGCAGGGTAAACCAAAAGGTGGACCCCTGTCCCCCTTGGCTAATAACGTCGATTTCGCCGCCGTGCGCTTCGACAATTTGCTTGCAGAGGTATAGCCCCAACCCTAGACCGGGCATATAGCGAGCACGAGGGCCACGAGCATACAGCTCAAACAAACGATGACATTGCTGCGGCGGAATGCCGGTGCCGTTATCTTGCACAGTACAGAGAAGAACAGGGTGCCCAGCAGACTTGACTATAGGGGGGTGCTCGAGTCGGGTGCGGTTAGGTATTTGCCGCGGAGCTGGTGCTGATTCAACCACGCTGGCCGTCAGCGAGAGCTGAATGCCGTTAGGATTGTGCTTCAGAGCATTGCTGATTAGATTGCTGAACACTCGCCAGAGCTGGTGACGATCGGCATAGAGCAGCGGCAAATCATCTGGAACGGACTGGGTCAACTGCACTTGGTTATGGGTCAGTGCCTGCTGCAAATCGCACAAAACCGAATCGACAATCGGCTTGAGGTGTAGCGGCTCGCGGTGCAGGATAATCCCTTGAACCTCGGTGGTGTGCGCTTCGAGCAGCGCCCGAATTAAACTAAGCTGGCGGTCACTGCCGGACTGCAACCGTTCCAAGACTGAGCGCTTCACTAAAATTTCTGCTTCAGGATTGTTCAGCAGGCGTTGCAGCACCACCAGTGTGCCCATCACCGGCGTTTGCAGATCGTGGGTCACCGAATGCAAAAACACCTGGAGTTGCCGTCGGGCTTCAAATTCGGACTGCTTCAGCCGTTCATACAGAAAGACCGCCACATTGCAAACGAGGCAAACCCAGAACAGGCTGTTAATCTCTCCCAGCAGGTAGGAGTCATAAAAGGCTCGGGTGCCGATATGGGTAATGCCGACCAGTGGCAACACACCGAAGGAAAAGGCAATGGGGATTACCTGGGAAACCAGATGCAGCCGCCAGTGCACCGGAATCAGCACGGCCTGCAAGAGAAAGATCACCTGGCTTGGCGTTGAGGGAATCCCGAATAGCGCTCGGACAATGAGATCATTGAGGGTCGATAGCAGCGAGAGCGCTAAGAACAGGATCACTGGATAGCGACGAACCGCAGGCAGATGCTGTAGGCTGCAATAGGTGGCTAACAGAACTCCGGTTGAGATGCAGGAGACAATAGTGGCATTTCGAAATTGAACGGCAAGAGCTGAATCGCCATAGAACTGCACAACATCGCGGGTAAAGCGCTCAATTTCAGCCAGCACAATATGGAGACTAATGGCGGCACTTGTTAGGGAAATCACAATTGCGACCCACATGGCTAGGTGCAGCCGCTCGAGCATAAACTGATGCCGCCAAGCTTGATAATCCGCCGATACGGGATGGGGCTTGAGTCGCTTCAGCCAGGGCAACTTGTTTAGCAGCCACGGCTTGCCTGCAGCAGAACTCGAAGCGCTCCATAGACTAGGGGGAGGGGGCATAACCTTGGAGGCAGAGGGGTCACCCTCACCAGTACCACAGCGAACTGCTTCTGCCTATTGACCGACTGGGCGAAGTCTAACTGAGTCTACCGAATGCAGCAGGTTGACCCGAAGCAATCGCTTGAAGCAATCGCTTGAAGCAACAGTATGATGAGTAGGGCAACCGAGGGGTCGATTTCGCCTCTTTACTCATTCTCCCGGATTCCCCGTGCACAGCAATCGACTGGCTCAGCAAATTCAGTTTGTTCTCGAGATTGACCGCCTGAAGCAGATTTTGCGGCAAACGCTGCTCACCGATGGCTCACGGCGCGAAAACAGTGCCGAGCATTCCTGGCATATTGCGATCATGGCAATAGTGCTGGCTGAATATGCTCCCGAGGGCACTGACTTGCTGCAGGCGATCCAGATGCTGCTGATCCACGATCTGGTGGAAATTGACGCCGGCGACACCTTCTGCTACGACGTGCAGAGCAATCACAGCAAAGTTGAACGGGAGCAAGCCGCCGCAGAACGTTTGTTTGGACTGCTGCCGCTCGATCAAGGAGCCGCACTGCGGGCACTGTGGGACGAGTTTGAAGCTCAAACTACGCCAACCGCTCGTTTTGCTGCTGCCCTCGACCGCATCCAGCCAGTGTTGCATAATCAGCAAACCCAGGGCGGCACTTGGCAACAGCATGGAATTACTCGCGACCGCGTGATGCAGCGCGTTGCCCCGGTGCAGTTTGGCGCTCCCGATCTTTGGGCGTTCATTCAGACCATCATCGACGACAGTGTTGCCGCGGGTTATCTTGCCAGATAGGGGTTTGGGTCTAGTTTGCCTATGATTTTGCACATTACGTCCCGAGAGGAGTGGCAGTCTGCTCAGCACGCAGGAATGTATCGGGCTGCCTCCCTGGAGAGCGAGGGGTTCATCCATTGCTCGACCGTGCCCCAGGTGGTGCGCGTGGCCAACGCCTTCTTTGCCGGGCAAAATGGACTGGTGCTGCTCTGCCTTGACGAGGCGCGGCTGCAATCAGAACTGCGCTATGACATGATCGACACTGGAGAAGCCTTTCCCCATCTCTACGGACCTCTCAATCTGGATGCTGTAGTGCAGGTGCTCAATTTTGAACCGGGCAGGGATGGGCAGTTTGAATTGCCGCTGGCATTGCGGTATCAGGAGTAAGACTGGTGGGAATGCAGCGAGCAAGCCGAACCGAAAGCGGCAGTAGCCTGTTGCGTTTAGCTTGCTACCTGCTGATCGTGCTGGGCTTGAGCATGCTGCTGTCGGGATGCCAACCCGCAACTGCCCCTGGGACATCTGAAGACGTTGTGCACCTAACGCTGTGGCATGGCGTGAACCCACCGCCGAACCGCGATGTTTTGCAGCGATTGGTGGATCAGTTTAATCAAACCCATCCCCACATTCAGGTAGAACCGCTCTACGTCGGGCAGAGCGATCAGCAGATTCCCAAAATTTTGGCGGCCATTGTGGGCAACGCCCCCCCCGATCTGCTGTGGTACGCACCAACCCTCACCGGGCAGCTTGTCGAACTTGACGCCATTGTGCCCCTAGAGGACTGGCTAACCGCGCTGCCACTGAAAGCAGAGATCGATCCGGCTTTATGGGAATCAATGTCCTGGGAAGGCCACCTCTGGTCGATTCCCTTCAGTGTCAATAATGTCGGCATCTTCTACCGCCCGAGTTTGTTTGCTGCCGCTGGCATTACCACCTTACCTACAACCTGGGACGAGTTGCGGCAGGTGGCGCAGCAGTTGACCGATTCTAATCGTGGGCAGTTCGGGATGCTGCTGCCGCTGGGTCGGGGCGAGTGGACGGTGTTTATGTGGCTACCGTTTCTGTGGAGCAACGGCGGCGAGTTGGTGGCAGCCGATTCAGTCCAGTCAACCGAACCGACAGCCGCCCCATTTCCCAGAGTGCAGCTCAATACGCCCGCAGCGATTGGTGCTCTGCAATTCTGGCAACAGTTGCTACAGGATGGTTCCGCCATTCTCTCGCAGCCAGAGCGCGGCTATGAGTTGGATCGCTTTTTGGCAGGTAAAGTCGCTATGCAGCTCACAGGACCCTGGACCCTAGCACAACTCCAAGCCACCGGCGTTGATTTTGCCGTGCTGCCGATTCCAAGAGCGGTTCGGCCGGCTACCAGCATCGGCGGCGAAAACCTGTTTGTGTTTAAAACCACCCCTACCCGAGAGCAAGCTGCCCGCGTCTTTGCCGAATATGTGTTGAGCGAATCCTTCCAGACCGAGTGGGCAATCCACACTGGCTATCTGCCCGTGAATGTGCAATCTCGCCAGAGCAGTGCCTACCAGCAGTTTGTTCGGCAGCAGCCGGCAGTAGAGGTGTTTTTGCAGCAAGCTCCCTATGGCCGCTCTCGCCCCATTTTTCCCGGCTACAGTCGCCTTTCGGATGCCTTGGGTCGCGCCATTGAAGCCGTGTTGCTGAATCAGAGCACTCCCGAACAAGCGCTACAGCAGGCGCAGCGACGCTGGGATCTCATTAGCCGCTAATGGGCTGGGGGGTTGAGGGAAGTAGCCAGTCAAACAGTCAAACTGGAAAAAGGACGCGGAGGTGGAGTCAATCGTGCTAACCGCTCTATGTCCTTATATTCCTTATCCGTCCCGTTTGAGTTCCGCGGCATGGCGAGCCGCACCCAGCAGCCCAACAGTCTGATTCAAAATCACATAGACAGGCACCTGCTCCATCAGCGGCCGCATTCGCCCTTTGTCGGTCATGGCCCGAATGAACCGCCCCGAACTCATCAACGGCAGATTTTTTGCTGCTACACCGCCGGCAATGTAGAGACCGCCGTAGGGCAACAGCTTCAGCGCCAAATTGCCAGCCTCTGCTCCATACAGCTCGACAAACAGTTCCATGGTTTCCTTGCATAGCGGATCTTGCTGCTCGGCAGCAGCCATAGCAATGACAGCAGCGGGATCCACTGATTTCTCCAGCCCAGCTTCCCGCTCCCAAGTGCGAATCGCAGCAGCCACGGTAGAAGATTCCTCGCAGCGCTGCCGATCGCGGAGAAACTGGTAGATAGCCACAATGCCCATGCCCGAAACAACTCGCTCCACCGAGATGCGAGTCACCCCTAGCTTGTCTTTCAAGTATTTCAGTAGTTGAAATTCTAGCTCGCTGCGGGGCGCAAAATCGGTATGGCCACCCTCAGTGCCAAAGACGCGATACTGATTGCCCTGGGGAATGAGAAACCCCTCCCCTAAGCCGGTGCCAGCTCCGATCACGGCAATTGGCGCATTGGCTTGCGGCTCGGCTTTTTGCAGCGGGTAGAGATCGCTTTCAGCTAAGCCCGGAATTCCATACCCAACTCCCGCAAAATCGTTGATCAGCTCTACCCGAGAGATACCGAGATCCTGCTGTAGGCGTTTGCCGTCTAGAATCCAGGACAAATTCGTCAGTGAACAGGTGTTGTTCACCACAGGCCCTGCAATCGAGAAGCAGGCAGTTTGGGGGGTGGGAGGACTATCAATCTGCTGCGCGGCTTCGCTGAAAAAATGCCGTACCATTGGCGTTAAATCTGAAAAGTCAACGCTGCGATAGCGCTGCTCGTATAGAGGATGAACCTGGATCTCTCCGGTTTCCGTGGTCTCGGCTGCTGCGAGCTGTAGGATAGTTTTGGTGCCGCCAATGTCTCCTGCCAGTAATTGCATCATGAGCGTTGAGGAAATGCTGCTAAACTAACTGCCTGTACTCAAGTCTAGAAGGCTAAAGCCCCATCGTCGTCCTTCGCGAGCAGAATGCCAGCGTTCATCATCTAGAAATTACAATTTGATTACAATTTGTGTCCTATCTGCATCCCTCCATTGCATTACTGCATCGCCAACTGGTTGTGTCCTGCCAGGCACCGGTCGATTCGCCGCTACACGAGCCGCTAGTGATCGCAGCTATGGCAGAAGCCGCTATTCAGCAGGGTGCAGCCGGCGTTCGCATTGATACGCCTAGCCATGTGCAGGCTGTACGGCAGCGGCTCGATGCCCCAATCATTGGGCTATGGAAACGCTCCTATACCGGCTCTGATGTATACATCACCCCTCGGTTTGAGCAGGCTGCCGCGATTGCGGCCGTTGGGGCTGATATTATTGCCATCGACGCCACGCTGCGTTCCCGTCCAGATGGCGAAACGGTCTCTAGTTTGATCGAACAAATTCACACAGAACTCGGTAAGCCGGTGATGGCCGATGTCGATACGCTGGAAGCAGGAATAGCAGCGGCAGCGGCCGGGGCTGATTTGGTAGGTACAACACTCTATGGCTATACCGCTGCAACACAACACCTGTTGCCCCCTGGTCTAGACCTCTTGACGCAGCTCGTGCAAACCCTGATGGTGCCGGTGATCTGTGAAGGTGGCATTGCATCGCCCGAGATGGCCCGGCAAGCGCTCGACCGAGGAGCCTACGCGGTCGTCGTTGGGACCGCCATTACCGGCATTGATGCCCAGGTGAAAGCCTATCGGGCAGCACTGGCTGAAGGGTAAACAGCCAGCCACCCTTGGGCAGCAACTCAGGAGCAAGGCGCACCAGCAGACGAAATTGGCTAGCGGTGAGCAAGGCTGAACTATCAAGGGAACTCTAACGTTATTCCCTGTGTGTCAGCCTCCTGACTCTTGAAATCTGTCGAAAGCCGCTGAGCGTCCTATGGATGATTTACCCGTTCGTGTTCTGCTCGTCGCCGAGGATGAAGCCGACTATTGCCTAATTCAACAGTGGCTGTCTCAGATAGGACGTAACTACTATCTGGAACAGGTAACCACAGTAGACAGCGCTCTAGAATCCATTGCCGGACAGCAGCATCATGTCTATTTAATCGACTGTGATTTGAGTCAGCCCGATCGGCTAGAGCTATTGCGAGAGTCAGTCTTGAATGGCTACGCTGCTCCGGTGGTGCTACTGGTGGATTCTCATCAAGCCGCTGAAATTGCCGATGGCTATGCTCACTTTACAGATTATTTAATCAAAGATGAGATTAATCCCTCGCTGTTGGAGCGCATGATTCACTGTGCGATGCAGCAATACCAGCTCCGCAACGATCTGCGCCGTGCAACTCAAGAGAAGCGTCAGCTTACCCGCGCGTTAGAGATGCTGCGCAAAAATGAGGAGCGCTACGCCTTGGTGATTCAAGGCAGCGATGACGGCATCTGGGACTGGAACTTGCAAACTCAGGAGATCTACTTCTCGCCTCGCTGGAAGTCGCTGTTGGGCTACGAGGAAACTGAACTGACTAATCACTCCGATAGCTGGTTCGACTGCATTCACCCCGAAGAGCGCGACCGGGTTAAACAGGAGATCAGCGCCCATCTAGCGGGAACCTCACCCCGATTTGTCAGCGTACATCGATTGCGACACCGAAACGGCACCTATAGCTGGGTCTTCAGCCGTGGCATTGCCGTTCGAGATGTGACGGGCGAAGCGGTTCGTTTTGTCGGTTCCCTCACAGACATCACTCCCTGGAAACAGACACCTGGATGTCGGATCGCAGGCATTACCCACGACCGATTAACCGGGCTACCCAACCGCGATTGGTTCACAAGCCGCCTGCATCAAGCTGCCGCTCTATCGCGCCAAGATCCAGCACAGGGGTTTGCCGTGCTGTTTGTCGATCTTGATCGCTTCAAGACCATTAACGATAGTTTGGGGCACTGGTTGGGAGACCGGCTGCTGATGGAAATTGCTCAACGGATGCTAACCTGCCTCCGCCCCTGCGACACCATCGCGCGGCTGGGAGGCGATGAATTTGTGATTCTCCTGGAAGAGGTGAAAACGCAAGAGGATGTCATTTGTGTGACGCAGCGCATTCAGCAGGAGCTGTCTACTCCGTTCCACATAGAAGGGCATGAGGTGTTTGTATCTGCCAGCATTGGCATTGTGCTTAGCAACACGCACTATGCTCACCCCGAGGATCTGCTGCGCTATGCTGATGTTGCTATGGGGCAAGCCAAAAAATCTCAGTGTCATGGCGGCTATGAAGTGTTTCAGCAAGGGGTTCATGCCGATGGAGTCACCCAGCTTCAGCTCAAAACCGATCTGCGCCATGCCATCGACCGGCAAGAACTACAGCTGCACTATCAGCCCATTATCTGCCTGCGAACTCGCCGACTGATCGGCTTTGAAGCTCTGGTACGCTGGCAGCACCCCCGCTATGGTCTCATTGCTCCCGGTGTCTTTGTGCCGTTGGCTGAGGAGACCGGACTAATTGATGCTCTGGGGCAATGGGTCTTACGGGAAGCCTGTCGTCAGATGCGGCAGTGGCAGCTTACGATTCCCCAAGGACCGTCGCTGACCATCAACGTTAATTTATCTGGCAAGCAGTTTACGCCCTACCTGACCCAGCAGATTCACCAGATTTTGAAAGACACCCATCTGGAGGCTCGCTACCTCAAGCTGGAGCTAACGGAAAGTATCCTCATGAGCAATGCCGATTCCGCCGTAGCCACTCTGAGGCAACTCAAGCAACTGGGAGTGCAGCTCGCTATCGACGACTTTGGGACTGGCTACTCCTCCCTGAGCTACCTGCATCGCTTCCCGATCGATACCCTCAAGATCGATCGCTCGTTTATCCACCGAGTTGATGTTGATGGCGAACAGCTCGCCATTGTGCGGACCATCATGACGCTAGCGTGGAATTTAGGTATGGATGTGGTCGCAGAGGGAGTAGAAACCTCGAAGCAGTTGGCACAGCTGCGGTCGTTGCAATGTGAGTATGGGCAAGGATTTCTGTTTTCAAAGCCCGTCGATCCAGACTCAGTCCTCAGCTTGATTACGACCCCAGTCGATGATTGGCAGCCAAGGAGCCTGATGTTTTAACTCCACAGCGCTGCGGGCAATCACAAAGGGTAGGAACTCACATAACTGTAATACTCTGTAAAGTTTTACGGAGAAATGCGTCACCTACGGAGTCAATCTCGCTAATATCGGCTACATAGATTTCCTTAAAGGCGAGTAACCGCTGATGATGCGCACTGTTCCTGGTTCCTCCTCCACCGAGATTGAAACTCAAACTCGTATTCTGACGGCTGCCAGGCGCTTGTTTGCCCGTCGCGGTTATGACGGCACCACTACTCGCGATTTGGCGCAAGAAGCCGGGGTGGCAGAGGGCACCATCTTTCGCCATTTTGAGAACAAGAAAGCTATTTTAGTCGAGGTAGCCACCCAAGGCTGGATCGAAATTCTTACCGATCTGCTGACCGAGCTGAGCGAAATGGGCAGCTACAAAGCCATTGCTCAAGTCATGCGGCGGCGCATGCTCAACCTGCACCAAAATGCCGATCTGCTGCGGGTTTGCTTCATGGAAGCTCAATTCCATCCCGATCTGCGAGAAAAGATCCAAACCGACGTCATTGCTAAAATGACCGACGTCGCCGAAGCCTTCTTCCAGACCGCGATGGATCAAGGTATTTATCGCCGTATGAATCCGCGCATCGTGGCCCAGGTGTTTCTGGGCATGTTTACCATTGCTGGATTTAGCCGCGATACAATCATGCCCGATGGCTCCTCGCCGCAAGCCATGCTGGAAATGGCAGAAGGCATGGCCGATATTTTCCTGAACGGCGTCTTGGCTCCCGCCTCCTAACTGTGTCCCTCTCCCTAGGGAGAGGGATTGAGGGTGAGGGGATATAAACCTGACGCGCTCCGCTATTGTGGGCGACTGCGGCGCAGGTTGTAGCTTTGGAAGCGGGCTTTTTTGCGCGAGATTCCCAACTCACCAAGCTCAATGTCCTGATTAAGCTCGGCAAGACGCTGTAGCTCCATCTGAGTGACCGGGGTAGCCGGAGCTGCGGATAACATCAGGTCGTGAACTGCCATCAAACGTTGCCTTGCCCCTATAGAGTCCCCCTGATCGAGATGATGAATGGCTTCGGCGCGGGCGCGAGCTGCCATTAGCAGGGCAATCTGCTGCTGCACCTCTGGATGGAGTGGAAAATCAGCCAGCTGCGCCGCCGGTACGACTGGCAATTGCAGGGTGGCTCGCAGCACTTGTCGCCCTAGTTGATTAGGATCATTCCATGCGAGACGAAAGTGGCATAGATCCGTTGCCTGATGGATTGCCGGCAGCTTCAGCCGCACAACAACCAGAATTGGATTCCCTACCACGAGATTGGGCAGCTTGAGTCGCCCGTAGCTGGTTTTGTCGAGATCGTTGAGGACATCGGCAACCACCACACCAGACTGCGGCTCAATGCCTAGGCTCACCTGCTGCCCCAGCGTCGCCATCAGCCCCTGTAGCTCTGCTTGAAAAATGGCGGGCAACTGCTGCGGCGATTCAATGTGGTAAAAATTGCCGTCGCCACTGCGAGCCATGGCTTCCAGCAGATCTTCGCTGTAGTCGTTGCCGACCCCCAGCGTGGTGGTGCTGATACCGCGCTGCGCCAGCCCATGCACGTCGTTGGCAATCACGTCAGGATTAGTTTCACCCACATTTGCCAGCCCATCGGAGAGCAGCAGCACCCGATTCAGCCGATCGGACCGGAGATGGTGCCCCACCTGCACTCCCCCTTCCACCCAGCCGGCATGAAGAGCCGTAGAGCCGCGTTCGCGGATGCGGTGAATCGCCTGCAAAATGGGAGACTTCTCTAGTGCTGGTGTTGAAGGGACAACAGTTTCTATCTGGTCGTCAAAGGCAATGATACTGACCCGATCGGTTGGCAGGAGCTGTTGCACCGCGTAGCTAGCTGCTTGGCGAGCGTACTCGATCTTGGAGCCAGCCATTGAGCCAGAGCGGTCGATGACCAACCCCAGATTCAACGGCGGTCGTTGGAGCTGCGTTTCGGGAACAGGCGGCACAATTTTTACTAGCACATCAAGCGTCGTGGGCTGATCGCTGGCGATGGCAGGCTGCAGGGGCAGGAATTCAATTTGAGGCAGGGAGTGAGGCAGTGGATGAGAAGTAGGCGCGTTAGTCATAGTCGTTTGCGAGGAGAGAGGGTGGACAGATAGTGAGCAAGGCGCTGACCGATAAGCTGCAGCAGATTTTGCTGTTCTTGGACGCTGTTGGGATACACAAAGTCTTCCCGGAGATGCAGCTCTAGTCCCGGAAGAATCTCTAGTCGCGTCCAGCGGGCAGGGGACGGTTCGGAAGCGAGGGCGGCCTCGGGAACCGGGGGAGAAGCCGAGAGGGCAATGGGGGCTGGTGGAACGGCTGATCGCTGCTGAACGTGCTGGAGAAACGCCAAGGCTGGATTCGCCGCCTGCACGCTGAGCTGCACCCCACCCTGCAACAGAGCTTCTAGGTCGCTATTGCCTTTTGAGATGACGAGCTTCTCGATGGCTGGGCTGCTATAGCCTTCCATTAGCAAACGCCGCACCACCAGCAGTTGCAATAAATGCCGATAGGTGTAGCGAGCTTCTCGGCCCGAGCGTAGCGGCTTATCGAGCAAGCCTTGGGTCGTGTAGTAGCGCACCAAGCGAGGATTCACTTCGTCTTGAATCCGGCTCTTTTCGGCAGACGGCAAAAACTGGGGCAACCAATCGTTCACCACCTGCACGAAATCCTCTAGAGACCAGTGCGGATTCGTTAGAGCCAGCTGCTGAAGTGATGTCATAGCCCCATGCTAACCCTGACAAATTTGACTGTCAATATCAGCTTTAACTGCAACTGAATCTAAGCGGGATGAAAATAAAAAGCTGCCCCCAGTACCGCATAGGTCGCCAGCAGCAGCACCCCTTCCAGCCAGTTGGAGCGCCCATCTAGGCTGATCAGATTCGCGAGGGCTACGGCTACCGCCACCGCCACCACTTCGAAGGGATTGAAGTTCAAGTCCATTGGCTGGCCAATTGCCTGCCCGACTAGCACCAGGACGGGAGCAACCAGCAGTGCCACCAATAAGCTCGATCCCATCGCCACCGAAACCGAGAGGTCCATATTGTTCTTGATGGCTACCCGCACCGCAGTGACGTACTCGGCGGCTCCTCCAACCAGCGGCAGCAAAATCACGCCAGTAAACAGCGGCGTTAATCCTAATCCTTTCGTAGCGTCTTCTACAGCTCCGACAAAAATCTCCGATTCAAAGGCAACCGCAATGGTTGAGATTGCCAGAATTCCGAGCCAGAGCAGCAGATTGGGCTGATGGGCTGGTTCTCCCGTCTGGGCAACCTCTTCTTCCAGATCCACCACGCCGACTTCATAGAGATAGCTGTGGGTCTTGAGTGAAAACACCAGCGTCAGAGCATAGACCGCAATCAGGATAATGGCGGTAGCAATCGACAGTTTCGTAATCTCGGGCGGGTTGACGCCTCCGGCTATGGCAACCACGAGAGCGGGCAACACAATTGCCGTAACTGCCAGCGTCATCGTTGAGCCGTTCACTCGAGCGACAATCGGCTGAAACTCCTGCTCTTTGTAGCGCAAACCGCCCAGCAGCATTGATAGCCCCATCACCAGCAGCAAGTTGCTCACTACGGTGCCGGTAATGCTCGCCTTGACAATATCTACCAATCCCGAGCGCAACGCCACCAAGGCAATAATTAATTCGGTGGCATTGCCAAATACGGCGTTGAGCAACCCCCCAATCGACGGCCCCGCCACGATCGCCACTTCTTCTGTTGCCGTACTCAGCCAAAGAGCCAATGGCACAATCGCAATCGCAGAGGTCACAAACACCGCCAGCGATCCCCATTCGAGCTGTTCAGCGGCAATTGAGATAGGAATGAAAACCAGTAGTCCGAACGAAACCAGATTTTTGATTGACATACCAAAAGTGTCGGATGCTGGACGCCCCCAACATCACATAAAAGGTCACCACAAGAATAACAGCCTTCATTAGTAGCGCTTTGTTCTGACGTATCGCTGAGAACTACCGCCAGCATCTCTCTAGAGCAAGAGCAACAGAGACAGATTTCTTCGTTACACTTATTAACAGTTTGCTTAATTTATGCTGAACACTATCCTGTTTTTGTCGCTGAACTCGTCGTTCCCATGACCGAGACTCTGACCAAGCTCGCTTACCAAACCTTTCAACAAGGCAAGAGCATCTTTGGCCTAGCGCACAAAACTTTAGGTACCCAACTGCAAGGCTTAGTTGCGCCCGACTCCCGCCAACCGACAGAACCGCTGTCACCCGAGCTGTTAGCGCTGATTCAGCAGCGGTTAAACCAGCTTCTAGAAACCGACTGGCAGGAAGCAGAGCAGGGCATTTACCCTGTGAGCCTTCTGTTTGAAAACCCTTGGAACGATTTTCTACGCTACTATCCACTGCTCTGGGTGGACATGCCCCAATCCTGGGAGCGTATCCGCCAGAAGCGGTTTCAGGATTTTACCTCTGAGATTAAAACCGCCGGCTACCCCAGCTATTATCTGCAAAACTTTCATCACCAGACCGATGGCTACCTCAGCGATTGGTCAGCCAATTTGTACGATATTCAAGTCGAGATTCTGTTCAACGGCACAGCAGACGCGATGCGACGCCGGGTTCTCGCTCCTCTAAAGCAGGGATTAACCGGTGCGGATGTGCAGCCGGTGCGCATTCTGGATATTGCCTGTGGCACAGGGCGTACCCTGCGACAAATTCGAGCGGCGCTGCCCGATGCGTCCCTCTTTGGTGTTGATTTGTCGCCAGCGTATCTACGCAAAGCGAATCAGCTCCTGTCAGGGCTACCTGGCGAACTGCCGCAGTTGATCCAAGCTAACGCCGAAGAACTGCCCTATCTCGACAGCTACTTCCATGCCGCTACCTGCGTGTTTCTCTTCCACGAGCTACCCCCCGAGGTGCGGCAGCGGGTCATCAACGAAAGCTATCGGGTGCTGCAACCCGGCGGCACGTTCATCATCTGCGACTCCATTCAGCTAAGCGATTCTCCTGAACTCGCTCCCGCAATGCGTAACTTTGCGACGATATTCCACGAACCCTACTATCGCCATTACACGACGGATGACCTGAACGAGCGCTTGACCAAAGCCGGTTTCACAACAGTAAAAACTGCCGTTCACTTTATGAGCAAGTATTGGGTCGCTCGCAAGCCCGTATAAGCCAGCTTGTTGTGCCCCGCTCGGATTTTGCTTTTGATGCTTCTGTCCTTTACCCCGCTTTCTGATTATGACCGTCGTCTATCCCCGCAAACTGCAAAGCTCTTTTGGAACCTTCAGCGCCCGTGAAGTCCTGACGCAAGTCGTGCGCGACCGCGAGCTGCATCTGCTGACCCTAAACCGCTACCGCTACAGCGAACAGCGGAGCTGTAAAGACTTGACTGATTTAATTGAACAGCTTGATGGTCAGGCTCCTGAACTGGTGAAAGACCTATCGCGTCACATCGCTGACGAAGCTCGCCACGCCCTCTGGCTGACCGAGCTGCTGGTAGATCTGGGAGCGTCCGTGGGAACGCCGCCGGGGGCCTCCTACATTGACGAGTTTGAGCGCCTGCTGGACCGCGAATATGCCAACCCCGAGGACAACCTTGATGACTTTTTGATTTCCTCGCTAGCGGCGATTAATGTGACCGAAAAGCGCGGCTGTGAGTATTTCTCGGCCCACATCTACGCCCTTAAGCAAGCACCCCAAACTGAGGAACATATCAAAATTCGCGAAACGATTGAGCGGATTCTGCCTGAAGAAGCGGGGCATGTACGTTGGGGCAATCGCTGGCTGGCTGAGCTGGCCCGTAAAAGCCCGGAACATGCCCGGAAAGTGGAGCATGCCAAGCGCAAATATGCGGCGATCGAGCAGGCTGCCTTTGAGTCGGGGATGGACATTACCCTCGGGGCGGAGCTGCGGCGCGTCGGCAGCTTGATCGATATCGCTAATACTCTGCCCATGTGGCAACGCCCGCAATACCTGATGGAGCGTCTACCGCAAACGCTGCTGTCTCCGGATTTGCAGCGCACTCGGATTACGGCTGTGCAGCGAGCTTGGGAGCGCGATCCTAAGGCATTTATGGAGCGATTCGTGCCGCTGTTTCTGAGTGGGCTAACGCAGCGGTCGTCTCAGCCTCAGGCGAAATCGGCGTCCTAGACTGGCTCCTCTCGGCTGGTTGTTTTTTCGTACCCACGTCTCGCGGCCCCGCTGCGGGAGTGGGTATGATAGTATGGTTGACTGGGTTTACATGCATTTAGGAATCAATCACGTTCATGGCACTGCTGCAAGAGCGCAAACAAGAAATTATCTCGGATTACCAAATCCACGAAACCGACACCGGATCAGCTGATGTTCAGGTCGCGATCCTCACCGAGCGCATTAACCGGCTCAGCGCTCACTTAAAAGAGAATAAGAAAGACCATGCCTCGCGTCGAGGGCTGCTGAAAATGATTGGTCAGCGCAAGCGGCTATTGGCTTACATCCTCAAGCACGATCCAGATCGCTATCGGGCACTAATTAATCGTCTCGGCATTCGCGGCTAAAACCTATGGCTTCGCAACCCAAACGCGACTCCCAGAAAGACAAAAACTCCAAAAGCTCTCAGCGCCCGCCCAAGCCCTTTGAGCCAACGAGTCGAGCTGCAACAGCGGCAAAAGGTTTTACAAAGGCAGCCAAGTCGGCTCCAGCCAAGCCAACCAAAGCCACTAAAGCAAGTGGGGCCCCTCGCAAGGCAGAGGGTATTCCTGAGGCTGTGAGCCGGCGTATGGTGCGGCGGATTGCTCTGTTTTGCGGCATCCCAACCGCGCTGGGGATGTCTACATTTTTGGTGAGTTATTGGGTAGTCAGCCACGATTGGCTGCAGTTGCCTACCTATGCGGTGCTGCTGGTGAGTCTGGGCTGGTTTGGTTTGGGAGTTTTGGGCGTTAGCTATGGCGTGCTGTCGGCCTCTTGGGATGAAGAAACTGGGAGTTGGTTAGGGCTATCCGAGTTCGCCACGAACTGGGGACGCATGACCGAAGCCTGGCGCTCGCAGAAAAACAAATCCTAGGAGGCAACCCCATGATCGTGGTGATGAAGATCGGTGCTCCAGAGACAGAAGTGACACGACTGAGTCAGGAATTCACCACCTGGGGGCTGACACCCGAAAAGATTGTGGGCAAACACAAAACGGTCATTGGTTTGGTTGGCGATACGGTCGATCTCGATCCGCTGCAGCTTCAGGACATGAGCGTCTGGATTGAGCAAGTGCTGCGGGTCGAAAAACCCTTCAAGCGGGTGAGCCGCGAATACCGCCATGGGGAAGCCAGCGAAGTCACCGTTCCTACACCCAATGCAACCGTGACTTTCAGCGAGCACCACCCGGTTGTGGTTGTGGCGGGTCCGTGTTCGGTCGAAAATGAAGCCATGATTATCGAGACGGCGCAGCGCGTGAAAGCGGCAGGCGCTCAGTTTTTACGAGGCGGAGCTTACAAGCCGCGCACCTCTCCCTATGCCTTTCAGGGACATGGCGAAAGCGCGCTGGAACTCTTGGCTGCCGCTCGAGCGGCTAGTGGCCTCGGCATTATCACCGAAGTCATGGATACAGCCGATCTTGACAGAATTGCGGAAGTAGCAGACGTGCTACAGGTGGGTGCCCGCAATATGCAGAATTTTTCCCTACTCAAGAAAGTGGGCGCTCAAGATAAGCCCGTGCTGCTGAAGCGGGGGATGTCTGCCACTATCGAAGAATGGCTAATGGCCGCCGAATACATCTTGGCGGCTGGCAATCCCAATGTGATTTTGTGTGAGCGCGGCATTCGTACTTTTGATCGCCAATATGCTCGCAATACGCTAGATCTGGCGGTCATTCCGGTGCTCCGATCCCTGACTCACCTGCCAATCATGATCGACCCTAGCCACGGCACTGGCAAAGCGGAATATGTACCCTCAATGGCCATGGCAGCGGTGGCGGCGGGGACCGACTCACTGATGATTGAAGTGCATCCCAATCCGGCAAAAGCGCTCTCTGATGGGCCCCAATCCCTGACGCCAGACCGATTCGACCAGCTCATGCAGGAGTTGGCCGTGATTGGTCATGCGGTCGGTCGTTGGCAGCCGCCGCTCGTGCCATCGGTTTCACGGCTTTAATTGGGTTATCAAGTTATTATGCTGCTCAGTCCTCGGTGGGGGCGTAACCAAAAGATGATCTGCGAGTCTTCAAGATTCAAGCTCATTGAGATCTTTGATAAAAAAGGTTTTTGTCTAGACAGTAGGGCAATCGCCTCTTGAAAGTATTGGAAGCGATCGCCATTGCTCGATTTCGTACTTTGCTACGGAAGTACCACAACAAGTGCTACTGGGATTGGGAGAAAATACGATTTTTTAGTAAGTCCCCCAAGTTTTCTGCATTGCTCTAACCATCCTGCAAGTTCTTTACTTGCACTTTTTGTAGCTTCGAGCACATCTATCGACAAAGATTGTGAAACTGATTTGAGTGCATCTTCCTCTAATAAGGAAATCATCTGGTAAACTTCCTGGGCTGATGCACCTTGAGGGTTAATAGGCTGGGACAGATCCCTACTGAAGGCGTAAAATGTTAGATAAGAATCTGTACCGACTGACGCATGATTTTCTACTTCGCGAAGTGGGTGAGTAGCGAACAAGAGATACTGAGCATCTTTTAGGTTAGGGAATTCGGAGTATAACTGCCTTGCCAGAATTGTTGTAAAATCTGCTTTACATTGCCGAGCCAGAGAGCAAGCAAGGTGACCAATTGGATCAGACTTGTGAAGTGGCCGATGCTTTATGACTCCATCCCGTTCCTTTTGATGCCAGGGATAAAGACCTGCAAGCAGAATATTTTCTTTTTCTCTACCAAACACCTTGAATTCTGGATCAAATGTGAATTTCCTATCTTGAATGACAGCAATCTTAGCCTGAGCAGTTTCCATCACTGTACCTTCATCTCGAAATACAGGGCGACTCCACTCCTTAGTGCTAAACTTAAGTTCATGCTTTTGATCAAGCGAAGATAATCCTAGTTCCATCCATCTCTCAAGCCGTTTTGCTAATTCTTCACGACTGATAACCCATTGCTCACTGAGTTGGGTTTGAAGTTCACCTAAGCTCTTTTCCATCTCCTTTTGGTCAGCTTCAGCCTGCTTAAGGATGTCATCAATGAGTGAAAACTTGCCTTCTTCAATATCCTGAAAAATTTGCTCTTCTTGTTCAATACTCAAGGAACCTAAAATTTTGAGACGCATTCTTTCATCAGTAATACCAAGCTGAGTGAAGCGATCAACCAATGCTTGTTCTCTCCTTTGCTCATGAGTTCCAGCAATAATTAAGTAGTAGGCAGTTACATCTGAAATTTGCCCTAGCCGAGCAACACGACCATTTCGTTGCATCAGCACTGCTGGATTTGGGCTTAGATCCCAGTGAAGAACCCGGTTTGCGACTTGGAAGTCAAATCCTTCATCTGCGGCTGAAGTTGCTACCAGGACTCTTATAGGGCTATTGAGATCACGCAATTTGGCAACAGCCTCCTCTCTCTGAGTAAGGCTCATATCTCCGGTTAATCTTTCACTTTCTCGCGGAAGAGCTTTAGTGATAATTTCGCAGGTTTGCAAGCTCTCTGTAAAAACCAAAAACTTTGATTCAGGATATTTTGCCAGAATATCTTTAAGCCAAGTCAATTTGACATTCTCTGCTCCAGCTTCATCTTCGCTATGAGAATCTGCAAAATTCAAGAGTTCTAGCGCAAGTTCTGTTAGCTCTGTAATCTCTTCAGGAGCAGCAATAAAGGTGCTATCTTCATCATCGCTTCTACGCAGCTTTTCGTTGAATCTGTAAATGTCAATTACTTTATTACCAGGTAGAGGTTGCCCCAAACTTTTTGCATCAAATGAAAAATCATCACTGGGAAAAGAAACTGTAACGTGTCCAGACTTATTTCGTTCATCGTAGGCGGCAAGCTTTTGAGAGATACCTTTAATAAGCCTGCGAAGATTCTCTGTACTTACGGATGTATCCTGTCTATATTCATCCTGACTTCTCCATTCCTGATGCCTGATACACCAACGAAATAGCCACATTGCACCAGTAATCGTGCTGCTAGTCAATCTTGTTTCAAGCTGCCGGATTGCAAATCCACCAAATCTCTCTCCGTAGTTGTTATTGACCTCCTTAATTTTCTCCCGAATATCTTCAATCAATTGCAAATAGGCTTCGCTTGCCTGGAGAGGCGGACGCTCGATCGTCAATTTCGGGAATAGGCGTTTATCAGACCAGCTACGAACATCATCCTGCTGTCGCCAAATGACCGCTGTAGATGAATCGTCAGAGCCTAAAACTTGAACAAGTTTCCTGTCGCTCAACTCATCCGAATATGAATTCTCGATTTCTGAAGTTTTATGGGTGAGAAGACGCAACAAGTTAATAAATTGAGGTCTAGAACGAAATGGGGTAGCGCTCATGAAGATGACTAACCTCGGAGGGGCAGAATCTTGCCAAAACTCTCCAGAAATCATCTGGTAAGCCGCTTCATAAGCTCTTGTTGTTGCTTTGCCAATACGCTGTGGGCTAGTTAGCTCGTCTTCGCTAGCGCAGTGATGGGCTTCATCAATGATTAAAATCTCAGGTTTAACTCCTACAGGGAGCTTCTTCTTCTGTGCTTTTTTCACATAACGTCTTGCAGCATCCATACTAGCAATATGAATTCCATCAGTACGATTGCCATATTCAGCAAAAGATTTCTCAATTTGGACAATACTCTCACCATCCACGCCAGGAATAACTGACTGAAGCTTTAGTTTGACATCATCTAGGAGCCCGCCCTTTGTCAGATAAAGACAACGGAGTGGTTTAGAATAGCCTTGTGCAACAAGCAAATCTCGTAATACTAAACCGATTTCGATCGTTTTCCCAAGTCCAACTTCATCAGCAATGAGAAGACGTTGAACTTTTGTCTGATGAGCTTTCATATATTGTTGTAGCGCCAGTTGATGAGGAAAAGGATCTTTATCACTGGCGGTAATCCGACCTGAAAAAATGTTTGCTAGTAGTTCTAACGCACCGAGCCGCATCGCAGTTTTAGCTTGGAACGATGGATTCAACTCTTTTTCCTCAAGCACGCTGCTTCCAGGAAGATATGCCTTTTCTGGAACTAGCATCTCCTCAATATCAAAATCGCTAGCCAATTTTTCCCAATCCCGAAAGCTACTAAACGGAATGCCCCGACGCTGTGTTAACTCGTTTGGGTTTGCAGGAGTGCCGATGGTAAAGGCATAGTGAGAGTAAGCAGGTGCATTCGGGTTATCTGGATCTGCAAGAACCAGATCTGAGTGATACCCATTTACAGAAGGAATCTCGAACAAGTAATAGGACATATATACTCCTTGTTTAGGAACTTAGATCAGGCCTACCTGGATAGGTGCACCTAATCTAGACTACCTACTCCAAGATTGTCAACAACAGTTACCAAGTTTGCTTAGCTGAGACAGATCCAATAGCCCCCAATACCCCCAGATAGCAAATCAGTAGCCGTATCGTTGCCAGTGATAGACTTGAAGCAGAACGCCTAATCCGTATGGTGAGGTCAGCATGAACACAGAGTTCACTCAAGTCTTTGAGTTAACCCTCTCGGAAAAATTGCAACTGCTGGAAGATTTATGGGATAGCATTGCCCAAGCTCCAGAGCAAATTCCTGTGCTTGACTGGCAAAAAGAAGAACTCGCCAAGAGAAAGGATGCCTACTTGCTGAACCCTGGCTCAGGTAGTTCATGGGAAGTGGCTAAGGAGCGAATTCGCAACGGACAGTATGGTGCTTAGAAATCTGAGCATTCTGCCAGAGGCGGAACAAGATGTGGCTCAGGCTTATGTGTGGTATGAAGAGCAAGAGTTTGGTTTAGGCGAAGAGTTTCTTCGGTGTGTTGATGCTTGCATTCAATTCATCCGTCGCAACCCTGAAATGTATCAGGTAGCCCACGAAAGTTATCGAAGGGCTGTCGTGCGTCGCTTTCCCTACGTGGTCTTCTATGAGCATTCAGATACAACAGTTGTTGTTTATGCCGTTTTCCACTGTTCTCAAGATCCGAAGAAATGGCGAAGTCGATTGTCGTAGGAATAGCTGATCGCAGCATAACGGTGAAGTTGTGCGGCGGCAGACAACTTTGGCATCACCGATAACCTCTGTTCCGTCCGCACCAACGCAGTGTTGGGCTGCTGGCGCTACTCACATCTCAGGCTTTAAAGAATTACAAAATTTTCACTACTAATGTTAGCGGCTGAGAAGTTCTTTAACGTCACAAGATTGGTGAAGTTTGCCCCAATGCCACTCCCATCAGCATCAATGAGAACTCTGGTGTTTTTCCCTGTCTGCACAACTTGGACAAACTGCGTGAACCGGGAAAAAGGTGTGGAGCCACTAAATTGTGGCTGGGCAAATATCAGTCGTAAGTCGATCAAATCAGAATTACTATCAAAATCATTGATGATATCTCCTTTCTCTACCAAGCTGTTGAAAACAAACAAATCTCGACCTTGATCCCCACTCAATACATCCTTACCAACTCCTTCTTCCAAGATGTCATCACCTCTACCGTCTATCATCGTGTCTTTATCATTTCCACCAAGAAGCCAATCTCTACCATTATTACCAAGGAGAGTATCTTTACCTTTATTTTCTAGCAGGCGATCATTGCCGCTTCTACCATCTAAACGATCATTTCCACTTCGCCCATCGAGAGTATCATTCTTATTTGTTCCAATAAATTCGGTGGTGCGTCAGGCTAATGTGGGATTGATCAAGTAGAGAGGAACCTCGACTGGAATCAAAGCGATAGAATGCCCACTGTGCGGTCATAGCAAAACCCATAAGCATGGCAAGATGCCCAATGGTCATCAACGCTATCTCTGTCCCGCTTGCCATCAAACCTTTTCAGAACACGTTGATAGTCTCTACTATCGCCGCCATGTCAGTCCTGAGCACAGTCAACAACTGCTGCAAGCGCACAGTGAAGGCAGCAGTCTACGCGGGGTGAGTCGGATCACTGGACTCGCTTACAACACAGTCGTCAGCCTTGTTCGAGCAGCAAGTCAACGAGCGCAACTGGTCCATAATGCGGAAGTTCAAGCGGTCGAAACAACCGAGGTCAGTGCTGATGAACTGTGGTCATTGGTCTCAAAAACCAAAAGCAATGCTTCAGCCAAGAGCGAGAAGCTGGAGATTGCTGGATGGGACTGAGCTTAGCGAACAGCAGTGGATTAATTATGGCTGCCCGAGTCGGCAAACACAATGATGAACTGATTGAGCAGTTAGTGATGAACACTGAAGGTAAAACACACTGCAAGCGATTCAATAGTGACGATTGGGGCGGCTATGAGCGAGTCTTACCTCTCGAAATTCAGCCCCACATCGGCAAAGATAAAACACAGCGATTAGAGCGGACGAATGGAACGTTGCGACAACAAACGGGAAGATGGCATCGACGACAGAACAAGTTTGGCAAGTTTGGCAAGGTGTGGGAACAGACGCAAGTCACTACCCGGTTAGTCGTGAGCTACTTCAATTGGATCTGGCAGCACAGCCGCTTCAAATCCACCGCAGCACAACGGGCAGGATTAACAACTCGTTCTTGGGCGTGGCACGATATAGCAACCTATCCCACATTATCCTGATGCACTACCAAATCGTTCCAGGAGATGATCGTTGAGTGCTCTGCACTTGTAGCTCGCCATCGAAAAGGGTTCCACCGTCGGTTCACCGTTCTTATGCTCTTGCTGCAATCGCATTTCATACTTCGCCAAGTTCAACGCACTCAAACAGGCGTTAAAGTGGAACTCCAATTTCTTTGCATCGCGTGCTTGGCAATCACACAGCCCTGTGAATTGCTTTGCATCTCGGAACATGAATTCGATTTGGAACCTCGCTTGGTAATATTCCACAAGCCATTTGGCATCCAACGACAAGTCGGTGGAATAGAGCAAGACATAGCCCGTTTTCCCCGATTGGCGGGTATTCACCAGACAAGCGACTCGAATGCGCCGTTTCAACGAAACATGCCAGACGACTGCGCTGTAAAGCTGGAGATGAGGCTCTAGTTGTTCGACAAACTGGAAGCGACGCAGATCTGCAAACTGGACTTTGCCATCGTATTTTCGTTTGGCTCCTCGTGGCTTTTGCTGTCCCTCGTAGAGATAGCGCAGGTTGGCATCCGCCCGCAGTTTACTGACCACCTCGAACTCCACCACCCCATCGACAAACTTCTGTTTGCTGTAGAAGCCTTTGCCAATAAAGGAGCAGTCCATGCTGCCAATTTGGATGCGGGGTTTCATGCGGTCGTCTGGGATCATCAAGCTGTTGAGTCCGACGAATGGGAATGCTTGAGTGTAGTGTCGGCGGTAGGGACGCTCTGAATACTCGCTGTAACGGCTCAGGTTGGTGAAGTTGACCTTCCCGACCAGCAACAGAATCGTCGGCAATAGGCTCAACAAAAACGTTTGCTGCGGTTTGCGAAAGGCTCCATTTCGGCAAATAGAGCTTGTAGAATATGGGTCATGGCTACCTCTTGAGGTGTGGTTTTAGATATTTGCACCTTACAGGAGGTAGCCTTTTGTCTACTCCAGAGATTTTCTTCTCAAAAAACTGTCCGGACTATTGATTAATAGAAATTACGATTGGTTAAGAACCATTAAGAACTATAGGGTTCTACCTCAACCCTCTATCGATAAATCTAAAGAAAATGTTAAATTTACACAAACGCAGACAAGGATGGAGTAGTAGAAATGGACACCTCAACCCTACGTCTGATTTGGGATGTAGTTGAAGAAACCCAGCATGCCGAGTTGGTCGCTCTCCCGGATACGGCGCTCATCAAGCTGCTGTTGCAGCGGATCGCTCGTAAGGTTTTGCTTAGCGGCGAAGAAGTCTGCGCCTTGTATAACTATCTGAGTTCGCGCTTGCACTTAATCCGCGATATAGCCGACTCCCGCGCCGCCTGAAACTGCTCCTGCAGATGCTCGTCTCAATGCTCCTATGATTCAACTGATTCGCCCCAAATTCCCCCCGAGTAAGTTCTCCTCCTCTGATCCTCAGCAGGATGAGACCAATGAAGAACCGGGTTTCGCTCGTAGCGATCGCGGTCGAGTTGTCGTGTTCATCGATGGTGCTAGCCTATTCTACGCTGCTATGCAGCTAGATATTGAAATCGACTACACGCGGCTGCTGCGATTCCTAGTACAGGGCGGACGCCTGATTCATGCTTTTTTCTACACGGGAGTAGATCCAACCAACGAACGGCAGAAAGGGTTTCTCCACTGGATGCAGTGCAACGGCTACCGCGTTGTCACGAAGGAACTAGCACAGGCAACCAATGGCAGCCGCCGCGTTAACCTAAACGTAGAAATCGCTGTTGATATGGTGCGGCTCACAGAGTACTGCGACACGATGATTGTGGTAAGCGGTGATGGCGACCTAACGAGCGCCGTAGATTTTGTGACTTACCGCGGCGTGCAAACCGAGGTCGTTGGTCTGCGCTCCATGATCAGCGATAGCTTAATCAATGTGGCTGATTACTATGTCGATTTGGCTACCCTAAAGCAGGACATTCAAAAAGGGCAACGCAGTTGATTGCTGCCGCTTGATAACCTTCACGGGTTTCCAACCGATCCCCGATGGATGCAGAAACGGCTTTCCCAGGGTTTCAGAGCAGAGGAGCCGTGCCACAGTAGACGTGCCACAATAGGATAGTAAAGATTTGTTGCACACTCGCCTTCTATGGCCTCTTCTTCTGCACCCACGTTGGTTGCTGCTCCGCAAACCTGGATCTGGCAGGGGTTCCCAATTTGCTACCAAGCTCAAGGCCAGACTGGGGCAGCGGTGGTCCTGGTGCATGGGTTTGGAGCCTCCTGGGGGCATTGGCGTAAAAACATTCCCGTGCTGGCGCAGCAGTTTCGGGTTTATGCCATCGACTTAATTGGCTTTGGGGCCTCGGCAAAACCAACCCCCGGTCAGCCTGTGTCCTATACGTTCGAAACTTGGGGGCAGCAGATCGCTGATTTTTGTCGCGAGGTGGTAGGTACACCCGCCTTTTTGGTTGGCAACTCGGTTGGATGCATTGCGGCTATGCAGGCAGCGGTCGATCACCCAGAAATGGTACGCGGCGTTGCCTTGATTAACTGCTCATTGCGCCTGCTGCATGATCGCCACCGGGCGGAGTTGCCATGGTATCGCCGCCTTGGAGCACCATTGCTGCAAGCGCTGCTGGGCATTCCTGCAATTGGGCACACTTTCTTCCGGTTGCTGGCCAATCCCAAAACGGTGCGCAAAATTTTGCTGAAGGCTTATGCCCGTGCCGATGCCGTTACTGATGAGCTTGTGGATCTGCTGATGGCTCCTGCCACCGATCCGGGCGCAGCCGATGTATTTTTGGCGTTTACTCGCTACTCTCAGGGTCCCCTGCCAGAAGACTTGCTAGCGGTGCTGCCCTGTCCGGCGGTGATCCTGTGGGGAACCGAAGACCCCTGGGAACCCTTTGCTCTCGGGCAAAAGCTGGCTGACTTTGCCGCCGTGCAGCAGTTTATTCCCATCGAAGGGGCGGGGCACTGCCCTCAAGATGAAGCACCAGAGCTAGTCAATCCGCTGTTGCAAGCTTGGTTGTTGCAGCAAAGCCAGGCCGCGTCAGGTTGAAGTCACTTTCTGCAGACCACGGGATCCACTCGCCTGCTCAAGGACACCTAGCACCAACGAAATGTCAGAACCCCATGCCGTGATCCTCGATTAAAGTTAAAATTTGTAACCGAACTGAATACCGTACACGTTGTACCGGAGGAAACAGATTCTATGGCGCTATCCGTTGGCTCACCGGCTCCCAACTTTACCGTGAAAGACACAAACGGAAATTCCGTTTCCCTCTCTGATTTTGCTGGCAAAACGGTTGTTTTATACTTCTACCCCAAAGATGATACGCCGGGCTGCACTAAAGAAGCCTGCAGCTTCAGAGACAGCTACGCTGAGTACCAAGGAAAAGACATTGTCGTGCTTGGAGTCAGCATGGATGATGAGGCATCTCACCAAAAGTTCACCGAAAAGTTTAACCTGCCCTTCCCCTTGCTAGCTGATGTGGATGGCACCCTCACCAAAGCCTATGACGTTGATGGGGGCGGCTATTCCAAGCGAGTGACTTATGTTATCGACGGGAACGGCACCATTAGCCAGGTGTATACCAGCGTTAAAACCGATACACATGCTAGCGATATTTTGGCGGCCCTCGGTGTCTAGAAGTAGCGCACCAAGTAGCGCACCGCTCTAATGACCACTGCTTCAGGGGTGGGCTACGGCATATCGTCCCACCTCTGGTTTGTGCTAGCTCGATAGCACCTCTAGATTTGAGACAATTGATGCGTCGTAGCTTGGCTTGGTGGATGATGCTACCAAGTTGGGTAGACTACCACCTATTCTGCTTGCTCCACAACTGAACGGAACGTCCATCGGTTGTTGGCGAGGCGATGCTTGCGGGCATTCTTGAGATCAAGAGTCTCGTCCTAGCCTTACCATTGTTCTGACTGTTCTGACTAGTGTTCTGGCTAGCGCTCTGTCCGAACATTAATGCAGCTTTACTGAGGGTGTCCAGATCAGTAGGGTTCATAGGGTTCATTCGGATTAATCCTGTTCCTTCTTCCGCCCATCGAGTTCAGGTTGTAGTGTAACCATGATGCAAGTTCTAGTGACTGGAGCCGCTGGATTTATTGGCTACCATCTGGCTCAACGCCTCCTAGCAGAGGGATTACAGGTCTACGGCATCGATAACCTCAACGACTATTACGATGTTCGTCTGAAAAAGGCTCGTCTAGAGCGGCTCAACGCCCAACCTGGCTTTACGTTTCAATATTTAGATCTCAGCGATCGCCTCTCGATGGCGGAACTCTTTCGGCGGAAGTCCTTCGATTGTGTGGTCAATTTGGCTGCCCAGGCTGGAGTTCGCTATTCACTCACGAATCCCCATGCGTATGTAGACAGCAACCTCACGGGCTTTGTCAATCTGTTGGAAGGCTGTCGCCAGAGTCAGATCCAGCATCTGGTGTATGCTTCCTCTAGCTCGGTCTATGGTGTCAACCCTAAGGTGCCGTTTGCAACCCAAGATAATGTAGATCATCCCATCTCGCTCTATGCGGCAACCAAAAAAGCCAATGAGCTGATGGCTTACACCTACAGCCATCTCTACACGCTGCCCACGACAGGCTTGCGCTTCTTTACAGTCTACGGACCCTGGGGGCGGCCGGACATGGCCTACTTCAAGTTTGTTCAGTCTATCTCAGCCGGCCAGCCGATTGAGGTCTACAACTACGGCAACATGCAGCGTGATTTTACCTACATTGACGATGTGGTTGAGGGCGTGGTGCGGGTGATGCAACAACCGCCCCAATCCGCAGAGGGAACTGCGCCCTATAAACTCTACAATATCGGCAATCATCAGCCGGTCGCGCTGCTGCGGTTCATTGAGGTGATTGAAGCTGCTCTTGGCAAGTCTGCCCAGAAAGTGCTGCTGCCGATGCAGCCTGGAGATGTCCCTATCACCTATGCCGATGTCGATGACCTAATGCGCGATGTCGGCTTCCAGCCCAGTACGCCGATTGAAGTCGGAATCCAGCGCTTTGTGGATTGGTATCGTCAGTATTACGGCTGAAGCGGGATGCTCTAAATGTACTCTTCAAGAACCAAAACCAAATATTCACTCGTCAAGGACCAACCGGCTGCTGCCAGGCTTGGATCTGTCGCTGGGCAGCCGGATAGGCAGCGCTGTTAGCAGGAATCGTTTCAGCAATGGCGATAGCTGCCGTCGGATTGAGGCGAGCTTGAGACTCTGCCAACCGCAACAGTTGATAGCTCCATTGGTTGATCAACCGCTCGGCGTCGCGACGAGAGGGATGGCTAGTCGGAATTTGATTTGCTAACTCAATAGCAGCTGCCAGCATCGCAGGCGTCCCCATACTCGCTGCCGTGTAGGCTTGCTTGAGCTGATCCTGCCCTTGCGACTGGCTCCGCCAGCTTTGGATGTCTGCTTGAGCAGCTTCATAGAGGGTTCGTCCAGGAGGGATTTGCTCTGCTACGGCAATTGCATCGGCAAAAAAGCCCTGACTGGCGAGTTGGCGGGCCCGATCGAGCTGCGGCTGGTCTTGGGTTTCCTGAAGCTGGGCGCGCCAGCGGTTCACATCGGCCTGAGCTTCGTCGTAGAGGGCCCGGCTCGGGGAAATTTGTTCAGCAACAGTAATGGCAGCTTCCAGATCGCCCATATTAGCGAGTTGGCGGGCCCGATCGAGCTGCGGCTGATCTTGGGCACGTTGAATTTGCACCGTCCACTGGTCAATGCGTTGGCTGGCTTTTTCATACAGCGCTCGCCCTGGTCGAATGCGTCCAGCCTCGGTAATTGCCGCCTGCAATGACTCAACATCGCCAGCGCTAGCCAACTGTTCCGCTCGGTCGAGATAGGGCTGGTCGTCAATGGTTTCGATTTGCGCCGTCCAGCGGGCAATGGCTTGTTCTGCTTCTTGTCGCCGTGGGTTGCCAAAGGGAATCCGCTCTGCTTCTGCAATGGCTGCCCGCAAATCGCCAGGAGTACCCGGTTGGGCTAACTGGTGTGCTCGATCCAGGAAGGCCACATCCTGAATTTCCAACTGCCAATTGCTAATCAGCTGCTGTGCCTTGCCATACAAGGGGCGGTCACGCTTGATTCGCTGTGCATGCACAATAGCCGATTCAATATCGGCCGTGGTGCCGCCCCATGCCTGAGATTGGGCCTCAGCAAGGATATTGAAATCGCGAATTTCTTCCTGCAATTCGGCCTTGTCTGGAATTTGACTCAGGATGCTGATTGCTTCATCGTACTGGCGACGGTCCAATGCCGACTCGGCCAAGGTTAGCATATCGCGCCCAAAGTCCCGAATCAGCCGCTGGGCTTCGGCATGCAAATGGCTTTTGGGCTGGATTTCCTCCATTAGTTTAATTGCAGCCAGTAGATTGGTGACGCCGCCCTGCTCAGCTAGACCCTTGGCTTTATCGATTTTGTTGCTATCTATGCGAGTTTCCGTAATCAGCGTGTTCAGCTCGCGATATTTTGTCGTTTCCCAGTGGCGGTTGCCGACACTGAGCAACCCAGTCGCCAAGCGAAAAGCCTGCCGCAGCTCGCGTCGTCGCAGAGCATCCTCTGCATCTCGGTAGATTTTCTCTGCGTTTCGCCAGATTGTTTCCCAAGATTGGATGCGCTGATCCACCAGTTGATGGGCTTCGGTGTTGGCTGGAATCTTGCGAGCTGTCTGGATCGCTTTGGCTAGATCGCCAGCATGGAAGGTTTCTTCGGCGAGTTCCAGCACTTCCCGCGACCAAGCTTCAATGTTGCGGTCAATTTCGGGGCGCAACGGATGATCCTGCGGCAGATCATCAACGAGCGAAATCGCGTGCAGCAGATCTTTCACCGTTCGCTTATCGGCAGCAAGCTGGGCGCAGTAGATCCGCAGAGACGCGGAAGCCGTTGGCCAAAAGATGGCAGGACAGTTGGGCAAAGAGGGTAGCCGTAGCAGCACCAGCACCGACAAAATGCCCGCCCCGGTAAATCCTAGCATCAGAACGCCGCCCCAAAAGAGCCAGTTCTTGGGCAGTTGCACCGAAGGTAACCGAACCCTTCGCCGGTGTCGGGCAGATTGCAGCGGTGGCTCTGCCGGCAGAGGTTGCAGCGGGCGAAAAGCTGGAAGCTGGGACGAAACTGAGTCTTTAGGGGTAGGATTCACCAAGGGAAGACGAGGAGCGGGCGGCATCCGCAGTGGCGGTATTGGCTCAGACAAAGGCTGAGACGGCGGTTCCTTTCGGCTTCCGTCTGGACGGTGGTCTGACCTGTCATGCTTTCCCGTCATACCTCACTCCAAACACAATGCAGCATGTCTGCTGACTTCAGCTCTGTCATGGCCAATCCAGGAAGCGATAGACAGCCGACAGCATTAAACCATTTGGTAGTAGCACCTGAACGCGCAGAGCAACAATAGTTGACATCCTACCCTCGAATCTAAGAAAACGCTAGCGTTCTGTTGCTAGCTGTGCTGGTCTTCCAGCTTCGCGGCAGTTGCTAGGAACTCAACCAATTTATGTATCGAGATGCCTCATGATCGAGATGCCTCCATCAGCGTGGACAAGGGAGCGCCTAGCCAGCCCTGAAAAGCCTGCTGCTGAGTAAGAGAGGGATTTTTCACCGCCACTAGCTGATAGGACTTGGCTCGAGGCGGGTCCAGTGTCACCGTGCAGGTGTAAAGCTCGTCTTGGCGGAATAGCGTGACCTCAATCGAGTCGCCGGGCTGATACTGCTTCAAGCGGTCGTTGAGCTGAGCCGCCCGCACCCGAAATCCATCGATTGCCAGCAGTTCATCCTCTGGGCTGATGCCCGCTTGCTCAGCTGGAGAGCCGATCTCTACAAACTTCACGATGTCCCGACCGTTATCGCTGTTGACGGTCATGCCGATAAAAGGAGGCTGTGCTGCTTCTTCAGGCACTAAGTGCAGCCCAAAGGGTTCCAGATACTCGTTGAAGGGCAGGTCTGCCGTAGTATCGAGATAGCGGTGGAAGAAGTCGCTCAAGTCCTGGTCCGCAACGGCTTCAAATGCTGCCTGCAACTGCTCAGGAGTAAAGCCGATCTCCGGTTGCCCAAACTCTTGCCACATCTGCCGCATTACATCATCCAACGAGCGCTGGTTTTGGTGTTTAGCTCGAATCAACAAATCCAGCAGCAGCGTTACCATCTCTCCCTTGAGGTAATAGGAAATCTGCGAGTTGTCGCTGTTGGCGTCGCGGCGATACAGCTTAATCCAGGCGTCGAAGCTCGACTCGCTCAAGGATTGCACCAGCCGTCCGGGAGTCAGCAAAAAGCGCGTGATTTCCTGGCTCAGGCACTTTAAATAGGTACGCACGTCATAAATGCCTGCTCGCAGTGGCAATAGCAAATCGTAGTAGCTGGTTGTGCCTTCGCTGAACCATAGGGAAGGAGTATAGTTTTCGGCATCGTAATCAAAGACTTCCAGCGCCTTAGGGCGAATGCGTTTCACGTTCCACAAATGGAAGAATTCGTGGGCAACGAGCTGCATAAAGCGGTGGTACTGTTCTTCAGGCTGAAAGCCGAAGCGAGGGTAAATGAGAGAGCAGGAGTCTTTGTGTTCTAATCCGCCGTAGCTCTGAGCTGATAAGTGCAGCAAAAACAGGTAGCGTTCGTAGGGTAAACCGCCAAATAGCGCTGCCTCAACCTGGATAATTTTTTGTGTATCTGCCACAATGCGCTGCACATCGACGTTACCACGTCCCCAAATCACCCACTCGTGGGGCTTGCCCAGCACCTCAAAGAAATAGCGCTGATGCTCCCCAATTTCAAATGGCGAGTCTACTAGAGTATCAAAATCGGCCGCTTCAAAGGTGTGGGGCAGATCAGCGACTGCGGGTAAGGCAGTGGCTATTTGCCATTCGGGCGTTGGTGGCACCACCGTTACCCGCAGCGGCAGCCGCTCGTAGCCCGGCACGTAGAGAAAGAGAGCTGCACCATTGAAGTAGCCATGGGTTCCATCTAGGTGATTCGTCCGCACTGACAGCTCATTGGCGAACACTCGATAGCGAATCGTGATCGCGGACTCGTTTGGAGTATCAACCCGCCACTGGTTCTTGCTCAGCTTACGCCATGCCAGCAGCTCTTGTATAGTTTCCCCAGTCGCGTTGAAATCCTGAACCTGCCTTGCATACTCTCGAACAAGATAGGAGCCGGGTGTCCAGACGGGCATCTTTAGATCCAGCGTGGCGGCTTGCCATCCTCGAATCTGCATTGTGACTTCAAACAGATGGGAAGTGGGCCGGGGCAAGGCAACGTGATAGGAGATCTCGATCTCGGTCCGCGAAAAGACGGAAGGACGGAGTTGAGTGGCTTCTGTCATGCGTCAAGCATCAGGCATAGGGAATCAGGTTTCTAAACCCTAGCAACTTACACCCAAAACCACAACGTAGTGAGTAGGTTAATGAGCGGGATAATGGGCAGGATGTCTGCTGCCGCTGGAGATACTCTCGACCCTATGCGCCCTAACAGCATTCATCCTAACGGGGGCGACTCAAACTCGACCTGCTAAGTGAGCGAGTTGCTTAGTATGCACTAGATAAATGGCCTGCTGGCTGGGCGCAATCCGAATCCAGCCTTTGCTATTGAGCTTGTCCATGATGCGAGTCGTTTCCTCAAGGCTAATGTCGCTGACGTCAGCAAGATCCTTTAGAGGAATATTGAAGATTTCAGTCCCATATCCACTGGGCTGCCCGTAATTTTCGCCGAGGGCAACCAGCGAGTTGACCAGCTTCAGCGCAGGCGGCTGATGCCGTAACTGAAACCGATAGTTCGTCTGGCGCAGCCGTCGCACCATGAGTTGCAGCATCCGATGATGAAGCTGGGAGTCGCGAAATAAAGTCTGAATAAACCGCTGAGCCGAAATACTTAGGAGTTTGACCGGCGACAAGGCGACCACATCGGTTGAACGAGGTGATTCATCGAGAATCGCCATTTCTCCAAAGAAGTCTCCTCGTCCCAAGATGGCCAACGTAACAACGTCTTCCCCCACATGGCGACGCACCTTAACCCAGCCAGATTCAATAAAGTAAATGGCATTGCCCCAAGCATCCTCCATTAGCACGGCGCGATCGGCAGGATACTCATGTTCGACGGCAATAGACAGGAGCCAGTCTATCGTTTCAGGACTAGCAGCGTGAAATAGCGGAAACAATTCACTAAAAACGGCCGTGTGCATGCAGGTGCTTCAGGTAAAGTCTACCCGGATGATAAGAGTACGCTAGTGGGATAGCAAGGGACAGGATTGGCATCTGTATTGGTCTATATTGTCTAAATTTATGGCATGGTTCCCAGAAACTATAGTACCCAGAAACGAGAGACTGACACGCAAAGGCACACACCGGAAATGAGCAGGTCAGGGCGTTTGTGTCGCCTTAATGTCGCCTGTATCCCGGACTTGGTTTTTGCTCAGTCGTTGTAGGTGGGCTTTTTCAAGCCTGGCGAGCATCGATGAATCGATGAGTTGCTATTCGTCACCATTGCGAGTTGCCAGCGGTCGTCTAAGAAGCGGCGCAGCAGGGCATTAGGCGCTCTAACACCTGTTTAATCACCAGGGCCGTCCAGTCGATGTCGGCTGCGGTGGTGTCGCGTCCCAACGTCAACCGGATACCCGATTTGGCAGCCCGATCCCCCAACCCGATTGCCAGTAACGTTGGGCTAGGAACTAATTTGCCACTGCTGCAAGCAGACCCCGAGCTAATTGCAATTCCAGCTAGGTTCATCTGGCGCACAATCGCTTTGCCGCTCACGTGATCGCCGTCGGCATGGCGCAGGTAAAAGCTGAGATGGTGCGGTAAGCGATGCAGTCGATCGCCGGTTGGCACCAACTCTGGAACCGTCGCTAGCTGATCAAACAGGCGGTCGCGCAACTGTATCAAGCGAGGTGTTTCGTGAACTAGCTCTTGCGCGGCCAATTCAGCTGCCAGCCCGAAGCCTGCCAGACACGCAACTGCCTGCGTACCCGATCGCAGCCGCAGTTCCTGCCCACCTCCTAGCAGCAGTGGAACCAGCTCCACCCCAGGACGAATGTAAAGCGCTCCAGCCCCCTGAGGTCCATAAAACTTATGGCTAGACAGGGATAGCAAATCAACTGGCAACCGCTGCACATCGAGAGGTAAGCGACCAGCAACCTGAACGGCATCGGTATGAAATAGGACTCCCCGTGCCCGCGCGATCTGCCCCAAGGCCTCAATCGGTTGCAGAGTGCCAATCTCGCTTTGCCCATAGATAATTGACACCAATACCGTGTTGGGTCGTAAAGCCATTTCCAAGTCCAATGGGTTAATCCGCCCCCAAGCATCAACCGGCAAGCGAGTCACCTGCCAGCCTTGCTGCTCCAACCAGCGAACCGGCTCGCTAACAGCCGCATGTTCAACACTAGAGATAATTAGATGCTGCGGCAGTTGATATTGGCGAGTCACCCCTAAAATCGCTAGGTTATCGGCTTCGGTACCACCCGAGGTAAACACGATCGATTCCGACGGTGCGTTGAGCAGATTAGCCACTTGAGTTCGAGCTTGTTCAATGACGGTTGCGGCCCGATTGCCCCACTGGTGCAAGCTCGAAGGATTGCCCCACTGAGATTTGAGCACATCCTGCATCAGATGAATGACCTCCGGGCGGGCCGGAGTAGTGGCACTGTAGTCAAGATAAATTTGCATTTCGCTTCCTGCTTTCGTTCAGCGGGCAGACTGCCTCAGCACAGTTGTGTCCGCCTCTGTATCCGCCTCCATCAGAACGCAATCAAAATTCTATGCGGCTGCGGGCGTTAGTTCGATCGTACTCGACGACGGGAGACTGACGCATCAACTCTAGGGTGAAACCCGCCAATGTCAGGTTTTGGTGGTTTCCGCTTCGGGATTGATAATTGGTTCTGCGTCGGGATCTGCTTTTGGGGTGGTTACCTCGGTTGGGATCAGCGGCAGATCGCGCTGGTGATGGGATCGAGTGGACAGTATCGCTTCAGGCAGATCGGTCAGCGCAGCTTCTCCTAGCCGAATTTGAATATTGGGTCCCGATCGAGCTAACCGAATGATTGAGCCATCAACAACAGGGACCTGCGTAATCCGCTTGCCGTTGAGATAGGTGCCGTTTGTACCCAAATTGATGATCTCCCATCCCGACCCGACTCGACGCAATTCTACATGCCGCCGCGACACCACCGCGCTGTAGAGAACCACCTGATTATCAGTAGAACGTCCGATGCGGATCACAGACTCATCCGGGAACGTCCAAACTTGAACCGGAATCTGTTTAACAGGATGCAGGAGAGACAGAGTAATCACGCCAGTGATGCCAAATCAGAGAGACGAAGGCTGAGAGACGCCATCGGCCATAACCTATGCGGCTCTACCCTAAACCAACAAAATAGCTGACCGCAACTCCCGAGACTGCCCTCACGAGAGCTGAAATAGAAACGTCACCTTGTCTCCTTTTCCTAAAGCAATCCGATCACCGGGTCGCAGCCGGTGACGATTACCCATCGGCAGAGGAGCATTATTGATGTAAGTGCCGTTTGAACTGCCGACATCTTCGATATAGTAAATGTCGCCTTCGACCCGAATATCGGCGTGAATACGCGACACAATCTCAGAATTGGGAAAACCAGAGACATCAATATCAGGAGGAATACGGTCATTCGGTTTCCCTACGTGAATCACAGCTAGATTGGTCGGTAATTCAACGGTTGTATTGGTTTGCACATGCAGCAGTCGCGCCACCTGAGTCTGAAGCTGGGTCTGGGAATTGGCAGCAGAAACCTCGGTGGGTACTTGAGCCACAGTAGGAATTGAAGCTGGAGGCTCGGGAGAAGTAGAAGTCATAGGCGCTTGCTCAAAGGCATTAACGGATGGGCTAGCAGATGCGTTGCCCGCAGGCTCCATGGAGGGAACAGAACTCACAGCAACTGCAACTAACGGATCAGGTTCTACAAGGGGTTCCACCGGCATAAGATTGGGCACATCTAGCCCGAGCGGAACGGTCGCCACAGAAATGACCGTTGGATCGACTGAAATGACTGGTGCATTCCGTAAGTCAAACCCGCACTGACCACAGAAGCTGGCATCGGCTTGAACGGATGATCCACAATTAGAACACTTCGTCATCGACGGTAACTCTTGCAGGCAATTTTCGCACTGAGTTGCAGCATCTGGGTTTTGGTGATGGCAATGTGGACAGACAATCATGCCATTCCCCTCTGGCTTTTGCTCTATCTAGCTTGGATCTCTAGCTGAAACAGCAGACCCCCATCAATAACGACGGAGTCGCGATCGTTTCGCTTTCATCATATCTAGCGAACGCTGCGATCAGTCAAAGATTTAACACCCTTTTATGATGAACCCTTTACCTTCATGAGGACCCGTTTCAAGTTCATGAGGTCTAAATTCATAAAGGGAGAGTATCCAGTGTCGTTCAATATCGTTCAGCCAACACTCAGCGTCTGAACCATCAGCCGAGGACCTGTCCAGCTTCTCGGTCGAGCAACCACCACAGCTCGCCTTGCGGGTCAATCAAGCGCGACGGATACATCATGGCATCAGCGGTAGGAGCGAAAATCTGTGCCAAAGCAGGCTGCTTGCTAGCTCCTGCCACTATAAACACCACACAGCGAGCTTGGTTGATCAGGGGAACTGTAAAGGTAAGGCGCGGTTGCCCATCCTTATTGCCGACGGTAATCAGGCGATCCTGGACCTGCAGGGCTGCCGTATGGGGAAATAGCGATGCGGTATGCCCATCATCGCCCATACCCAGCAAAATTACATCTAAACTGGGAAAGCGGCCCGGCGGAACCTGAAAAAACTGCCGTATGTCGTGCTCATACCGTTCTGCAGCTACGGCTGGATCAGACGCATCGGTCGGCATAGGATGAATATGGCTAGCCGGAATGGGCACGTGATTCAGCCATGCTTGACGAGCCATTCCTTCATTGCTGTCGGGGTGGGTAGGAGGCACATACCGCTCATCGCCCCAAAAAATATGGAGTTTGTCCCAGGGTAAATCCTGTTGCGCTAGTGCTTCATAGAGGGGCTTAGGCGTGCTGCCACCCGAGAGAGCGAGAGTTGCTATTCCTCGTGCTGTAATGGCAGCATGCAGTTTTTCCAGAACCAGCTCCAAGGCTTGCTGGATCAGAGCGGTCTTATCTGCCAGAATTTCGACCTGTTTCATAATTTGCCACCGAATTGTTGCCATCAAGTTGCCATCAGCTGCCATCAGATTTTAGCCAGCAAGCAAGACTGTACCGTTCTCCTGTAAAGTGACACCTGTAAAGTGAACGGCATTGGATTGGATCTGCCCAAGCCTACTCTAAACCCCTTCCCTCGGACTTGCTGCCAGTGACCCCGCCACAGCAGAGGAAGCCCTGTTGCATAATTACCTATCCTGGGGAATTCTATACTTTGAAGCGGCTCGAACGCTAACCGGCTTAGCTCTTTTCTCGACCATTCAGAATTGAGACCATGGAGCCAATTGTGATTATCCTAGTCAGAGATTCTGACTGCTCGATCAACCATTAAAGATCCAAAAAGATCCAACAAAAAATTTAATGCGGCAGATGTAATTCAACCATTTCCTTACTTCTACAGCGTTCCTGCTGCGACAGACCTCTGTACTCGTCCCTGTTTTTCTCCCCAATTCTGTTGACCTCAACCAAGCTTGACCATGAACCCCAAAAAATCACCCGGTAGCCGCCCGCTCTCTCCTCTGGTCTCCCGCATTCTGAAGACGGCGGGTGTTGTGATTACGCTGGCAGCACTGCTCGATATCGTGATTCTATCGTTTCCCTATCAGCCGCTAGAACGGCAGTGGCAGATCGATGCAGTGACCGCCTTGGTGGATCGGGGAGTCGTGCCTTTAGTGGGGCTAGCGCTCTTCCTAACTGGCTTTTGGGTAGATAGCAATGCCGGAATAGCCATTGAGCGCAAACAGATGGTGCAAGACCCTCGCTTTTGGGCGTGTTTGTTAGCCAGCCTGCTGGGATTAGCCTATGTTCTGGTCTTTCCGCTGCATCTGAACAATGTGCGGCTAGAGCATCAGAATGCGATGGAGCAGGTCAGCCAACAGGTCGCCAATGCCGAAACCGAACTCAGCACTCGCCTGCAGGGCGAAATTGCTTCCCAGCGGCAGCAGATCAATCAGCTCGTTAGCGCCAGCGACGAGCAGATCAGTCAATTGCAGGACAGCGGGCAACTCACGGCAGAGCAAGCAGCCTTGGTGCGGCGCTTCAAATCCGATCCCAACACAATCGAGCCGTTCCTGCAGCAACGGGAACAAGAGCTGCAAACCCAGGCTCAGACCGAAATTGCAGTCCGTAAGCAGGAGATTGAAAACTCGACCAAAGCAGAAGCTTTGAAATCGGGGCTGCGGGTTGGCATTGGCAGCTTGCTGCTGGCAATCGGGTTTATCACCATGGGCTGGCTAGGGCTACGCAACCTGCGTCAGGCGTAGACTGGACCCCGCCCGCTTGCTTCCCGCCTTCCAGTTAGAGCCGCTTCGTCCTAGCTAATTCCTGCGACGATCCGGTTTGGGTTGGGGTGCCAATACGCAGTAGCTCAACTGCTTGCTTTTGTGATTTTGTTGATTGCGCCCGCCATGATTTCGATTTATATCCTCACCTACAACGAAGAACTGGACATTGCAGCATGCATTGAATCAGCCATGCTCTCGGACGACATTATTGTGGTTGATTCTTGCAGCCGTGATCGGACAGTGGAGATTGCCCGCCGTTATCCGGTGCGAGTTGTACAGCATCCGTTTGTCAGCCACGGACAGCAGCGCACCTGGATGCTAGAATCAGTGCCCCCTAAATACGACTGGGTCTACATTCTAGAAGCCGACGAGCGCATGACAGCGGCTTTGTTTCAAGAATGCCTGGATGCAATTCAGTCAGACCAGTACGCGGGATATTACGTGGCGGAGCAGGTAATATTCATGGGGCGCTGGATTCGCCATTGCACCCAATATCCTCGCTATCAGTTGCGCCTATTGCGCCACGGTAAGGTTTGGTTTACTGACTATGGTCACACCGAGCGGGAAGTGTGCCAGGGAGAAGCCGGCTTTTTGCGAGAAACCTATCCTCACTTCACCTGCAGCAAGGGGTTGAGCCGCTGGATCGAGAAACACAATCGCTACTCAACGGACGAAGCCATTGAGACGATTCGCCAGTTAGAAACCGGCACGATCAATTGGCGCGATTTGTTCTTTGGCAGCACTGAAGTGCAGCGGCGACGAGCATTGAAGGACCTGTCATTGCGTCTGCCGTTACGACCGTTGATCCGCTTTCTCTACATGTATCTCTTGCTAGGAGGCTGCTGGGATGGGCAGGCAGGCTTGGCCTGGTGTACGCTGCAGGCATTTTACGAGTATTTGATTTTGCTCAAGGTGTGGGAACAGAAGCACATGCCCATAGCAACGGTAGATGCGCAACCCTCAGCGCTAGTGGAATAAGGTGCAGCGGAGGATTAGGGGACGCAAGAGCCGATCGAAGCAGTTTCTTAACAATTCGTTATCTTCAAAAAAAAGCGTAACGTAGGATACTAAGGTTTAACCTTCTTAAAAACCAAGGGTTAGAACCGCGATTAGCAGCAGATTTGGTCTATCTAGGCTGCTTCACTAGGTGTCAGCCTTCGAGTCGGGAGGGCTAACGCCAGTTCATCTAGAAACGGTATCGCCTACACTTGAAACAATTCTTCATAAGTTTTACAAGTATTAATAACCGTCTTATAGCGTTGTTTGCGTTGGTTTCAATTGAAATCATCGCCTTGTCGATCATCCCCCAGCTGGGTCACCTCTGATTTCTGTCTCTGCTGACTGGCGGTAAGGCGCGAGGGCAACCCAACAGGTAGCTAAATAGGGGATAGAAAGCTTCAACCATAGATGTCGCTCCTCGGACAGGGATAAGGAGAGAATTTTGTCTGTACTACAGCGCTTAAAGCAAGATCTGAAGAACGATCTAATTGCCGGATTGCTGGTTGTGATTCCCCTGGCGACTACCATCTGGCTGTCTATCACTGTGGCGTCCTGGGTGATCAATGTCTTGACCCGAGTTCCCAAGCAGCTGAATCCTTTCGATAACCTGCATCCGCTTCTGCTCAATTTGCTCAATTTGACGGTGGGCCTGGCAGTGCCCCTGCTGAGCATTTTGTTGATCGGCTTGATGGCGCGCAATATTGCCGGACGATGGCTCCTCGATGTCGGTGAGCAGCTGTTGCAGGCGATTCCGCTAGCGGGGTCTGTCTACAAAACGCTGAAGCAGCTTCTAGAAACCCTACTGCGAGATACAAACGGCAAGTTCCGCCGCGTGGTTTTGGTGGAGTACCCCCGTCGAGGTGTGTGGGCTATTGCCTTTGTTACCAGTGTTCTCAACCCCCAACTGCAAGCCCAGCTGCCTGAGTCCATGTTGAGTCTGTTTATTCCCACCACTCCTAATCCCACAACTGGCTGGTACGCAATTGTTCCCGAGCGAGAGGTGATCAACTTGTCCCTATCGATTGAAGACGCCTTCAAGATCGTTGTGTCGGGTGGCATTGTTAGCCCTAGCAGTATGACGATTGCTTCAGCTAACAGCTACGAGCCACGCTCTCTAGAACCATTGCCAGAAGCAGCCTTATCCGAGCGTATCAGCCGCTCCCTAGCTCCTCTGCCGACGGAGAGCGAACTGTAGACTTGGCTTGAGTTCATCTAGACAAAGATGGACAAAGGGTTGGGCGGTCTTGGAGTATGAATGTCCAGGAACAACCCTTTAATCGCCTTTAATTGACCACTAGCGACCACTGTAGGCACTCATTGGTTCCTGGATAAATCGAATATAGAGATGCCGGAAGGTAGACTTCAACACTCGCGGCAGCCCAAAATCGATAGGGACCAACCGCTCCGGCAGCCCCCAGTCATCGATTTGTAGATCCGCAGGGGACAGCAGCGGAAACTGGATCGTAGTAAGATCAGGACAGATGCCCAATCGCTGAGAAGCTGCAACCGTCGGCACCTTGGCTGGATCCACGTTGAGGATCTCCACCATGGCTCGATCTAGCGCAAACACATTTGCAGAGGCGCCCAGCACCCCCAAAGGACGAGGTTCACCGCCGCTGGGACCGTTGCCTTCATGCCCAATGATACCGTCCAGGATCGTCAGGTTTGGGGCAATCGTTCGAGCCGTCTCTACAAGCATAGTGCCAAATCGCACCGGGTCTTTCCCGGCTTCCATGTGCCACCACGCCTTCATTTTGCCGGGCACGCAGCCAAACAGATTCTTGACACCTAACGTCAGCGTTAGCTGCACGTGCGATTTGACTTTCGGCAGATTAATCACCACATCGGCATCCATGGCTTCCTTCGAGAGCAGCAGATGATTCAACTCCTGATTTACCGTCTGGTAGCGTCTGCCCTGAAAGTCAATAATGGGCAATTGCAGCTCATTCACAATCGGTTCATAGCCATTAGCGAGGGCCACTCCGCGAGCACTGCCAAAAGCCGGACTATCGCCCAAAAACGGTTTGCCGCCCGCTGCAAGGACTAGTTGGGCTACCGCGTAGACGAGTTCAGGACGAGTGGTGCACTCTTTGCCGGGCCGCGCTCCAGTTAGCAGATTGGGTTTCAGCAACACGCGATCGCCCGGTTTGACAAACGCCTGCATCCCGCCCAACGGCTCCAAGACCTGGAGCAACGCCGCACTCAGAGCAGGCTGCTCATAGGACTGGACCCGCATTAAACTCACCGTCGCGACCATACCTTATCCTCGGGTTGAATTGCCTACACCTAGCCTACCGGACTTCCAGAAGGCTTGCTAGCCGTCTAGCGTCCTCGGTTCAGCGCTGTGACTCGCTCGGCATTCGAGAAGACGCCTTCCCCTTGTAGCTGCGTCATCGGTGGTTTCACTTCTACTTTCACCACGTTAGCGACATTGATCATCACCGTTTGCTCCGGCAGATTCAGGATCCACCAGTCTTTTTGTAGCAGATGGCGCATTTCTAGGCGGAAATCCTGCTGTGTGTCTTCGGTTTGCGGCTCCGAGATGATATTAAAGGATTCACTATGACCGTTGAGGTAATGAAAGGTGAGCTGGGCATTGACGCCGTCTTGGGTGTGCATAGGGGTGTCTCCCTCCAATGGAGTTCAATTAGAGTGCAATAGAGTACGTGAAAGAGTTGACAGAAGCGTGCACAGGAAGTCTGCACAGACAGACCTGAACAGTATCTGATTAGTAGCTCAGACTGGGTGCAAGTCAGTTGAATTGTAGGAAAAGCTCAAGATTTTGCTGATCAGCTCTGTCGGCTCAATCTCAAATTATCAGGACTTGATTCGACCTTTGCCTAGTGCTCCTGTGGGCAGTGCAAAAAGCGTCCTCAAAGCTGCCTCATTCAGTAGGTCCTAACGCACAATAGCGATGAGCGCTAGAGGCTTTTGGCAGGGCGCATCGTCTAGAGGATAGAAGTTTTGCGGTCGCAGGCATGATTAACTGAGTAGTGGTTTGCTGGAATTTCGACTATGGGGAACTGGCTTCATCCATTTTTCAAGTTCTCACGAGTTTTCAAGTGAAATGAGCAGCGCACCCGGAATTAGGGATCGAAGCAGTGTAGTTGCTGAAGATATAACGACCTCACTGATTGACCAAATCCCTGTTCTGACCTTGTTATATGCCCTTGGATACCTGTATCTGCACGCTTAGCTGCCATGCTGCTGTCCTCGAAGTTTGTCTATTCTCCGGGTGCCGTACAGCAGACTAGAGAACCCACAGAGTCAATTCCCAAAACCAGCGTCTTCGTAGATAGTCCTGCCCCGATGACTCCGCTAGAGTTGACAGTCTAGACACGTTGCTCTCCAAAACGTTGCAAATCACTGAGGGAACTTCTTACCCATGTCAGCGTCATCCAGAAACAGAATTCCTCACAGTCAAGATCTGTCCATGAGTAGTGAATCTCTGCCCGTTTCTTGGTCAGCAGTGGAGGCAATTGCTTCTCCTCAAACCGCCGTGACCGTTGACAAACTCTCAAACTACGACTTGATTTTGCAGTGTCAAGTGGGGTTGCGTCCAGGGAAAACCCTCTTTGCTGAGCTGATTCGTCGCTACCATCCTCACGTCGAAAAGGTGCTCTATCACTTGGCTCCTGACTGGACAGACCGAGCTGACCTCTCACAAGAGGTGTGGATTCGAGTGTATCGCAACATCAAGCGTCTTCAAGAACCGGCCAAGTTTCGGGGCTGGCTCAGCCGAATTGCCACCAACCTGTTTTACGATGAGCTGCGGAAGCGGAAACGCACCAGTGCCCCTCTGTCACTAGACGCACCCCTGAATGTCGAGGATGGTGAAATGGACTGGGAAATCGCCTCAGATGATCCCGGCCCTGCCGAACAGCTTGCCACCCAGGAATTCTACGACCAGTTGCGGAACGCCATTTCAGACCTGCCAGAAGTCTTTCGGATCACGATTGTGCTGCGCGAGATTGAAGGCATGGCCTACGAGGAAATCGCTGAGATTACCGGAGTTTCCCTGGGAACTGTAAAATCTAGAATTGCCCGCGCCCGCCAGCGGCTGCAATTCCAGTTGCAGGGCTACTTAGAAGAGTAGCAACAGCAGCAAAAAAGGGGGTGTCAACTGACATACCCAGGCAAAAACCGAAGTGTTATAGTTGCAACGGTTCATGGGTGCAGGAGTTCGATACAGTTTCCTAGGATGGAGGAAGCAACCCCTTCGGTGGGATGCAGATTGACTAAACGATTGGACAGTTTTGAACAGTAGACTGTGGCAGTCAAACCACCGCTAAACCTATTGAGTCGCTCAATTTCTCATTTGGTATAGAGTCGCTTAAGATGACTAGAAATTTTGACGAGTGCAACCATCCCGAGATTCCCGCGTCAGCAGGGCAGGAAACCCGTTGTTACCCTGATGAGGCTACCTCTGAGCTGTCGGCGCTACTCAAACGCGATCGGTTTGAGCTACTGAGCGCTTATTTGGATGGCGAAGTCACCGCAGCCGAGCGCAAGCAGGTTGAGTCCTGGTTGGCTAGTGACCCTACCACCCAGCGGCTTTACACCCGGCTCTTGCTGCTGCGGCAAGGCCTTCGCAACTTGCCCGTACCAAGTTCTCCTCAACCGGTCGAGCAAGTGGTTCAAGAAATCTCTGCGCGTATCGATCGTCGTCCCAAGCGCTTGCTCTGGGGAGGGTTGGCCTTGGCTGCTTTGTTTCTAGGCGCTGTGGCCGGAACACTGCCTCGAGGAGAATATGTCCCTTCCCTAGCGCGTTCATCCCAAGGGGACGACGTGGTTCCAAGCGCTGGTCTGATGATTGCGCTCAATCATCCCCCCATCGAGATTCCTAAGGCAGCAACTACCACAACAGATGTTGGACCGTACAATCCTGAGTCCGATGTTCAGTAGGCGATGAAGCAACACCAGCACTCGCTCGAGGACCACTGCACCCCGGCAGTGCTTCTGTCACCTGCTTAGGGCTTCATGGCATCTGCTACACGCTACTTGACGTGGGTCCGCTGCCCGATAAGCTTACCCGATAAGCTTAAATGAGCTGACTGAACTATAAGCTTACTGAACGGTGTGACCTGTCCAGACGCCGCTGGTGAGAAGTACTCCGCCCAGGCGTTTGACTAGATCGGGCTGCATGAGGTAAACCCAGGCCCGGCCTAAGGGGTGCAAGACCGGGCTAAAGGTTTCGATCATTGCGCGATTGTATTCGTTTTCCTCAGGAGGGCGGCTCGGGCAGTAATCCTCCAGCTGATCGAGCTGCTCTAGCACGGCCGCATCAGCAAACGAGAGCAGCACTCCTTGGACCGGGGAGGAGCCAAGGGTCATAGCAGGGTAGCCCAGAGGCAGAGCATACAGGGCACCAAAGGCAATGGCAGCTTCAGCCGCTATCACTTGCTGTTGACAGTACCCATAGTTACACTCTCCAGGTTTCAGGGTTCCGTATACAAACAAGCGGATGGAAGCACTCACAGAGATTAGACTGCTCTAGTAATAAGTTGACTGAGTTGACTTAAATGACAGCTTAGATGAACCGCTTACCTGCGCTCAACTAGTAGGGCAGAAAACCATTGAGCCGTTTTCAAGTTCTTAGGGGTCAACATCTGCGACGAGGTCAAAGGCGTTGAGACCGAGTTACAACTGAGCAATGGCTCTATCTGGCAGCAACGCTGATTCCCTATTTCAGTATTCAGCGACCTGATCAAGTGACCCAATCAATCACTTAAACAGTGACTCAATCAGTGACTCAATCTGCCACTCGATTCAGTGACTAATCGGGAAGCCAATATCCTGAATCTAGTCGGCTAAAAAACCATGCTTTCCTGCTTCCCTATAGAATGGTGTAGAAACAACCCGCTAATCCAGAGGAGTTCGGTTCGTGGAGTCCCGTTATCATCCGGCAGAAATCGAGGAAAAGTGGCAGCAGCATTGGGCAGAAGAGGGAATCGATCAGACTTCTGAGACGAGGGACCGGCCCAAATTTTACGCGCTGTCGATGTTTCCCTATCCGTCCGGAAACCTGCATATGGGGCATGTCCGCAACTACACCATCACGGATGTGATTGCTCGGGTGCGGCGAATGCAAGGGTATCGAGTGTTGCATCCAATGGGGTGGGATGCGTTTGGCTTACCGGCTGAAAACGCCGCCATCGATCGCGGCATTCATCCCGCTCAGTGGACCTATCAGAACATTGCACAGATGCGGGCGCAACTCCAGCGACTGGGCTTGTCCTACGACTGGACTCGGGAAGTCACCACCTGCTCGCCCGACTATTACCGCTGGACGCAGTGGATTTTCCTGGAATTTTTCAAGGCCGGTCTAGCTTACCAGAAAGAATCGGCGGTGAATTGGGACCCAATCGACCAAACCGTGCTAGCAAACGAGCAAGTAGACAGCGAAGGGCGGTCCTGGCGATCCGGCGCGAAAGTGGAACGGCGCTTGTTGCGGCAGTGGTTCTTCAAAATTACTGATTACGCTGAGCAGTTGTTGCAGGACCTGAATCAGCTCGAGGGTTGGCCCGAGCGAGTCAAGCTGATGCAGGAAAACTGGATCGGCAAATCGACGGGGGCAGAGGTCGTGTTCACCACCGAGGACGGCGATGAGCTGCCGGTGTTCACTACGCGGCCAGATACCCTCTGGGGGGCCACCTTTATGGTGTTGTCGCCTGAACATCCACTGGTGGCAAAACTGACGACGCCCGAGCAAGCTGCCGCAGTGCAAGCCTACCAGAGCGAAGCTGCCAACAAGAGCGAGATTGACCGAACGGCAGAGGATCGGGAAAAAACCGGCGTCTGGACGGGAGGCTACGCGGTGAATCCGGTCAATCAGGAAAAGATTCCCGTCTGGATTGCCGACTATGTGCTGATGGGCTATGGAACAGGGGCAATTATGGCGGTTCCTGCCCATGATCAGCGCGACTTTGAGTTTGCCAAAACCTTCGATTTGCCGATCAAACTCGTGGTGCAGCCGCCGGATCAGCCGCTGGAGGTCAGCCAGATGACCGCAGCCTATCTCCATACGGGCGTCATGGTCAACTCGGGACCACTGAACGGTATCCCGGCGGGCAAGGGGCCTGGGCAGAGCGTTGAGGCGGCTGTGCAGTGGCTAGAGCAACACGGCAAAGGCAAGGGTACGGTCAACTACCGATTGCGGGACTGGTTGATTTCGCGGCAGCGCTACTGGGGCTGTCCGATTCCGGTCGTTCATTGCCCGAGCTGCGGCATTGTGCCTGTACCCGAGACAGAGTTGCCCGTGCGGCTTCCCGAAGATGTCGAGTTCAGCGGCCGTGGCCCCTCGCCTTTAGCCAAGCTGGAATCTTGGATTAATGTGCCCTGCCCGAGCTGCGGCACGCCCGCCCGGCGAGAAACCGATACGATGGACACGTTCATCTGCTCCTCCTGGTACTTCCTGCGCTACCCGGATGCCCGCAACGAGCAGCAAGCGTTTGATCCGGCTAAAACGAACGACTGGATGCCGGTGGATCAATATGTCGGCGGCATCGAACATGCGATTCTGCATCTGCTTTACTCCCGCTTCTTCACTAAGGTGCTGCGGGATCGCGGCTGGCTTAACTTCGATGAACCGTTCCAACGGCTACTCACTCAAGGTATGGTGCAAGCGGCCGCCTACAAAAACCCCAAAACCGGCAAATACTACCCGCCGAGTCAGCTTGATCTCGCCGATCCTCGGGATCCGCAAACCGGCGAGCCGCTAGAGGTCGTGTTCGAGAAGATGTCGAAGTCGAAATACAACGGCATTGACCCTGAGCAGGTGCTGGCCAAGTATGGAGCTGATACAGCTCGCATGTTCATTCTGTTTAAAGCACCGCCGGAGAAGGATTTGGAATGGGACGATGCCGACGTCGAAGGGCAATTCCGCTTTTTAAATCGCGTTTGGCGGCTGGTGACGGAGTTTGTGGCGCAACCACCTGCCACGCCCTCAGCCGATGCTTCATTGACGAGAGCTGAGAAAGAGCTGCGCTACGCCATTCACTACGCAATTCAGCAGATTACCGAAGATCTAGAGGGCGACTACCAGTTCAACACAGCGGTATCGGAGCTGATGAAACTCAGCAACGCCCTCACCGATGCTCCCTGTAAGGAGTCTCCTGTGTATGCTGAAGGCATAACGACCCTGATCAAGCTGCTCGCACCCTTCGCCCCGCATCTAGCGGAAGAACTCTGGCATAAGCTGGGCAACACGACCTCAGTGCATCAGCAGTCCTGGATGAAGGCAGACCCGACAGCCCTGGTTGTAGACGAAATTCCCTTAGTAATTCAAGTCATGGGGAAAACGCGCGGCACAATCCAGGTGCCTGCTGATGCAGATCAGGCAACTTTGGAGCAGTATGCTCGCGAGTCGGAGCTTGCTCAGCGCTATATTGCCGGTAAAGAAATCAAGAAAGTGATTGTGGTGCCGGGCAAGCTAGTCAATTTTGTGGTGGCATAACCGGGGTGGTATAAAGCAGTAGTGTGCGGCAGCAGCAGTGATATTGATATACAGTGGTGGCGTGAGACCAAGGAGACAAGTATGAAGCCGGCAGTGGTCTTGCTGGTGATTGCAGGACTGAGTGGACTGACCAGTTGCTCGGTCTTTCAAGCTGCTCCGTCAGATCGTTCCATCGTAGCGCCTTCTGCTCCCAGGGAATCGATTACTAGTCCCCTTGCGGACTCTGAGCGCCCCAATACCCGGATTATTCCCATGGCAGTGGAGGGAGAAGTGCTAGAGATGGAGCTGACACTGTTTGGACAACCATCCCTGCCCTTCACCACCTATGTGCCCAGCGCTGATTTTCAAAGCGAAGTAACTGCCGGTGCTAAGGCAATGAGCGCTTACTTTTACTTCAGCCCTAGCGGCAAGAAGGACTCAAAAGCCTATCTGCAGATTGTCTTGCCCCAGAACCGGATGAGCGTGGCGCAAATGCAGGATGCTCTGCTAAGCAACCAGGGCTTATTAGCCAAGAATGGTTGGGAGCTCGTGGATCGCACCGAAATTGTGAGCTACCCTTGGGCCAAAGAGAAACTGATCTATCAGCAGCGCACGACTGATCAGCTCTTTGTTGGCTCCATTTATATCGGCGAGTATGAGGGGGGTGCCTTCTACACCTTGACCTACTACCCCGCCGAGTATGTCGATGGATTTGAGCCACGATCAACCGTGCTGCTGGAAAATTTGCAGTTTCAGGATTAGTTCAGGATTAGCCGCTCCTGAACCGGTTGATGCAGATTTATGCAGCGCATTCAGGAGTTGCAGCGAAGAGCCGCAGCGGAGCTACTGCCATGCCTGAGTAACCTGCGCCAGCCGCTCTACATCTTCTGGTGCCAAGGTCCAGCCCAAGGCTCCTGCATTTTGCCTCGCCTGATCCGCATTTTTAGCCCCCGGAATTGGAATCACATTGCCTTGAGCGATCAACCAGTTGAGGGCAACTTGAGCCGGGGTACGCTCGTATTGCTCGGCAAGCGACCACAACACCTGAATGACCGGAGCCAGCTTTTCCAAACCGCTGCGACTAAAGCGCGGATCCAGCCGACGAGCACCCGAGGGAGCTGCTGTTTCGGCAGTGTATTTGCCGCTGAGCAAGCCCTGGGCAAGCGGACTGTAGGCCAGAATGGTAATGCCCAAATCTTGAGCGGTTTTCAAAACGCCATTGCTCTCGATTTGTCGGGCGAGAAGGGAATATTGCACTTGGTTGACTGCCAACGGTACCCCTCGCGCTGCCAATTGTTCGTGCGCCCGCTGCATCTGCTCAGCTGAATAATTACTCACGCCCACTGACTGGATTCTGCCCTGCTGCACTTCATCGGCCAAGGCATTCATGAGAGTCGTTTGCCCCATGAAAAAATCAAAGGGCCAGTGGACTTGGTACAAGGTAATCGAGGGCAACTGGAGCCGCTTTAAGCTAGCCGTGAGCGCGTCGGCAACGGCATCGCCCGTAAACCGCCAAGGCAGAGGAAAGTATTTGGTGGCAATCTGAACCGGCTGCTGCGGCATTTGCTGCATAAATTGCCCGAGCAACCGCTCCGATTCGCCGAAGCCATAGATTTCTGCTGTATCAAACAAGGTGATACCGGCTGCCAGGGCTGCTTTAAAGGCTTCCTGTAATGCGGTTGAGTCGTATTCTTTGCCGTAACTCCAGAACAGCTTGTCTCCCCATGCCCAGGTGCCAATTCCCAAGGCAGAGACAGCAGGGCCATTCGGCCCTAGGGTAACGGTGGTCATGTTCGCTTTACATAAGTTAACGCTTCTTCTTCAGGGTAACGAAGAACTGCAAAAAGCGCCTATTCCTCTTCATACCAAGTAGCTCGCCAAGCTGCTTCTGCTTGGGCAATTGAGTGCTCTTTCTGCTTCCGCTGGTAATCGCGTCCCAGTTTCGTGAGTTGGGCCAGCAAGTTGCGCAGTTTCGAGCGCCAAGCCGTTGTTGCGGCATCGCTAAATTCGATTTCCGAAAGCCGCAGCCGCACAGCAATGATCTGTGTCATCAAGGGTTCCTTTTCGGCTTCTGATTCGGTTTCGATCAGCAGATTCAACAGGTTAGGGGGGCTAGCAGCGGTTTCCGAAGCGAGGTCGGCTTTAGCAGCCACCTCTAGCACCGGCTCTGGTAGCTGCGGTGGCAGCAATTCTGCGTCTTGCAGCAGGCGGTTGGCTCGATGGGATAAGGTCTGCAAGATCTCGACAATTTTTGCTTCAAGCTCCTCTTGCCACTCCATCACAGCTTTGGGAGTCAACGTTGGAGAAGCCAAGATAGCAGGTTCCGTGTCCCTCGTGGCAGTGTCGTTGTCTGGAGAGTCGTTACCTGGAGGCTCTGCCGCTGTCCAGAACGCAGAGTCGGACGGTCCCGGATCGATGGCAACCTCCGCGGCCTCTGAGGATGGTGTCGCATCGGGAGCAGCAGGGGTGGAAAGAGGTACCAGAGCCGCTAGAATTTGTGACTGCGCCTGCTTACTGAGTTGCTGCAATGCCTGCTGCAAGTGTTGCCGCTGAGTCACAGGCAGCGACAGAAACTGCTCAGGGTAGCCGTGAGTACAGATGTGATAGCTAGCCAAAATCAGCTGCTGCCGAGTGGCCTGCCCTAGGGCATGCAGATACTGGCGATCGGTGTCCTCTAATTCTTGAGCAGTTGCCGCTACCGCCTGATTGAGAGTAGCAATTTCCTGCTCAATGCGCTCCAGTGCTCTAACCATACTGTTCTGCTAATGAACCGCTTGATACCACCTGCCGACTTCTGGTGCCAGCAACTTATAACCAACCTATAGCAATGGGTAACAAGCGATCGAAAGCTCTTCCTTCAATCACTTATTACCCATAAACTGACTACCCATCAACAGAGACGCAACGCAGGCATCTCCTGTGGTTGTTTAGGCTATTTCTTTTTCTTCTTCTTGTCCTTTTCTTTGCTGTCAGGCTTAGTTTCTGATTTGGTCTCGGACTTGATCTCAGTCTTAGGCTCAGGCTGAGTCTCTGACGTTACCTCCGGTTCTGCTACCGGCGGAGCCTCTGGAGCAGCGGCTGGAGCTTCCTGGGTCGGAGCTTCCTGGACGCCCGTCTGAGCAGCGACTTCTGCGGCAAAGTCAGTCTCTTGCTTGTCGATGCCTTCGCCCATAACAAAGCGCACAAAGCGGCGCACCTGAATGTTTTCTCCCAAGCTGGCAATGCGCTGCTTAATCAGCTCGGCCACCGTGATGCTTTGATCCTTAATGTAGGGCTGCTCGAGCAGCGACAGCTCTTTCAAGCGTTTCTCAATCCGCCCCATCACGATCTTCTCGCGCACGTTGTCGGGCTTATTGGAGAGGTCATCTCGACCCATCTCAATTTCTTTTTCCTTGGCAACCACGTCGGGCGGAATGTCTTCTACGCGGACATATTCCACATTTGGGCAGGCAGCGATTTGCATAGCAATATCTTTTACCAAGGCTTGGAACGCCTCGTTGCGTGCCACAAAGTCAGTCTGGCAGTTGACTTCTACTAGAACACCGACCCGGCCGCCAGTGTGGATGTAGCTGCCCACTAGCCCCTCGGCTGTAATTTTGCCGGCTTTCTTTTCTGCAGAGGTAATGCCCTTCTGACGGAGCCACTCCATTGCCTTCTCCATATCGCCATCGGTGGCTTCGAGGGCTTTCTTGCAATCTCCGAATCCTGCGTTGGTTTTATCCCGCAGTTCTTTGACGAGTTTCGCTGGTATATCCGCCATTGTTGCTTTAATTCCTGTAATTGTGAGGTTTGGTTTGCACGGGTTCAGCGGAACGCCGAGTCAGCCGTTAGGAGAAGACGGCAAGCTAGGTCTCGGACAACCGAGAGAGACGCAGACTCATTTCTGTTTTCCTTGGCTCCACCTGCCGTCATGGAATTACTCCTCGGTTTCTTCTTCGTCTTCGGAAAAGTCACTCTCTTCGTAGTCGAACTCTTCCTCAGCGGCTTCTTCGTAATCTTCGTAATCCTCATCTCCATCTAGCTGACCATGGCGACCTTCGTAGATCGCATCAGCCAGACGACCTATTATTAGCTTAATCGACCGGATTGCATCATCATTCGCCGGAATTGGAATATCCACAGTATCGGGGTCGCAGTTGGTATCCAGCAGCGAGACAATAGGAATCCCCAGCTTCTCGCACTCCTGAACGGCGTTATATTCCCGGCGCTGATCAACAATCACGACGATATCGGGTACCTTGCGCATACCGCGAATGCCGCCCAAGTACTTTTGCAGCTTCTCTAGCTCGCGCCGCAGCACGGCTGCTTCCTTCTTGGGTAACAGATCGAGTGCCCCGGTTTCCTGACGCCGCTCCAGTTCTTTTAGGCGATCGACCCGAGTCTTGATTGTGGCCCAGTTCGTCAGCATGCCGCCCAGCCAGCGCTGGTTGACGTAGTAGGAACCGCAGCGTTGAGCTTCTTGAGCAATAATTCCAGCGGCTTGGCGCTTCGTACCGACAAACAGGACACGCTTGCCCTGCTCGGATGCGGTGCGCAGGTAGTTGTAGGCAGACTCCATTAATTGGGCGGTCTGCACCAAATCGATAATATGAACCCCATTCCGGGCTGTGTAGATATAGGGAGCCATCTTTGGGTTCCAACGACGGGTCTGATGCCCAAAGTGAACCCCCGACTCCAGCAATTGAGCCAACGTAACAACTGGCATATGGTTTTGAACTCCTTCGGGTTAATCCTCCATCTGGGAGCATTCCTGTGGGCGAACGAGATATGCAAAGCAGATGTCGCGCACCTACTTCAGTTATCCGTCGCTAGAAACACCCGAAATCCCAGATGTGTGAGATTTAAACAACTTTACTAGGATAGCATGGCTACCCCGTCACTACGGTAGGGTTATCCGACAATGGAGGCAGGACAGTAGAAGGTAAAGGTATCCCCAACTCCAGACATTGGTCATTTCCGCCAATTCGTCGCCCTATCCCGCAGAATGGAATGAGAGCAGGTTTTCTCAACCGATCCGTTGCCTCAATGCCATCTTCTCCCAGCGCCACTCAGCGGGTGACTTCCGAATCGCAGCTAGCCAGTCCGTCCCCTCGCCTAACTCAGTTGCTCTACCGATTACAGCCTGCCCCGGAAACGGTGGTGTTGCTATTGGCAGTGCTCGTAGGTACCGGAGCCGGAGTTGGGGTGGTGCTGTTTCGCGCTCTGATTCACCTGATCCAGGGCTTTATGTTTGGTGAACTGTCCAGTGCGCTCTCGGTATGGGGCTATTGGACGTTGGCCCTGATTCCCTTACTGGGTGGTGTGGTGATTGGGCTATTGCGCTGGCGAATTCGTGATTTTGGTCCCGGCTTGACAACGCTCATTGAAGTCGTGCAGGGCAGCCGCGAGGTGCTGCTGCTGAATCCGGTGACCAAGATGGTGACAGCATCTATTTCTTTGGGCAGCGGTGCTTCTTTGGGTCCCGAAGGTCCAAGCGTCGAAATTGGTGCCTACTTTAGTTTGCTGCTGGGGCAAGTGCTACGAGTGTCACAGGAACGGCAACGGCTGTTGCTGAGTGCAGGCGCAGCGGCCGGACTAGCAGCTGGATTCAACGCCCCGATTGCCGGAGTATTTTTTGCCCTGGAAGTGGTGTTGGGAACTACCTCAGCGGCTTCAGCGGCTAGCGTGGTGCTGCTAGCAGCAGTGGTAGCAGCTTGGATAGCCCAGATTGGTATTGGCTCCCAACCAGCCTTTGCCCTGCCGGCCTACGAAGTTCGCAGCGTTTTGGAGTTACCGCTATATGTGGGTCTGGGATTCGTAGCAAGCTTAGTGTCGCTCCTCTATGTGCGGGCGTTACGGCTAGCGCAGCGCTGTTTTCAGGGCAAAGTACCGGGCTGTGAGTGGCTAGGGCGGATTCCAGCTCCACTGCATCCGGTGATGGGCGGAGCCTGCTTGGGGCTAGTGGCATTGAAGCTGCCGCAGATCCTCGGTGTGGGCTACGAAACCGTCGAGTCGATGCTGCAAGATGTGCAGATGCCGTTAGCCCTGGTCTTGGCGCTGCTGGGCGTGAAGCTGATGATGACCGCCGTGAGTTTTGGCAGTGGCTTCGTGGGTGGGGTGTTTGCGCCGGCGCTGTTTCTAGGCGCATCCTTGGGATCAGCCTACGCCAAGGTGCTGGCCCTCGCACTGCCGATGTTGCGCGACTCGATGGCCTCATCGCCTGCCTACGCTATGGTTGGCATGGCGGCGGTCTTGGCGGGTAGCGTGCGAGCTCCGTTGACGGCAATTTTGCTGCTGTTTGAGCTAACTCACGACTATCGGATTGTGTTACCCCTGATGGCCGCTGTGGGGCTGAGCAGTTGGCTAGTGGAGTATTTACATCCTCAAATTGTGATCGACAATTCGCCCAAGCCCGAAGCACAGCAGGAGCCGGTAGCCCCCGTAGAAGCGCCCGTGCTAACGGTAGAGACGGCTATGCATCCTGCCTCCTTGAAGCTGCCCGGCACGCTGACGCTGCGCGATGCCGCCCAAGCTCTGATTGATCAGCGCTGTCATGGGGCCCTGGTTGTGGACATGACCCAAGAAGGTCAGCCGCTCATCGGCATTCTGACGCTGCAGGATGTCAGTCGGGCATTACATCGGGCAAAACCGGAAACAGAAGCAGAAACTATCCTGCAACAGCCGACCCAGCAGGTTTGCACCACTCAGCTCATCTATGCATTTGAAGATGAACCCCTAGCTGAGGCAATGAACCGGATGACGGCTCGCGGTTTGCAGCAATTGCCTGTGGTGAAACGCGAACGACCGCAGCAGGTAGTGGGATTGTTGACCCAGGAAGACATCACCTTGGCCCAAACCATCGCTCGTACCCGCGATTTGCTGCATCAGCATTCACCCGAAAACTCCAAAGAACCCCTAGAGCTACTAGAAGCCAGCAATTCTTAGCGTTAGGGAATAAACGGAAAAATCGTTCGTAATGCTCTACGCAGCCGCAGCAACCCAACAATCCGCCGTACCTCGGGCGACACCCGACCCAGGGTATTCGGGGCTGCTTCAAACTGAGCCTGTAGCTCTGCATACTCTTGGGGCGTCAGCGGTTCACCGGTAATCGGAGAGCGAGCGTCCAGAATAATTTCGGTGCGCAATACTTCCTCGGGCAGATCCTCGGGGGGCGGTAAGGCAGTCACCCTCTCAGCGGGAAGCAGCACAAAGCCAATGAAGGTGCTCACAGTTGCGCTAACCCTCACCATCCAACGCAACCCCCAATAAGACCAGGATCCCAGTTCAGAAACCATAGACAGCTTAACCAATGCGCTTGCTCCCCATCATAGATGCATTCCAGATGAAGAATGAAGGGCGAGGTGGTCCCGCCCCTACTCTAGGTGCGTCGCGAGATTTGTCTCGGATCAACCCTTAAGTGCTCAGCGCCACCGTTTAGACCACCGTCAGTTTACACCACCGTCACCGGAGCAATTTGAGCTTGAATGGCCTCGCGGTATTGGCTCTTAGGTTTCACACCTTTCAGCTCGCCTACCAGCGCCTTGTTTCTAAATAGCTGCACGGTCGGCGTGCCGGTGACACCGGCAGATTCGGCGATTTCCGGATCCTGCGTAATGTCGATTTGAATGTAGTGCACCAGCCCATCAAATTCGTCGATCACCTTGCTCAGAATTGGCTTCAGAGTATGACAAGGACCACAGGTAGGTGCGGTGTAGATCACCACTAGCAGGCGATCGCTTTCGTGGTAGAGCTTGCGCAGCGCGTAGCCGCCTGTATGCCGAGTATGGGTGATGTTGAACTCTGCGGCTTCTTCGGCTTCGGTTTTGTGAGAGGTTGGTGCGGCTTCCGGCTTCTCGGAGGCAGGTTGGTGGAATTCCTGAATTAGTCCTTTGGCAGACAGCCAGCGCTCGGCCAGCAGTGCCGCCATACAGCCTGTACCGGCTGCGGTAATGGCCTGCCGGTATTCACGATCCTGCACGTCACCTGCGGCATAAACGCCTTCAACGCTTGTGGCAACTCCCTCGTGCGTTACGATATAGCCGGCTTCATCGAGACGGAGCTGCCCCCGAAACAGGCTAGTGTTGGGCGTGTGACCAATGGCATAGAACAAACCGCGAACGTGGAGATCGCTTTCCGTCTGGGTCTGGGTATTTCGAATCCGGATGCCTTCCATGTGCTGAGCAGAACCAAAGACATCAACAGCTTCGGTGTTCCAATGCACGGTAATTTTGGGATTGTTCAACACCCGATCTTGCATCGCTTTGCTAGCTCGCATTTTGTCACTGCGTACGAGCAAGTGAACATGAGAGCCATATTTAGTGAGATACACAGCTTCTTCAGCCGCCGAGTCGCCGCCACCAATCACTGCCAGTTCAGCATTGCGGAAAATCGGCGTCGCACCATCACAAATGGCGCAGGCAGAGATGCCACGGCTCCAGAATTCTTGCTCGGAAGGCAGACCCAGTCGCTTGGCAGTAGCCCCAGTGGCAATAATCACGCTATGGGCATAGACTTCTCGTTCTTCCGAGCGGATCAAAAAGGGGCGCTGGCTGAAATCGACCGAGATCACATCTTCAGTTACGAGTTCTGCCCCCCATCGTAGGGCTTGGGCTTTCATCCGATCCATTAATTCCGGTCCAGTAATGCCCTCCGGAAAACCAGGGAAGTTTTCGACTTCGGTGGTGGTCATGAGTTGGCCGCCGGGTAGCCCTCCTGCCTGAAACCCTTCAAACATGAAGGGCTTTAGATTGGCTCTCGCGGCATAAATTGCAGCAGTGTAGCCCGCTGGACCTGAACCAATAATCACTAGATTCTCTACGGCTGGATTGGTCATAGCTCTTAGGTGAACTCATAACGACTACGGATAGTATACCCTATTTTTCTGGGCTTCCGGTAGCTCTCAGATCCGGATAAACGATCCGTTATCGAGTTAATGAATGATAAGGAGTGAAGAAATGGCAGAGGCCTATTATTTTATTGATGAAACTTTTATTGATGAAACCGCGATCGACCGTTCCCTAATACCCCAATTGAGTTGAATCATGCCAACCGCTGAACTGTCGTGCTGAGTGGCTCCGAGCTTATTCTTCGAGCTTATCTAAGTTAATCGGCACTGAACCACCCTGCCTATCATCCATCTCGGCCGGCAACTCATCGGTGTTTAAACCCATTGGTTCAAAACAAAAATTCCCTCGTCCAAACCAGACAAGGGATTAGAACACTCGCAATGACATAATGAAAGTTCCCCGCGACGCCGTCTTACCTCAGTTTTTGACCTGGAAAAATCCAGGTGGGTACCTTAACGTCTGGTTTAAAGTTTCCGGGTACAAGCCCGGTCTACTGCCACCGACAGTTGAGATTCCCTCATTCAAACAGCATAGATCACAAAACATATTGGCAGTCACCAACGCCGCAGTAGAACCCTCCCCATTGTAGCGAGTGCCGCTAGGATAACCGCAAGAGGAAATATCCAAAATTTCTGATGAACCTCTCAGTCCGCTGTTTAGGGCAAGGGATCCGAGCAATTGGGGTTGGATTGAGCGCCAGTCTCCCCAAGGGAACCCACGCAAGCCATACTGGTATGGAACTCGCACATGTGCCGCTTTTGTTCTCTAAACGGGCTACTCCCGCAATTGCTGTTCTATGCTGAAGAAGCGCTTCTTGAGTCAAAGTCAACAGACTGAATCTAGCCTGCCTCACTCGCCCGAGTTGGATGAGTTCAGACTGGAGCTCCAGGATCGACTGCGGCAGCTTGGCTATGCTGAATCCCTACAAATTCGCTGTGCCTTACGAGACCAGACGTTACTCGTTCTTGCTGAACATTTGCTCCACATCGAACCCGAGCCTAACCGCACCTTTGCCACGCTAGAGGCGGCGATCAAAACCTTTGCCCCTGAGCTGTTGGAGGCTGAAAGCAATGCAGCTATTGCAACCTCAATGCGGCGAATTCCAGTGCAGCTTTATCTGCGCATCGCTGGACATCATCAGCCCTATGCTGCCCGCTCATTCCAGTTAGAGCTTGTGCCGCCGCCAGTTCCCTCTATTCCTATGGGGCCGGTAGATATCCTAGCCGACCCCGAAGCTGTGCGAGTTCAGGAGGAACGGCCGATTGAGGTAGACCCGAAAGCCAGAACCGACTCTCCGGTAGAACTGCTCAGCGAGCCGCCCCGGCCACCACAAATCGCAACCGAACCCGCAGCCAGCGAAATAGCGGCCCTTGAGCTAGCCGCACCAGCCGAACTAGAACCGGTATCCGAACCCAGTATTGAGGTTTCCTCCGATTCAGCTGAGGGCGTTGCGTGGGAGCCAGGAGAACCTTCCCCTGCTGGCGATTCCAACCTGAACCTTGGGGAAACTGAGGAGCAGACGATAGAGCGTGTGGCGCTAACTGAACCGGTTGAACCGAGTGAACCGGATGCAGCCAGTGAATTCAATGCCCTTCTAGACGCAGAACCGGCATTGGGCTGGATAGCATCTGCTATGTTGACCGAGCCTCTCCCATCTGTAGAGCCTGTAGAAGCCAGTGCAGAAGCCAGAATAGACGAGTCAGTTCAAACGGAAGAACAGGAACCAACAGTGGTTGCCCTGCCTAGCGAGACAGCAGAGGCGAAACAGCTGAAGACACTGGATGCCATAAGCATCAGTATTGCTGGAGATCTGCCACCGCTTTTAGTCCCCCCTTCCCTGGAACCGAGTGCTGTCGTGGTTGAAGCCGATCTTCTGGAGGAGGCATACGCCCGCGAAGCCGCCGCACCTTCAATCCCTTTAACCTTAGCGTCGGTAGAGCCAGTCAGCGAAACGGCAACTGCGGACACTGAACCTGCTGATCGCGAGGCACTAGAGACAGCTGCCCTGGAGTTGGTTTGGCTCGTCTCCGAGATGCTGCATATCCCGGCAACAGATTTGATCGCAACCCCAACAGATGTTGAACCAGACCCAACTGCCCCAACGACTCTTCCGGAAGCAGACGAGGTAGAGCTGGCTGCCCTAGAAGCTGATGCCGTTGCTCCCCCACCCGAGGAAACAATCTCGATGCTGAATCTACCGGTTGATCCCCTACCGGATCTGGCTGCTGCTCTGCCGATTTCGTTGATTTCGGAGCCTACCCCGCTCGAAGCAATCGCCACAGAGGATCTACCATACGAGGATTCGCTATTTGAAGATTCGCAGTCTGCAGCCGAGAATTCAGATGATTCAGCCGAGACGGAGGCAAGAGCTGAGGCTGAGAATACGGCCGTTGCTGAGGCGCTTGAGGAGCCGCACCCGATTGCACTGGAGAGAGAGCTGTCCGAAGAGCGAGATGAAGCCGCCGGAGACTTCACCGCAGCATTCACCGCAGCCGTGATGCCCCCACCGCCATTGCAGGTGATGCCGTCTTTCGAGGAGTCGCTAGATCCGCCTACGACTGAGGTATTGCTCGCCGAGCAAGATGCCGAAACTACCAGCGAGCTGCCTGAATCGTCCTTTACCCTCACTGAGGTTGACAGCGATACTGATGGCGATACCGACAGCGATGCAGACAGCGATACAGACATCACTGCCCTGACAACCGCTAGCGAAGGACTAGCAACCGATGGGTCCTCTGCTCCTACAGCGGAGCTGGATCTCCTGGAAATTGCACTCGCCGAGCCAGAGGTTGAGCTGCTCGAACAGCCCGGTATACCGGAGGTCGGCACTTTTGCAGCGGCCGTAGAAGAGACCACAGAGTCGCCGTTAGAGCCTGCCTTAGAGGAGTCACTAGAGGAGTTACCAGAGGAACTAGAAGATCAAGCGCCAGACAACTCAGCGGAATTCGCCGAACGTTCATGCCCAGAGGAACCAAACTTGGAATGGATAGAGGTTCCTCCCCCTGAGACAGCACAGGCTGAAACAGAGAGGGCTGAATCTGAGTCAAGCGTTGAGCAGGTGCTGGATTGGGAGCCGCCAAGCAATTTAGCCGATCCTCCAATAGCCCCTGGCTCGGAACAGGATGTAGAGGCAGCACAGCCGCTCGACCTAGATGAGACTGAACAGGTTGAGCCGATTCTAGAATGGGTAGCGCCCGAGTCCTTTGACATTGATGACATTGAGCCAGAGCGAACTCCCGAGGAAACAGCACCAGACACACCGGAAGCGTTCGACAGATCAGATCCGTTAGCAACCAACGCAGCATTCGAAGCGGCTGCCCTAGAGGAATTCGGCCGGGAGGTGGCAGCCAGAGCGCCTGACCGAGCTGATCCAGAGGGGGAATCTGCGACCATTGAATCGCCGCTAACTCATAACTCCTTTGATTCCCTGTCGGTTGAGCCATCAGCAGAGCTGATCGCGAGTATTGAACCTGCCGATCGAGAAGCCGTGCCCCCCGTTGCTCGTCTAGAAATTGAGGCGCTAGAAATTGAAGCGGCGGCTGAAGTCCTCTCTGAGACTGAATCACCGACCGAATCGCAGACTGAAGCAGTGGCCACCGTGCCATCCTCGAGCGAACCCTCTGTAGCAGAGGCGCTAGACACTGCAAATGTGGCTGTAAATGCAGCTGTAGAATTGCCGGTTGCAGAACCGCCTGAACACCCTCAGTTAGAACCCGAGCCGCCGGTCGCAGCAGCGATGGATCAACCGGTTCAAAATCGCGTGCTAGAGGGCGAACACACCCAGACTGTTGCACCCCTGCCCGTCTCTACGTCTGCTTCGGCTCCCGCTTCAACAGTTGGTCTGCCGCTAGTTCCACCCGTTGCGGAGCCACCTGCCCCCGCCAGTCGCTTTCGTTTGGCCCCATCGGTGTGGGTGACTGGCAGTGCCGTCGGGCTGTTTACGCTCTTAGGTGCAGTGTATCTGCTGACACGCCCCTGCGTGATTGGCAGTTGCGAACCTTACGAAAAGGCAGAACGCCTCAGTCAAGAAGCAATCCAAACGGCTCAGACGACCGATTCTGCCCTGGAGATTGTCGAGGCTTATAGAAAACTCAATGAGGCTAGCTATTTGCTGGGCACAATTCCTTCCTGGTCCAAGCATTACGATGCAGCCCAGAGCTTGCTGGCGAGCTATGAGACCGAAGCAGTCGTACTGGAGCAGATTGTCACTGCCCTCAAGCAGGCCAACACCGCCGCGCAGCGCAGCCAGAATCCACCGCATCCGCTGCAGGAGTGGCGAGAAATCCAACGCCTGTGGCGGGAAACTATTGCCCAGCTTCAGCAAATTCCCGCGAGCAATGCTCTCTATCCCCTTGCCCAGCGCAAATTACAAGAGTACGAAGCTAATCTAGCCAACATTAATCAGCGATTACTGACTGAGCAGCAGGCGCAACAGCGGATCGATGAAGCCCGTAAAGCTGGTCAGTTGGCTGAAGCGCGGGCCGAAGAAGCCAATTCCATAGCCAGCTGGCAGCAAATTTACGCGACCTGGGAGGCTGCCATCCATCAACTGCGCCAAGTTCCCCAGGGGACTATGGCTTATGCTGAAGCAGAGCAGCTTTTGGCCCTCTACCAGCCCAAGCTAACAGAGGCCAACACACGACGAGGGCAAGAAGAGGTCGCAGCCAGTGCCTACGATGAAGCCGTTCGTTTGGGCAAGCAAGCCCGCGTCATGGAGCAGGAAAACCAGTGGTCTCGGGCAGTCAGCTATTGGCAAGATGCTTTAAACCAAGCCCGACGGGTGCCGAGCGGAACCGCGTATCATACGCAGGTCCAGCCGCTCATCACTAACTACACGAGTGCGCTAAAGCAAGCTCAGGACAATCTGCAACGGGCTACAGCGGCTCAGTCCGCTAAACCTGATCTAGATCGCACCTGTGCTGGCAATCCTAGAATTTGCACCTATACGCTGTCGCCGGAAGCCATTCGCGTGCAGTTTACTCCCGCGTATGATCAGGTTGTGGAGCGCATCATTTTCAGCTCGCAAACGGGCAGTGCTGCTACAGCTCGTGCCGAAGTGGTTGCTCAGGTCAATGGCCTGTTGCGGACGTTGGGCGATATTGGTAGCGCCACGCAGATGCCTGTTGAACTGTACAACTCGAATGGCACCAAGCTAGGCACCTACACCCCCATCCAATCAGGCTATGCACCGCAGCCCTGAACCCGCCCAGACTGGACCGATTCTGTTCCACTTAGACTGGCTAGACTGACTAGACTGAACCGGTTCAGCCTGACACCACAGGACAACAAATCATCGCGGAGTGTTACTCTTCCCCGATCTCCCCTGCTTCTCCGGCATCGGTCGGCGGCACTAGAGCCACAGCCACAATGGCGTCTTCTTCATCGAGCCGCTGTACGCGCACCCCGGTAGCCGCCCGCGACTGGCAGGAAATCGCATTCACAGTCTGGCGGATAATGATGCCTCGACTGGTGACCAAAATGATTTCATCATTGTCGTTAACAATGCGCAGCGCCGCCAACCGATCGCCCGGCCTACGGAACTTCACTGCCCGCAGTCCCATACCTGCCCGGTTTTGCAGCCGGAACTGCCCCACCGGTACCCGCTTGCCTAAGCCGTTCGTCGTGATGACCAGGGCCCATGGGCCTTGCGACTGGCAATCCAGTTCCAGGGTTTCATCCAGCTCAGTTTCGGTTTCGTCTCCCTCGGCAGCAATGCTTTCCACCACCTGGCTAGGCAGAATATCCATGCTGATCAGCTCGTCGCCACTCTTCAAAGCCATCGCCTTGACGCCCCGCGTTGGTCGTCCTAGCGGCCGCAACTGCTCGTGGGTAGCGCGGAAGTGAATGGCCATCCCTAGGCGCGACCCGATAATGATGCTATCTTCAGCGCGAGCCAAACGCACCCAGCGCAGCTGATCGCCCTCTTCCAGCGAGATAGCGATCAACCCATTGGCGCGGATGTTGCTGAAAGCCGACAGCTCGGTTTTCTTGATGTAGCCCTTTTGGGTCAGCATCACCAGGTATTCATCGTCGCTAAAGTCAGTGACCGAGACGATTGAGGTAATCTTTTCCTCGTGGGAGATGGGCAACATCTGCACAATGGGCGTGCCGCGCGAGGTGCGTGAGCCGGTGGGAATGTGGTATGCCTTGAGGCAGTAGGCAATGCCTCGGTCGCTAAAGAAAAGCACATTATCGTGATCGCAGCAGGTGAGGAAGTGCTCAACGCCATCGTCCTCCTTCATGCGGGCAGCAGCTTTACCCCGTGTGGCGCGGCTTTGGGCTTCAAAGGTGCTGACGGGCATCCGCTTAATATAACCCTGTTCGGTCAGCAGAATGATTGCTTGCTCATTAGCAATGAGATCGGTATCGACTAGCTCACCGTCTGCCCGCTCGATCTGCGTGCGGCGAGGGTTGGCATAGGTTGCCTTCAGCTCAGCCGCCTCGGCTTCGATGATACTGAGAATCCGCTCGCGTTTTGCCAAAATATCGCGCAGATCGGCAATCTTGAGCTGTAGATCGGCATGCTCCTGCTGAATTTTCTCGGCTTCCAGGGCAGTGAGGCGGCGCAACTGCATTTGCAGTATCGCATCTGCCTGCACATCCGACAAACCATAGCGCTCAATCAGCTCTTGGCGGGCTGTCGGCGCATCGGCTGCACGGCGAATCAAATCAATAATGGCATCTAAATTCTCCAGGGCGATCAGGTAACCCTGCAATACATGATCTCGTTCTTCTGCTTTGCGTAGCTCATACCGAGTACGGCGTGTGATCGTTTCGATCCGAAAATCAACAAAAACCTGCAGCGCCTGCTTCAAACCGATCGTCTGCGGCTCTCCATCTACCAGCGCCAGCATATTCACGCCAAAGTTAGCTTGCAGCGGTGTTTGCTTGTAGAGATTATTCAGCACAACTCGCGGATAGGCATCTCGCCGCAGTTCGATCACAATCCGCATTCCGTCACGGTCGCTTTCATCGCGAATGTCTGCAATTCCTTCCAAACGACGTTCATTGACCATCTCCGCGATCTTCTCGATCAGGGCGGCTTTGTTGGTTTGATAGGGCAGCTCAGTGATGATAATGGCATCGCGATCTGGGCGTCCTCGCTGCTCGATTGTTTCAATTGTCGCTACACCCCGCATCGTGATCGAGCCACGCCCGGTTGTATAAGCTTCCCGAATGCCGGTCGTGCCTAGAATTTGCCCGCCGGTGGGAAAATCAGGACCTGGGATATGCTGCATCAACTCCTGACTTGTAATCTCGGGATTGCGGATCAACGCTACAACACCGTCAAGCAGTTCACCGAGGTTGTGAGGAGGGATATTGGTCGCCATGCCCACAGCAATGCCCGAGGAGCCGTTGAGCAGGAGTTGCGGTACCCGTGCTGGCAGTACGAGCGGCTCTTGCTGCGATCCGTCAAAGTTATCTGTGAAGTCAACGGTGTCAGATTCGATGTCTTGCAGCAGGGCATTAGTCGTCAGAGATTGCAACCGGCACTCGGTATAACGCATGGCAGCCGGCGGATCGTTATCGATTGAGCCAAAGTTGCCGTGACCATCAATTAGCGGGTGACGCATGGAGAAATCTTGCGCCATCCGCACGAGGGCATCGTACACCGCAGTATCGCCGTGGGGATGATACTTACCAAGCACTTCCCCAACCACACGAGCACACTTACGGAACGGGCGATCGTAGGTCAGACCTAACTCGTGCATGGCGTATAGAATGCGGCGATGCACTGGTTTTAGACCGTCACGTGCATCCGGCAACGCCCGGCCTACAATTACGCTCATAGCGTATTCCAGGTAAGACCGGGACATTTCGTTGCGTAAATCCGTGGGAATAATCCGTTCCGGGGTCGGCTCCTGGGAAAAGGTCATACCGTGAAAAAAACTCCAAATTCGGGCAATTTTGGCAGCAGATGGAAATAATCAAATCAGTAGGGCCTAATTACTCCCTAACTATTGCCAAATTGCTTAAATTACCTCTAAAATTTTAGCGCATTTTCACGGATAACGACCGTTGAAGCGCGCTGCATTGACCCATGACGCAGGTCCTTGCGGTTGCGTCTCAAAGCCTTCCCAACACTCACTTGAGCTGAAGGATACAAGCAGCCCCATAGCACTATTGTACTCATTCCAACAACGGGCAGGAGCTGAGAAGGGTGAGTCCGGGAAACCACGGATCAAGGCACTACCTATCTACCCCTTCTCCCACCCTGATCGATGGGCTGCTCCTCCTTACCAGGTCTTGTTAAGTGTTGTAAAAATTTTGATATCACTTCAATATTGTTTTGCTAGCGTCAAGGTGTCTAGATGCGGAGTTTGAAGTGATGAATGCAATTCGTGAACAGAATGCCTGGAGTTTGAGCGGGCTAGTAGTCATACCCGTTGCCCTGATTGGGCTGATGGTGGGCGGCGTTGCAGTAGTTCGAGCGATTCAGCTCGATCGCATTACTAATCCTGTCTTGCTAACGATAGGCATCGGCGTTTTGGCACTCACTAGCCTGCTGCTCTTGGGCTTTTTTGTGGTGCAGCCCAATCAAGCTCAGGTTCTGGTGCTACTCGGGCGCTATGTGGGCAGCATTCGCAAACCCGGATTTTACTGGACTTTGCCTGTCTTGATTCAGCAGCGCTCAGTGTCTCTGCGCGTTCGCAACTTCAACAGCGAGCGTCTCAAGGTTAATGACGCTCAAGGGAGTCCGATCGAAATCGCCGCTGTGATTGTGTGGCGCGTGGTCGATTCCGCTAAAGCCATTTTTGACGTGGAAAGCTTCAGCGATTTCGTAGCGATCCAAAGCGAAACGGCGATCCGCTCGCTGGCTAGTCGCTATTCCTACGATATCTACGACACCGAAACTCAGTCGCTGCGCGGCAACCCCGATCAGGTCGCAGAAGCGTTGAAACACGAAGTGCAGACTCGTCTAGAAGTAGCTGGCGTTGAAGTTTTAGACGCTCGAATCACGCATTTAGCCTACGCTCCAGAAATTGCTCAGGCTATGCTTCGGCGTCAGCAGGCGGTTGCCGTTATTGCGGCTAAAGAACGTATTGTGGAAGGGGCGATGGGCATGGTAGAGATGGCGTTAAACCGGCTCAGTGAACAGCAAGTTGTAGAGCTAGACGAAGAACGGAAAGCAGCCATGGTGAATAATCTTTTAGTGGCCCTTGTCTCTGAAAGCTCAACTCAGCCAATTATCAACACAGGAACACTGTATACGTGATCGAGAAAAAAGATGAGAAAAAGCGGTTTTTACTGCGGTTAGATCCCGAACTGTATGCAGTTCTGGAAAAATGGGCGGCTGATGAGTTACGCAGTGTTAATGCTCAGGTTGAATATTTGCTCAAGGAAGCAGCACAAAGAAGCGGACGTTGGAAGGACAAGAAATCAAGATCTTGAATGTCTAGCTGCAATTAATCAGCGTAGAGAGGCTAAAATCTAGCCCATGCTCACTGTTAAGGGGACAGGAGTGTGCTTTATGATGGCCTTGTAGCATTGCTATGGGACACTGCCCCCTAGATTGACCTAGGCTGAGAAACGGATCCAGGATATCTGCTTTGTTAGATATCTGCTGCGTCAAACGTCATGAGGAGCCAACGTGAATATTGGTTGGATCGGAACTGGACTAATGGGTGTACCGATGGCACACCGACTGCTGCAGGGCAACTTCCCTCTGGTCGCTTACAACCGCACGCCCGCAAAACTAGAACCACTGCGGCAGGCAGGTGCTGTCGTGGCTGAATCGGTCGCAGAGCTACTGCCGCAATGTCAGGTCGTGATCTTGATGTTGACGGATGCGGCTGCTATCCGCGAGCTGTTGTTAAACGACACGGTACGGCCGCTACTTCCTCAGCATACAGTGATCCAGATGGGCACTATTGCGCCAAGCGAAAGTTGCTGTTTGCAGGAAGACTTTACCGCAGATGGAGCGGATTATTTCGAGGCTCCAGTGCTGGGCAGCATTCCCGAAGCTCAAGCCGGTCAACTACAAATCATGGTGGGCAGTACCCCCGAGCAGTTTCAGCAATGGCTGCCGGTATTGCAGTTGATGGGGACACCGCAGCTCATTGGTCCTGTAGGAACGGCTGCCGCTCTGAAGCTAGCGCTAAATCAGTTGATTGCCTCGCTGACTACCGCTTTTGCCAGCAGCCTCAGCTTTGTGCAGCAATATGGGGTTCCGGTAGACCGCTTCATGGAGATTCTGCGCCATAGCGCCCTCTATGCCCCAACGTTTGATAAGAAGCTGCAACGTATGCTGGAAGGAAACTATGCCAATCCCAATTTCCCTACCAAGCACCTGCTGAAGGATACCAACCTCTTTTTGAAGGAAGCGGTTACTGCCGGGCTTCAGGTTGACAGCCTAGAGGGAGTACGGCAGATTCTAGAGAGAGCCTGTGCCCTTGGACTGGCTGATGCTGACTACTCGGCTTTGCGAGTAGCGGTTCAGCCCAGATCAATGTCCTAGGACAGATTCAGTGTCCTAGGCTTCTCGCCGTGCACCCTTCGTCAAAGTTCTAGCATCCCCTATGCCGTCTCAAATCCAGCCGATTCAAATTGAACACCAGCCTAGCCCCGAGCGCTTGCAGCAGCTTGGCGTTTGGCAATGGCCGATCTGGCGCAAAGTACGGCAGATTCTAGAGAGAGCCTGTGCCCTTGGACTGGCTGATGCTGACTACTCGGCTTTGCGAGTAGCGGTTCAGCCCAGATCAATGTCCTAGGACAGATTCAGTGTCCTAGGCTTCTCGCCGTGCACCCTTCGTCAAAGTTCTAGCATCCCCTATGCCGTCTCAAATCCAGCCGATTCAAATTGAACACCAGCCTAGCCCCGAGCGCTTGCAGCAGCTTGGCGTTTGGCAATGGCCGATCTGGCGCAAAGAAGCCTCCGAGTTTCCCTGGAGCTATGACCAGCAGGAAACCTGCTATTTCTTGGAGGGTGAGGTGATAGTCACCCCTGATGGTGGCACCCCGGTGTCCATGGGCAAAGGCGATCTCGTTACCTTCCCAGCCGGCATGAGCTGCACCTGGACGATTCGCCAAGATGTGACGAAGCACTATCACTTTGAGTAGGCAAAATTTGAGTCGGCAGTTTGAGTCGGGTTGTGTCGGGTTGCGTAAACTGAATTGCCAGTGAACTGTCAGTAATTGTGCCAGTCAATTGTCAGCCGCTCAATTCGGACGATAGAATCCTGAGTTGCCGCCAAAATCTACTTCTAGATCTTCTTGTAGATCTTCTCGACCCTCTGGGGCGGGACCGGTAACCGCTACTGGATCCTCATCCTCGGGATCTTCATCCTCATCTTCATCCTCGGGGTCGCCAGTCATGTTGGGGCTGATCAGGGTAATATCATATTCGTCCGGCGGTACAGTGGTAATGGCATCGCGCTTCAGCAAATAATACACGGCCTGCACCTGCGGACCGAAAATGATCTTGTCTTGGTCATGTAAATCGTGGGCCTGCAGCTTGCGACCGTTGATGAGTAACCCATTAGCGCTGGGTTTGCCCTTCAGATTGCCATCTACGATGCGGTAGTAATAGCTGCCATCTTCATTGGGAAGCTGGACCAACGTAGCATGGCGACGAGAGACAAATTGAGACACCAATCGAATGTCACACTTGGGATCTCTGCCAATCGAATAGACCGGGCTGTCCAGGGTGTATTCCCGGCGTCCCTTGTCATCTTCGATAATCAACAAGTGGGTTTGATGCGGTGCAGAAGTCATCAGGCAAAGTAATCTGGCGATTAAGACGGTTAGGTGCGTGAGTCAAGGGGCTTCACGGGGTTCACGGTAGGGCGAGCACGCCGAAACGCCTCAACCTCATCCCAGTGCCTGGTCTTATCTTTCCCATTTCCCATAAAACTGAGCAGATTCCGGCGAGGAGCAAATTTTTCCGATCAGGTCATCCCTACAGGAGGACCTAAGGAATCTCAGCACCATGAATCGACGTTGGAGGTCATGTCCGCTTCTCTAGTCTAAACGGTTTGTCTCACAACGGAATGAATAAGTTTCTTTGATTTTAAGATTTGCAGTTTGTCCCCTAGGATAGTCTTACTCCACCAGGGGTAGCGTACACTGGTAGTCAAAATTTGTAGTCAAAGTTTCAGTCCAGGGTGCAGGGGTCGAACCTGCCTGAGGCGAATTATGAGTTCGCTGCCTAAACCGCTCGGCCAACCCTGGCGGAGTGTCGTTAGTTCGGCTCCTATTGTATCCTGAGGCAGTACCGATATGCAGCTATGAACGTGAATCCTACCGTACTCTTAACGTTGATTTTGCTATCGTTGATGGTGGGTGCTGGAGCTACTAGCGCCGTTTGGGGCTACCGGCTGGGAAGGGGTGCCCTGCAAGGTATTACCCAACCCGATGCCCGCCCAGTGAACAATCTTGCCGATGAGCAGGGCAAGCCCATCCGTCGGGAAGGCCTGACCTTTTTGAAGGAAGACGACATCCTGGCCGGCGTCAAGGCTCGCATTGAAGGGGGGTCTGCCGCTCCTGGCAATCCTGAGTGAACTACGCTATAGGAATGACTCCTGCGATATTAGGCGAAGTGATTGCTACCCCGCTCCTCCTGAGTGGGGAAGCTGTTTTTATGCGGGTGTTGGCTGTTCTGCTGCTGATTGCCATCAATGCCTTCTTCGTAACGGCTGAATTCTCAATTGTTTCGGTGCGCCGCTCTCGGATCAACCAGTTGGCCTCGGCAGGTGATGTCCAAGCCAAAACGGTACAGGACCTGCAGCGCGGCATCGATCGACTACTATCAACTACTCAGTTAGGAATTACCCTGTCTAGCCTGGCATTGGGTTGGATTGGGGAGAGCACGATGGCTGTGTTGTTGGCTGCTTTGTTTTTGAGGTTGCCGCTATCTGAGGGGTGGCGCCTGCTGTTTTCCCACTCGCTGGCGGTGCCGGCCGCTTTTGTACTGATCGCCTACTTGCAAATTGTGCTAGGAGAACTCTGCCCCAAATCAGTGGCGCTGATGTATCCTGAGCAGCTCGCGCGCTTGCTAGGTCCGCCCAGTGCTGCCATTGCCCGCTTTTTCCACCCTTTTATCTGGATTTTGAATCAATCAACGCGCTGGTTGCTGCGACTTGTGGGTATCCCCTACACGGGGCAAGGGTGGTATAGCCGCGTCACCCCTGAAGAGCTACAGCTGATTATCTCGACCTCAACGGAATCTTCAGGATTGGAAGCCGAGGAACGGGAACTGCTGAGTAACGTGTTTGCCTTTGGAGATGTGACCGCCGGAGAGGTGATGGTGCCGCGGACCAGCGTAGTGGCAGTATCGCAGGATGCCACGGTGCAGGACCTCTTTCAAGAAGTTTCTAGCTCAGGACATTCTCGCTATCCGGTGATCGGAGAATCGCTGGACGAGGTGATTGGCATCATTCATTTTAAAGATCTGGCAGAACCGCTGGCTCAAGGCAATCTCTCCCTCGACTGTTCGCTCCAGCAATGGATTCGTAAAGCCTATTCCGTTCCAGAACCGATGCCGCTGAACGAGCTGTTAGAGCGGATGCAACGCACGGGGCAAACCCTGATGATGGTGGTGGATGAGTTTGGTGGCACTGCCGGACTTGTAACGCTAGAAGACGTAGTCGCAGAGATCATTGGGGAAACCCATGAGCCGGAAAGCGTCGAAGAACCCAGTATCCAGATCTTGGACGAGCAAACCTCGCTGGTGCAGGCTCAAACCGATCTCGAAGAGGTCAACGAAACTCTGCAGCTCGATTTGCCCTTGTCTGACGAATACCAGACGCTTGGTGGATTTGTGATCTATCAGCTGCAGAAGATTCCTACGGTGGGAGAGCAGTTGGTCTACGAAAACTATGAAATGACCATCGCCTCGGCGGAAGGACCGCGTCTCGAACGCATTCAAATCAAACGCCTGCCGCCTGCCGACCTGCTGACGCCCGCATCCGATGCGACTGAGCTACCGCTCCAAAGCCGGACTGCCGAGAATGCTGACGAAGCAACCATCGAGAATCTGTGGCCTTCAACCTGGGACGATCTTGGGAGTGACGATCTTGGGAGTCCAGAGGCATGGTCAGCGTCAGATTCCCCGGAGGAGGCAACTTCCCTGTCAGTCGAAGCTGAAGAAGTGCCACCATCTTCCAATCTGCCGAAGCCTCCGGGGCAATTTAGTGCCTAGGCAAGTTCTCAACCGAGTCCTAGATTCGGGTTCAAGATAGGGAGCTATGAACGATCGTGGAATGATCGTGAATGATACTTCTTTGCCGTGAGGTAGCATGAACTACTGGCTAATGAAATCGGAGCCTACCGTCTACAGCATTGCGGATCTGGCTCGCGACCAGCGAACCCTGTGGGATGGCGTCCGCAACTACCAAGCTCGCAATTTTCTGCGAGAGATGCAGCCTGGAGATCTGGGTTTTTTCTATCATTCCAACACAACCTCTCCGGGCATTGTGGGCTTGGTGCGGGTTGTGCAGTCGGGTATTGATGATCCGAGTCAGTTCGACCCAACCAGTCGCTATTACGACCCGAAATCGTCGCAAGAGGCACCGCGCTGGCAAACCGTGTGCGTGGAATTTGTACAAATGTTTCCGCAGCTCGTCTCGCTCGACACTTTGCGGCAAACCTTTAGTGCCGATGAACTCTGGGTGGTGCGCCAAGGCAATCGGCTGTCGGTCATGCCGGTGCCAGAGGACGTTGCAACTAAGATTTTGACCTTGGCAGGAGCTGAGTAAAGCCTCCAGGCAGCAATTAGCCCTCTTCAGGTTTGGGCCGCCCATTTTTGATCAGCAACTGGATACCCAACAGCAGTAAACCCAGAGTCGCAATGGCAAAAATTGCGGTGGCCATTGTGCTGACACCGACTACGAGGGTGCGTACCGCCACGGCAATATTGGCTGACAGAGTGCTCTTGGTCGGCAGAGGCACCTTTGCTAGCGCCTGAACAATAGACTGCGTTAGGGAATAAAGGGCAAAGGCTAATCCGCCTGAGATGAAAGCACCGCGAAAGCAGCGCCAGGGCGTAGGGGCTGTATTCGCTATCGGTGTTGAGGAAGAGGCAGGTTGAGGATCGGTCATAGCACTCCGTAGCACTTCATGAAAAGCGATTGAAAGCGGCAGAATCAATGCAAACTAGCTAATCAGTCCAGCCCAGCGAGCTAAACGCTCGAGTTGCTATTGGGCATCCTAGCGTGTTTGCAGCGATGGCTTCCTGCTTCTGCAGCAAAACGTTGGATGCGTCCTCCGGTTGAATGTTCTAGTGTGCCAACTGAATGCCGCTAGACGTCAGGCGAGTCGTCCAGAATTCCAGATCGGGATCGGGCAGAGCTGCCCGCAGCCTTTGCCGCACCTGTTCTGCCTGCACCTGCGATTCGACCAGCGCAAACACGGTTGACCCCGACCCCGACATCATCACCCCCAGGGTATCGAGTGCTGCCATCGCCTGCCGCAGTTCGGCGATTTGTGGATAAGCCGGCAAGACAACGCGCTCTAGGTCATTGTGCAGCAGGCTGCCAATCTGCGCCCCATTGCGCTGGCTAATAGCCGCCACCAGTGGACCTGAGTGAAACCGCTGTCGCCGTCCGGCCAAGGCATCTGGATCGGGCGCATAGGTTGCTTGAAACTGCTGCCGGTAGGTTTTGTAGGCCCAAGGCGTGGAGACCGCAAGGCTGCGATGCTTGCCCAACACCGCATAGAGAAAATCGACACTCGGTAAGGGTGCGAGCTGCTCTCCTCGTCCTGTGGCAATGGCCGTACCGCCGGTCACACAAAAAGGCACATCCGAGCCGATCTTCGCTGCCAACTCTTGAATTTCCGACTGCGTCAAGCCCAGCTTCCACATCAGGTCTAACCCCACGAGCACCGCTGCCGCATTCGTTGAGCCGCCCGCCAGCCCTGCTCCCATAGGAATCCGCTTGTGGATGGCAATATCGACCCCGCCATACTTGTGGTACACCTGGGGAAACTGCTCTGCCATCAGCGCGGCAGCCCGATGGGCCAAATTGCTGGTATCGGTCGGGACTTGTGGGTTATCGCAATGCACCCGAATCTGATCGGTGCCGTTGGCACGTAGATCGATGCGGTCAGCCAAATCAATGCTTTGAAGAATCATCGCCAGCTCGTGATAGCCATCTGGACGGTCGCCAATAATTTCCAGATAGAGATTGATTTTGGCAGGAGCGATCAGAGAGTAAGACTGCATAGGGCAAGAGCAAACAACAGGTCAGATGAATGCTGCAAAGAAGCGGCACCCACCAGATTTACTACAAAATGGCTCTCCTGCTGCAAATCGTCAATATTTCAACATTCGTGATTTCAATATTCGTGGGTTTAACATCGGTGAGTGAGTTTTCATGACTCTTGCTATATAACCAACAGCGCCCGTGATGGCGGCTGCTATGGCTCCTGCTCCCCGGTTAGGCTGAGCTGCGGGCTGATGCGGTTACTCAGCGCTACCCACTGGGCAACGCTGAGGTCTTCGGCTCGCACCTGTGGATTGAGATTGAGATCCTGTAAGATCGCCGTGAGCAGCTCGCGATCAATCAGGCTTTTCAGGTTATTGCGCAGCATTTTGCGGCGGGTAGCAAAGCCGAGCTGCACCAGCGTATTCAGGTGCGATGGGTTCACAGCAGGCGGATCAAATAGCCGCGGCTGGAGGCGCACCACAGCAGAATCGACCTTGGGCGGTGGCTGAAAGGCATGGGCCGGCACATCGCAGATCCACTGGCAGTGGGCGAGATACTGCACCCGCACCGAGAGGGCCCCAAAGGCTTTAGAGTCGGGCTGAGCACAGAGCCGCTCGGCAACTTCTTTTTGGACTAACAGCACGAGCCTTTCGTATGGCTGAGGATTGGGTCGGGCGATTGTACCCAACAGCTTTTCTAGAATCGGTCCAGTGATGTTGTAGGGAATATTGGCGACGACCTTTTGGGGCGATTGAAAGGCTGGAAAATCTGCCAAAAGAGTCGACAGATCGAGGGATAAAAAATCACCCTGCAGCAGCAGAAAATGCTCGACCCGGCCAAACTGTCGTCGCAGCAGCTCGCAGAGATCCCGGTCAATCTCCACGGCGACCAATGCCTGCACCAAAGGTAGCAGCCGTTTCGTCAGTATTCCCGTCCCCGGACCGATCTCCAAGACCCGATCGGTAGGGGTCAGCGCCGCCGCAGCGACAATTTGCGCGAGTGCCGTTTCGCTACGCAGCCAATGCTGCCCAAACTGCTTGCGGGGTCGGTGCGCCATAACGCCCAGAAGAAACGTGCGTCTTCTACCGTAGCAGGTTTCTAAAACGGTAACTCATCGCACAAGCGCTAGCGGCAGTGGCAGAGTGGAATCAGCTTGATATTGATTATTCAAATTGAAAATTCACCCAGTTTGTGTGAGGAGGAATGCTGCTATTATGCGCCCGACAATTACCCCGACGATTACCCCATCTAAAACAATGCCTGTGCTGCCCAGTTTCAGCCATCCGGCAATCCGCAAACGCACCTACCGGGCAATGCTACCCTTCGTTCTTGGAGTATTAAGCTTAATGACCGCCCAACCCAGCCTTGCTCAGGAGGAGCCTATGCTACGAACGCTGACCGTTACCGGACGGGGAACCGAATCGGTACCTACCACCCTGACTCAGGTGCAGCTCGGCGTCGAGATCCAGGGCGAAACGGCAGCAGAAGTGCAGCGAGCTGTGGCAGAACGCTCGGCCAGCGTGGTGGAGTTTCTGCGCTCGCGCAACGTCAGCCAGCTTCAGACCACCGGCATTTCCTTGAACCCGCAGTATGACTATTCCGATGGGCGGCAGCGGCTAGTTGGCTACACCGCCACGAATACCGTCAGCTTCCGCATTGCCACCGAGCAGGCCGGCGCGACTCTCGATCAGGCGGTTGCGGCAGGGGCCACTCGGATCGACGGCGTCAGCTTTGTAGCCGATGATGCCGCCCTTGCCACGGCCCGGCAGCAGGCGATCCGCGAAGCGGTAGAGGATGCCCAGTTGCAGGCTGATGCGGCCCTAGCGGCCCTCGGCTTAACCCGGCGAGAAGTGGTCAATGTCCAAATCAATGGCGCGGTTCCGCCGCCTATGCCCCTTTTACGGGCAGCACCGATGGCAGAGATGGCAGCAGCTCCTACCCCAGTGATTGGCGGCGAGCAAGAGGTGCAGGCATCGGTCACGCTGCAAATCAGCTACTAGCTAGCCGCAAGATCAGGGGTAAGGTGCGCCAGTGGTTTTTTGCCATGGAGGCATCGAGTCGCTGATCTTGAGCGCAGTACAGGCTTGAGGGAATGCTAGGGCTGTCGCCTCGTTCTCTCAAGCGTTATGAAAACCCAAAAGCTGCCAGAGTTTATCATTATTGGTGCAGGCAAGTGCGGCACCACCTCGCTGCACAGCTATCTATCGCAGCATCCCCAGCTCTATCTGTGTCCCAAGAAGGAAACCTATTTCTTTATCAATGACACAAGCCGCGCTCAGCATCGTCGCTGGGGAGCGGTAGAAACCCTGGCAGAATACAGTGCCCTATTTCAGGATGCGCCCGACGATCGGGTAATTGGCGAAATCTCGACCACCTACTACCGCTACCCTGAGTCTGCTGCCCGGATCCATCAGCTCTTACCCGAGGTCAAGATTATTGCCATTCTCCGCGATCCGGCCGAGCGGGCTTTTTCTAGCTACCAGATGTTTGTGCAGCATGGGCATGAAACGGCCGATTTCGCGACCCTGATTACTCCAGACAATCACTATGTGAAAGCCGGCTTTTACTACGCCGAACTGTTGCCGTTTTTTGAGCTGTTTCCGCGGCAGCACATTAAAATTCTGCTCTACGACGACCTCTGTCGCGATCCGCAGGGTTTCCTGCAAGAGCTGTGGCACTTTCTTGGCGTTGAGGCGTTTGTGCCCGAGATGGGCGAGCGCAAGCGCGAAGGAGGATTGCCTAAAAACAAAGCCTTGTATCAGCTGCTCACTCAGCCTAACGGTCTACGGGCGACGGCAGCAACCCTCCTCAAACTGATTCTGCCCGTTGAACAACGGCAGCAGCTACGCTCCAAGCTGGTCAAGCAAACCACGCAGAAGGTGAAGTTATCGCCCGAAGTGCGGCGGCGCTTGATTGAGCTATACCGACCGGACATTTTACAACTCCAGGACTTGCTGGAACGCGATCTCTCGGCGTGGTTGCAGCCGTAGTCCTCGCGGTCCTGAGTTCAGGATTCGGAAGCTAATGCAAAGGCATCGGCGATCGCGTACATCAGCTAATTCACGCAAACAAACTGCATGCGACCAACAACTTACGCTCTTAGAAGTATTGCTAGCAGTTTGACCAAGAGCATAGTGGGCTTAACTCCAAACATCCTCTCAACAACACCACAAAAATCGGTGGCGTATTTGAAGCGTTGCAAACTCAGTTGCGGTTTCAGGGTGGACGCAAAGTTCTAGAAACTGTCACCCGCATCAACGACTTTCGGAACACCTACATTGCCTACAGAAAAAGTTGACGGATAAAAACTTAGCTGAGCAGGAACTCAAAATCTGGATCGAGGCATTGCATATGATTGGAAAGTGAACTACGCGAGCAAAAGAGCAAAGAATAAGGTAGGACAAAACTAAAATGGTGTATCTTTTGATTCCAGCTGCCGGGTCGGGGCGGCGCATGGGCAGCAATCGCAATAAATTATTACTGCCGCTACTAGGACAGCCCCTCTTGGCATGGACGCTGCAAGCTGCTGAGCGGTCGTTGCAGATTCGGTGGATTGGCATCATTGGGCAGCCGCACGATTGGGCAGACTTTAAGGAGATTGTGGCGACGCTGAAGCTGAGTAAACCTGTGCAGTTTATTCAGGGCGGCAGCACGCGGCAGGAGTCGGTGTATTGCGGCTTGCAGGGGTTACCCGCCGAGGCAAAGCAAGTCCTGATCCACGATGGCGCTCGTTGTTTAGCTACGCCCGATCTGTTTGATCGCTGTGCCATTGCCCTCAACGACTGTATGGGACTGATTGCGGCTGTTCCCGTCAAAGACACGATCAAAGTGGTAGAGTCCGAAACGCAAATCATCACCAGCACCCCCGACCGTCGCTATCTTTGGGCAGCACAAACGCCCCAAGGGTTTGATGTGGCTCAGCTCCGACACTGCCACGAAGAGGGCATGCGGCAAGGCTGGGAAGTTACCGATGATGCAGCTTTATTTGAGCGCTGTCACTTGTCCGTGAAGATTATTTGTGGGGAGGAAACGAATCTTAAGGTGACGACGCCCGTTGATCTGGCCATCGCAGAATATATCCTGCGACAGCGGCAAGCTCAGGAATAGTTCTAGATATGGTAGCTCAACAGGATTTGAGCAGCCGAAGTAACACTCAAAAATAATACGACGGCTCACTCAAGAATTACATTCCGTTCTGTTTCTTTGCAGAATATGTCGTAGCAGCCACGACGCCAAATCGCAAATGATAAGCAGAATTCCTGGTGAGTCGCTTAACAATCGCTACGCTACCACATTTATCCAGCCCATGCAGCCTCTGGCGGCCACAAGCAGTCGGGAATTGGGCGAGAAACCCATCGGATGATGCTGAACTACCACCAGCAGACGAAAAACCTGCTAGTGAGCTACAGTCCTAAGCCCCTGGGCTTCTTCTAGTCCTGAGCGGTCAATCAGTCTTTGCCTACTCAGCCAGAGTTTAGGTGAATAGGTGGGGGATGTTCGAGAGGGGCACCCCCTGCCATCCTAAGGGTCTGGGGCAATTGGGATTAGTTTTCGCGGAGCGGCGCTCAATCCGATCTGTTCCAAATCCGATTAGGATGCCAGGATTATGGTTCCAGATTGCTGTTTTTGATCAACCTCAACCTTTTGCGGAAGGCTAGGAATTCAGTGTTCTACCGAGTCTGCGTCAATTTGCTTCAAACGGATGTGCTTTCGTCCCAGGGAAATTTCAAATTCATCTCCAGGTTTTAAGTCCATTTGCTTTGTATAGGCAGCACCAATCAGCAGGTTGCCGTTCGCTTGCACGGTAATGCGATAGCTCGCACTTCGCCCTCCCCTGCCGTTGCTTGATTGCTTGCCATCTAACTCAATTTCCTTCGCCTCCAGAAGCGCATTGTAGAACTTCATCATATTGACGCGCTCCACACCATTTTTAGTCACGGTGTAGTATCCACACTCCTTTGCTTTTTCTTCCTTGCTGAGGTGTTCTAGCTCCTTGACCTTAGCCAAAAGAGCCTCTCCCGTTAAAGGCTCGATTTTCTTCTTTCTATTCATTCGCCTGCGTTTAATGACCTACAAAAAATGAATCAGATGGTGTTTAAGCTGACTCACACCAAGGCGGTCGAAACCGATGGGTTCTTATCAGCTTGTGCAACTATCCTATCCTGACCTGAGCATTTTTGCATTCTCCAGATGCATCAAAGGAATTTTTAAATTCTACTGGATTGAAGTCATGGTCAACCGTAGGATTGTATCAACGGTTCCAGCTTAGTTTCCGGCTTAGTTTCTATTACTTTCTCTGCCATCAGTTAGGGTGCTATTGCTGCCGCAAGAGGCAATGCACGACACCGCACAATGATTTATCAAAACCTGAAGACCAGTACAACTCGTTCGCTGGTCAGGAGGCTTCACAAAGTCCAACGATGCCCGAAGCTACAGTCGATTGAAGCAGTCGATTGAAGAGCGCGATGACCATCCCCTGATTCGACATCTCAACGAGTTTTCTAATGGACCGACAACACTCGAATCGCCCACCAAGCTAAACCCCCAGCCTCCAGAGTAGGCAAGGAGCTTTTGCAGCAAAATTTGAACAATTTGACTCAGTTGCCTACAAAACTATGCCTGCAAAACCAATAGCGACCGATTCAAGATGCCAATGCTGAAAATCAGCGACGAATATTGGCGAACTAAGCGTGAATCCAGAGGATAAGCATGGCATCACGCTACGGCTCAACGCTAGGAACCTGATGGAGTCAGTTACAGAGTCAGCTATAGGAGATCGCGCAGGGTTTGCTCAACCGATCGCGGTTGCCAGCCCAACTCCCGCCGGGCTTTGGAGCCATCGACGCGCACACAGCGGTCGTAAATGTAGTGAACGCGCTCGCGGCTGATTGGCGGTTGCCAAGAGAACAAGCGACCGATTGGATCGAGGAGATTCCCTACTAAGCGGACCAGCGGTTCAGGGGCTTCCCAAGGTTCAGGAATGCCCGTTTCGCGGCTGAGGAAAGCAAACATCTCGCGGGTGCTCAGATCGCCGGTCGAAAGAATATAGTGGGAGCCGGGTGGAGCTTTGGCTGCCGCCAGCAGCATCGCATCGACCAAATCATCCACATGCACAATGCCGGTGATGCGGTCGCCTCCTGCCCAGACCTTGAGCTTACCCTGGAGAAAAGCTTTCACGACCGGACCAAAGTGGGGGTCATCAGCCCCAAAAATACCCGACGGCATGACGCTGACCACCGGCAGCCCGGCCGCGGCCGCCTGATCCACGAGTTGTTGGGCTTCGTACTTCGTGGAATCGTAAGCCGAGGAAAAATTAGACTGCTGCCGCTGAAAGGTCTCGTCAATCACCCGCCCTTGGGTATCGCCGTAGATGCCAATTGTGCTGCAATAGATCAGTTTCGAGACGCCCGTCGCCTTGGCCGTCTCTAAAACAGCACGGGTGCCTTCCACGTTAATCCGCTGCATTTGCGCTGCATTCACTAAGCCTAGCTCCACGTAGGCCGCTGTATGAAACACCACATCGACGCCAGTCATCGCTGCTTGTAGGGCAGCACGGTCGGCAATGTCGCCATAAACGAGCTGCAGATTGCAGCCTGCTAGCCGCGAGAGATCGCTGGAGCGCCGCACCAACCCCACGACAGTATCCCCTCGTTGCTCCAGGGCTTTCACTAGATGGGATCCGGTAAACCCGTTGGCTCCAGTGACCATGGCCTTCATGCTTGTTTCCTCCTGCTGAACAGCTACACTAGGGCTTTCTCGTAGATGCGGTAGGTTTTGTGGATAGTGCCACCCGCTGCTTCTACTAGCTTGCGCGAAGCCAAATTGCTTTCAAACACATGCCCTAGCTCAGCGCGTTTGTAGGGTTTTCCTTTCTGGATGCCGCCCTGCATGCCCAGATAGATTAGGGCCAGCGGCACCATCTTGCGGCGGTATTCTGGCAACGAGCAGAATAGCACCACCCGCCCCTGATCGATCTGCCGGCGAAACCAGAGAAACTTAAGGGTGCCCCAGAGGTCGAGCTTGCCGCCCACATGCTTCAGGGGAATATTGTAGTCGGGTAGCCCCATCCAGTAGCCCACCATTTTGCCCTGGTGCTCCGCCACCGGAAACACGTCCGGATCAATCAGGCTTTGCAGAGATTTAGCTTCCTCCAAAAATTCCTCTTCGCTGCGGGGGGTGGCGCTGTAGTTGTTGGCAAACATTTGAGTCGTCAGCCGGTACACACTGCGGGCATCTTCTTCAAAGCCGTCGCCTTTGACTCGAATTGGGCGGAAGCGAACCCCCGAACGGCAGGCAATGCGATAAGCTTTCTCGAATTCTTCGGGCAGGGTAGTGGTCAGGGGAAAGTTGTAGGAGTAAGCGTCCTGGACCTTTTGCCAACCGTCTTGTTCAATAAATTGGGGGTAGTAGGGCGGATTATAGGGCATCAGGATCATCGGCGGCGTGTCGAAGCCATCAACGAGAAACAAACAGCCGTTGTGGGTCGAGAGGTTGATTGGGCCGCGCACCCGCATCATGCCCTGCTGCCGCAGCCAGTCGCTAGCGGTTTGAAACAACGCTTGGGCAATGCTGTACTCTTCAATGCACTCGAAGTAGCCAAATAGCCCGACTGGCATTCCCTCACGCTCGATCAGGCGATCGTTGACGGCAGCGACGATGCGACCCACAGGCTGGTTGCTGCTGCTCTCAACGGCTACAAATTGCTGTAATCGTCCGTATTGAAAAAACGGATTATCTGGCGCAAAGTCCTTGGCTACACTGCTGCGCAGCGGCGGTACCCAGTTAGGATCGCCAGCATAAACCCGGTTGGGAACATCCAGAAACAGCTCGATCTCCTGGGGTGTCGCTACCGGGCGGACAGTAACAGCGGCTAAATCGGGGGCACTAACCATAAGGATACTCACTGACAACAATGTTGTTGGACACTTTTTAGAAACTTTCAGGTATTAAAGTTTCAGTGACTTAGAAACTTTAGCCTACACTGGACGGACACACAGACTGAGAATTGCAGGGCTGCCCATTGAGAACGATACTGTTGCCCGTACTGTCGCCCGCTACCTGAAAGCCCTCACCAGGATTCCCACGAAGGCAAAGATGCCAATGCCGATTAGGGCAGTAGCGACGGTGAGACCTAAAGAACGACGAGGGGTGTAAAAGTAGTCGGCATTGCGCTGGATGCGCCGCAGTTCTTGTTGATGCTCGATGACCGCCACCGTAATGGCATAGATTCCTAGCAGAATGAACGCCAGACCGAAAATGCGGCTGAACCTCACCGAGTCGATGGCTTCGGTTGCCTGAAAGGTACGGATGGCGCTGACAATGGTATCAATGCCGAAGCCAAAGCTAATCAGCGAGAGGCTCGTGCGAATCCAGGCCATGAGGGTTCGTTCTGCTGCGGCTCGGTTGCGCTCTCGGGCGAGTTCAGCCTGCACATTCAGCGGTTTTGGAGGTGGCGTAGGGTCCGTCATGGGGGGAGGTCATGCGTAGCAAGGAGGGAGACCGCATCCGGTTGCAGCCTGTGCTGCATCTACTGCTCGACCGGCAGAGAAGTGGAGCGTCCCGGTTGGCTGAGGTGCCATAGCGAAACGTTGACATTGTACGCTGGATCAACGCGATAGGTAATGCGGGTCCGCTGCAACGGGTAGGTGCGCCGCAGCATCGCAGAGACCGCCTTGCCTCGCCTAGCAGGATACCAGAAGAGATCGGTGAAATTCGTCAGCGGCTCACTCAATCCTAGATTCTTGAGCTGCGCCCGCTCCTCGGTCACCCAATACACCGGCACCTGAGAATGCAGCACAAAGGAGAGCGCCATAATCCCAGCAGCATTCGTCAGCAGTAGCGGGCGTTCTGCCTGGTTAATCTGCTCCGCCATCTCGACAACCGCTCCGCCGGTATACTTATTCCACCAGACGGCAACCGGGGCGCTACGCCAACACGAGATCACGCCTAAACTGAGCAGCAGGACTGTCATTCCTTGCCAGAGGCGCTGGCGGCGCTTTTGTGTAGCCGCTTGGTTCAGCGAGGGAGCGAGTAAAAAAGCCAGGGCAAGCTGCATAGCCAGATAGGTTGGCAGCAGATAGCGAGGAGCGGTGGAGCCTGTACTGCCGGTGAGCAGATCGGGAAGAGCAAGCGCTAATGTGGGCACTCCGGCAAGGGTAAACACAAAGCAGGTCGCCGCAAAAGGAGCTTTGCGACAGAGCCAGTAAAAGGCATAGCCCATCAGGATCAGCAGCCCTAGATAGATAGGCAACCGTCCGTTAAAGATTGCTGAGTCATTGACATCAAAGCAGAGGCGACTCTGATTCAAGACCCATGTGTGCAGCAGCGTCCAGGGTGTGGCAGGGTGCTGATATCGCCAGCCTCCGTCAGTCAGGGGTTCTAGGAGCTGAAAGCGGCTGTAGCGCAACCAAGGAATCAGCAAACTCAATCCCAAGAGGGTAGATACGCCATAGGCAATCAGGCGAGTCCGGGTTAGGCGAGAGCGGTGAACCTGCTTGAGGTTACACCAAGATTGAGTAATACCTCCGTAGAGTGCATGGGAGACCACCACCATGCCAAATAACCACTGGGTATAGATACCCATTGCAACCGTTAGTGCGTAGCCAGCCCAGTTCAGGGGAGTGTGGAGCCGGAGCGACCGCAGCAGCAGAGCACTCGATAGCACAATCGCCAGCATTAGCAAGCTATACTCTCGGGCTTCTTGAGCATAGAGTACCTGCAGCGGCGAAACCAGGAACAGAGCCATTGCCACTAATCCCACAGGCCGAGATTGAAACAGCTCCCAACACAGCCAGTACAGGCATGGCAGAACCAGCAGATTCAGCAGGGCCGAGAGGCTGCGGATGATGGCTACTGAGTCGCCAAACTGCGTCCGCCAGAAGTAGAGCAGGACGTAATACAGCGGTGGGCGGGAGCGACTGCGAAAATCTTCCGTGACGTCGTCGAGGCCGGTGTTGGGCGCGATCACATGGTAGCGTTGCAAGGACTGCACAGTCGTCAGCGGGCTTTCGGCAATGTCTTGCAGCACCTCTGAGGCTGTATATCCCGACGTTCGAACAACCGTTAGCACCTCATCGCCCCACAGCACTTTGGTATCGAGGTGGGTGAACCGAAACCAGAGTCCTAGGAGTAGAACTGTCACCACTGCCAAGGGCAACCCCACTGCTCTCAGGGTCTTGCCTTGCTGCCACTCCATTTGCATGATCCTGCGAGCCATTCCCGTTCTGTTTTCTGGCACTTTTTTTGCGCCGTTCACTGTGCTTTGCCGTTCACTGTGCTTTATTATGCTGTTTCACTGGGCTGTACCCAAGGACTAAGCAACCCTTTCTTCCAACGTATCGGGATGCAACTGAACCGGGATCAGGTGCCCATCCTGTACACGCAGCACGCGGTCGGCATAGGCGGCAATTTCAGGGTTGTGAGTTGCCATCACCAGGGTTCTACCCGCCTCTCGGGTCAGTTGCAACAGCAGCTCTAGCACCCGCTGCCCGGTTTCATCATCCAGGTTGCCGGTAGGTTCATCCGCCAGAATTAAATAAGGGTTGTGTGCCAGTGCTCGGGCAATGGCAACTCGCTGCTGCTGTCCTCCAGATAGTTTATCAGGATAGGTGTGCTGCCGCTCTTTCAGCCCAACTTGCTCTAGCAGTCTGAGGGCGACCACTCGGGCTTGGGCAAAGGAGATTCCTGCCAACTCTTGAGGCAACGTCACATTTTCTAACACGGTCAGCGTCGGAATCAGGTTGAAAAACTGAAACACAAAGCCGATCTGGTTTCGCCGCAGCAATGTCCGCGAGCGTTCATCTAGATCGGTGATGGCGTAGCCGTTAATCCGAATAGTGCCGCTCGACGGCTGATCAATACCGCTAATCAGGTTTAGCAGAGTACTCTTGCCGCTGCCGCTGTGCCCTAACAGCACCACAAATTCACCGGATGCGATGGTTAGATCAGCATGATTCAGCACGGTGCGCTGCACATCGCCTTCCTGATAAAACTTTGAGAGAGCTTCGATCTCGACTAGCGCTCCCTGAGCAGAGACAGGCGACGCAGTTGAGGCAAGCTCTGGCGCAGGCATACTGGAGAACTGTTCTACCATAGGTGTTATCTCGTGCGGGGCAACGGGCAACTTGGCAGATAGATGTAGCTTCACTATCCAACCCTACATGTAAAGATTTTGTCACATTTTCGTCTGTCCTAGAATATGAACAGCAGAGCTGCCGCTGCCTCAGTCTTGGGGCAGAGCCAAAGCCGTGACCGTTCGCCTAATCTTCTCGCCTAATTTTTGTTATCGCGATGGTTTCAAGATGGATAAGATTCGAGAGCCTGCTAGCAGTAGAGAAGCAGCTTTGCTAAGCTCAATCGCTGCTCTACTTAAGGTTCTACTTGGGCTTTTAGTGCACCATTCATCTCCTCAAATCCTTGTCTGGTTGGCTGAGCGAAGCTGCTCCACAGAAACGGCACAAGCAGACCCGAGAAAACTTCACGGTGTACAAACTTAGTTCGGTTCCCGCCGATCGGCTCAAGCTGAAATTGATGCTCTCCGTCAAAAATACCAGGTAGCAGCAGTCGCCCAATCCAACGCAGTTCGCGTCCTGGCTCTAGAGCTAGGATAATAGGGCGAAAAGTCATTCCGTTTCTACCAGGCGGTTGAATAAACACTTCCAACGTTGCACCTTGTCTTGCTTCACCCTGAATAGAACGGATGAAAGGATTCCATTGAGCGTAGCAACTAAAGTTAATCAGTACCTGCCATACGGCTTCTGCTGGTGCATTAATCTCAATACTAGTGTTGATCTCTTTCGCCACAATTGCCTCCGAACAATCTGCAACACTATATGGGTCAATATGGGTCAACATGGATCAACACTATTGGATCAGCACTATTGAATCAAAATCCAGCTCTAATCCAAATTCAAAGGCGAAGCGACCCCATTTGGCGTTACCCTGCTTGCAGCTCAGGACTTTGCCCAACGTGGCCGCTCTGTACTGTTATCTGTACTGTTAGAAGTATTGTTGGAGTTTTTGGATGCCTTACCCGGATGCCTTTATGGGCATGTCTTAGCAGGCTATGGCAGATGAGCTACTTAGCTCAGCCGCTTTTCTAGATATTGCCCGATCATCTGCTGCTCGCCGGCTCGCGAGATGATGGTTTGGCGGGTGCGGTAGTGCTTGCCGATCAGCTTCAGCTCTTCCTCAAACACCGAGCCTTGGTATTCGGTGCGGAGGCAAAGCGTATCGGAATTTGTGAAGTAATAGCTAGCCGTGATCGGCTTGGTTGTTGCAAAGCCCCGGTCGCGATAGAGCGTGGAGCCGGCAGCGCCAAACAGCGTCAAACCTTGAGATTGCTTTTTGCCGGATATAGAGTCAGTGCTGTGCCACGAGACCTCAGCGCCGCAGGTCATCAGCGTTTCGTTGGTGAGTTCGTGGAGTCGGGCTAGCTGACGCAACTCGTCGCATCCTGATGTGAGGAACCGGATGGTAATCAGGCTAACCATCTCCTTGGTGTCGCCGTCGGGCAGAGTATAATATCGCCGCTCGGAACGCCACTCCCCGGCTGAGCGCTGAAAGAATTCGGCAATCAGAGATTCAGGGGCAACATTCGTGATGTATAAAGATCCAGTCACAGGGTCGATTCCTCACAGAGTTGGGAGACATAGTAGCAGGAACGAGCTGAAAAGCACAAATTCCGCTTCAGTTCTCTTATTCTTAACATAATTTCACACGCCTGACGATATGCCTTAAGTTCGATTGCTCTTCCCGCAAGTCGTGGTCAGCGAACGCGGGTTGAGGAGGACTCTCGTTGGCTTAGGAGCACTCGTCAGCCCATTAGCCTGTGTTCATGGCGATTGGGGACCTCTCAACGACTGAATAGCCGCAGCCATAAGCAGACTGCTCAGCCTCCGATTAAAAATCCCTTTAAAAATCCCTAGGAATCTCTAGTGCCCAGACCTTCATTCCTCTGTCTCTGCTTCGTATAATTAAGCAGGAGAGACGTAACAAAACTACAGGGTTTTGAGCCAGGGTTTTGAGCTAACGGAGTAATTCCTAAATCGCCTCTTTAGCCTCCAGTCCACCTGCCGAGAACTTGAGCCAACGGGGAGACAAACGACCTATGTCCATGATCGAAACGAAAACCGAACCGATGGTGCTAAACATGGGACCGCATCATCCCTCGATGCACGGGGTATTGCGTCTCATTGTCACTTTGGACGGGGAGGATGTTGTGGATTGCGAGCCGGTAATTGGCTATCTGCACCGCGGCATGGAAAAGATTGCTGAAAACCGCACGCCGGTAATGTATGTGCCCTACGTCAGCCGTTGGGACTATGCAGCCGGCATGTTCAACGAAGCGGTAGTAGTCAATGCCGTCGAGAAACTAGCCGATATTCCGGTGCCGAAGCGGGCGAGCTACATCCGTGTCATCATGCTGGAGCTGAACCGGATTGCCAACCACCTGCTGTGGCTGGGACCCTTCTTGGCAGACGTGGGTGCTCAAACTCCTTTCTTCTACATCTTCCGCGAACGCGAGATGATCTACGACCTCTGGGAAGCCGCTACTGGCTACCGCATGGTCAACAATAACTATTGGCGCATTGGCGGCGTTGCTGTTGATCTGCCCTACGGCTGGACCGACAAGTGCGCCGACTTCTGTGACTACTTCATGCCCAAAGTAGACGAGTACGAGCAGCTGATCACCAACAACCCGATCTTCCGCCGCCGCGTGGAAGGCGTGGGCACCATTACCCGCGATGAGGCGATCAACTGGGGGCTGTCGGGTCCAATGCTGCGGGCATCTGGCGTGAAGTGGGATCTGCGTAAGGTAGACCACTATGAATGCTACGACGATTTTGATTGGGATGTGCACTGGGAAACGGCTGGTGATTGCTTTGCTCGCTACCTCGTGCGGATCCGGGAGATGCGCGAGTCGGTGAAGATCATTCGCCAAGCATTGCAAGGGCTACCCGGCGGCTCCTACGAAAACTTGGAAGCCAAGCGCATGGCGGAAGGTCCTAAGTCAGAATGGGTTAAGAGCCAAGACTACCAGTTCATCAGCAAGAAGATTGCGCCGACCTTCAAGATCCCTGCGGGCGAGCATTATGTTCGGGTTGAAAGCGGTAAAGGGGAGCTAGGCATCTACATCATCGGTGATGATAATGTCTTCCCGTGGCGGTTCAAAATTCGGGCAGCCGATTTCAACAATCTGCAAATCTTGCCCCATGTGTTGAAAGGCGTCAAGGTGGCTGATATTGTGGCTATTCTCGGCAGCATTGACATCATCATGGGTTCTGTCGATCGCTAATTGTGCCTGGGTGCCAATCTCACGGGCCATCCAATTTGCGAGACTCGAAAGGTAGGGGTATGCCCTGCCTTTTTTAGCATTTCCAGAAGAATTGCTGCCCCAAAACGGTTAGGACTGCTGCTATCCCAGCCCAGTCAGGGAATGCTTCATAAAGCGATGACCGAGATCTCCCCAGATCTGCGGAATCGATGAAGACGATTAAACGGGCTTCTGAGGATAATGCCATATGAATTCCCTGCATCGGGTGCTCACCACCGTGGGATTGTCGATTGGGCTGACTGGACTGCCGGCGGCTGGCTTGGCTCAGTCGCAATTAAGCAGTGCCGCTCACTTGCATCGCGCCGGTGTCGAACAGCTCAATCGCCAGCGCTACAGCGAGGCCATAACCTACCTTAATCAAGCGATAGCCGCCGATCCAGATTATGCTCCAGCCTACTTCCAGCGTGGGTTAGCTCATGCAGCCCAGCAAGACTATAGCGCCGCCATTGCCGATTACACCCAAGCCCTCAACCGACAACCCGAGTTGGGTGAGGCTTACTTTCATCGCGGTGTTGCCTATTATCATCTCAATGATGATTCGGCAGCTTTGGCGGACCTGAATCGCGCCCTCGAATTCAACCACCAGCATGCCGTTGCCTATTTCTATCGCGGCATGATTCATCACCGTATGGGCAACTCCAGCAGCGCCATCGCAGATTTCACCGAGGCAATCGCGCTAGATGCAAACTACGAAGCTGCTTACTTAAATCGCGGCAGTGTATTCTACACGCTGGGACAGCCCGCTACTGCCGCTGATGATTTCGACGCGGTGATTCAGCGAAATCCGGCGTCTGCCATAGCCTATCACAACCGCGGTTTTGCTCACGCTGCCCTCGGCGATCCGGCAAGTGCCCTCATGGACTTCGATCAAGCCATCGCTCTACAGCCCAATTATGCGGCAGCTTACCTAGGGCGGGGTTTAATGCGCTCGGTACTAGGTGACCCTAGCGGCGGCTTTGCCGACCTGACGCAAGCCATTGCCTTAGCACCCACCCAGGCAACCGCCTACAAGGTCCGGGGGGATCTGCGCTTGCAGCAGGGCGATGCCACTGGAGCCATTGCCGACTATGACCGCGCCTTGGCTTTGCGCCCCGACTATCGCGAAGTCTACAAGAGCCGAGCGGTCGCTCGTGTAGCGGCGGGTGACATCGAGGCGGCTGATGCTGATTACAGCGAATTTTTGGCAGCTTACCCCACTCACGCAGAGGCTCTGAACAATCGCGGCGACCTGCGAGCCAGCGTTGGAGACCTAGAGGGGGCAATGACAGACTACAGTCAGGCGATTCAGGCAAACCCCCAGTATGCCGAGGCCCATTACAGTCGCGCGACTCTGCGCTTAGAGACCGGAGATTGGCAGGGCGCAATGGCAGATTTTGAGCGGGCTGCCCAGCTCTACCTGCAACAAGGAAAAGCTGAGGGCTACCGCAATGCTCTCAGACAACGGCAGAGTCTGGAGGCTGGGCGGTAATGGGCGGCAATAGGCCAAACCGCTATTTGCCAATGCAAAACCGACTAAAGATCTGATCCAGCATCGATTCGGTTATGTCTTCGCCGGTGATTTCGCCTAACGCCTGAATGGCGCTGCGCAGATCAATCGTCCAGAAGTCGAGGGGGAGCTGGTTGGCAATGGTGTCCTGCACCTGCTGCAAGGCAATCTGGGCGCGAGTAAGGGCAGCGGCCTGTCGTTGGTTAATCGCTAAGTCAAGATTGGCAGCGTGCAGTTTGCCGGCCCGAGCATGATCCAGAATAGCTTGCTCCAGAGCCTCAATGCCCTGATCTTGAGCGGCTGCCGTCTGTACGATGGGTGGGGTTGCCGCCAAAGGAATCTCGGGGGGGGTTGCCACGAGGTCAATTTTGTTGATCACGAGAATCAGCGGACGGTGATGCACCTGCTCATAAATGGCCTGATCGGCCGCAGTCCATCCGGCTTGGGCATCGATTGTCAGCAGCACCAGATCAGCGGTTTGGGCTGCCTGCCGCGAGCGCTCAACGCCAATGCGTTCTACCTGATCAGCCGCATCCCGAATGCCTGCTGTGTCGAGCACCTGCACCGGAATGCCGCCCACTACCAGTTGCGATTCCACCACGTCACGGGTGGTGCCGGGCAAGTCGGTCACAATGGCGCGATCGCTGCGGCTCCAGGCATTGAGCAAACTCGATTTGCCTACATTCGGCCGACCCACAATCGCCACCTTTAACCCTGTCCGGAGCAGCTCTCCCCGATCCGCCGTGGCTAGAATCTGCTCGACTTGCGCCCGTACTTGGGCGATTTGCTGCTGAATCGCGACTTCATCTAATGGCGGCAAATCGTCTTCAAAGTCGATGCGGGCTTCTACTTCGGACAACACGTCTAAACAAGTTGCTCGCAGTTGCCGAATTGGATGGGCCAGTTTGCCCTGTAGCCCTGCTAGAGCAGCCTGGGCGGCCTGGGGTGATTGCGACCCCACCAAATCAGCAATGCTCTCCGCTTGCGTGAGATCCAGCCGCCCATTTAAGAAGGCCCGCAGCGTAAATTCTCCGGGTTGGGCTAGACGGGCACCTTGCTCTAGACAAAGCTGCAACACCTGCTGCACCGCCATAATGCCGCCATGACAATGCAACTCCACCACATCTTCGCGGGTGTAAGAGCGGGGAGCCAACATTAGCAGCAGCAATGCTTCATCGATCATCTGTCTCGTTGCTGGATGCCGCACAAAGCCGTACAGAATCCGGTGGCTCTCCCAAAATTGGCGACCAGGAGCCTGAAACAATACCCGCGCAATTGAGACCGCCTCCGGACCCGAAAGCCGCACAATGCCAACGCTGCCCTGCTGCGGCACAATCGCCGTGGCAATCGCTGCAATCGTATCGTGTCGAAGCACCGAGTCTGTCATGAAATCGGGAAGGGGTGATTCAGAAAGGGTAAGGTTACTCACTCCTATCCTATCCCTGCCGCATCACGCCATCATCGCGCTCAATCATTACGTTCAATCATCAAGCGACTCTTCAGGGGCGACCGCCTCGGCCGATTGATCGGTAAACACATCAGGACTTCCCTCTAGCGTTTCGCTCCAAGTTGCGTCGTTGGGTTCGTCGAGATCGACCCCAGAGGCTTCCATTTCAGTTTCCACTTCAGTTTCCGCCGACGCTGTGGGGAGAGATTCGGCTGAGGCAGCAGTGGAGTCGGTTGCTACTGATTCCGCCGCAGCCTGAGCCGACAGCGGCATAGCCGACTGAGAGGATGCCTCAGGAATAGGCTGATTGCGCCAGCCCGCAATGGCTTCTTGAGCAGCAGCGTGAGACGGCGTATTAGGCGGCACCAGCTCGGCGACCTGAATCGCCAGATCGAGATCGCCAGCAGCAGCACGGGCGTTTGCCAGGTCTAAAATCATTTGGCTCCAGAGGGCAATGGCCTGCTGAGCCTGCTCGTACACCTTGGGGCGATCGGTAGGCACCAGTCGCGCCGTGCCAATGGCAGCGCTGTAGTTGTTGGCGGCAACCGGAGTGGAAGACTCGTTGGCTCGCTCTGCCCGACCTTGTGCCATATCCATGATGATCCGGCTCCAGCGGTCAATATTTTGCTGAGCTTCCTGATAGAGCGGCTGATCGGGCTTGATCAAGCGAGCAATTTTAATGGCATCTACAAAATCGGACGCCTGATTTTCGGCAGTAGCTTGGCGGCTACGAATCAGCACGGTTTTGGCTTTATTAATCAGCTCCCGATTGACCTGTTCCAGGAGAGCCGTGTAATTGGCCTCATGGCGATAGCTGAGCGGGATTTGCAGCAGCAGTCGTTGCGCTTCCTCATACTGCTGAGCCTGGAAAGCCGCCCGAGCCGATTGCATTCCCAGCTCTGGATCGATAGGGACAAGCGGTTCTGGGCTGGCCGCCGCAGGAGTCGCCACCGGTTCAGGTGAAGTGGGCGTCGTGCCAGATTCCGCTTGAGGGGACGAGGAAACCAGCAACTGGCTATTGCGCAGCAGCACCCCCAGCAGCAACATCCCGGCGATCAGCCCGCCTTGCCACAGCCATCGCTTCCAGAGACGATCGTCGGTTGCCAATGCCAGTTTCGGTTCAGCCAAGGATGGGGACGAACCTTCAGCAGACACGTTCAACGGCGGGGAAGATAGCGCTAGCGATGAGTCCGTCTCTGCGGTGAGCCACTCACTGCCCGGCAGCAGCAAATTCAAACGCGAGCGCAGCGGCGACCGCTCCGACGATCGGTCGGATGGGTCTGCTTTGAACCAAGCGGCAATCCCTGACCAGGCTTCCAAGCGGGTGAGTGCGGCAGGTAAGGAGACCGGCAAGGCACCCGAAGCGGCTTTGGATGCTGGATTGTCAGTTGGTGCTGCGGCTGGATCGGATGGGGCAGCCAGATGCGAACTCGATCCTCTAGGTGCTGCCATGGCCACTGTCCCTAAACGAGCGGCACTGCGAGGGGGCACGATCAACTGGTATTTCCTCTCTGGGGGAATGATCGCCAGCAGGTCCTGCCGAGGTCGCCAGTGCAATTCACTCTGACGGGGCAACTGCTCCTGCACCCGCTGCACTAGCTGCTCCAACGTGACGCTACCGTGCTGCAATGCTTCGATCAGCGTTGCGGTAAATAACCCTTGCCGCAGCGTTAAGGTTTCATGAGACAGTTGATTGGGCAAACAGGACAGCAGGGTGGGGATGGCATAGTCCTGAGCGAGCTGTGCCGTTTGCTGCCCGATTCCTTCCCCTGCCAGCGGGTTTTGGCTGCGGTTCATGTCCAAGATCAGCAGGATTTTGGAGGTTGGCGCAGTGCGTAAGGTGCGAAAGAGAAAGTCAAGCGAAATCGCCGTGGCTGGAATCTGCTCGGGGTCCACATCGATCGGGAGCAGATAATCATTTCCCTGAAATCGTGCCCCGTAGCCGCTGAAGAAACACCAGAGCATGTCATCGGGTTGCAGCTGCCGCTGGCAAATCTGAGTGATGACCATTTGGATAGGGTTGCCGTTGGGGTAGATGGCGGCTGAATGGCTCCCGACTCCATCGGTAAACAGCCAAGTGTTATCTGGGGGAAAGTCGGCTGTGTTTACCAAGAAATCTCGCAGCACCTGCGCATCGCGCTGGGCATAGCTTAGCGGCTGAAGAGACTGATACTGATTAATACCGATCGCGATTGCCCAATAGTTTGCCATTCCAATTCATCCTAATAAACGTCTGATAACGCTTTAGAATCAGCCCTGCAAAGTTGCCCCTAACGATAACACAAACCCAGAGGTTGATAATAAAATCTTTTTTCAAAGTAATTTCGTTGAAGCAGGGCTATCTGGCAGCGAGAAGCCTTCACCTGAAACGACTTCGCGTCATGGGAGCAAGCCGATTATAATAATAGCCAATTCCTGATGCACTGCGGTAAGCCGTTGTGTTCATCAGCAGGTTTTATCTGCCTACAAAGCACATACCTTGAGGAGATAGGCATGAAGCAGAATGGCATTTGCCTGTGGCATCGCCTCCCCCAATTCCTAGCTGTACCGCTAGCTTGGCCACCCACCCACCGAAACCAGTGGTTCAACACTCGCCGCTGCTTGGCAGGGTTGCTGTGCAGCGCAGGGCTGACTGGGGGATTGACTGGGGGACTAATTGGCCTATCCACTGTGCTCATTGCGGATGCGATTCGACCGCTGCCAGTCTATGCCTATACCCATGAGGAACTTGTAACAGTCCAGCGAGCTGCCGGCGAAGATTACAATGCCTTGATGCGCCGCGCTGAGCTAGCTGCTAGAGCTGCAGCCCAGCAAAACTTTGATCGCGATATTTTAGTCAATCGTGTCGCTATCACGGTACTTGGGCAAAATGGCGGCCAAACGGCACCCCTGCTGGTTCTGGATGTGAGCCGAGCAGATTGGCGCAGTCGTCCCGATCCGCAGCGCTGGGCGACCTACTACAGCAGTGCTCGTCGTCTTCTAGAACTGGAAGGCTTTGACCCTAGCCCAGAATTCACGCCGGGAACATCCCCTCAGTCTCCATCGGCTGTACCGGCTATTCTGCCTCCTTGAGAAGGGTTGAGGCGCAGCTTGGTCGGGGAATGCATGCCATTTCTGGAACGGACAGCGTAGTATAGAAAGGTTGTCAAATTCTGAACGATTCACCGTCATGGCTGTTCCTAAGAAGAAAACCTCGAAATCCAAACGCGATATGCGCAAAGCAACCTGGAAACGCAAGGCTGCCCTGGCCGCCCAGAAAGCGCTCTCCCTTGGCAAGTCGGTGTTGACCGATCGCTCCAGCAGCTTTGTTTATCCTCAGCCCGAGGAAGACGAGGAAGAGTAACTCTGCCTTTGCTACAGTGATGGCTAGGGGGTTACTGGAACGTGCTGGTGTCCGAGCAGTATGGATGATGGGTACCTGTCACCTTCTCTAGTGACGCTCTCTAGTGACGCTTGTGTCAATCGAGTCTCTCTCTACCCTCTGCTGCCGTCTATGTTAGGAAAATTCTTCCAAAAGCCCGGTGCCGAACTTCAAGAGCGGGTTCCGCCGGGACAACATCTTACCAAGGGGTTTCCAGTACTCACCTATGGGCAAACCCCCATTGTCAGCACTGAAACCTGGGAGTTTAAAGTCTGGGGCCTAGCTACTCCCAAGACCTTCACCTGGGATGATTTTATGGCCATGCCCCAGAGCAACTTCACGGCAGACTTCCACTGCGTCACAACCTGGTCGAAGCTAGATGTGCAGTGGACCGGAATTAAGGTGACGGATTTCCTAGAGCATCTGGAAATTGATCCCCGCGCCACCCACATCATGGAGCACTGCTATGGCGGCTACACCACCAACATTGCCATGGAGGATTTCCGGCGCGAGGAAAACTTCTTTGCCCATACGCTGTTTGGGGAACCGCTGCCCGCAGAGCATGGCGGTCCAATGCGCTTGGTGGTGCCTCATCTCTATGCCTGGAAAAGTGCCAAGTGGATCAACGGACTGGAATTTCTCGACCATATGGAACTCGGCTTCTGGGAGCGCAATGGCTACCATGAGCGGGGCGAGCCTTGGGCGGAAGAGCGCTATAGCTCTCGCTTCTAGTGGTTTTCAGAACAATTGAACTCCGTTAATCTGTAAATTTAATCTGTAAATTCGCGAGGCCGGCTGGTCTGCTGCGCAGGAGCGGTGGCAAACAACGCCTGTAGTGCAATTGCCTGCGCTGCCGGCATCTGCCCATAGGTGAAGACGTAGGGAACATCGGGCGGCATTTGCGGACGAAGCTGCGCCAACACATAGGGGCTGCCGTAGATCGCGACTGCCTGAAGTTGATTGGTTTGTTGCAGATAGATAAGCCACTGCTGCGCCAATGCTAGGAGATTGGCACTACTGCGAAAGGGATTGCCGCGAATAAATAGTTGCAAAAGAGTTGCAGACGGAGGCTGGGTCGATTGCTCTTGAATCCTGATCGGCGTGTAGCTGTCGATCACCTGCAGCGAGTAGCCCCACTCCTGCGGCAGCGCGATTGCCGGAGCCTGTCGTCTCAGAAAGTTACAGCTCAAGGCATCATCCACCAGAATTAGATTGTGCTTGTCGGTTGACTCTCGGGAATGCAGTCGCGACGATTCAGGATGATAGACCTGCATCGAGTCGCGCAACATCGCGGAAGCGGTGGTCAGGGCTTGGGGACGCGCCAGAGCCTCGATTGCCATTGGCGGAGGAGTCTGCTGCCTAGCGTGGGGCGGGTCGCCAAAGATGAACGGAGAGCAAACCCTCTGTTTGGCTCGCCAGAGTCGCTCCAATGAAGCATGGATTCGCTCCACCGGGATGCGTCCGCTCTCTACCGCTGCACAGATTGCCTCAATCGCTCCCACCGGATCGACCGGCATCAGCACAATATCGGCTCCGGCTTCCAGGGCCAACACTGGCGCTTCGTTGGCTCCATAGCGGTGGGCAATCGCTCCCATGACCAGCGCATCGGTGACAATCAAACCCTTGAAGCCTAACCGCTGCCGCAGTTCCCCAGTGAGGAGAGCGGGCGACAGAGTAGCCGGATAGACCGGATCGAGGGCCGGCAGATGCAGATGAGCTGTCATCACCGCATCGACTCCAGCCGCAATAGCCTGCTGAAAAGGCGGCAACTCGATCTGCATTAGCCGCGCTTTATCGTGGGGAATCACGGGCAGGTCAAGATGAGAATCGGTGGCTGTGTCGCCGTGGCCAGGAAAATGTTTAGCCGTCGTCAGCACTTGCTTTGTGCCCCGGAGAAATGCCGTAGTGAGCTGGCTGACCTGCTCTGGGGTTTCTCCCCAAGCGCGGACATTGATTACCGGGTTTTCAGGATTATTGTTAACATCCACCACCGGAGCTAGCAGCCAGTTAATGCCAATGGCCCTGGCCTCCTCAGCAGTGATTGCCCCCATGGCTTCGGCGTAGGTTGTGGCGGCATGGAGATCTCGTTGAGCGATCGCCCCAAGGGCCATTGGCGGCGGAAACCCGGTCGCTCCACTAAATCGCTGTCCCACGCCTTCTTCAATATCTGCCGCAATCAGCAAGGGCACCGTCGCCCAATCCTGCAACTGCCGCGTCCGCGATGCCACCTCGACAGCACTGCCGCCTAGCAAAATCACGCCGCCCATCCCCAGATTCGAAAGCCAGTGCTGCAACACCGCTGCTGGCGGTTCCCACTCGGGGTACTGGATCTGATGATCGAACAGGTAGCCCGATGCCCGCACCACAATGAGCTGGGCAACCTGGTGAGGTAACGACAGGGTGCTCCAGTGCGGCAGCCCTCCCATCGCCTGATACTCACTGGCTGTCATTAGGTGTCTTCATTAGGTGTCTTCAGTGGCGTCCAGATCATCCATCAGCTTGCGCTCTTGGCTGAGCTGGTTAATCAGCGACAGAACCTTCGTGCCCCGTTCAATCGAGCGGTCTTCGAGAAAAATAATTTCCGGGGTGCGCCGCAGACGGATCCGCTGCCCCAGCTCACTGCGGACATAACCTGTGGCAGATTTTAGCCCTGCCATGGTTTCAGCACGGGCTTCATCGCTGCCGTATATGCTGACGAAAATCTTAGCGTGCTGCAGATCGCCCGAGACATCCACATCTGTGACGCTAACCATGCCCGTACCGACTCGGTCATCTTTAATACCAGAAAATAACAGCTGACTGACTTCTCGTTTGATCAGCTCTGCCACGCGAGCCACTCGCCGACTGGTAGCCATAATGCGCTCCTCTTCATAAATTAACGACCGACCGTCTTGAGTTGCTGTGCTCGGGCATTATTGCAGCCTCCAGATCACAAGATAGCCAACCTAAACTGGATTCAATCCCAGCATAGCGCGGAGGGTAAAGGTCAGGAAGGCAAACGCAGCGATCAAGAGCGCCACGGTAACAATGGCCGTAGACGGTCGCTTGAATAACGGCAGCAGGGGGCTGATCAGCGTCAACAGCACGCCTAACGTAAAGGTAATCAGATACCGCGGGTAGCGGGAAACGTTGTTAAAAAATTCCTGCATAAGCGTTGCGGGAAGGGTCTTTTACCCAGGTCCTGTTGTCTCGTTTTATTGTAAAGGACAATTTCCCTCAACGGTTCAGTCTGCGTTTCTTTCGCTGCAAAGCAGGCAGGAATTGCGTCGCTCTTAAGCCGATAGGCCAGAATGGGCCTCCTCGTTCGAGGACGACCCATCGCCAGTTCAGCCCCAATCAGCCCCTACCAGCCCCTAGCCCATTAGCGCTTTCACCTTGCTGATGATGCCCGCCGGATCTAGCCCTTGGTGCGGATACTGCTCCCACAGTCCACCGCAGCCTTCCTCATGGGTGCCGAGGTAGCCATATTTTGGGGTAAAGCCCCGCTCTAACAACCAAGTGCCAAAGCGGCTACCCAATCCAGTTTTGCGGTTAAAGGCTTCCACCACCAAAACAAATGGTGCGGTCCCCACTTTTGCCATCATGGCTTCATCCACAACGTTGAGGGTGGGCTTGTTGATCAGACCCACATCCATCCCTTCTTGCTTCAGACGCTCTACCGCATCGAGGGCGCGATAGAGGGCATCGCCAAAGGAGACGATATAGCCCGCACTGCCTTCGCGCACCACCTCATCCATGCCAGGGGTAAAGCGGTAGCCATCGCCGTAGAGGCTGTTGCCGTTGGCATCGAGGATATTCGGCGTTTTAGAACGAGTCGAGAAGATAAACCGCAGTCCGGGATCGTTGAAGACAGCCTGCACACACGCCTTCATCTGCCCAGCGTCAGCAGGGAAATAGAGGCGGGTTTCGTAGCCGTCATCGAGTCCATTGTCGGCAAAGAAGTTATTCAAGCCAAAGTGGCAGGTATTGTCTGCCATGTCGTCAATGCCGGAATGGGAGAAATGGCAAAGCAGGTTGGAGTAATTGAGCCGCGCCATGGTGATTTCCGAGATGCACATCTCCAGGAAGGCGGCGAATGTCGCGAAGATACCCTGCTTGCCTTTTTCCATGCCAAAGCCGGCTGCTGCCGAGAGATTGCCCCGCTCCATAATGCCGGCTGCCACAAACACCTCTGGATAGGCATCGTGGATTTTCTTCAGCCCGCAAGAGCCTTCTAGATCGCTGTCGATCACCATTACCTTAGCTTTCCGGTCAGCTTCGCTCATCTGTCCCAGCATGCCGACCACTGCATCGCCAAACACGTTGCGGTTGGAATCCCAGGTATCGCCAGAGCCAATAAACTGGTAGGTTTGCTTAGGTTTCTCAATGCTGTTCAGATAGTCTACCGCCGCCTGATGCCCGCGTTGTTCCAGATATTGCAGTGCTAGCTTCAATGGAATCACATCATGTCCGTGATTTGAGCCTTCTAGTCCTTCAATGCCGGGGCACATCGGACGCTTGTTAATTACTGCGACCGGACCAGGAGTGGTGATGGCTTCGCAAATTCGAGCATACAACCCGTCTAGATCTTCCCCATCGCCCTGCAGCACCTTTAACCCATGACCCTCCAGGGTTTTAGCAACGCTGAACCCGGGCAGATACTTCGAGGGATGACCTGCAATCGTGACATCGTTGTCGTCGATCAGCAGCTTCACGTTCAAATGCTGCGATACCGCTAGACGAGCGGCTTCGGCATCGTTTCCTTCCTGTTGCGATCCGTCAGACCCGAGGCAGAATACAGCTTTGCCTGGATTGGCCATGGCAACCCCGTTGACGTAGGGCCACATGTGCCCCAAGCGCCCCGAGCTAAACTGAACGCCCGGCGTTAGGCCGAGTTCTGGGTGTCCGGGCAGTTTTGAGCCGGCCATGCGGTAATGCATGAGTTGCTCGGCAGGCAAAGCGCCCGACAGAGTTGCCATCAAGTACTGCGTCGCCACCCGATGCCCAGCTTCATCAAAGAAGATCGGCACAAACTGATCCGGCTGTCCGCGAAACAAGGCGTCCAGAATCATGACCTCTGGCACGGTGTCATAGGGGCCACCCGTATGTCCTCCTACGCCTCTTGCTGCCCCGGTAGCGGTGAAGAATACAATCGCATCGCGACAGAGCTGAATATTGGCTTTCAGAGCACTCCGCTGCTCATCGCTGAGGGTGGGATTCGCTGGATCGAGGCTAATGCGCTGATAGGCGCTGAGATCAAGAGGGAAACTCGTAACGCTAGTTGCAACAGTCATAGCTGATCTTCCTGAGTCTGGATGAACATCATTGGGCAGCAGATACTGCGGTCCTCATGGAAAAAGAATGAGAACAGGAGGGTGAGAACTATTTCAACACTTATCTCACATTACACCCAGACCCAAACGACTGCATGTATTGTTCACGTCGCAAGGTGGTGCAACCCGATCGTCCCTGCTCGCGATGAGTCCCCTTAACCGTTTGGCACTCAAGGCATAGGAGCACCGAGGCGAAATCTTTCTCAAGGTAAAGGTAAAGAAGCAGTTGCATTTTTTAAGATGAGAGCGCTCTCTGACATCTTTTAGGGAGCCGTCATAAAACCTGGCTTTATTTTACAGAGACTTCATTTACAGATAGGTGCCGTTTTGCCCGTTTCAAAAGCGTTATGAAATAACCAATAGGAGATGCCTGATATGGTGTCAGAGGGGTGTGGAAGACCCGATGAAGAAAAAACCCGAGAGCAGCTCTTACATGAATTGACTCAATTACGGGAACAACTATCTCGGTTGCAGTCGGCTCCCCCTCAGGCTGACCATTCAGGGGGATATCAGTCTCAGTTAGAGGGTGCCTCGGCAGTAGCAGGGGGTTGCGCTGAACCAGATCACCAGGAAATACTAGCCCTGCATCTAGACAATTCCCCGCTGGCCGTCATTGAGTGGGATCGGCACTATCGCATCTGCCGCTGGGCAGGACGAGCCGAGGACCTCTTTGGTTGGACAGCAACTGAGATGCTGGGGCAGCAGCCCTGTCCCCAAAATTTTGTACATCCTGATGATCAGTTTACGGTGCAGCAGGCAGTTGAACAGTTGCTGCAGGGGCGGGTGCAGCGCCAGGTAACGCGCCATCGCAATGTCACAAAAAGTGGAGCGGTGATTGACTGCGAGTGGTACAGCTCGGTTTTGTTTGATGCTCAATCCAACGTGGAATCGGTGCTATGCCTTGTGCTCGATGTTACTGGTCGGCAGCAGGCTGAGATTGCCGTTCAGGAAGCCCATCGTAAAACTTTTAGTGTTCTGGAAACCATCAGCGAAGGGTTCGCTTCCTTGGATTCACAGTGGCGGTTCACCTATCTTAATCCGCAAGGCGAGCGCATCCTAGGTGTTACGCAGTCTCAGGTTGTCGGACAGACGCTGTGGATGCTGTTTCCAGATACGCCCAATCTAAAATTTCGCACCGAACTGCAACGCACCATGCAGAGCCAGCTGGTGGTGCACTTCGAGGAATACTATCCGCCCCGCGAACGCTGGCTAGCTTGCCATGCCTACCCGCTCAGAGATGGAGGCATTTGCATTTATTACCAAGACATTTCCAACCAAAAGCAGTTAGAGCATTCGCTCAAGATCTATCAGGAACGGTTGGATTTGGTGCTGCGCGTTTCCGAGCTAGGTGTCTGGTTCTGCGACCTGCCCTTCTCCAAACTCGAATGGAACGACAAATGCAAAGAGCATTTTGGGCTACCCCCCGAAGCAGAAGTCACGATCGATCTCTTCTATGAACGGCTGCATCCCGATGATCGGCTGGGCACCCGTCGGGCCATTGCTCGCGCTATTGAGACCCACAGCATTTATGACAGCACGTATCGCACCATTGCTCCCTGCGGTCGGCTGCGCTGGATTCATGCCATTGGCTCTGCTTTCTACGATGAGCAGGGCCGTCCGGTGCGATTTGATGGCATCACGGTCGATGTGACCACCCAAAAGCAGCAAGAAGAGGAGCGCGATAGCCTGTTGCAGCGCGAGCAAAGCGCCCGCCAGTTGGCCGAGCTAAACATGTGGCGCATTGCCCAATTGCAGCAGCTAACCGCATCGCTGGCCCGGGCCATGACAACGGCCGAAATTTCTGCGGTGCTGTTAAACCAAGGATTAGCGGCTCTAGGCGCGCGACGAGGGTGGGTGACTCAGCGTTTAGCCGATCGCAACTTTGCTGAGATTGTGGGCGTTATAGGCTATGCCCCGGAAGAAATCGAACCCTATCGGCAGATACCGCTGTCCGCCTCGTTGCCTGTCACGGATGCTATTCGCACAGGGCAGATGGTGATTATCAGTTCTCCCGAAGAATATTACCAGCGCTACCCTACGTTGGCAGAGCGCTATGTTCCCTCCGGCACGCAAGCGGCTGTGGCGATTCCACTCATGATTGAAAACCGCGTGATTGGTAGCTTGGGTCTGAGTTTTGCCCAGCCAAGGCAGTTTAACGAAACCGACTGCGCTTTTATGATTACCCTGGCGCGTCAGTGTGCGCAAGCGTTGGAGCGGGCCCGTCTCTATGAGTCTGAGCGACTAGCCCGAGCGGCGGCCGAATCCGCCAATCGCGTCAAGGACGAATTTCTAGCGGTGCTTTCCCATGAGTTGCGCTCGCCCTTGAACCCATCCTAGGCTGGGCTAAGATGTTGCGCTCTCGCCAGTTTGACGAACAGATGACCGCACGGGCGCTGGAAACTATCGAGCGCAATGCCAAGCTGCAAACCCAGCTCATTGAGGATCTGCTCGATGTATCTCGAATTTTGCAGGGCAAGCTGCTGCTGAATATTTCGCAGGTGAGTCTGGTGAGCACCATTGAAGCTGCCCTGGAAACGGTTCGTCATGCCGCTGAAAGCCGCACCACTGACCTCCGCTTTCTAATTCTGGCTGCAGAGCGCAACGGCACAAGCTCTCAGACTGCGATTACAGCCTGGCAAAATGGCATCAGTGAGAAGGCTGCTGAGGCTTATCACGCTGGGTTTACCGTCTCTGGCGATTCGGCCCGCTTGCAGCAAATTGTCTGGAACTTGGTCTCCAATGCGGTGAAGTTTACACCTGCCGGAGGCAAAGTTGAGGTGAAGTTAGAACAAATTGAAATTGGCAAAGCAACCGTTGGGAATGAACAAACACCCCATCCTTCTCATCCTCTGGCTTCATCGCCTCCCCAGTCCTATGCCCAAATCACCGTTACTGATACCGGCAAAGGAATTCACCCTGACTTTCTGCCCTACGTGTTTGATTACTTCCGGCAGGCCGACAGCACAACCACTCGCCAGTACGGTGGACTAGGACTGGGATTGGCGATCGTACGACATTTGGTGGAGCTGCATGGCGGCAGCATTCGCGTTGAAAGTGCTGGAGAAGGTCAGGGAGCGACGTTTATCGTGATGTTACCCTTACTCAAAGAGAAACCGCGTGATTTGGTAGAGCGAAACCATGCAGAACCAGCCGTAGAGACTGCGGAACCCGATGCCGTCTCAGCCATGACACAGACTGAAACAGCCGTGCTGCAGGGTGTTCGAGTGCTGGTGGTGGATGACGATGCTGACATGCGGGAGTATGCCGCGTATGTGTTGCAACAGGCTGGAGCAAATGTAACGCTAGCCACCTCTGCAGGCGAAGCGCTAGCCAAATTGTCGCGGGTTAAGCCTGATGTTTTGGTGAGCGATATTGGCATGTCCAACGTCGATGGGTATGCGCTGCTGCGGCAAATTCGTTCTTTGGTACCCGAACTCGGAGGGCAAGTACCCGCGATTGCCGTGACTGCCTATGCCGGCGAGTATGACCAGCAGCGCGCTCAGGAGGCTGGGTTTCAACTGCATGTCCCGAAGCCTGTAGACCCCGAAGTGCTGATCCGAGCTGTTGTGAGCTTGTTGGCCGAGTGATAGTAGTGATGGTTCAGTGGATGGGGTTAGCTCGCTTCAGGCGAATCTGCACAATCGTTTCGTGATTTGTTGGCTGATCGAGTGGATGATCCTTGGGGCAATTGGATAGATCATTGGACAATGGCGGCTGGGGCACGCTCTGAATGTGTAGCGTTCCATCATACAGGTCAAGAATGCGCTTGGCGATGATCAGCCCCAGCCCCAAGCCTTGCTGTTCATAGAGGCGGCGATCAAACTGCATGTAGGCTCCCAAATCAGCAATTTGGTCAGGCGTCATTCCTCGTCCTCGGTTGCGGATCTCGACAACAACCTCTCGCTGACTGAGGTGACTGTAAACGTCAACCGGAGTGTTCACCGGGGAAAACTTGAAGGCATTCTCTATCAGCTCTTCCACTAATTTCTGAAAATGGAGCGGGGCAATGGCGAGAATCGTATCGGGCAGGGACCGGGGCACATGCAGAGTGAGATCGGGCAGCCGGTCAACTTGCTCAGCTATGCGAGTCGCGCTTTCCCAAATCAGCACTGCGGGATGGGGGGTCATTTCCTGCCGGAGCGCTGCAACCTCTGCGGGCTGAGTCAGGATCAGCTCTAGCTTGGTATACAGCAAAAAATTCTGGATCAAGCGATAGAGCCGAACCGCTGAGGTGTGAATGCCTTCAGCTAATTCCTGGATCTCTAGCCGGTCTAAAATGGCGCTGTCTTGATAGAGGATTTCTGAGAACCCGAGAATGCCGTTGAGCGGCGTATAGAACTCATGCGGTAACGATTGGGCGATGTTTGTCCGCAGCAGCTGCATCTGCCGCTGAGATTGGCTCTGAATCGCCGTTTGCTTGTCAAAGCGGCTGGCAATGGCCCGCAACACCTCAGCCGCAGAACACGGTTTCGCTAAATAGTCATCTGCCCCCAAATTCATACCATGGCGCTGGTCAGTTGTCGCGCTTCTGGCGGTCAAGAAAATAAAAGGAATGGTGCGGGTTGCCGGAGACTGTTGCAGCATCGACAGCACTGTGTAACCGTCCAACTCCGGCATGGTGACATCGCAGAGGATGAGATCGGGCAAATACCGCTGTGCTAGTTCTACTCCGCTACGCCCGTTGGCGGCTGCAATAGCGTGATAGCCTTCTAGCTCCAGTAAATCCTGCAAAGACTCACGAATTGCTGGCTCATCTTCGATCACCAAAATCGTTTTCATGAACCTCACCCTCATGCCCTTAGCGATGCACTCTGCTTGCCCAGAGTAACCACAAAGGTGGTACCCATCCCCACTTGGCTCTCCATGCTGATCTGCCCATGATGGGCCTCAACACATTGTTTGACAATCGACAACCCCAGCCCGGTCCCTGGAATGCTGCCGACATTGCTACCCCGATAGAAAGCATCAAACAAATGGTCCTGATCTTGAACTGGAATCCCGATGCCAAAATCCCGAATTCGGAACACTAGCTGGGTGGCACTACCGCTCAACTCGAACTCAATTCTCGTCTGGGCAGGAGAATATTTAATGGCATTCGATAAAAGATTACTCAAGATATGCCGCAAGAGTTTTTCATCTAGGTCATACAGACTGTGCTCATCTACATTGCTATAGGTGAACTGAATAGGATAGTGTTGCTCCAGATCGATCTGGAATTGTTCGATCAATTCTTGGCAAAAATCAACCACCAGCAGCGGTTGCGGCTGAAACTGAAAGTTGTCGGCATTGATTTCGCTCAGCATCAGCACATCTTCCAGCATCTGCATCATCTGTTCAACGGAGAGGCGAGCGCGTTGTAAATAAGCCTGTCGTTTCTCTGGCGGGAAATGGTTGGGAGAAGCATAGTCCATCAAATCGAGCGAGAACAGGATCGAACTCAAGGGATTGCGAAACTCATGGGAAACAATGGACACAAACTGGGACTTGAGTCGATTTAGAGCTTGTTCTCGCGCCAAGGCCTGCTGCATCGTCATTTCTGCCTGGTAGCGATGGAGCGCAATTTCAATCGTGACCGTCAAGTCGCGGGTTTCAAACGGTTTCACGATATACCCAAAGGGTTGAGTCGCCTTGGCTAGCTCTAGCGTGGCACCATCGGCGTGTGCCGTCAAAAACACGACCGGCAAATGGTAGCGATGCCAGATCTGCTGCGCTGTTTCAATACCGTTGCTGTCCCCCTGCAGATGAATATCCATCAGCACCAAGTCAGGCAGAAAGTCGGTTACCGCGGTGAGGGCAGCGTCTGAACAATCGACAATTGCCACTACTTCATACCCTAAGCGCATCAGACATTCTTCGATGTCTAAGGCAATCACAGGCTCATCCTCAACTACCAAGATTTTTGTGCGACTCATGATGACTCCGGTCAAGACGGCTTGGCAAAGGTAATTTTAAAGGTGCTGCCTTGAGTGCGATCTAGCTCTAGAGTTCCCCGCAATTGACGAGTTAAGGCATACACTAACCGCAACCCTAGTGTTTTAGTAGTGTGTGGAGTAATTTCTGTGGGAATTCCTATTCCATTATCACTGACAATTAAAACATAGCGTTCTTGAAAATCAATATTAAAACTAATTTTGATGATTCGTTCTGACTGATTTGAAAAAGCATACTTAACAGAATTCGAGAATAATTCACTAATAATTAATCCACAGGGAATTGCTGTATCAACTCCCAATTCAATATTGCTTACCTGAATGGAAAGCCGAATTGCAGCGAGATGAGAAACACAAGAATGTAGCAGGTCTCTTGTCAGACTACGAACATACTCAGAAAAATTGATCTTGGCTAAACTATTAGACTGATAAAGTTTTTCATGCACTAGCGTCATGGCTTTGACGCGGTTCTGACTTTCCGTTAGGGCTTGCAGCACTGAAGCATCTTCGATGGAACGGGCTTGCAAATTCAGAAGACTCTGGACCATTTGCAAATTATTCTTGACTCGATGATGCACTTCCTTCAGCAGCACTTCTTTCTCCTGCAACGAGGCACGGAGCTGCGCTTCAACTGCTTTGCGATGAGTAATGTCTTCAACCATATGGGCTAGGAGAGCCTGCAGCAAGTGAGTCTGCTTTTGCAATGTTGCTTGTGACTGCATTAGCTCTTGGGTGCGCTGAGTAACCCGAGCCTCTAGATCGTGATTTAGCTGCTGCAAGGCGGTAGTCGCCCGCTGCCGCTCTAGTTCAGCCGCTGCCCGAGCCGCAAAAATCCGCAGAATCGCCTCTGCCCGCACGGGGTCGCGAATGGGTTGGTCATCTACAATGCAGAGAGTGCCGATGGGTCGTCCACTGTCATCCTGCATGGCTACCCCAAGATAGCTCTCTGCCTTGAGCTGAGCCAGAATCGGCAGGTCGGGGAAGTGCTGCTGCACCTGAGCCTGGCAACAGAAGAGTCCCTGTTGAATCACCGCTTGACAGCATGGCACCTCGGGCAACTCAAAGGTTAAATTAGGCTGAAGCTCATGTGCAGAACAGAATGCCAGGGTGACTAACTGGTTGCCCTTCAATTCCGACACAACCGCGTGCCTGACCTCCAGTGCCGAGGCGAGGTTTTCCACCAGCACCGAGAAAAAGGCTTCCCCTGTCGCAGAAGCTGTGCCCTGCAAAATGCTTCTGAGGGCTGCTTCGGCTCGCTTGCGCTCGCTGACATCGCGAATGTTAATGACGACTCCTTGAATGCTAGGCTCATGAAGCTGGCTGCGGCAGGTGCATTCCAGATCAATCCAGCCGCGATGGGGATGGCGCACTCGCAGCTCAACGCGTACGGTTCGTTCAGGACACTCAACAGCCTCTAGAAAAGCCGTTTCGGCTTGGGGCAGATCCTCGGGGTGCACGGACGCAAAAACATCTCGCCCAAGCAGCGACTCCGCAGCAAACCCCAATACCCCTACTGCCGACGGGCTGACATAGCTGCTAGTGCCGTCGATACGCATCACTACAATTACGTCTGAGGCATTTTGCACGAGGGTGCGGAAGCGCTCTTCACTGCTGATCAGAGCAGCTTCAGCCCATTTGCGATTGCTGATGTCGCGTCCTACGGCTTGATATTCAACAATCTGCTGTTCTGAGTTGAAGATGGCCCGTACCGTCCACTGCTGCCAGCGAATCTCACCGGTTGGCAGCAACACTCGATATTCACAGTTCCTCGACGGGTGCTGCAAAGACAACTGAGCCACCTCTAAGATAATTCGCTGCCGATCGTCCGCTAGCAAAGCCTGCCAAACGAAGTGAGTAGCAGAACCAGCTTGAGTAGTATCAGCTATGTTGGGCAGACCAAAGTAGCGTAAATACGCAGAATTGGCAAAACTCAGGGCACCGTTGGGCAGAAAGCGGCAGATTAATACAGTCTGATCGTTGACATCCTGGTTGACATCTTGGTTGACATCCTGATCGTTGACATCGCAGTGAGTTTCGCTGACCGAAAGCGCTGCTGCCGACTGCCAGCGTTGCACCTGTTGCAGAGCGGTTTTAGGTCCGGGCGGTTGCACAGTTCGCAGCACGAAGAGCGCCCCCATGACCTGAGACCCAGTATCAGCCTCATAAAGGGGAGAGCCGGCAATTTCCAGCCAGTGGGTAGTGAAGCCATGAAAAGTCGAAAAGAGATAGGGAGTAGGCGGCAACACCTGACCCGCGAGCACATGCTCGACCGGGTGCAAGACAAATTTCTTCGGTGCTGGCAGCCGCAGCAAATCGCTCAGTGCTTTTCCCTGAACTGGCTGCGAACGGTTGAACAGGCGCTGAAACGCGGCATTGCCCGACTCAATCTGCCCGTGAGGATTGGTCCAAACTATCGCTTCAGTCATCCAATCCCAGGCTATCTCCAGCGTGCGCCATACTTGATTGCCGAGCACCGCCATTACCCTGTGCGAGCCATCCATACCTACGAACACACCTTATGCTGACCTAACTGAATCTAAGAACCCGCAAAACACCATAGCGACCGGGCTATCTCATCGGCTTGCCCTAGCTTATTCAGTGTTCCCTGGTTGAATACAACCTTACTCCCCCCAGGTCAGAAAACTTTATAGAGCTAAAGAGCACGAAACCGGCAGGGACGACAGCCAGTTCAAGGCTCTGCTCCTATGGCTGCGTTGCATTCATTTATTGGGGAGTGAAAGACTATCTAGAGATAGACAAATTCTCTAGACAACTGAACTAGCTTAAGGAAAAAGGGTTAACCTTTCATCAGCCAACCTGTAGGTAGCCCTGAATGGCTAAAGCCTAATCCCTAACCCTTTCAAGCGGAGGAAGTGAAGATGACAAGCCAGTCTTTTAAGAAAGGCGATCGGGTAGAATGGAATACCCCTCAAGGCAAAACAGAGGGCACAGTCGAAAAGAAACTGACTGAATCAACAGATATTAAAGGACACCATGTAGTTGCAACAAAAGATCATCCAGAATACCTTGTAAAAAGCAAAAAAACAGGCAAAGAAGCCGCACATAAACCAGAAGCTTTACAAAAAATAGAAGAGTAGAACAGGTAGAGATGTTTGTTCGAGATAATGCTCTTAAAACTATGGTTTAGCTAAAATATTGAGAATTTATCTCAAATCATTGAGATACGAAATAGACTCACAACAAAGTGCGCTTGCTGTAGTTTAGTTTGTGTCTCCGGAGAAAATTGTTTCAGCAATTAAACGGATTTTAAGTCAGCAATTAAACGGATTTTCATAGAGGGAGCCAGTCAACCTAGGGGGGTCAGACATCTCACTCCGATTTGAGTTGCTTGTGCGAAAGTGTTAGCAAAGGATCAAAACAGGGCAGTCTAAAGGGGACGACCTCGTTTCTCCTCTGAGGTTATGACGAGTGGAATTGGGCAGGAATCGCCCCCCGTACCAAGGCAAATTTGGCCTAGAAAGCGGTGAAGTGAACCCATTTCTATTAGCAAGATAAAGAAGGAAAGGCTCAAATATTCGGAGGGTGAACACAACTTTGTTGAATTGTTGTGCTGGAAAAAGTAAATTAAGTTCATTCTAAAATCTCTTTTTGAGAGGCAATGTGAGATTTTAGGATTCATATTGGGAAGAATCACAATACCTGGGCAAATAAATAAACTTAGGGCTGCAAGCATTCCAAGTTTAAGATGTTGCCTATTTTGTAATAGGTGAGGTAGATACTTAAAGTCTACTGGCACTGACTGATTCAACCCAATGACTGAACACTTCCCGGTACAACGACGCAGAAGAGGAGTAATTTTAAGCCCTCAAGGGTGGCAGCGGTTGCAGGCGGCTGAACAGCAGGCAGCAGATCACAACAATGCAGGTAAACCCTACACGCTGGATCAGTTGGGGGAACGAACCGGACTCAGCCCCAACACCATCACAAAAGTTCGTCGTCGTCGATTAGCGGTTGATCGACAAACCCTAGAATCCTATTTCAATGCGCTGGATCTGACGCTGGTTGCGACAGACTACATCAGCGTTGACGCCGATCATCCAACGCAGCGCCAACCCCAAAAACCCCTGCAAGGGCAGGTTCCTCTAGACTCCAACTTCTATATTGAACGGCCTCCCTACGAATTTTTGGCCAGTGAAGAGGTGTTGCAGCCCGGGGCGCTGGTTCGCATCAAATCGCCTCGCCAGTTTGGCAAAACCTCATTGATGGCAAGAGTTTTAGCAGCTGCTCACAGCCGAGGCTGTAAGGGCGTAGTGCTGAATTTGCAGCTGGCTGATGCCGCTATGTTCACCGATCTGACACGGTTTTTGCGCTGGTTTTGTGCGGTTGTCACCCGCGACCTTCAGCTTCCGGAGCGCTTGGATGAGCACTGGCACGATGTGTTTGGTAGTAGTTACAATTGCACCGATTATTTTGAGCAGTATTTGCTGAGTACTCTCGACAGCCCCTTGGTGCTGGCCCTCGATGAAACCGATCGCATCTTTAACTATCCCGCAATTGCAAGCGATTTCTTCGGCATGCTGAGGGCGTGGTACGAAAAATCGAAATACGGCAATGGCAATAGCAGTATCTGGCAGCGGTTGCGGCTGATGGTATTGTATTCCAGCGAGTCCTACCTACCCCTGAATCTAAGTGGTTCCCCCTTTAATGTGGGGCTGCTCCTGGAATTGCCTCCCTTCACGCTGGAACAGGTTCAGGACTTAGCTCAGCGATATGGGCTAGAGTCGTCTGAGTATGCTCTAGAGCTAATGAACTTGCTAGGAGGCATTCCCTATCTAACGCAATTGGCGCTGCATCACCTTAGCTCTCGGAATCTGACGCTGCCGGAGTTTTTGCAGGCTGTGCAGAACGAGGGGATCTTCGATGCCTATTTGCGAAAACAACTGTCGTACCTGCTGCCGTCCCCCGATCTCCTGTCCGATTTGAAGCAGGTGGTGCTGTCCCCTACGCCGGTTGAGTTAAATCCGATTCGAGCGTTTCAACTGCAAAGCCTAGGGTTGATTCAGCTCTCGAATCTGCAGGCTCAGCCGGCCTGCCGTCTCTATCGAACCTACTTCAGCCAGGTGTTGCCGATTCTGTCACAAGAATCAGAACAATAAGATAAAAGTGATACATGCCGTAGCCAGGGTGCAGTCTAGCGAACCATTTCCTCCCCAACAGCCTCTATCTCCTCCTGCGGCAGGCACTATAGTATCACTGTAGGATATCACTGTAGGATAAAGTATGGGGAGTATACTTTTGTAAAGGTACTTGTAGAGCTACTGGTGACGCCTATGATCTCCGTATCTTCAGTTGTGCGTTTAACGGCACCTCGGGCGATGGCTACTGCACCTACGGTCACTCCAGAGCGTGCCAGTCAGGTGACACAAAAGCCTTATCCAAATTACAAGGTCATTGTTCTCAACGATGATTTCAACACGTTCCAGCATGTTGCTGAATGTCTGATGAAATACATTCCTGCCATGACGAGCGATCGCGCCTGGGAGCTGACCAACCAAATCCATTTTGAGGGTTTGGCAACGGTCTGGGTCGGACCGCAAGAGCAAGCAGAACTATACCATCAGCAGCTCAGTCGAGCTGGTCTGACGATGGCTCCTCTAGAGACAGCCTAGGAGAACATGGCATGACCTCAGCTTCGGGCAGGCTCGTTTGGAATCACTCAACTCATCTTTCTGGGTTAATTCCCATCCTGGAGCGGCTAGCCCGCTGCCCAGGCGTTGAAACTATCACGCCTGCTGTACTTGGCCCTGCCCGATCCAACATGCCCCGTCTCACGATCAAGGTTTCCGTGCCGATTCGGGGTGGCTTCAAGCTGATTGCGCGTAAAGGTAAAACTTTTCAAGAAGTTTTCGTCTTGACAACTCTCAGCCGAGAGGAGCTAGAGTCTGCCATTGCCCAGGTTCTGGGGGCTTAAGATTACTTGAATAACTGGGGATTGTTTTCGATAGAAGTGCAGAATCAGGCATTCAAGGTCCGCTGCGTCTTGCCGATTTGGCTTCAGGCTACTAAAGAATCTCAACTTGATCGATGCGGCGAAAGTCTCGCTCCACCTCCTGCCAGAGAGATTTGTTGTGGGGATCGGTCCGCAGCGCCTTCTTGAGATAAACCCGCGCCTTGTCCTTTTGGTTCACCTGAATCAGGTAGCGTCCAAACCGCTGATAGGTAATAGCCTGCCACTGCCGCACCTCAACATCATTCGGCAGGCGCTGTGCCAACCCTTCCACTAGGGCAACAGCCCGAGGAAATCGCTGATCCCGTAGGAGCTGCAGCAGCTGTTCGTAGGAACTTTGCTTAAGCTGGCGATCAATCGGGGGCAAATTCTGGTGTAACGGTGGCGGCGAGGAGGCTCTGGCAGGGGGCTGAACGGTTTCTGGCTTCATGGTCTCCCGGTCGCGCTTGAGGTCGAGGGGAGAAGCACCTTTGCCACGGCCCAGCGTGGGCGACACCACGTTGAGCAACGCTTTATAGGCTTCGGTGAGCTGAATGAACTTTTCCTTCGCCTGCTGTTGGTTTTTGGGATTCGCATCTGGATGATACTGCCGCGCCAAACGCCGGTAGGACGCTTTGATGTCCTCATAGGATGCGCCAGTTCTCAGCCCTAGCAGTCGGTAGCAATCAGCCAGATTCATTAGATAGAAACAAAAAATGGCAGAGTTATCACAAATTCTGCCATTAGCAACGCTAAATGCATAGAGCCTGCATCGGAGTGGAGACTAACCGGTTGAGGTTTGATCCACAATGACGCGATCGATCAGTCCATAGGCTTTTGCTTCTTCAGCAGACATGAAGTAGTCTCGGTCGGTGTCTTTCTCAATCTGCTCTACGGTTTTGCCGGTATGAAACGCCAGCAGCTCGTTGAGCTGGCTGCGAATCCGGAGAATTTGCCGAGCTTCGATCTCGATATCGGTAGCCTGCTGGCGACCAGTGCCACCCAAGGGCTGATGGATCATGATTCGGGCATGGGGCAGGGCTGACCGCTTACCTTTACTGCCGGCTGCCAGCAGAAATGCCCCCATGGAGGCGGCAAGGCCGACACAAATCGTCACCACCTCCGATTTGATATGCTGCATGGTGTCGTAGATGGCCATGCCGGCGGTCACTGAGCCTCCAGGCGAATTGATATAGAGATAGATGGGCTTGCTGGAATCTTCAGAATCCAGGTACAGCATCGATGCCACGATAGCGTTGGCAATGCTGTCGTCTACTTCCTGGCTGAGGAAGATAATTCGTTCCAGACTCAGCCGCTGATAGATGTCGATCCACTGTTCGTAAGAGCTACCTGGAAGACGGTAAGGGACTTTGGGAGTACCAATAGGCATAGGACAAATAAATAAAGAACGGCAAGCGAGGGAAAGTCACTCCTCGAGGTGATGGGCAATCAGGCGAAGGTAGCTGCCGGTTTGGGCAACTGTTTGCTGCTCTCCAAAACACGATCGATCAGACCGTATTCTTTAGCTTCAGCGGGTGTGAGGTAGAATCGGCGGTCGATATCGCTAGCAATTTTCTCCGGCGGCTGCCCGGTATGCCCTGCCAGAATATCAATCAGCAGGGATCGGTCGGCCAAAACCTTCTTAGCATCAATTTCAATGTCGGCGGCTTGCCCACTCGTGCGACCGTACTGGGGCGCCAGCATGATCTCGGCATTTGGCAAGCTAGCCCGAAACCCCTTGGCTCCCGCCGCCAGCAGCATCGCCGCCGTGCCCCCAGCTAGCCCCAGGCAGATTGTATGCACGGGAGCCTTGATGTGCTGCATGGTGTCGTAAATCGCCATGCTAGCCGCCATCGAAGCAACTTTCATGCCGGGCGCAACTCGCTCGCCAGGAGAATTGATGTAGAGGTAGATAGGCTTAGTGGCATCGTCGGACTCAAGATACAGCAGCAGCGCCACCGTTGCATTGGCTGTACCATCGTCAATTTCTTCATCGAGGAAAATGATGCGCTCGTACGCCATACGGGTATAGACATCTACCCATTGGACATATTGGCTGCCGGGAAGGCGGTAAGGAACTTGCATAAAGCCTGGCTAAGAGAGAACGAGAAGCCCACAGGGGCTATGGAAACTAAGTGAGCGCGGGAATGGGTTTCGGCAGCTGCTTAGTGCTTTCTAGAACGCGATCGATCAGTCCATACTCTTTGGCCTCATACGGCGTTAGGTAGAAGGTGCGATCTGTGTCTTTAGCGATCTTTTCAACAGGCTGCCCAGTGTTTTTAGAGAGAATATCCAGAATAGCAGCTCGGTTCTCCAGGACTTCTTTGGCGCGGATTTGAATATCCGTTGCCTGACCTTGCGCGCCGCTGCGGGGCTGGTTCAGCACAATTGTGGCGTGGGGCAAGCTAGCCCGGAAGCCTTTCGTGCCCGACGATAGAATCATAGCGGCGGCTCCGACGGCCTGCCCAATGCAAATGGTATGGACCGGGGGCTTAATGTAGTTCAGCGTATCGCACACGGCGAAGGCCTCAGTTTCAAAACCAATTGTTTGCCCTTCCCAAGATGTACCAGTTGAATTGATGTAGAAATAGATGGGCTTCTCGGGATCGTCAAATTGCAGGTAGAGCAACTGAGCGATAATTAAACGGGTAAAGTCTTGATTGGGGTTTCTGCGGTATTCGTCTAGCGAATGCAGTGGGCCTCCCAAATAAACAATCCGCTCCTTTAGCAGCAGCGAAGCCAAGTCAGGGGGAGGAGTGCGGTAGTACGCCTCGCCATAATACGCAGTTTGAACAGCTTTAATGGATGAACTCATAGCGCACAGTTGCCTAAAAGAGTGGCATTATTTCTTACATATTACTCCTAAGGCATTTTCCTTGCATTGCGGGCGGGCTGCTCTAGTCAAGCCGCTAGAGAGCGATAGCATCCTGATGGTCTCTTGTTCTAGGGTTTTCTGCCTCGATTGGAGCAACAAGATGATTCCCTATCCAGGTGAGTAGGGATATCCGAACGAGTTACCGTGTGATTCTGACTATCAACATTCTGTATGGAATTCCGTAATCGGCATTGCCCCGCGTGAAGCTGTTTAGGTATTGCTTGAGCCCCTACTTTCCCTACTTTAGATCGTCGTTCTATTTCCTAATTCCCCAGGAGCATTCCGCTATGAGAGTTGGTCTGCAAGCTGCACTGAGTGATGCCCATCTCGATGGTGCTCAAGCCACAAGCCAACGGCAGCTCGCTATTTCCCTGTCGGCTATTGCTGATACCCCCGGCCGCACGGCTCCCCTGAATTTGTGTTTGATTTTAGACCACAGCGGCTCTATGAATGGGCGTCCTCTCGACACGGTGAAGCAGGCCGCCTATCGCATTGTGGATAGCCTTTCTCCGGGCGATCGGCTGTCGATTGTGGTGTTTGATCACCGAGCCAAGGTGCTGGTCCCCAATCAGGTCATTGAGAACCCGGCCGCGATCAAGGTTGAAATTAACCAGCTTCGGGCTAGTGGTGGCACCGCTATCGACGAGGGCATGCGGCTCGGTATTGAGGAACTCGCCAAAGCCAAGAAAGACACAATTTCGCAAGCATTTCTGTTGACGGACGGCGAAAATGAACACGGCAGTAACGACCGCTGCATGAAATTGGCGGAGCTTGCCGCTACCTACAATCTCACTCTCAATACCCTCGGGTTTGGCGACCACTGGAACCAGGACGTCCTGGAACAAATTGCAGATGCGGCTGGGGGCACCCTCTCCTACATTCAAAAGCCAGAAGAAGCCGTGAGTGAGTTCAGCCGTTTGTTTAATCGCATCCAGGCAGTCGGCTTGACCAACGCTCATCTGCTGCTCACCTTGGTCCCCCAAGCTCGCTTGGCCGAGCTGAAGCCTGTTGCGCAGGTGGTGCCCGAAACGATCGAACTGCCGGTAATTAACGAAGGCGAGCCGCTGCTAATCCGTCTAGGCGATTTGTTGATCGATGTTCCCAAGGTAGTGCTGGCAAACCTGTACATTGGCCAGTTGCCGGCTGGACCTCAGACCATCGCCCGAGTCCAGGTGCGTTACGATGATCCGCTAACCGGAGAAGTAGATCTCCTCTCCGAAGCGATTCCTGTAGAAGCCGATGTTCAGTCAGTTTATCAGTCGGCGCTCAATCCGCAAGTGCAGCAGCATGTGCTAGCGCTAGCCAAGTATCGGCAAACCCAAATTGCCGAAGCCAAACTGGTTCAAGGCGATCTAGCAGGGGCAGCCACGATGCTGCAGTCAGCAGCCAAAACTGCTCTGCAAATGGGAGATTACAACGCCGCTACTGTGCTGCAAGATAATGCCACCCGCATTCAAGCGGGAGAAGAACTCTCCGAAGCTGATCGCAAGAAAACCCGCATTGTTTCAAAGACGGTGCTACAGTAAAAAGCCGCTGCGAGGGGAAAACCGCGTGGAGCAAACACCGCTGAGGTGTAGTCGAAATATGACCGAAATGTGACAACCACGGCATCCAGCGGCGGATTTTGGGTTGATGCAAAATCGGACTTGCGAGCGACGATTTCGGTGTTATTTGCCTCTAATGTTCGAGATGTAGCGCCTTTTGAAGGAAACATCCATGAACATTATTGCTTGGATCATTTTGGGCTTTATTGCTGGAGCTATTGCAAAGATGATTTACCCCGGAACCCAAGGGGGCGGCTGGCTGAGTGATATTGTGCTCGGCATCATTGGGGCATTCATCGGCGGTAGTATCATGACCCTAATCGAGACGGGAACTCTACAGCTTACGGCAGCCACCTTGAGCATTCCTGGCATTATTGTGGCCATCATTGGAGCAATAATTGCCATTTTCATTTGGGAATCGATGCTGCGCCGTCGCGTCTAACCCAGACTCTATGGAACTCTATCGAAGCTGCGAGAGGCAATTGTGCTGGACTCGTGATCGGTAAGCGTGATGGGTAAGAGAGATCAGATGAGGTGTTCTCATGTGGACTTGGCTGAGACAGACTGCCCTTACGGTAACGGTCGCTGCTGGGTTGCCTTATGGGGTGTATCAGGCTCCTGCGAATGCTCAAGCCTGTATTCCCCTTGAGGCCGTTGGAAAGCCCGTAACTGAAGTTGAAAAATCGGTGTCTCCTCCTGGAACGGGCATTACGTTCGACAATTGGCATACAGACTTTGTAGTGCCAAGCAATCAAGCATTTCGCCGTTATATAGCCACTATTGTTCCAGTGAACGGAGGTGAGTATACGGTGCAGATGAACTTGAAATATGCTGATGATACTGCCGATACCGTATACAACCAAACTGCAAGTTTATTGGAAGGACGTGCCCTATCGCTCGTAGGTTTGCCTCGCACTGATGCAGATCCCTACCAAGTTAACCTGCAGGTGGGCGGAGTTCGAGCTATCGGCAACGCCTATCGCCTTTCGGTTGTGGGCTGTTACTAGTGGGCTGTCACGAATTGTCACCAGCCGCGTGCAGCCACCTTCGCAACGATGCTAAGCCCTGAATGTTTCTGCTCGTCTGCGGTAGAGATGTTCAGGGTCGTTGCCGGAGCCTACCAACTTTGAGGGCTATTATTCTAATTTTCAGGAATGATGGACAGGGTAAAGGGAGACCCACTCTGAGCCATGTCGCCAACATAAACCGAATAGGTGCCCTGCTCCCAAACACCTGGGATCTCAATATTGCCGCCAGAAAAACTATCTGCCATCACGCAGCGATTGACTGGACCCTGAATCCAAAGTGTGGGCTGACCTTGAGCTTGCAGCTTGAAGCGCAGCGGCGTCGGTTGGTCTACCACTACAACCTGGTTGGGCGCATCTGAAATGAAGCCACACTGGCTGGGCTGAGCACCCCCCGAGGTGCCTGTTACTGTTACAGTTGAACTCAGGGGAGTTTGAATTGTTTCGCTGTGGGCTGCCAGCGCAATAGCAAGAGTAGCGGCTAGAGCGGTAGGCACAATCATCCAATCCGGGCGTTTCATAGCGTTTCTCCTCCTCAAACCTGATAGTCTCTGCTGAAGACGGTGCTGAAGTGCAATGCACTCATCCAAACAGGTCAATCCCAGCCTCAATGCTCTTTGGGAATTGCTGACGAATGGGGATTCAATGACTCCGCGGGTGAACGAGTCGCTGAGCAATCATACAGTGCAACCGGACGCGGTTGGTTTATTGGCGTCAACGGAATGGAGTAACCATCATCAGCATCCCTACTAGCCCTTCAGTTCGATGCTTTGCAAGGTAACCTTGCGCTCTTCGGGCATTAGGCGGCGCATCGACGAATCATCGGTACACCGCCACCGGTCGGATACGAATGCAATCCTTAAATCCACTCGCAACAATCTGCAAGCTTCAGTAACCCTACTGTACGCATCCTAACGCTCTTGCCTGGAGGGAAGCGATAAATCTGTGCCAGTTTTCCAACTGCGCTCCTAGCCAAAAGCAGCTTGAAATCACCCGATGCGAATGGCTTATCCGTTGACGCATCCATCCACTCGATGGGACGCCGTCACTTCATTTTGTCTCTAGGCACTAGGCTTGAAGGGGCAAGACCGCAATGGATGAATCAGCCGCGATCAAGCAATCTCGATTAAAGCTGAGTTCAAGACTGAGCTAGGGTTTGCAGGCGTTTCTGCCAGGCGAGCTTTGCGGCTCCCACCATCCCAGCTTGGTTACCCAATTGAGCGGGCAGCAGTTGCAGTCCAGCCCGAGAACTCGCCAGTACGCGGCGCTCCAGCTCGGCCTGCACGGTAGGTAAGAAAAACTTGGCGCTAGCGCTGACGCCACCACCAATAATAATTGCCTCGGGGGTAAGAACATAAACTAAGCTGGCCAGACCAGCCCCCAAGTCGCGACCATAGGTTTGCCAGAAGGCAATCGCCTGCGGATCGCCCGCCTGAGCACGCTTGCCTAGTTCAGCAGGCTCCAGACCCGTACGGCGGTGAATTGCCCGCACCGAAACATATTGCTCTAGCGAGCCATTATTGCCGCTGTTGCACTCTGGACCATCCGGATTCAGGGTGATTAGCCCTAGCTCGCCGGCTGCGCCTTCGTGCCCAACAAACAGCTCGCCATTGAGAATAATGGCTCCGCCTACTCCAGTACCTAACGTCAGCAGAATCATATGCTGAAACGGTCTACCCGCCCCCAGCCAGTACTCACCCATACCGGCGCAATTGGCATCGTTGGCAAGCACGGTTGGTTTGCCGGTCTTCGCTTCTAGCCAATCTGCCAAGGGGACGTTCTGCCAGCCTGCGAGATTAATGGCTACACGAGCAATTCGTCCGGCTGCATCTGCAGGACCGGGGGTCCCCACTCCAATAGCGACACTCTGCTGAAGGGGATCAATCTGGGCAATAGCGTCCACCATCGCGGCTAAAACAGCTTCCGGTTTGGCGGGCTGAGGGGTTGGCACCGTCAAAGACTGCAGGCAGGTGCCGTTCCAGTCAAAGCGGCCGAGTTTGATGGCGCTGCCTCCCAGATCGATACCAATCACCGTTTCAGACAGCGCAACCGGCGGTGAATTCATACTCATAGGCGTTTAGTCGGGTTCAGGCTGATGGTTCTGGCAACGGGTGAGGGAAAGCAGCCGTGGAGCTACTCCTCACGAGACAGGGGATTGATCAGTTCATTCAGCCCTTCGCCAACCAATGACAGCCCAACCACCAGCAGCGTCAACGCTAGCCCTGGAAACAGCGCCGTCCACCAAATGCCAGTTGGCAGGGCATCGAGCGCCTGTTGCAAATCTCGGCCCCACTCGGGTGTTTCGTCGGCTAGACCCAGCCCTAGAAAGCCTAGCCCCCCCAACACTAAGACCGCATCAGCCGCATTCAGCGTAAACAGTACCGGCACGCTCTGAATCACATTAAAAAACAGATAGCGCGTCAGCACTCGCCATGTAGAAGCCCCCATCGAGCGAGCTGCCTCAATAAATAGCTCGGTCTTGACGCTAACGGTATGATTGCGCACCACGCGGTAGTACTGAGGCACATAGGCAATACTGAGAGCAATGGCGGCGTTCCAAACCCCTTTGCCAACAACAAAGGCGAGCGTCACTGAGAGCAGTAAACCCGGCAGCGTATAAATTGTATCCATTAGAAACAGCAGCAGCCGATCTAGCCTGCCACCGCCATACCCACTGACCATGCCGAGCGGCACGCCAATCACCAAACTCAACATCGTCGCCAGTACCACCACCTGCAGCGCGGCTTGGGAGCCAAAAATCGTGCGGGAAAACACGTCATATCCCTGACGCGATGTCCCAAACCAGTGCGTCGCGGAGGGCGGATCATGGATAGGATTAGCTAGCCCCTCTAGCGGATCTTGCAGCCAGCCCCACGACTGCATGGCAGGTGCCAGCAGAGCCGCCAGCACAAACAGTAGCGTCATTGCCGCTCCCACAGCCATCATTTGAATCGAAAGCTTGGGGTAGCGAGCGAGTTGGCGCAAGCCGGGAAAGCGAAATTGGGTTGCAGTCATGGCGTGAGGCAGCGGGACAAGATGGTTAGAATTGTGTTTGATCTTACCAATGAGCCACCCATTCCGATTGAGTAGCGGCAATCATTTTGTAGATAGGGCTTGTGTAGATGCTGCCGCTCCATCCCTGGGTCGGTCATGACCTCACTCACAGTCGGTTCAGGGTTTAGCCGCGCGTCAAGCCAGCCCTTTAGCCGCACCTTGATTTCTATTGTTCTTATTTGATTCCCAGTTCATTCATGACTCCCTCCGATTCCTCTACTGTGACTGCTTCGAGTACTCCCGGACTGATGCTCCGCGGTCGGTCCTTTGTCTGGGGAGAACGGACCTACTTGATGGGCATCCTCAATGTGACCCCCGATAGTTTCAGCGACGGGGGCGAGTTCAATACTGTCGAGGCAGCACTGGCGCAAGCCGAACGGATGGTGCAAGCCGGAGCCGACATCCTGGATGTGGGTGGTCAGTCTACCCGACCGCAGGCTGAGGAGGTTCCTTTAGACGAGGAACTGCGGCGCGTCATTCCGGTAATCCAAGCTCTGCGGGCGAGCGGTGCAGCGGCTGATCTGCCTATCTCGGTCGATACAACCCGCGCTGCCGTCGCTCGGGCCGCTATTCAGGCTGGAGCCGACCTGGTCAACGACATTTCTGGGGCCACCTTTGACGCCGCTATGCTATCCACTGTTGCTGAGCTAGCAGTCCCCATTGTCTTGATGCACATTCGGGGGACGCCTAAAACCATGCAGCAATTCACCGACTACCCCGATCTGATCAAAGAGTTGGCAACCTGCCTCACCGAACGAGCCGATGCAGCACTGGCAGCAGGGGTCGCACCGCAGCACATTATTCTAGATCCGGGTATCGGCTTTGCGAAAACCTATGCTCAGAATCTAGAGATTTTGCGGCAACTGCCCCGTCTGCGTCGTTTGGGTTACCCGTTGCTGATTGGTCCCTCTCGTAAGAGCTTCATTGGGCATGTGTTGAATCAGCCAGATCCCAAGCAGCGGATTTGGGGTACAGCCGCTACTTGCTGTGCAGCCGTTGCAGGCGGTGGCGACATTCTACGGGTGCATGATGTTGCGGAAATGCACGATGTTTGCCGTGTAGCAGATGCTCTCTGGCGGTAGAAACGAGCAGCAGAGCGCACGGGTGCAACCGATTAGCTGCTCACCCCACTGGAACCGTCTCCGGCATTGCTAGATCCGTTTGCGCTATTGGGACGGGGCGGATTCTGAGGAACGTTGGGCTCCACAATGAACTCGGCAATGCTCTGGGTCAGATCCCGAGGATTCATAAAGATCACCTTGGAGTTGTTGCTTTCGCCAAGCTGCAGATTGGCCTCCACATAGCGCTGCATGACGAGATAACGCAAGATTTCCTGGGGATTTGCCTGGGATGGCATGGCTTCGGCAATCCGTCGCACCGACTCGGCTACCGCTTCGGCATTCTTAATAGCCGCCTGGCGAGCACCCTCTGCCGCAGCAATCGCTGCATCGCGTTCCCCTTCAGCAAGCGAAATAGCAGCTCGTTTCTCGCTCTGTGCCGCCCGTTCTTTCTCTAGGGCACGCCGCATCTCTTCGGGAAGTTTGATGTCTTGAATCTCGACCCGAGTCACCTTCACACCCCAAGGTTCAGTGGCTTCATCTAGGCTCTCCAACAAAGCTCGGTTGATCTCTTCCCGTGAAGAGTAGGTTTTTTGCAGATCAAGCTCACCAATTTTGGAGCGCAGAATGGTCACCACTAGGTTTTGCAGTGCTACCTTAACATCATCAATTTCGTAATAGGCTGAGTATAGGTCCATGATGCGCCAGAAGATTACGGCGTTGATGTCGAGGGATACACTATCTCGGGTGATGACAGGAGTGGGGGGAATATCTAACGTTTGCTCTCGTGTATTAGCTCGGGCAACGAGTTCATCCACAATCGGCAAAACGCCAAAGTTGAGACCCGGCTTCAACGTCCGATGGTAGCGCCCAAGCCGTTCAACGAGGGCTTCTTCTCCTTCATTGATTCGTTTGACCGAGCCTACGGTCGCACCTACCGCTGTCAGTACGAGTGCAAAGACCCAAATCAGTGTATTCATAGGTACCGGTTTCCTGGCGTCGGAGCAAGACGCAATAATAGTTCTACTATAGGGGGTACAGGTATAGAGGATACAAGAGGAATCAAAGCTCACAGCAATGCTGCAAAGCCACACCTGTTTACTATCCTCATGTTAGCCAAATGTTAGGCAAATCCTATTAGCCCAACCTAGCCGCTAGCAGTTCACGGGCTGCCTCCCTTGCAGCATTTAGGTGTGTTGGTCAAATTCTTCGGGAAAGTCTAACGGTAAAACAATCAGCGTCAGTCCCTGGCGTCCCACAACATGCACCGTTTGCCCAGTTGCAATCGACAGGTCAGAAATTTGACAGCGAGCTTTCCAAAGAGCACCCTCGTAAAACACCCAGCCAATGCCGCCTTTGGGAATGGTTTCCGACACCGTGGCTTCCGTGTCTGGCTGCTCTTCTCGCGACGGCATCGGCACCAAACCGCGGAGCACCACCGTAAGGGCAATCGCCAACACCCCCCAAATCACTACCTGCACGGTGAGCGAAGGAACGGTGAGCGCCGCAATCGCGGTGATGATGGCTGCTAGCCCTAAGGAAGCTGCCGTTGGCTCACCCACCACAACCCCAAGAAAGAGAAAAATAAAGCCAAGCAGCAACCAAACGGTAAAACTCGGTGGGCTTGAAACAGTAGTTGCCGTCTGCAGTAAATTCACTGGAAGTTCCGCCCCTGAATCTTAAATGAATTGAGATAGGTAGTTGAATAACCGGAGTTTTTTAAACAAGAGCTGTTTCAAATGTAGCGAACAGAGACGGAATTTTACCTCGGTGACCCCGGCGCTGGCAAACATCAGGGTGAGCTGAAGTTGGCCATCGAGATAGCCAAGGCGTTCGAGGCAGTCCGGAGGTAGCTACCGAGACCCACTTAGCGCCGTCGCCGTTTTCGCTCTGCCTGTCGCTTCAACTGAAAGAAGTGGCGAGCTGCCAGCGGCAACCCCCCCGGCAGAATAAACATGACGAGCGGTACACCACTGACGAGGCAGGGTAGATTCGTTCCGCAAAATCCTTGGGACTGAGCGCGTTTCGAGAGCGTCGTTGCGATCAGTTGCTCCATCGGCAAAGCTGCCATTTTTAGCCAGTTCGAAAAATTAGGTGGCAATTCCGAGTTGAGTCGCAACTTCAGGCTAGGCGTCGAAAAAGATTGCGCATAGGCCGGGGTTAGAAAAGGCGTATAGCGACGAGACTCTGGCGTTAGCTGTTTGATAAAGGCCAAACTCACCGCTTGCAGCAGTTGGCGCAGTTCCTCGGTTTCCTGCTCGCCCCGCTCACGCACAAACACACTCTGGGCTAGCACTTGATTCAGGTTTGCTGGGTCCCCAACGCTGAGATGGGTGCCACCGATAGCCGTCAGCAAATACTTGGTCGTCTGCAGTTGGGTAAAGGGCAGAAACTGCTGACTCACCGCCGGTGTAATGGCATCGTCGGTTCCCGCTAGCACCAAAACGGGAATTTTCACCTGGGCCAAGCTGTTGGCATCAAACAATCGCCCCATCACCGGATTGAGCAGAATGGTCTGCGCGACACGTGGATCTCGTAGCGGCTCGGGCGGCTCAGGCAAATCCGCCGCGTTGCACTGAATCAAATCTGCCGGAGACAGCATCACCGGGTTGGGATCATTGCAGAACTGCCGCAGGTGATCTAGGCTAAGGTCGGCCCCTGCCAGAGCCAACGCCGTATAACCACCCAGCGAGTGCCCAATCACCGTGACCTGCTGCGTATTAAATTTGCCGCCCAGGGTACTAGAGAACTGGTTGAGGCGGCTGAGCCGATCGAGTACGAAGCTAATATCTTTGGGGCGATCGACAAATTCGGTGGCAGGCAGGATAGTGCTGCGTTCCGCGGATGACGCCGCCATACTATCGCCAGTGAGCCAGGCTACATTGCTGGCGGGGTGCTCGAGGGCTACCACGGTCAACCCATAGGAGGACAGATGATATGCCAAATAGCCTAGAAAGCGGCGATCGGCGCCAAACCCGTGGGAAATGACGACGAGCGGCCCCTGGGTGCGGCGGCTCCAGTAGAGATCAACGGGAATGCTGCGATCGCGCTGGTAGTCTCGCAGCACCATGGTTTGCTTCCATACCCAGTGAGGACCCGTTTTCGTGGGATCAAAGGAAGTGCGTAGAGGCTCCCCTTTAACCGTCAGCTCTCGTTCTAGCAAGGAACTCAACGCCTGGCTCTGCCAATACGGCAAATTCATCTGCGAGGCCAGCGCAATCGCCGACATAGCATCAATGGTTACAGTTTGGCTAGGAAAACTGCGCAGTAGGTCAAGAATAGTGACTCCATCGGACTGCTTGGCGGCTTGCAGTAGTGCCGTTTGCAGTTGAGCAGCGTCGGTATCAGGAATAGCAGCCTGTAACGTGTTGAGAAAGCGCTCTCCAGCGGAAGAGTGCAGCAGGTCTTCCACAAGTTTTTCGCCCACACTGGGATCGAGCCGCAGTTCGCTACGCAGTGCCTCCTGCACCTCAGAGGTAAGCAAGGGGGCATAGAGGCGCAGTCGAGGAGGAATGCGGCCCGTTTGGGCAAAATATTCAAGATCGCGAACAGCGACGGTTTGCTTCAGTGGACCGAGGCGAATGGCAACTTGGTCTGCTGCGGTTGCCGGCAACGTGGAACCCCAACCTAGTGCCAGTGCTAGCCCACAACAGACGCCGCGAAGGCGAGCCAACCAGCGAGAGCGGCCAGCGCTGAACTCAGAACCTTGTTGCTGCGGCAGAACGGCAGAGGGTTGACAGTAAGACGGACGGGGTCGTCTAGTCCGAGACGGTGAAGAGGCATTCACGAGCATGTCACAGGGATCGGTTCAGTAAACTGCTAGCAGCAAGGAATCGCAAATAAACTCATAGCTGGACAGAGAGAGCAACCTCTCACGTTCTGCCGCCCGTTGTAGGCCGCCCGTTATAGGCTGAGGCAGAAAGTCCACTATAGCAGGGCAGTTTCAGCAGTTGAGGTCTAGCAAAAGACAGATGAAAGCTTAGATAAAATTTATCGTGCTCATAATTCCCTATTCCGTTAGCAAGATTGCAACCCGCAACTTCATTCAGCCTTGCGCCGTTCTCAGACAAATCTTTATTACACTCGATGCCTGTCCTTACCCTCTGGAGCAGTGCTAGATACTGCCTCAGAACCAACCACAGCGGATGGCGGCGTTAACCAGGCAATGATCTTGGCGGCGGCTGGAAGGCGAGCTTGTCGTTGTCCTTGGGCCCGAGCCTGCTGGCAAATTAAAGTCAGGGGTGTTTCTACCATCGCATCAACGAACTCGCTCACGCCAGTCCCAAAAGTATTAACTTTTGTGAATACTGTTATGAATAACTGGATCACGGCCAGCGGTATCTCTTTTAGCAGCCAGCGACTGCAGCGATACACCCCCTGGAATAAGGTCAGTTCGGGCATCAAGCTAGCGCCATGCAGCTGGTGTAAATAACGATTGGAGCGACCATAGCGCTGCCACTGCCGGCGCAGTTCGGGTAGAGTAGCGCGGTGCCGATGCTGAACAATCGCCTGTTTTGCCCAGCGAATCTGCCAGTCGCCGCCTCGCAAGATGCGCCAGCACAAGTCGGCATCGCCACCAGTCGTCAGGTACGGGCGAAACAGCCCCGTTTGCTCCAGAATTGACCGCCGCAGAGCCAAATTGGCGGTTTGTCCATAGGCACAAAAGGGATGCGACAGCGTATGCTTCTGTGACAGCGTATCCTGACGGTCGGCAAATCGTTCAAGGAGTGTGTTGCCCGGTAGAGCGGTGACTTCGCCTGCCACAATACCAACCTTGGGATCGGCAAAGGGCTGCACGAGCTGCCACAACCAATCCGGCTGGGGTCGGCAGTCGGCATCGGTGAATACTAAAATGGACCCGTTGGCGGCTCGAATTCCTGTATTGCGAGCGGCGTAAGCACTTTGAATCGCTTCGTGCAGGTAGCGGAATCGGGGATCGCGCTGAGATTGAGCTTGCACCATGGCTGCTGTTTGGTCAGAGCTATTGTTGTTAACTAGCCAGAACTCGACTCGCTCCCTCGGATAGGTCTGGGTCTGCAAACAGCGAAACAACTCGGGCAAATCTGCCTCACCGTTATAAATCGGGATAATCACCGATAGGAGCGGCAGGTTCTGAACTGCGACGGAGTGCACCATGGTTGGATCCACCGCAGGCGGCTGTGCCTCGACGGAACGGTTTCCAGCTTCCTCAGCCGGTGCAGAGCTGCAAGAGAAATCAGTGCCCATAGGGTTCCAGCGATATAGCGTTTCATCCAAGCAAGACTCAGCAGTCAAGAGAGAGCCGATAGGCGCCTCCCATGGTGCTTTAGTTGCTGCTCAGACTCTCTCAGTCTGCCCATAGCCTTCACCAAACTCACGAGAGGCTCTGCTGAGCCGCCAACTGGCAGTCGCTAATGCGCCAATCTACATTCTGACTAACTCATTAATCTAGAAATAAAAAGACAATCAAACACCATGCGCAAACCGATTATTGGCGTCATGGGTCCAGGCGACGCAGCAACGGAGTCTGAGACGCAATTGGCTTATCACCTCGGACAACTCATTGCCCAGCAGGGTTGGGTGTTGCTCACTGGCGGCAGAAATTGCGGGGTTATGGACGCTGCAAACCGGGGTGCCCAGCAGGCGAATGGGCTGACGATTGGCATTTTGCCCGATGCCGACGACAGGAATCTCTCCGCCGCTGTGGATCTCGCGATTGTTACGGGAATGGGGAACGCTCGTAACATCATTAATGTTCTGAGCAGTCAGGTTGTGATTGCCTGCGGCATGGGCAGTGGCACGGCGTCGGAGGTATCTCTAGCGCTCAAGGTTGGCAAGCCGGTGATTCTGCTGGGCTGTGAAACGGTTAGTCAACGCTTTTTTCAGCAATTGGCTCCCGAGCGTGTAACCGTCACTGAAACCCCGACCGCTGCCATCGAGCAGGTGCATCGCTGGCTCAAGACAGGGCATTCAAGTTGACTTAACTCTCAACTTAACTGCTCATATAATGTAGGTCCCACTCCCGCTGGCAGTGTAGAGCGCTCTCTATCTCAGATCTCTATCTCACTGAAGATCTTTATCAGCAGGACTGGCTTTTCGCTTTACACTACAGAAGGATTGAGTTGCGGGCTTGGGCGAGTTTCTTGGAAGTAACGCGGTTTTAGGGTTGTGGTTTATGCGAGTTGTTATTTAAGCACAAAAGTGAGCTAGAGCTGTGGTGGATCAGTCTAAAAATAATGACGATAAAAACCGATTTCTCTACCCGCGCGCACGCTACCATGGCGACTTCAAGCCAGAAAACTTGGCGTTCAATGCCAACCTGCAAGAATTTGCGCAGCGGGTCTCCTACATTTGCGGATTAGAAACGAACGGCAAAATTACCACCGAGGAAGCCTACCTGGAGATCAAGCGGCTTTGGCAGCGGTTGAAGCAGTCGAAAAAAGCGCTAATCGACACACCGAAACCACCTCCACCCGATTTGCCAGAGGATGACTCCTCGGACGATCAAGATTAGCCAGGATTAGCAGCGGCTCGATGCTCCTGCAAGACTCCTTCAAGATGGAATGACAGGTTCTAGCGCCGAGGTGGTCGCCTGACGCCGGCAGGCAATCTGCTTGGGTTCAACGGTCACCGTAGCTTCAGCCAACGGCAGTTTGCGCAACTTCTGTTGAAACACGTTGATTTGATAGACCTGCTCTTGCGTCATATCGACGGCCGTTAACCAGCCACTCTTGGGATGGTAAGCGCCGGTATCGATATCGAGCCAGCCCTGCCCACGAGCCAAGGTGCCTGGTGTCACTCCTGGCAAGGTAAAGGTAATGGTGTGGCCAGTGATGATCAGCTTATCGGGGAAGTAGGGCTGAGGTGCACTGTGGAACTCCTCGCGAATCCAGCAAAACTCCTGCGAGGTTTGGGCATGAATCGGCAGTTCGGGGTGTAGCCCAGCATGTACGAGCCAGATATCACCTAAGTCCAAGTAAGGGGGCAACGTCCGCAACCACTCTAGGTTTTCTAGCAGCACCTCGGGTTTGCTGTAGCTGGCTACGGTGGACTGTCCACCACTTTGCAGCCAGGCTTGCAAGGCATACTGAGAAACCTTGCTGCCGGGAAAGGCTTCCAGCAATAGCTGTTCGTGATTGCCTAGCACACAGGTATAGCCATGCTCGCGAATGAATTGAATCACCTGCGCGCTCTTGGGTCCTCGATCGATGAGATCGCCCACAAAGTAGACTTGATCGATTCTACCGGGAGCCAACGCCTCCAGCAACTGCATCAAGCCATCGTAATGACCATGTACATCACCAATAAAAATGCGACGACCGCTAGCCACGCGCTTCTCAATCCTTATTTGCTATGACGGGGGACCCGAATGAATCAGTTTGGGACTGCACGACCTGGATGGTTGAACTAAGTTGAACTAAACAGTTAGACTGAATAGCCTAACGAACGAGTCTGGAGAGAGATTCTGGAGGCAACTCAACGCTCTAACCCTCGGGAATGGCTAATACCCTACCTAAAAATCAGGATCCTGGGAAGGGGGATGTTGCCCATTCTGAGACTAGGAGCGGAATCAGTCAAACTCACCCTGACTGCCTTCTCAACCCACATGGATGAGTTGATCGATATAAGCAAATCGAAATAAGCGATAGGATTGCAGATTAGCTTTGCCCCTAGGGTTCCCAAAGCCGCTCTCGGCTTATCATGCACCAGTGAAATTACCTGCTTAGGACCACTATAGTACAGGGTATTTAAAGTTCTGTTAAAACAAACGCAGCTCACGTGAATTTACTGACTGAGTGCCCGAATAAACTGCTGTAACGAGCCTAGAAATCCTTGCTTTCGCGGAGCTGCCACCGTTTCAGGAGATTCCGCTGCCGCCCCGGTCAAAATCCGCTCCAGTGCCTCCCCGATCGGTTTTTGCGGAGATTCCGCTACAAGCTGATAGTCAGACTCCTGCTCGACCCAAACTTGCCAAGGCGAAGGATAGGACCGAAAAATGGCGGCTCCATCGAGCGGTTGTAGATAATAGCAGCTATCAAACAAAGCCAAAAATCGCTCGCGCAGTTGCCGTCCGGCTAACCCAATGCCAATCGTAGCGATGTCTTCCAGACGGGGATTTAGCAGTAGCACGGGTCGTTCCATTGCCACCTGGCACAGACGCTCGACCTCCTGCACCTCCACCGACGAAGGCTCTACAAAAATAATCAGCCGCTCCTCAGGCAGAATTTCGGCATTTAAATCACGGATGCCACGGATAGCGTAGGGCTTTTCGCCCCAGTCTCGACGCGCTAAGGCCGCAGCTCCAGCATCGGGGAAATACACCCGCAGTTGATTGCCCCAGTCTTCGAAGGCGGGAAGGAACTGTTGGGCAACCGGCAGAACCTTCAGCTCGGGAAACAGCAGCTCGACCTGCAAGCGGGTATAGCCGTCATCTAGAGCGGCTTGCGTTGCTGCTTTAGCTTGTTCAACGGCTTCTTCAAGGGTTTGGGGAAGTGCAGGCATAGGACGTGCAGGGATCATGAGGTAATAAATGCAGGCATCGCCCGCTGGCAGGCGCTACACCCGCGTTGGGTCTGTGTAGCCTTGAATGCTCTCTGGGTTGAATTGGCGCAGGATGCGCGTTGCCTTATTAGTCAGATTGGGGGCACCACTAACGACTATCAGATATTTACCCTCCTGCAACCGATTGCGATAGGGAAGAGCGTCGCCGCTCCCAAAGATTAAACCCGCACCGCCACCAACGAAAAAACTGCCCATGGCACCACCTATTGCACCGAGCAATCCGCCAATGAGGTGATTTCCCACGGTACCTGCTGCTGGAACCAACTGATATTGGGTAGCTACATTAAATAGCCAGCCGCCAATAAACCCAAAGGGCACTAGCCAAAATGCCATGAGCGTTGCCTGCTTGCGAGCGGGAGCTTTCGGGTCAATGAACCCAAACTCGTCGGCAGATTTATAACCCCGACCCAAGATGCTGACTTGCTCCATAGGCAACCCCTCTCTTTCCAGTTCGGAATAGGCCGCTTCCGCCTGAATCCGATCGGCGAGGACCGCAATGACGTAGTTCATAGCACTAGCGACATCGGCGTAGAACGCCCAGCTTAAGCTCTACTCCTCCACGATACCAGTTTGGGTCAATCCGAGGAGCGGGCGATCCTCTATGGATTTCCTTAAATGAATTGATGCAATTAAGCTGTTAATGCAATTAGCGGAGGGTTAGTGCTAGCACAACAGGGCAACCGCCAAATGGCTAGGCACGATCTGCAAATAGCGGCCAGCCTCTTCCAACAGCACGGAGAGACCGTAGCCTACAACAATGCCTTGGAGCTGTTAGCGCACCTATGAGATTGGATTCAGGAACACGGTCCATACTTTAGCCGAGCAGGACCCGCCGCCACCGAAATCTCTGACATTCCTCTGACATTCAGACGGGCTTGGGCAAGATTCGCTCGGGGTATCGTTCTGGAGGCAACTCCTGCGGTATTGTGATCAGGAGAGGGATTCGCGTTTATTCCTTGTTTAATAGACAACATTCAATGACTGCCATTACTCCTGATTCTGCTAAGCACAAAAAAGCCCGAGCTTTGAAGCCCGAGAGCCGTCGTCCCGCTAAAGAGCTGTGCAGCGAGTGTGGGCTGTGCGACACCTATTACATCCATTACGTAAAAGAAGCCTGTGCTTTCCTGAACCAGCAAATTTCTGAGTTAGAGGTGCAAGCCCACGGGCGCAGTCGTGATCTGGAGAACCCAGACGATTGGTATTTTGGCGTCAATCAGCAGATGATGGCCGCTCGCAAGCAGCAACCCATTGCCGGTGCCCAGTGGACCGGCATTGTCAGCACGATTGCAATCGAGATGCTGAACCAGGGCTGGGTGGAAGGCGTCGTCTGCGTGCAGAATACGAAGGAAGATCGGTTTCAGCCCATGCCGATCATCGCCCGCACCCCCGAGGAGATTTTGGCGGCACGGGTAAACAAGCCGACCCTATCCCCAAATCTGTCAGTGCTGGAGCAGATCGAGCAGTCGGGGCTAAAGCGGCTGCTAGTGATTGGCGTTGGTTGTCAAATTCAGGCGCTGCGGGCGGTCGAGCAGCAGTTGGGTCTAGAAAAACTCTATGTGCTGGGCACGCCCTGCGTCGATAATGTGACCCGAGCTGGGCTGCAAAAATTCCTAGAGACGACGAGCCGTTCGCCCGATACCGTGGTGCATTACGAATTCATGCAAGACTTCCGGGTGCACTTCAAGCATGAAGACGGCTCTATGGAAACGGTCCCCTTTTTTGGGTTGAAAACCAATCAGCTCAAGGATGTGTTTGCGCCGTCCTGCATGAGCTGTTTTGATTACGTCAATTCCCTGGCGGATCTCGTAGTGGGCTATATGGGTGCTCCCTTTGGCTGGCAGTGGATTGTGGTGCGCAACGATCGCGGGCAGGAGATGCTGAATTTGGTGCTAGATCAACTCGATACTCAGCCGGTGATGTCCCAGGGCGATCGTAGGAATGCCGTGCAGCAAAGCATCCCCGCCTACGACAAGGGCGTGACGCTACCCATGTGGGCAGCTAAGCTGATGGGCGTGGTGATCGAAAAGATAGGGCCGAAGGGGCTGGAATATGCCCGCTTCTCGATCGACTCTCACTTCACGCGCAACTATCTCTACGTCAAGCGTCACCATCCCGAAAAACTGGAGGCGCATGTCCCCGAGTATGCCAAGCGAATTGTCGGGCAGTACAAGCTGCCACGCTAGCTCAGATGATCCACCTAGGTGCAAGCTATCGGCAGTGTTAGCGTGACCTGAGTGCCCTGTCCTGGGGTGCTCTCGATCCAGAACTGACCTCCGTGTAGCGCGACTAGCCGCTGCACCAGCGCTAAGCCGAGTCCTAGTCCCTGTTGCTCTAGTCGATTGCGATCGAACTGCATGTAGGCACCAATCTGGGCAATTTGCGTAGGACTCATCCCCTGACCACCGTCCCGAATGGTTAGGTAGAAGTCGCCCTCTCGGGTGTTGCTACTGATCCAAACTGCGGTTTCGGGATCAGAGAAGCGAAAGGCATTGTCCAGCAGTTCCTCAACTATTTTGCAAAGGTAGCCTTCTGCCATCTGAACCCTAGCATCGGGTAGGTCTAACCCCAAATCGCTGCTTCGCTGGTGGAGTCGGGCTAGCTTGTGAGCACTGTACGTGATGACATCGGCAGTAGAAGATGTCTCGGCATGGCGGAGTTGGGCAGCGCTGGCAGGGCTAGCGGCCAGCAGTTCCAGCTTGGTATACAGCAGGAAATTTTGACAAACCCGCTCCAGTTTCAAGGCAGCTGATTGAATGCATTCCAGCGTGTCCTGAAGCTCAGCCTTGGACATGGCATCGCAGTAGCGCAACCCTACTGCTGTGAACCCTAGAATATTGTGCAACTGGGTATTGATCTCGTGGGGCAGAGACGCACTAATGTTGCTGCGTAGCGTGTCTAGTTTGAGCTGTTCCGACTGCTGCCGCACTAGGGCAATCTGAATGGCGGTATTCAGCTCTTGGGGCTGAAATGGCTTGAGCACATAGCCAAACGGTTCGGTGATCTTGGCTCGTTGCAGGGTGGCGGCATCGGCATAGGCTGTAAGGAACACCACTGGGATCTGAAAGCGTCGGCGAATCTGCTCCGCGGTTTCGATGCCGTCGATATCGCCCGGCAGCACAATATCCATCAGTACCAGATCGGGCGAGGTTTCAGCGACCTTAGCAAGGGCAGTCTCTCCATCGGCAGCAATGCCAGCGACACAATAGCCCAGCTCGTGCAAAGTCATCTCTAGCTCTCGAGCAATCAAGATTTCATCTTCGGTGATCAGGATCTTGGTGGCTTTCATAGAACGATCCGCTAGAACCGCTGGTGATATTGCAACTCCGAAAAGGTGAGCTGAAAGCGAGTCCCTTGAACAGAGTCGAGTGTGAGGGTGCCCTGGAGCTGCAACGCCAGATCACAGGCGATTTTCAGTCCGAGGGATTTTAGACCAGCCAGATTAAAATCTGCCGGCATACCAATACCATTGTCCTGAACCGTTAGACGATAACGGGAACGCCGTGAGTGACAGGACAGCGATGCACCCGCCTCCTGAGGCTGAAATGGGGTAACCCCAGACTGAGCATCAACCGGAAGGACGTCTAGAACAACCCTGATTACGCCAGTGCGACCATCGGGAAAGGCGTGCTTGATGGCATTTGTGAGCAGTTCGTTCAGCAGCAAACCGCAGGGAATTGCCGTTTCCAGGTTCAGCACCACCGGCTGCACTTGGTAGACCAACCGGATTTGGTTACTGGTACTCTGGCTTGCTAGCACAGCATTGCCCAATTGCTGAATGTAAAGATGAAAATCCAGCTGCTCCAGGTTAGGAGATTGGTAGAGGGTTTCGTGAATCAGGGCAATCGCTCGCAGCCGGCTGCGGCTATCTTCTAAAACATCGAGAATGGCAGCATCCTCGGTGCTGTGCGCCTGCAATTTGAGCATGGCAGAAATAATTTGCAGGTTATTCTTCACGCGATGGTGCACCTCCTTCAGCAAGATCTCTTTCTGATGGAGCTGCATCTCCAGGAAGGCTTCGGCTTGCTTGCGGTCGGTGATGTCTTCGGTGATGCCAGCAATGCGGTAGATTTCGCCCTGGGCATTGCGCACTGGAAAGGCGCGGTCGCGAATCCAGCGGATGGCTCCATCGGGGCGAATAATCCGGTATTCCACCTCGTCAGCCCAGCAACACGTGCTCGCTATCAGCGTCTGGTCATCGGGGTGAAGGGCAGCCCGCCACGCCTGTGGATCGCAACGCAGCACATCGGCCGCAACTCCCCAAATCCGCTCTATACTGGGGCTAACGTAGAGCGTTTGTCCGTGGATATTTTTCATCCAGAACCCGCTCTCGATGTTTTCTGCGAACTGGCGAAACAGTTCCTCGCTTTCTTGCAAAGCAGCGGTGCGGATTTGAATGCGCTGCTCTAGGTCAATGTTTAACTGTTGCAATCCCAATTCGGCCATCTTGCGTTCAGTGATGTCCACGCAGTAGCCAATCATTTCCACCGGCTGACCAGCGGCATCGCGAATTAGCTTGGCTTCCTCTGCGATCCAGCGAATGCTGCCGTCTTTATGGTAAAAGCGGTACTCGTAGGCTACAGAGCGCTTCTCGGTCAGCTTAGCAACCGCTTGTAATGCCTGAGGTTGATCCTCAGGGTAAATGTGATCTACCCAAAACCCGGGCTGGCAAACTTCTGCCGGCGTATAGCCAATAATCGATTCAATCACTGGACTGACAAAGGTGGTGCGGCAATCGGGTAGCGGTTGAGCGGTGTAGATAGCGGCTGGAGACGCCTCTAGGAGAAACGCCAAGCGCTCCTGGTTTTGCTGCAACACGGCTTCAGCCCGCTTGCGGTCGGTGATATCAATATCAATGGCTGTCACGACCCAATCATTTAATGTCGTATCCCATTCAGTCGTCGCCATGTTGGCAATCCAGCGAATGCTACCATCCTTGTGGCGAAAGCGATACTCCGCGCTGCTGGTGCTTGGCTGGGTCACTTGCTCAGGTAAGGCCAGGCGGGGCAGATCCTCGGGGAACACCCGCGAGCGCCAGAGATTACGGTCGGCGGCAATTTCGTCTGGGGTAAAGCCAAACACATTCTCGTAGCCTGCCGAGACATACTCGTATTGAAAGTCTCCCGGAGAGCAGCGACGAAGGCAGACAATAGAAGCGTGAGTGCGATTGAGGATGCGCCTGAGGCGAGCTTCGGATGCCTGAAGAGCCAGATGCAGCTGTTTTTGCTCGGTCACATCGCGGGCTACGACAATCAGTAGAGGGTCCAGTTGAGGGTCGGACAAGGCATCCCTGGATGGCCCAGCAAGATTCAAGGGACGATTGAGGGAATCAACAGGCAAATCGCACCAAAACCGGCTGGACGGCTGATTGGTCAGCGGCAAAATGCGGGTGGAAAACCAACGTTCCTGCCCCTGAATCTCCAGGGTGTATTCATAGGTGACGGGTTGTTGAGTTTGCAGGGCTTGCTGAATTGCCTGCATGCTCGCAGCGGCCACGGCCTCGGGCAACAGTTGATTAATGGTCTTTCCCAGCAGTTCAGCCGCAGGGCAATACAGCAGATCCGTTCGGGCTGAAAGAATTTTGTGATAGCGGCCTGCCGCATCCACCACCAGCACCAGATCGCTAATGCCTTGCAACATTGTCTCTAGCTCAACTTCCTGCTGGTGTAGCGCCAATTCTGCCTGTTTCTGCGGTTCAATATCGTGCAGCACCAGGATATACATCTGCTCCAACCCCAGGGTCGCCCCCATTGCCGAGACTCGTCCAGATACCCAGCGGGTCGAGCTATCTGGGCAGCGATAGCAGATCTCAACGGGCTGGCCTGAAGCCGCCAGAGTTGGCAGGTCCCAGGAGGCTGGCTGCGGCAGCAAATCGGACAGACAGCGCGCTTGCAGTTCCGCCATTGAGTAGCCTAGCAGTGCTGCAAACATGGGATTAGCGATCACAATCTGAGCGTTGGTCTGCAAAACCGCCACGGCAGCCGGCATCTCTTCAAACAGGGACCGGAGCAGCGAGGTATCTAGCTGAGACAGCTCGGTTGGAGTGGCGGTTGAACCACAGGGCGGTGGGGTTTGGGCAGGGTTCACATTAACTTGGTGTAGGGTTCCCGTAACTGAATAAGACCGATCTGGCTGACCGAATCCGAAACTAAAGACAGAACTGAATACAAAATTAGAGGCTAAAGCAGCTATAACTACTTCCTATTACAGCCATTTTGAGCCGAAATCCGTTCTATGAATGCACCGCTGATGCTGGAGAAGCAAAGGATTCCGGCACTAGTCACCATCGATATACATTGATAGATGTAGACATCGTATAGATATCGATGGACCAAGAGCAATCCATACGGCAAATGTTTTGACTGTGACCCGTCTCGGATCGCCCATTCTTAAACCCATTCTTAAACAAGCTAGGCGCGACCCTCATGGCGAGCAGCTTCGCAGAAAAATTCCCAAGCCAATTATCGGATACCCGCCGAGGTCAGAGCAAGTTGAGGATGCAGCCGGCAGTCGAAATCGACAAGACTGTGACCCTACGGGTATCTCGTGACGCTGTTTTAGCTTGAGTTCAGCCTTATTGCCCCTATTTCAGCGGATGATGGTCCGACAGCAGTTTTTCAACGCGGGCTTCATCCACACGAGATGTGAGGCGCTTTGCTTCGTGCTGATCGCGACTGGTTTTGGCGACACTGAGCGTTGATCCGACTGTGAATGCTAGCCCCATACCCAGATAACCTTTAATCCAACCGTCTACTGGCAGATAAGTAATGCCAATCACGGTTGCAGAGATGGAAATCACAAACGAAGCCCAAGCCTGAACAACCCAAGCCGTGCTGTGGGTAGGCTGAGGCATGCCAAACTGAGTTGAATTCATCGCTTTTACTCCCATACAGACTATGGAAAATTACACTAAAGCCGCACTCATCCTGCGAGATGGCTGATACGGCAAGTCACTGCCAACTATCAGTGGTTTTATGCTAAAGCGATGATTTGGAGAATAAGCTGTTTACCAGACAGTTAACAAAGCGGCAAAGAGTAAGTGGCGATTTGCAACTCAGGGTGATAGCGTAGCGAAGGGCAAGTTAAACCATTGGTCTAACTTAATTTGGAATAGAATCACACAAGGGTTTGTACGTATTTCTGAATCCGCTCCATACCGGTATGAATACTATTGAGATCGGTAGCGTAGGAAAGGCGGATACAGTCGTCGGCCCCAAAGGCAACTCCGGGTACAGCGGCTACATGGTAGGCATCGAGCAGCGTGCTGCAGAACTCTAGCGAGCTTAAGCCGGTTTTGCTGATGTTGACGAACACATAGAAAGCGCCATTGGGTTTAGGACAAACGAACCCAGGAATAGCATTCACCGCATCCAAAATCACCTGACGCCGCTCAGTAAAGGCTTGCAGCATTTCTTGAACACAGTCTTGCGAGCCTTCGTAGGCGGCCATCGCGCCATATTGAGCAAAGGTACAGACATTCGAGGTACTATGGCTTTGGAGGGTAATAGCCGCTTTAGCAATTGGCACAGGAGCCGCTAGAAAGCCCACGCGCCAGCCGGTCATGGCATAGGTTTTGGCGAAACCGCTGCTAATGATGGTATGCTCAAAAGCCTCCGGGCTGACGGCACCGATGCTGAGATGCTCTGCCCCATCGTAAAGCAGCTTTTCGTAGATTTCATCGGAGATCACCCACAAATCATGGTCAATCACTACCTGGGCCAAGGCGCGGATCTCATCAGGGGTGTAGACCATGCCCGTGGGATTGGAAGGCGAGTTGAGCACAAGCAGTTTGGTCTTGGGAGTAATCGCCTGCCGCAACTGCTCCGGCGTCATCTTAAACTGCTGATCGAGCGAGGTGGATACAATAACCGGCACTCCTCCTGCCAGCTTCACCATTTCTGGATAGCTGACCCAGTAGGGCGCAGGAATAATCACTTCATCTCCAGGCTCGATCAGCACCAGCATGATGTTAAACAGCGAGTGCTTGCCGCCATTGGTGACCACAATATTCTCAGCGGCGTAGCAGAGGTTGTTGTCCTTTTGCAGCTTCTGGGCAATCACCTCCCGCAGCTTAGGTTCACCGGCTGCAGGGCCATAGCGGGTTTTGCCCTGCTCTAGAGCCGCCGCCGCCGCCGCTCGAATATGGGCAGGAGTATTGAAGTCAGGCTCACCCACGCTGAAACTGATGACATCAATGCCTTCTCGCTTCATTGCCTTGGCTTTGGTATCGATAGCCAAGGTCATGGACGGTGTCACCTGCTCAATGCGCGTTGCCAGTTTCATGCTCATCCCAAGAAGTGTTGAGTGCGTATAAGCGAATCTTGTTCAACTACCTTACCTGATCGGCGTTGACGAGGTTGAGAATTGTTAGATAATCCTCACATTTAGCTGGCTTCTGGCTGTTCGGGCTGCATACTGGCGACTCAAACCCTCCCTCTCTGAGACGAAGGTCCACGCTTGCAGCAATAGTTGAACAACAACATCAAAGTACTGGGAGGGATGAGGTATATGGTTCAATGTGCATGTTGATATGAATCCGCGAAGACGTCGAGGACTATGACGAGGACTATGAGTCGAGGACTATGACGAGGACCATGAATAGTAGAGGACAATTCGGCTCATAGGTAGTTGTTGGAACGTTGTTGGAACAGCTTAGCTATGCAAGTCCATACCGTGTTTGTTGCGTTAGCCGACCCTGAGGGCAAAACCCTTGTCCCCTTTTATGCGGCGTTGTTTGGTAGACAACCTGTGGTGCATCAGCCGCCGGTTTATGCTGAGTTTGAGCTACCAGGGTTACGCCTGGGCATTTTTCAACCCAAACCTAGTCATTGTGCTGAGTTTGCGGGGCGAGCCGGCAGCATGAGTCTGTGCGTAGAAGTCGAGCAGTTAGAAGCAGCGATTGCCCAAGCGGCGGCTTTGGGCTGTCTGCCAGCCAGCGAGATCACCACTGCCTCCCACGGGCGAGAGGTGTATGTTTACGATCCCGCAGGGAATCGACTGATTTTGCATGAAAGTTTTGCACGAAAGGCGATACTAGGTGAAGTAATGTAAAGGAAGCGCCATGATTCAGTCTGGATATTCGTTGTGCCTGGCTTTGTGCCTAACCGTCTGCTGCTGGTTAGGATTGGCTGCGCCTCTAGCAGCTTCACCCCGTTCCCTGTTGTCTGCATCGGTTGCCTCGTCCTCTCCTGCCCTTACATCACCGACATTGGATGTTGCTATGGCTAGCAAACCACTCTTTTCGTTTTCCGGTACCCGCCCAACCAATCTGGGCATCAAAGACGGCAAGTTTGCGCCCTGTCCTAATACGCCCAACTGCGTTAGCAGCCAAGCCGCAGAGACCGACACCGAACATAAGATTGCTCCCATTGTTTACACCGCAGACCCTGCTGAAGTGATGGCCAGACTGAAGTCCATCATTGAAGGAATGGAGCGCACCAAGATTGTCACCGCCAGCGACGACTACCTCTATGCTGAGTTCACCAGTGCGCTGATGGGCTTTGTGGATGATGTCGAGTTCTATTTCGATCCCAGCACTCCAGGGTTCTTGCAGGTGCGCTCTGCCTCTCGGTTGGGGCAGTCGGATCTGGGAGTAAACCGCAAGCGAGTCGAGGAGATTCGCAGCAAGCTCGCGCAATTCGATTAGTTCAGTTCGATCCGTTTCGATTAGAGAGCACTAGAGAGAACGGCTCAACCGCTGATAAGCCGAAGCCAAGGCCAAGCGATCGCCCACGTTGCCTGGAAACAGCACCACCGGCAAACTGGGAAACTGAGGGTGATCGCTAGGAGTATGCACCACCGATACTCCCGGCAGGATTTGCCCCAGCAGGCGAGCGGTGGTCAGGGCCAAGCCGGTACTGAGGGTATCGTTGGAGGTAATGCCGCCTTTACTGATCAGGAAGCCAATGTCGGCTGGCAGCCCCCGGAGAATGTCCATGAGTAAGGTCGAGACGGCAACACCAAAGTCCAGTCGAGTTTGAGCGTCGTTGAAGGTGAGCTCTTGGCGGCTTGTAAAGATCACCGGTGTTTTGCCTGCCTGATGCACCTGGTGCACCTGCTGCAAAACCGAGTGCAGCAAGTCGGTTCGCTGCTCGGGTGCATCCAACAGATGCTCGACGTTCACTTCAATTGGTGCGGTTCCGGGAGCCTGCAGCAGGGCTTCGAGCTGCTCGGTGGTTTTCTTGACATGGGACCCGACAATCACCGCTCCCGGTTTGCCATTACGGACATAGCGGGCCATGGCTTCAGGAGCAACCGGCTGAGGCGGCAGGTTAGCTAATGCAGTTAGCAGGCTAGCGGCACTGCGAAACAAAAAGCGCTTGCCTCGCGAGGCGGCTGCTAGCACGTCGGTTGCAAACCGATTCATGTCTTCCTGGGTTTCGGCATCAACTGCCACACACTGATTGTCGTGGAGCTGCATCAGCCGATCTAGGACGCCTGCTCGAATGTCGGCTAGCAAAAAGCGCTGCACCGCCTCGGCTGGAATCCGTCCCTCAGTTTTTTCGGCTACATAGTCGGGCAGGTAGCTATGCCGGTAGCCAAACACTGAATCCTGAGCGAATTCGGTTTCATGCACCGGCGTCGGCACACCATTCACCAGCAGGTAATGGACACTGTCGCGGGTGATCCGTCCGCCTTCAAAGAAGGCCGGCGTTAGGAAATGGGCGTCGAAGGGACCTAGTTCCGCGGCAATGGCGTCGGTTTCTACCGGATAGTGCCCTCGCAGCGTCGAATCTGAGCGGCTAACCACCAGAAAATCCTGTACCTGCTCGGCCGCGATTGCCAGCTTCAGGTTTTGACAGACCTCCCGAGTTGTCTCCAGTGCTTTTTCGGGCGTCATGGCTCGCGTGTTGGTGAGCACAAAAAAAATCGGCGACTCGTCCGCCAAGCCGAGCCGTAGGGTCTCCACATCCCACTTCATTAGCAGCAGGCAACTATGAACCGTCTGGGATCCCGTGGGATCATCATCCAGGACAATGATTTTTGGCTTGGCATTCATGGGATAGCGGTGGGATAGCGGCAGGAGAAACGCGGACAGCATGAATCATTATAGAGGGCGATGGTAGCAGGTCCGCTTCTTTACCCCACCACAAAATCACCGCTAGTCAGCGCGGTCGCCGCAACGCCGTTCAAAAAGAGCAGCGGATCAGTGCCAATGCTAATCAGCGTGCCGTTCGTTTGCTGGGTGAGCACGAGCTGGCGAAACGCTAGCCCTTCGAGTTGGATCCGATCCTGTCCATCTTGATAGTCCACCACTTGATCGAGTCCTGCCCGCCGTTGGGCCACAAAGGTATCGCTGCCGCCCGCGCCCAGCAAAATGTCTCGCCCAGTATTGCCACCAAACAGGGTATCTCGACCGTTGCCGCCATTCAGCGCATCATTGCCCCTGCCGCCCACCAAGACATCGTTGCCGCTGCCGCCCTCGAGCCGGTCGCGCCCATCTCCACCCGATAGGGCATCGTCCCCAGACTCACCGAGCAAGCGATCGTTGCCGTTGTTGCCCAGCAGCGTATCGTCTCCAGCACCGCCTAGAAGCGTATCGTTGCCATTGCGCCCATCGATGCGGTCATCACCCTGCAAGCCGCGGAGGGTTTCATTCCGATTGCTGCCTACAATCGTATCGTTGCCTCGGCTGCCTCGCCGCTGCCCCCGATCGCTGCCGTTTTGGTCATTGTCCTGGTCTTGATCCTTGCGATCATCATTATCATCATTGTTGCTGTCATTAAAAATATCGCTGATATCGTCAAAATCATCGATGAAATTATCGATGTCATTATCAATATTGTCTATAATTTCATCCGTCACGTCGTCAAAAATATCAACAACGCCATCCACGATATCATCAAAGAATCCTCGTAATTGCATTCTGTTCGTCCTTAAAGTCTACTAACTTCATTGTCGTACCTGCCCATCTCTGTTGATCTCTGTATTGATCTCTGTTATGACCTGTTCCCAAATTTGGGCATCCAACTCTATTGGCTGAGCGAGCAGCGGACTACTAGAATCAATGATTAACAATGAAGCAAACGAATAACAGATATCAGAGGTGCGTATCAGAGATGAGGGCGGACTCTAGTTTAAGTCAAGCTGAATTAAATGGATCACCCTCAAAAAACTGGTGCTGTCGCCAGCATGAGCAGCTCTTTCTCAAAGGAGAGGATAGCTAGAGTGAGTTTGCGGCTTAAGACAGATGTTTTGCTGCGAAATCATTTTTAGCATGATCGCTACCCGTCTAGCTGGGCAGCACTCATTAACGTCTACAAAGCCTCTACAAAACGTCCTATCGTTGAATGGAGTCACCTCCTATGGCACAGCTTGTTGAACGCATCGACCGCTCCAGCAATCGCCCTGAGGATCCTCGCAATCGTGAGGTGGTGCATGCCGCCAATGATCCGCAAGTGGGTAATCTTGCCACTCCTATCAATGCGTCTGCACTAACGCGGAGCTATATTAACCGCTTATCGGCCTATCGTCCGGGCATTTCCATTCAGCGGCGAGGACTGGAGATCGGTTTAGCCCATGGGTACTGGCTGGTGGGGCCCTTTGCCACCTTTAACCCATTGCGGCACACCCACTTGAGCAATTTCATTGGTTTACTCTCTGCCTTGGGGATGGTGTTGCTGGCCACGCTAGCGATCCTACTCTATGCCGCTAGCCGTCCCTTGCCTCCTATTGCCCCGATCACGACACAACCACCACCAGAGTTTAAGACGGTTTCAGGATGGACCCGATTTGCGACCAACTTTTTCATTGGCGGTGTCGCCGGTGCCGGTATTGCCTACTGGATCATTGCCACCATCCCGGTTTATGGTAATTTCCTACGGCTGATTGGCGTGCAGTAGATTGCAGTAGATTATGGTGGGAATGCCCTGGGCGACTAGTAAAGCAGTTCGGACGAGTGGACTGGGGTAGACAGAGATGAGGCAGAGCTACGCCAGAGCTGCTCTAGTTGGGTAGCAGGAATGGTTAGGTAAAGCACATCACCCGGATGCAGATCGACATCCAGCAGGTTCCAGCCGTGGGTGGTTTGGTGCTGTGTCTCTAGGTAGAGCGGCACGAAGTCGGCTGCCATTGCCACATCCTTAACGCGCTTGCCACAGAAAGGATGGGCGGGCGTAATCAAGGTAGCCAGGGAAATCCACAGGGTATCGGCGGTCATGCCGTTGCCTAAAATTCGTCCCCCGAGGGCGGCAGCCGCAAAGGAAGGAGCCGACAGTTCAGCTGGACTGAGCACGGCTTCAAACTCAAACACCTGCTGCGCTAAAGGGGCAAAATGGGGATTCTGGTTGCGGACGATTACGGGCAGGCGAGGTGCGAGTCCTTTGGCGGTTAAGGCAATTTCCAAGTTAACCACATCGTCGCTCGTGACGGCTAGCAGAGCAGCCGCTCCTTCCGCATGGGCGGTTTCTAGCGTTACGGCTAAGTTAGCATCGCCGTGAATCACTGGCACCTTTAACGAGCGGGCTTCACTCAGGAAGCGGTTGTTGGGGTCGCGTTCGATGACAACCACTTCGCAGCCGTTTGCTCGCAGCTGTTTTACTGTCTGGATACCGACTCCTCCCAAACCACAGACAATGTAGTGATGGCGATAGGGAACTCGGGCAGTGCTCCAGAGCTGTTGGAGGCGGGTTCCTAGAATCAAATCGTTGAGCAGGGCGTAAAAGATACCAACGACCGCTGCGCCGACCAGCATAATCAGTACGGTGAATAGTTTGATATCGTCCGGTGCTTTTTCAACGACCCCTTCATTGCCGCCGGCACCCGTCACCAACCCCACTGAGAAATAGAGCGCATCCACCAGCGACGTTTGGAACGTAGCAACGGTATAGATCAGGGTTGGCAGGAGAATAGTCAGCAGCAGCGCTACCGAGACAATGACCGTAGGGCGGACATGCTGCTGAAAGTAACGGAAGCTGGTAACGACCTCCAAAAACTTCTGCCGCAGCGAACGCCGCACCGCCTGCACTTGCGGTTGGGTTGCAATAATCAGCCGATCACCGGGCTGCAAATGCTTGCCGCACACGACCGCCGATACTAAGTCCATACGGCTACGCACCGGCAGATAATAGATTAGCATCCGCGAGCGGTCTTCCCAGAGTTCGCTCAGCTTCCGACCGCGCCAGGGATGATTGTCGTCAATATACTCTTCCCGGATGGGCCAAATTTGGTTGAACAGCCGCAGTTGCCCAATCGCCCGGCTGCCTAAGGCGGCAAAAGCAAAGACCGGAGCTGACAGGGCTGCCACACTCATCGACAAGTGATCTGGCAGGGTCTGGTCTAGGCGGTCACCGAGGCTAGCGTTAAACAGGCGATTCACAATTCGGATCTGAGGATTTAGCACCCGTGCCTGGGTCAGTACCGCCAGATTGGTAGCATCATCGCCAGCCGTCAGGACAAGGGTTTGCGCCTCCTGAATGCCCGCTGCCTGCAACGTCTCGGCCGTCCAGGGTTTCCCAATCACAATGTCCTCAGCGTCGGCTTGCTCGATGTCCGCTGGCAAGGCTCGGTCGTGAATGCCAACTACCTGCGCTCCTTGGCGCTTCAGCAGGCGAAATACTTTGTATCCGGTTCGGCCAAGACCACAAATCACGATGCGGGTCTTCATCATTTCCGAGTCGTCTATAGCAGTGGTGCAGTCTGACATGAGTTCTCCGAGTCTTCTCCCTATTGTTGAGAGCGGCTGAACCGGGAGTTGTAGCTAATTGCACTGCGTTGCAAAGCTTAACGAAATATCGGGATCTCTAGAGGCGTCGGCTATGCTGGTGCCTGTATTGCGTTAGTGGTGTGTTGATGACCCAAGCTCCTCGCTCCTACGACTTCATTTGCTTTGGCGATGAACTTCCCGGCATTCTGGCGCTGGTAACGGCAGCCCGAGAATATCGAGCGCGTACCAATCAGCTTCCCCGGAGCTTGGTGATGTTTAAGGGCAATTCCCAAGAGGGGGTTGGCGGGCATTTGGTGCGGGGTCGTTTGGCCTACCTGGATCGCAGCAGCGTGCCTCTGTCTATCCGGCAGGCCCTCGGTCTAGATGATTTTGGTGATCCACCCGCTATTTACAAAGAATTTCTGACGCGGGCTGGAGTCCGAAAAGTCGCCTTGGATCCCAATCGAGCCAACACGGTGCTGCGGCAGATGCTCAGCGAAGTGGGGGCAGATATCCTCAGTCGGGTTGAAATTGCCTCGGTGGTGCGCAGTGGCGATCGGATCAGCGAGATTCAGCTAACTCGGGGTGAGTCCTATCGAGGTAAACAGTTCATCGACTGCACGGTGAATGCAGAGCTGGCTCAGGCGGCAGGCGTCAAAAAGCTGCCGGGATTTGCCTCGCTAGGGTTGCCGGATGCGGAATTGGCAGTGACGCTCGTGTTTGAAACCGAAGGGCTAAGTCCGTCCCTGCTGAAAGCCACTGAAGACACCTATCTGCGTCGCTTCACCGATCCGAACGACAGTGCAGCGCAACGGTGGCTCGATATTGCAGCGGGCGGCGATCCGGCGTATAAGCAGCGGATTGTTCGCGACTTGTACTATCCCAACGGCCAACTCAAGCGCATGGACATTGGCGTAGACTACATCGATGTCTACAGCGAAGCGCTGCCGATTGCCTATCACTCGTTTCGCGGCACCAAAATGGAGCTGACCCCAACCAATGCTCAGTTTGACAATCCCAACATCGCCATTTTGTCGAATCCCAATCGCCTGTCCTGGAACGGGCTGCTGTTTTTCGTGAATGCGGCTCAGGCAGAAACCCTAGCCCGGAACGCCGCTCGCCCCACTCCTGAGATGCTGCGAGAAATGAGCTTCGTGGAGCAGTGGCTGCGAAGTCTGGGGGCTACATCCGTCCGCCCCGCACCAGAACTTTATATCCGTCACGCTGGGACGATTACGGACGTTGTGCAGCCCCTCAGCGGTGCTCAAATGATGGCGGGTGGTGTCTCAATCAATCAAGCCTTGGGCAGCTTTGGCTATGCATTTGATGCTCGGGGCGGCATTCACGGTGCGGATGTGCGGGCTGCGCAGGTGGGGGCACCAAGTCCGCCGTTTAAGCAGCCGTTGCTGAATGTCGGTATGTACCACGCGCTGCTGAAATCGATTCCGAATTTGGCGGTTGTCAGCCCCGCCTCGGGTTTTGACGGTCAAGCCAGCACGGCAGGACGGATTGTGGAATTCAACGTAGCGGTGGGGCAGGGCGTCGGCATTGCCATGTGTTTGGCGCAGCTCAGCGGTCGCAATCTCAATACCATCACAAATGCCGAGGTGCGAACGGTGTTGATCAACTCTGGTCGTTTGCCGCGCATCTACGGCGTCTACGATGCGACCGAAACGGCCCGAGTTACCAGCTTTGAGCGGTTGATGGCTGGTGTACCGATTTATACCGTCTAAATAACGACCTAAATAACGACAAAGATGAGCGGCAGTCGATAGCTTTGAACTTAGCACCAGCAGCTTTCATCTGTCCGCTACGTTTGAATTGCTGTAGCCAGTCTTCTGCCAATACCACGTCTAGAGGGTACGGACACACCTCCGGAACAAAGCTATTGGTGAATGCCTGCAGCTGCTGAAGTCCACACTTGGAGCAGAAGCTGTACAGTGTAGATGACACCTCGTTGACATTCCACATCTCACAATTTCATATCTCCGTCACATGCTCGACAAAAACGTCTGAAATAATAATCTGGGGAGGGCTTTTGCTATAGGTTCTCCGAATTTTGACTCACAAACGGTTTGAATATACTTGCAGTTCTTCCGAGGGTGCTAAAGGGCCTGTGCGGTGGGAACTGCAGGTTCCTGATGGCTGAAAAAGCCTATCGTTTCGGAGTCTCATTCTTTCAAGTGGACAGTTGAACAGTTGAACGTTAAGTGTTTGCCATCTGAAATCTGCAATCCAAAATTGCCAATCTAACTTCCAAAGTTATTTCATCGAATTCACTTGGAGAATTATGCTACCCAAATTTTTCAGACGTTACAAGCCTCTGGCATTCTTCACAATCGTGATGATTACAGCAATCGGGATCAAAGCCTGTGCGCCTACGGAACAAGCTGCCCAATCCCCAACAGCCACATCGCCTGCTGAAAACTTGCAGGGAGATGTCGTGATCGACGGTTCTAGCACCGTGTTTCCAATTACTGAAGCAATGGCAGAAGAATTTCAGAGAGCAAATCCAGATGTCCGAGTCACAGTCGGAACCTCTGGAACAGGGGGTGGCTTTCAAAAATTCTGCGCTGGAGAAACGGCAATTGTCAATGCCTCACGACCGATCGCGGCCGCTGAAAAGGAACTCTGCCAGAATGGCGGAATCAACTTTGTAGAGCTGCCTGTGGCGTTTGATGCACTCACAGTCGTGGTTAATCCTGAAAATGACTGGGCAAGAGAACTGACAACGGCTGAACTGAGAAAGATGTGGGAACCTGCGGCGCAGGGCAGAATTACGAACTGGAATCAGATTCGCCCTGATTTTCCCGATGCGCCATTAGCGCTGTTTGGACCAGGGACGGATTCTGGCACGTTTGATTACTTCACAGAGGCGATTAACGGCGAGGAAGGAGCGAGCCGAGGCGATTTTACTGCCAGCGAAGATGACAATGTCTTAGTCCAGGGCGTTGCCGGAAACAGGAATGCTTTGGGCTACTTTGGGCTGGCCTACTATGAAGCTAACAGCGATCGGTTAGAGCGAGTCGCAATCGACGATGGTGATGACTCCAATGGTGCGGGATTTGTGCTGCCCAGTCCAGAGACCGTGTTAGATGGCACTTACCAGCCCTTGGCTCGCCCTCTGTTTATCTATGTCAATAGCCAGAAGCTCGACCGCCCTGAAGTACAAGCTTTCGTTGACTTTTACCTCGACCCGGCCAATCAGTCCCTGATCAGTGATGCGGGCTACATTGCGATGTCTGAGCCAGTTTATCAGAAGGTGCAGGCGAGACTTGCGGAGCGCAAGACGGGTTCACTGTTTGAAGGGATTGCTGTTGGAGTCAACCTCGAACAAGTGCTGGCGCGTCAGTAATCTATGATTCAATCCCCGGTTTCTTTGAGAGATCGGGGATTGAAAACTCTAAAAAAGATCTGTATGAATAATTCTGCTTGGAATACTCAGCCGTCTCGATCGGCGCTCTGGCAACCCAATCGTAAGCTTGATGGGTGGATAGGCAGGCTGGTTCAGACATTGTGCGGGCTGTTTGCCTTCGTGTCGATTGTGACAACCGTTGGAATTGTGGCAACTCTGTTTTTTGAAGCTCTAGAGTTTTTCAGCCAGGTTCCACTGTGGCGGTTTCTCACAGATACTCAGTGGACTCCGCTCTTTGTTAACGCGCAGTTCGGAATTTTTGTTCTGATTAGTGCCACAGTGATGACATCTGCGATTGCGCTATGCGTTGCCATACCAATCGGTCTATTGTCTGCTATCTGTCTCAGTGAATATGCTTCGCCAAATTTGCGTCGCTGGCTCAAGCCGATGTTAGAGATTCTGGCGGGCGTTCCATCGGTTGTCTATGGTTACTTCGCGCTGCTGTTTGTGACTCCGCTGCTACGGCAGTTTGTGCCTGGGTTAGAAGCATTCAATGCCCTGAGTGCCGGACTAGTCATGGGAATTGCGGTGACGCCGCTGGTTGCTTCCTTGAGCGAAGATGCCATTTATGCGGTTCCTCAAAGTCTGCGGCAGGGAGCCTATGCGCTGGGCGCGACTAAACGGGAAACCATTCTCAAGATTGTCTTACCTGCGGCACTGTCAGGCATCGTTTCAGCCTGTATTCTGGCTGTTTCACGAGCAATTGGCGAAACCATGATTGTCTCGATTGCGGCTGGGCAGAATCCGCGCCTGACTTTTGATCCGCGTGTTCCTGTAGCTACAATGACTGCCTTCATCGCTCAGGTGAGTCTAGGCGATACGCCCGTTACGTCTCTGGCTTACAAAACTATCTTTGCCGTTGGCATGACTTTGTTTTTAATGACGCTGACGCTGAATGTTTTTAGCTTTTGGTTTGTTCGTCGTTTTCGGATGATCTACGAATGACTTCTACTGACTATTCGTTTTTCCCAGACAGCGATCGCTCGCAGGCGAAGTTTGTCCCCAATCGGATGGCTCGCCACAGGCTGGATTGGGCGTTTGCAGTCGCGACTTGGACAGCAACCTTGATTGCGCTGGCCGTGCTAGCGACCCTGCTCATTGATGTAGCGACAGATGGCATCCCACGAATTAACTGGCAGTTTCTTAGCAGCTTTCCATCGCGCCGACCAGAACAGGCGGGAATTCTCTCTGCTCTAGTGGGTAGCTTCTGGCTGCTGGGTGTGGTCGTTTGTGTTGGTTTTCCAGTTGGAGTGGGAGCCGGAATTTTTCTAGAGGAATTTGCCAAGCGCTCCAGGCTAACGGGGCTGCTGGAAATCAACATCAGCAATCTGGCAGGGGTGCCGTCGATTATCTACGGGCTGCTGGGCTTGCAGATGTTTGTCCGGGTGCTGCAACCGATTACAGGGGGGCGAACTGTCCTGGCAGGCGGTTTAACGCTATCGCTGCTGGTCTTGCCAATTATTATTGTGGCAACTCGCGAGGCTTTACGTGCGGTTCCTAGTAGTTTGCGAGAAGCGGGTTACGCGCTGGGTGTGGCTCGTTGGCGAATTGTTTGGGGAATTGTGCTGCCTCAGGCTTTTTCTGGAATCCTCACGGGTACGATTCTGGCGCTAGCAAGAGCGATTGGCGAAACGGCTTCTCTGATCACCATTGGCGCACTTACCTTTATTGCCTTTCTGCCTCCCCTCTCGCTGGCAGGATTACGCACACCATTCACGGCATTACCTATTCAAACATTTAATTGGGTATCTCGCCCCCAGGCAGCATTTCATACCAACGCTGCGGCTGCGATTGTGGTGCTGATGGTTGTGCTGCTGTCGATGAACGCTACAGCCATTTATCTGCGAGATAGATTGCGGAGAAATCAAGGGCTTGCCTGACGAAGCTGAGCAAACTCAAAAACTCAATACAGCGTCGAGGTTAGTTTGCGGCGATACTCTCGCGTTAGGGGATGATCGTCTCCTAGCAAGCCAAAAATCATCAGCATAGCTTTGCGAGCACCGTCTTGGCGATACTTGCGATCCTTAGCCAAGATCGTCAGCAGCCCCTCGAGCGCCGCTGCATAGTTGCCGTCGAGCGTGTGCTGCACGGCTGCAAAAAAGGGTTCATCGAGGTCATGGGTGAAGGGCTTTGTGCGATCGAGCTTGAGCTGAATCAGCGTCCGCAACGCATCGGCTTGGGCAAAATATTCTCGCTCCCCTTGGTGAATCGGCGCTAAAAGCTGTTCTGCCTTGCCGAGCTGATCCTGCCCGATCCAAAAGCGAGCCGCCGCTAAAGCCACCGCACGGTTATCAGGATATTGCTGCAGGAGTTGAGCAAACCGAGCTTCTGCCTCGGCGGGCTGACCTGCTGCCAAGGCTGCTTCAGCCTCGGCTATGCCTGTGCTCACCTCCGACTTCAGGTTCAGCTTACCCAAGAACTCCCGGAGCTGGGGTTCTGGCAATACCCCCACAAAGCCAGGATAGAGTTTGCCTTCCATGACGACCCGCACATCCGGCACCCCTTCAACCTGGTAGGCGTTGGCTAAATCGGGATTTTGGTCGATATCGACCTTTGCCAGCACGAAGTCATATTCCTGCGCCAGCTTTTCCAACATTGGTTTAAGCAACTGACAGGGTCCGCACCACTGGGCAAAGAAGTCTACTAGCACCGGCTTTTGATAGGACGGTTCAACAACCGCCGCTGTAAAGTTGGCGCTGTTTACCTCTACGGATGTTCCCATTTCGACGTCTCCTCAATGAACCCCAATCGCGCAGGCAATGCCTACAGCAAGTACAGCAAAATAAACAGTACAATCCACACTACGTCTACAAAGTGCCAGTATAGCTCTGCGGCTTCCACGCCAAAGTGATGCTGGCTGGAATAGTGTCCCTTAATGCGAGAGCGCCATAGCACTCCCAAAATCAGACATAGCCCGAAAAACACATGCAGCCCGTGGAAGCCGGTTAGCACATAGAAGGTGCTGGCGTAGAGATTAGTTTTTAAGCCAAACTCCAAGTTGTGATATTCGTAGAGCTGCCCCGCCAGAAACACTGCCCCCATCAGCGCCGTGATCGCGAACCACTTGCGCAGGCCGCCCACGTTATCTTTTTTGACTGCCGTGTCGGCTTGGTGAATCACAAAGCTGCTCGAGATCAGGATCAGCGTGTTGATGCCGGGCAGCAGCAGCTCTCGTTCTGGTGTACCTTCTGGCGGCCAGGTGGGATAGACCGCCCGAAACGTTAGGTAGGCCATGAACAGCCCCAGGAAGATCATGCTTTCTGCGGCCAGAAAAACGATGATGCCAAAAATTCGGTGATCTGGATGTTCTTCATGTCCAGTGGCGACTGCCTCGGCATGATAGTTTAAGGCGGCTTGAGCGGGATCGACAGTTGAACCTTGCATAGTTAGGTGTTGGCTTGTAACGGCAGAGAAACGGTTGCAGCGGAGTTGAAATTGAGACCGGCTGCATCACGACAGAGCCGATGACTCGGGTTGCAGTTCTGGTGATGTCAGCGGCGGTTCGATGTCCTCGGGGATTCGCTCTACGCCGTAGTCATAGGGACCCCAGCGCAGCACGGGCAGCGTTTCGAAGTTCTCGATGGCTGGTGGCGAAGAGGTTTGCCATTCCAGCGTCAGCGCATTCCAGGGGTTATCCCCCGCTTCTCGACCCTTAATCCAGCTCCAAATCATGTTGACCAGGAAAGGCAGAGCCGAAACTGCCAGAATGTAGGAGCCAATGGTACATAGCTCGTTCAGCGGCTGAAATTGTGGGTCATAGAGGGCAATGCGGCGGTTCATGCCCTGCAAACCCAGAGCATGCATCGGCATAAACGTCAGGTTCATCCCAATTAGCGTCAGAATAAAGTGAACGATACCCAAAGGCTCATTCACCATGCGGCCGGTCATTTTGGGGAACCAGTGGTAGATTGCAGCAAAGATGCCAAAGACACTGCCGCCAAACAGCACGTAATGAAGGTGTGCGACCACGAAATAGGTATCGTGAACGTGAATATCAAAGGGTACTGACGCAACCATAACGCCGCTAATACCACCGATCACAAATTCGCCCACAAATCCCATCGCAAACAGCATGGCGCTGTTGAGGGCAATTTTGCCGCCCCACATCGTCGCTAGCCAGCTAAACACCTTAATGCCCGTAGGCACGGCAATCACCATCGTGGTGATCATGAAGAACATCCGCAGCCAGGCCGGCGTGCCGCTGGTAAACATATGGTGCGCCCAGACGATCAGCCCCAGAAAGGAGATTGCCAAACTAGAATAGGCGATCGCCAGGTAGCCAAAAATTGGCTTGCGCGAATGGACGGGAATGATTTCAGAAATTACCCCAAACAGCGGCAGAATCATGATGTATACCGCCGGATGGGAATAGAACCAGAACATGTGCTGATACACAATCGGATCGCCGCCGCCGGTCGGGTTAAAGAAAGCCGTGCCCGCCAGCAGATCAAAAGCCAGCAGAATCAGTGCTCCTGCCAAAACTGGCGTGCCGATCAAGATCAAAGCCGAGGTAGCCAGCATTGACCAGCAGAACAGCGGCATCGCAGTCAGCGGCATGCTGGGAACGCGCATCAGCAGAATCGTGGTGAAGAAATTGATCGCGCCCAGAATCGAGGAGGTTCCCAGCACCAGCAGCGAAAAAATCCAGATGCCTTCGCCGACTTTGCCGGTCATGATGCTGAGCGGTGGGTAGGAGGTCCAGCCGGCTTGAGGGGCATCAAAGAGAATGCTTAGCGCCAGCAAAATTCCTGCGGGCGGCAGCATCCAGAAGGCGAGGGCGTTCATCTTGGGAAACGCCATGTCTCGGGCGCCGATCATCAGGGGAATCAGGTAGTTGGCTAACCCCGAGCCTGCCGGAATGATCCAGAGAAAGATCATGATTGTGCCGTGGAGTGTCAGGAGTTGGTTGTACATCTCCGGGCTGACAAAATCTGTAGCGGGTGTTTTTAGCTCCGTCCGAATCAGGTCTGCCATGATGCCCCCTATTCCAAAAAAGATGAAGGAGAGCACCAGGTATTGAATGCCAATCACTTTGTGATCGGTGTTGAAGGTGAAATAGTCTTGCCACTTACGCTGAGGACCGGGGTGATGGTCGTGGGAAGACCGAGTTTCGGATAGCGCTTCTGCTTGGGTCATAACTTGCTCTTACAACAGGCTACTAAATGAGTTCCACACCCAGACCGCATCAACCAAAGAGCCACAAGGACAATTCCATTGAGCGGGATGTATGGAGATCGAGCTTTAGGCAGCAGGCTCAGCCTTGGGGACCGACAAGCGATACCGGAACAAGCTCGGATGGTGACGATAGAGTATGAGGCAAACGTTCCAAGACTGACGCATCGACGCCAACATGGTCTGCCATTGCGCTCAAGTAATCGGCGTCTGTGGGTTCGCTGGGCTGCAAAGCGACCGTCGAGTCCGCATTGCTCTGGCTTGCCACCTGCTGCTGCAACCACTGATCGAACTCGTCTGCCTCTTGCACGTAGAGTTTGCTGCCCATCGCCCCATGATAGGGACCGCACAACTCAGCGCAGATGATTGGATATTCCCCGACCCGCTGCGGCGTAAAGCGCAATTCAGCGTCCTGTCCGGGAATAGCATCCTGCTTCAGGCGGAACTGGGGCAGCCAGAAGGCATGCAGCACATCCTGCGCCTTGATCACCAGCTTCACATCTTTGCCCGCCGGCAGATGCAGCTCGCCAGTCGTGACTCCGGTATCGGGATAGGTGAAGATCCAGGCGTATTGCAGTCCTAGCACATTCACGGTGAGATCGGGAGCTGTCGTCATTTCATCGGGGGTTGCTCCTACCCCAAGCGCCAGATGATGGTGCCCTTTGTGCTGAGGAGCCATTAAGGGAGTACTCACATCAGAATTAGATACCATGGCAACCTGAATCGGAGATTGTTCGGCTGCCTCGGGGTCAAAGCCACCTTCGATGCGGTATACCTCAAAGCTATACACACCAATCACCAGCACAATCACCACCGGAATGGCAGTCCAGAGGATTTCTAACGGAATGTTGCCGGCAATCGGTGGACCGTCGGTATCATCACCTGGACGGCGACGAAACTTAAACAGACAAATCAGAATCACGCCTTCTACCAGCAAAAAGATGCCGGTACCGACGATCATCATCGTGTCAAACAGCCCATCGACTAGGGCGGCATCTTCAGAGGCTTGCACCGGCATTAAACCGTGGTGCTGCCCATACCAGATGCTAACCAGGGTTAAGGCGATCCCGGCTAACATTGTCAAAATGTTACTTGGAATATTCACGGCTACAGTTTGGGATCGATTGGCTAAGTAGGGACTTCAACAAAACGGGAGTTCCATAGACAGTGGCCAACGGCAGATCAGGTTTTACGAGCTGGCTACTTCCCCATGGTGAAGGAACAACAGACAAGTCAGACACAAACTTCAGAAAGTTATAAGGAACTTTGCACTGGCTTCAAACGAGTTTTTAACCTTTATCAGAGTTGGCCACTCGGGGGCCGTTCGAAGGGGAGAGACTGAAGGAGGAGCATTCAATCCGGTCGATGGGCGACCTGTAGAGCTAGAACTCCCTTCAGCTCATCTAACACGTTAAACCAATTTTTAGATCAGCGACGTTACAGTAGAACAAGGACGGGATAAAAATCTGGTCTCATTCCTTATCCTTAAGGTTTTCTTTGGGATCATCCGCTGATTTGAGTAACGATCGATACAGCACTCTGTTTTGCTACTGTAGATTTCTGCGTCACTTAAAGAATTCCTGGCTTAACTCGTTGCGGTATTCAGATCGTTAATTCTCGTTAATTCGTCCACAATCCAAAGAAATTCCTAAAGCTTTTCAAAATTGAGGAGACCGTCACTAGAGTAATGGCAAGACCCTATGAATGCACCTGCTTGGGCAGGCTGCAAGGGGAGCCTATGCGGTTCCGTTCTAAATTTCTAACAGTGATCTTGACAATCGAACGATTGTGTAGATGCAAAGAGCAGGGGTTGCAATGATTTTTGTTGGTCGAGGAGGCAGAGTGAATGGCTAATTCCAGCATGCAGTCAGACATGATCTTTTCAACGGCAACAGTGCCCTCCACAGCCGCTACTCCCCAGGATCAGATTCGTCGTCTAATCTGGAAGATTGCGATTGCCACCTTTCTGCTCATGGCAGTAGGCAGTGCGACTCGCGTCATGAACGCTGGACTGGCGTGTCCAGATTGGCCGCTATGTTACGGAACGTTAATTCCCAGCCAGCAAATGAATTTGCAGGTGTTTCTGGAATGGTTCCACCGTCTAGACGCTGCCCTGATTGGGATCACAACCCTCGGGCTGGTGGGTCTGTCCTGGTGGCATCGACAAGCCCTTCCCACCTGGACTCCTTGGGCCGCCACGGGTGCCCTCGGGCTAATTCTGGTGCAAGGCTTGCTGGGAGGCTTAACCGTCACCGAACTGCTGCGGTTTGATATTGTCACGGCCCATTTGGGAACGGCGCTGCTGTTTTTCACCACGCTGCTGGTCATGGGGGTGTTGCTGCTGCCCTATCGAGGCACCGGCACTGTGGGTAAGCTGCCTTGGCTGGGGTTAACGGCGGCAATTCTGGTCTATCTACAAAGTCTGTCAGGAGGACTGGTTGGGTCGCGCTGGGCCCTACATCAGTGTTTGTTCGTTTCGCAGCTTTGCGGTGTCATGAATACGCATCTGCTGGGCGTGATACCCGCGAGTCTGGCGACGCTGGTGGTGGTGGTAGCCGTGTGGAGAACTCCGGCACTACAGGCCGCTCTGCGACATCTGGCCAACACGACGGCTCTGCTGCTGCTGCTACAAATTGGGCTGGGTATAGCGACCTTCCGGCTGCATTTGCAGGTGGAATTGCTGACCATTGCGCATCAGGCGGTGGGTGCTGCACTTTTAGGAACATTGGTTTGCCTCACCCTTTTGGCCTGGCGCGATCGGAGGATGCAGAGCACAGAGGCATTGCCGGACGATCTGAGCCACCAGCCCTCGCATTAGCTGGCTCATAACTGAGGATGCGATCCGTCCCAGTCTGGCTAACTCTGGCTCCACACTGAATACAAGATTCACGAAGAGGACACGAATGCACGAATCAACTTGGACGGATGCCACCCGTCATCACCAAACGCTCTGGCAGGTGGTGCAGAGCTACTGGCAGCTCACGAAACCCCGAATTATTGTGCTACTGCTGATTACCACCGCCGGCAGTATGTGGATTGCCGGACATGGGCAGGTCGATCCGCTGTTATTGCTAGTGACGCTGGTCAGTGGAGCGCTAGCGGCCGCTTCGGCCAACACGATCAACTGCCTCTACGACCGCGATATCGACTATGAAATGGAGCGCACGCGCCATCGGCCGCTGCCCTCGGGTCGCATTCAGCCCCGCGATGCCCTGCTGTTTGCTATTGTGCTGGCCGCTTTGTCCTTCACCTTGTTGAGCATATTTGCCAATCTGCTGAGCGCCTGCCTAGCCATGTCGGGCATTGTCACCTATGTGCTGGTATACACTCACTGGCTAAAGCGCCATAGCACCCAAAATATCGTGATTGGCGGTGCTGCTGGAGCGATTCCGCCGCTGGTGGGCTGGGCTGCCGTTACAGGCGAGCTGAGCTGGGCCGCCTGGCTCTATTTCCTGATCATCTTCCTTTGGACACCGCCTCATTTTTGGGCGCTCGCCTTGATGATCCGCCAAGATTACGCCAAGGTGGGTGTGCCAATGTTGCCAGTGATTGTGGGAAACGAGCCAACCGCAAAGCAAATCTGGATCTATTCCCTGCTGCTGGTGCCAGTGACGCTGTTGCTGGTCTACCCGCTCAACGTCATGGGAGCAGTTTATACCGTCATTGCTCTGGGATTGGGGTCTGTTCTGGTTCTCAAGTCCTGGTCATTGCTGCAAGCGCCTTCAGATCAGGACCTGGCTCGCTCGCTGTTTAAGTACTCGATTCTGTACATGATGCTGCTGTCGGCTGGCATGGCGGTCGATAGTCTGCCAATCACTCGCGAATTAGTTGCGATGCTCGGTCAGAACCTGACAACGGTGATCAGCAGCTTGCCCATGGGGTGAGGCTGTGAGCAGGTCCGCAGTTCAAGTAAGGCTCTAATCGAGGCAGGCCCTTCTATTTTTCTCTTCCTCTAGAACGTAGAAGGGCTTGTGAATTCACTCCTTCTAAAACCGCTGCAACTGGGCGGCGGGTGTAAAGAACTGTCGCTGGATGCCTGCAATGAGAAGCGCCGTGGTTACGAGGGTTGCAAACGCCAGCATAAACATAATTAACAATTGATAAAGCGCCGCATTTAAGGGATTAACGCCGCCCAGAATTTGCCCGCTAATCATTCCCGGTAGAGTAACAATACCCACCACCATCATCGAGTTAATTGTCGGCATCAGTCCGGCTTTGATGGCGTCACGACGGATCAGTTCGGTGGCTTGCTGAGGGGTGGCTCCTAGACTCAGGTGGGTTTCAATATCGAGCTGGCTCGTATTCAGCACGCTGACAAAGCGTTCTCCGGCGACAGTGGCTGCATTCATGGCATTGCTGATCAGAATTCCTGCCAGCGGAATTAAATACTGTGGCTCAAACCACGGCTGCGGGCGCAGCACCAGTAGATTCACATAGGTCAGGGTGAGCACTGTACTGATCAGAACCACTCCGCCTGCCAACGGTAGGAGCTGAGGCACCTTGCGGCTGATGCGATTGCGGGTTACCACTGCGGCAATGCCAACCATCAGGACAACCACCGCTATCACCATCCAAGGATTGCGCACCGCAAACACAAATTCCAGCCCATAGCCGACCACGAGCAGCTGCGCAATCGTTCGCCCGGTTGCCAAGGTCAAGTTCCACGCTAACCCCAGCCGTTGCCAGGCTGACAGAGCGATGGTGAGCAGCATCAGTCCCAGGGCAAACCCTAGGTCAACGAGGTCGAGCGGAATTAAATCATTCATCCTTCAGCCAGGTAAATTACGATAAACAACAAAATATCAAAAAAATTAAAGAAAACCGCGTGATTTCCCGAATATGTTACGTATCGGCAGTAAATTTGAGGAAATCCTTCGATTCGTTGCATTCTTTCGCCCCCGGAGTGCCTATGAACGTACTGCTGGTTTGGCCAATTCTGCCGAATTCTTTCTGGTCCTATCAAGAGACGCTAGACCTAGCTGGGCTGCGTTCCACCAATCCGCCGTTGGGGCTGATCACCGTCGCCGCCCTGCTGCCCCAAACCTGGAATTTCCGCCTCATCGACCGGAATGTGCAGCTCGAAACCGACGCTGACTGGGAATGGTGCGATCTAGTGCTGATTTCGGCCATGGTGATCCAAAAGCAGGACTTCCATGCTGTGATCCAGAAAGGGGTGGCATTGGGCAAAAAAGTAGCCGTCGGCGGTCCCTTCCCCACATCAGTGCCTGACTTTGCTCTGGAAGCGGGCGCGCACTATCTCATCCTCGACGAAGGCGAATGCACGATTCCGCTATTCTTGGAGGCACTGGAGCGCGGCGACGAACGCGGCATTTTCCGTGCGACCGAAAAGCCCGACGTGACGCAAACGCCGATCCCTCGTTTTGATTTGCTCAACCTCGATGCTTACCTAGCCGTAACGCTACAATTCTCGCGCGGCTGCCCGTTTCAGTGCGAATTTTGCGACATTATTACCCTCTACGGGCGCAAGCCCCGCACCAAGACCCCCGAGCAAATGCTGGCGGAATTTGAAGCGCTGTATCAGACTGGCTGGCATCGACTCGTCTTTGTGGTAGACGACAATTTTATCGGCAACAAACGCAATGCTAAGGTGTTTCTGCGAGCGCTGATTCCCTGGATGCAAGAGCGCAATTATCCGTTCATCTTACTAACAGAGGCATCGCTGAATCTCGCTGAAGATGATGAGCTGATTGATTTGATGGTGCAAGCTGGTTTTACGATGGTGTTTATGGGAATTGAAACTCCCGACGTAGACAGCTTGAAAGGGGTTCACAAGGATCAGAATACGCGCCATTCACTGATGGAGTCCTGCCACAAGATCACACGGGCAGGGCTGCAAATTATGTCTGGGTTTATCATCGGCTTTGATGGCGAGAAGCCCGGAGCTGGTCAGCGAATTCGAGAATTCGTCGAAGAAACCGGAATTCCCCAAGCCCACCTGAATCTGCTGCAGGCCTTGCACAACACCGCCATGTGGCAACGGCTCAAACAGGAGGGGCGCTTGCTGGATACGCTGAATGATTTTGCTGCGTCCGGTTCTCAAAAAGCGCTGATGAACTTTGTGCCAACTCGCCCCCTCGACGACATCGTGAATGAATTTATCGATGCCTTTTGGAATTTGTATGAGCCGCTAGCTTATCTGAAGCGAACCTTCCGCCACTTCTCGATGATGGAGGCGAAGCGACCCCGCAGCCAACGTCCGATTGGGATGCACGAGGTGAAGCTGTTTCTGGCAATCTGCTGGCGGCAGGGCATCCTGCGTTCCACCCGCTGGCAGTTCTGGTATCAGATGCTGGCGATTCTGCTAACCAAACGCCACCTGTTCTACGATTACTTCACGGCTCTCGGCGTTGGCGAGCACTTCTTTACCTTCCGCCATGAAGTCAAGGCGCAGCTCCACGAGCAGCTCGCTGTGTGGAGAACGAAGCAACTGCAAGAACCGGCGCGACTCGTACCGCTCTCAGGATCGGTTTAGTTAGCCTAGTTAGGCTGGTTAGGTAACAGTGAATCAGTGAATCACCCTTCACCTGCCTCGCCAATAAGAGAAAATCTTGAAGGTGAAGATAGCAAGGAATAAACAGGTGATCCAATCCATAGCGCTCTTCGTTCTAGCTGGACTCTGTGAAATTGGGGGTGGCTACTTAGTCTGGCTGTCGCTTCGAGAAGGAAAAAGTCTTTGGCTTGCCGTAATGGGAGTCGCGATCCTGGGTCTGTATGGCGCTGTTCCCACCCTGCAACCCACTCACTTTGGACGGGCCTATGCAGCATACGGCGGTGTTTTCATTGTGCTGTCTCTGTTGTGGGGCTGGCTTATAGATCACACGCGACCCGATAAATTTGATTGGCTAGGCGGTTGGGTTATTTTGTTAGGAGTGCTGATCATGATGTATGTGCCCCGAAACTAGACTTTCAAAAATAGACTCAGCAGTAGCACTTCAGCAGTAGCACTGCCTCAACCAGCGTGGCAACAGCTCAAACCAGCGGCGATCAACCACCTTGAACGTTAAATGAAAGACTCTGCTCGCCACTGCAACTGAATTGCTAGCCCGTTTATCTATGCGACCACTCGACCACACTTTAATCTTGTCATCTTGAACCTAGACGCGAGAACTGGTTGGAGTTGCAGCGTATAGACGAGTGCAGTACGTTAACTGTCGCCATAACCCGAACGCCTCGATCGGCCAACAACCTTGCCCCAATTCCTGTTCCGGCTCCAACATCAGCAGCCACTAACTGAGTTGGAGAACCCAAATCTGACAAAATCGCGTCGATCGCTGAAGCAGGATGAATCGGGCGATACTTTTCGTAATCTTCACCCCGATCAGAAAAATAACTCAACGGGTTTGTTGTCAAATCTGAGGCTGTGGAGAAATCAAAACTCATATTGCTAACCTCGCCACGAGTTGCATTCCCAGCTATCTCAGACATTATGCAGGCTAACGGCTGGCTTGAACGCTGCAAGCAACCTGGAACTCAACACCGGATTCTTTCGGTAGCCCGTTCTAAGCGAATTATTCGGTTGCAGATTGGTCAAAAGGGTCTGTGGGTGTACTCTGGTGCAACACCATTTGCCAGCTTGTTGGATCGAGACGCCAAATTGATGAGCGGTTTGTGTGACGGAACAACTCTCCTGACGGACTCGCATCAAGTCATAGGTAGCCTCCATGGGCAATGCAAGTTAACAAAGGCTTCGACAGACGCTGCTGTCATTTTATTTCTTTATTTCTTTTTATTCTTTCAAGAAGGCGTTGACGCCGTTTCCAGATAGAACTAACGTATTAATTACGCTAGAACAATACAGATTCAATTTCAGGTTGGAGTTCCAGCAGGCAGAGGCGTTGATTCGGTTTGCTGGAGGTGAGTTAGCTGCATGGATTTAGAAAAGCCGCTCGGTTCTGTGATTCAAGGCTCCCTGAGTCAGGGGCTAGAAGTGCGTCTGCATCCCGATGTCTCGGTGGAAGATATGCGGGTCGGCAAGTTCTTGGTAGTGCAGGGGGTGCGGTCGCGCTTCTTCTGTATGCTCACTGACGTGTCGCTGGGAACCGCGAGCAACCGAATTTTGGCGAACCCTCCTGAACCAAGCAACACTTTCTTGAAAGACGTGCTGGCGGGTACCGGCACCTTTGGCACAATTAACCTGTCGCCGATGCTGATGTTTACGCCCACCGATCCCGAGAAGCCTAAAGCTTCAAATTCCGGGGAATCCAGCAAAGGCAGACGCCAAAAATCAAAGGCAGTAGCTTCCTATGAGGCCAATACCAGCAGTGTAGAACTGTTACCCGTCAAAACCATTCCCAGCCACTTTAGCCAGGTCTACGACGCCTCCGAACGGGATTTTCGGGCAGTGTTTGGCTGGGAGGATGACCCACACCGGCGCAACTTTGCCATTGGGCAGCCGATTGATATGGACGTGCCGATCTGCCTCGACCTTGATCGCTTTATCGAGCGAAGCAATGGCGTGTTTGGCAAGTCGGGTACTGGCAAATCGTTTCTGACGCGGCTGCTCTTGTCGGGTATTATCCGCAAACGGGCTGCCGTCAATCTGATCTTCGACATGCATTCAGAATATGGCTGGGAAGCCACTCGCGAGGGGAAGCAGTTTAGCACAGTCAAAGGGCTACGGCAGCTCTTTCCTAGCCAGGTGCAGATCTATACCCTCGATCCTGAGTCCACTCGGCGACGCGGTGTCCGGGATGCCCAGGAGCTTTACATCAGCTATGACCAGATCGAAGTCGAAGATCTGATGCTGGTGCGCGGCGAGCTGAATTTGTCAGAAGCGAGTCTGGAAAACGCCATTATTCTCCGCAACGAGTTTGGCAAAGCCTGGATCAGCCGCCTATTGTCGATGAGCAACGAAGAAATTCAGGAATTCTGCGAAGTTAAGATGGGCAGCAAGTCTTCAATTATGGCGCTGCAACGCAAGCTCACCCGCCTCGATGACCTGAAGTACTTGCGGCAAACCAGCCCTAAAAACTATGTGGGGCAGGTGCTAGACTCCCTGGAAGCTGGCAAGCATGTCGTGGTTGAGTTTGGCTCTCAGTCGAATATGCTGTCCTATATGCTGGCGACGAATATCATTGCCCGCCGTATCCACGCCAGCTACGTCCACAAAGCCGAGCGCTTCCTACAAACCAAAGACCCCAGTGACCGCCCGCGACCGCTAGTCGTCACCATCGAAGAGGCCCACCGCTTTCTGGATCCTGCCACGGTGCGGCAAACTATTTTTGGCACGATTGCCCGCGAGATGCGCAAGTATTTCGTGACACTGCTGGTCGTGGATCAGCGCCCGTCCGGGATTGATAACGAAGTGATGTCTCAGGTGGGAACACGGATCACGGCTCTGCTCAACGATGAGAAAGATATCGATGCTATCTTTACCGGCGTGTCGGGTGGGCAGGCGCTGCGGTCGGTGCTGGCGAAGCTCGATTCCAAGCAGCAGGCGTTAATTCTCGGTCATGCGGTGCCGATGCCGGTTGTTGTGCGAACGCGCCCCTACGACGAAACCTTCTATGCCGAGATTGGCGAAATGCCTTGGGAAGAGTTGCCCACCGACGCCATCTTTAAAGCCGCCGAAGCCGCTAAGGCTGATCTGGGGTTTTAGACACGCCAGACTAAACCCACCAAAGATGAAGAGCGCACTTGGGGAGTGACTGAGATCACTGCCAGCAGACTGCCATTAGGTTCGGAAAACCCGGACGGATTACCGAACCCTACAGCTTAGTGGAACCTGTCATTATAAAGGAACAAGCTCGGACTTTAGTGGTCATAGTCTGTGATGTGATTAAGATCACCGACTGCGGCTGCGATATTAGAGTCAGTCTCTTTGCTGTTGTCTGCTGCAAGGCGAATAGAACCTAAAAAATAGTTCAATCTTTAATGCTAACTGTTGGTACCCTCAATCTGCACGGATTACCCACTAAGTTCATCCGATCGGATGAATCCAGAACCCTTTACTGGCCTTTAAAGTTGTATTACTATTGTAAATAAGGCAAAGTCGTAATGAGTTCGAGTTTATCGACAACGACTGAATGTTAGATAGATGAGTTAGTTGATTGGACTAGATGAGCTAGCAATAGGAGCGGATCGCTAGCTAGGTGCTCGGTAAGTCTCAAGTCTGACCTCGATTCAGCCCTTCAGACGGTGAGCGTAGATTTAATGCCGCTATTGGCAGTTCAGGATTGAGAGACCAATCCTTCGAGTATTCACCTGTTCAGTTTAGATCGCGTCATAACCTGTGTAGATATTGCCCTAGCGGCATGATTGAGGGGTTCGAGGCTACCCTCGCTCTGCAGTCGTATTACATTCAATCCCCCGTGTTTGGAAACCTCGGTTTCCCTAAGGTCGTATTTCTGTCAGCCCTGTTCAAAGGAGTCCACTGTATCCCATGCCTACTGCAAACACTGAAGTTAAAACCACAAAGGCAGCGAATCCGCTGTTTACCGCAGATATGGTACGGACGTATCTGCATGAGATTGGTCGTGTGCCCTTGCTGACCCATGAACAGGAAATTGTCTACGGTAAGCAGGTGCAGCACATGATGGCACTGCTTGATAAGCGAGACGCTCTGACTAAGAAACTAGATCGGGAACCGACGCGGGCAGAGTGGGCTGCTGCGGCTAAATTGAGTGAAGCCGAATTGGAACATGCCCTGCGAGTTGGGCGTCGCGCGAAGCAGAAGATGGTTGAGGCAAACCTGCGCCTGGTCGTTGCCATCGCCAAGAAATATCAAAAGCGCAATCTGGAATTTCTAGATCTGATTCAGGAAGGCACCTTGGGACTAGAGCGCGGTGTCGAGAAATTCGATCCAACTCGTGGCTACAAGTTCTCGACCTACGCCTACTGGTGGATCCGGCAGGCCATTACTCGTGCCATTGCTCAGCAAGCCCGCAC
>JACYLU010000032.1 GCA_015272325.1 Synechococcales cyanobacterium C42_A2020_086 | reverse complement strand
TGGCTTCCCTCGACCGCTTTATCAATATAGCGACTCCTCCCTCAATGTGTCAACTGATCCAAGGAAAATTCCTGGGAAAGGCTTCAACTCCTGGTTTGGTGAGTAATCGAGGATTCGAAACTTCTGGCAAGCGGGTAGGCACTCCTTTCGACTTGGCAGCCTGTTCGTCTATTCCCAGCTGTTTCTGATTGTGCTGATTGGGAGAGGTAGAGTTCCCGACACTTTACCTTGGACACGTTATCCCAACTGTGAGTCACTACACTGCAGATTTGAGCGAGAATGGGGTAGCTGTTTGCTCATGAAGCATCCCAGAAAGAGGAATTGTTGTGAATTTTCAATCGGTGATTGCCGCACTGCATCAGTTTTGGAGTGACCAAGGCTGCGTAATTGTTCAGCCTTACGATACAGAGAAGGGAGCGGGTACTAAAAGTCCCCATACGTTTCTGCGAGCACTAGGACCTGAGCCTTGGTCGGTAGCGTATGTAGAACCCTGTCGGCGGCCGGCGGATGGCCGCTATGGCGAGAACCCGAATCGAGTCCAGCATTACTATCAGTACCAAGTGCTAATTAAGCCATCGCCGGAAAATATTCTCGACATTTATCTGAATTCGTTGAAGGCATTGGGTATTAAGCCGGAAGACCACGATATTCGGTTTGTGGAAGACAACTGGGAAGATGCGGCCGTGGGAGCTTGGGGCGTCGGTTGGGAAGTTTGGCTAGATGGCATGGAGGTGACGCAGTTCACCTATTTCCAGCAGTGCGGTGGCTTGGACTGTCGCCCGGTGTCCATTGAGATCACCTATGGGCTAGAACGGCTAACGATGTACCTCCAGAATGTGAATTCGTTTTGGGAGATTCGATGGAACGACCAGCTGACCTATGGGGATATGTTTTTGCAGTCGGAGATTGAGAACTCGACCTATAATTTCGAGGCATCTGATCCCGAAATCCTATTCAGCTTGTTCAAGCTCTACGAGCAGGAGGCCGAACGGCTGATGAAGGCAAAACTGGTAATTCCATCCTACGAGCAGGTGCTGAAATGCTCCCATACGTTCAATCTGCTAGACGCGAGAGGAGTTATTTCGGTGACGGAGCGGACCCGCTACATTGCTCGGATTCGCAATTTAGCGCGGCAGGTGGCTCAGCTTTATTTAAAGCAGCGAGAAGAGATGGGCTTTCCTCTACTCAAATCTGATCGAGACACAACGAAAGCGCCAGTCGAAGCGGCTTAGTAGATTGAAACACTTGATGCAGAAGGTATCTTGAGGGGCATTGAAGGACTCCTCACAGTCAGCCATCCTGCCGAAGTACAGTAGGGTTGAGGCAGTCGAGTTCGCGTAGAATTGTGCTTAACGATTCGTAAAGAACGCAGAACTAGGAGGACACTATGGTAATGCTGTCTCAACTTTCTGAGCGTCTCAGCGAATGGCTAGAGCCGATTGCTGCCTGGTTTCGCAGTTTGGGTGTGCCTGAGCCGATTGTCCACTGGGGGCATCCGCTGATGATGGGCATTGTAGTGGTCGTGATGGGGAGCTTTGCGGCGTATACAGGTTGGCGGGGTCGCTTGCTCACCGCTACCGATGACGTGGCTGCTGCCAAGAGTCGAGGTGAGCACAAGTCGATTGCATCGCTAATGTTTTTGTTTATTGCGCTAGGCTACACTGGCGGCATTCTTTCCCTAGTTATGCAGCAGCAGCCAATTTTGCAAAGCCCTCATTTTTGGACGGGTACGGTAGCCATTGCACTGCTGTCGATAAATGCGTTGATTGCAGCCTTTGGTTTTTCTCAGGGAAAAGGCTTCCGAACGATGCACGCTTACTTGGGTAGCGCCACCCTCGTCCTACTGCTGATTCATGGGGCATTGGGACTGAAGCTAGGACTCTCGATTTAAATTCACCCAAGGCAATCTGAATATCTGAAAGCGAGCTGGGAGGACTGTTCCATACCTCCCTTTTTTTCTCTCTCTACAATTTACGGGAGTAGCTGAGTCAAGGTGGCTCGATGCGGGAACACTCCAGTCAAATCGATCATGGGTGCAGCAAGGCATCGAGGAGTATGACGGCGGTTGACTGGGCAGTTCTATGTTTTGCTTATCTGGTAGGGCTAATGCTGACGGCGATTCCTAGCGATCTGGCTGGCATCCCGCTGGGTGCTATCGGGCTATTCGCAGCGGGAGTGACGGCCGCATTTACAATTCGTCCATTTTGGCGGACTGGTCCCCAGACTTGGGTTTGGATTGCTGCTGGATTGGTAGGAGTGGCCGCGATCTTGCATGTTCAGATGAGGCTACCGCAGCCGAGCGCCACGGATATTTGCCATCTCGTATTTGAAGCGAACCCTCCAGTTCAGGTGACGCGCGAGTTGTTGGCTCCGCCGGTATGCCAACCATCAATTGCTGCAAAGTCTACGGCTCAACGGTTTCGAGTCAAAGGAAGGATTGTTTCGTCTCCACGGTTGACGCGCAGCGAGCGGATTCAGTTTGAGCTGGCAGCTCAAGAGGCCAGCGCCACCACGCGGCGGGGGCAAGTTGTTGTACCGGCTCAGCCAGTCACAGGAACGCTGTACGTCACGGTACCTCGGGCAGCAGAAGCCAATCTTTATCCAGGATTGACCGTAGAGGTCGAGGGAACGCTATACAAACCGGAGCCTGCGGTGAATCCGGGTGGCTTTGATTTCGCGCGCTACTTGGCGCAGCAGGGCATTTTCGCTGGTTTGAACGGCAGGCGGGTTCTATTTCCAGCAGTTGATCGAGCAGATCCACCGCTCCTATGGTCGATTCGGCAGCGAATTATTCAGGTTCAAGGGTTTTTGCTATCTTCCCCAGAAGCGCCACTGCTGAGCGCGATGGTGCTAGGGCGCAAGGGCGTCAATGTGCCCTACGAGTTGCAAGATCAATTTGCGGAAGTTGGGCTGGCGCATGTTTTGGCAGCGTCTGGCTTCCAGGTGTCGCTGCTGATAGGAGTGCTGGTAGCCCTGACTCGTCGCCTGCGTTCCGCTATTCGTTTCTGGTTAGGGCTGAGCGTGATTGGACTGTATGTCGGTCTCACCGGAGCCGAACCACCCGCTGTCCGGGCAGGGCTAATGGGAGTGGCAGTGCTGCTGGGCTTGACGCTGGAACGGAAAGTTAAACCACTGGCATGTCTATGGGCAGCCGCAACGCTAATGCTGCTGTGGAACCCCTTGTGGATTTGGAACCTGGGATTTCAGCTGAGTTTTCTGGCAACCCTCGGTTTGCTGGTCACGGTGCCAGTCCTGACGAAATGGCTTGATTGGCTTCCCAGCACGCTGGCATCGACGATTGCTGTACCTACTGCGGCTTACCTTTGGCTTTTGCCCCTCCAGCTTTACGCCTTCGGAGTGGTGTCTCCCTATAGCGTTCCGGTGAATGTGTTAACGAGTCCGCTCGTGACCCTGATCAGCATTGGCGGCATGATCAGTGGGGCTGTCGCCTTGATTTATCCTCCTGCGGGTAGCGCGTTGGCCTGGCTGCTGGGATACCCCACCCACGGGTTGATCTGGATGGTTGAGGTCAGCAGCCGTCTGCCTAGCAATACCTACGCTTTGGGCACGCTTGCCGTCGGACAAATCCTGCTGCTCTACGGGCTATTTGCCCTAGTTTGGCTGTGGCGGCGAGTACAACCCTACTGGTGGTTGGCAGGCTTGGTGGGACTCGGCTTGGTTCTGGTGCCTATTTGGTATAACGCCGCAACATTGACTCGGGTGACAGTTCTTGCGACTTCGGATCAGCCAGTTCTGGTTGTGCAGGAGAAAGGTCAAACAGGACTCATTTACCAAGGAGACGAGAAAACGACTGAATTCACCGTGCTGCCCTTTCTGCGACAGCAGGGAATTAATCGAATCGACTGGGCAATTGCGCCGTATCTCGGCGAGGCAGAATTGGCAGGCTGGCAACGGGTATTGCAGTCTCGTCCTGTTCAGCGACTCTACACCATCAGCGCCACATCAGCCGCTCTGGATCAACCACTCAACGTTTCGTCAATTCAGAAAAATTCTGAGCTAAACCGATTGCTACCGCTCAGCAACGGGCAACCACTACCCATGAGTCACCAAATAACCGCCACATTAGTGAACTCCAAGCCTTTGATGCTGCAACTGCAACTAGGCAAGCACAGTTGGTTTTGGCTCGATCGATTGCCTGCTGATCATCCGCCCCTTTCTCTACCGCATCAAGCTACCGCCGTGCAAACGCTGATCTGGTCCGGGCAAAACCTGCCACTGCCGCTCTTGCAGCAGCTTCGACCCATGGCCACAATTGCGATAGAGCGCGAAACCGCCTCAGAAACCGAAGCCTGGCTACAGCAGCATCGAGCCGAGCAGTATTGGTTAGATCAGGATGGTGCCCTGCAGTGGAGTGAACAAACCGGATTCATCACCACGCGAACGATGGATTAATTGCGCCACCAGCGACTACAATAGAAGGCTGATGCGTTTGCCTCTGGAGAGGTGGCAGAGCGGTTGAATGCGCTTGACTCGAAATCAAGTTTGGGGTCACACCCAACGGGGGTTCGAATCCCCCCCTCTCCGTCCCTATAAAGTCATTTTTATAAAATCATTTTTTCGAGCGCAGTCTGCAAGTCTTGGGTTAGGGTGGCAATGGCTTGGCGGCGGCTGGCCTTGTAGTCATCCCAACGACTAGAGACTGAGATTGGCTGCCCGATCGTAATTTCCACCCGCTGTTTGCCAAGGATGGGACGACGGAAGGGATTGGCTCCTTTGAGGCGAGTCACGGTGTCCCAGAGCAGAAACAGGGTTTCGGCAAAGCGATCGACGGTGGGCTTTTCCAAAATGTATCGCCCAGTGACGCTGACAAAGGTTTCCACAAGACGCATATGCCAGAGCCGCAAATTTGCCTCTTCAGCGATGCGATCCGCTAGCCCGCGCTCCACCGGCGAGAGCTGTTCAACATTGCCCAGATCCTCACGGTAGATCCATTCCCATCCCGCTTGTTCGAGGCGGCGGCAGCGATCGGTGAAGCTACCCTTCGCTGGAACGCCAAAGTAGTCTTCAGCAACGGTCAGGGCTGCGTTCATCAATGCCTGTAGGCGAGTTGCAATTGCCTCATTGCAGAGGGTAGAGCCTGTCTCGGCTTCGGTGATTGGTTTCGTTGTCTTTAGCTTTAGATCTTGATGATAAAACTTGGTATAAAACTGCTCCATCTGCGACAGCAGGTAATCTCCGAGGCGCAGCAGACGCTTGTAGAGCAGAATTTGCTGCTGATCCGTGAGTGGGATCTCTGCCAGGGGAACTGCACCATTTTGAGGCTGAGCTGTCTGGGGATTGTAAGGCGGCAGACCGCAGTCGGCTTCGAGCTGTAGCAGCAGTTTATCTAATGCGGCCCAGGGAGCAGAAACATAGCGATATTGAATACCAATCGGCAGTAGTAGCACCTCCTCGGTGCGGTTTGCCTTCAGCAGATCTTCGACACACCAGAAACCAAATTGAGCAATGCCTGGTTCAATCGGGCTAACGATCTCGGTGTGACCGTTGGTGGCTCCCTCAGGGGCGGCCGCCATCGGAAATCTGCCATTAGCAAACAGCTCGCGAGCCGAACGCAGTCCCGGCAGGTCCAATTTTCCTCGGCGGATCGACGTGCCTCCCAAGCGAGGCAGTAGCCAACCCACCAAGTTTCCTGCCCAAAGAGGAATCCCCCGATCGTAAATAAAGTAGGCGTGTACCGGAGAATTCAAGCGGATGCCCTTCTGCCATGCCACCTGCGGGATCCGGTGCGAAACCATGTAGTACATGCTGAAGGGATCGTTGACGCTAGGATGACGAAATGCCATCAAAAAGCGCACTTTACCTGCTTGGAACTGCTGGTACAGCTCCACGAGTCGATCCGCATTGATAACCTGCACATCGACGAGCTTAATGCGCCAGCGCATCCACAGCGGCAAGAAAGCGCGGGTGACGTGACGAACCAGGGGATTAAAAGCAGGAGGAATAAATTCTAGCGGCGGTTGCGCTTGGGTGATCGAGTCCGGCACGGCTAAATCTCCGAGTCTGAGGGATTGCCCTCAGCGTACTCCAGATTACTCGGACCGCGAAGCGAGAACTAGCCCCTTGCTAGACTGTCCCCAAATCTCTACAGGCTAAACCGTTGCCACCCCCAGAGATTGATTGGAAGCCGCACGTCGCTCCGTCATTACTAGCCGCACGCCACCCTTGGGAGCAATCGTGACTCCTCGCCGCACGGGTTTGACCGGACGCGAATCGGCTCGCTTGAGCTGATAGCGCGACAGAAGAGTCGCCAGGACGAGCTTCATCTCAAACAAAGCAAAGGCAGCCCCAATGCAGCGGCGATTGCTGCCTCCAAACGGCAGAAATTCGTAGGCGGAGAACTGCCGTTCCAGAAAGCGATTCGGGTTGAACTGGTCCGGCTGAGGATAGGTGTCGGGACGGTGGTGCGCTAGGTAAATACACGGCACCAGAATACTGTCTCGGCGGAAGTCGTAGCCCATGACGTGAATCGGAGCCATGGTAATGCGCAGCTCGGTGATGAATGCAACTGGGTAGATGCGCAGCGTTTCCGAGCACACCGCATTCAGGTAGGGTAGGCGGGTGATCTCAGCCAGATCCGGTGTGGGACCCAAAGTTTCCAGTTCTGCGAGCAGCTTGGACTGCACCTCAGGGAGGGAGTGAATCCAGTAGAGCGCCCAGCTCAAGGCCGTCGCGGTGGTTTCGTGACCGGCCACAAGTAGCGTCATCAGCTCATCGCGCAGCTCTTCGTCGGTCATTGGTTCACCATATTCGTCGCGAGCAGCTAACAGCAGCGTCAGAATATCCGGGCGAGAGGGATCAAAGCGTTGCCGCCGCTCTTGAATCTCGGCATAGAGGAGTTGGTTAATCTGCTGCATCAGCCGGTTGAAGCGCCCGCCCGGACTCCAGGCTCCCCAATCGCGCTGTAGCACAGGGAAAAAGCTGGTGGCAAACCCGAAGCGACTCGAGGTTAGGTCAAGCAGAGTACCGAGCAACTGTTCGAGTTGGGAATAGCGCTGCCCCTCGCTTAAGCCAAACACGGCCTGCAAAATCACCCGCAGCGAGATTTCCTGCATCGAGGCACGCGCCACAAAGGGCTGACCCACGACCCACTGCTGCGCCACGTTCTCCGTGATCTGGCAAATCAACTGCCCGTAAGCTCGCATTCGCTCACCATGGAACGGTGGCATCAGCAGTTGCCGGTGCCGCCTATGCCGCTCGCCGTCTAGCAATAGCAGAGAGTTATCACCCAGTGTCCGCCGCAAGATGAAGTTGGCTCTGCCCGACTCGAAGTGTTTTGGGTTGGCAGTGAGAATCGCTTCGATTGCTTCAGGATGGCTGAAAACCACAAATTGAGCCACACCGCCGAGCTGCATCGTGAAGCAATCTCCATAGCGGCGACTGCAGCTCTCGAGAAACTCCAGCGGGCGAACGATCCATTGCAGCAAATTCCACGAGGGCGGGGTGCTAACGGCAGGAGGCTGTTTCATCGTCGTAACCCAGAAGCGGCAACAGTCAGAGACGCTGAGGCTGCACTTGGCATCCCTGTTGCCCCACTATAGCGCCTCTTGCTTGGCAAGCGCTCCTCTGAGTTGAGATGCAGAAACTACTCGCTCCGTCCTGCACTGACCTCCGCGCCATACAGCTCGGCAGCAACCGGAGCCGCAACCTGCGAAACCATGCGCTTCAGCTCTGCAAGAGTCGTCGCTACCTTACCGCTGGCAAACAATTGTCGCGCTTCCCTCAGCCCCGCCACTAGATCAGGACAGTGCCCACATTGCCAGAGATAAAAACCCCCATTCCACACCGCCGATTCTAGCCATTCGCTCGGTTCGCCTTGCATTACCTGCTGCATCGCCGTTGCCATGATAGGCAGCGAATTGATCGGCACATCTGCGGCAGCAAACTCATAGTCGCGGGGATGAAGCAGCAGCCGCTCTGCCTGCTGATCGCCAAGCTGATGGATGCCAATAATGCAGGTGCGCTCCCGGGGCAAATCGCAGCTTCCTTCTAGTCCTTTCACCGTCAAAAATCGAGATGTGCCCCGCAAAGATAAAGCTGTGCGGGCCATGTCTTCCGTCGGCGGATGCACAAATCCTGACACCAGCAGCGCCTCACCTGCATAGGGGCACCAAAACAGCTCAACTGTCGCCAAGGGCGGGCGTTTACCAATTTGTTCGCGGTAGGGCACCATCGCCTCGGCCAGCGGAAAATGCTGCGGTAGATAGATAAACCCCAGCCGGGTTTGGGCAAAGACCTGCTGCACCTGCTCCAAGCTGAGTGATGTCCAGTCGATGCCTAGCCCCTGCCACAGCTCGACGAGCGGCACCCCCTCTTTCGTCGGCATCCGGCGACCTCCATGCATCACCACCGGACAGCCGACCGTAATTAGCAGCAAGGCCGTCAGCAAACCCAAGGGTGCCGTGCGCGACCGCCCATCATAGGGAATTCCCAAAACAACAGGAGAGTACGGAGCCGAGATAGGCGACAATTTTGGACCTAGCTGCTCGTAGGCATCCAGCATGCCCGCCAATTCCATACCTGTCGGTCGCTTGATGCGGTGGGCGATCATAAAAGCCCCGATTTGTGCCGGAGTGGCCTCCTGCCGCAGCATCATTGCAGTTGCCATGGCTGCTTCCTCGCGGGTCAGGTCTTGACTCGTATGCGCCCCACTCCCCACTTTGCGAAGTAAGTCTCGAAAGGCATCACTCATGGCATTCAGCGTGAACAACAGTTAGATCAGCAGTTTGGTTGAACCAGAACGAATTTAGGCTTGGGAAAAAAAGTGTATCAAGCTTGTTAAGCCAGACTAGGCGAGCGACACTGAACGAGGGAAGAACCATGACTCCATGCCATTAGTTCACCAGTCGATACAGCACGCACTCAATAGCCCACCATCGAGGGGGAGGTGGTATTGGTCGGAGGGTCGGGTTGCGCGGCCATGAAGGTTTGCACCAGCGAGCGAAAATGTTGTATCGGGGGAATGTCCAGGCGATCTTGCGTTGTCACGAGCACCACTTGGCGACTCAGAGTGGGTTCCTCGGTTGGCCGCACGGCCAGCGAAGCATCGTGACTCACCTCCATGAGGGCAGATTTAGGCAACAAGGCGACGAATTCCCCTTGCCGTACCATGCCGCGAAACCCGTCTAGCGTATTCAGCTCCACAACGGGTTTCAAATCCAAAGCACAGCGCTGAAACTGCTCTTGTACCAGTCGCTGCATGCCATAGCCATCCTTAAACACCACCTGCGGATAGACTGCCAGTTCCGCCCAGGGCACCTGCTCAAAGGTCGTCAGGGGGTGGGTTGCGGCCATCAGCACTTCCACTGGCTCTTGATAGAGCAAGTCCACGACCATTTCGGGGCTGGCGGTTAAAAAGCGATTGTTCATCACGATTGCCAGATCCACTAGTCCATCCTTCAGCACCTTAAGGGCGCGATCGCTGCCCAAGGAGGTGACACGCAATTGCACCGAAGGATAATCCTGACAGAATTGCTGCAGCACGGGCGGCAAGTGCTGAGCCGAAACCGAATGGATGGCCGCTACACACAGCTCTGGCTGCCGACCCTCTACAAGTTCTGCCAGTTCTTCGGTGGCCGTTTGCCACTCTTGACAAATGCGGCGGGCCCGCGGCAAAAAGCGCTCTCCTGCTAATGTCAGCTTTGCCTGAGAGGTGCGATGAAACAAGGGCAGCCCCAGCTCGGTCTCTAAGCCTTGAATTTGCCGACTAATGGTGGATTGCGTGACTTTACAGCGCTGGGTTGCCTGCTGAAAACTCCCGGTTTCAGCCACCGCCAAAAAAGCTTGTAACTGTTCCAGGCGCATAAATTTTCCTCAAGGAGGGGGCAAGATGGACGCAAGCCACATACTCCACTGGGTGTAGAGAAGAGATCTGTAGAGTTCAACTTACGAGAATTGGAGCCAGGGCTTCGTATCAGTGATTACCATCTTGCTACAAAGCATCGAGCGAAACAAATAGCGGCAAAACCCTGAAGTCCTTCTCATGCGGCGATTTGCCTTCCTACTCGGCGTCTAACTCTGACTCCACTTCCCGCTCTGACAGCGAGGTAGGGCTGGGAACACCAGCTGCGGGCAACCCCCAGTACTGAACCCGCTCCCGAATCCAGCCATTAGACTGAAGCTGCAGAATAGCTTGGTTCACCTGCTGCCGCAGGTCACTAAAGCGGACCCCCTTTGGCATGGCCACTGCTAGCACCTCCGCCGAAATCAGGTTAGGCAGCAGTCGATACACTGGATCTTCTTGAGTCCAGCCGGTCAAGACACTCGCATCGGCCGCAAAGGCAACCGCTTGATGGGTCTCCAAGAGCATCTTTGCATCTTCATAGGAGTCTGCTCCTACAAGCTGCACCCGCGGCAGCAGCGAACGCACGGTGGCTATTGTATCGGAGCCAGTTAAAACAGCGATAGGCTGATGCCGCAGATCGCGCAGGCTTTGAATAGCCGGATCACGGGTGAGAAAGGCAGTGCCATCTACATAGTAAGGATCGCTAAAGTCTACTAATCGTGATCGGGATGCCGTAACACCAACACGAGCCACTAGGATATCTACCCGATCCTCCAGCAGGGCTGGCAAGCGGTCCTGGTTTGGCAATGGCTGCAACTCTACTGCATCGGCATCACCCAGCAACGCTGCCGCCAACTGCCGCGCTAGATCAATTTCTAGCCCTTGTAGCCCACCCGTTGCATCTCTGAAGCCTAGGGGACGCAGATTGTCTTTGACACCCACAACCAAGTAACCGCGCTCGCGAATCTCGGATAGTTCAGCCGCGTGTGTAGAGACGGCAAAAAAAACCGCACTGCCAACCAACAATGCAAGCGACAATCGCACAATTGCCTTGTTCAGAGACGAATTCCGAAAAAACATGAGTTTCACCCGATCAGTCTCAACTGAGCCTCCTCAACCGAGCTTCAAAATTGAATCCTCCCGACTGTTCTGCCAAGAACCATCGAGAGGACTCCAAGTTACAAACACTGAACGAATCCGCACTAAGACAGCGCGTTACCGGCAATCTCTACGATTTTGCCAAATCCAGCTGGATCGAGCACGGCCATTTGCGCCAGCATCTTGCGGTTGATATCGACATTGGCCTTCTTTAGACCACCCATCAAGCGGCTATAGCTCATGCCATGTTGACGGGCAGCGGCGTTGATCCGAGTAATCCAGAGGCGACGAAAATCCCGCTTGCGCTTGCGGCGGTCGCGGTAGGCATTGCGCAGGGCCTTCATCACCTGCTGATTAGCAGTTCGGAACAGGCGAGAGTGGGAGCCTCGGAAACCCTTGGCGAGCTTAAGAATCTTTTTGCGGCGTTTGCGAGCGACATTGCCGCGCTTGACACGAGCCATATTACTTTCCCTATACTTTGCGTTGAGGTTGCGTTGGTAATGATGAGGTGTTAGGCGATAGGTCACAAAGACAGAAGAGCAAAAGGGGAACGACGCACTGGGAGCCTAACGACCTGAGTTGCTGAACGCTGAATTGTATTCCAATTCCCCGCTTCTATCGTTGCTTGCTTCTCTTTGTTTAAGACTCAGAGAATCTAAATCCTTACAGAAGTTACAAGTAGGGCAGCATCAACTGCACGTTTTCAGCATCGCGCTCATTTACGACCACTAAGCCGGTGAGCCGACGCTTGCGAGTCGAAGTTTTGTGCTGCAAGAGGTGGTTTTTGAAGGCCTTGCGGCGCATCAGCTTGCCACTACCGCTTTTCTGAAAGCGCTTAGCAGCCGCCTTGCGAGTTTTGAGCTTGGGCATGGATTTGCCTAGATTTTTCAAAAATTTGACACGATTTATCATTGTACCCTTAGAAAACCTCGAGCGACAAGCATTCTTCAGTGCCGCTGTCCGCATTTAGGTGAATCAAAGGTGAATCAAAACCTCTTCAAACCGCATTGCCCTGTTTCCTGCGATAGATTTCTTGCGAAATCTGCTTCTAAAGGTGTAGTGCAAACAGCATGCGGAGGAGATAGCTACCTTTAGGATGGAAAAAGTACTTCTCGCTCAGCATTGGGCCTTTTGCTATGGTTGCGGATAAACCCACAGATACCCCCATTAACGCTAGAAGAACAGACGTCTTCGATGTTTTTAACTTTAAGCACTACATGGGGCCGAACCCTTACTTACAGCGGGGAGCACTGGTGTTTCAGTTTGCCTTGACCGGCTACGACGATCCGCTGCCAATCGAGAAGTACATTGAGGTCGTGAGCGATCGCTATCCTCACATTGCAGAGGAAACCTTTGAGTCTTACGCCCATCTGTTTGCCCGCACGGTGGTGGAAGTGGGTAAGCTGGACATGGACTTGCACTACGAGCATTACCAGCTGAAAGCAGCCGCCAAATCGGTCATCATTGCAGTGGAGTCAGTGCATGAATCCACGAGTTATCGGGTCGTGTATGCTGTGTGGGATTGGTTTGAGGCGATCACACGCGGGCAGCAGTTTTACCTAGAAGAGCAGATTGAACAGTTGCAGCGGCGCTTTCGTCGCTCGGTCTATGGTGGGCCTACGATCTATGCGCTGCTGCGCTCAGCAGATAAGCTCGGCATTCCCACCTTTTACCTCCCGGATGAAGGGCTGATGCAGTATGGCTACGGCAAGAAGCTGGTGCGCGGTGTAGCAACAACCTTTGATTGCGATAGCCATCTCGATTCTGACTTCACTACGCGTAAGGACGATTGCAAAGCTTTTTTGGAAACCTTGGGCTTTCCAGTGCCGAAAGGGCAGATTGTCAGCACGTATAGTGAGGCCTTAACAGTCGCTCAGCGCATCGGCTATCCGGTAGCGGTGAAGCCCGTTGTGGGGCATAAGGGCATCGGAGTCACCGCAGATGTTCAGGATGGTGACGAGCTGGAATTTGCCTTTCAGCGAGCCGTCGCAGCCCACAGCGACGATCAGTCGATTGCGGTCATTGTTGAGCAGAGCGTAGCAGGAACCGATTACCGTATGCTCTGCGTCAATGGTCGGTTTGTGGCGGCCATGGAGCGCCGCCCGGCCTCGGTAATTGGCGACGGCGTTTCTACCATTGCAGAGCTGATCGAGCGAGAAAACCGCCGACCCGAGCGCCGCGATACGCCGACCTCCCCCATGGGCAAAATCATTTGCGACGACGCGATGGAGCGCTATCTGACTGAGCAGGGCTTAACACTCGACAGCGTGATTGCAGCCGACCGCGAGGTGTTTCTACGCAAGGTCGCCAATTTGTCTTCAGGCGGTATGAGCGTTGATGCCACCTCGATGGTGCATCCCGATAATATTGTGTTGGCACAGGACGTAGCGCAGCATTTCCGCCTTGTTTGCTTGGGCATTGATATTTTGACGCCGGATATTTCTCGCTCTTGGAAAGAGGGGCAGTTCGGCATTATCGAGATCAACTCCGCTCCTGGAGTTTACATGCATCTGCGGCCTGCCATCGGGCAAAGTGTGGATGTGACGCTACCGATTCTGGAGACTTTCTATTCATCGGGAGAAGACGCCCGTATTCCGATCATTACCTTCAATTACATTCCCGTTGCCGAACTAGAAGAGCTGATCGACGACATCTTAATGAAGCATCCCGATTGGACGATTGGTGCTATCTGCCGCGATGCGGTATTTGTCAATCGCTCGGAGAAAAACCTCAGTGGCAGCTTCAACACTCGGGTTCAGAGCCTGCTGCGCAATCCAAAGCTGGATCTGCTGATTGCTGAATACCGAGAGCCTGTGATTGAACAGGAAGGACTGTTTTATGACCGCAGCAATGTGGTCATCCTAGATGATCCAACCGAAACCGAGCGGATCCTCACTCGCGATGTGCATGAGGACGCGACGGTTGTAGTCAAAGAAGGTGACTCGATTACGATTCGCAGTCGTGGCTTAGTCGAGCAGTATACCCTGGGCGAACAGGAACCCTTTAAGCGCGTGTATTGGAAAGAGGTCGCGGCAAATTTGTAGCCATAAACGAGCAGTCAGAAACGGATAGCCGCAAATCTGTCTCCGAATTGTCCGAATTGATGAACGGATAAACGGGAACCTGCGGCGAGGCATTCGTAGCTCGATTGCTTAAAGACTTGCATTGCCCCTTAACAGGAGAGCACCTGATCCAGCAAGGCGGTTGCAGCCTGGCTATCTAGCGGTTGAGAAAACAAAAACCCCTGAGCTAATTCGCATTTCAGCAGCTTGAGTTGTGCCATTTGGCGATCTGTTTCTACCCCCTCTGCAACAACATTCATACCCAAATTCCATGCCAACGCAATCACGGTGCGGGTAATTTCCAGCTTTTCGAGATCATTGTCCGCACTGTTGATAAACGAGTGGTCGATTTTAAGCGTATCGATGGGGAACCGATGCAGATAGCTGAGGGACGAATAGCCCGTGCCAAAATCATCCATTGCGAGCTGCACCCCGAGGGCTTTGAGACGCTGCATCATCTCCGCGGCGGCACAGGCATTATTCATGATCACGCTTTCAGTAATTTCTAGCTTCAGAGACTGGGGCGAGAGTTCCGTCTCCTGCAGAATTTGCTGGATCTGATCAACTAAATCGGGTTGAGCGAACTGCTTGCCCGACAAATTGACGCTGATTGTGATTTGAGGGTCTAGAGCAAAGCGCGTTTGCCACTGCCGCATTTGCTGGCAAGCCTGCCGCAACACCCACCAACCAATAGAAATGATCAGCCCAGTTTCCTCCGCTAAGCCGATAAAGTCAGCAGGTAGCATCAATCCATAGTTAGGGTGCTGCCAGCGTAGCAGGGCCTCAAATCCGGTAAGCCGTTGGTTGTGCAACGACAGAATTGGTTGGTAGAGCAGGTGCAGTTCCTGCCGTTCCAAGGCTCGCCGCAGATCCGCTTCTAGGTGCAGCAAAGACACAGCCTGCTCGTGCATCGCGGGCGTAAAGATTGTGTAGCAGCCTCTGCCAGTCGCCTTCGAGCAATACATCGCTGTATCGGCGTCGCGGAGCAGTTCTTCTTTGGTAGCGTAGCGCAACACATCAAGCACTAGTCCGATACTGGCATTCACAAAAACTTCCTGCTCTGCCAACGTGAAGGGAGCTTTCAGCACCTGTTGGATGTGCTCCACAATCTCGATCACATCCTGGGGCTGCTGGATCTCTTCTAGAAGAATGGCAAACTCGTCGCCTCCTAGCCGGGCACAGGTATCGCTGGAGCGCAGGCACTGCTGCAACCGCTCTGCTGTGTTGATCAATAGCTGATCGCCCATAAGATGCCCGAGGCTGTCATTAATGACCTTAAAGCGATCGAGATCGAGAAACAAAACGGCAAAGCAAGCGTGATTGCGCTGTTGGGCAATGGCAATGGCTCGCTCTAGTCGGTCAGTGAATAGCGCTCGATTCGCTAAACCCGTCAACTCGTCGTGGAAGGCATTGTGCAGCAGCTGGGCCTCGGCCAGCTTGCGGGCAGTAATGTCGGTTTGCGAGCCAGCAATGCGGTAGACCATCCCCGTCGCATCGCGCACAGCCAGCCCTCGGCTCAACATCCAGCGATAGGTACCGTCTTTCTGACGCAGGCGGTATTCGCTTTCAAAATGAGCAGTGAGTCCGTCACGATGATGCATTAATTCAAGCTGAACCCGCTCGTAGTCGTCGGGGTGAATGTGGTCAAACCAGTCGTTGGGATTGTTGCTGATTTCGGTCTCGCTGTAGCCCAGCATCGCCTTCCAGCGCGGAGAGAAGTAGATTTCATTGGTGCGCAGATTCCAGTCCCAGAGACCATCATTGGCACCACTGGCTGCCAGGGCATAGCGTTCTTCGCTTTCGCGCAGCGCCAGTTCTACCCGTTGTCGCTCAATGATTTCGGTCTCTAAAGCTTGCTTGGCCGCTTCGGCGGCTTCGGCGCGGGCCAGGGCTGCTTCAGCTTGGGTGATCACCAGCTCAATCCGATGCCGATCAATTGCGGTAGATACCAAACCCGCAACGGCTTTCAGAAATAGCGCGTCATCTTTGGCAAAGGAGCGGAGATGGTTGCTGCGGGCGCTAAGCAGACCAAACGGCTTCTCGAAGTGGGTAATTAAAACGCTAATGCTGCTGATACCAGGCGGACGCAGGGAGCAATCATCCTGTCCAGGCGGATGCGGGAGGTTGTCCACGGCGATCGGTTCCGTTGTATGCAGCACGGCGGTCACGGGAAACGCAAGGGCATCCCTTGTAAAGATTTGCCCAATCCACTCAGGGTGCCAACCTACACCAGCCCGCAGGTGTAGCTGCTCACCGTTCTCCACCAGCTCTAGCAGATCAGCCGCATCGACCTTCAAGACACGCACGATGGTGTGAACTACTTTATCGAGCAATTCCGCTAAATCTATTTCTTCGAGGGCCTGCTGCCCCAGTTCGGCTAGTGCTTCCTGCTGGTAGGCGCGGCGGCGTAAAGCATCGAGCATTCGGTCAAACTCATGGGCAACATTGAACAGTTCATCGCGGCCTAGGGGCATCGCTCCCTCCGGCAAATGAACATCGGTATTGCCTTCCGCTACCGCCACCGCTACCTGACTGAGACGAGTCACTCGCCGCAACACGCCCCAGTAGAGCACAAGCATCAAGGCAGCACTTTGCGCTGTAATGCCAACGGCAGAGGTAATGATAATTCGCTGAGCGGCCATAAAAACTTCGGCATCGCGAGCAGCTAGAGAGGTGTAAATGCCAATGCTAGCGATAATCTCACCTTGGTCAAGGCGTAGAGGCACAACGGTTTCTAGCTGGTTGGCAGCCGCTTCAACCACCTGACGCTCTACCCCAGTCTGAATCGGTTCTACATCTTCTGGTTCAATCAGGGACTGGGTGACAGGAGTGCGCGAGGAAGCCCACAGCACCGGCTGCTTGTCGATGATGCGATAGATATGGATGCTCACAATCGTGGCATCGGTTTGCTGAAGTTCTTGCAGGAAGCGACTCGTCGTTGCCCGATCTTCTAGATTGCGAGTGTATCGAGCCGCAAATTCGGCTTGAATCACATTGGCAAGCTGTCGGGCTTGGGTTCTATAGGCCCGGTCAATTTGACTCCGGGCAGCTGCGATCGTATTGGCGCTGAGTACAGTCGCAGTCATTACGGCAATAGCGGCAAGGGGAATCCCTATTTTGTCTGCAATGGGCAACTGCTGCTCCATCCATCGCAGCATCTTGTGAAGCACACTCAATCTAAATCTAATCATCACCACTCAAACCATAGACCCTGATGGATTTTGCAATTGGGATTGGGTCACCGCTGAGGCAGGCAATTCAGGATGTCTAGTTGCTCACTTCGCTGACTCTGTTCGTCAAGGCGCAGATGGCGATCATCATCACCCGCTTGCCTCTAACCCGTTCTCAGCGGGATCTATTCTCAGTGGGATACATTCTCAGTGGAATGGTGTTAAGGAGATGGCGCCGCTCTGTAGCGTAATGGCATGAACTGGTTATTCCTCGTAGGTATACTGCTTCTCCAGAGTTCCCTTAATTCCAAATCAGTACTCTATTTGCGGGATTTCCGCTGAAAATGATGCATCTTCCATGTCAGAACTGCAATTTGCCCTATTTTGTCTGCTATGGCAACGAGTAACTCTACGGAAGACAAAGACGAGCTGCGCCGCCATTATTAATCTGGCACCGTATATTTAAGGCTTTTCAGTCGTAGATCCAGTAATTTTTAAACCTTTTGCATTCATTTAAGGGATTGAGGAAACCCAGAGAAGGTTTCTCGTGCTCGGAGGTTGTGGAAGTGCCAATGAAGTTACCAACTGGAGGCGAATCGGGATACCAAATAGCTACATCCTATGACTTGAAAATAGGCGCTTCCTGTCTCGATGCGGTATAAAAGGGCGGTGACGGGTTCAAGAACTGATATGAGACTGAATCATCTCCTACCGCTACTCACCGTCGCATTGGCCTTGCTTGCTGTTCCTATCCGAGCTAGAGCCGTTCCAACCATTGAAGGGCAGTTACGGCAGTGTGCCACAACCGTTGTGCTTGAGTTGGAGGGCGTTCCCCGCTCAGAAGTGCTGGTTTTTGCAGGTGAGCCGCAGCCCGATGGCATGCATCTCGTACGCTGGCAGACCCAACAGGGGCATACCGGCTTTTGCATTGTGCGGCCCGATGGAACCATTCTGCAATTCGAGCAAGATGCAGCCAGTGTCTCTCGTTCCCGCTCAGGAATTGATCCAGCCTTTTTAACCCCTGGACAATCGGTGAAGGTCACCACGGCAGGTGGAGCTTTAAATTTGCGCCACAGCCCAGCAGGAGAAGTGACGGGCAGTGCTGAAAATGGATCGATTCTCGTAGTGACTGGACAGACCCATGGAGAATGGGTCGAAGTGGACGGCGGGCAGTGGGTATCTCGCTATCATCTTTCCCCTTTGCCAGCCCATGCTGACATTGCCGTCTCAGCCGCCGATTCAGAAGCAGTCCACCTGCGTCAGGCTACGGTGGTCACGGCGGGGAATGATCTCAACGTACGGGACCAACCCAATGGCAACGTTGTCTCTAGTCTGCCGAATGGAACCACGGTTCGACTTACAGGACGAGTGAGCGAACAGTGGGCAGAACTGGAAACGGGGGGCTGGGTTTCCCGAGATTATTTGCAATAATCCAGAGCGGCAGCGAGGAGAAAATCGTCATTGTCTGCAAATAAAGCCACTGTTTCAGTTAAAAAATTTCTGAACAGTAGGCTTTTTAAATTGCAAGAATTAGACAGAATTGAAGATACAAACTCAGCGCTTGCTTAGTGATAGAGAGTCTAAAAGAGTAACCAACGCCTCTAGAATTCACAACTGAGTTATTCCAAAGTCTAATCAATGTCAATCATTGATAAATCAAGAGCTTCTGCTAGGTCAACTGCGCAAAAAGAATTTGATGCGGCTGAACCTTCCTGAGAGGCAACTGTGTGAAGACAAGGGGAGTTAGTTCTAGTGAATTAGATTGAGCAATGGTTTTATTAACTTAATAATGAGCATTCACTCACAATTTTGTCAAGAAATATAAACAAAGGTTTCTGAATTTTTATCGAATTGTGTCGGATAGCCGCTCAACTCGCCATTTGGTCTAGGTTTTCTGGTACAAACACTCATGTAACGTTATTTGCGTTCAGCCCTCAAGCCAGCTCTCCTACCCCAAGGACTAGAGCTTCACTGTCCTGCGACCAGTCCGTTGTGGTCTAGGAGGCTGCTGAACGTTGCCGACAGCATTTGAGAAGGAGCCTAACCGCATGTTCACTCACGTCAAGCCCACCGTCAGACACATCGCCCCCGCCGAACTCCAGGGACGCACGCTGATCAAGGTGGTCTATGTCGTGTTAGAGCCGCAATATCAAAGTTCTCTTTCGGCGGCAGTTCGTTCGATTAACCAAAACAATTCCAATATCGCCATTGAAATCAGCGGCTATTTGCTAGAGGAGCTGCGCAGTCCCGAGAACTATGAGGCATTTCAGCAAGATATCGCTGCCGCCAACGTCTTCATTGGCTCATTGATCTTCATCGAGGAATTAGCCGAGAAAGTCGTGGCAGCGGTGGAGCCCCATCGCGATCGCTTGGATGTGGCGGTGGTGTTCCCTTCAATGCCGCAGGTGATGCGCCTCAACAAAATGGGCAGCTTCTCAATGGCGCAGCTCGGACAGTCGAAAAGCGCTATTGCTCAGTTCATGCGCAAACGCAAGGAGAAATCCGGCTCCTCGTTCCAGGATGGAATGCTGAAGCTGCTGCAAACCTTGCCTAAGGTGCTCAAGTACCTGCCGATCGACAAGGCTCAGGATGCACGCAACTTTATGCTCAGCTTCCAGTACTGGCTAGGAGGCTCCGCCGAAAACCTGGAGAACTTCCTGCTGATGCTAGCCGATAAATACATTACGCCAGTCCAAGCTGGCAGTGCGCCGCTGCAATACCGCGATCCAGTCACCTATCCCGATATGGGAATCTGGCATCCGCTCGCACCGCAAATGTTTGAAGATGTCAAGGAGTATCTCAACTGGTACACCTCCCGTTCCGATATTCCGGCTGATCTGAAAGATCCCTTGGCTCCCTGCGTCGGGCTGGTGCTGCAGCGCACTCACCTCGTTACAGGCGACGATGCCCACTACGTGGCGATGGTGCAGGAACTAGAGTGTATGGGCGCAAAAGTGGTTCCAGTATTTGCCGGCGGGTTAGACTTCTCGAAACCCGTAGACGCCTTCTTCTACGATCCCCTCTCGAAAGGGCAAACGCCGCTAGTGGATGTGGTGGTGTCGCTAACTGGCTTTGCTCTGGTGGGTGGTCCGGCCCGGCAAGATCACCCCAAAGCCGTAGATGCCCTGAAGCGACTGAACCGCCCCTACATGGTGGCGCTGCCGCTGGTCTTCCAAACCACCGAGGAATGGCAGGACAGCGATCTAGGCTTGCACCCGATTCAGGTGGCGCTACAAATTGCAATTCCCGAACTCGACGGCGCGATTGAACCGATTATTCTTTCGGGTCGGGACGGAACCACCGGCAAAGCCATTGCTCTACAAGACCGAGTGGAAGCCATTGCTCAACGGGCGCTGAAGTGGGCCAACCTGCGCCGCAAGCCGAAGCTGCACAAAAAAGTCGCAATCACTGTCTTCAGCTTCCCGCCGGACAAAGGCAATGTCGGTACCGCCGCCTATCTCGATGTCTTCGGCTCGATTTACGAAGTGATCAAGGCGCTGAAGCAAAACGGCTACGATGTTCAGGACTTGCCCGATTCAGCCGAGGAATTAATGCAGGCAGTGATCCACGATGCTCAGGCTCAATACAGCACACCAGAGCTGAACATTGCCTACCGCATGACCGTACCCGAATACGAATCCCTGACGCCCTACCACGAGCGCTTAGAAGAATCCTGGGGTCCGGCTCCCGGTCACCTGAATACCGACGGGCAAAATCTGCTGGTGTTCGGCAAGCACTTTGGCAATGTGTTCATTGGCGTGCAGCCCACCTTTGGCTACGAGGGCGACCCGATGCGGCTACTGTTTTCTCGATCGGCCAGTCCCCACCACGGCTTTGCCGCCTACTACACCTATCTGGAGCACATCTGGCAAGCCGATGCAGTATTGCACTTTGGCACCCACGGTTCCCTAGAGTTCATGCCGGGCAAGCAGATGGGCATGTCAAGTGAGTGCTACCCCGATAGCCTGATCGGCACGATTCCCAACCTCTACTACTACGCCGCTAACAATCCCTCCGAGGCTACAATTGCCAAGCGCCGCAGCTATGCCGAAACAATCAGCTACCTGACGCCACCTGCCGAGAACGCCGGACTCTATAAGGGTCTAAAAGAGCTAAGCGAGCTAATTGCCTCCTACCAGACCCTGAAGGATTCCGGTCGCGCCGCCCCGATTGTCAATGCCATTATCGACAAGTGCCGCTTGGTCAATTTGGATAAAGACATTGCGCTACCCGAGCAAGATGCCGCTGAGCTGACTGCTGAGGACCGCGATACATTGGTCGGCAAGGTCTACATTCGCCTGATGGAGATCGAGTCGCGGCTGCTGCCTTGCGGGCTGCATGTCATCGGTAAGCCGCCTACGGCTGCGGAAGCAATCGCAACGCTGGTCAATATTGCCGGCATCGATCGCCCCGAAGACGAGATCAAGAGCCTGCCGCGAATCATTGCCGAAAGCCTAGGACGCGATATTGATGAGATTTACAGAAACAGCGACCGAGGCGTGCTGGCAGATGTGGAGCTGCTCTACAACCTGAACCAGGCCGCTCGGGCAGCCGTTACCGCGATGGTGCAGGAGCAGACGGACGCGGATGGCCGGGTCTCGAAGGTAACGAAGCTCAACTTCTTCAATTTGGGACGCAAGGAACCTTGGCTCGAGGCATTGCAAGAGGCGGGCTATCCGAAGGTGGATCCAGAAGCAATCAAGCCGCTGTTTGAGTATCTCGAGTTCTGCCTGAAGCAGGTCACCGCCGATAACGAATTGGGCGCAATGCTGAAAGCCCTGGAAGGCGAGTACATTCTGCCAGGACCAGGCGGCGATCCGATCCGTAATCCGGACGTCCTGCCCACCGGCAAGAACATCCATGCCCTCGATCCGCAATCGATTCCAACAAGCGCCGCGGTGCAGTCGGCCCAAATTGTTGTCGATCGGTTGTTGGCTCGCCAGCGAATGGAGAACAACGGGCAGTACCCGGAAACGATCTCCTTCGTACTCTGGGGTACAGACAACATCAAAACCTACGGTGAGTCGCTGGCGCAAGTGATGCTGCTCGTGGGCGTGCGTCCCGTCCCCGATGCCCTCGGTCGTGTCAACAAGCTAGAGCTGATTTCCCTAGAGGAACTCGGTCGGCCGCGGATTGATGTTGTCGTCAACTGCTCGGGGGTGTTCCGCGATCTGTTCATCAACCAGATGAATCTCCTGGACCGCGCCATCAAAATGGCTGCCGAAGCTGACGAGCCGATCGAGATGAATTTCGTCCGCAAACACGCCCTGAAGCAAGCCGAGGACATGGGAATCAACCTGCGGCAGGCAGCCACCCGCGTCTTCTCCAATGCCTCTGGCTCCTATGCAGCCAACGTCAACCTGGCGGTGGAAAACAGCACCTGGGAAAGCGAGTCCGAGTTGCAAGACATGTACTTGGCTCGCAAGTCCTTTGCCTTCAACTCCGACAACCCCGGCATGATGGATCAGTCGCGGCAGCTCTTCGAGGCAGCTCTGAAGACCGTAGACGTGACGTTCCAAAACCTGGACTCTTCAGAGATTTCCCTCACCGACGTCTCTCACTATTTCGACTCGGACCCCACGAAGGTTGTGGCGCAGCTCCGCAGCGACGGTAAAACCCCAGCCGCCTACATTGCCGACACGACCACCGCCAATGCTCAGGTACGCACCCTATCAGAAACGGTGCGGCTCGATGCTCGAACCAAGCTCCTCAACCCCAAGTGGTATGAGGGTATGCTGTCTCACGGCTATGAGGGCGTGCGGGAACTGTCCAAGCGCTTGGTCAACACCATGGGCTGGTCTGCCACGGCGGGAGCAGTAGACAACTGGATCTACGAAGACACCAACGCCACTTTCATTCAGGACGAAGCCATGCGCAACCGCCTCATGAACCTCAACCCCCACTCGTTCCGCAAGGTGGTGAGCACGCTGCTGGAAGTGCACGGACGCGGCTACTGGGAAACCAGCGAAAGCAACCTCGACCTGCTGCGCCAGCTTTACCAAGAAGTGGAAGATCGGATTGAAGGCATCGAGTAGGGAGTTGCTCTAACGGCTCCAATTCACTCCAATTCACCCGGTTAGGTGATCCACCAAGGCGAAGTGACTCCCTGGTCATTCTCCTACAGTAAAGGAAGATAAGTGACGTTCATAAATAAACCCAGCGGGGGGCTGCTGGGTTTTTTCTTTGGGATTTTTCTGAGGGTTGCCCTCTGAGTCAATCCATCACCCTCTCTACGATTCATTACTGAGACTTCACATTTCCCGGCCCTGGCTATACCACCCCCCTATGAACCGGATGATAGATTGGGGACGGCTAAGCCCTGAGTCAAACAATGGAGGTTGAAACACCGTATGGTCGATAGGGTTGATGGGTGGGTGCTGCTGGGGAATGCCCTGCTGCTCAGCATGACTCTGCTGCTGCTGATTCCTAGCAGCGTGCTGTTTATAGAGTGTTTAGCGGCTTTACTGCCAGGTCGCTCACCACGCTCGGACGATACATTGACTCCTCGCATCGCCGTTCTGGTACCCGCCCACAACGAAGCCTTGGGGATTCGCCCCGTGCTAGAGCGATTGCAAGAGCAATTGCAGCCTCAGGACCGGCTCGTGGTGATTGCCGACAACTGTACCGACAACACCGCCACCATAGCCCGCTCTACCGGAGCCACTGTAATCGAGCGCTATGATACTGAGCGCCGCGGTAAAGGCTATGCGTTGGACTATGGCATGGATTATCTGGCAGCCGATCCGCCCGATGTGGTGATTGTGGTCGATGCTGACTGTGCCGTGCAGCCCGGAACTCTTCAGACTATTGCTCGTCGAGCCTTTGCAGCGAGGCGACCTGTACAATCCATTTACTTAATGGAGCTGCCTGCCCAACCCAAACCCAAAGATGCCGTTTCTGCTCTCGCATTTCTAGTGAAGAACCTAGTACGACCTCGCGGACTGAATCGGCTGGGACTGCCCGGCATTCTGGCTGGAACCGGCATGGCGTTTCCCTGGAGCGTCATTCGTCAGGTGTCTTTGGCGAGCGGCAACATCGTGGAAGATATGCAGCTCTCCATGGATTTGGCAATAGCGGGTTATCCCACGGTGTTTTGTAACGATAGTAAAGTAATTGGGCTACTGCCGCAGCAAGAGCAAGCTGCCAAGAGCCAACGCACTCGCTGGGAACACGGGCATTTGCGGACCATGCAAACCCAAATTCCGCTGCTCATCGCGGCTGCCCTACAGCAAAGGCGGCTCGATTTGCTCGCCATCGCCCTTGATCTGGCGATTCCTCCTTTGTCGCTGCTGGTGATGCTGTGGTTGGGTACCCTCGGACTGACCTTGCTGGCAGGCGTGCTGGGATTATCTTGGCTGCCGGCAGTCATTGCTGCAATTTCAGGGGGGCTAATTGGGATGGCAGTGGTTGTGTCCTGGTTGCGGTTTGGGCACAGCACCTTGCCGGCTCAGACCTTGCTGGCAGTTCCTTTCTACCTACTTTGGAAGATTCCGTTATACTTCAAGTTTTTGGTGAAACCGCAAACACAGTGGGTGCGCACCGAGCGAGACAGGGTTGAGAACTGATCGGAAATACCTCTTCCAAACATTCCTTTCTTAGAGAGAGGATCGAGAAATCGTAGTCTGTAGGTCAACAGCCGAACTAATAGTTGAAACAGGGGAAAATTGCATGCTCGTCAAACTCAGAAGCCACTTCATCGGCTCTACAAACGCCCAAAATGATTGTGAAGAATGGGTGAAAGTTAAACGGGATTCTCTAGGATACCCCCTAGACCTCAGCTAGGATGTTTGGCAGTTGAGGTTAAAAGTAGGTTGTTCAATCCGTAAACTTACAGATCTTGATATTCAGTTTGATTCGGTTTGTTACTCAATCAATGTGACAATCAACGCAACTTTAAAGCCTAGCAGATCGGTGATTCTGAGCATTTCTCAAGTGAACGAAACTTGCACAACCCAGCAGAACTTTAAGTCAAGCTGCAGCCCCCTTTGATTGAATTTTGGTTTACCTCAAACGCATTTTTTTTAGCTTTGACCGTTTTTTGGGGTGTGATCTGAACATCAATGAGAGGTTTGGATGAACGTTATTCCAACTGAAATTCCCGATGTAGTTATTATCGAGCCTCGCGTTTTTGGAGACGAGCGTGGCTTCTTCTTTGAAAGCTTCAACGAGCAAGCCTTCAGAGAAAAAGTAGGCGTTGATATCCGTTTTGTACAGGACAATCACTCTTGCTCTGCGGTTAATGTACTGCGCGGACTGCACTATCAAATTCAGCAGACTCAAGGCAAGCTCGTGCGGGTGACGGCTGGCGCTATTTTTGATGTGGCAGTTGATGTGCGCAAAAGTTCTCCTACCTTCGGGCAATGGGTGAGTTGCACCCTCAGCGCTGACAACAAACGGCAAATTTGGATTCCGGCAGGATTTGCCCACGGATTCCTGTCGCTAGAAGATCGGACCGAAGTGCTTTACAAAGCTACTGACTTCTATGCTCCGGCTCATGAGCGCTGCATTCTTTGGAACGATCCTGATTTGGCAATTGCTTGGCCGCTCACTGAAGCACCGACGGTTTCGGCGAAGGATCAGGCAGGTCAACCCTTCCACGCCGCTGAGGTATTTGCATGACGCGTATCCTGCTGATTGGTCAAGACGGACAGGTGGGTCAGGAGTTGCTCAAGACCCTGCCAGCACTCGGTTCAGTTAGGGGAGTTGGGCGACAGATCATAGACCTCACCCAACCGGAACAGATTCGCCAAGGCATCCGAGATTGCCAGCCGCAGCTGATCGTCAATGCTGCCGCCTACACAGCCGTCGATCGGGCGGAAACTGAAATTGCCATGGCTAATGCGGTGAATGCAGATGCACCCACCGTCATGGCCGAGGAAGCCCAGCGGCTCGGCGTTCCCCTGATCCACATTTCGACCGACTATGTCTTCGATGGCAGCAAAAATACACCATACCGTGAGCTAGATGAAACGAACCCCTTGAGCGTCTACGGGCAATCTAAACTCGCGGGGGAACTCGGCATTCAGCAGGTTCACGCTAGTGGCCCTGAATTTCCCTATGCCATTGTGAGGACGGCGTGGGTGTATGGTACTTCGGGTAAGGGTAACTTTGTCAAAACGATGCTGCGATTAGGCGCTGAACGCGAGGAAGTGCGGGTGGTTGCCGATCAGGTGGGTACTCCAACATGGTCCACTGAGATTGCCAAAGCGATGACCCATCTTGCTCGTGCCTTACTGCTGCCGCCCGAGATGCCCAATGGAGCTGAAAAACCGACCCTGAGCGGGATCTATCACTTCACGAATAGCGGCGTCACGAGCTGGTACGACTTTGCCGTTGCCATCTTTGAAGAGGCGCAAGCTCTCGGCTTTCCCTTGAAGCTGCAACGCGTGGTGCCCATTACCACTGCCGAGTACCCCACTCCGGCGCAGCGACCCGCTTATTCGGTGCTGGCGACCCAGAAGATTCAATCCCTGTTACCAGCCCCAATTCCTCAGTGGCGGCAAAGCCTCAGACTGATGCTCACCGAACTCTACTCATCCACCTATGAAAGCACTCATTCTCTCCGGCGGTAAAGGCACCCGCTTGCGTCCACTCACTTACACGGGAGCCAAGCAGCTTGTTCCTGTAGCCAATAAGCCAATTCTCTGGTACGGCATTGAATCGATTGTGGCTGCTGGAATTACAGATATTGGCATCATTATCAGTCCGGAAACCGGCGAAGAGGTGAAAGCCAAAACCGGGAACGGCGATCTGTTTGGAGCCAAAATTACTTATATCCTGCAAGACAAGCCCGCCGGCCTAGCCCATGCCGTGAAAGTGGCGCAACCCTTTCTAGGCGACTCACCGTTTGTGATGTATCTGGGCGACAACTTAGTACAAAGCGATTTGAGACTGTTTCTAGAAAATTTCCACGCCAATAGCCTCGATGCCTTGACGCTGCTCTGCCCAGTGGCTAACCCGAGTGCCTTTGGGGTTGCCAGAGTGGATGAACAGGGTCGCCTGCTGCAACTGATCGAAAAGCCCAAAGATCCGCCATCGAATCTAGCACTCGTGGGGATTTACATTTTCTCTCATACGATTCACAAAGCCATTGCCTCGATTCAGCCTTCGGCTCGCGGGGAATTGGAAATCACGGACGCCATTCAAGCCTTGATCGAACAGCAGCGGGCGGTAGAAGCTCGGCAAATTCGCGGCTGGTGGCTCGACACCGGAAAAAAAGACGATCTGCTAGAAGCAAATCGCGTCATTCTCGACACCTGTCTGGAAGCTGCAATCCACGGTGAGGTAGACGGCACCAGTCAGGTGAGCGGGCGTGTGCAAATTGGCAAAGGCAGCCGCATTATCAACTCCACGATTCGCGGTCCCGTCATTATTGGCGAGAACTGCCATATCGAGAACTGCTTCATTGGTCCCTACAGCAGCATTGCCAATGATGTCACAGTCACCAATACCGACTTAGATCACAGTGTGTTGCTGCAAGGCGCTAAAGTGCTCAACATCCATCACCGGATTGTGGATAGTCTGATTGGGCAGCGCGCCCAGCTCAAAGAAGCCCCCCAACGTCCCAAGGCGTTGCGCTTCATGATTGGCGACGACTCGCAAATCGAAATTTCTTGAGCTGAGTCTGGAGCAGACCCCAACGACGCAGATGGAGAAGTTATCGATGAAAACGCGGATTGGCTACTTTATCCCTGAGTTTCCAGGTCAGACGCATATTTTTTATTGGCGCGAACGGGAAGCGCTCAAAGAGCTGGGCATTGCAGCCGACTGGGTTTCGACGCGCCGCCCTCCCCGAGCTATGATTTCCCACACCTGGGCCAATGACGCGGAACAAGAAACTGCTTACCTAGTCCCGATTTCTTTTCTAGAGGCAATGGCGGCGTTGGGGGAGATCCTCCGGGCTGGACCCGTTGCTTGGATACGGTGCTTAAAGGCAGTGATATCAGCTCATGACACTTCATTGCCCCAGAAGTTGCGGTTGCTTGCTTTAATTGGGGCGGCCGGCAAGCTTGTTCGGCTCTGGCGCACTCGTCAGTGGAGCCATATTCACATCCATTCCTGCGCCGATGCTGCCAATGTGGTGATGTTTGCCTCGCTACTGTCGGGCTTGAGCTACAGCCTGACGCTGCATGGACCGACCCTGGAAGTGTATGGTCCCAATCAACCGCAGAAATGGCAACATGCCTCCTTTGGGCTAGTAGTATCCGAAAAACTGCTGCGCGATATTAAAACCAAGCTGGCAGACTATCTGCCGGAGCGGGTCTTCTCAGTACCCATGGGTGTTAACCTGACTGAAATTAAACGCCAGCACCCTTACAGCCCGTGGAGTCCAGGGCAGGTGTGTCGCATCTTTGCCTGTGGTCGCCTCAACCCGATCAAGGGACACAACTACTTGCTGGAGACGATTGCGCTGTTGCGGCAGCGCGGAGTCGATGTTCAGCTACAGATCGCCGGCGAAGATGAGCAGGGCGGCAGCGGTTATCGCCAGACCCTAGAACAGCTCCTGCGCGATCAGGGACTCGAACAATCGGTGACCCTCCTAGGAGCGGTTTCACAAGAGGGAGTACGACGAGGACTCGAGTCAGCCCATCTGTTTGCGCTAGCCAGCCTGAACGAAGGCATTCCCGTAGCGATCATGGAAGCCATGGCCATGGAGTTGCCGGTGGTGGTCACGGATGTAGGTGGGAATGCTGAGCTGATTGATAATCGCGTAGATGGCATCCTGGTGCAACCTGAGCGACCTGCCGAGATGGCCGATGCCATTGAGATGATCCTGCGCGATCCCGAGTTTGCTCTGCGACTCAGTCAAGCCTCGCGCCAGAAGATCGCCGCCAAGTTTCACGAACGCCGTAGCGCCGAAATTTTGGCCAAGTGCATTGAGGATGTGTTGCTGTCTCAGTAACGTTTAGCACGGAACTGCCCCTCGGCTGGACCCTCATCTCTCTTTACCCACCTTGATTTGCAGAATTGAGCCAACGTTATGACTTTCAACTCGAGTTCTGTTCCCACGTCTGCTGATCGCGCACCGCGCAGATTGATCATTACCGGCGGTGCCGGCTTTATTGGCTCGAATTTTGTGCACTATTGGTGCCAGAAGTATCCGAGTGACCGAGTGGTAGTGCTGGATGCCCTAACCTATGCAGGCAACCTGAACAACTTGGCAGCCCTAGAGAACCATCCATCGTTTCGCTTTGTGAAAGGCGACATTTGCGACCGCGCTACGGTTGATGCCCTGCTACGAGACGAGTCCATCGACACAATCGTCCATTTTGCGGCAGAGTCCCACGTGGATCGGTCGATTCTGGGTCCAGCCGCCTTTGTGCATACCAACGTAGTCGGCACCTTCACGTTGCTAGAGGCATTCCGGCAACACTGGCAGAGTCACGGGCAACCCAGCTACTATCGCTTTCATCATATTTCGACCGATGAAGTCTACGGCAGCTTGGGACCGGATGATCCCGGCTTCAGCGAAACTACGCCCTATATGCCCAACAGTCCCTATTCCGCTTCCAAGGCAGGGAGCGATCACCTCGTGCGAGCCTATCATCACACCTACGGGCTGCCAACGCTGATGACCAACTGCTCGAACAACTATGGTCCCTATCACTTCCCGGAAAAACTGATTCCGCTGATGTGCATTAACATCCTCATGGGTAAACCACTGCCGGTCTATGGCGATGGGCAGAACATTCGCGACTGGCTGTATGTTGGCGATCATTGCAGCGCCGTGGATACGGTGATTCATCGCGGTACCCCTGGCGAAACCTACAACATTGGCGGCAACAACGAGGTGAAAAATATTGACCTCGTGCACATGCTCTGCGATCTCATGGATGAACTTGCCCCTGAGTTGCCGGTTCGTCCCGCTCGCAAGCTGATCACCTTTGTTAAGGATCGCCCAGGCCACGACCGCCGCTACGCCATCGACGCCACCAAGATCCGCACCGAACTCGGCTGGACGCCCGCAGAAACGGTGGCTGGAGGGCTGCGCCGCACGGTGGAATGGTATCTAGCAAACCGCGACTGGTGGCAACCGCTGCTGTCGGAAGAGTATCAGGCGTACTATCGTCAGGTCTACGCTTAGCGCCGGCGGTATATCGCTGCCGACAGGACAGCAACAATTGGTCTCCGACAGGGGTCTAACGCATTAGCAAGCAGACCCATTCCGTATACACGAATCCCGTATACCACAAGAGGAGGAACCCATGCAATTTCGTCCCTTGCAGTTCAGGCGTCGGCAATGGTCTCAACCTACCACTCTAATCGCGCTCTTTAGCCTCGTTCTGTGCACTGTGTTGGCTTGCGCACGCCCCTCGGGTTCTGATCAATCACTGCCCAGTGCGGTAGCGGCTAATCCGCAGTCTGCTGTCCAGGAGGAATTATCGCTAGGAACGAATTTAGCGGGTATTGCCGACTGGTCAACCCAGATTCCATTTATAGATGGCTTCAAAATGTCGCGCCGCTGGATTACCCAGTGCCTGCCGGAAGAGGAGGGCTGTAGCGGCAGTTGGGCTACCGATGAACCGGAAAAACTCGACCTAGACGAGCATGGCTGGGTCAAGTCGTTGCCGGCCCCTGAGGATCCGCCGGAATACACCCGCGTAGCCACCCTGATGTTTCGCGATCTGGAACGCTATCCGGGTGGTCAATATGTAGTGTTATACGAAGGAGAAGGCACCCTGGAATATCAAGGAGATGCAGTCAAAGACGAAGCTGCGTCTCGACCAGGACGCGATATTATCAATGTCACGCCTTCTAATCAAGGCATTTTTGTGGTGATCACAGCTACCGATCCCAACAAAACCGGCAATTATCTGCGCAACATTCATGTTGTTCCGATTGAGTATGAAAATACTTACGAGACTGAGATTTTTAATCCTCAATTTTTAGAACGAATTCGGAAATTTAGCACCTTTCGCTTTATGGATTGGATGGAAACCAACAATTCCACTCAAAGCGAATGGGCAAACCGGCCGAAGGTGGAAGATGCAACCTACGCCATGGGTAAAGGTGTGCCCCTGGAAATCATGATTGAGCTAGCCAACCGGCTGCAAACGAACGTCTGGTTCACCATGCCCCACGCTGCCACCGATGACTATATGACCAACTTTGCCCAAATGGTCAAAGACCGCCTCGATCCAAATCTCAAGGTGTACGTGGAGCTATCTAACGAGGTTTGGAACTGGCAATTTCAACAGGCACACTATGCTCTACAGCAAGGCAAGGCCCGTTGGGGAGAAGACAAAGGCGATGCTTTTGTACAGTGGTATGGGATGCGAGCCGCGCAGATGTCGGACATCTGGAATCAGGTGTTTGCGGGTCAAACCGATCGTTTGGTGCCGATCATGGCCACCCAAACCGTATGGCGCGGGTTAGAAAACAGCATTTTTGACTGTCCTGACTGGGTTGCGGAAGGTAATCAAGCCTGCTATCGGCATGGCATCAAAGCCTATGCCATCACGGGTTATGTCTCCGGCAACATGGCACAGTCCGAAAACAAGGGTGCCGTGGAAGCGTGGCTGGATCAACCCGAGAGCGCCTTTGAGAAAGCCTTTACTCAGTTTCACCAGGGCAATCTGTTGCCGGCCAATGGTTACAGCGATACAATTCCCGGTTTAGCTGATATGTTTCAGTATCACAAGCAGGTGGCAGACGAACGCGGTCTACAGCTGATGGTCTACGAAGGTGGGCAGCACTTGGTCAGCCCAGACAGCGAAAAGCTAACCGACTTTTTCATTGCGGTGAACCGTCGCCCCGAGATGTATGAGGTCTACAGCCAACTGCTCGAAAACTGGAAACAGATTCAGGGCACCCTGTTTATGAACTTCTCAGACATTGGACGACCCAGCAAATGGGGAAGTTGGGGGGTGTTGGAGCATGTCGATCAAGACACATCTCCTAAATACAAGGCACTCATGGACTTCATTGATCGCTATTCGCTGCGGTAAGGTTCACTGGCTCTTCAAAATACTGTACCATCACTCAGGAGAGTGAGGGGGGGTTCCCCGTTGGGGCGACGTTCGGCGGCAATTTGGCGTCCGGCGGCCCAGGTCCCCCCTTCCAGAACGGCAACGAGCGGCAGTGAGGCTGCATCACGGTTTAGCATTTGTCGCAGTCTATCCGCGAGTTGATCAAGCAGCACCACGGTCAGGGCGCGCCATTCCACAATCGCAGTTGAACCAGGAGAATGCGGCTCGCTCAACACCGATGCTTGTTTAGGCTGAATGACTCCCAGATCCAAAAACAAGCCACCGTTGCGGTATTCGGCCAGCCCGGTGAGGTCATCAAGTCCGGTCATGTGCAGTCCTAGGGTTTGCAGCGGCTCCAGCAGCGAATAGGTGAGCCATTGCGACAGTTTGTGGAAGGGCACGAGCTGCGTTCCTATCCCTTGGTCAGGGAGAGACGGATGCCGCCAGACATCTCCTAGGTTGACTCCGGCAATCGTTTCCCGACCCGGCCAGATCGAGCTGAACCCCGTTAGGACTGCCTGCAAAACGGTTGCAGCCGAGAGTTGATGATCCTCCGCCTGCTGTAGCAAATAATCCACTAGAAAACCAGGACGCGGATTAGTTTTGCCAAACAGATGGGGTGCAGCCTGCAACGCCTGCCCAAGTCGCTGCATGAGGCTGAGGCGGCCCTCCATCCCCACTAGCGGATTTTCGCGGCTGACCTGAAAGCCTTCACTAAGCCTTGCAAGAGACAGCGCTTGCAGCCCTGCCGCATCGGCTTGCAGTGGCCGACTCGGATCGCTAGAGAACCCCCCCTGCTGAAAAAACCGAACACTCGCCACCGCCAGCCCTTCAGAGCGGCGAAACACCTGCTGAGTGCCCGGCTCGACATATTGCCAGACGGTTCCCGCTCCAGCATCTAGCAGCACGCTCGTCACTGCCAAATCAAACTGTGCTCGTACCTGTTCAAGCAGACTCTGATCAGCCAACTGCTGCCGCAATTGAGCCAAGCGATCGATACCGCCTACCTGAAAATGCCGCCAGCGGCTATGAAACGGGATCTGCAAATCAGGATAGGACCGGCGCATTACCTGCAGCACATACTCCGCGGCAGCATCGAGCTGAGCTAAATTACAGCAAAAGTGCGGCAACTCATCCTGGAGAGCCAAGGCAAAAAGCTGACCGCAACGCTCACGAATCGCTGGCGTTGAGCGCAGATAGCAAACTGCCTGCTGCTCGGCGGGAGAAAGCGCCTGCTCCCAGGATACGGGGAGTGCGTGGATATCCCGATTCATGTCCTTGCCCTCGTCTACCGCGTGCCGTACAGCCGGTCGCCAGCATCGCCTAGTCCAGGCACAATATAGCCGTGGTCGTCTAGATACTCGTCAATGGAAGCGGTGTAGATGGGCACGTCAGGGTGTTGCCCATGGAAATGCTGGATGCCTTCGGGGGCAGCCAATAGGCAAACAAACTTAATCGACGCAGGACTGGCTTCCTTCAACCGATCGACGGCTGCCACAGCGGAATTGCCGGTTGCGAGCATTGGGTCCACAACAATCATGTCGCGTTGCTCGATGTCCTGCGGTAGCTTCAGATAGTACTCAACGGCGGTCAGGGTTGTCGGTTCGCGATACAAGCCGATATGCCCCACCTTTGCTGTCGGAATCAGTTCAAGCATGCCATCGAGCAGCCCTTGACCAGCACGCAGAATCGAGACAATCACCATCTTTTTGTCGGCAGCCAACATCGGCGCTTTCATTTCGGCGAGCGGCGTGCGGATCGGCTCATGCTTCAGCGGCAAATCGCGGGTTACTTCGTAGGCGAGCAACATCGCAATCTCTTTCAGCAGTCTGCGAAAATCTTGAGTGTGGGTTTCAGCTTGGCGCATCAGCGTCAGCTTGTGCTGCACCAGCGGGTGATCGATAACAATGACGTCTGTGGCTCCTTCAGCGGGCATCGATTTTCGATTGAATAAAGGAATGAAGTTAGTTTGAAGCGGGCTGGGTCTCCAGTGCAACTCTACGCTGGACACTGTATCTTTGGCAAGATAAGCCTCTTTGACAAGATAAGCCTCTTGAGCCAAATCAACTCAGTGGGTTCTGTCCTGTAGTTCGCCTGACCTCCGTCACCGTTGTCACAAATGCAAGGCAAGGAAGACAGGTATAAAATACAGTACCATCGCTGACTAGGGTGTTATTTCTGGTTATGACTGACGACGCCGCCAACGCTAATCTCAAATCTGCCAAGCCCAAGCATATTATTTTGACTTCGCACCAAACCCGAGGCAGCACCAAGGTAGTCCCGATTCAGTGGGGAGCAGCCGATCCACGGCAGCGAGGTCCGGTGATTGGTTCACTGCGCAGTCTGAAGCATCGCAATGTGATTGGTACCCATGCCGGCTCCTACGGGGTTTACCGAGCTTTAGCCGTGGCGAGTGGCGTCCTCGATCCCACCCACAAAGCCGATCTGACCAACACTGCTCCGGTTGTGCCGCTTGGTCCCTATCCGAGCTGGAGTGATCCCGACAAGATTGTGTCCTTGGATCCCTTTGGCGCTATGGCAGGCGAGGTGTTTGCTGACTGTCAGGGGGACGAATACGACATTCTACCCACCATTGCCATTACAAAAGCCCATATCAACATCCCTGAACTCAAGGATGAGATCGCCCAAGGGCGGCTTCAGGTAGATGGCTCTCTTCTCAAGGCAGATGGCAGTCTCGTGGTGACGAAAGCCGCCATTGATCCGGTCTGGTACCTGCCAGGAATTGCCAAGCGGCTGCAAATCGAAGAATGGGAACTGCGGCGCGTGCTGTTTCAGCAAACCGGGAATATGTTTCCCGAGTTGGTGACTCGTCCCGATCTGCATGTTTTTTTGCCGCCAATCGGGGGCACCACCGTTTACATCATTGGTGAAATTGAGGCGATTGCAGATCCTAGCAAACCGCTGGCTGTGCGCGTGCATGACGAATGTAACGGCTCAGATGTGTTTGGATCAGATATCTGCACCTGCCGTCCGTATTTGGTTCATGGCATCGAGGTTTGTGTGCAAACGGCTCAAGAGGGAGGTGCCGGCGTTATTGTTTACTGCCGCAAGGAAGGACGGGCCCTAGGTGAAGTCACCAAGTTCTTGGTCTATAACGCCCGCAAGCGACAAGAAGGAGGCGACCGGGCAGATGCCTACTTCCTGCGTACCGAGTGCGTAGCGGGGGTGCAAGATATGCGATTTCAAGAACTAATGCCCGACGTACTGCACTGGCTCGGCATCACCCGTATCGATCGCTTAGTTTCCATGAGCAACATGAAGTACAACGCCATTACCAATGCCGGCATTGAAGTCGTCGATCGCATTCCCATTCCGCCTGAGCTGATCCCAGCTGATGCCCAGGTCGAAATTGAAGCCAAGAAAGCGTCAGGGTATTATTCAGAGGACGGTGTATTGCTCGGCGAGGAATTAGCTCAGGTGAAGGGGCGAGAGTACTGATGTTAATTTGTTATCCATCTCATTTGGACAGGGGCATTCATTTAGTAACCCTTAAGTCTAGTAGCCCTTAGGTCAGCTTTTTGGCAAAAGGCATTGTTTGATTTGAATTATCGAGATTGATCGAGTAATCACTGACTGTTAGATTCATCGCCTCTTGTCGCCTCCTTGAGAATCGGAATTAGCTGCGCTTCGGCTGACGCTGCAACGCCAATTTGAACTGCCGCCAGTAAGCGCCAAGAGCAGTCTGACCAAAGCGAATCTTTAATTGTTGCCAGAATCCAGCTCGGATAGGCGGATAGCCGTAGTAGAGAAACTGAGTCACATCCTCAGCAAGGGCAGGGTTCATGTAGGGTTCCAAATTCTGGCGAGCATGAAACTGAGCACGAGTTCGTTTGAGGTGCTGGTCGTGGGCATTGGTATGGAAGACGGTCCAGCTTGGATCTTCGAGTTTGCAGAGGGTGTATTGATTGTGGCGCTGCATATACTCAATAAAAGATGCCTCCAACAACATTCGACCATAGGGATGCTCGCCCTGAAATCCAGATTGAATGAATTCTCCTGCCATTTCTTGCATAGCCGCCACAAACGTGCTTCGCTTCATCAGCGCAAAGTTAATGGTGCAGGCATTACAGAAATAGTAGCCGTCCCAGGCGGGCCAGGTGTCCCAACTGCGATTGAGAGCACCACTCACGGCAAATACATCCTCCCGCTGCAAGTAGCCTAGAGCGTCCTTGAGCCAAGTTTCATGCCCTTCGCGATAGGGTAGAGTATCGATTTTGAACCAGAGAATATAGGGATTACTTGCCAAGAAACCCGCTGTATATTCCTGGATATAGCAGGTATCTTTGTTGTTGTCTGAATGATCAGGCCGAATCACCTGCAGTTTGTCAATCAGCCCTTTTTGGAACAGCGACCAGTAAACATTTTGCGTCGCCTGATCGCTACCGCCATCCACAACGATGACTTCTGCTGGCTTGCCTCCTAAAAATTGGAACCAATCATTCAGTACGTCTTCAATCATTAATCCATCGTTAAAGTTCGCTGTCACCATGGATATCTGTTGAAGACCATTCCAATCCTCAGTCTGCATTCGAGTCTGTCTATCGTTCAGTATCGCGGTCACCTTTGAAGTTACTCCTTTGTATAGTGTCTCTGAAGCTGGGTCGAGTCATCCATCAGACGTGACCACATTATATGAGCAACGATTTTCTGATTTTGCACGCCTACAGCATCCCCCTATTGACTGAGTTACTAAATTCAGTACGGTGTCGGACTTACACTGAATGGACGCCGATTCCACGCAATGGTTTCAGCCAATCAGCAAGAGATGCTCAAGTTCGTTCTAAAAACCCATCATCCTAGCCTGCGTTGCTTAATCTGCTGTAGTGCGTCGCTGATAGTCATGACCGACAAAATGCCTGATTTCTAGACTATGCTATAGCTACCGAAAAAGCACCCTTTGTTCCGGAAATTGCTGAACAGAACAATATTTTGTACTTTTTTATACTGGCTTTGCACTGAGTGTCATCCACCCAAGGACACAATTCCCAAATCCATGAATTGATACTGCTTGGCAAGAGCTGACTTTCTCTGACATTTACAGACCGACAGAACTACGTAGCTGCCCTACGGTAGGGATAGCGCAACACACAGCAGATGAGCCGCTGACGGGGCAATCTAGACTGGCACAGCTTGCAAACTCCCCGAGGAAGGTCTGAATTCGTGTGGCGCTATATTCCCTAAACCAATTGAACTTTGGAGATCTGAAATCATGAAACCGATCCATCATCTGCTCTATCGTGGCTCAGCTTATAGCGTCGATTTGTCGTCTCCTGTAGAATCTGCAGAAACAGTGAAGCCTCCTATCTTAGCTTGCTATCGAGGAGCAAGCTATTGGATCCGGCGATCCACAGAACTCGGTAGCAGTCACCCTATTTCTCTGCTATTTCGGGGGGCTCACTATCTCAAATAACAATGTAGTGTCATTGCATGAAATCACGGTGAAATACAGCCATGCTCTCGGGGTGATCACCTAGCACGACGCAGCCTCTAGAGCATGGGTTCCTTATCTGCCGGCTAGGCTAGCGACGGTTGCAGAACCTCAGAAGCGTCTTGTCACCTCTTGTCACCGAAAATAAAAAACTCCAGAATTAAAAACCCCAGTGCGTTGCACCGGGGCGGTTTGTCGGGATGAGGAATGTATTTGGAAACCTATGCTTCAGCTTAGCGAGTCGATATGACGCTCGTAGGTCAGCGATTTGACAATTCTGTGCCCAAATATCTCCTTTGAACAAATATCTCCTTTGGATAGTTTGTCAACGAGCAGTAAGTCAGCTTAAATGAAGGTGAAATCCTGTGAAAGGCTGGCTTTCAGAAGCTCACGGGCAGCGGACTGCTACTCGCTCCACCGCTATTCAAGGAGACTGCATGAGTTTTTTCGATCTGTTCTGGATTTTTATTGTTATTTCCTCGCTGCAACCCGTGCTGCAACGCCGTCTGGTAGCATCGCGCCGGTTGGCAACCATTCGATCGCTTGAGCAGAAACGAGGCACTCGAGTGATTCTCCTGATCCATCGGCAAGAATCGATCAGTTTACTGGGTATTCCTCTATCACGCTACATCAGCATTGAAGACTCCGAGCAGGTGCTGCGAGCGATTCGTTTGACTCCACCCCATGTGCCGATTGATTTGATTCTGCATACTCCGGGCGGACTAGTGCTGGCAACCGAGCAAATTGCCCGAGCCTTGCTGCGGCACAAAGCCAAAGTGACCGTCTTTATTCCTCATTACGCCATGAGCGGAGGCACAATGCTGGCAATGGCAGCCGACGAAATTGTCATGGACGAAAATGCGGTCCTCGGTCCGGTAGACCCACAGCTAGGCAATATGCCGGCTGCCAGCGTGCTCAAGGTTCTAGACGATAAACCAATCAGCGAGATCGATGACCAGACCCTAGTCACCGCCGACATTGCCCGCAAAGCGATCAATCAGGTGCAGCGTTTTGTGCGTCACCTGCTAGAAGATGAAGTTCCCAAGCAGAAGATCCAGCCTGAGAATATTGACCGGATCATCGATGCCCTGACCACGGGCCGCGTCACCCACGACTACCCGATTCTGGTGGAGGAGGCCCAAGAACTGGGATTACCGATTAGCGTTGGCTTGCCGACGGAAATCTATTCCCTGATGGACCTGTATCCACAGCCAATGACCGGCCGCCCCTCAGTGCAGTACATTCCCATGCCGTATCAAACTCGCCCGGCGTTGCCCGAGTCTGCCGAGCAGAAATGAGGTTAGGAGGAGAGTCAGTCAAAGGCTTCCTCTGCCGGCCCAGGGGCCACGCTGAGATAGCTCGGGCTAGCGGTAGCCTGCTGCCTGGAGCGTAAATAGCTGAGCATAGTGACCGTTGAGGCGCATGAGCTGGTCGTGGGTGCCGCGTTCCACAATTTTGCCTGCCACTAGGACTAGAATCTGATCCGCCATCCGCACCGTAGAGAAGCGATGGGAAATTAAGATCGCCATCTGCGTTTGAGTAACGGCCCGGAGCTGGTTGAAAATTTCGACTTCGGCTTCGGCATCAACGGCGGAGGTGGGTTCGTCCAGCACCAGAATATCTGCCCCGGTGCGCATGAACGCCCGCGACAAAGCAATTTTTTGCCACTGCCCACCCGACAGCTCGCGCCCGCCTCGAAACCAACGACCTAGGCGCGTTTCAAATCCATCGGGCAGGGTTTCAATGAAAGTACAAGCGGTGCTCTTTTCAGCAGCGATTTGCCAGCGAGAACGATCTAGCAGGTGTTGCACATCGCCAACGCCAACATTTTCACCCACCGTAAACTGATAACGCACAAAATTTTGAAAAATCACGCCAATGCGGCGCTGCAACACGTCTAGATCCCAATCTTGCAGATCGCGGCCGTCAAGCAAGATGCGTCCCGAGTCGGGAGCATAAAGGCGAGTCAGCAGTTTGATCAGGGTAGTTTTGCCTGAGCCATTCTTCCCCACAATGGCTAACTTCTCGCCGGGTCGCAGGTGAAACGACACATTGCATAGGGCAGGCTCAGCATTGCCAGGATAGGAAAACGAAACATTTTCGAAGCGGATGCCATCTCCCGGTTGCGGACCGGAACAAGCAAAGCCGCGAGGTTCTGGAATTTCTTCTTCGAGGAACTCGTAGAGGTTCGACAGATACAGCGAATCTTCGTACATGCCGCCAATGGAGGTGAGAATCCCTGCAAAGGTGGTCTGCCCTTGCCGAAACACCACCAAGTACATTGTCAGCTCGCCCAAGGAAATTTGCCCAGCAATGGCTTCCCAGACAATCCAGACATAGGCAGCATAGAAGGCGATGGTGCTGACCAAACTCAGCAAATAGCTCCAAACGCTGCGGCGAATAGTGAGCGCCCGATCTTCGCGGTAGAGGCGTTCAAACAGAGTATGGTAGCGGTGCAGCAGCATGGGTCCAAGCTGATATAGCTTGACTTCCATAGCAAAGTCTTCGCGGGCTAGCAGCACTTCCAGATAATGCTGTTCGCGAGTTTCCGGTACGCGCCAGCGAAAGAGCCGAAAGGCTTCTCCAGCAAAGCGAGTTTCAGCAACAAAGGCAGGAATAGCAGCAGCCATCAAAATGCCGACAGCAAGGGCCGAGAACTGTAGCAACAAGCCACCATAGGTGAGCAGAGATAAACCATCTTTAACGAGTCCGAAGGTGCGGTTGATCAGGCTCAGTGGGCGGGTTGAGGCTTCTTGACGAGCGCGGCTCATCTTGTCGTAGAATTCCGAGTCCTCGAAATGCGCCATATCGAGAGTCAAGGCTTTTTCCAGGATCATGCCGTTCACCTTGTGCCCCAGCAGCACCCGCAGCAGGGATTGACACAAACTCAAGCCTTGTTGACTGCCAGCCAGCAGCGCTACAGCCATCGCTTCTAAGGCTAGAACTCGATAGACGGCCCAACGGTCAAACTCCAACCCCGATTGAGACGCTACCACAACGCCATCAACAATCAGTTTACCGAGGTAGGCAATCCCGGCCGGCAGCAAACCTGCCACTAGCGTTAAGCCAGCTAAAAACAGCGTCAGTTGCCGATGGGTCGTCCAAGTCAGGGTCAGGGCACGCGCCGAATAGCGAAAAATAGCGAGAGATTGACGCAGCTTGGGTAGCCTGTGCCGCTGGGTCGAGGGGATTGAGGTGGTCATGTCTCTATGCTATCGTCGCCATCCGACCAAATTTTCTAGGGGCTTGCTGCCGGGCGACAGCTCAAGTCGCAACATTTTTTTACAATAGTTTTTACAATTAAGTAAGGACACTTCATCTGGAGGGCATTCATCACGCTATGGCAGCTATGGATGATCGCAAAAAACGAATTATGGAGCACTTAGCTCGCAGCACGGGAGACTTTATCAAACGGTCGCCAACGCTGTCTGACCAACGCAAGCAGCAAATTATGGACCATGTCCGGCGAACGAAGGGCTAGTGACCGCGGCTGACGGCAACACTGGATGCACGGCTGGAGTGAACGCATAGGCAACGTATAGGTAACGTATAGGCACTGTATTGCGTCCACCTAGGCAGTGACTTCATCCGACGAACCCACTGGACTCATTCTCTACAAGGGTGGTTGGCAGGTCAGACCACAGCTAAACCATTGCCCCCTCATTGCTGCAAAGTTACCGGAATAGCTCGTCGTCCCCCTGAATCAGGTATCAGCTTCAGGGGATTTTTATGGTTCGCGCTCAACAGTTCATCCATCAGCCGATCCTTTGGCTATAGTGGGTGGTTGATCGGGGGGAAATGATAAAAGTCTGCAGAAACTCTTTAGAATTGAGAAGCTTTAGAGGCGTTAATCGGTAGAGGCGCTGACTGAAGTTGACAGTATCCCCGTAACCCTGGACGCTGATCGGGCACGTCGGGCAACAGCTGTTGTGTAAGGAGGTTAAACAGAGCCGTGAGTATTTCTGAGCTATTCGCTAGTGGCGGACCCGCTATGGTGCCTCTGCTGATCCTGTCATTTCTGGCCCTGAGCACCATTATTGAACGAGCCTGGTTCTGGTCTAAGATCCTCACCCACGAGCGAGAAATTGCCGGTCGTGTCATTGAAGCTGCCCGACGAGATTGGGACGCTGCCACAGAGATTGCGCGCAAATCGTCGAATCAGCCTATCGGGCGGTTTCTCTATTCTGCCCTCGGGCTAGAGGACCCTGCTCCAGAAGTCTTTCAGTTAGCGCTGCAAGCCACCGCCGACGAGGAATTGGCTCAAATGCGGCGTGGCGATAAGGTGCTGGAGTCAACGATTGCGCTGGCACCACTGCTCGGGTTGCTGGGAACTGTACTAGGCTTGATTCGCTCATTAAAAGATATTCGCCTAGGCGACATTGGCACTGACGCTACAGCCGGCGTAACGCTGGGCATCTCTGAAGCACTGATTAGTACCGCTACAGGGCTGATTGTAGCCATCACGGCGTTAGCCTTTTATCGGCTATTTCAAAGCTTTGTAGCTAGCCAAGCCAAGCTGTTTCGCCAATCTGGCAACGAGCTAGAGCTGCTCTACCGGCATGGTGCTAGCCACCGATCGAAGCCGATCGTTGCCCCCAAGCCTGAACCGTCCTCGTCTGCCGACGCCGAGGGATAAAGTGCACATTTCCCGTCGCGGGGTGCTCGAAAGAACGATACCGCAGTCCAGTTGCGAGAGAGTTGCTAATGAAGCTGAACCTAGAATCTACTGAGCCGGATGTCCGAATTGAGATCGTGCCCCTGATTGACGTCATCTTTTGCATTCTGACGTTTTTTATTCTGGCTGCTGTCACCTTAACCCGCCAATCGGCAATCAATGTAGATTTACCCCGAGCCGCCACAGGAGCGACCCAACTCCGAGAAATTTTGATTGTCAGCGTTGACCCCATCGGGCAAATTTACCTGGAGAAAACCCCAGTCTCTCGCGAGCAGCTGTATCAAGCCATTCTCAACTTTCGCCAAACCAATCCCGAAGGGGTGTTAGCACTCTATGCGTCGCGAGCAGCCAGCTACAACGATGTGGTGCAAGTGCTTGATCTGCTACGGGCCGCGGGTGGCGAGCGGGTTGCTCTCGCAACTTTGCCTGATGGCGGTAACGGGCAGGGTGCTGCTCCATCTGGCATACCCAACCTAGATCAACTGTCGCCATCGCCACCCGGAGCGACCAATGATCTGTTTGAGCTGAATCCGCCACCAGGATTAGGCACCCCGACTCCTAACTCCCCTAACCTTCCAGGCGATCCGTTTCGCCTACCGGCAAGCCCCAATCAGCCTAACTCTGGTACTGCTGCGCCGCGTACCCTCCCTGACGCCAATACCAACGCAAATTAGGCTCGGCCCATTAAGCCAATCGATTCAGCTACAGACTCTCAAAAATGCTTTGGATCCCAAAGTCTAGCGCATTTTGCAGCGCGGCAGGGGACGATTGCAATTGCGATTGCAAATATTATGTGTGTAATGCATGAAATCCATGTAAAACCTGCATCAAGACTGCGAAAGTGTGTCGTAAGTAATAGTCACGAGGGGATCAAATTGAGGCACACTAGTGCTGTTGTAGTGATGTGATCTGAGTCATGGTAAGTAATAATGCTCAAAGGGAAATGAAACAACGCCAGCCTCTAGAGACCGTTGTCAACCAAATGCAAGATGAGTTTGATTTTGATCGCTGGGCAGTTGCGGTCAGACGGCAGATGTTAGCCGCTCTTAAAAAGCGGGAAGGGCATCGCAGCAGTTGGAGCTAAACGTGTGGCTCCTCTCAGCCATGAGCGGGTGCACCTTTGAAATAAACGTAAGACAAGTAAGCCGAAACAAAATTGGCTGCAGCGCTAATTTGTCGCTCAATGGACTAAATTCAAACTTTAGAACATTCTTTGCGTCGCGTGGTGCCCCCATAGGCGCTAGTTCGATAAAGCATTTTTCAGAAACTCGTTGACCTGTAGCGGTGCCGCAATACGGAGCTGCTGCTTTTTTATGCGGCTCTTTTGTATGGTTTATTTTTGTTGTGTTTCTACTGTGTCCACGAATGCTGATTACCGAGATGCACTCTAACGAGTGGCAACGTTATAGCATTTGGTTAGCAGCATTTGGAATAGATGGCACTGGCATAACCCGTACGAGGATACACTTGACCCATGGATTTGGCTTATGGAACTAAAAGCAGTCGAGCTGACGATCCCCGAGGCAAGCAATATTATTTTGGGACAGACCCACTTCATTAAAACTGTTGAAGATCTCTACGAGATCATGGTGGGAATATCGCCCCAAGCTCAGTTTGGTATTGCCTTTTGTGAAGCTTCAGGACCTTGCCTAATTCGCAGTGCGGGCAACCATACTATGCTGCAAGACGTTGCCGTGCAGAACATGCAGGCAGTCGCAGCCGGACACAGTTTTATCATCGTCATGCAGCAGTCCTATCCAATCAATGTCCTGAATGCTGTCAAGCAATGTCCCGAAGTATGCACTGTGTATTGTGCTACGGCCAATCCAGTGCAGGTGATTGTGGCTGAAACCGAGCAAGGACGCGGTATTTTAGGCGTTGTAGATGGGTTTGCGCCTAAAGGTGTGGAAACTGCCGCTGATGTGCAAACCCGCCATGCGTTTCTCCGCCAAATTGGGTATAAGCTTTAGCCTAGAGAACGTGTACCGATACATCAGATTAATTAGATTCTAGATAGGTGAGCAGATAGATAAAGTTCTGAAAGATGGGAGGAATGTATCAGATCATCTCAGATCATCTGCTCTAGTAGACTAGTACCTAGATAGATATAGGCACCTACAATCAATAGTCCGCTGATAGCCAAAGCTAGCAAAAACACAGAATACCGCACCTTCGTTAAGCCAATGGCATAGCTAACAATGTCTTGGGAAAGCGGCATGAGAATAACCATGTAGAACACGCTATGGTGGTGTTTGATCCGATCAGTGAATTGATCTAGTTCTTCTAGATGGCTTCGACCAATAAATCGGCTGGCTACCCGTCGCCCCAGTTTTCGAGAAATCCAGAAATTGGCGCTACAGCCAAGCAATGTGGCAATATAGCTGAGCAGCAAACTTGTCTCTTTGCCAAACAAAGCGCCCCCCATGATATATAGAGAGCTGCCGCTGAGTGGGGCAATGATTAGGCTAGCAGCGCAGAGCAGCACAAACAGAACCGGAGACCAGATGCCAGCTTGATGCACATAATGCTGAGCATTTTCTAAACCGATGGCTCGCAGCACTAACGCCATAATGGCGTAGGTTAATGCCATGACTAGCACGGCAGCCAAGATCTTTCGGGCAGTAGATTTGACCTTAGAATTCAGGCGCATGGTAAACGACTCTTTCCCCTTCTTGTTGTAGCTTCTCTCAAGTAGGAGTCGCATACGCCATTTGCCAGAAAGCCTGCTCTAGGCGAGCCACCTCCAAAAACGCAGTTACAGCCTGCTGCTGCACTGCCTCAGGAGCCGATCGCAGCTCTTCATCAGCCTGTTGTGCCAAACCCTGCACGTAGCCGGTGAAGTCCGGGTTACCCCAGCGGTAGGCAAACTCATCATAGGGGGGGCACATGGCTCCAGGCAACTGCCAACCTTGGTTGTAGGCGTACTCAATTGCCCAAAATGCGGTAGCCTGTACCGGGTAGGGAGCAGTGGCTAGCTGGTGCATGAAGCGGCAGTACTCCTCACAGGTGGGCTGTTTGGGAGTCTGCAGATCAAGATGGCGCTCGTCAGCCTTGTCTCTAAACCAATTCAGTTCTGCTCTTAGGGCAGTCATTCCGCTCAGAATCAGATCAAAATGGTGCACAGGAGCAGCCGCCAACAACCGCCCTGCCATGCGCGTGAAGTCAATGACAAACAAATAATCTTGCACTAGCCACGTATTGAACTGATAGTCGTGGATCTGGCCAGTTTTGCAAGCCGACAGAAACGGATGCACAGTCGCAGCATGCCATGCCTGGGGATGAAGTTGCAGAAGCTGGTGGCAGGTGAGCATGAATAGGATCCTTGACTATAGGAGCGTTCGCCTCTGTAGCTCTATCTAGCATAGCGTTCGCCGTGGCAGGTTTATCCTTGGTTCAGTTTCATAGCTGGACGGTAAGCGCTTTTGAGAACGGGTTATTCTAAGAGCATGGCTGCGCTCATTTCTTCACCGCCCCTATGCTAGAACTACACTGCCACACGACCTGCTCGGACGGGAGCCTTACTCCGACTGACCTCGTCGCAGCGGCGGCGGCAGCGGGCGTCCGGGTGCTCGCCATTACCGATCACGATACGATGGCAGGCTGGCAGGAAGCCATAATGGCTGCGTCCGCCTATGGCATCGAGATTGTGCCAGGACTAGAGCTGAGCACCGTACATCAGGAGCGTTCGCTGCATATTTTGGGCTTCTATCCCGAACCTGCCGCGCTGGGACCACCGTTACAAGAGCGCTTGGCTGGACGCTATCGCCGTGCTCAGCGCATGATTGAGAAACTAGCGGAACTGGGCTATCCGATTCAGCTGCCTCTGCTTCAGGGCAACACCGCCCCAGGACGACCCCATATCGCTGCGGCACTTGTGCAGGCTGGATATGTTCAATCGTCGCAAGACGCCTTTGATCGCTGGTTGGGAGAAGACAAACCGGCTTACGTAGCCTACGAAAAATTCTCTGCTTGCGAGGGAATTCAGCTATTGCGCCAGTGTGGAGCTGTGCCGGTTTGGGCGCACCCCTATCTGTTTCGAGGGGGTACGGTAGAAACAGTGTTGCCAGAGCTGTTGGCGGCTGGGCTGATGGGGCTAGAAGTTTATCATCCGAGCCATTCCCCCAGCCAAATCCGCCGCCTTGAGGAACTGTGTCAGCAATACGAACTGCTGAAAACCGGCGGCAGCGACTACCACGGTTCCACCAACGCGGCCGATCAGCCGCATGCGCTCAACCAGTTGCATCTCTCCACAGATCTCCTGCCGCCTCTGCAGCAAGCCGCTGCCACCCTTCGGCAAGCACGCACCTTAAGTTGATGACCATGCGTGATGGTGCCGATAGTATTACGGATAGTATTACGGTAGGTGATGGCTGCTGTTCAGCGAGCCTACTGTATTGGTAGCCCATTATTTAGTCTTTCATTACTAGTTCAGTTCATTCCCCTATCACCCTTTTATTTCACCTTTCTATTACTGTTCATGGCACCTCAACCTTATAAACTGCTGTTTGTCTGTTTAGGCAATATCTGTCGCTCACCGTCTGCGGAAGGCATTATGAATCACTTGATCCAGCAGCGGGGCTTACAGGGACAGATTGTGTGCGATTCCGCAGGCACCTCGAGCTATCACATTGGCAGCCCACCCGATCGGCGAATGACGGCAGCAGCAGCAGCGCGACAGATCACGCTGGAGGGCAAAGCTCGTCAATTTCAGCGGTCCGATTTTGAGGAATTTGATCTAATCCTGGTCATGGACAAAGACAATTACGAGGACATCCTTTGGCTCGATCGCGGCGGGGAATATACTCATAAAGTCAAGCTCATGTGCGACTTTTGCCGCCATCATCGCGACCGAGAAGTGCCCGACCCTTACTATGGTGGTGAAGCCGGATTCACCTATGTAATTGATCTGCTGCTAGACGCCTGTGAGGGGCTGCTCGATCATGTGCAGCAAACGTACTTAGCTGGCTAATTCAGGGTGTATCGAGAGGGTCATTCAATCAGCTAATTTTTGATCGAATCATTGAATCAACTCATTAATTCATTAATCAGGAAAAATGGCTACTCAGCTCTGCCTGGAGTTGAGCGATGGCATCATACTCTTGTCTAAATACCTGCAGCAGCCGGGCATAGTGGGGAAACACCTGCTCGTAGATGACGGCGGCACTCGTTGGCTGGTGGCTATGGGTTTCGCCGACTAGGCTCGATGCAGCATCGAGGGAATCGATGGCTCCCAGCGCGTACAGCCCGAGGACCGCTGCCCCCAGACAGGAGCTTTCGTGCTGCTCGGGGATCGTGATCTCGCGGTTGAAAACATCGGCCATCATCTGTCGCCAGAGGCTAGAGCGGGCAAAGCCGCCGGTGGCCTGAATGCGTTGAGCTGGTGCAGTGGCAGCTTCCAGGGCGTCCAGCACAATGCGCAGGTTGAACAAAATTCCTTCGAGCACTGCTCGCACCAAATGGGCGTGGGTGTGGGTTTGGGTCAAGCCAAAAAAGGAACCGCGGGCATGAGCCGTCCATAGCGGTGAGCGCTCTCCGAACAGATAGGGGTGGAATATCAGTCCATCACTGCCAGCGGGAATCGTGGCTGCCTGCTGCATCAGCAGCTCGTAGGGGTCAATGCCGAGGCGCTTTGCAGTCAATACTTCCATATCCGCAAGCTGATCGCGCACCCAGCGCAAGGTAATGCCGCCATTATTAACCGCTCCACCCACGACCCAGTGCTGCTCGGTGAGGGCATAGCAGAACAGTCGCGCCTGGGGATCGGTGGAGGGACGATCGACAACCGCCCGAATTGCGCCGCTAGTACCGATTGTGGTAGCTACAACTCCCGGAGCAATGGCCCCCACCCCTAAATTTGACAACACGCCGTCGCTGCCCCCGATCACCACTGGCGTATCGGGAGCAATGCACATGACACCGGCAAATTCCGAAGACAGGGGTTTGAGGATGTGGGTAGTTGGGACTAACTCCGAGAGCTGATGCGGCTTCACGCCAGCAATCGCTAGTGCCTCCTCATCCCAGGTTAGAGTTTCGAGGTTGAGCAATCCGGTCGCCGAGGCAATGGAGTAATCCACAACATAGCGACGGAACAGTCGGTGAAACACATATTCTTTAATTGAGATGAAGCGGGCAGCTTGCTGAAACCACTCAGGCTGTTCGTGTCGCAGCCACACCAGCTTCACGAAAGGCGACATAGGATGAATGGGAGTGCCGGTGCGCCGGTAGATAGCCAGCCCGTTATGCTTTTGCCTAATCACCTCTGCCCAAGGCGCGCTACGGTTGTCTGCCCAGGTGATACTGCGAGTCAACGGTTTATCGTCCGCGTCCATCACAATCAGGCTATGCATGGCCGCACTCACACTCAGGCAGAGCAATTCACCCGGCTGAACATGCTGTTCCGCCACAACCTGCTTTACGGTTCTCAGCACAGCCAAGAAGATTTCGTCAGGGTCTTGCTCAGCGGTAGCAGGCGTCGGTGAATGCAGCGGATACTCAATCAGCGCCTTTCCGATTACAGCTCCAGTGGGCGTAAACAGCACGGCTTTGGTGCCTGTGGTGCCAATATCAACCCCAATGACATAACGCGGAGTAGTCATAGTCGAGCCATCACGTTGTAGAGAAACTAGCCCAGGTTCCTAAGAGTTGACCGCAACCCTCCCCCTGCATTTGGGGAAAGGAGAATGTAAATTCGGTCCCACCTCTGTCCCACCTCTATAGGAAAAAGCCAAGCACAAACACAACGGCAAAACCAACAAACCCAATAATGGTCTCCATCACGGTCCAGGAGCGCAGGGTTTCTTTCTCGGTCATGCCTAGATACCGTCCTACCAGCCAGAAGCCCGAGTCGTTGACGTGGGAGAGAATCGTAGCCCCCGAGGCAATGGCGATTGTAATTGCTCCTACCAAGGGTGCCGAATAGTTTCCTGCTTGAATTGCGGGGGCAACCAACCCGGCAGCGGTCACCATAGATACTGTAGCCGACCCTTGGCTAACCCGCACAGCCGCCGCGATCATAAACGCCAGGAAAATAATCGGCAAATTGGAAGCGGCCATTGCCCCTGCCAAGGCGTTGCCTACACCCGTCTCTACCAGCACTCTACCAAATACACCGCCTGCTCCAGTCACCAGAATAATCAGCCCTACTGGCTCAAAGGATTTTGTCGTAATCCGCTGAATGTCTGCTAGGGAATAGCCTCGCCGAATGCCAAGGTAGTAAAACGATAGCAGCGTAGCCAGGATTAACGCGGTAAACGGATGCCCGAGAAACGCCATCCAGTTGCGGACTAAATTGCCTTCGGGCAGCACCACCCCCAGCACCGTGTTCAGCAGAATCAACACCAGCGGCACGATCACGAGGCTCATCACCATGCCAAAGCTAGGCAACCGCCGCCGACTCAACTCTGCCTTCATTTCATCTGCCTTCATCTCAACAGTAGGCAAGACCCGATCGGAAGACCGCTCGACCGGTAATTCGGGATGCAGTTCGGGATGCACGGCATAGGGTTCTGCGGTGACAGGGGAAGTTGCCTCCGCACCGACAGGTGCCATTTCCCGGAGTGGTTCCGCCACAGCCGCTTCCATTTCTGCTGGTACTGTCAGGTGAATCTGCTTGCCAATGTATTTGCCGAAGTAGACGCCGCCGATGGCTAGAGCAGGTAATCCAGCAATCAGACCAAACAAAATCACCCAACCCAAATCGGCTCCCAGCAGCGATGCCACGGCCACAGGTCCAGGGGTTGGCGGCACAAAGCTATGCCCAACGGCCAAGCCTGCCACTAGCGGAATCGCGTAGTACAACAGCGAGCGCCCAGTGCGTCTCCCCAAGCTGTAAACCAAGGGAATGCAGATGATCAACCCCACGTCAAAAAATACGGGAATCGCAATCGCCAGTCCTGCTAAACCCAATGCCCACTGAGCATTCACCTCACCAAATTTGCGCACTAGACTGTTGGCAATTTGCTCGGCCCCGCCGGAAATTTGCAGCATCTCGCCAAACATCGCTCCTAACCCGATGACAATAGCGATGTAGCCCAAGGTAGACCCCATGCCTTCGCGAATCGTATCCGCAATTTCGGCAGGCGGAATACCCCCAATCACCGCAACCGCTAAACTGGCAATCAGCAGGGCAATAAATGCCTGCAGACGCAGCACAATCACTAGAAATAACAGCAGTGCAATTCCCAGCACCGCAATAAACAGCAAAGAAAATGTAGACATAATGGCTCACCCTTCATTCACCCAAACTGATTACAGCAGGTGCAGCGGGGGAGAAATTTTCTAGGGACTAGGGCACACGCCGCTGGGGGCTAATCCATTCCACCCGAATTACGCCATCCTCTGACCATCTACTCGCCAGCCACTCATTGAGGCAAGAAACTTCCAGAAAGCAGACCAATAAAAGGCTCCGATAAAAGGCCAGCTTATATAATCACCTGTTAACCCAGTCAGGGTGTCTAGGACACAACTAAACTGTATTTGTTTATTTAATCGAGGAACGAAGCGCTCTGTGAATCTCTCTAGAGACACAATTTAGAATTTTGTGATGAAAGTTGAAGCTATGCAGAAAACTACGCCGCAGCTCTTTTGCAGCTCTCTTACAGTGGCGCAACCCTAATTTTCATCTCGCCTCATTATTGCCTTGTGAGATCAAAAATGCTGAGAATCACGAAGCTGCCCGGCGAAATTTGAAAGCAAAAATGTTGGGTCTTATCTCTGCTTCAACCGCTACCCGATCGCCGACCGAGTTGCCGTAGAAGGAGTGACAAGACCCAGAAGTGAAAGAAACTGATTTTAGATAGGCAGCTAGTTATTACCTAGCAACCGCCTGCCGCCTCAACGCCGGCCCCGATAGGGTACTTTGCTGAGGTAGTCAATTTCGGAAGAACGGATGCTTTGCGCGTAGTTGCCTTTTGGAGCGATGGCAGCCGCCAATTCCCGATACTTGCGCGGATCGCCCTCTGCCAGATTGCGCTCCTGGAATTTGCGGGTGTAGAACTTCTCCACCACGAAGCGCCAGTCAGTCTTGACGGTGCCTGCTTTCTCCTGAAAGTCTTCGCCGTAGCGAGGCGTTACTAGATTGAACGGGCGGGCTTCCATGCGTTTGCGCTGGTAGGGCACCGTGTAGTCCCCAAAGGCCAGTGTATATTCTTCGCTGTCAATCAGGGCATCAATGAAGCCATAGAAGCCGAGGGTTGCAACTTTGATCGACCAGGCAATTCTCTCGTCGTCGTTGTAGGGCGCACGACCCAGCAGCCGCTTCAGGCAGATCTCCACGAGACGATAGTTATCGTTGACTTCGACGACTTGGCTGTAGAAGCGCTCCGACTTTGCTAGCCCGCGAATAAAGTCGCGCATTGTGATCGCCCGGTTCTTGAGCTGAGATTCCAGCGCCGCCTGACGATTGAACTTGAGAATCTGATGCTCGCTGAATACCTGACGGTAGGCTGCCCAGATCAGCTGCTCCATGTCGTCAGCAGTAGCTGCATCTTCCATGCGGTAGATGTAGGGCGTATCTTCATTGAGGTCCGCTTTGCCAAAGCTAGCCACTCGATGATTTTGAGTTGTTGGTTTGTAGTCAAGCAACGGCAGTGCCATGCAAATCTCTCCCTTCTTTTTTTGATGTGAGATGGTGTATTGAATAGCGCTGAGGTTTATTATCCCGCGTCTGGTTCGCCTTCTGTTTCGGAACTTACGCTGAGATTAACGCCGACAGTTTACTCCAGACATGTCTGCTCAGCGAACACAGACAACTAGCGCGTTGGGAAGCTAGCCACCGGATTCACCGAAACCGGCACATTGGGCTTTGAGTCACGGCTCATGTCGGGAATCGTGATGTTTGCCGTTCGCACCGGAGCCACCTGATTCGGCGTCACTTTAATCGAGCGAGCCATATCCAGGAAGTTGCGTACATCGCCCCACTTGTAGCGCTCGCTTTCCAACTTGTCCCGCCAGTAGATGCCGTAGCGCGGCGTCACTAGGTTAAAGGGGCGATCCTTATAGCGGCGACGTTGGTAGGGCACGGTAGCATCGCCAAAGTTCATGGTGTACTCGTCGCTATCGATCAACGCATCAATAAAGCCATCAACGCCCGCCGTCGCAATTTTGATTGACCAAGCAATCTCTTCATCCTTGTTGTAGGGTGCTCGTCCTAGTAGCCGCTTCAGGCTCAGCTCTACAATTCGGTAGTTCGAGTTGGTTTCAACAACCAGCTTGCGGTAGACGTCTGACTTAGCCAAACCCCGCACAAAATCCCGCACGGTGATCGAGCGATTCTTCAACTGCGATTCTAGATCTACCTGACGGCTGCTGCGCAGAATCACATGCTCGCTAAACACCTGCCGGTAGGCTGCCCAGATCAGCGCTTCGAGATCGGCATTATCAGTACAGTCTTCCAGGCGATAGATGTAGGGTGTGTCCTCATTCGGCACTTCGTAGCCCGAAACCCGATGGTTTTGGGACGAAGGTTGATACTCAAGCAAAGGAATAGTCATGGTAGTAACGCCTTAAGATTTGGGATTGCTCGGAAGATAGCGATAGGGCAGCGCCACGGCCGTCGGCTTCACCGTTGGTTTAGGAGTCGCTGATTCGCGGGTCATGTCTGGAATTTTGATGGCGCTAGAGGTGGCTCGGGCAACATCGCGCTGCATGTTCATCTGCGGAATAATCATGGTTTGCACCATGTTTAGGAACGTGCTCGGGATGGCCTGCCGCACAATCTTCTTATCGAGTTCGCCCGACTGATATTGCCGCACCTGATAGTAGGAGCGAGACATCAGCTCCATTTGCATCATCCGGCTGCGCCAGTAGTCGCTGTAGCGCGGATTGACCAGATTAAAGGGACGCCCTTCCATCCGGCGGCGCTGATAGGGCACAATGTCGTCACCAAAATTTTGGCTATATTCAGTGCTATCGACCACAGCATCAATAAAGCCGTGCAGCCCTTTGGTGGCAATCACGATCGATTGGGCGATTTGCTCATCTCGACCATAGGTAGCGCGTCCAAGGAATCGCTTGTAGGTGATGTCCACTAAGCGGTAGTTCGAGTTGGTTTCGGCTACGAGTTCCCGGTAAGTTTCGGACTTACCCAAGCCACGAATGAAATCGCGCACGGTAATGGCGCGGTTGCGCAGCTGAGACTCCAGAAACGGCTGCCGGTAGCTTTCTAAAATCAAATGCTCACCAAAAATCTGCCGGTAGGCTGCCCAAATCAGCTCGGTGATATCTGTATCCGAGGTAGCGTCCGTTAGGCGATAGCGCTGAGGATCGTCTTCATCGAGCACGTCGTAGCCATCCACGCGATGGTTTTGAGTTTTAGGGCGATATTGCAGGAGAGGAATCGACATTCTGTAGTTACCTTTTAAGAGGGAGTTTGAGAGGAAGAAGGGGAAACGTAGAATCGGGCAGAGGAGCTAGGCTGTTTCGGGGGCAGCGCCCACTACAGTAAGGGCATAGCGCGCTCGAGCTAAAACGGCTCGATCGGTATCGGTGGTCATCTGCTGAAGCTGCTGCTGGATTCGGTTGCATTCCCTCGACGGTGCTAAGGCTAAAGCTAGCCCTTGCAGCCCCACAATTGCCGCGTAGCGCAATGACCAATCGGAGTCTTGGGCAATGGTCAGCAATGTTTCCAGAGTGCGGGCTTGCGCTTGCCAACGCTGGTGGTCCGGCAATTGCTGCCAGAGCAACGTTCCCAGCCCTTTCGTTGCCGCCCGCCGCACGCTAGGAGCAAAGTCCGCCGCCGCCGCGCTGAGCAGTACCTCTAGGGCCCGGGGGTCCCGAATTGCCACTAAGGCCCGAATCGCCCAAGCCCGTGCCCCGTAGTTGTAATCGTCAAGCTGATCCAGTAAGGGGGCCACAGCTGCTGCTCCTAGTTGCACCAACCCCTGCATAGCCAGCGAAGCTGCTCCTGCATTGTTGTAGCCCAAGACGCGGATCAGCGTAGGAATACTTACCTCCGAAGGAGACGCCGCCAGCCGCTGCACAGCCGCTAGCAGCCGCTCGGGGGAATCAGCCTGCTCCACGGCAGCAATCAGCGCTTCAGGGGTTGGAGATGGAGAAGCAGCGGAATGGGTCACTATCATCTGGTCAATCACGCCATCAGTCACGATTCGGTCAACTGCTAGATCGTCAGGATTGGTTTGGGGTCACAGCAGACGCTGGAGGTGTCGCTTCTACAGTCGCCTCAGTCGCCTCTAAGACAGTTTTTTATAACAGAGAATCCATTAGCTCTATTAGCTGGACTGCCGCTGTTGATAGTTGCAGCTCTTCCGGATAGATCTGTTGCTCCAACAAGCCCTTGAGGGAAAACAGCTTAAAGCTATTCTCCGCTGCCGCCGTTGCGATTGCCTCAGCTGCAGGCAAATAGCCCACGGCTCCCAGATCAGATAGCGCTACCCGCCGCAGGTTGACGTCTGGATCAGACAGCGCCTGCACGAGCCGATCGCCATAGATCGCCTCGCGAGTGAGCTGATACATGGCTCGAGCTGCCGCATACTGAACGCGCCGCAGGGAATGGTTAAGCAGCGGTCGTACCCGCTCGATTGCTTCCGCTTCCCAAGGAGTCTGAGGAGCCAGAGCACCAACGGCTTCCACCACCGCTTCAACGGGTTGTGCCAAATGGGGACGCCCTGGTACTGGCTGAGCCGCTGCCAAACCGCCTACCAGCAGCTTGAGCAGCTCGGGCACACAGCTTGCATCGCCTAGCATCCCGAGAGACTGTGCCGCCGCTTCCCGAACATAGAAGTCGTCGCAGGAGAGACAGCGCACCAACCCTGGAACCGCCCGCCGATCGTCGAGCTTGCCCAAAGCGCGAGCCGCATTGCGTCGCAAGGGATAGCCCCCCAATTCGGTGCGATCCGAGTCGTCTTCTAGGGCAGCGATTAAAGCCGTGACCGCCGCCGGATCGGTGACCCGAAACTTGCCAAGCCACCAGGCCGCATAGTAGCGCAGACTCAGATCCGGATCGGTAAGCTGAGCAATTGCTTGCTCTACCGTCAATGATGGGGCTTCAGCCAACTCCGACGAGGGTTGGTCCCGCTCGGGCAGTAAGGGAGACTCTGGCATCACCCCTCAGCGTCCATCGAAAGCGGCTCAATGTTGACGATCTTGCCGCCCATCCGCAGGATGCGCTGCATTTCTTCGTTCATTCGGTTGTAGGGCACCGTGATAAAGACGCTACCGCTGCGCCGAATCGCATAGTTGTTCTTGTCATTTTCCTGGCTTTGCCGCAGCCCAACGACTTCGTAGCGAAACATCCGGCTTCCAGAGGGGCTGTTCGCAGCACTACCCACCGCAGTTTGACCAAACATGCTTATAAACTCCTGTAGTTGAAGAAGAGGCTGAACGAGAGAATCGGACCAAGGGAATTCAAGCCTAAAGGCCCGAACTCCCTTCTTGTCTTGAGTATTAAGCCGGCGACACGCTGACGATTCTGCCACCCTGCCGCTGGATTTGCTGCATCTTACTCGAGAGCTGATTGTAGGGCACGAGGTAAGCCACACTGCTGCGTCGCACGCCCGGATAGCCCGGTGCTCGGATTCCCGCCACTTCCAGCCGGTAAACCCGATCGCTTTCGCCGGTCACCGAGCCACCCAGACACTTCGTGGGTGCCACATCGCTTGAGGCCCGGTAGTAGGCCCAGCCGCCTTCGCTGCTCGAAGGACTCACAATGCTGGATGCCCGGTTTTGAGCCAAGTCGCGGGCCAAACGAGGGCTGTTACCTGCCGCCTGAGAACGATCGCTGTTGGCATAGCCGCGATAGAGCTGGAACATGCGGCTAAAGCCCACCGTTCTGGCTCCGTTGTAGAACTGGAAGCCGCGATAGTAGGGCACAATGTTCTCGCCAAAGTTCGCTTGATACTCCTCAGAATCAATGTAGGAGTCAATATCCGCATCAAACCCTTCGGTTTCATAGAGGTCGAGGTGATAGATCACCTCCGACTCATCATAGGGAGCACGACCCAACAAATGCTTATAGTTGAGTTCGATCACCCGAGTCTGGAAGTTGTTGTAGAAAAACTTCTGCTTGTACAGGTCGGACTTGGCTACACATCGAACAAACTCCCGAACCGAAATTTTGCCGTCCCGCAGAAGCGATTCAGCGCTGGTCAGCCGCTCAGAGGCCATAAGATAGTCATTCCCTAGCACCTGACGGTAAACCGCACGCACGACATTCTCCACATCGTCCTTCGTCCAATTGGGACGCAGTTCAACGGGGGCTGCTTCATCAAATGCAGATGTTCCGAGCCGCGAGGCTGCTGCTGTAATAGGCACGTGAAATTCTCCCAATCAACAAGCGAGATTAGTAAAAAAGAGGAAGGATAAAGAATGAAAGACGGAGACGCAGGTCAAACCCAAAGAAAAGCTTCACTCAGGGACCAGGAACATCACCTGACACCTAGGCTGCAATGCTTTCCTTCAGTCGTTCACTTCATCCCTCATCCCTCATCCTTTACCCCTCGTTAAGCTGCCGTGATACTCACGACCTTGCCACCCATACGATTAATTTTTTGCAGAGTAGCCGACATCTGCTCATAGGATACAAGGTACTCCAGGCTGCTGCGACGCACTTGCGGTGCTCCTGCCGCCGCTCGCTGAACCACCCGAATCCGAAAGAGCTGATCTCGATCACCACCACTCGCCCCCATGAGAGCAGAGCCGTAGCTACCCGAGGAACCTTCTACAACACCGACCGGCAGCAGAATCGGCATCGGGGTGTTCCGGGCTACTTCCTGGGTCAATCGCGCTCGGTTCTTGCCAAACTGGGCCCGGTCGCTATTGGCATAGCCCCGATACAACCGAAACATGCGATTGAAGCCCACAGTCTTTTGCCCTGGCTGGCTGGCAAAGCCCCGGTAGTAGGGCACGATCCAATCGCCAAAGCTCTCACGGTACTCTGCCGAGTTGATGTACGAATCAATCTCTGCCGAGTAGCCCTGAGCATTGTACAGATCAACATGAAACGCAATTTCGGACTCATCATAGGGAGCCCGACCCAATAAATGCTTGTAATTGAGTTCGATAAACCGAATCTGAGGGTTGGAGTGGAAAAACTTTTCCCGGTAGAGTTCTGACTGAGCGATTGCCCGCACAAAATCTCGTACCGTAATATCTCCTTGACGCAATAGGGATTCAGCGCTGATTAGGCGCTCCGAGGTCATCAGGTGATCGTTTCCTAACACCTGACGATAGGCGGCACGAATCACCACCTGAAGTTCCTCTTCCGTGAAATTGGCCCGAAGCTCCATCTGTTCGGACTCAGCAAACGCTTCAATCCCCAATCGACTAGACGTTGCTAAACCTGCCATCTTCACTACCCCGCATCGACGATATAAAAAAAGCGTGTCTTATCACATCTCGATAAAACACGCCCGGAAAGGCAAACCAATGCTAGTTTCACCAGCAACCGCTTACCCTCCCGGGCGCAAGAGCGATTAGCTCAGCGCATTGATCGCGTAGTCGATGTAGGTGTTTGCTTCGTTAGCAGCTTGGCCCGACAGCCCGTGGTTTGCTTTGATGTACTTCAGAGCTTCCACATACCAGCTCGGAGATAGATCAAACGTGCGGTTGATCTCATCCAAGCCAGCAATCAGGTACTCGTCCATGGGGCCAGTGCCACCTGCAACGAGACAGTAGGTCACCATGCGCAGGTAGTAGCCGATATCGCGAGCGCACTTCGACTTACCACGAGAATCAGATGCATAGTTTGCCCCAGACATTTGGGTCGTGTAGGGGAACTTCTGATACACAGCGTTGGCAGCACCATCGATCAATTGCTGAGCGTTGTTGGTTAGCGCACGAGCCGCTTCCATGCTGGCAGCAGCCCGCTCGAACCGACCATTAACGGCTTGCAGTTCGGTGTTGCTGAGAAAACGACCTTGGGTATCAGCAGCAGCGATCGCTTCGGTAATGGGGGTCTTCATAGTCGAGATATCTCCCTAAATATTGGTGTCGTTCAAAGAGTACGTTCAAAAAGGGTCGCTGAGAATTAGCCATTGGCAAGGGTAGGATTCTGAGCCAATCGCTAAATCCGGTGCGCCAATTAGCCGACAGCAGCAGCCGCGCGGTCGAAGTAGCTAGCCACTTCAGACATTAGAGCCGAGCAGTCGCCCTTGGTGATACCGTTGGGATCGTTCGCGATCGCGATAGCAGCTTCCTTCATCTTTTGCACGCCAGCAGCCACGGAACTACCCGGAACGCCTAGAGCTTGGTAGGTTTCGCGCAGACCGTTCAGGCAGCGGTCATCCAGAACACTGGAGTCACCAGCCAGCGTTGCATAGGTAACGTAGCGCAGGATGATTTCCATGTCGCGCAAGCAGGCAGCCATACGGCGGTTGGTGTAAGCATTGCCGCCGGGCTGAATCAGCTGAGGCTGCTCCTCAAACAGAGCGCGAGCCGCATTAGCAACGATCGTAGAAGCATTGCTGGTGATGCGGTTCACAGTGTCCAGACGCTTGCTGCCATCCTTCACCATGTTCGACAGCGCATCGAACTGAGCATTGCTCAGAAATTCACCCTTAGCGTCGGCTTGAGAAACAACTTTGGCGAATGCATCTAGCATGGACTCAATCTCCTAAGTATTTTGGTTAAGTTCGGTTTTGATTCAAACCAGAGATTTCAGCACATTGTTCAAGCTGACTAAGCAACCTGAAGGAGTGAATGACGACAAACGCAATCCAGCCAAATCATTCCCCTTGCCCCTTCCTACAGCCCACCCGATCGCTTGAGAACCAGGCAGAGGTCTCCGAGAGAAATCTGAGAAAACTTCATATCTGTATGAGAAGGACAAAAAGGCTTGATAAATCAGCTGTTTGGATAACTTTTGTCTATCATTTTTACCCTCCAGCTATTCTTATACAATGCAGCTGGGTCTTTATTTGTTACGAGTTGTTAAGTTGTGTCACTATTTAAGTGATATTAGGTCAAAGCCTGATGAGAAGCGACTTTTGCAATTATTCAAATGCGGTTTTTATTTACATTACTTAAGTTATTTATTACTAATGATTAACTCATAGGTTTTAATGTTTTCTTTAGATTCTCTGTATTCTTCCTATTTTGAGGCTCTAGAGAATTTTCGCGCTCGGCTGCAGCCTTCAATGGTTTATTTCAAAATGTAAATTAATTCGGACTGAGAGTTTTTAAGTTTAGTAAAGGCATCGGTCAATACAGCGGACTTGAAGGGAACGCCTCAATAGCCCTCAAGAAGTAATACCGTTCTAGTAACCGACCTACCGTGCTGAGAATTGATTAAGATTCACGACGTTATTCGTCATGAAGAGTTTATGTGCGGTATTAAGCGGTATTAAAGTGCTCATCGATCACCATTGACCGCTTGGCCTACTGAAGTGAGCAGCTTGAAGTGAGCAATCTTGCTTTTAGGTAATTTTGCTTACTGCTTTACGATGGCTCCTATCTTGAGCAGCGTTCAACCCTTGCTCCAACTTTTTGCTCCTTATGAGTGATGACAGATGCTGCTGTTGACTGTCACTGTAATGGTCAGCTATGGTTATCGGCAAAGTTGGAGAGGACTTCGGCTGTTTCTCGCTGTTGATTCATCCTGCCAACCAAGGTTCCATACTCGAGGCTCGCACTACAGTTGCCGGTTTGTCGCTAGGCACCTAAAGGTTCAGTAGAGGTAGCCGCACAGACCAACAGCGGTTGAACTCTATGCTCAGAGAACCTAGTTAGCTGAAGCAGCCTTAGCAAGCTTGACTCACGGGTTACTTTCCATAAGCTCATAAGCAGCAGTTAAGGACACTTTATATAGCGACAAGGAAAAGAGACAAGGAGATTGAAGGACATGGTGAAGTCCTGGATGGTGATTGGTGGCATAACATTGCTCCTTGCTCTGCTGATTGGCAGCTTGACCCCTCGTCAGGGAGCGCAATGGTTTAGACGCCTGCAGCGACCGAAGTGGCTCACCTTTGAAAAGCTGATTCCGCTGATTTGGACCACAGTTTTTGTCTGTGGTGCTTGGTCTGCCGTCTTGGTATGGGAGCAAGCCCCAGGAACACCCCAAACCTGGGCGTTAATGGCGGGATATTTTCTGTTAGAGCTGGTCACCTTAGCCTACAATCCTGCTATGCTCATGACTCGCAGTTTGCGGGTTGGCACGGGGGTTGGAGCAGCAGGCTTTGGGCTAGGTCTTGTGTTGACTGGGCTGGTATGGCCGGTGTCTAGAACCGCCGCCCTACTCTTAGTGCCCTATCTGCTTTGGAGTCCGATCGGGACCTACACAACTTGGGCTATGGGACAGCTCAACCCAACCGACCTTTAAGCGGATGGAGCAACAAACAGCCGATCAGCCTCTTCCAGTTAGAACTCTTCCAGTTAGAAGAATTGGCTAGCCAAATTTCTCGGGGGAGCTACGGAGCCTGGGGAACTTCCGATTCAAATTTGAGACTTGGATCTAGAATCGTTAACCGAGGCGTGTGAAGTGTCGTTGGAGTCCTTAGGGTCTCTAGTCGTCCACTAACTGAGATCTGGACTGAGATCTGTTCAGTTAGAACCGGCTCAGCAGCGATGGATTTGATAGGGTGTGTTACGTATACGGTTCTATCCTTTATCGAAAATTGCTGGCCACACCACTCAATTGACTCGTTAAGATGAACTCTCTAGCTTGCAGGTCATCAGCCCTATGAAGGAGAGCAGCTATGCGTCTGACTATGTTTACTGCTAATCGTGCAAGATTTACATTGCTGGCTATTACCCTAGGAATGCTCGTGACGAGCTGCTCGGAAAGTAAAGTATCTCAGTGTAATAAGCTGATCGAGATTGCCAATCGGGCAGTGGAGGGAGTGCAGACCGCGTCGGAGAATCCTAGACCGGACAGCATCGAGTCGATGAATAAAATTGCTGATGTCGCCAATAATGCTCGCTCCGAGATGGAAGCCCTGCAATTAACCGATGAGCGGCTGCAAGGGTATCAAACCCGCTTTGTCACGATGTATACCGCCACCAATCAGGCAACTCGAGAGCTGGTGACGGCTGCCCAAGCCAAAGACGCCGAGGGTGCCCAGCGAGCCTTCGAGGCGCTGCAAACCGCAACCGCCCAAGAGGAACCGTTAGTGAATGAAGTCAATGCTTACTGCGAACCTCAGTCGGCTTCACCCGTGCCAACGCCAGCGAGTCCTGCCTCGCCATAGGCCATTTGGATCTGCCTAGGCTTCTCTTATGCCGTTCCGAGGCGTAGGAGTTCCGATTTTAGGGTCAGGCTAGATCACCCGTCGCCCCATCTAGCTTACTGGCGCAGGCTGACTCAACCCCACAGTTCACCGACCAACTGCTTAAATGGCTCCATAGCGGGCCAGAGGTGGCTGCTCCGGCAAGCGTTGATGTACGAGCCAGGCCCAAAGCTGATCTCCTAGGGAAAAATGCCACCACTCCTGAGGATGTTGCTCGAACCCAGCTGTGGTCATCACCTGTCGCAGCAGTTGGCGGTGTTGATGAAACAGGGCGTACCGTCCGGACTGAGCGAGCGGTGCTGAGGCAGCAGGGGTTGCTGGCCAATTCGCGTAGTAGTCCGGGTAGGAGCGAGGCGACATCTCATCAATAGGCGACCCCATATCCACTGGTTGCCCCCGCTCATCCACCAGCGTGACATCGATAGCTGCGCCCGTGCTGTGGGGTGGCGGCGTCGCCGGATCGAGACTTGGCACAGCCCAAAATTGCTGAACGCGATCTAAAAATGCTTGTTTTTGAGCATCCGTGAGCTGAGTGAGGCTCAATCCGCCGGCTTGCACAGCCTCAGCCAATGCATGGTTTACCATAAACTGCTGCACTGCAATGGGTCGATAGGCATCAAAAATTTGGATGCGCCACTGGCGATGGGATTGCTGCAACAGACGTTGAGCCTGGATCAGTTGCTCTAGAACGCCTTGGCGCAGATAGTAGGGAGAATGGTCGCCATAGGGAGCGCCCAGCTTGACGTAGGGGTGCGGTTCTTCTACGGCAAACTCTGCTAAAGGAATCGGTACTAGAGGCTCACCACAATCTTGAATGGGCACGCGCTGATAAGGCTTCATAAACGACAAGGTGATAAAGATTGCAGATTTCTATCGATACAATCGATACAGTCGGTATAACGCTGTAGATAGAGTCAATAGGCAAGGTGTCAACTCCACCCAATTCAGCGGCAGCTTAGAGATTCAGGCAAGATCTCAGTTGTAAATAATGTGTAAATAACGGTCGTTGAGCCATTCTGACTGACCCAATAGCCCGACCCAATAGCCTACGTTGAACACCGGATTGCGGGGCTATAGCACCCACTGGGTTAATGAGCTAATGCTCTATGGTGAATGAAGGGAGTCTGCCAAACAGAGTTAGAACTAGGGCAAACGTGTCAAGACTAGATTGAGCAAGCAACCGTGATCTCGATCGCGCGATTTCGATGGAGTTGAAGTCAGGCGGTTTGTGTTCAAGAGGTAGGTCTGCTAAGCCCTGGGATGTGCTGTAAGGAGATGTTGATGTCATGAGTGGTGCCAGTTTCGACCTCAGTAGTATTGGCCGTCAGTTTATGAGCTTAGAGCGACCTAAAAAACCAAAGATGCTGGTCGTAGATGATGAGCCAGATAACCTAGATCTGCTATATCGCACGTTTCGTCGTGATTTCAACGTCTTAAGAGCTGAGAGCGGTTTGATGGCGCTAGATATTTTAGCGGCTGAAGGCGAGGTGGCTGTCATCATTTCCGATCAACGAATGCCGGAAATGAAGGGAACGGAGTTCCTCAGCAAGACGGTTCCCCAGTTTCCCGACACAATGCGGATCATCCTGACGGGATTTACAGATGTTGAGGATCTCGTAGAGGCGATCAACTCAGGACAAGTGTATAAGTACATTACTAAGCCTTGGGATCCGACTGAGCTGAAAGCAGTTGTCCAGCGAGCCGCCGAGACCTACGACCTGCTGAAGCAGCGAACCGATGAGTTACGCCGTGCCCAAGCACAATTGGAATTGATGAACGCGATTGTGCAGCTTGCTGGTCAGTACGATAATCCAGAAGCTTGTTTGCAGCCTATTGCTACAGCTTACCGTGAGGCGTTAGCAGCCGATGGTTGTGTGTTGCATTTGGTAGACGGGAGGAGCCTAACGGCATCAGGAAGCTGTGGCCTTGGGGAAGCAGTTGCCGCTTCATTAGCCACCGATCCGCTGCTACACCAAGCCATCGACAGCCGCACCATGCAGGGGGCGGTCCACAGTGCCACAGAACGGAATACCGCCCTCGAACCCTATGCAGCGGCAGGGGTTCAGGCCCATTTACTCACTCCAATTCTGTTTCAGGATCGAGTATTGGGTGTGCTGTCGCTGCAATGGCAGCAGCCGCGTGTGCTTTGGGAAGATGAGCTGACCCTGATCCACTTGGCTGCTCAGCAGGTGGGCTTAGTTCTTACCTGTACGCGCTTCCATCCAGTCGTTGTGTAGGATTGAGTTGTACCCTTCCCTGCACTGGCTGTGACCGTAACCTCACCGACCGCTGAGTACGCTCAAGATATCCAAGCTATTTTCAATCGTATTGCTCCAGCCTACGATCAACTCAACGATTGGCTCAGCCTTGGGCAGCACCGCGTCTGGAAGCACATGACTGTGAAATGGAGTCAGGCGATGCCTGGGTCTATCTGCCTGGATGTTTGCTGTGGTAGCGGTGATTTGTCCCGTCTGCTGGCCCGCACGGTGGGACCGCAAGGGCATGTCTATGGTGTTGATTTTTCAGTTGCTCAGTTAGCGATAGCAGAACAGCGAGCTGCGGCTAGTTTGCAGCCCTTGCCCATCACCTGGATGGAAGGCGATGCCCTCAATCTACCCTTTCCGGACGCTCAGTTTGATGCGGCTACGATGGGGTATGGGCTGCGCAATGTCCTAGACATCCCGCAGAGTTTGGCAGAGCTATTTCGGGTGCTCAAGCCAGGGGCTAAAGTCGCGATTCTTGATTTTCACCGTCCGGGCGATCCCCTTGTCCGCCAATTTCAGCAGTGGTATCTCGATACCCTGGTTGTACCGTTGGCAGACGCCTTAGGCTTGCGTCGGGAGTATGCCTACATTAGCCCTAGTCTCGATCGGTTTCCTACGGGAGCCGAACAAATCACCTTAGCTCGTGCCGCTGGCTTTGCTTCCGTTGTGCATTATCCAATTGCGAGCGGCATGATGGGTGTACTTGTGGCCAGCAAGCCCTCTGCCTGAGTAACTCTGCGAAACTCGTCCGTTGCCCTCATCTGCCCCCATCCAGTTTGCTTGCCTTCTCAACTGTCTCTGACCGCGCGGCTTGCCACTCATCCTTGCATTGTTCTAGCTTTGTTCTTGCACCTTGGACTTGCGTACATTTTGGACTCTAGTTGCTCCCCCGGTCGTCGGTGCCATCATTGGCTACTTTACCAATGACATCGCGATCAAAATGCTGTTTCGCCCTTACCGCCCCCTATACGTGGGTGGACGCAAGCTGCCCTTTACGCCAGGACTGATTCCCAGCAATCAAGAGCGCCTAGCCAAGCGGATTTCCGACGCGATCATGGGATCGTTGCTCACGCCTGACGAACTGCAAAATCTAGCACGGAAATTACTGCAAGTGGAGCGTTTGCAGGCAGCAATTCACTGGCTGCTGAACCTAGTTCTGGAGCAGATTCAACAAACTCGCTCCGACAAACCCGTTAAAATTGTCGCCAGCATTCTCAAAGATTTCCTCGGGCAATCCCTGCCACGACTGCTCAAGGCAACCGCACGGCGAGCAGACTTTTTAGAAGCACCACTGAATCACATCTTTGACCAAGTGCTACTAGAGCTGCGGCTCACCGAACAGCAAGCCGAACAGCTTGCCGATTGGCTGTTAGAAGTGGTGATTCCGCCGGATGTGCTGCGCCGCATCGTAGTAGATTTTCTCACCGACCGCAACATCCGCATTATCGACGAAGGGTTTCGCCAAAGAACCAGCGGCACCTACTGGGTAGTGGCAAACCTCTTCGGCGTTCGCAATGCCTTAACCCGCCTGCGCACCTACTGCTTAGATGAACAAGAGGAAAGTAATAGCCGGCTAGCAGAGCTGATTCAAGCCTTGGAGATTCGCGAACGCATCACCGAACTGCTGCAAAACCTGTCGCTGCAAAATCTGCCAGTATCTACCGTGCGGCAGTTGCGTAGAACCATGCGGGAAAGCGTGCGTAACTATGTGCAAACTCAAGGCTCCGATGTCTTGCAGGGATTAAGCGAGTCCCTCAATTGGGAAGAGATTGCGACACTGCTGCTGAACCGCCTGCGCACATCCAGCGTGGTTCTCAGTTCGCTAGAGCCGATTAGCCATGAGCTGGCGCTGCTGCTAGAGCGCTATTTGGAGCGAGATTTGGAGCCAATTGTGGCGCAAGTCATTCCCATCCTGAATATCGATCAAGTGATTATTAACCGTGTGAAAGCCACCTCCCCCCGGGAGCTAGAACTCGCCATTCAGGGCATTGTCAAAAGCGAGCTACAGGCCATTGTCAATTTAGGTGGCATTCTCGGCTTTGTGATTGGTTTGCTGCAGTCTGCCAGTCTGCTGCTGCGCTGACAACACATCTTGCAACGCGCTAGACGCAAACACGGAAACAAAAAAGCGATCGCCTTGATCGCACTTGATCACAACAGATTGCGTACTCTCAGACGATCGCCTTTCTTGCCTAGAATCAACCAGAATCAACTGGAGATGAGCGTATGACAACTTAGCCCGATCAACAGTAGGGGATCAGGTGGACTTGTTCATAAAGTCTTTGCCTTGCCGCAAGGCTTCCTGACCGATGTTCTTGGCAACCCAGCCGAGAGCTAGCAGCAGCGGCAATACTACAATCAGAAGACGCCAATCCATAGTGTTAAGCCCTCCCTTAAAGATTTATAAATAACTCTCATCTTGTGATTTATTTTGCGCTGTATTGCTCGAATTTGCCAGATCTCTCTTAACATTTTTTTACATATCGTAGCGCTGTCTGAGGGGTCGCTATACCTCGCAAGATTCGATTTCACTGGGTTTGAAACCCTAAGTCCGTCCCTTTGCCCGCATGAACAAAGGCTAATTTTTCGTAGCGTTTGGCGTGCTCGATCAGCTCAGCCGCCTCGTCCTCCGATACAGGGCGCAGCACCTTTCCTGGCAACCCCACCACGAGCGAACGCGGCGGCACATCCTTGGTTACCACAGCTCCCGCACCAACAATGCTGCTCGCACCGACCCGTACCCCGTCTAGAATGACTGCGCCAATCCCGATTAGGCTGCCTCGCTCTATATAGGCACTGTGAATGACGGCTCGATGCCCCACCGTCACCTCGTCCTCTAATACGGTCGGCGTCCCCGGATCACCATGCAGAATCGCTCCGTCCTGAATATTGGTGCGGCTGCCGATAACAATGCGCTCGATGTCGCCCCGCACAACAGCTCCGTACCAGATGCTAGCTCCGCTGGCAACCTCCACCTGCCCAATCACCGTGGCATTGGGGGCAACAAAGGCCGCCCGCGAAAGATCAGGGGCAGTCCAGTAGGACGGTGAAGCCGAAGCACCGAAATTGAGATCTGAAAACGTACTCATTGAACCATCGCTCACAGATTAGACAACAAAAGATGAACCCGAGCGGATCAGGCCGTCTGATCCATGGTGGCTAGCGGGCATTCAGCATAAAACATTCCCTCTGTGGGAGAAGCCTGAAAATTCTAGGGAGTATAATAGAGCCACAAGAATTGGCACTGGTTGCCTATGCGAATCCCAGCTTCATGATGAACCCCGCTTTACAGTATCCAATTTTTGGACCTGAAATTCAGTGCCCGCATTGCCGTCAAATGATTCCTGCTTTGACGCTGACGGATACCTATCTATGTCAACGCCATGGGGCATTTGAAGCCAATCCTAAATCCGGCGAGCTGATTCATCTGCAATCGGGACGCCACTGGCGACGGTGGAATAACGAGTGGTATCGTCAACATACGCACCCCGACGGCATTCGCTTTGAAATCCATGAAGCCCTAGACCGCCTTTATACCCAAGGTTACCGGGCAACTCGAGTGATTATTGCTCGGCGATACAAAGATTTGATCAGCACCTACCTCGAGCGCAGCACCCCGTGGCGCGGGCAAACCGAAGCTCCTCGTCCTCGCCTCTACGGGCTACCTGTTGAATTTAGCCCCGAGCCTTCCGATGATCCCTGTTGGGATGTGATCAACTTCGACCTTGAAAAAGAGCCGGGGGCCCCAGTCCGCTACCCCTACTTTCGTCTGTTCGAGTAGGTTTAAGGAGCAGATGAATAACCAGTTAAAAACCAGTTGAGTACTGCAGGAATGGTTCCCTGACGGGAATAGCTGACCTCATGCATCACGCTTCTATTCGTACCGCCGATATTTACCGAGCCATTGCCTTCTATGAGCAGCTTGGGTTTCAGGTCTGCGAGCGGTTTACTGCCGGCATTACCTTGGCCTGCTGGATGGAGGGACTAGGCGGACGTATCGAGCTATTGCAAGTGCCACAACCGCGTCCTGCGGCTGATGCTTTTGGTGACGAACATTACACTGGATATTATCATCTGTCGTTTGATTTAACCGATCTGGTAGAGGATTTGCCTTTATGGTTAAACCAGCTTAAACAGCGCTATGCAGAGCAGTCTAGCCGCTCAGGACAGTTGCCACCTTTGAAGATCCTGTTAGAACCGATGCAGCAGATTATTGGTAATGTCGTTTACGAAGTCGCTTTTATTGCCGATGCTGATGGGTTACCCCTGGAATTTTTGCGGATGATGGCTCCTCTAAAAACCGATTAGAATGGAGCTTTAAGGCTTTATTCAAAAGCTCAGCCCATTTTGATGTTGACTGCATACCCTAAACAAACTTAGTCAATTGCGTTTTAGAGCGCCTTGCTGAATGAGTTTGTCTCACCAATCGAGTTTAATGATGGAATCCAGTAGTCAAGCTAGCGAACCTCCTGAACGAACCTCTCACAAGCTAGCTAACTTCATCGGGACTTTAATCGCCCTATTAACTCTGGCTGTGCCGCTAGCGGCCATTGCCCATTTTTCCTCGATCGATACCCAGCCCTGGAGAACGCCAGCTCAGTTGCTGCCAAGACCTAGAGATTAAGTTTTGGTGAGCTAGTCATGAAAGCTATTAAAGCTCCAGTCTGAGATCCGTTTGCTTGTAGAGGCTGCTTCCATCTTCCCCTAAAATGCTACTCGGGACAGCCTATCGTCGCGGCGAGATGGTTCATGGTTTTGCTGCCATATTGATTCTCAAGTGCACGATTGCTGTACCCATGTCCTCTTTAGATTTGGAGAAACGCTGTGGATTTATCGCGCATCCCTGCCCAACCCAAGCCAGGGTTGATCAACGTGCTGATCGAGATTCCAGCAGGCAGCAAGAACAAATACGAATTTGACAAAGATCTGCAAGCCTTCGCCCTCGACCGGGTGCTGTACGCCTCTGTGCAGTATCCTTATGACTACGGGTTTGTTCCCAATACCCTAGCCGACGATGGCGATCCACTCGATGGCATGGTAATCATGGACCAGCCTACTTTTCCAGGGTGCATTATTCCCGCGCGGCCGATTGGCATGTTGCAGATGGTGGATTCGGGCGAGCGCGACGAGAAAATCCTGTGCGTTCCCGCCAAAGATCCACGATACGCTGATGTTAAGTCGCTGAAAGACATCGCGCCCCACCGTTTGGAAGAAATTGCAGAATTCTTCAGAACCTATAAAAATCTTGAGAAGAAAGTCACTGAAATTCTTGGCTGGCAAGATGTCGATCAGGTAACTCCCCTCGTGGAAGCCTGCATCAAAGCTGCTGCCCAATAACTCCCCTCTGCCCGATTGATCGCCAAACGAGGCGGCCCCACCATTCCGTCGCCTCGCTTGCCTTAAAAAACCGGCAATCGCCGGTCTGATCACTGGTTCTGCGCTAGACAAAACTAGAACGCCATTCTAGCTGGCAATCTCTACATCGTCAGGCAATTCTTCGGGAAAATGCTTTTCTAGCAGATCGGGAATCGCTTCGGGACGAATCTGACTATAGCGAGTTTTGTCCGGCATAATCACATTGGGACCGGCTTTGCAACGCTTCATGCAGCCTGTTCCTTTGATGACGACCTCTTCGGCTAGGCCACGCTCATCTAGGCTCGCCTGCAGAGCACGCATAACGGCACTACCTCCCCGCTTGCAGCAATCTGACTTTTGGCAAACCAAAATTGTGGCTTTCTTAGCGTTACTGTTGGCTTGACTATTGGCTTGGTGCTGCGGCGTGGGGGAGACTGGAGGCGACACAACAGACTGCAACCGAGGAGTGGGCAGAGGCCGCTGCTCAACAAGCGAAGGATCAACCGCAGTGGGTAGAGCGGGCACGACGTGGTAAGCCTTTAGCTTGGTTGTCCCTTTTAGGAGGTGGCATTTTTGGTATCCACTCACCTGGATCCACTCTCCCGGAGTCAAACTGTAGTACAGCCGAGGGCGCAGTTCCTTAGGAAGCTTGATTCGATATTCTCCCGTACTCGTCGAGATTCGCAGCAGTTTCAGCTTGTAGCCGTCTTCAGCCGCAAAACCAAGAAAGCGCCCTTCTAGGATAAATTCTGATGTTTGGCTGTACTTGCTCATGGCTCAATGCAAAAGGGAAACGACTAAAAAGACTTAGAACAAAACCAGGATCAAGATCAGGGTCGTGCTTGGCAACTCCAGCCCACCCGGAATTACTGCCAGCACCGCTCTAACCAATGCAGCAACTGCTGTCGAGATGCTGTAAGGCGATAGAGAACACTCCACACTTGAATAGCAGCTAGAGGACTATACACACTGACCTGTAGCGCTCCATCGCTAGTACAAATTGAGGGAATTCCTAGTTCCTGTAGCCGCTGATGCGCTTGCCAGCGGTCGCAACGGGAGATAGAGACGGTGTGTTCGGAGAGCGATTGAGGATGGGAATTCATCGAGGATAAACTAAATGCAAGAAATTCTCGGTTAAGTAGGGGTTAAGAGTTGAGGAACTCTTGATGAGCAGCAGGTTAGGTAGAGCGGCAATGTGCTGGCAGGACGTTCAAAACCTTTGAGACTCTTGAGCTGAACTCCGACTCGCTGTTGCCCTGTTTCGTCTAGCACCGCCACATATAACAACTACTAATAAAAATCATCAGGAAAGTTTATGATTAGAGCAATGAAACCAACACTTGTTAGCATTAAAGCAAGGCTTATTGCAAATAATATTCAATTAGTTTCGTAATCAAATTTACGATATGTTGGTGGCATTTGCAAACCTTTTGCAAGAAGCTGCCGAGGCGAAAATCCTGAAATCCCTGATGGCTTCAGGGGTTTCGCTAGATTCAATCAATCGGCGAAATTGTTATGAAATTTTAACAAAAATCGGAAATGCTGCTATCCCATGACATTGCCTAAGCAAATCCAGGGTGAGGAGCTTGCATCGATTCCGCCAGTATTGCCCGCGTCTAGCAGCCAAGGCTACGTACTCCGTAGGTATTCAGAAGCGCAATGAGATCTCGAATGGTGAAGAGGGTTGTTTTTTCCAAGCAGTCGCTCAGGGCAAGGCTATCGGACTCTTCAATGCCGAAGTGGTGGCAGAAGTCCTCACAGAGGTTGAGCTGCCAGTCGAACCAGCACACTTGGGCCCAGCACAAATCCTCGTAGAGGTGGTCATCGGGCAATACACGGGCGATGTCTAAGCCCGAGTATAACGGCAACTGCTGATAGGCAAAGGCTACGACAGAGTAGGTCATTCCCTGGGGCTGGTAAAACGTCTCAAACCACTGCTCAACACTCAGCGCAGGGCGACGTCGCAATCGTTGATTCACCTGCCGTCGCACTCTTAGATCGGGACTGAGGGCGCGATACGTTGTTAGGCTAGAAATGAAATTGTTGAACCTTTGCCACATAACCAGATAAACCGTTGGGGTCCCGAAGCCACATTGCTGAGCGGTGTCTCTCTAGCGGTGTCTCTTTTCAGTGTTCCCAACCTGTCCAGGTTTCTCGATGGAGCCGTCGCCTAGCCCTGTTCCCCTACTTTACCTAAATCTCAGGAATTTCAGGGCGCAGGGCGGTTCCAGACGCAGACTACATTCCGCAGATCTGCTGCAATGTGGCGGTGAAATCGGGGTAGGAAATGGCAGCTGCTTCTGCCCGGTGAATGGTTGTAGTACCTTGGGCGCTGAGAGCGGCAATCGCTAGGCTCATGGCAATACGGTGGTCGGTGTGGCTATCGACTTCTGCTCCCACAAGGGGGGTGCTGCCGCTGATCTCCAGTCCATCGGGCAACTCGGTTACTTTGGCTCCTAGGCGGGTGAGTTGGGTAGCCATCACTGCCAGTCGGTCGCTTTCCTTGACGCGCAGTTCTGCGGCATCGCGGATGATCGTCGTACCTCGGGCAGCCGTGGCGGCAACGGCGAGGATCGGGATTTCATCAATTAAGCGCGGGATCAAATCGCCAGACAGGGTGCATCCGGTCAAGGTGCTAGCGCGCACACGCAAATCGGCGACTGGTTCCCCAGCCACCTGACGCAGGTTTTCCTGCTGAACATCGGCACCCATCAAGGTGAGCGCCTCTAGGATACCGGTGCGGGTCGGGTTGACCCCAACATTTTCGATCCGCAGGTCAGAATCGGGCACGATGGCAGCAGCAACTAGCCAAAAGGCAGCGGAACTAATGTCTCCGGGGACAACCACATGCTGCCCCTGCAATTGAGCCGGACCAACCACCGTAGCACTACAAGTTTCGGGATCGACCAACACCTCGGCACCAAAGGCTCGCAGCATCCGCTCGCTGTGGTCTCGCGATAGAGCCGGCTCCGTGACCGTGGTTTTGCCCTCGCTCAGCAGCCCTGCCAGCAGAATGCAAGATTTGACCTGCGCCGAGGCAATGGGAGAGCGAAAGTGAATCGGCTTGAGAGACTGCCCTCGAACGGCTAAGGGCGCGTAGCCACCCGCACGGCACCAAATTTGAGCACCCATCTGCTGTAGTGGATGAATCACTCGAGACATGGGTCGCGAGCGTAACGAGGCATCCCCCGTGACTGTAAAAAAGCGACGAGGCTGAGAGGCGAGCAGCCCCAACATTAACCGCATTGTGGTTCCCGAGTTACCGGCATCGAGCACCGTATTGGGTTCCTGCAGGTTTCCTAGCCCTATGCCCTGCACCTGCACCCATTCGGTGTTCAGTTCTGAAATGGTGGCTCCCATAGCCTGAAAGCAAGCAGCTGTGCTGCGGGGATCTTCTCCGAGCAGCAAACCCTGAATCTGCGTCTCGCCGCTGGCAATAGCGCCCAGCATGAGCGCTCGATGCGAGATGGACTTGTCACCCGGCACTCGGATCGTGCCTCGCAGTGCTAAGCCCGAAGGCGGCGGAGCGACCGTCAACGAATGATGATGTTCTGTAGCATCGAGGATAATTGGAGGACTGACCATTGGGATAGACTGCAAAGAGGGGCGTTAGTCATCCTACCCCTTCCTAGTGCATTTGTAGTGCATTTCTATGTTGGCTCAACACCGCACCTCCGTTAGCCTCTCGCTGGCCTCTTTCGATTTGCCTGTTTGGTCCATTGTGGAAACCGAGGCTACGCTCTACCAAAAAGATCAGGAGCGCTTTCACCTGCTGTTGACCGAGCCGTTAGTGCAGGATGCTGTGGTTTTGCCGGGTTTAGCTGGAGTTACCTCCGTAGCCAGTTCACTAGATGCCGCCAGTCCTGTTGAGTTCACGCCAGCAACACCACGGCTGCTGTGGTTGGAACTGTCGCCCTATCGAGTCACCATGACGATGCAGGGCAACGGCAGCTTCAGCTATCGCCACTTTTGGGAACAGGGCGTTTACGGAGTCAGCCGCTACTGGTTGCAAACAATAGCGCCGCTATCCGATACACTGTCTCACAACCAAGTACGGCTGCGGAATTTCACGCGCAGTCTGTTTCTGAAACGCGATGCCCTGCCCCAGCATTTGCGCGTTGAATACGAGCTATGGGCAAACCAGCTGCACCTTGGTCATTATGTGATGAATGTCGAGCTTCATTCCTAGGCGGTCAGTTTTGAGCGTTAGCCCCTCCTGTGAATCACCTATCGCCCGGTGAACTCATCCAGTGAACGTCACTGCCTAGTCTTCAATACCTCGCTCTTACTCCCTTACTGATTGTCTGGCTGCTGCTTGCGGACAGACTGATCCGAGCGCTGAACCGGGTAATAGACAGGCAAGGTGAAATGAAAACAGCTGCCCTGATTGGGTTCGGAATCCACCCAAAGATGCCCATAGTGTGCCTGCACAATTTGCTTGCAGACCGATAGTCCAAATCCGTAGCCGTCTGTCGTTTCGTCGCGCTTGAGCCGCACTCGTGCTTCAAAAATGCGCGCCTGCTCCTCGGCTGGAATGCCTAACCCGTTATCGCAAACGCTGACCTGCACTTTCTGGGTTGTGCGGTGCAGGATAGAGAGATTGATAGCTCCGCCCGCAGGCGTGTACTTGATTGCATTGTCTAGCAGGTTGATCAGAACTTGTTTGACCCGCTCGGGGTCAGCATAGACCTTGGGCAGGTCGCCTGGGATATCGGTTGAGACCTGATGCGATTTTGCCTGAAATTGGTGTTGCAGGCGGTCGAGTACTTCCAGACACAGTTTTCCTAGGTCAAGTTCTCGCGGCTGGATCCGCAGCGCCGCACTGCTATCGCGGGCAACTTGCAGCAGATCGGTAATCAGCCGGTCGAGGGAGCGGGCCTGCTCGCGGGCCTGCTTGACCATCTGCGCCATCAATTCGGGCGTCGAGATCCAAGGATGTTTGCCATTTCTCTGGTGAATGCCCATTTCCAAGGTTTCTAGAGCAATCGACAGAGCCGTCAAGGGATTGCGCAGATCGTGAGCCAACACCGCCATCAAGTGGTCTTTGAACTGGAGCTGGTTTTCCAATTCGGCAATTTCTCGTTTGAGCTGAAAATTCTCGTCCGTCAGCCGCATCACCTCTGCCGATTGAGCTATAGAACCAATCTGAGCCTTGCCGGTTTCTTCATCGGCCTCAGCGAGTGCCTGACGCGCCAGAGCATCATCGATTGAGTTTTGCCAGCGCGTCCACCAGTTTTCAATCTGAGCCACCAGATTGGTCCCTGCCAGAATTTGACGCGGCTCTGGAGAGATTTTGATCAGCGATGGAGTGGCGACGAGTTTGAAGTGTTCAACGAGATGCGGCTGTTCAGCTACTTTTACCACCTGCAACGTGTAGGCATGAGGCGAATTCAGCGCCAATTCCTGCAAACGCTTACGGATTTGCCGCGTCCGCTCACGGGATAGGGGGCGCTCATCCACAAACAGCAGCAGTTGCAGTGGCGCATTAGAACTCGCTAAGGATTGGGCTGGTGCCTCCATGTTTTCACCTAATAGAGCCGATCGAAGCAGGCATGAGCCATATCTGATGCTAGGTACTGAAGCAATATCTAGTGGTTGTAGGGAGCCTCTGCGTCCTAGCCAATTTTTTCCAGTCAATCTTTTGCGGATGAGTTCCCATCTATGGCTAAATCTAGAGAAGCTTGGGTCAGCGATGGGAGCGATGGTTGCTTACCAGCCCCTTCAATAGCAGAGGTAGAAATCCACCACGACTTCCTGTTTACTGAACTAACCGTCTACCGAATCAACTCCGGAGACCCATCGAGGACTATCTCGGAATCACCGCAACCGGATATGCAGCCTGCTCACTTCTTAATCATTTTGACAGATTTATCAACGGATTATTTTGCTTGAGAACGCTAAGGACGTCAAGTTGGGCAAATGAGGTAGCGGATAATGGTCTTGCCTGTTCCTCGTCCCAGATAGCCTCACAAAAAATTCATCTTCTCGCGACAGCAATTGCATAAACTGGAGGTAGACAAGGGAATCAGCACCATTGAACACGGCCGAGCGGATGCTGAGATTTGTTCGCTAACCGTTACGCGATTCTGGACAATGGTGGGAGTATCAACGCCTCCCTGCCCTCAAGTCGCAGAGAGTACGCGGCTCACACAGGCGTTTTCCCTGGGCTAACCATGACAGCATATCCAGCACAGTGATTCAGGCAGGCTAGTCATGCAGTGCTAATTTGCAGCATACCAACCCTGGCTTGGGACGCAATTAGCGCCGGCATGCTCAGGATAAATGTAAGCAGCTGTGTTAACTTATTGGAATTTATTTAAAGCTGGCGAGGTCAGAGGTCATGAAGATTCTGGTACTGGCTTGGGAGTTTCCACCTCGAATTGTGGGGGGAATTTCTCGCCATGTGGCAGAGCTTTATCCCGAACTCGTCAACCTTGGGCATGAAATCCACTTACTGACTGTAGAGTTTGGGCTTGCACCCCATTACGAAGTGGTGGATGGAATTCGAGTGCATCGGGTGCCGGTTGGAGAAAGCCACAACTTTTTCCACTGGGTCGTGAATATGAACAACAGCATGGGGCAACATGGCGGCAAGCTGCTCCAAGAAGATGGTCCGTTTGATTTGATCCATGCCCACGATTGGCTGGTTGCGGATGCAGCGATTGCCTTGAAACATCTGTTTAAGGTGCCATTGATTGCGACGATTCACGCGACGGAATACGGACGGTATAACGGGCTATATACCGAAACGCATCACTATATTCATGCCAAAGAGACGCAATTAGCCCATGAGGCTTGGCGGGTCATTGTGTGTACCAACTACATGCGTTTAGAGGTTGAACGGGCGCTATCGTGTCCTTGGGATAAGGTAGATGTCATCTACAACGGTATATGCCGCGAGAAGAAACAGCCCCGCCGCGAGTTTGATTTTTGGAAGTTGCGCCGGCGGTTTGCTGCGGATCAAGAAAAGATTGTCTACTATGTCGGGCGGCTCACTTACGAAAAAGGCATTGATCTGCTACTGAGTGCTGCTCCCCGTGTCATTTGGGAGATGGGTGGGCGTGTCAAATTCATTATTATTGGCGGCGGCAATGCCGACCGTCTGAAGCGGCAAGCCTGGGAAACCGGCATTTGGCACAAGTGCTACTTCACAGGTTTCATGTCCGAAGATGAGCTGAATCAATTCCGACTAGTGGCCGATTGTGCAGTGTTTCCCAGCCGCTACGAGCCGTTTGGCATTGTGGCTCTAGAAAACTTCAATGCCCGCATTCCAGTCGTGGTGTCGGACACAGGTGGGTTGCCTGAGGTGGTGCACCACACCAAAACCGGCATTGTGACCCAGGTGGGTAATCCTGATTCGCTGGCCTGGGGCATCTTGGAAGTGCTGCGCCACCCCGAGTATGCCCAGTGGCTCGTAGACAATGCCTACGAAGATCTGGATCGCCGCTTTAATTGGACTAAACTGGCTAAACAAACCCAGCAAGTATACGAACGAGTGGTGCGAGAGCGGTCAGCCGTAGACTGGTCATGAGTGGCTCCTACGGGCGGAACAGCCAATTGGTCCCGACTGAACGAGGCACCGACCGAACCGAGCACGGTATGATCAGCTCAGTTCCTGCGGCATCTCTGAATCTTGATCTGAATCTTGCGCTCCCATGTTGCCTAGCGATCTGCTGATTTATCGGCAAAACGGCGAAGAACTTGTTCCCAAACGGCTGCCGATCAACCCGCGCAATCTGGAAACTGCCACGACGTTGATTGCCTTGTTTCAGCAAGCACAGGGTGGCACTCAGGGTGAGCTGAACCGTCAGTTGCAGGAGCTAGAAGGCGACAATACCGACTATCGGATCCAACGAGGACTCGCTCATCTTTTGAAAAGCGAAGCCTTTAGCCGGTTTGAGGTGGTGAGTCCCTTAGAACCACAGCAGCTTCGGCAACAGGTGTTTGCTTTAGCAGCGGAGGCAACCCCCCTACCCCAAACAGCGGCCTCCACCCTCAGCCGACTGGCCGCTCGCCTGAGTCAGGATTTGGAGCATGAAATTCTGCCGGAGCAGATCCGCCAAGGACTCTACGCCGATCTCTCCGAGAATCGGATTCTGACGCAATTCAATGCCCCGACGCCTGAGGCTCTGCTGCACCGCTACAACTTGTCACAAGTGCAGGGGGTGTTCTATAAAGCTAGCCAGATTCAGTTGCACGCATACCGCAACGATCCTGGCGAGTATAAGCTGCTGTTTCGCTACTTGAAACTGTTCGGCTTGATGACTTACATCGAAGGTGATGCTGACCACGGTTTCACGATCGCGATTGATGGTCCAACCAGTTTATTCAAACCCAGCACCCGCTACGGGCTAGACATTGCCAAACTGATTCCGGCACTGCTGCACGTGACGCAATGGAGCTTAGCCGCCGATCTGCGCTGGCGTGATCCCTATACCAAAGAAATTCGAGCCAAGCGGTTTAGCCTCGATTCTGGCTGCGGCTTAGTCAGCCATTATCCACCTGGCAAGCCCTTCGATAGTTTTTTGGAACTGTCGTTTGCCGATCGCTGGGCCAGTCTCAAGAGCGACTGGCGACTCGAACGCGAAGTGGATCTGATTCCAATCCCAGGCAGCGTTATGATTCCCGATTTTCGGCTTGTGCACCCGGACGGGCGCTCGGTACTGCTGGAAATTGTTGGTTACTGGCGACCGGAATATCTACGCAAGAAGTTTTCGCAGGTGCGGCAGTCGGGATGTGAGAACCTCATCCTGGCAGTTTCGCAGCGCCTGAATTTAGAGAAAGCAGGGGTTGATTTTAGCCATACGCCTGCCCGAGTCATCTGGTTCAAGGATCAGCTATCGCCCAAGGCAGTCTTAGAAGTCCTCACCCAGGCGTTCTGACCGCTATGGCCTGCTAGCTGGACGCTGATGAGGTCCTCCCGCCCACGGTGGCGGACCCGATGCCTCCCGAATTTGGATCACTTCACCACTGCTGCGAGTAATGCGAAAAGCATCAAACTCATCGTTGCCGTACTTTCCCAACACAGTGACCTGCTCCCCTTCTTGGAGATTGAGCTGATGATACCAGCGGGGTCCCGCATCCACGATAATTTCTCCCGTGCCGTCATCTAGGATAAAGTCGTTGCCTACAATGCTGGTAATGACGCCGGAGATCGTAATGCCAGGATTACGCTGCAGCTCGCGAATGGGGGTTTGAGCCAGCGTGGTCGTGATACCGAAGAAGGTCGTCAAGGCAGAGGTCAGCAGAATAATCAGCGGATATCGAACCATATTTCACCTCTGGATTCACCAAAACAGCAAAACACTACAGCAAAACACTGAAGATGGGGTTAAAGAGCCAAGTTTGGACTTGTTGCGTCTCTCCGCTTACTGAATTCCCGTGCTTACTAGGGTAGACGAAGAATGTGACTAAAATATGACGGAGGATGTCATGCCAAGGATTGGGCCCAGCTAGAGTCAATGGCATTCCATCGCGGTTGCAACAGAATTAGATTGCCATCTGTAGTACCACGACATAGCAGGAGCGAAATCTAGACATCGGTGACGTCATAACATCACATAAATCAAAGGGATCAATCCCATAAAAATCAGTAAATTAAAAAACCAAAAATTATAATCCATTCATGCCTATCTCATAAACATTATCAATTTAGGATATTTTTTTAAACATAAAATTTAAGTTAACGACATCAAAGCTAGACAGGCATCTTATCTGATAATTTGAAAAGATAATTTATATCAAAAAACCATGATTCGTATCCATATAATTCCATATAATATCTATTTTTGATATCAATATTGCGGAAGCTTGCGGTAAATCAAAAATATAGGAAGTAGTAAATTGTTGGGACGTGTAGCTAGGCACCACAACGACGGACTTGAATCAGCTCGGCGCAGATACTGACAGCAATTTCTTCAGGCGTTAAAGCCCCGATCTCCAGCCCGATAGGCGCATGAATGGCTTGCAGCGTTTTCAAGGAAATACCCGCGTGCTGCAGCTCGTGATAGACGGTACGAACGCGCTTTTCGCTGCCAATCATGCCAAGGTAATGCCACGACAGCGAGGACTGCAGCAGGCAGTGCAGGGCTTCTTGGTCATACTGGTAGCCCCGGGTGACGAGGGCGATGTAGAGCGGTGTATAGGTGGCGAGATGAGGCAGCAGATCCGGTATCGGCTGATGAAAAATTCGGGTGGCTTGTGGAAAGCGATCGGGGGTAGCCCAGTCGGGGCGGTCATCGTGGACCAGAATTTGGAAGCCGATGGTGTGAGCTAGCTTGGCAAGCTGCTCTCCCACATGCCCTGCTCCCACGATCAGCAGCGTCGGCGGAGATTGCAGTTGCTCGACAAACACCTCACCCTGGGGCAGCGGTGCATTCGCAGGTAGCAGGTAGGGCGTCTCGTTGGCAGCAAAGGGAGTAACCAAGGTGGCGGATTGGCCGGTCTCCAGGTGTGTCAAAATACGTTGCACCAGCGTCTGTGCCTCACGACCAGACCAGCGTTCTACCCAGACCTGCATCCAGCCGCCACAGACCCCCTGAATCTCGCGGTTGGGCGCTCCCGAGAGATCGATGTCTACCAACTGCTTGTTGCCGGTTTGCAGCACCTGAAGGGCTTGCTGGATCACCTTCGCTTCGCCAGCACCGCCACCAATCGTATTGTAGGTGCGGCCAGTCGCATCGATAATCATCTTAGCTCCCACTTCCCGAGGCACCGACCCGCGCACCGCCGTCACGGTTGCCAGCACGGCGGCTCCTTGGGTAAGGGCAGCAGCGAGCTGATGAAAGGGCGTGGTCATGGTGGTCAGGGGTGCTGCACAAAGAATTTTTCAAACAAGTTGACTACGAGGCGCTTGCGGTATTCGGCACTGCCGCGCAGGTCGGTGAGGGGCGTGAAGGCATCGTAGAGGGCAACTTTAGCTAATTCAATAGTGGCGGCATTCCAAGGTTGCCCGATGAGCAGATCCTCAACCCCCCTTGCCCGTGCTGGAGTTGCGGCGACTCCTCCATAGCCTAGACGAGCGTGCAGGATACGATTGTCGGCATCGAGGTCGATTGTGAAGGCGGCGGCGACAATGCTGATATCGTCTGTGCCCCGCTTGCCAACTTTGTAGGACTGGCTGAGGCGGCGCTGGCTCCCGGGAATGGGCGATGTAGGGATAATCACCGAGACAATCACCTCACCAGGCTGCAAATCGGTTTGGCGGTAGCCTTTGAAGAAATCGCAGAGGGGAATCTGCCGTTCGCCGTTTGGTCCCGCAATTCGCAGCGTCGCATCGAGGGAGAGCAACACCGGCGGCAGGTCGCCAATGGGTGAGGCAGTGCCAATGTTGCCGCCGAGGGTGGCCCGGTTACGGACTTGGCGAGCCGCAAACCAGTGCAGCATTTCGTCTAGGCTAGGAAAGACACCCCGCAACTGGTCTTCGATGTGGCTAAGGGGGACAGCGGCTCCAATCTCCACTGCGTCGTGCCGTCGATCGATGAACCGGAGATCCGTCACTGCCTCCAGAGAGATCAAGATCGGGAATTGCTGCCGGTGGTGAGATAACTCTAGTCCTAAGTCCGTGGCACCCGCGACGAGCATCGCTTCAGGATAGCGCTGGAGCAGCATCAGCACCTCACTCAGAGCGCCAGGACGATAGAACGGCTGCTCGGAAGGACTCTCTCGATCCGCTAGCCCCAGCGGCGGCAGGGGGTTGAGGGGGTGCTGCAACCGCTCGCTAAAGGCATCCACCGGTGCCGCTCCCGTCACTAGGGCAGCCGCGCGACGGATCGAGGCATAGCCGGTACAGCGACAGAGATTGCCCTCTACAGCTAGATCATCGACTGTGCCGTCGTAGTAAGCGGCAAACAGGCTCATGATGAAGCCAGGAGTGCAGTAGCCGCATTGTGAACCGCCGGTTTTCACCATTGCCTCTTGTACTGGATGCAGGGAACCGTTGGCAACCCCTTCCACCGTGACGATTTCTCGTTCAGCCATCGACACCAACGGCACAATACAGCTATTCATTGCTTGGTAATGGAGCTTGCCGTCAGAGCCTTCGCCGATCACGGCAACCGTGCAAGCACCGCAGTCGCCGTCCGCGCAGCCTTCCTTGGTCCCCACTCGTCCGCTCGCCCGCAGATACTGCAACAGCGTCATCGTCGGAGAGACATTTGGCACCGCCACTGGTTCGCCGTTGATTGTCAAGGTTAAGTTCATGGCATGCTCTCAAAGGCAAGTTGCTTCAGGGTGAGCTGTCGATTTAACCAAACCAATTAGCCAAACCGGAACGTGATAAAAGCATAGCGAGCGATAAAAATAGCCGCCAAAATCCAAGTAACCAGGGACACTTCCCGTTGCCGTCCTTGGAAGATCTTGAGGATCGGGTAAGCAATCAGCCCGGCCGACAGCCCGGACGCAATTGAGAACCCCATCGGGATGAAAAAGATGGTAAGAAAGGCAGGAATCGCTTCGGTGAGGTCATCCCATTTAATGTAAACAACACTCATCATCATCAGCACCCCGACAATCAGCAGGGCTGGGGCAGTGGCAAAGGCCGGAATCGCCTCAAAGATCGGTCCAAATAGCAGCGCCACGATGAACAGCACCCCCACCACGAGAGCCGTGAAGCCGGTGCGGCCGCCCTCGCTAATGCCCGCTGCCGATTCGACATAGGTGGTGACGGTGGAGGTTCCCACGATCGCTCCTGCCGTTGTGCCGATCGCGTCTGCCAGCAGAGCTTGGTTAGCGCGGGGCAGCTCACCATTCTCGTCGATATAGCCGGCCTGTTTGCCGACCCCCGCCAGAGTGCCAATGGTATCGAACATGTCCACGAACAAAAACACCAGCATCGCCGCGAAGAAATCCCAGAAGTTGCCGGCATTAATGCCCGCCAAGCCACGCACCGACTGCCCAAACAAATGCACCGGAAACTGAGGAATTTCCACTAGCCCAGTGGGAGGGGCAGCCACACCCAACACCCAGCCGAGCAGCGCCGTGCCAACCACACCCCAGAGCAGTGCTCCTTTCACCCGCCGCAGCATCAAAAACGCCGTAAAAAAAATGCCGATTGTCGCCAGCAGGGTGGCCGGTTCGCGGAAGCTGCCAAAGGCAGTCTTAGTGGCTTCGTTAGCGACAATCAGCCCCGCGCCGCCGGTTTCGATGGAGCTGCCTAGCCCGATATAGGCGAGAAACAAGCCAATCCCCACCGTCGTGGCGATCTTAATGCCCTCAGGTACAGCAGTAATTAAGTGACGCCGCAGGTCTGAAACAGTGAGCAGGATGAAAATAATTCCCTCTACCAGCACACAGCTCAGGGCCGTTTGCCAGCTAATGCCTAATTGCAGCACTACCGAGTAGGCAAAAAAGGCATTGATCCCCATGCCAGGAGCAAGGGCAAAGGGATAGTTCGCCAGCAGCGCCATCATCAGAGTTCCAATCGCTGCACTAACAGCGGTGGCAAAGATCAGCTCAGAAAACAGATCTCGGGGCTGGCTGAGGAAGATGGCATCGGAGAGGATCAGCGGGTTGACGACTAGGATGTAGCCCATCGTCATGAAGGTAGTTAAGCCGGCCAGCATTTCCGTGCGAAAGTTAGTGCGGTATTCCGCAAATTTGAAGCGACGGGCCAAAGCAGCCTGCCAGCCAGAATAGGAGGGGCCTCCAGGCGGCGGTGGGGGTTTTATGGTTTCACTGGTTTCGCTCGTCATGGATTCGGACTATACTGAAGTCGATTTTTAATCCTAATCGCCTGCTGCAGTTTTTATTGTGGCGATCGGTACAGCTTTAGGATCACAGCTTAATGTTAAGATGAGAAGCTGTTGTTTGCTAGCCGTTAGGGTCGATGCAGCGGGTGCTCCGGATGGGCATTGCTGTAAATCAACCTGAACAGTCCCTTTCGGCGCTGAAACCCTTCATGCCTGCTTCTGATGTCTCTCTAGCGATTCGAGCCGCGTTTCTCGATCTGATCGGCGATCCGTTCTACGAGAAGGAGCAGGAGTGTGTCCGCTATATTCCCGATGGGCTGCTGATTGTCGAGAATGGCGTGATTCAGGAGTTCGGCTCCTATGAGGCGCTGCAATCTCGCTATGGGTCGCTGCCGATTACCGCCTATCCCGGCAAGCTGGTGCTGCCCGGTTTGATCGACACTCACATCCACTACCCGCAGATGGAGATGATTGCGGCCTACGGCGAGCAGCTCCTGGAATGGCTGAACAAATACACCTTTCCTACAGAAGCAAAGTTTAAAGACATTACCTACGCTCGTCACATGGCTGCTCAGTTTTTGGATGAGCTGCTAAAAAACGGCACAACAACGGCACTCGTCTTTGCGGCCGTGTTTCCCGAATCAGTAGACGCCTTTTTCGAGGAAGCGAGCCGTCGTAATCTGCGGATGATCGCCGGCAAGGTGATGATGGACCGTAATGCCCCCAACTACCTGCGCGATACGGCAGAGCAATCCTATCTAGACACCAAAGCGCTGATTCAAAAATGGCACAAGCGGGGCAGGCTGCTCTATGCCATAACGCCTCGGTTTGCCGTGACTTCAAGCGAATCCCAGCTCGAATTGGCTGGCAAACTGCGGCAGGAATTTCCCGATGTTTACCTGCACACGCATTTGTCAGAGAACGTTAATGAGGTGGCGCTGGTGGCCAAACTGTTTCCCCATCGTCAGGGCTATCTGGATGTGTACGATCAGGCGGGGCTAGTCGGCGAGCGGTCGGTGTTTGCCCACGGCGTGCAGTTGACCGATGCTGAATTTCAGCGGCTGTCTGCAGCGAAGGCGGCAATTGCCTGCTGTCCCACGTCAAATCTGTTTTTGGGCAGCGGTTTATTTAAGTTTCACTGCGCTAAGTCCCGGCAGCATCCGGTGAAGCTGGGTCTAGGCACCGATGTCGGCGGTGGCAGTAGCTTTTCCTTGCTGCGCACAATCCATGAAGCCTACTTGGTGGCGCAATTGCAGGGGCGGCCGCTGTCGCCATTTCAGTCGCTGTTTCTAGCCACCTTAGGCGGGGCGGAAGCGCTGTGTCTGACGGACAAGCTGGGCAACTTCACCGTCGGCAAAGAAGCGGATTTTATTGTCGTTGACCCGCAAGCCACGCCGCTGCTGAGGCTGCGCAACCCGCACGTTCCGGCGGCATCGATCGAACACCTCGCCGACCAGCTTTTCGCCGTCATGACCCTGGGCGACGACCGGGTAATTCAGGCAACCTACGTGGCAGGCAGTTTGGCGTATCAGGGGTAGCACTCCTATCTCGATGCTAAAAAAGCGTCTAGTTCGGCACGGGTGGGCAGCGAGGGTTGAGCGCCGGCCTTGGTCACCGAAAGAGCGGCAACGGCGGCTGCTTGGGTTGTTGCGGCTGAGAGCGTCTGCCCAGCAGCGAGTCCGGCGGCTAAACCCCCATTAAAGGCATCACCAGCTGCCACTGTATCCACCGCCTGTACCGGAAACACAGGAATATCAAAGCTGGAGTCGGCCGTTAGGCAGAGGGCACCGTCTTTGCCGAGTTTGATAATAACCGCCCCCACGCCGCGCTGATGCAACAGGCTGGCTGCTTGCTTAGCCGAATCGCGATCGTGCACCTCAAACCCCGCTAGTTGACTTGCTTCTACCTGATTAGGCGTGATGATATCCACAGCAGCCAACAGCGACTCGGGCAGATCGCAGCGGGCAGGAGCCGGATCGAGGATCACCGTTGCCCCAACCTGTTTGGCTGCCTCGGCTGCTGCCACTACCGCCTCTAGGGGAACTTCTAATTGCAGCAGCACGATCGGTGAAGTTGTCGCAGAGGATGTTTGGGACGCCAGCATCTGCCGCAACCGCTCGATATCCGCCTCACCAACTCGCCCATTAGCACCGGGAATCACGACAATATGATTCTCGCTGCTGGCATCCACCGTGATCACCGCCACGCCTGAGTGGGTGCTGTTGTCGATTGGCACCGCCGCACAGTCCACTTGGTTGTCTTGCAGCCCTTGCAGCAGCGTGCGCCCAAACTCATCGCCACCAACACGCCCCACCATCTGCGTGGGAATACCCAACCGCGCTACTGCCACCGCCTGATTAGCGCCCTTCCCTCCTGGAATCGTCTCAAAGGAGTAACCAACCAACGTTTCACCGGCAACGGGCAAGCGGGGTGTACGAGCCACCAGATCCATATTGATGCTGCCAAAGACAATAACACTCATACCCGTATATCCGTTCCGCTCATGTTTTTGTGCCGCATGCCTGTTCTCACGCCTGTCTTCATGCCGATCGCCTATTGCTGCCCTGATGTTGCTGCCCTAAGACAGCTCGCCTCTGCCTGCTTCTGCGGCTCAGTATAGGACTGTCACCAGAGGCACAATTTTAATTTTTGAAACGAGTAGATTACAGACTACCACCTAACGTTTACCGAATATTTACCAAACATCTGCCAGCTTAATCTTAATTATTTCTGCGATGGACTGCTGCTATATCATCTGCTATGTCACTGGTACGCATTCAGCTCATCATCCGTAAATATTTCGATTGATTGCAATTATTAAAGAACGGGAAAATCTCCGGAAAAATGAATGTAGTTGGAATGTCTGGAGTTTAGCCCCTGTATTGCCTACTGTATTGCCTTATCGTGCTATTACCCTGCGATGGCCCCAATCCTGGGTTGTTTGTTGCTCGAAAATTCAACTCTTGCTGATTGGGCTGAACGTCTACTATCGTCGCTCAACGCCCGCTGTGCGTCCCAGAGTATTAATGGAGTATTCATGGAGCGGTTCATTTCGTTAATTGGGATTTTCGTATTTTTTGGATTGGCCTATCTCCTATCAGTGGACCGCCGAGCCATCAACTGGCGAACCGTTGCCTGGGGGTTTGCAATTCAGTTTTTGCTGGGGCTGTTCGTGCTGCTGCTACCAATTGGCTTCCAGATCTTTAGCACCCTCGGTGGACTAGTGACAACGTTTCTCAACTTCTCCGACGAGGGAGCGCGATTCGTCTATGGCGAGGGGTTTGAAGAGCACTTCTTCGCCTTCAAGGTCATGTCTACCGTGATCTTCTTCTCCGGTTTTATTGGCTTGCTCTATTACCTGGGCATTCTGCAAAAAGTCGTAGCTGGCATTGCCGCCGTGATGCAGCGAACCATGAAAACCTCGGGACCGGAAACCACTTCCTGCTCTGCCAACATCTTTATTGGGCAAACCGAAGCGCCGCTGCTGATTCGCCCCTTTGTCGGCCGAGTCAGCCTGTCAGAGCTACACGCGATCATGACTGGCGGTTTTGCTACCGTCGCGGGGAGCGTGCTGGCGGCCTTTATCGGCTTTGGGATCCCAGCAGAACAACTCATTGCCGCCTCGGTGATGAATGCGCCGGGGGCACTGGCGATGTCCAAAATGTTTTTTCCCCAAACCGACGCCTTTTCTTACACACCCGAACTCGATGAGAAACTGCGCACCGAGCATGAGCAGCTCACCGCCGAAGGCAAAGTCAACGCGGCTCCCGAAATCACCTCGACTGCTAGTAATCCCATTGCAGCCTTGGCGGAAGGCGCCATTCAGGGGGTGCAGCTCGTGTTGTCGATCATCGCGATTTTGATTGTCTTCCTGGCAATGATCGCCTTTGTCAATGCTATCTTGGGTTGGATTGGCGGACTGATTGGTTTCCCAGACTTCTCGCTAGAGTGGATTCTGTCGTGGCTGCTGTTTCCGCTGGCATTCATTATGGGCGTTCCCTTGGCAGACTGCGGGCAAGTCGCCGTCTTGCTGGGCAAGAAAATTATCATCAACGAGTTTATTGCCTATACCGAACTCGCTGAATTCATCAGAACCAATGCTATTTCTGCTCGAGCGGCGGCTATAGCTACGTTTGCACTCTGCGGCTTTGCCAATATTTCCTCCATTGGGCAACAGATTGGGGCGATTGGTGGCATGGTGCCAAGCCGACGAGATGATGTGGCGCGGCTAGGCGTGCGGGCCATGATTGCCGGATCGTTTACCAATTTTGTCAGCGCCTGCATTGCGGGTCTTTTGTTTACCGACAGCTAGTTCACATTTCGGTTGCATTAACACCATGATCCCTAACGTGATCTCTAAACGAAAAATTATTCTCGATACCGACCCCGGCGGCGATGATGCCTTTGCTTTTCTCTGGCTGCAAAGTCTGGCGCGGCAGGGTTTCGCTGAGATCGTAGCGGTGACGGCAGCCGACGGCAATGTTGCCGCTCAGTATACCTTTGCCGGAGCCTGCAAGCTGCTGAAGCTAGGCGGCTTTGATACCGTAGAGGTGGGGCGAGGCGTGATCAATGCCCGTCAAGGCGACCGAGCAGACGCTGAAGCCATCCACGGAGCCGATGGCATGGGTAACCTCACCCATACCCTGCCCACGCCTGAGCAATCCTACGATACCGCTCGCTTGTCGGACCAGATCTTGATCGAGGCTCTGAAGCAGGCGCCGGGCGAGCTGACCCTTGTGGCAATTGGTCCCCTGACAAATCTGGCGGCGGCTGAGCAGGCCTCACCGGGCGTGCTGCAACTCGCCAAAGAAATTGTGATTATGGGCGGCGCCTTCAGCCATGCGGGCAATGTCACGCCGGAAGCAGAATTCAATATCGCTTTTGACCCGGAAGCGGCGCAGGTAGTGTTTAGCTGCTGCGATCGGATTGTGGTGATTCCCCTCGACATTACCAGCCAGCTCATTTTCACCCCGGAGCACGCCCAGCAGATTTTTCAGGAAAACCCCAACAGCTCGATTGCCCAATTCATGGTAGCGCTCTGCCAGTTTATGGTGAAATCGACGCTGGCCTTTCGCGAAACCTCCGGTGTTCCCGGTTTTCTGGTTCACGACGCCGCAACAATGGCCTATCTCTTCTATCCTGAAACTCTCCAGTTTCAGCGGGCGCAGGTGGAGGTAGAAACCGCAGGGCAATGGACGCGCGGCAAAACCGTGATTGATCGTCGCCACAAAGCCAAGCTCAGCGCCAACGCCTGGATCGCAACCGAGGTAAACGCCACCAGCCTATTCGCGATCATGATTGAAGATCTGAAGCAGCTCGTGGCGTCGAATCGCTAGAGAATTGCCCAGCGTCGAGGGAGACATTACGCCCAGCGTAAGATAGCCGCAATGGGCATCAGCTCCTCGGGCGCGTTCTCCTCCTTGCGCACTCCCAGCACTTCGCCACCACCTTCGACGACTCGCAAAATCACTTCCGCAATCACGTCGTAGGTTTCAGCACTGCGGGTGTCGCTCAGGGTGAGTTCGCCCATCTCAGAGAGAGTGCCGTACTGAATCGCATCAACATCAACGAGGAGCTGCCCCACCTGCCCCCGCACGGCAAGATTGGCTATCTTAGCTAGATCAGCAATCGCCCGCAGCTCTTGATCGCGCTGGCGGTAGAGATCGACCCACTGCTGAATCCGCTCTTGGCGCAGGGCCTTCACAATAGGTATGGTCGCCTGCCGTAGGTCCTCTTCCGCGATCTTTTCGGTGCTGCCGTCAATTCCCTGCTCGACCAGCAGTTCATAGCCATTGAGGGATTTATACATCGCCTGAAATTCCCGCGTTGTCGCAAGAATGAGAGGCATATCGCTGCCGCTGACGTAAGAGCGCACCGCTGCCTCAACCGCCCGCAGAAACTGGCGTTGCAAGATAGCTGCCCCTTCGTCGCCCTGTAAGCGCCGCGCCGGAGCACGGTCCCGCTGTAGCGTGCGACGAGTCACTTCGCTGAAATCCGATGGTAGATCCGGCACATCGACCCGTTCTAGAGTTTGAGCGGGCGTGAATTCGTACAAATTAACCGACTTCTGCGAGATCGCCAGTACATAGGCTGAGATCGGCTGCAATGCAGAGATTAACGGCTTTAGGTAAAAGCGGTCGCTGACTTCGGCAGCTTCCTGAACCGCGTAGGCCAGACGATAGGTTCTAATCGACTCAGGGGTTACCAGCACTCCTAGACCGTGAGCCTGGTACTTCCAGAACTCCTCATCGTCCTGAAGGTCATCTAGCAACTCGCTCATAGCCAGGATTTGGCGCTTATCTGCAATGGCTTCTGCCTGTTCCAGAGCCGCTTTGCTCAAGTTCTTTAACGTAATCCGATCCGCCTGGGTATCCTGAGTTAAGGGTGTAGTTGGCAGGAAGATCGAAACGCAAACGCCGCGCTGATTCGCGAGCTGTAAAAGCTGCTTTCCTCGAATCGTGTCCTTGTGCAACATAGGTTCTACGTCTAATTCCGCTTAAATCTTACTGGATGCTCGGATGAGCTAGCGTCTTTCTCAGGTTTGAAGCTGGATTCAGCCTTAGTTAGCCGCGAGTCAGCCATGTCAATCAGCCCAATCTAATGATGAGAGCCATTAACCGAAGAATTACCGTCACAAAGGATTGGACATAATTTTTAGTATCCTAGCGCTAGTTTCAGAGTCTTAGCACTTTATACCAATACTGATATAAGAGCGCTGATTTTGCTGCAAAAATTGACGATCAGTGAACCACCGACCCTCAATTGACTCTAGCTCAGCAAACAGAGTCTTAGAAAACGTACCGTAGGCAGGACGTCTACATTGAATTATGGGGGCACAGGACTGAAGCAGAGGATATAGACTCAGCTTCAGCACTGGGGCGCAGGGTGGGAGACGACCATAGAGTCAGTCATTGGCTCACAACCCAATGCCATTGCTGCTTGGGTCGAGGGGCTACGAAAACGGTATGGAAATGCGTTGCTTGCTGTCTGTCTGGAGCAAAAGCGTGGTCCACTGGTTTATGCTCTTTGCCAGTACGAAAACCTGGTGCTTTATCCCATTAATCCACGCACTGTCTCCAATTACCGCAAAGCCTTTCAACCCTCTCGGGTCAAGTCAGACCCCATTGATGCCCGAATTTTGGTCGAACTGCTGCCAAAGCATGGAGACAAATTACCCGTTTGGCAACCAGAGAGCGCTAAGATGCGGGCACTACGGCAGTGGGTCGAGTCCAGACGAATGCTGGTGGGCGAGAAGGTGCGATTGACCAACCGCCTCACCTCAGTCCTTAAAAACGATTATCCTCAGGTGCTTGACTGGTTTGAAGACAAAGACACCCAGGTGTTTTGTGAGTTTCTCGAACGCTATCCCACCCTCAAAGCCGCTCCAGCAGAAACGGCTGAAGAACTCACCCAATTTTTTCAGCAGCATCGTGTCATTCGTCGCAGTGCCATCACCCGCCGAATTGAGCAAATTGCTGCTTCGGGTATTTCCTTAACGGAAGACCCAGGTATTGTTGAGCCAATGCCATGGTTAGTGCAAACCTTAATCGGTCAGTTAAAACCACTGCTGGTCCGTTTAACAGAACTGACCCTTAAAATCGACCAGTGCTTTACCAGTTTTTCTGAGGCGGCTTGGTTGAAGAATCGGGGCGTAGAAGACATTTTCATTGCTTGTGTCGATGGACTCAAAGGCTTTCCAGAAGCGATTGCTGCGGTCTTTCCTAAAATACTGAGATCGTAACTAACCTACCTTCAATGATGTCTACTTGCAATTAACACCCATGCAGCATTCTCATTCCAATCCACGGCTTCGTATAATATCAGCTTGAGTTTTTAGATCGGAAAATTCGTCTTCCATCCACGGCACTGTATTGCACATGATTTGCTTAAGTTGAGGAGAAATACCAAACCGCTCCGAATTGATTTCAATACATCTAGTAATATCGCCATCAGCACGAAGTTTGGTGTGTGCGATCCAATCAATTAGCATTTCTAAAACATCAAACAAGTTCATCCCATTGACACCGTTTTCAAAATGTTCGGTGTGATGACGATTGTGCTCAAAATGATGCTTCAACGAACCATCCTGTATCTCCGCAACTAGAGCTTTATACTCTTCCGAGCCATAAGGCAGCTTTTCTAGTTTAGGTATTACCTCTCGATACATTTCCCATTCAGGAGAATGTAGTTTGGTTTGGTCGTGCGTTACGATACGGCGGGTAAGTTCTATCTGGGCTGATAGTAATAATCGTTGTACCAAAGCAATATGCTCAACCGTTCTACGAAATGTTTCTAGTTCTGAAGTCATAGCTCAAATTAGCAAACGCAATAACAGTTATCTCGGTCTACTATCGTTTTTTAGCACAATGATATCGTCGTCTAGCTTGAAAATCATATTAACCCGGCAATCATTGAGAGTGCATTTTAAGCAGCATGAGCAATCGACGGATGCTTGAAGTATCGCATCACTCGCTCCGACAATTTCTGTAGTTTCCGCAGATGCGACAACACCCGACGCTGCAATTGTTGTTGATTCCGTGTCGGTGGTTTCGAGTGGACTCCCTGCTTGACATCACAGTTAAGATACTCCGCTGGATTCAATGGCGGCAAGTACGGCGGCAAATACACCATCTCTATCTGAGCTTGATGCGCTTCAAGCCAGTGCTGTACAACAGCACAACGATGCACTGGATGACGGTCTACAATCCACAGCAATTTCCGTTTGCGCTGAGCAATGAGCCGCTTTAAAAACACCATAACCACCTCAGCCGTCAGCTTGTGGGCATACAGCATGACCCTGACCGTGCCCTGATTGTCGATACTGACGACGTCATTCACCCATGCCCTCTGGGTATTGAGTTGAATCTCAGGGGTTTCTCCCTTATAGGCATAGCCCCGTCCCACTTGAGCATCTGAGCGCACTCCTGACTTATTGCCCCAACCAATCTCTGCCCCTTGTTGCTGCGCTTTTTGCTGGATCTTGGGATACTCCGTTTGCAACCATGCCTTTTGCCGGTCTTGCTCATAGGCTCGCTGGCTCGGCTTTTGTGGGGTCATCCCCCAGCGCTTGAGATACTCCCCGACCGTGCGAATCGGCATCACTACGCCGCTCACCTGCTCAAACAAACAGCCCACCGCTTGACGAGTCCACAGAGCGCTGTCAATATTTTCAAGACTCCCTTTCGTAAAAAGCTTCGGCAACATGCCCTGCACATTGTCTCGTGTGTTCTCAAAGCCGTCCAATAACTAGATCAAGTAAAACAGGCTCCGTATCAGGGCATTTTGCAGCTTGCCCCAATCGGCGACATGGAATTCCCCCCGCAGCTTCAGAACCCGAAACACTTCCTGAACGGTTCGTACTTTGTCTTCGTGCGAAAGGTGGTGGAAGAAGAAGCTGGACAAAACTGACCCTCTTCGCTCCTTGGCAGACTATCCTCGCTCCTTAACCGGCAGACTTCGCGGTGCCATGCGACACACAGAACAGACGAATACCACAATGCCAAACCAGAGAACGGCGCAGTGATGGAATGCTGACAGATAGGACGGGTGTACCGTCTCCACGAATGGGTGTGTAGCAGGCTAACGGCAAAATGCAGCGGCGGCAGATAGCCTCGCACTTGGCACCCTTTTGGCATTCATCAATCCGCTGCACTGACGTGTTAGCTGGTCGCCGCCCACCGGATTGCTCTTCCACGACCCAGAGCTTTCTGACGCTTCGCTGCCTCACCGATCGCCCCCCACCCCCCTGACCGCTGCTACTCACGAACACCCTACGGGGCGATGTCGCCGCCCCACCGATCGCCCCTCCTGACCCAATCTTCGCTGACTCAAGAGTTGCAACTCAGCGACAGACTTTCAGGAACGACAGCCTCGCACTGAAGGCAGACAGCTAACGTTGAAGTGCAGCGGCGGCAGATCACCTTGAACTCAGCACCAGTAACTTTTATCCGTCCGCTGCCACGCAGTGTTAGCTGGCTCTGCTTACTCCAGACACTGAAAACCCCCTTCACCCTTTAATTTGCTATCGAAGCTTACGGTTTCTGTGCAACCCGCCTGTCGAAATACTGCCCCAATCAGATAATCAGAAAAATCAGCCTTCCCCTGCTTGTACCGTTGTAGAGCTTGGTCAACCGTCGAGCGGTTTTCAAATTCAAATGCTGCACTATGCAACATCGCTTCTAGTACGTTGATGATCTCATCTTTACGAAAGCCGTAAATTGCTCCCTTCAGCACCCAAACCAACTCACAAAGAACAATATTTGTAACGAAGCAAGGCTGACTCTGCTGAATAACAGTGGCGGATTGCTGCCACTGCTGCTCGTCGTCGCGGGTGAGGTAGCGAACCAGGATGTTGGTATCAAGCCCAATCATGTGCGCCCTGAGAGATGGCTGCTTCCATATCGTCAAGGGACGCTCTTTGCATACCCGGTCGGTGAAGGATACCGGATAGGGCTTCTACAGCAACGTTGAGGGGAAGGATCTTCACTTGACCCTCTTCGTCAATAACGAACTCAACTCGACTGCCGCTCACCAGCTTGAGATGCTGCCGAACTTCCTCAGGTAGAGTAATTTGTCCTGTGTCGGTAACTATTGTACTAAGCATGGATAAAGTGGCGGTAGTCAGCTCACACTAAGATTTTAACTGGCGGCAAGCAATCTGGTTTCGCGTTCCATAGTAAAGCTCTCAATTACCTTTGTGTACGGTATTAATCGCTGCGAGCAAAAAGAAGCCCTACCTGAAAAAAACTTCGAAACCCCCACCCCACCCCCCGACGCCCATGAAGAAGTCCCATTCCTCTACCCAATCCACCGTCAATACCAGTGCGCCCTGACGGTAAGTGTCCCTTCGGCGCGTCGAGACTATAAGTTAGTCGTGAATATGGCAACCACTCACCCCATTTCCCTTCTGTTCGCCATCCAACGATGACACCAAACTTTTCCCATCCCGTGCCATACGAGGTTGGACTACCGCAGATTTCCCAAATTTTCTTCTGCACGCTAAAGCTAAATTTTCCCTGGCTATACCTTACCCACAAGCGATCAATGTTACGTAAATCCTGGCATGGGAATTTCTTGATATCTTCAGCCCCTAACCAGCCTTCTTTTTGTCGATCCATTACCTCACACATGCGGTCAGCGGTTTCCTTGTCGGCGGCTTTCCAGTCTTGAGCAGCTAGCAGGTCACGCAGCTTTGCATAGTAGTTAGCCCCAAACCGCTCCGAACTCAGATCATCCTCTTGATTTTGCTGAAGGATGTTTATTTTTTCTTGACTATTAGCTGATACTTCTTGAGGTTGAATAACTAGATACAAGTCTCCTCTGTCGTGCGTATCTGGATTAACTTGACCTTTTCCTTGAATACGCAGTTTTTGACCCTCTTTGACCCCAGCAGGAATGTTGATAGTTATTCTTTGACCATCATCAAGCAGAATATCTTTTGTCAAGCCTTCGCTCATTTCTTTGGATGTCAATGGGAGAGGTTTCGATAAATCAAGATCAGATTTATCTTGTTCAATTTTCTGGCTGTTATAAGTTTCATACTCTTTCAAGCTAGAGCCATTGAGAGATCTCCGTTCAACAGGAGCAACATCTTCCTCTCGCAATTTCAGATGTTCTCGAAGAGCAATCAGATCCTCTATAACTTTTGGGCTGAGTATTTTTTCTTTCTCTAAACATTCTTGAAGAATAGCGTGATACTCCTCCAGCTTCTTTTGGTACTCTCGATGAGGACGCAGCACTTCGGCTTCGATCGCCTCTGCTTCAGACTCCGAAAGTCCCAACTCCGCACGAAGCAGTATCAATATTCGTTTGGCTGGGATAGTGAACTCTGCTCCCGTAGCTCTGCGCTCGGCTTCCTTGCGGTATTTCAGCTTGGGGTCATCCTGGGGCGAACGAGCGAGCTTGATGCGATAACCTTCCCCTAGCGGAATGAAAATTTTGGGACTCATGGCGGGCGAAGCTTCCTGCACCTTTCGCCCCGCATATCGATGCAGTTCTTCCACTGTAATGACCCCATCACTATCCTCGTCGGCAGCACCTGTGGCAATGCCTTCCACAAGATAGCGGGTATAAATGGACAAATCCGCGCCCTTTTCTTCAAAGGAATAATCCACCGCACTGGTGGAGGTCAGCACTACTCGCCCCTCAGCCCCCAGTTGCTCTTGCAATGGTATCTCACCATCATCTTTCCCAACCAGTTCGCCAAAGGCTCCGCTAAAGCAACTGTCGAGAATAAGTACCTGGTATTTGGCTTTGCACCGACTGATACAGTCGTGAATGAATTGAGCAGAGGTAGCTGTAGATCGGATTAAGTAATCATGCTGTTTCTCGGTGTTCCGAGCCGCGAAAAAGAGTTCCCGGCGATCGTCCTTTACTCCATGACCAGAGAAGAACAGCAGCACTAAATCCTCTGGCTGCCGGTCTTGAAACCATAACTCAATTTCCCGCGCCATTTCGGGTTGTGTGGGATTAATTAGGGGTTTTGCCTGATCAAACCCGCCCATCTGAGGGTTCAGCAACACTTCCCGCAGTGCTGCTACGTCTTTGGAAGCTGCTGGTAGCGGTTGCAGCCCTTCACCATAAGTATCAACGCCGATTAAGAGTGCATACTTTCCCATGAAGCTAGATCTAGATTGTTACAGTTAGTTTTCAGGCAGAGTCTGTTGTTCCCGGATCTTAACCCGCAGATTTGCCAACCGCTCGATAGTGTCCGCTGCCTGATCCAACTCCTTCTTGTTTCGATACTCAATGCTGTAGGTCATACCGTCAATTTCACCAGATAGTGTCAGGGTTCTGCCATAGCGGAGGTTCCCCAGATAGTCCATCACCTTACCCAGATTCTCACGGTTAATCTCAGTCGTCAGAATCCCGATGAGAAATGCTCCGACTCCAGATTTTGCTGACTCTGGGATATCTTCGTCACGGGCTAGACGGGCAGATTGCACCAAAGCACCAGATTCCATTTCGTCAGCGATAGTCAACAAAAAGCTCTCTAGCTCAGCGCGATCAAAATTGAGACCTGCTTCGCTAAAGTCGATTAAAACTGAACATGATTCGGGCATGACAACTGGCAAGAAATTAGGTTTGCTCTCAGCCCATCATAATTACTCCGAAGAGAGAAGTCCACGCTCGAAGATGATTGTGTGTATCTCTGAGATAGCTGTTCTAAAGACTGATGGAAGCGTTCAACGAGTGTCTTCACCGATCACCCAAGCCAGCTAACGGCTCAAATCAGCGGCGGCAGATAACCTCGGACTTAGCACCAGTGGCTCTCAACCGTCCACTGCATTTGAATTGTTGGGCTGCTGCAAATCCTACTGTTTTTGCCAATACTCGACCTATGGATATTCTTGTTTAAGAATTAGCCTAATTTCAGCATCAAGTGTAGGGATTTTATTGGCTACAACATCCCAAACAATGTCGTAGTCAACACCAAAGTAGTTATGAATTAATCGATCACGCATCCCAGCCATAGACCGCCACTCAATCACATCGTATTTTTGACGCAACCCGTCTGGCAACTGTTTGACAGCTTCGCCAATTACTTCAATACTACGAACGTAAGCACGCTTCAGCGTTTCATCTTGCACAAATTTTGTCTTGTCTAAACTCGTAGAACTGGTCATGATGTAGGTCGTTTCATCAAGAATATGCTGTAAATATTCACGAGCTGACGGAGACATACTCGACCTCATCTAAAATATGCGGACCAATATAAGGGCTTAATGACTCTACAGTGATAAGGTCAACTGCTCTGCCAAAAAGATCTTCTAGAAAAAAGGATAGATGTATAAAGTTATCAAACGTTTTCTGGTCTGGATCAAAGACAACCAAGATATCAACATCACTTTGAGGGTGAATTGCAGTGTCACGGACAAATGAGCCGAAAACGCCGCAACGTTTCACTCCAAAGCGGCGTAGCTCTTGGTGATACTCCTGGAGCAGAGCTAGCACTTGGGCTTTTGTTTGGACAGGCATCGCTTGTATAGCCTACTCATCTGATACCGAGCTTATCACAGTCCACGAGGCTCACAGGTAGCATTAAAGCGATGTCTCCACTAGGCGAGGAATTAGCCCAACGTTCGCGCCCACTAGACGCAAATAGCCCTTGCAACTCACCAGGCTATGTTGGCAAGTTGCGGTTCAGTGCGGTTGTTAGCCTGTATGAGAAGTGTGCTTACAGGTCTTTTTAATAATGGGTTACAAGCAAACCTAAATTCTTCAACGGGTTTGCCTTCTAACAAATGCTCTTGAATAATGCGTTCACAGACCTCTGGTGTAACATGACAATACCAAGTCCCTTCAGGGTAGACTACCGCGAGCGGCCCTCCTCGACAAAACATTAAACATTCCACTTCTGTGCGATAAATATTGTGTCCTTCTTGGCTAAGTTGCTTCAGTCGTTTACCCAGATATTTCCGAGTTTTAGCACCTTCTTCAGCAGGGCAACAAGTATCTCCACTTTGGCGCAACCCAGTACACAATAAAATATGTCGTTCATAGCCACCTTGCCCATTAACAGCAATACCTCGTGATTTAGCCTTCTTTTGCAAGGGTTTTATATCCATAGTGAGGAGTCCTTTAAGGATGGTTGGAAATTGCGGTATATAGGCGTGTGCGATATGTCAACCTTACCCAACCTTGGCGATCGCAAAAGCGTTGATGAAATACAGCTAAATCTAACATCAGTTTTTCTAAACCTTCCCCTTCAGACGGCGTAAATCCTTGACTGCGGGCTAAACCTATTAAACCTGGGAAATCTAAGGATTGATTAGAGCCGAACTCGTATCGCTGTAAGTTTGTAAAGTAGGGCAACCATAACCCTTGCCAAAATAGTTGATAACGTATGCTCTTGAACCATGCTTTCAGTTGCATTCCAGATTGGGATTGAGGCTCTTGATCCTTGGATGCTTCAAAAACTAGACGAGTGTATTCTTTGGAAATAAGGTCGCTTTGATCCCAGAAGCTCCATATCAATGCTAAACGTCCACTGGGCTTGAGAGCTTGTTTTCAAAGAGATATTAAGTAGATGAAGCGGGGAAAACAGCAGAAGC
>JACYLU010000025.1 GCA_015272325.1 Synechococcales cyanobacterium C42_A2020_086 | reverse complement strand
GACGCCTGCTGCTCGGGACTACAGATGCGGTTCACTAGCTCCCCGCCGTGGGGGGCAATACTCTCGGGACGATGGCTCATAGCTTCAGATTTTCTTCACATTGCAGACAGCACAATCCTACCAGAAGCAGCAACCCTCCGAAGCAGGGTTAAATAGAGACCGATTGCAACTCAGGTTTCTGCCAAAACTTCAATAACGCCGCCTCCAAGCAGCCGATCACCGCTGTACCAAACGGCTGCCTGCCCCGGCGTCACGCTGAACTGCGGTTCTTCGAGCACCACCTTAACGCGATCGCCTGCGAGCGGAACGATCGTGGCACCCACCGTTGCTGCCCGGTAGCGAGTTTGCACTGCTGCTGCAATGGGTGCGGCTGGTGGAGCCATCGAGACCCAGTTCACGCGCTGCACAGTGAATTCGGTGATTTGAGCAGCAGTCCGGTCGCCCACAATCACCTGATTGCGGCCGGCGTCAATGCCGATTACATAGAGCGGTCGGTCGGCGGCGATGCCAATGCCCTTGCGTTGCCCAATCGTGTAGTGATGAATGCCGTCGTGTCGCCCCAGCACCTTACCGGACTGATCGACAATATCACCCTGCTGGGGGGGCAGGTACTTATCAAGGAAGCGGCGCATCGAGCCGTGGGCTTCGATCAAGCACAAATCCTGGCTTTCCGGTTTTTCTGCTGTATGTAATCCAAACTCGTTAGCTAGGCGGCGCGTCTCCGGCTTCGTTTGATCGCCTAGGGGAAACAGCGTATGGGCCAAAATTTCCTGGCTGAGGTCATAGAGAAAGTAAGACTGGTCTTTGTTGAGATCAACCGCCCGCCGCAATTGGTAGCGCTTGTTAGCAGCATCAAACTCAATGCGGGCATAGTGGCCAGTGGCAATGCGGTCAATCCCCAACTCCTCGCGGGCATAGCGTAGCATCGGACCAAACTTCACCGCCTTATTGCACTGCGAACAAGGCAATGGTGTAATGCCGGACTGATAACCGCTCACCAGGTAATCCACAATATTCTTCTCGAACACCTCACGGGTATCCACGATATGGTGAGGAATTCCGAGTTCTTCGCAGAGCCGAGCCGCATCGACCATTCCTTCTGAGCAGCACTGACCCTTCCCCTTCATCAACCAAAGGGTAAGCCCTACTACATCGTAGCCCTGGCGATGCAACATTGCTGCTGCCACCGAGCTATCAACTCCTCCGGAAAGTCCGACCACGACCTTGTTCATGGCTGTGTAACGTGTAACGTTAGATGAGAAACAAGTAGATGAGAAACAAAAAGTATTTGGCGAAATATTTGACGAGCGGCAAGCAAAGCAAGACGCTGATTCGCGCTGGTTCTAGGCTAGCATTTGGCTTGACAAGATGACCGAGTTGCGGCGGAGGCAGGTTAACCTTCTGGGAGTTGCGGCGGCTGAACAACGTGACCTGAGGGATTGCTAGATGGGTAAATGCCCATCACAACGAGCGAAATTTCGTTACTTGTGCTTACTCGTGCGATCACATCCCTAAATTAATTTTAGCTGCGGAAAAACCGTCCGCCCCCCAATATCTGTGCTAAGCTTAGCGCTATTTAGGTGCAATCTCTTCCTGTCCACTCTACATGTAGCGGGGTTAGGCACATGCGTCATGCCTCTTCTCAATCACGGTATTTGCCGCGAAGACCGTCTTTCAGTTTCAGTGTTGTCTCGATGTTTACGCTTTGCAGTGGGCTGATGGGGGCAATGGTCGCTCCGGTAGCGGGGGCAAATCCGGTTTCCTTAGCCTCGGATCGACAGCTTCTCGCGCAGCAGATTGTCGATGGGCTACCGCCGCCACCGCCGCTGATTTTTGGTCAGCAGTCGCTGCCGAATCATCAGCCAACCAGTCCATCGGGTTCGCTGAGTCAAGTGCCCACATCCGATCCGGCCTTTCCCAGCCAGCCCACTCCTAGCTTCGACATGAATGGCACGGAAACCCTGCCGCCGCCAGACCTGCTCCCTACCCCACCAGTGCCGCGCGAAGTGGAGTTTGGGCAGCCAGGCGAATTGGCTCCTGCCACAGGGACTACTCCCCCCAGTGAGTCGGCTTCGCCGGGGCATGCTTATTTTGTGGTCATTCCGGCTAAATCGAGCGAGTTGACGGAAATTACAGCCCAAATTGCTCGCTTAGGTGAAGGTATGCAATTGCAGGGCATGGTACAAACGGCGACCCGGCCTCGGGGCCCCCATGTGCGGGTTGGGCCCTTTGCCGATCGCAGCGATGCTAGCCGTTGGTCGCAGTATCTGCGCGACTTTGGCATGGATGCCCGAGTGTATTACCAGTAGGTACCCAGTAAGCTTGACCTGCCTCAGTTCAACTCTGTTCAACTCTGATGCCTCTGCTTCGCCTCTGGTTCTTTGGGGCTTTCGTGCTCTTCACTACGCTGGGGACTCAGTTCCTGCTGTGCAGTTCGGGCGAGCGCTTTGATCGCTTCTAGATTGAGAGTAAAGTCAGCGTCATCCATGTGCAGCCACAGCAAATATTCGATGTTGCCTGCTGGTCCTAACAAAGGTGACCAGGTTAGGCCGCGGGCGTGCCAGCCTAAGCTTTGGGCAGCATCGAGAACTTGCTGAATTGCGCTCGCCTGATCATCTGCGGCCCGTACCACCCCTTTTTTGCCCACCTTCGCTTTACCCACTTCGAATTGCGGCTTGACTAGCAAAATCACCTCGCGGGGCGGCTGCAGCAATTCCCATAATGCTGGCAGTATCTTAGTCAGCGAAATAAACGATACGTCCACTACACCGAGGTCGGGGCGCGGCTGACCTGGGACATAGAGATCTTCGGGCGTCAGGTAGCGTAGATTGGTCCGTTCACGTAGCACCACTCGCGGATCTTGGCGCAGTTCCCAGGCTACCTGACCATAACCCACGTCAATGCCGTACACCTGCTTAGCTCCGGCTTGCAGCAGGCAGTCGGTGAAGCCGCCGGTCGAGATACCACCATCCAGACAAATGCGATCCGTCACCGAAATGGCAAAGGTCGATAGCGCTTTCGCTAGCTTTTCGCCGCCCCGAGAAACATAGGGAGACCGGGCTTTGAGGTCAATCTCGGCATCGCTGGCCACTTCAGTGCCCGGCTTATCGATGACCTGCTGATTGACCCGTACCTCACCCGCTCGAATCAGCCGCTGTGCCTGCTGCCGCGAGGAGCACAAATGGCGTTCAACGAGCAGGGCATCCAAACGTTGTTTCATGGAATAACCGAAGCAACCTTTATGAGCTTATGGCAATCCTACTGGAGTTGCGAAATCATGGTAAGAGTCCCAGCGGAACGGCTGACCTGAGCAAGACTCCATGAGCAAGACTAAAAGACCTGTAACGAGCGAACCCCGGTGGCAACAAGGACAGCAGCTCGAACTCAGGATTAGCGATCTCAATCACGACGGAGGCGGAGTGGGGCGCTGGCAGGAACGAGTGGTGTTTGTGCCGGATACCGTGCCTGGTGATTGGGTGCGAGTGCGGTTGGTGCGAGTGAAGCCGCAGTACGCCTATGGCAAATTAGAGCAGGTGCTAGAGCCGTCGCCCCATCGAGTCCGACCAAGCTGCATTGTGGCAGATAAATGCGGCGGCTGTCAGTGGCAGCCAGTGGACTATGCCTATCAGTTGCAGATCAAACGCCAGCTTGTGATCCAGGATTTGCAGCGCATTGGTGGTTTTCAGAATCCACCGGTGGAGCCGGTGCTAGCTGTTTCGGATAGCCTAGGTTATCGCAATAAGGCTACCTATCCCGTGCGGGTCGATTCCCTTGGTTCTAAAGTGCAGGCAGGCTACTTTCAAAAAGGCAGCCACCAGATCATCAATCTCAACCAGTGTCCGATTCAAGATCAGCGGTTGAATCCGTTTCTGGCGCAGATCAAGCAGGATATTCAGCAGCAGGGCTGGTCGATCTACAACGAAACCCAGCATCTCGGTGAGATTCGGCATCTGGGGCTGCGGATCGGGCGGCGGACCGGCGAAGTCCTGCTGACACTGGTAGCTCGGCAAGGTCACCTACCACAACTAAACGAGCAAGCCCAAACCTGGATGCAGCGCTACCCAGCTCTGGTTGGAGTCTGTTTGAATCTCAATCCCAACCGCACCAACGCTATTTTTGGACCGGAAACCCGCTGCCTTGCTGGACGCCCCTACCTGCGCGAACAGTTTGCCGGTCTGGAGTTTCATATCCAGCCGACCACCTTTTTCCAGGTGAACACCGAGCAGGCAGAGGCGCTGCTAACCCGCATCCAGCAGACATTGCAGCTACAGGGCAATGAAATTGTAATAGATGCTTACTGCGGCATCGGTACGCTGACTCTTCCGCTAGCACAGCAAGTCCGGCAGGCCATTGGCATCGAAGTGCAGCCGGACGCAATCGAGCAGGCGCGAGCCAACGCTGCCCTCAACGCCATTGGCAACGTCGAGTTTTATCTAGGCACGACCGAAGCGCTGCTGCCCACCCTTTCCTGGCAACCGGACTTGGTGCTGCTGGATCCGCCGCGCAAAGGCTGCGATCCGGCAGTGATCGCCACCTTATTGCAGCAATTGCCAAACCGCATAGTCTACGTAAGCTGCAATCCCGCGACGCTGGCCCGCGACTTAAAGCTCCTCAGCACTGCCTACGAGTTAACCTGCGTTCAGCCGGCAGACTTCTTTCCCCAAACTGCCCATGTGGAAGCAGCCGCCTTTTTGAAACGGCGGGAATCCTAAGTGTTGAAACGCTAGGGTTCAGTTGGAGGCAGAGGCTCTCCCCTGGTTGCTTCCCGGTCGGTGGACCCCTAGTCTGATGCTTGGCTATCTAGCGGCAGAATGACGGTAAAGGTTGATCCTACCCCTAGTTTGGATTGCAACCGGATTTCGCCCCGCAGCAATTTAACCAGCCGAGAAACAATTGCCAATCCTAGCCCAGTACTGTCGGGCAAATGCGACTGATCCGCTGCCGCAATTCGAAAGTAAGGATCGAAGATTTGCGCCTGAGCAGCGGGGGCAATGCCAATGCCCGTATCTTGAACCGATAGCTCCCATTGCTGAGTACTGAGGGTGCGGCAGACAATCGTAACGGTACCCGTCTCGGTGTAACGAATGGCATTGCTGCCCAGATTGGTGAGGATTTGCTGCAACCGTAGCGGATCGGTCTTGACTAAACGCGGCGCAGCATCACAGTCTAGGCAGAGCCGCAATCCCCGCTCGTCTGCTAAAGGTTGAATCATTTCGACTACGGTACCAATGATGCTGCGCACGTCGGTTTCTATTAGCTGCAGCTGAATCTTGCCCAGCTCATACCCCGATAGCTCTAGGGCATCGTTGATTAACCGCAGCAATTGCCGCCCATTGCGCAGCACTCGCTCGACATGCTCCAGATTCGGCACCGAATCCTTGACGTCACTGCGGCGATGCTGCCGTAAAAACAGCTCTGAATAGCCAATAATCGAGTTCAGCGGCGTTTTCAGCTCGTGCGCTAAATGCGACAAATTTTCCTGGCTGGCTTGCAGCAGGCGATTTAGCTCCTGGTTGGTGAACGAGAGCTGATTTTGTAGGCGCTCTAGCTCTTGTAGCCGCTGGCTGACATAGCTTTTGAAACACTGAGCGATGGCCGCATCGACGACAGTGTTAATCAGTGACAATGCCCGCAGGATCTCTTCTGGAGGAGACTGTAGCAGCCCGTCTCGTAGATTGGCGACAATGATGGACCGCAGAAGCTGGTATTCTCGGGCAATTTCGGTGGGTTCAAACCCCTGAACAGCTCGCTGCAAGCCATGCTCGATGCTGGCTCTCGCGATTGTTTCCACATCATTTTCTTGAGACCGGGACAGCACCGTGGTTAAAGCGGTCAGAACATGGGGAATGTGATCCCGGATATCCAGCGGCGATAAATAATCAGTGCTGACAATCTGGCGGTCACGCTCCACTGCTGCGATCCACTGCTCGGTGATGCTAGTGGACCGATCCTGCAGCAATCGACTGAAATCGCTCATCAAAGAAAAAACCTGCTTAAACGAGAACCAAGATGGCTTCCTCAGTCTAAATAATTGCCATAAAGTACTGCCGAGATTGAATTAATTTGTAACAAATTATGAAGACATAAATAAGTCTATCGCGCAATCGTAATTTATCTCCAGATGGTTTAGAAATAACCGACCTTGCCTGCATCACAATACCTAAAGCCTAAATTAAAGCCTAGATTACTATTTCGTTCGTTTCTAGATAACAGGTTGCATGATTCTTAAATGAGTTTATCCTTCTTCACGGTTTTTCAGAAATCTAATTACAAATAGCGAGAGACTATTGGCGCTGAACTGCCCTCTGATTCAGCATTCAGCTAATACCAATTTCGGGTACCAATTTCGGGAAGAGTCATTGGGGATGTATCAACCAATGCTCAACACATGATCGGCAGCAGGACAAAGACGCTTTTCCGCATCTAGCAGGACGTTGAGCAATATGGACAAGCCCTTCTACAAGCGGTACTTTAAGTTTTCTTTGGGATCATCTTTTGGCAACTCGCTTGATAGAAACTCAGTCGTAAGAGGGAACCTGAATGGGTGATGACAAACCGAATTGTAGTTTGCCACGATATAAAGAAGTGAGACCCATATATCCAGCTATTGAGGAGATATTCCTATGACCTTTGATCTGCTGCCGCTATCCAATTTGCCTCTGATTATTGCGGTCCTTAGCATCATAGTTTGCCCAACTCTGTGTGGGGTGATGGCGTATCGAATCAGCCGCAATTACTCAGCCTAGTGTCAGCCTAGTGTCAGCCTAGTGAGCGGACATAGTAACCGCCATTGCGATTCAGCATCATTAGACACCCCAATGGGACACTGACTTGCTCAACTCGTGCAGTTTACTTCAGTCTCTAGGTTGCGCTGAGGCTGCTGCGACCGTTATTTCTTGTATGTTCTTAAAGTTCTTAAAGAAAATTGAGCTTATAGTCGACTGGGCGGATGTTGAGCAAGTACCTTCCGCAAATAGTGGCCAGTAAACGAATGTTCGTTTTGAGCAACCATTTCCGGGGTTCCTTGCGCTACGACCTCGCCGCCGCGATCGCCACCCTCCGGTCCCAAATCGATGATCCAATCAGCGCAGCGAATCACATCTAGGTTGTGCTCGATCACGATAATCGAGTTGCCCATGTCTGCTAAGCGATGCAGCACATCCAGCAGCTTGTGGACATCGTAGAACGAGAGGCCGGTGGTTGGCTCGTCGATCAGGTACAAGGTTTTTCCGGTCGCTCGACGAGACAGTTCAGCCGCGAGCTTCAACCGCTGAGCTTCACCTCCCGACAGAGTGGGAGCTGTTTGCCCTAGGCGCACGTAGCCCAAGCCTACATCTACCATAGTTTGCAGCTTGGCTGCCGCTTTGGGGATGTTGACGAAAAACTCCAAGGCCTCTTCTGCCGTCATGTTGAGGACATCGGCAATTGACTTGCCTTTGTACTTAACTTGCAGCGTTTCCCGGTTGTAGCGAGCACCTTTGCAGACTTCGCACTGCACATAGACATCCGGCAAGAAATTCATCTCGATCACATTCACACCTTGCCCACCGCAGGCTTCGCAGCGGCCACCCTTGACGTTGAAGGAAAACTGACCGGGCTTGTAGCCGCGTGCCTTAGCTTCAATGGTTTCAGCAAACAGATCGCGGATTACGTCAAACACGCCGGTATAGGTGGCCGGATTTGAGCGGGGTGTGCGTCCAATTGGCGACTGGTCGATCACAATTACTTTGTCGAGGGCGTTGAGACCCTGCAACTCACCCATCTCCTTCGGCAGGGGGATTTTGTGTCCGAAATGGTGCTGCAGCGCTGGATACAGCAGCTCGTTGATCAGGGTTGATTTGCCAGAGCCAGATACGCCGGTAATCGCCACTAGCTTGCCGAGGGGAATTTCGACATCGATATGGCGCAAATTGTTGCGATGGGCATCCCGGATACGCAGGCTGCGCCCATTTCCTTCCCGTCGCTGAGCGGGGGTCGGAATGACACGTTGCCCGGACAGATAGGCTCCGGTGAGAGAGGTTTTGGTATGCAGCAGCGTTTCCAGCGAGCCGTGGGCGACGATCTGCCCGCCGTGAACGCCTGCTCCTGGACCAATATCCACCAAGTAATCAGCCGCCCGGATCGTATCCTCATCATGCTCCACGACAATCAGGGTGTTGCCTAGATCCCGCAGTTTGGTGAGGGTTGCTAGCAGACGGTCATTGTCGCGCTGGTGCAGCCCAATACTCGGCTCGTCAAGCACATAGAGTACGCCCGTCAGGCCGGCTCCAATTTGGGTCGCTAGCCGAATCCGCTGCGCCTCTCCGCCCGAGAGGGTCATGGCTGTGCGATCGAGGGTGAGGTAGTCTAGCCCCACATCCAGCAAAAATTGCAGCCGCGCCTTGATTTCTCGCAGCACCAGATCGCCGATTTGCGCCTGTCGGGGGGTAAGGTGCATTGTGTTCACCCGGTTCAGGCACTCTCGAATCGAGACACTGGTCAGATCTTTGATCCGGTATTGCCCCACCCGCACCGAAAGCGCTTCTGGTTTCAGGCGATTGCCGCTGCACACTTCACAGGGCTGATCCACTAGATATTGCTCTAGCTTTTGCTTATACAGCTCGGAGGTGGTTTCTTTGTATTGCCGCTCCAGCATGGGCAGCACCCCTTCATAGCGGCGCTGATAGCCCCGAGTATCGCGATAGCGGGAGTCAGCTTCGATGTAGATTTTTTCGTCAGAGCCGTAGAGCAACACCTCTTGCTGGTCGGGGGTTAGCTGCTTCCAGGGCGTCTGGATCTCGAAGCCAAAGGCTTTGCCAACGCTGTAGAGCAAGGAAAAATAGTAGGTGTTGTCTTTCTCGGACCAAGGAGCAATGGCCGCATACACCGGCAGATTCGGGTCGGGCACCACCAGTTCTGGCGAGAAGGTGCGCAAGGTGCCTAGTCCGTGGCAGTGGGGGCAAGCTCCGTAGGGGGAGTTGAAGGAGAACAGGCGAGGGGACAGCTCCTCCATCACTGCACCGTGTTCAGGACAGGCGAAGTTCTCTGAGAATACGAGATCGACTGGCTTGGGCTTATCGTCTTCGGGTTGCCCGTAACGACCTGCCGGTTCCGCTGCCATTGAAGGCAATACGGCAAGCTGCAAATCCGGATTCAGCGGAATCACGCTGTTCGCTTCTGTCGGTAATAGCTCGATTACGGCAATCCCTTCCGAGCGCTTCAGACAGGTCGAGAGCGAGTCTACAAGGCGCTCCTGAATCCCATCTTTCTTGACGAGGCGATCGACCACAATCTCGATATTGTGAAAGTGGTTTTTGTCGAGTTCGATCGAATCCGACAGTTCCCGCACCTCACCATCCACCCGCACCCGCACAAACCCCTCAGAGGCTAAGCTCGACAGCAGCTTTTTGTGGGTACCTTTTTTGCCGCGCACCACTGGAGCCAGGATCTGGAACCGCGTCCGGTCTGGCAACTCCATGATTCGGTCCACCATTTGATCCACGGTTTGCGGCACAATCGAGCGGTCACAGTGGGGGCAGTGGGGTTCGCCGGCTCGCCCGTAGAGCAAGCGCAGGTAGTCATAAATTTCGGTGACCGTCCCCACGGTCGAGCGGGGATTGTGGGAGGTGGATTTCTGATCAATGGAAATTGCCGGACTCAAGCCTTCGATGGCATCCACGTCGGGCTTGTCCACCTGTCCCAAAAACTGCCGAGCATAGGCGCTGAGGGATTCCACATACCGCCGCTGCCCTTCAGCAAAAATTGTGTCGAATGCTAGCGACGATTTGCCCGAGCCGGAGACCCCGGTAAAGACTATTAGCTGATTGCGCGGCAGCTCCAGATCAATATTCTTCAGGTTGTGCTGCCGTGCGCCTCGAATCCGAATTGTATTGTCCCGCAGCATAGCCTCTAGGGATGGATGCAGCAGCGGTGAACTGCCATTGGAACAATTCGATTGAGCAGCATTCGATTGAGCAGCGCCTTCAGGGGCTAAGTTTCGAGCGGATGATTTGGCCGACTGCGCTGGCGACGACTCAGCTTGAGAATCTGCAGCGGGCAACTCAACAGGCTTAGAGGTGCGCTTAGGCATAGAGAAATGGCGCAGCGGGCAATAGGGCTTAACTTGAGGCTTAACCATTGTATCGTCACCTTTTCTCAGCCCATAGTGCCGGGAATAAAGTGGCGATGACGCGAATTAGGGCAGACGCTGATTTTAGCGCGATTTGCAAATTTAGTACATCCGTCCTAAATAGAACTCAGTGAAGCCATTGCTGCCGTATTGTGACCAACGGTAGCCTGTTGCCGCTCTGCAGGTTTCCTGCGGAACTTGTCTAGGAGGCTGGACCATCCGAGTCGCCTTGCTCTAGATCAATCTAGGTCAATGTCAATCAATCGTAGGTCAATGTCAATAATGTTGCTCCAAGCAGGCATCTCGGGAATCTTACAAGAAGCTTTCAGCATTTTTAAGCATTCTAAAAACTGGGTAAGCTATGCAGCGCTTCAAGGGAACTGCGTCGATGCGGTGGCTGGTGGTCACGGCAGGGTTTACCGTCCTCTATTACGGGGCGGCCAAGGTGGGCATGCTGGTGTCTTTACCGATTCCGCCCGGAAATGTGACTCCGGTCTGGTTACCGGCACCAATCGCCTGGTTCGGTGTGCTGACATTGGGCTATCGCGCGGTTCCGGCCATCGTGATCGGCGATTTTTTCGCCAGTACACCCGGTTTTTTTGAAGCAAGCCAGAATTTGATCACTGCCATCGCCGTGGGAGCGATCTGTGCGGTGAGTCCTGCTTTAGAAGCATCGCTGGGAACCTATTTGATTCGGCGGTTAGTATCTACCGACTATCCGTTTCAGCAGGTGAAATCGGTTTTCAACGTTACCCTGATCACCGTTCTTGCTCCGGCTCTCAACGCTACCATTGGCGTCACGAGTTTGTGCGCTTTTGGCATCTCGGCATGGAGCGATTTTGGTTCCGTCTGGTTTACCTGGTGGATCGGCAACATGATTTCGCTGCTGGTGTTTCTGCCGATGCTGTTGTCCTGGCGGTGCATTCACGGCGGGTTTCGGCGGCAGCAAATCCTGGAAATGCTGCTGTTCCTGGTAATTCTGCTGGGGATTGGCAAGCTGGCCTTTACCATGGGCTATCCAGTGGAGTATTTGCTGATTCCAGCGCTGATCTGGGCAGCCTTTCGCTTCGGACATCGGGGCGCGGCAACCGGCATTGCCCTTGTGGTCGCTTTGGCGCTCTGGGGCACTACTCAAGGCAACGGCTCCTTTGTGCGCTCATCGCTGAATGAATCGCTGCTGCTGTTGCAAACCTTTATGGGCACAGTGGCAATCACGACTCTCGTCCTGACCGCTGCGGTGGCTGAGCGCCAACAATCGGAAGCGGCTCTGGCAGTCGCGAATCAGCAGTTAGCGGCAACAGTGGAGGAGCGCACGGCAGCTCTGCAATCGCTGCAAATGGCAAACGAGCTGTTGCTCAGCGAAATCACCGAGCGCAAACAGGCTGAGCAAACTCTGCGCCAGTCGGAAGCCCGTCTGCGAGACCAGACCCAGCAGCTTGAACAAACCCTGAAAGAACTTCGGCAGACTCAGGCTCAGCTAGTGCAAACCGAAAAAATGTCGAGCCTCGGGCAGCTCGTTGCGGGAGTTGCCCACGAAATCAATAACCCGATCAACTTCATTGCTGGCAATCTCACCCACCTCGAAGACTATGCCCAGGACCTGCTGCGGCTAGTAGACCAGTATGGGCAACCTTCGTCCGCTTCTGTACCGGCTGCGATAAATCCAGATGAAGTAGCTGACCTGGAATTCATCAAAGACGACCTGCCGAAGATTTTGGCGTCTATGAAGCTAGGCACAGACCGGATTCGCCAGATTGTGCTGTCGCTGCGCAATTTCTCCCGCACAGACGAAACCGAGATGAAGCCAGTCGATATTCACGAAGGCATTGATAGTACTCTGCTGATTTTGCAGCACCGCCTCAAAGCTAGACCGAATCATCCAGCAATTACGGTGGTCAAAGCCTACGGGGATCTCCCCCTCGTCGAATGCTATGCGGGGCAGCTTAATCAGGTGTTCATGAATATTCTCGCGAACGCCATTGATGTTCTGGAGGAGCAGTTCAAAGCTCCTGCTGATTCTGCTGAAGCCGCTGCAAGCACGACCCCGCCCGCCCAAATCACGATCACGACCGAACGGTATGCCAACAATCAGGTTTCCATCCGCATTGCCGACAACGGTCCGGGGATGCCGGAGGCGGTGCGCTGTAAGCTGTTTGACTCCTTCTTCACCACCAAGCCTATAGGCAAGGGCACCGGATTAGGGTTGTCCATTAGCTACCAAATCATCACTGAAAAGCACGGAGGACAGTTGCTCTGCGTTTCGGAACTCGGGCGAGGCACAGAATTCCAAATTCTGATTCCCGTGCAGCAGCAAGCCCTGCTCTCCGCTTAAGGCTTGATAAGCCAGTTCGATTTTTCGATTTGCGGTTGATCCGATGCTGCAAGGCTGATGCAGCTTTCATACCGTGCCGCTTCCCCTTGATCCCCTCTGCTGATAGACTTTTACACGAGGCAACTGTCATACAGACGCAAAAATCCGCAGTCGGGAGGGTAAATTCGGTGGAAGCTACACTCGGTTTAGAAATCATTGAAGTGGTCGAGCAGGCAGCAATTGCCTCTGCTCGCTTGATGGGAAAAGGAGACAAAAACGAAGCCGACCGGGTGGCCGTTGAAGCCATGCGGGAGCGGATGAACAAGATCTACATGCGTGGTCGGATTGTGATCGGAGAAGGAGAGCGCGATGAGGCTCCTATGCTCTACATCGGTGAGGAAGTGGGTATCTGCACCGACCCCAACGCTAAGAACTTCTGCAATCCCGAAGAGTTGCTAGAAATTGATATCGCAGTCGATCCCTGTGAGGGTACTAATCTCTGTGCCTACGGGCAGCCAGGGTCAATGGCAGTACTGGCAATTTCGGAAAAGGGCGGCTTATTTAATGCTCCCGATTTCTACATGAACAAACTCGCCGCTCCCGCCGCTGCCAAAGGCAAGGTCGATATCCGCAAATCACCGACGGAGAACCTGAAAATTTTAGCTGAATGTCTTGATCGCTCGATCGATGAGCTAGTGGTTGTTGTCATGAAGCGGGACCGCCACGACGAGCTGATCAAAGAAATTCGAGAAGCGGGAGCGAGGGTGCGTCTGATTACCGACGGTGACGTATCGGCAGCAATCTCCTGTGCCTTTTCGGGAACGAACATCCATGCCTTGATGGGCATCGGTGCTGCTCCAGAAGGGGTGATTTCTGCTGCGGCGATGCGCTGCTTAGGCGGGCATTTTCAAGGGCAGCTCGTTACCGATCCGGCGGTGGTCCGCACAAAGGAATGGGCAAACAAAACCAAGGAGGAAAACGTAGCTCGCCTGAAGGAAATGGGCATTACCGATCCCGACCGGGTGTACGAAACCGAGGAGCTAGCTTCGGGGCAGACCGTGCTATTCGCTGCCTGTGGAATCACTCCTGGCACCCTGATGGAGGGCGTCCGCTTCTTTCACGGTGGCGCGAGAACCCAGAGCCTCGTCATCTCTACCCAATCGCGGACCGCTCGCTTTGTTGATACAATTCACATGTTTGAGCAGCCTAGACGGTTGCAGTTGCGTTAGGCATAGGGTGAACGAAGTGCTGCAGCACTAAAAGACTGGCCCCGCAATTCGGTACAGGCTCTTGTGGCAGACTGTTGCTTTCGCAAGCAATCTAGAGGAGAGACGTTGCTAGTCAGCGTCTCTCTATGTTTGTGAAAAATGTTTGTGAAAATCTTCCATGAAAATCGCCCTAACCTTGAAAATCTTGTATTCATAAAAATTAATGGCTTGGCTAGGCTGGAGAAGAGTTTGCTGACAACAGGAGGTCCTTCAGTTGGTAGACTTTTCTTAAATTGAAAATGGAGTGATGTCTGCACTCATGGTTTGATGCAGTTAATTGATGAAACAGTTGATGCAAATTGTGTAAACAATTGTGACACTTCGGTTGATTTTGAATTCTGTATCCGGTGAGGAAACCACCATTCCCCGCCATTACATCGTTGAGGAAAACTTTGGGAGGAAGGATGAACATTGCGGTAGTGGGTTTGAGCCACAAGACAGCCCCGGTAGACGTGCGAGAGAAACTCAGTATTCCCACACCTCAGATGGAAACAGCGATTGCGCAACTGTGCAGCTGTCCCCATATTGAAGAAGCGACGATTCTTAGCACCTGTAATCGTCTGGAAGTCTACGTTGTCACGAGCGAGATCGAGCAAGGCGTCCGGGAAGTCAGTCAGTTCTTGGCAGACTACGGCAAGATCTCCCTGCCTCAATTGCGACCTTATTTGTTCATTCTGCTGCATCAAGATGCGGTCATGCACCTGATGCGAGTTGCAGCAGGACTGGATAGCTTGGTGCTAGGCGAAGGGCAAATCCTGGCTCAGGTGAAGCATACCCACAAAGTGGGGCAGCAGTACGAAGGCATCAAGCGGATTCTCAACCATCTGTTTAAGCAGGCAATCACGGCGGGTAAGCGTGTCCGTACCGAAACCAGCATCGGTACAGGAGCAGTATCTATTAGCTCGGCGGCTGTAGAGCTAGCGCAGATCAAAGCCCAGAATTTGGCAGCTAGCCGGATTGCGCTGCTGGGTGCTGGCAAAATGGCGCGGCTGGTAGTGCAGCATTTGCTAGCCAAGGGGGCTACCCAGATCTGTATTGTCAATCGGTCGCTGGAGAGTGCTCGTGAACTGGCTCAGCAGTTTCCAAGCGTCGAACTGCAGCTCCATCCCCTATCGGAGATGATGCAGGTGGTCTGCACCTCGGATCTCGTGTTCACGGCTACCGCTGCCACCGATCCGCTACTCGATCGCGCTAAGCTAGAAACCGTGCTAGAGCCTCACCGGCCGCTGCAGCTATTCGACATCTCAGTGCCGCGTAACGTTCATGCCGACGTCAACGAATTGCCGAATGTGCAGGTATTCAACGTGGACGACCTCAAGGCGGTGGTGGCTCAAAATCAGGAAAGCCGCCGCAAAATGGCGATGGAAGCGGAAAGCATCTTGGAGGAAGAAGTCGAAGCCTTTGAACTTTGGTGGCGCTCCCTGGAAACGGTTTCTACGATTAGCAGCCTGCGCGACAAGGTCGAAGCAATCCGCGAGCAGGAGCTAGAAAAAGCCCTCTCCCGTCTTGGCTCCGAATTTGCCGAGAAGCACCAGGAGGTGATTGAAGCTCTAACTCGCGGCATCGTCAACAAGATTTTGCATGACCCAATGGTGCAGTTGCGCGCCCAGCAGGACATCGAAACACGGCGTCGTGCCATGCAGACTTTGCGGCTGTTGTTCAATCTGGAAGCAGCGTCCAACGAGCAGTTTAGCTAATCTTGCTAATGAGTGGGAATTTCTTCCCCTGAGTTGTCACGCAAACTTCATCTCGAGACCACAGGTTTGACAAACCCACTTGATAATCTAAGATTACAGGTGAATGAATGCTGCGGAGGAATGGCTCACCGTAAGCTTTTGGGAAACCGATGCTTCTCACACAGAGCCGTTCCTCCTTATCTATTTCCCTTCTTTTACAGCTAGTGCCTTGGAGATTAGGGATACAGCCGTTGATCTCGCTGCTCATCCTAATGTCACATCGAGGAACATCATCAGCACAAATCCCACCAGCAAGCCCATCGTTCCTGCCTTCTCGTAACCAAGGCGGTTCGACTCAGGAATAATCTCATCGCTAATCACAAACAGCATTGCTCCCGCAGCAAACCCCATCGCCACTGGCAAAATGGGTCGAGCAATCGATACAGCCACTGCGCCCACAATGCCGCCAATGGGTTCTACCATACCCGTTAGCAAACTCACCAGCAGGGCTTGCTTGCGGCTGTAGCCTTCTGCTAGCAGTGACAGGGCCACCACCAACCCCTCAGGCATGTTCTGCAATCCAATGCCGATGGCTAGCGTGATGCCGTTCGCCACATTGTCGCCGCCAAAGCCTACGCCCACTGCCAGCCCTTCAGGAAAATTGTGGATTGTGATTGCCATAATAAATAGCCAAACTCGCTTCAGGTTAATGGCATCACCGCCTTCGCGCCCTTTGAAGAAATGCTCATGGGGAAAAAACTGGTGACTAAACCAGAGAAAAGCAGCTCCCAGAAAAATTCCGAATGTCACTGCTGTGGCAGCATAGGTAGCGTTTTGGGTGGCTAGTTCAGCAGCTTCAATTCCCGGCACAATCAACGAGAAAGCAGTGGCCGCCAGCATCACTCCCGCTCCAAATCCAAGCAGCACACCTTGAGCATTGGGGGTAATCCGCCGTAAAAACAGAACTGGCAGCGCGCCAATTCCTGTTGCGAGTCCTGCCAGTGTGCTGCTGATTAATCCTAGAAACAGCGTTGCCGAATTGTTTGTCATAAATTAGGTCATCGATCAGAAGGTAGAATCCAGAGCGCTAGCAGGTTAGCTCCTGCCCTCCTTAGTCTGCCGCAGCTTTAGTAGAACCGAATTCAACGGAGGAAACATTTCAGCTTACCACCGCAAAAAGCGCCCCCCGCAGGGGACGCTTTGCAATCTAACAATCTAGCAGTTCAGGGGAGTAGAACCAAGCTTAGCCCTGAATGGCAGGAGCGGTCAGCGCCACCGGAACCGCCTCACCCGCTGCCAAATCCAACGGGAAGTTGTGCGCATTCCGCTCATGCATCACTTCCATCCCCAGGTTCGCACGGTTCAGCACATCCGCCCACGTGTTCACCACTCGACCCTGGCTGTCCAACACACTCTGGTTGAAGTTGAACCCGTTCAGGTTGAACGCCATCGTGCTGATGCCCAGCGCCGTGAACCAGATGCCCACTACCGGCCACGCTCCCAAGAAGAAGTGCAGGCTGCGGCTGTTGTTGAAGCTGGCATATTGGAAGATCAACCGCCCAAAGTAGCCGTGCGCTGCCACGATGTTGTAGGTCTCCTCTTCTTGACCAAACTTGTAACCATAGTTCTGCGACTCGGTCTCGGTCGTCTCACGCACCAGCGACGACGTCACCAAGCTACCATGCATCGCCGAGAACAGCGAACCACCGAACACACCGGCCACACCCAGCATGTGGAACGGGTGCATCAGAATGTTGTGCTCCGCCTGGAACACGAACATGAAGTTGAAGGTGCCGCTGATGCCCAGAGGCATGCCATCCGAGAAGGACCCTTGTCCAATCGGGTAGATCAGGAATACCGCAGTCGCTGCAGCTACCGGAGCCGAGTAGGCCACGCAGATCCAAGGACGCATGCCCAAGCGGTAGCTCAACTCCCACTCCCGACCCATGTAGCAGAACACGCCAATCAGGAAGTGGAACACAATCAGCTGGTAGGGACCGCCGTTGTAGAGCCACTCATCGAGAGAAGCCGCTTCCCAGATGGGGTAGAAGTGCAGCCCGATGGCGTTGGAGGAGGGCACCACAGCCCCAGAGATGATGTTGTTGCCGTACATCAGCGAGCCAGCGACGGGTTCGCGGATGCCATCGATGTCCACGGGGGGAGCAGCAATGAAGGCAATAATGAAGCAAATCGTCGCAGTCAGCAGCGTCGGGATCATCAGCACGCCGAACCAGCCCACATAGAGGCGGTTGTCGGTGGAGGTGACCCACTCACAGAAGCGCTCCCACAGGTTAGCGCTCTCGCGCCGCTGTAGTGTCGTCGTCATAATGTCAGATGAGTGCTTGTCTTGTAAAGGACTAAGAACTTAGTAAGTTTTTTAACTTACCGTAATGAACATGGTAAACGGTTAATTGAGTTTTGTAAATAATTTTTGGAGTGAATACTCATATTTTTGTTTACAAGCCCGCTCTCAATCGATAAACCCCTTTCCCCATAGGAGTTTCAGGATTTCTGAGGATCCCAAAAACCAGATGAGAAGGTTCAGCAACCGATAGGGACCTGAGCAGTTACGGCGGGTGGCGGTTCCAGACGGTTCAAAACCAAGGTTCAGAATCCAAAAAAGACAGCCCAGGAGTTCCTCCCAGGCTGCTGAACCAAATTTGAGCTGTATCTAAGTCTTCCCTCCTGAGCCTAGTGAACGGCATTCAGTTCAGGACTATTCCGCTCTGGACGCAAAATTCCGTTAAGGATCGACTCGGGACGGTCTTTATACTTCCAAGCAAAAGCATGGCGGAAAGCTGCTGCTTGACAGGCTTGCAGCTCTTGGAAGCCAATGATGTCATGGGTTAACAAATTCTCATATTCGAACGGCAGACGGACATTGTGGAGTCCTGCATTGTCTGTGCAGATGGCAATATCAACTCCGGCATCAAAGCAGCGGTCGAAGACGAGCTTCAGCTGATTCAGACTTTGCAACGTTCCTGTCTTTAAGTAGGTTGTGGGGCAAACCTCTAAACATTGACCGGCTTGAGCAAGTTGAGGGAGCAACTCAGGGTAGCGTAACGGAATCTGAATTCCATGACCGATCCGCATCAGGTAGGGCAGCAATTCGGGATAACAGCCCTCGGTAGTTTCATAGAGATGCCCTGTGGTGTTTAATCCCAATGAACGTGCATATTCATAAAGCTCCACAAACTCATCGAGCCGCTCGCGGTAGTGACCGTCACCTCCCGCTAAGTCAATGCCGCAGACATATTGCCCCATCTGAGCGGCCGCATCAACGATGGCACGATTGACATCATAGGGCAGCCGAGAGTGCATGCAGAGAATCTGGCTCGTCACAATTGGGTATTCCCCCGCCTGACTGGCTTTACCGACAACATCAATAATGTTGAGCATCTGGTCAATGCGTTCAGACTGACTGAGATGCTCTGGCGTTCTCAGGTAAGGCGTATAGCGTAGCTCTAGATAAGCCAGATTTTCGAAGACGTACGCTCCCCGCATCAAGCGATAAATGAAGTAAGGCAGGGTTTCGTTGGTTTGAACTTTCTCAACGAGAGTATGCAGCTCAAGATATTCGTCTAGCGTATTGCGGGGTTTGGTGTAGAACTCCTCAAAGGCGTCGTAGTCGGCAAAGCGGAGGGTTAAATCTGACTGACTGCGCTGAAAGTAGCGCCACAGAATCCTAGGTACAACAGAACCGCCTAGGTGGCGGTGTAACTCAGCATATAAAGCCACAGGAACCTCTTCTTCTATAGAGTGAAAACGTGCAAATTCGGCGAAATAAGTGGAATAAGCGCGAATACAACGAATAAACAGCTAGAGTCTAGCTATCGAACCAGAATAGAGTTGATCATTCGTAGCCTTAAACCCGCGGTTGAGCAGTAGCTAACGCTACGAATTGTTTCCTTAATGTTAGGTCATGGTTAGGAGCATCCCGGTCTGCACCCTGCACAATGAATTCAGAGATTCATTCAAAGATTCATTCACAGTGTTCTCAGAGGCAAGGCACTATGGCTGTTGGATGCAGGGGGCATATCCTTAGATATTCCGGTTTCACCCTCAAGACGTTGCCCTCATCGGCCTGAGGAGTGAGTGAAATGGTGTACGTTACTTCATATAACTATAGACAAAGCAGCAGTCGGATGTCCGGAATGAGCACTCAAATCGCTGAGTTCTTCCTGTTCTCAATCGCTTTCTCAATCGCTAGGCTGACTCTGCAACTAATGCTGCCAACGACGCTACAACCATAGAATTCCACAGCTCAGTGGCTAACCTGTGTTGACAATTGTCTCCTGGATTTCTTAGCGTAAGGACTTTTTCGTTCATGACTGACTCGCCTCACTCCTTGAGTTCCTGGGTGAACCGCCTGCCACGATGGTTTGTCTTAACCTTGATTGCGCCTCTCGTAGTCCTCAACGGCTGGGTTTTGCTGCTGCTGCTGAATTACTTTCGCTCCACCTTGACTGCGCTGCTGCTAGCAACGTTGCTGGCTTTTTTGTTGGACTACCCAGTGCAGTTTTTGCAGAAACGAGGGGTGCAGCGGTTTTATGCGGTAGTGCTCGTGTTTTTGCTGACGTTGGGGTTGCTCGTCACTCTGGCTATTACCTTAGTTCCCCTGATTCTCGGTCAGTTGGAACTGCTGCTGCAAAATTTGCCCACTTTAGTCGATTCTGGCAGCAATCAATTGCAAGCGTTCCAACACTGGGCAGTCGTGCGTCGCCTGCCGATCAATATGACTGGAATTATTAACCGCCTAGAGAGCATCGCCCCAGATGAGATTGGCTCGGTTTCGGCTCAGTTGCCCAGCCTGATTTTCGGGGCTGTGGGTGGGGTGTTCGAGCTGATTTTGGTGATTGCCCTGACGCTTTACCTCTTGCTGTATGGCAAAGCATTTTGGGATGGCATTTTTCGCTGGTTGCCGAAATCTGTGAGTAGCGAGATTCGCCAATCGCTTCGGCAGAACTTTCAGGGGTATTTCGTCGGTCAAGCCACGGTATCGCTGATTCAGGGCACAGTGCTATCACTGGCGTTTTTGGTGATCCAGCTACCGCTGTTTCTGCTGTTTGGCATGGGCATTGGCTTGCTAGCGCTGATCCCGTTCTGCGATATTTTGGGCGTGTTTGGCGTCAGTTTCATTGCAGCCCTCAGCAATGTCTGGCTGGGACTGGGGGTGCTAGGACTCTGCCTGGTCATTGACCAAATTATTGATAATGCCATTAGCCCCCGTATCCTTGGCAGGCTAGTCGGCTTGAATCCAGTGTGGATTATTCTGTCGCTGCTGATTGGCGCGCAAATTGGTGGCTTCATCGGCATTATTCTGGCGGTTCCTCTCGCCAGCACGGTTCAGGACGTGCTAGATCACCTCTACCCAGAAGAAAAACTCTCTTGATTGGTTCTGGGATATCCTAGTCAGACCTAATCAGTAATCAGATTGGGGTCCTAAAGTAGTGTGGAACGAAGGGACTCTAGTGAGCACCGTGCCTTTAGCCTATACCTTGTTTTTGTGCGTTGTCCTTAAGGCGCAGGCGGAACAGATGGAGACGGTTCAACCTGCTCTATAGATGGTTCTCCAGACAGCTGATCCCAGAGTTGCCGGAATCCTGCCGGGTCTAGTTCTCGCCATATGGCAACCCCGAGGGAGCCGAGAATAAACATTACTGCCGCAAACGCCAAACCAAACAGCCAGACGTCAACAAATTTCTGCGACTTGGGTAGTTCCGAAGAGCCAACCGGTGAGGGCATTGCGGTCGATTCCGCCTCATCATACAGCAGGGCGCGGGCTGATGCAGTTAAGTCAGGATCATCAGCAGCTCGCGGCTCAACCGGAGACGAGGCCGGACTAGATGCCGGACTATCAGTTTCGAGCCAATCGGTTTCCAACCAATCGGGAGAAACACCAACGCGGCAGTGCATCAGCACCACCGAAGAGTTATCATGTCCGTTTTCTTGATCTGCTCGCTCCAGCCACGCCTGCACGGCTGCTGCTAGAGGCAGTTTGCCTTTCAAAACTGGCTGCGTCCAAGCTTCCCAAGAGCGCTCGACCAGATCGTTATCGCTTAACCCGTCCGAGCACAGCAGCAGCACACCACTCTCTTCGATGATAAACCGCTGCACGTTAATGGTCAGGCTATCGGCGTCGCGGGTGCCAAGGGCCTGCGTTAACGCGCTGGCATCGGGGTGCTGTCTGGCTTCGTGGTACACGCTTCGCCCCAATCGCACTTCGCGCGTAATGACGTCATCGTCTACCGTTAGCAACTGGCAGGCGCGGGGCGTTAACCAGTAGGCGCGGCTATCTCCTACATGCACCAAGTAGAGTTCGTGGGTCTCGCCTTCGCCGTTGGGCGTTTCGATGCGCTGCGGCAGATACACTGCCATGACCAGTGTGGTGCCCATGCGCTGCCGGGAAGCTCGTCCTTGGCTGTCATTCTGGGCGGCGATTAGGTTATTCACCACCCGCACGACTTCGATCAACTGCTCTTCTACGACCGCCGGCGGGCAAGGTTCTCGCTGACCCACCAGTTCTGCAAACAGTGCCTGTAGCTGCAATTGCAGCGACCGTAGCGCTAGCTGGCTGGCAACTTCACCACCTTCGTGTCCCCCAATGCCGTCACAGACAATGCCCACATAGGGCTGGAGCGCCGGAGCAAACTGCAGCCGATCCGCCGATGGATAGCAGGCATCTTCGTTGTGAGACCGCTGAGGACCCGTGGTGGTCGCTCCGGCAATGTCGATGCGCAGCGGTTCCTGAGCAGCCTGCTCCAGCAGCAGCCGATTCAACTGCGACCGCACCGCCTGAAAGCCAAATTCGGTTTCGCCGATGCGCTGCATTTGCTGGCAGAGATCGCGCAATGGCTCCACCAATGGGAACTGAGCATCCTCGACCCAGAGCTGCCAGAGGTTGGCCAACTCGGCCAGGGTTGGGCAGAGCGGTTCTGGACTCAGCACCACTGACTGAGGCACTGGGTTCATCACCGACGCAGCAAAATAGCTCTCTGGTTCACGGTGGCTGCTGTGATGGCAAGCCGTGCTGCCTGCTGAGCCGGCCACGCTGGAAAAGGCTTGATCGCTGATCAGCTCTCGCAACCGGACTCGCCAACCGTCCACAATCAGGTTATCGGCCCGGAGCAGACTAGAGACAACACCCTGCTGTTGTAAGGGCCGCCAAAGCTGCAGAATCTGCCATAGCCAGTACACCTGCCGCACAGCCGAAGCGCTGATCCAGGCGTTCTCCAGGTTGGGATAGAGCTGCCCGGTCTGCGGATCGAGCGGCACATTCTCCAGCAACAGAATGGGTGGAGCATTTCCCTGACAGCCAGCGGTCTTAGGAACAGGGCAGACGCCGTATAGCTCGGGCACATGCAACCGCTGCGGATAGAGATGCAGGTAGGGCAGCAGATCCGCTGTGTGCTCCTCGGGTAACTGCGGCGGCACTCCCGGCTGCGTATCCAACCAAACTTGAGGATGGATCACCGCATAGCGATTGTCCACCAGCGAGCCAACGGGTATCTGGGCAGCATCCACCGCCCACAGATAGCGGTAGATCAAAGGGGTTTGGCAATGATCGCAGACCACCTGCCCTAGAACATTTTCGGCATGACGGCAGTTGGGGTTAGCACAGTGAAGCGGAAGGGAAATGCTCATGGTCGGCCGGAAGAAGTACTCAACAAGTTAGCGAAGTTGCGATCTCAGGAGTGCAGCCACGGTTCCACGCCTGTACCCTTGCCAGCGAGGTCGTGGCTAGGGAAGCTAGGATAGATGGAGCAACAGAATCCTGTTTCTGCTCCAGCCCTACTCTCTGGGACGGACCCCATCCCTAGGTGTGGAAAACGCTGCCCCATAGTATGCGCAAATCGGGAAAAGCGGGAATTCTTTGCTAAACGTTACAACTGAATCTCGTTATCCTAAACTCCCTGGTTTCTTGACCTGCCCTCTCTATGAGTGCCCCTCTGCTTTGGCTGATTGCTGGTGTGCTGCTATGTGTCATGGAATTTGTGCTGCCCACGGCTTTTGTGGAGCTGACGATGGGCCTCAGCGCGATTCTCGTGGCGTTTATTGCATTTGTGGTGCCGTCGTTTGGGGTGCAAGTGGCGATCTGGTTCGGGCTATCGCTGGCACTGACCCTGCTGCTGCGTCGTTTTCTGCCCAAACGCTCGTCTTCTAAGCTGATTGATGCTCACGAAGCCCAAACCCTGACCGCCATTCCGGCTGGGCAGACTGGACGGGTACTCTACGAAGGCAATTCCTGGCAGGCCCGCTGTGAAGATGAGTCGTTGACCATTGCGCCCAACCAAATAGTTTATGTTGTGGGACGACGTGGCACTACGCTGCTGGTGCTGCCCAAAAGTTTGATTTACCTGGAGCCTCGCTGAACAGACGCAACCCATCGACTAAAACTGGATTGACTCAACCTATTCACCAGTGGCATTGACTCGTGGCATTGGCTTTAGTCTCACCGCTGGGTGCTGCCGACAAACTGAACAAGTCACCATTCAGCGCTGGAGTGAACGAGAGAGCAAACGAATCCGCCCGATGGGATGGTTACCTTCTGGATTCCTTGACGGCATCCCTTTCTTACAGATTTAACCTGGAGACTTAACGATGGAAGCCTTATTTACTGCAATTCTATTAGCCTTGGGTGGCGCTAGTTTAGCGGGATCAGTGCGGATCATCAATCAGGGCAATGAAGCCCTAGTCGAGCGATTGGGTAGCTATGATCGCAAGCTGTCGCCCGGACTGAACTTCACGTTGCCGTTTTTAGAGCGCATCGCTTATCAAGAAACTATTCGCGAGAAAGTGCTGGATATTCCGCCTCAACAATGCATCACCCGCGACAATGTTGCCATCACGGTGGATGCTGTCGTCTACTGGCGGATTGTCGATCTGGAAAAAGCCTTCTACAAGGTGCAGAATTTGCAGGCGGCCATGATCAATCTGGTGCTAACCCAGATTCGAGCTGAAATGGGCAGGCTAGAACTTGATCAAACCTTCACGGCTCGATCGGAAATTAACGAAATTCTGCTGCGTGAGCTGGATATTGCCACTGATCCTTGGGGGGTGAAGGTCACTCGCGTTGAGCTGCGCGACATTGTCCCCTCGAAGGCCGTGCAGGAATCGATGGAGTTGCAAATGTCGGCTGAGCGGCGCAAGCGGGCTGCCATCTTGACCTCCGAGGGCGAGCGGGAATCGGCGGTCAACAGTGCTCGCGGTCGGGCAGAAGCGCAAGTGCTAGAAGCAGAGGCGCAGCAAAAAGCAACGATTTTGCGGGCGCAAGCAGCTCGCCAAGAGCAGGTGCTCAAAGCACAGGCAACCGCCGAGGCGTTGCAGGTAATTGCTAAAACACTGCAAGCAGACCCCAGTGCTCGCGAAGCGCTGCAATTTTTGATGGCGCAGCATTATCTAGACACCGGAGCCAAAATCGGCAGCAGCAGCAGCAGCAAAGTCATGTTTATGGATCCGCGCAATATCACTGCAACGGTGGAAAGTATTCGTGCCATCGTGGGTGAGGCGAACGGCAATGCCTAGGATACGGCTTCAACGTTTTGGGCATTACCGTCCGTATTAGGGTTAAAACCGTGGCCGGCGAGGGCTGGTCGGAGTTACTCAATCGCAATGGACTTGGGACCGCTTGATTTGCCGTTAGTGCTACCCATGGATGCAGTCGATGCCGCATAAGAACCCGATTGCTGATCGAGCCAACTTTTAACGGGATCGTCTGCCAAATTCAGCCGCAGCAGGCCAGAGACAAACCCACCTAGAAACGCAACTGGGTAGGTAGTGAGCTGTTTGAATACAGGAGTCAACTCATCCATAAACATAGTTTTGCTTCTTCGTGTCGATGCAGGGCGGTTATTTCCCTCGATCCTAGCGTGATTAGCCGCTGGCAGAGGTTCACCGGCGGCTAGATAATACTACTTCTGCTCCGGCAGCAAGCATTTGTCGCTGTCGCAGCCGGCAGGGCCCGCTTCCATCAGTTCGCCAGCATCATAGCGTCGTAGAGCCGCATAGAAGTCATCGGTTTTGCGCCGCTGCCGCACCTCCTGGCTGAGCTGGTCGTACTGCTCTTTGGAGATCGGCTCGAAGGGCAGACGCGGGAAGGTTTGGTGATCGTCGAAGCGAGCTAGCAGCGCCGCTGAGATATAGCCCTCGTCGTCCGCGATGGCTTGATGGATGCGGTGAGCCAACGCCTCCACCTCGGATTCCCGCAGCTCGATCGTGGCGGAGGTATTGTGAGTCGTGTAGTACTTCTGCACCTGCATGTAGAAGTCCATTTGCGCCAGGGCCGAGAATTGGGAAATAGCGATCTCGTCGGCTCCAGGAAGGTTGGCCCAGGAGACTTCTACGGGAATTTCCACCAGCCATTCGGTGCAGCGCGGGTCGAAGGCGTCATCGAGCAACCGCCCGTCTTCGTCTTTGTCGGACTGGGAGGGCACAAGCTTGTAGCCGTAGTCGAAGCAGGCTAGTGCCACTGGGTCGTTCTTGCGGAAGGTAATGCGGCGGATAAAGCGCTGGGCCTTGGGCGGATGCCAACCGGGGCTAGCTCCGCTCAGCAGAGACTTAGTGCCCGCAGGCTGAACCGTCGTGCAGCGGTTAGGGCGCTTGAGGTCGTGGCGGTCACAGTAATCCCAGACGACGCGGTGGACAATCTCTTTCCAGCGGCTGAGGTACTCTTGTTCTTGCTGCTTGAACTGCAAGCCAGTGACGGTATCGGGGCGACCCTGCTCCCACCAGCGCAGCCATTCCGTCCCAAAGGCCTGCACGAAAAAGTCGAATAAGCCAGTGAAGGAGACGCCAACAATTGGATCGAGCTGGCGCGACCGCTGATAGCGCGGCTCTAGAAACTGATGGTTCAGCAACGCAGCAACCGACAGAGCGGCGGCGGTAAAGGCGTCTTCCTGTTCCTGGAGATTATGCGGATCAATCTGGTTGAGGTGGATTTCTGCCAAATTGCAGTGGAAGTTTTCTCCAAGAATTTCGCCGCAGGGGTTTAGCCCGTAGCGACCGAGCCGATGCTCTAGTTCCTCGACCGGCATCTGAGGAAACTGCTGCTGCAGCCATTGTCGCCCCTCGCCTCGGTCATAGGCGCGGATGAAGTCGAGCTTCAGTTCGGGCGTGGTGAGCAAATCCCTACTGGCACGAGCAATGGCTTCGCCGGCCCACTGAATCGCGCCTTCGCCGGAGTAGAACTGCTTCTGCACGGCCGCCACGCATTCCTCCAGCGTTGGCTTGTGGTGATAGACCCGCGTGTGGTTGGCCATCCGCAGCGCGTCGCGTTCTGGGTCGATGCGCCAGTTGCCTGCTTCGTCTTGTTGCCAGAGGTTGTCTTTGGCGGCAGCAAAGGCGGTGTCGGTGCTGTCGCCCTGCCGCATCCCGGCGCTATTGTGGGTCAGGTAGCCATCGCAGTAGAAGCAGTGTGCCTCTTCAACTTCGATGTCGTAGGTTTGCACATAGTCGTAGCTGCCTAGCCCTTTTACCGTGACGGGAATATCGAGATTGACCTCGGACTCGGTGATGTAGTGCTCGTAGTTGGCATGAACCTGAGCGTTGCCCTGAAAACCCGTGCTCCGAAGTTCGCTGTAGGAGTAGGCTTCGCGCATTAGGTGAGCAGGCAGCGTGAAACCATACATTTTCAACCCTTGTCGCAGTTCGCCCTTGAGAGAATGGGGAGCAATCAAGGCGTTGTACCGTGGCTTGAAGGCGGGAATCGTCAGGTTATATTTCGGCTGCCAGCCGGCTTCCGGCGGCGTGATCTTGATCCTGCCGGCAATGCCAAGGCTAGATAGAACAGCGCTGACCTGACGTGCAAACGAGCGATATACCGTTGTCAGTAGATGAGGCGGACGGTTGTTGATCGCTCCGTTGCTGTCCATCAATCCAGCCAGATAGGCTGATCGCACATCAACGCTGCCTTGCAGGATAAAGTCGGGCACAGCCAGCGGCTGATTTGCCTGCTTGATGTAGCGGCTGAAATATTCGGCTAGCCGAATCGACGAACAGATGGATTTGGCGGTGTTCTCCCCGGCAATGGTGCTGTGGGTTGCCGTTAGCCCAAACTGCGCCAGAACCCGATCCAGCTTCGCCTGAATTTGGGGCAGCATTGTGTCCAGATCGTTCATCACCCATTCCACGCGACCATAGGGCTTACCGTGCTTGTTGCGTCCCAGGGCAACATAGCCATCTCCGTGCGTAAAGCCAATCAGCCAAGCCACATCAGGCGTGAGGGCGGGAATGGTTAACGCCTTGACTGTACGGCTCTGGGCAGGACGATCGACAGTAAAGTCGGGCGGCAGATGGGTGACGGTTCCTGGCAGCACCTGGGTGTTGTGCATGAGCCGATCGCCCTCGGTCAGCTCAGCGACCTGCTTCCAGACAATGCCGCCTTGAGCATCAGCCAGAACCGCCTGCCGGTGATTCAGCGTCGCTCTAGGCGTGGTAGCGTTGGTCTCGATCTCATACACCTCCTGCATGCCCTGATCGAATTTATCGACCACGCGCCGGAAGCCGAGCGGTGTTTGCACCCAGTCACCAATCTGAACTTGTTTGATCGGCACCAGCCCTTTTGCAGTGTGAACGAGTGCATCTTCAGGCAGACAACGGCGAATGTTCCCGGCTACAACGCAAGCAGCCGCTTCGTCGATCAGCAGGCAGCATTCCACTGAGGTGAGCTGACGACCGATAGCTTTATTGAGAATAGCGGCACAGCGCTCGTAGAGTCCGGGCAGACGAATCGGGTTGGACATGCCGCCGAAGCCCTTCAGCTTTTCACCAGCCGGGCGGACATTGCTGAGGTCAACCACCACTTCGACCTCGCCGCTAAAGCGCTGATCGGTAGATAGTTCCAGGAGCGTTTGGTAGGACTGGACCCAGCCCTGGCGACTGTCGCCCACCCGCAGAATGACACGATTGCCCTCGTAGATCACGCTGGTTTGCTCCTGACGCTGCTCGGCGGGAGTGGCTCCTAGTTCTCCCTGCATAGTGACGGTAATGCGATTGCGAATTGGCGGGAGCTGGCTGATATACTTCGGCTCTAGCACGGCTCCCGTACCGCACCCCATCATGGCCAAGTCCATCATCAGCCCGAAAGCACGCCAGTCTACGACGTTGGTGCTGGTACAGTTGTAGGCTCCCGAGAAGTTTTCTGGCTTCTCAATCCACTCGGTGCCGCCGACCCAAAGCCAGCGCCCAGAGGGAAGACTCTTCAATTGCCGCTGCATGCGTTCGATCAACGCCGCTTCTTCTGGAGTGAGCTTGCCGAGTTTGACAATCCCGCGCAGGGTGCGGTTGCACACCTCCTCCCAACTCTCACGGGAGTTGTTACCAGCTTCACCACGACGGCTATAGGTGCGGAAGAACACCGGATAGGCGGCGGGTGCTGTTTCCGGCAGAGGACTGGTTTGGCGAGTACGTTCGAGGTCTTGAACCATGATGAGTCCTTAACTGTTGCTTGCTGTTCTGCCATTGCTTCTACGGTAGCGCAGCGCTCTCGTCTGCTCTCAGGGATAACGCTACCGATAGTAGTTGAATGCGTACGAGAAGATAATACTACCCTAGGATTGGAGAAGGGACATTAAAAATTTGACCCACGATAGTCCAGCCAATTGCGCCGCTCGACCAGAAGACAGCTTGCCCAATTCAAATGAAATAAAAATAAATAAAAATAACTTGATAGCTGCGAGCAGTGGTAGTTCGCGCGCGAGGGTTACTGGCGCTTCTTGAGACTGATCAACACTTCTTCAGGGATTTTCAGGGATTTCAACCTCGATTGGACTCATCATAAAGTCCCAACTTATCCCACTCATTTTTGCGATTTGCTAATGGACACGGCTCGCCTTGATCCGCTTCCCCTCTAACTAAACACACCAACGAGACGCGAACCTTCGCGCCTCCTAAATGGCTGAACAGCAGAGCATTGTGGCATTAAACTCACGCCCGAGACAGACCCGACTACCGGACTTTGGGACTATCTGAGAATCCTTAGAACGGAATGTCGTCGTAGTCGGTGGGGTCAGCAGCCGGTGGGGCAGAGTAGGCAGGTACCTTCGGCTGAGGCGCGGGCTTAACAGCAGTGGGGGCTTTGGCGGGCTTGGTTTTGGGAGTGGTTTCGCCGGCGGTGGGGCTGGTTGAGCTAACCGAAGGCATTGGAGCAGCCGTGGGCATTGCGGTAGCGGTGGTGAGGGTGCCAGTGGCTCCTAAGCGATGAATACGCTGCACGGTGAGTTCAGCTCGCTTTTCCTTGAACCCTTCGGGGCGATCGAACGTGATCATGTGCAATCGTCCTTCCAGGATTACCTGCTCGCCCTGATGATAGTTTTGCTGGATCTCTTGGGCCAGATTGCCCCAGCCTACGGCTTTCAGCTTGGCGGGGGGGTCTTCCTCGCGCAGTCCAGGAAACTGCACCCACATTTCGGCAATGGGCGTTTGGTTGTCGGGCGTGTAGCGCAGTTCTGGGTCTTGCACAATCTCCGCCATCAGAATGCAGTTGTTCATCCTAGTTATCTCCGTTATTGCCGTGATGTCCGATATCTCCTATCGGTTCGTGCCGTACAAATGTATTACCAAAATATCGTTCTTTAACTGTAATTCAAACTTCTAAGAATCGACAGGGGGCAGGAGTAAAGACGTAAGGAAACACAGGCAAGGAAACGCAGACAAGGGGGAGAGCGGCTCAACTGGTTGACGATCGAGATCCTCGGCTGATCTACTCGGTTTCCTCTTGAGCGCTTTCAGCTCCGTGGTCGCGATCGACAAACTCCTGGACATAAGTGCGGTACTCGCGCAGGGTTTCATCCACCCAGCCGCGATTCTGGCTGTCGGCATAGAGGTGGACGAGGGGTTCACCGGCATCGGGCAGCACCAGCACCCAGCTATCGTGATGGGCGTTGAAAATCTTGACACCATCAGTGAGATCGAGATTCTCGGGTGGATGGGTTTCCACGAGATGGCGCATCAAGGCACCTTTGACCGCCCAGGGGCAACGCACAGTGAGGGTGCGGTGGGAGACACGAGGCAATTCTGCGCGAATCTGCCCGAGAGTGCGAGGGGTATTGCCGTAGCCATCGCGCTGCTGTAGCGACAATAGCTCGATTAGCTTAGCAATGCAGAACATGGCGTCAAAGCCAGGGTGGAGCTGTGGGAAGATAAAGCCCATCTCGCCGCTACCGCCCAACACGACATTGGGGTTGGTGTGGCAAGCTTCCATCAGTGCCGTGGGGTTGGCCTTCGTGCGAATCACCTTACCGTCATGGCGGCGGGCAATCTGCTCGACAACGCTGGAGGCATTTACCGGCACCACTACCGTACCGCGCGGATGATCAGTGAGGATCATGTGCACCATCAGTGCCGTCAGCATTTCGCCGCGAATTGCGCTGCCCGACTCATCGACTAGGATCAGCTGCTCGCCGTTCGCCGATACCTGCACTCCCAAATTCGCCTTCAGAGCTTCCACCACATGACCTAGCTGACTGAGCAGCGCCTCCCGATCCGACACCGAGGGAATAGTTTGGCTGAGGCTGGCGTTCAGCACCACGGCATCGCAGCCAAATTTGCCGAGAATCAGCGGCAGCACCGCTCCTGAGACAGCATAGACGTAATCAATCACCACTTTAGAATTGCTGCTGCGGATCACGTCGCCGTTTAGGTGGCGCTCGAAGCTGGCGCTGTAGATCTCAATGGCTTGGGAGATATTCACGACATTGCCGATTTCCTGGATCTGGGCGCGACGAAAATCTTCTTTGAAGTAAGCCCCTTCGATCTTTTTCTCGCGGCCTTTCGAGAGATTGATACCCTTAGAGTCAAAGAACTCAATCAAAATATGGTCGGGGCGCTCCGGATGAACCCGCACATGCACACCGCCGGCCACAGCCAACGTGGGTGCTGCTGTACGTGCCACCGGAATGGCTGTCGCTTCCAGGTTTTTAACATTGACGCCCACCGACATCAGTCCAGCAATCAGCGACCGCGACACCATGCGAGAAATGGCCCGCTGGTCCCGTGAGACAGCAACATGGGCATGGGGTTTCAGAGTCGAGCCATAGGCCGCACCTAGCCGCACAGCGAATTCTGGGGTAATATCAACGTTCGCTAGTCCAGACACACCCCGCAGCCCAAACAGGTTGCGATGAGCCGCATGTCCCCAGATCAGGTTCATGTTCAGGGTCGCGCCCGGCTCGATCTTCTTGCTTGGCCAGACCCGCACATTCGGGCTAATCTGCGCTTCTTCGCCTACGGTAGACAGGGAACCCACAACTGCTCCTTCCAAGACATGGGCACGACGATCGATGCGGGTGCCGCGAGCAGCAATACAGGCCCGCAGATGAGCTTCATCGCCGACAATCACCCCATTCCAGATGATCGGTCGTTTGAGATCGGCATCGGCACCCACCACCACGTTATCGCCCATGACAGTGCCAGCAGTAATTTGGGCCCGCGCCCCGATCCGACAGTTGCTGCCAATCAAGACCGGTGTATCGATGTGGGCTGAGGGGTCGATGTAGGTGTTCTGCCCCACCCACAGCCCTGGCGAGCGCTCAATATAGTCGAACTCCAGCTTCACCCGCTGATAGAGGGCAGCATACTGTGCTTCTCGGTAAGCGTCGAGGTGCCCAACATCGCACCAGTAGCCCTGCGCCACGTAGCCATACATTGGCTCGTCTTTTTCCAGCAGCAGCGGAAACAGGTCCTTCGAGAAATCAGCTTCTTGGTTAGCAGGCAGGTAGTTCAAAACCTCCGGTTCCAAAATATAGGTGCCGGTGTTGACAGTATCCGAAAAAATCTCGCTGCTCGAGGGCTTTTCCAGGAATCGCTTGATCCGCTGGTTTTCGTCGGTAATCACGACGCCAAACTCGATTGGATTGGGGACGCTAGCAAGGACGAGGGTGGCCTTCGCCTGCCGCTCTTTGTGGAAGCGAATGGCAGCGCTGAGGTCAAAATCTGTGATGCAGTCGCCGCTGATCACGAGAAAGGTATCGTCGAGCAGTTCCGCGACATTTTTAACGCAGCCGGCCGTGCCCAGAGGCTGGTCTTCTTCGACAGCGTAGGTCATCTGAACGCCGAAATCGTGACCATCCTGGAAGTAATCCCGCATAACGTCGGGCAGGTAGTGCAGTGTGGCGATCACTTCGGTGATTCGGTGGCGCTTGAGCAGGTTGATGATGTGCTGCGCGATGGGACGATTCAGAATGGGCACCATCGGTTTGGGTAGGTCACAGGTGAGGGGTCGCAACCGTGTGCCAGACCCACCGGCCATCAACACTGCTCTCATAATTCCTCCTTGCTCTCCGCTCGTTCGCGAGACAGCCCCGACTCGATCAGGCTGTTATTATCTGGCTTTAGTCTCTTATAAAGGGGGTTGTCAACCCGATCTCCCTAGAGACGTATCGCTCCTTAAAACGAAGTTACGATTTGTTACACTGAAGCGATGATTAGTGCCTTCTTCAGCGTACTGAAAATGAAGGGAAACGGTTGAAATAGGTCTGAAATGCGTCGGCACTCAGGATGAAATGCATGTAGTTCTTCAACCTTACTTTGACTTGTAGCAGGAGTTTGGTGGGCTACTCTACACTTGAAGAAAAGCTTTAGCTTTGGGTTAAAGCAGCACTGTGTCCTGGTTTGGGCATTCTGATTAAAGCTAGTCTGGGTGAACTAGTATCTGTTTGTTTTATGCACTGATTCACCTCGGTTGATTTCTGATTCAACTTCAACGTCATGGGAGGTTTCGGTTCATGCTCGAGTTGCTCCTTTTCGCCGCACTGATTGTCTACTTAGGCGGCGTTTGGAAATTCTGGAGGGGTTTCCACCGCACTAACTTTAGCCACGGGCGGGTTTACTTGGCGCTGCTGTGGCCAGTTTTCTTGCTTTCTAAGTCCTACCGCCAAAACTTCAGTCGGGCGTTGCGGGGCTAAGGCCAACGAAGACGAACCCCGGCCAAAGGGAACAGGATGCCGCAAAATAGAGGTTTACCCAGTTTGCAGTGCACCTGCATTCGTAACTTCTGTGGCTTCCTATGGCTAAAGAGCGTTTTTCACCTGATTTGTCAAGCGTTTTAGGCGACCGTCCACCGAGCTGGCAACCCCGGATCGATGCGGTCGCTTTGCGGTTTAACAAGGAGTATCGCCGCGATGCCTTCGAGCTGCCGCCGGAGGTCGAGGCAATGCCGATTTACCAGGAATGGCGGGCGGGGCTGCTGAGCGGTCGGCTAGTGTCGCCCTTCTGGGAAGTGGCTCAACCGAAAAAGCAGCAGCGCTGTCTCGATATCGGCTGTGGCGTCAGCTTTTTGATCTACCCGTGGCGCGACTGGGATGCGCTTTACTACGGGCAGGATATCAGCGTCGTGGTGCGGGACACGCTGAATGCTCGCGGCTCTCAGCTCAACTCTAAACTGTTTCGCGGCGTTCAGTTGGGGGCGGCCCATGAGCTGAACTATGACCCAGCTCAATTTGATTTGGTGATTGCCACGGGAGTGAGCTGCTACTACCCGATTGCTTACTGGCAGGAGGTGTTCACCGCCGTGAAGCGGGTTCTCAAGCCCGACGGAGTGTTTGTGTTTGACGTGATTAACCCCGACGCGGAGCTGGCGGAAAACTGGGCGATTCTGGAAACCTACCTAGGCGCGGAAGTGTTTCTAGAGCCGCTAGCAAACTGGCAAAAACTGGTGCAGGCGCAGGGCGGAAAGGTGTTGAAGCAGCAGCCAGGAGAACTATTTCAGCTCTATAAGGTGAAGTTGGGATAGGGGGCTTAAATGCCGCAGGTGATCAGGCCGTTGAAGAAATAATTCGTCCTCTTGGAGCCGAAGGGCGAGTTCCACCAGCGGGAAGTGAGAGCAGGTCTAAGTCCGGGCATAAGTCAGGATTCCTCCATCTACTTGGCGATGTCAATTGCTCCGTCAGCCTCGACAATAGAAGAAGCATTGAACACGCAAAACCAACGCAAACCTCAGACGCTCTGAACGGGTTTGAGCTTCATCAATATTTAGCTCCTCGGTCGTTCTGCCCGGCTTTGCATACGCTGAATTCATGAGGGTGAATTACTGTGGTCGTACCAACTCAACAGGTTATTGATCATCGCTACGAAACGCAAACCCAGGCGATTGCTCGGCAACTGCTTCACGCTACACGGGAAAATCGCAATTTCTTTGCCCAGATGCGCGATCAGATGCGCTGGGATGACAAGCTGCTGGCTTGGACGATGAGCAACCCCGGTTTGCGGGTACAGATGTTTCGCTTTATTGACTGTTTGCCAGCACTGCACAGCAAGGCCGAAATTGCGCGCCACATGCAGGAATATTTGGGCGATCCGAGCGTGGAGCTGCCGAGTGCCCTGAAGGGAATGCTCAACTTTGCTAACCCCGACTCGATGCCCGGTCAGCTAGCGGCGACTACGGTGTCGGGCGCAGTAGAAACCCTGGCCCACAAGTACATTGCCGGCGAGAACATCCAGCAGGTGATCAAAACAATCGAACAGCTGCGGAAACAGAAAATGGCCTTTACCGTGGATTTGCTCGGTGAAGCGGTGATCACAGAAGCGGAGGCTCAGTCGTATCTCGATCGCTATCTAGATTTGATGCAGCAGTTGACAAGTGCGGCGCAACGCTGGTCAACGGTGGAGTTAATCGATCAAGCAGACGGTCAGCCAATTCCAAACGTACAGGTGTCGGTAAAGCTGACGGCCTTCTATTCGCAGTTTGATCCGTTGGACCCAGAGGGCAGCGAGCAGCGGGTCAGCGAACGAATCCGGACATTGCTGCGGCGAGCAGGCGAATTGGGAGCGGCCGTCCATTTTGATATGGAGCAGTACCAGTACAAAGATCTGACGCTGGCGATTCTAAAGAAGCTGCTGCTGGAGCCAGAATTTCGGCAGCGCACGGATATTGGCGTCACGTTGCAAGCCTACCTGCGCGACTCTTATACCGATTTGAAAGATTTAATCGACTGGGCACAGGAGCGCGGCCAGCCCGTGACGGTGCGCTTGGTGAAAGGAGCCTACTGGGACCAAGAAACAATCAAAGCGGCCCAGCGGGATTGGATAGTGCCGGTGTTTGCCCACAAAGAATCCACCGACGCCAACTTCGAGCGAATGACGCGGCTTTTGCTAGAAAATCACGAGCATCTCTATGCGGCAATCGGCAGCCACAACGTCCGCTCTCAAGCCCATGCCATTGCCATTGCCCGTGAGCTAAACATTCCCCAGCGGCGCATCGAGCTACAGGTGCTCTACGGCATGGCGGATAAACTGGCGAAAGCGTTGGTGGAGCAAGGCTTCCGGGTGCGCGTCTACTGCCCCTACGGGGAATTGATTCCCGGCATGGCGTATTTGATTCGGCGTCTGCTAGAAAACACTGCCAACACCTCCTTTTTGCGGCAAAACCTGGAGGAACGTCCGATTGAAGAGCTGCTGGCAGTGCCGACAATCCAACCGGAAGACCAACAGACCGCCGTTGCCAGCGACATCCTGCCGAGCCATGCTCTGTTCCACAATGCCGCCGATACCGACTATGCCATTGCCGAGCAGCGGGATCGGGCGATTGCCGCTCTCCAAGCCGTGCGACAGCAGCTCGGGCAAACCTACCTGCCGATTGTCAACGGCGAGCGGGTGAACACGCTGGAGCACTTCGACTCCTTGAACCCGTCAGATCCCAGTGAAGTGATTGGGCGAGTTGGGTTACTGAGCAGCGAGCAGGCGGAGCAGGCAATTCAGGCGGCCAAGGCAGCTTTTCCGGGCTGGAAGAACACACCCGCCAAGGAACGAGCCAACCTTTTGCGTCGCGCCGCCGACTTGATGGAGCAGCGCCGAGCTGAACTCTCCGCCTGGATGGTGCTGGAAACCGGCAAAGCGTTAGGGCAGGCTGACCCGGAAGTGTCGGAAGCGATTGACTTTTGCCGCTACTACGCCGACGAAATGGAGCGGCTAGAGAATGGCGTACAGTATAATCTGCCCGGCGAAACCAACCGCTATCACTATCAGCCGCGCGGCATTTCCTTAGTTATTTCTCCTTGGAACTTCCCTTTAGCGATTCCCACAGGCATGACGGTGGCGTCGCTAGTGGCGGGCAACTGTACGCTGCTGAAGCCAGCCGAAGTATCGTCGGTGATTGCGGCGAAGCTGGCAGAAATTTTGCAGGAGGCAGGCTTGCCGAAGGGTGTCTTTCAGTATGTGCCCTGTCGAGGGTCGAGCGTTGGCTCCTACATGGTGAAGCACCGAGATGTGCATATGATCACCTTCACCGGCTCTCAGGAAGTGGGCTGCCGCATCTACCGCGATGCCGCTGACCTCCAACCTGGACAAAAACACCTGAAGCGGGTGATTGCCGAAATGGGCGGCAAAAACGCCATTATTGTGGATGAAAGTGCCGATCTCGATCAAGCCGTACAGGGTGTGGTCTACTCGGCCTTTGGCTACAGCGGGCAGAAATGTTCCGCCTGCTCGCGGGTAATTGTGCTGGAGCCGATCTATGAGACCTTTGTGAACCGACTGATTGAGGCCACCCGCTCGCTGAACGTGGGCAAAGCCGAGCTGCCGAGTACGCAGGTGGGTCCGGTCATTGACGCCAACGCGCAGCAGCGGATTTGTGAGTACATTGAGATCGGAAAGACCGAAGCAACCCTGGCCCTGCAAATGCCGGCTCCGGAAGTGGGCTATTTCGTGGGACCGGTGATCTTCACAGACGTCGCCCCTACCGCCCGGATTGCTCAGGAGGAGATTTTCGGTCCCGTGTTGGCAGTCATGAAGGCTAGTAGCTTCCCAGAGGCGCTGGAGATAGCCAACAGCACCAACTTTGCCCTCACTGGCGGTCTGTACTCGCGGACGCCGTCACATATTGCTCAGGCAGAGGCGGGTTTTGAGGTGGGCAATCTGTATATCAACCGCCACATTACCGGAGCAATCGTGGCGCGGCAGCCCTTTGGTGGCTTCAAGCTATCGGGGGTTGGCTCGAAAGCGGGTGGCCCAGATTATCTGCTGCAATTCCTAGAACCTCGCACGATTACGGAAAATGTGCAGCGGCAGGGGTTTGCACCAATTGAAGGAGTTGATCAGTAGCGCTGAGGAGCGGGCATCAAGCTGGGTGCCCTCTAGCTCTCAACATCCCTGACATCACACTGTATGACTGTATATGACTGTATGCGTCAATCTAGGCTCTAAGACTGCTCAAGGGTCTCCTGCCGCTTCATCGAGTGCTGCCTGCTCCGTCATTCCCCGAGCGCGCAGCGCTTCTTCGGTTTTCTGGCGATCTAGCTTCAGCACTAACACACCGAGGGGCGGCAAACACAGATCCAGCGAATAGGGGCGGTTATGGAACGACCACTCCTCAGCCCATTTGCCGCCCAAGTTGCCCATATTGCTGCCACCATACTCGCGGGCATCGCTATTAAACAGCTCGGTGTAGAAGCCAAAGTCAGGAACGCCTACGCGATAGTGCGAGTGAGGCTGCGGCGTGAAGTTGCAGATGGTAATCACATAATCGTCCGAATCTTTGGCTTTGCGGATGAACGACACCACGCTGTGGCGGTTGTCGCTACAGTCGATCCATTCAAAACCATCGAACGAAAAATCCTGAGTATACAGTGCCGGCTCACTGCGATAGAGCTGATTCAGGCGGCTCATGAAGTACTTCAGCTTTTGATGCGGCTCAAATTGCAGCAGGTGCCATTCCAGATCGCCCCAGACGTTCCACTCGGTCCACTGCCCAAACTCCATGCTCATGAACAGCGTTTTCTTACCGGGGTGGGTGAACATGTAGGTGTAGAGGCAGCGCAGGTTGGCGTACTTTTGCCACTCGTCGCCAGGCATCTTGCCGATCATTGGGCTTTTGCCATGCACCACCTCATCGTGCGACAGCGCCAGCATAAAGTTCTCGCTGAAGGCGTACATGATGCTGAAGGTGACGTTGTTTTGGTGGAACTGGCGGAACCACGGGTCCATGTGGAAGTAGTCCAGCATGTCGTGCATCCAGCCCATATTCCACTTCAAGTTGAACCCCAAGCCGCCCACGTAGGTCGGCCAGGACACCATCGGCCAGGTGGTCGATTCTTCCGCAATTGAGACGATGCCTGGGAAATAGCTGAAGATGAGATGGTTCAGCTGCCGCAGAAAGTCAGCGGCTTCAATGTGCTCGCGACCGCCGTACTGGTTTGCAGTCCATTCGCCGGGTTTGCGCAGATAGTCGCGGTAGAGCATCGAGGCAACGGCATCTACCCGAATCCCATCGATATGGTACTTATCGAACCAGAATAGGGCATTAGCAACTAGGAAATTGCGCACCTCGTTGCGGCCGTAATTGAAGACGAGAGTACCCCATTCCTTGTGCTCGCCGATGCGCGGATCTGCATATTCGTAGAGCGCCGTACCGTCGAAATTGGCGAGTCCATGCCCGTCTTTAGGAAAGTGACCTGGCACCCAGTCTACAATCACGCCAATGCCATTCTGGTGACACTGGTCGATAAAGTACATCAGATCTTGGGGTGTGCCATAGCGCGATGTGGCGGCATAATAGCCTGTGACTTGGTAGCCCCAGGAGCCATCAAACGGGTGCTCAGCTACCGGCAGCAGCTCAATGTGGGTAAAGCCTAGCTCCTTAACGTAGGGAATCAGCTTCTCAGCCAGTTCACGATAGGTCAAAAACCGCGCCGACGGCTTCAAATCTGCCACCGGCACCGGCGGAATGATTTCCCCGTCGGGTGTGCGAGCCGGATCATCTACCGAACCGTGCATCCAGGAGCCTAAATGCACCTCATACACCGAAATCGGCTGTGTCAGGGGATCAGTATGACGCCGCGCTTCCATCCAGTCGTCATCGTGCCAGGTGTAAGAGTCTAGATCCGTCACGATCGAGGCGGTCTTGGGCCGCACCTCCTGCTGGAAGCCGTAGGGGTCGGATTTTTCGTAGATATGACCTGCCTGGTTTTTGACTTCGTATTTGTAGATAGTGCCGGGCTGCAAGCCGGGAATGAACAGCTCCCAAATGCCGTTGTTGCGAACCCGCATCTGGTGATCGCGCCCATCCCAGTGGTTAAAATCTCCTAGAACAGAGACATTTCGGGCGTTAGGGGCCCAGACGGCAAAGTAGACGCCGGAAATACCGTTGATCTCGGTGAGATGCGCCCCCAGCTTTTCATAGATGCGGTGGTGATTTCCTTCAGCAAACAGGTGGATATCAAAGTCGGTGAGCAGAGGCGACCGGAAAGCGTAGGGATCGTAGATGACTCGCTCATGGTCTCCTTCCCGAATCCGCAGCTGATAGTTGTTGAGATGTTCTCGCTCTAACGTACACTCAAAAAAATTGGGATGATAAATCGACTGCATCGGGTATTCTTGCCGCTCTTCGGGACAAACCACCCACGCTGCGTTTGCCCGCGGCAGATAAGCCCTTACTACCCAAACAGATTTGCCATTTTGCTGCACTTGATGAGGTCCCAATACCTCAAATGGATCGTGATGCTGGTTCCAAACAATCCGATCAATCTGCTCTGACGCAACGGTCGTTGACATGTAGTCACCTGCCTAAATCGATTTACTGAGCGAGTGTTACTAGAGTTGACGCTGTTAACAGGGCTATCAGCAGGGGATACCTGCAAACCGCCTTTTCTGCCCCAAACCAGCCTACACCTAAAGTTTGCGCCGCAACCCCCTCGAGGAAAAGAGATTAGCCGCAAAATAAATACTTAAGCGAGTGTCGCAGAAGGAAGCTAGAGTTACCACGAAGGCTAAATTTTATGAACAATTTACAACAAACTTTAACAGAGAGTAGCAAATTGCGGGGCAACTCTCAATTCCTAAATCTTTTGAACGGATATCTTGAATGGACATCTGAAACGGACATCGGCAACCTACCGACAAGAATAAGCGGAATTGCACCTACATCATAATTATTTCTAATGGCTTTCTAATAGTGCCTGATTGGGGTCCCATCTCAGATACTTCCCCCTAGTTTCCCAGCATTGCAGTCTCAGCTACTGCTTTCTTTGCCGTAAGCTTGCCAGGCTAGATCGACCAGCCCGTTCACAATCGCTGCCGCTACGACAGCACTGCCTTTGCGCCCCTCAATGCGAATATGAGGCACGAGAGAATCTTTCAGGCGATCAACCGCCACATCAACCCCCACAAATCCGGCTGGAGTGCCTACCACCAGAGCAGGTTTCACTTCCTCAGCTTCAATCAGCTCAACCAGAGACGTGAGGGCTGTTTGTGCCTGCCCCACCACAAAAATTGCCTCTGGGTAGCGGCGGGCTAGGGTTTCCATCCCCCAAGCGACTCGCGTTTTATCGCGTTGGGGGCGAGTCAGGGCTTCCATACTGCAATACACCGGGTTAACAAAGGTGTTTTGAATTAAAGGCGTAATGCCCACTTGCACCATCGGCACATCGACGACAATAGTACTGCGAGCCGCGAGTGCCGCCGCTCCAGATTGCAGGGCTTGATCCGAAAACCGAATCAACGATTTATATTCAAAATCCGCAGTGGCATAGATCACTCTGCGGACAATCTCATATTCTGAGGGCGAAAAGCCATGCTCGCCGATCTCGCGGTCAATAATGCTCAAGCTCTGAGCGTCTGTTGTATGCCACTCCATTACAACCCCAGCTACCCCAACGCGACCAAATCCAGTACCGAACCATTATTCCACTTTCGGGAAGGGGAAGCAGGAGATCAAGAGATGTTTTTAGAATTGCAGCAAGTTTCAACCGAGGCAGCCAGCGCTAAGTTTCAGATGCTGACGAAGAAAACATCGGCGATAGATAAGCAACCAGCGCACCCAAAGCAAAACCAGCAACATTTCGCATCAGCGGCAACCAGTCTGTGGTGCGCGTTACCACCGGACCAATTCCAAAGGCGATGAACAAGATGCCCCAGAGTGGTGAGAAAATCAACGCCCACTGCCAGGAGAAGGCTTTACCCGCTTCTCGAGGATGAGCCGCAAACCCGAAGACAACCCCGCCGATCACGGAGGTAATTAACGTCAGAATCCATTGCTCGCGAGGCAGACCTGGCACCACACTGCAGCCATTCTGTCGTAGGCAGGTCTTAATCGACTCGAGCGCGCCCAGAATCGAAGCATCCTCACCATTGTCGCGGACAAAAAACTGGTTGCCGAAGCGCGTTTGCAGCTCAATCCAGAAGGTACGGGGCAGCAAATCGAACAGGGCATCGCCCACACTGAAATTGAGTAAATTGCCGCCTCTAGGATCGGCTACCAGCATGACGCTGCGATCGTCCAACCCCCAAAATTCCTTGACGGCGCGTCCTGGAGTGCGATCAAATTGCGTCAGCACCCGCAGTTTCCAACCCGTTTCAGCTTCAAACTCGTTGAGATCGCGCTCTAACGCCTCTTGCTGCACGCTGGTTAACGAATCTGCCAAATCGATCACAGGGGTCAAGCGATCTGGAAGCAGGTCGGGGTTATCGTAGGCTTCAGCTCCGGGAGCCGTCATCCAGGTCAGGAGCACGATTGACCAAACAGCGAAAACCTTGAATAAACGGTTCAGATGAATGTTAGACATCGGTAATCAGGCAAAGGGATCAAGCAGAGGGAGAAGCAAGCTGAGAACTGCACGGCAGCGCTAGCAGCGCCCCAAAATTATTAACGAGTTCGTTTAAAGAAGAGCCAGCAGAGAGCTATCCGTTAAGAGCTATCCACCAAACGTTACATTTATTTACTTTAATCTCATATTAATCATACTAAAGAGCCGTTGCTAGAGGCGTCAATCTCTATACGCAATCTCTTCACCTCGTTACTTCTGTACTTCTATTGCTAGAGACCACCTACGCAGCACACAGAGACGCTGTCTGCCACACCAAAGCAAGGAACACAACCGTTCTATCGGCCGATTCACTGCTAGGGCAGTTCCCAGCCTCTTGGCTGTTGTCGGTAGCGGCAGTCTGAGGTGGTGTTCCACTCTCTACTGCTCCGAGGGATAGTCTGGATTCCGCTGATGCCGGTCATCGAGATAGGAGGAGTCTGGTTCGGCAGAATACTGTGGCAGATTGGGTTCAAACTCGCGGGCTGTAGAGGGGGGTAAGTAGTCGGCGCTAGTTCTAGCGGCAGGATAGGAACGGCGCGATGCCGGCGGGCGATTCCAGGCTTGCCAGGCAGCCTTAATCCCCGCAACAACGCTACGAGTCGAGGTTTGCGCCTGCTGGGCCTGCTGTCTCACACCAGCCACACTTTGATCAACCTGATTGATCACCCGTCCTGCGGCTTGAACATTTTGAGACAGGTCATCCGTGAGATTCGTGATCTCTGTCCCCGTCAGCCGAATGGCTTCTAGAGTCGGCGGCAGCTCGCGGCTGAGGGTATCAAATAATTTTTCGGCGCTCCGAGCCGCCCGGGCCAGTTCTTGCAGCGCTGGCAAAGCCGCTACAAGCACCGCCGTTAAACTAACGGCAACTAATAAAAACGACAAACTCAGCCAAACAAGAGGATCTACCACCGGCACTGCCTAGTTATTTAGTCTCATGAGCGGGCGGGCGAGTATCGGTCGAGGGTTTGGGATCCAACCCTTCTAACGTCTGGTACTCTCGCTGGCTAGCCTCTAGGCCGGCCGCAATTGCTTCCCGAAGGCGGAGCAGGGTATCATCCCAGTTCCGCAGAGCGGTTTCAGAGAGGCGATCGGCTTGGAGCTGCACGCTGGTCGATAGGTCCTCTGCCAGTTCTGGCAACGCATCAGCAGATTTGCGGAGCAACTGCCGCGTTTCGCGCCCCGAACGAGGAGCCAACAGCAGCCCGGTGATTGCTCCCACCGCAGCCCCGATCAGCAAGCCACCAACAAATCCTCCAGTTGATCCAGCACGGTTCTCTGACATGGTTCTAAAGTCTTATTGCTTGAGTCTTAGTTAGCTCTACTGGGTTCTACAAGAGATTAAAAGAGGGAAACGGGAGCAGCGTTTGTCCGCGAAGCCAACCCACAGGACGCACACTGAAACTTCATTTACTGCCAGCTCGGCCGTCTAGTTGATAGCTTAATTAACCAATAGGCTGACAGACGCACAGACACACGTTATTACCCGCTTGTTATTACCCACTATAGAGTCCAATGGCAAAAGGTCAATTGTCAGCTGGCTATGGGACAGACCACTCATTCCATGTCCACTTCAAAAACACCTAAGACCGTCTGAATCCATCCCCGACGTTACCCCACACCTTAAGCACACGGTCAAGCACCTATGACGTTATTAAAGACGTTGAAAAAAATACAGTCAAACCAGACGACGGCTGTTAGCTGAGTAGCGAGCCGTTAACTCATGCGATGCCCGACTAGAATAACGTCGCCACCGCCGCCACACCAGTTGACTCAATCCCAACAGCGTCATCAACCGCTGAACATGCCGCAGCCGCCGCTCGACTTGCCGATACTGCCAGCGCAGATGATGGGTGTCTTGCTGTTGCTGCCCAATCACCAATGGTGCCTGATGCAGTACCCATCGGGTGCTCCGCTCAGCTGAGATGAGCGCCTCTGCGGCCCGAGACAGGGCCTGTCGTAATCGCCACATTCGCCAAGCCACGTACCAGCAGCCTGCCGCAATCAGCACGTTACACACCACAACGACCGTTACCATACTTGTTGACGGCAATTGCCGCCGCTTGCCCTCAAGGTTGACCCGCCCCTCAGTTTTTGCCTTGGCTCAATCATACCCAGGATTCGAGCTATCGAGCGGCTGCAGCTACAAACGACAAACCCCTCAATCCTCCACGGGAGATTTCGGTCTAGGCGCTCCCAATCGGAGATTAGGACTAAAATCACGATGGACTTGTCAGGCGGACGATTATGCAATCCCCATTCCCGATTGAAATTCACGTCCATCCACAGCAGGGAAATGACGCAGGGGCAGGTGATGCGGCAAGTCCTTTTAAGACAGTGCATCGAGCCTTGCAGCAAGCCACAGCAGGCATGACGATTCGTTTAGCCCGAGGGACATACAGTCTAGACAGCGGCGAGCGGTTTCCGATTGTGATTCCCCCCGGATTAACCCTCGTGGGCAATCTGGTGGGGCAGGGCAGCGGTGTGGTGATTGTAGGCAGTGGAGACTACAGTAGTCTGGACTTTGGATCACAGCAGGTAACGCTGGTGCTGCAAGACGAGGTGCAGTTGCGGGGTGTGACCGTAACGAACCCAATGCCTCGGGGAACGGGCATCTGGATCGAGTCCACTGAGCCAACCATTGCCGGCTGTACACTGTTGTGCTGCCAGCGGGAGGGGGTGCTGGTCACGGGTATCGCCAATCCAGTCATCACGAATACGCTGTTTCAGGACAATAGAGCCAGTGGCCTTACTCTCGTGCGCAGCGCCAAGGGAGAAATTCGGCAAAACCTGTTTCGTGGCAATGGTCTGGGTCTGGCAATTGGCGATCAGGCTGGGCCGCTGGTCGCCGGCAATCAACTGCTGGAGAATCGCTGCGGCATTCTGCTCTCGGGGCAGGCACGTCCGGTCTTGCGCAGCAACGCCATGGAACGCAATCGCGACGAGGGGCTGCTGGTGTTGGGTCAAGCCCAGCCCGACTTAGGCAATCTTTTGGAAAAGGGCGGCAATCGCTGGCAGCAGAACGGCACGTTTGATCTGCGTAACGCGACCGAGATTCCCATCGTCTCGGTGGGCAACGCCCTTAGCCCCGCTAGACTCAACGGTTTAGTGGAGTTGTGCCCTCTGCGCATTCCGGCAGTTCCTGCACCGCCAGTGCTTCCTTCAGCCCCTCAGAAAAGCAGTGGCTCTCGCTCGTCTCAGCTCCCGCCCGATGTGCAGGGGCACTGGGCAGCCGAGTTTGTACAGGCCTGGCAGACGCGGCAACCGCTCGACCTAGAGGCTGGACTGTTTCATCCCGATGCTCCGGTCAGCGAGGCAGCGTTCTCGGCTTGGTTGTCTGTGCTGACTCGTGCTGCGGCAGATACGGCTGTTGCACCAGCTCTTGCCTCAGACCGACCGCTGACTCGGCTGCGCGCGCTGCAGATGCTAGTTGAGGCGCTGCACCTTCCAGGCGGTGAACCTAGCGGGCTACAGGTCTACCGCGATCGGGTCCAAATTCCCAGTTCAGCTGCCGCCACGGTGGCTGCCGCTACCCAATGCCGGCTTGTGGTGCGCCCCTATCCGCAATGGCTAGCGCCGTTGGGTCTCCTGAGTCGAGCGGAGGCAGTGGCGATGCTCTATCAAGCTCTCGTTTATCAGGGGCAAGCAGCGGCCGTGGTTTCGCCGTACCTAGTGCGGCCAAGGTTCGATCAGGTGGCTTTTGCCGATGCTGCATCTCACTGGGCCGCCCCGCTGATTCACGCTGCCGCCACCTACGGTGTCATGGCTGGCAATGCCGAGGGGCACTTTCAACCTGATCAGCCGCTGAGCGGACGCGACTATGCAGCCATCCTGGGCAGAACCCTGCAGCACAACATTGCCGATCAGGTCGATCTCGATCAGCCGGTGCCGCGCTGGGTGGTGCTTCAAACGCTGGCAGAGGCCCTACAGCTGCCGCCGGGCGATCCGGACCTCCTCAGCCGCTATACCGATGCCCACACCGTGCCACCATCGGCTGCCACTGCCCTTGCTGCCGCAACCCAGCGAGGATTGGTCGTGAACTATCCGCAGCTAAACCAACTTCAGCCGATGCGTGCCGCAACGCGGGGTGAAATTGCTGCCATGGTCTATCAAGCTCTAGCGTATTTGGGGCAAGTGCCTGCGCTCGATTCTCCTTACCGGGTTGATCCGACCCGCTCCGATCAGCCGTTGGCCGCCGATCGTCCTGTAATTGTGGTGCTGGATCCGGGGCATGGCGGCGCAGATGAGGGGGTGGTCACGCAGACAACGCCATCGCAAAGCCCATCGCCTGAGCGAGCAGCAGTTCCTCAAGAAACCCCGCTGCTACCGTCTACCTCGATGCCGCTTCGCTTGCCGCCCGGAGTGCTGCCCGGATTTCCTACCATCAATCAACCGGCTGGTCGTCTGCCGGGAGCCATGAACCTGACCCCAGATGGGACAATAGACGGAGCACCAGAGACCCTCCGATCCCTGCCAAGCTTGCAGGAGAAATCTATTACCCTCTCTGTGGCGCGGGAAGTCGCTGGGTTTCTGCGCAAGCAGGGCATTGAAGTCGTGCTGACCCGACCGGGCGATCACGAGGTTGACCTAACAAAGCGGGCTGAAATGGCCAAAACCGTCGCGGCAGCAGTGCTGGTTAGCCTCCATGTCAATGCCGATTGGCAGAAGCGGCGCTACATCAATGGTATTGAAACCTACCACTATCCTGGAGCATCTGAAAGTGCCAAGCTGGCCTGGGCAATCCATAAATCCTTGACCCAATTGCCCGATGTGCAGGACCGAGGGGTTCGCACCGCTCATTTCTATCTCCTGCGCTCGTTGGCCATTCCGGCGGTGCATCTGGAAATTGGATTTATCACTGGAGAAGCTGATGCCTTGAGTCTGGCCAATCCTGCCTATCACCGCTATTTGGCGCGAGCCATCACGAACGGGATTTTGCGCTACGTTGGGCAGGCAACGCGATAGTTCAGCCACAAAGATGGCAGAAAAAGATGGGAAGATAAGTAAAAGCTCACGGTAAGTAATTGATTAAGACGCATGGCTGAGATTCAATTTTCCAGAGGAATTACTGAAGATGTAGTGCCCGATGTGCGGTTGACCCGCGCCAAAGACGGCACCAACGGCACTGCCACCTTTTACTTTGAGAAGCCAAGAGCCTTGGCTAGCGACCGTACTGATGACATTACCGGCATGTACCTGATCGACGAAGAGGGTGAACTCTCAACGCGGGAAGTGAAAGCCAAGTTTATCAACGGGCAGCCCGCAGCTCTAGAGGCAGTGTACGTTATTCGTAGTGTGGACGAATGGGATCGGTTTATGCGGTTTATGGAGCGCTACGCTGAGGAACATGGACTGGGCTTCAGCAAGTCCTAAGCTTGAGTTTTAACCTGGCTGCTCAACCAGCTAGAGCGGGGATTGGAACGGGCTGTAGGGTCTAAGCGCTCAAGACCTAGGCCCGATTCGGCACCCCAAGCTTCAGCCATTGGGAGGCTCTCGGATCCGACCGTCTAAATTCCGTACACTCCCTAACTTTACAGGCAGACCCAACCCCTTGGCACCTCACTACCGCAGCCCAACGCTAATCCAACTCGCGAGCCGCATCTCAACCGATGTCTCATCAGCCCCATCCCGATACTGCTCCGGTTGTGGTGGATTGTGCGATTCTCACCATTAGCGATACCCGCACCCCCGAAACGGACCGCAGCGGACAATTGATTCGCGAGCTGTTGCAAGCCGCAGGACATCAAATTACTCATTATGCGCTGCTGCCAGATGAGCCTGATGCCATCCAGGCCCAGGTGCTTAGCCTCTGCCAGACAACACAGGTGGTGATCCTGAATGGCGGTACAGGTATCGCTCCCCGTGATACGACTTACGATGCCATCGAGCGGTTGCTGGAAAAAACGTTGCCCGGCTTCGGCGAGCTGTTTCGCTGGCTCAGCTATCAAGAAATTGGCTCGCGGGCGATGGCTTCCCGAGCAGTTGCCGGAGTGTGTTGCGGCACGTTGGTCTTTTCGCTGCCCGGCTCGTCTAGCGCGGTGCGGCTAGCCATGGACCAATTAATTCTGCCGGAACTAGGACATTTGACGCGCCAGCTCCACCCCGATCGCGCCTAAGGAACACCTAGCCGCTTCAGCCTTCCCCAACTCGCTTGCCCTCCTCGGTAATGCCCAGACTCAGGTACCATTCATGCAAACGCCCATCATGTCCGGGAATGGCATCCACGAGCTTGAGTTGCCAGGCACCTAGCACCGGTTGATACAGCGCCATCGCCAGGGCTGGATGGGTTTGTAGCGAGTAGGTTGTCTTGAGCGCCGTCAACCGACCCAGCGTGCGCGGCTGCAGTAAAATGGCTTCTCCTTGGGGCGGAATGAGCCAGAGTTCCAAATCCCCCAAAAAGCCGTGCTCAATATCGACACGAACTTCAATATCCTGCACCCAGCTCGCCGCCAGAGCCGCATCGTGTAGCGTGATTGTGCTGGTAATGCCCTGCGGGTCAGCATCGGGGATGGCTAAGGGTGTGGATTGCTGTGCCTGAATCCAGCGAGCAGGTAACGGCATGAACTGCTGCGCCTGGGCTTGCGCCACAGCTTTGCTGGCATTGACCTTGCCATAACCAAAAGCCAGAGAATGCCCGCGAGCATCGTACTGCCCCAGCGCCAGTTTGAACGAATCTTGGAATGAATCCTTGAACAAATCATTGGCTTCTGGATCGAGCAGCTTATCGGCAGAGGTTTGCAGGATCTGTCGCACCTCGGCAGCCCTCAGAGCTGGATTCACCGACAGCATCAATGCCGCCACCCCAGCCACCAGCGCACAGGCACTAGAGGTATCGCCTAATGCCCCAGTGGTTTCATCTATTTCAGACCATTCGTCAGTATCGCCCAGCAAAATGCTGCGGCAAGGCTCTAGATCCGCTAATGGGGACGCTGCTGCCTGGGTTGGCCCGCTCAGCACCGGAGCTTGATTGCCCCCAGGAGCTGCCACCGCAATGCCAGGCCCCCAATTGCTGCTGGCCGATTTGCGGTTCCGACTGGTGCAGGCTGCAACAGCAATGACATCGGGATGCATCGCAAACCCATTCAGCCAGCGTGGTGCATCGGCCTCTTCTGCCCACGGTTGCTCCAGGCTGTGGCTATCGGTCGGGCGGTTGGCATTGCCTGCTGCAACGACAATGACGCAACCTTTGCCTGATCGCCCCCGCGTAGCCGCTTGATGAATCGCAACCCGCTGCCGCAGCGATAGAGGGAAATAGGGTACCGCTGCACCCCAGGCACAGCACACCACATCGGCTCCCTGCTCACTGACCCAGTCAAACAATTGCTCAATAGACTGATCATCCAGTGCATCGTCTATGCGGATCGGCATCAAGGCACAGCCTGGGGCTACACCAATTACGCCTGCACCTGTCTCTTCGGCAACGGCCAAGCGAGCGCACGTGGTACCGTGCCGCCGGAACGGCTCAGCCTGAGGCAAAAAGCCGCCAGATTTCAAATCCAGAGGCGCAACAATCTTGCCTTCTCCCTGAAAATCGGGATGCTGCAAATCAACTCCATCATCCGCTACGGCCACCACAATCGAGCGCTTGCCCCGTGTCCTGTCCCAGGCAGCTTCGACATGAATGTGGGAATCGGCCGCCAACGCCTCACCGCCCTCGTGGTGGAGATACCACTGCTGCGCATAGTTCGACTCGCGGGGACGATAGTGCCACTGCACTGGCACAGCAACATTTGGCTCCGCCAGCAGCACTTCCGACCGCTGCATTAGCGCGTCTGCTAGCTTCAGCGGATTGGCAGTTGCCTGCGCCGTCACTCGAAACACAAACGCTTTCGGGACACCGGCGACTAGTTTCAGGACCTCTAGCCCTACAGCCGTCGTGATGCTCTGGATCGTCTGCACCGTAGTGGCTTCCGTGAATTGCAGCGTCAGCTGATCGGTTAGATAGAGCCAGGCGTCAGGACGATACGGCAGACAATAGACATGGCTGGCATAGGCAACGTCAGGCAGAGCACGAACGTCTTGCAGCATTGACTCTAGCTGCTCAGGCTCAGTTCTCACCTCGAGCAGCCGTGTAGCCAGAATGGGCGTAGCGGCATCTCCAAAGTGCTGCATCAGCCGCCGCAATCCTTGCTCGGCAGCCGGACAAACCGTAAAGCGATCGGCTACTTTTTGCAGCGGTAGAGTTTCACCACCCCGGTGCCAAACGACCTTATTTGGCAAATCGGCATGGGTCTGAGATTCCGAACTCGACAGGGGCATAGGCTTCCTTCAGGGTCTCTGGAACCGATTAAACCGCAAGTCAGTCTGGAAAGGGTTAACTCATCCGGTTCACCAACCGGGAACTGTGAAAAAACTGTAAACTGACGGAACTGCAATGGTAAGATTCCTTAAGATTAAATCCGTTCGCTATTCTACAATTTCACACCTTTCGCAGAGCTGTTTCATGGTATCGCTCAATCTCACTCGCATCGTTCCGATTGCCGTTCTGGTCTCTTTGGGGGCAACCACCGTTTTTCATGGGGTGCGTCCCGCTCCGACTTACGCCCAGTCTATTGAAGTACCAGAAAGCGGCTCTGAGGATACTCAAGCTCCGACCGATACCGAAGACCTCCGCCCACTTGCCCAAGGCATTTTTAGCATTCAGGGCGGGCAACGGTTGATGGCAGAAGCCAACAGTGCTGTCTCCAATCAAAACTATGCTTTGGCAGTAGACAAACTGCAGCAAGCGCGTCAGGTATTCAACCAGTTGTCCAATTTCTATCAAGAGCTTTCGGCTAGCTTTTCCGGAATCGACACCCGGATTTCCAACAGTCAGCGAGCTCAAGCTCTAGAAACAGCGCAAATGCGAGATGAAGCCACCTATCAACTGGCGCTTGTACATCGAGCGCAAAATAAACCTGAGCTGGCGGTGCCGCTGCTGGTACAGATCGTCCGCAGCCAAAACCCAACCCGCGAGTTGGGGCAGAAGGCTTATCAACAGCTCTTTGAACTGGGATTTGTGGATTCGCCGTTTCCGCGCAACCCCGACGATGCCGCTCCAACTCCCTAACCTCGCCGTCGTCTGAGCGGCTAGTCTATGGTTGGTTGGTCGAGGTTCACAGAATTACTTGCTAAGTTCCTGCTAAGTTAGAGTCTAGGCCTGCATCAGTTCAGGCAACAGTTTCAGGTTCAGGCAACAATTTCAGGAGGATGCATGGTTAGCCCCGATCAAGTGGAAGCGATGATCAAGGCTGGATTGCCAGATGCGCAGGTGCAGGTGCAGGATCTAACCGGAGGCGGCGACCATTACCAGGTGGTGGTGGTCTCATCCCAGTTTGAAGGCAAGGGGTTAGTGCAGCGGCACCAGCTGGTGTACCGTACGTTGCAGCAGGCGATGTCGTCTGAGGCAATTCATGCCCTCAGTATGAAAACCTACACCCCGCAAGATTGGGCAGCGGGTCAGACCGTTTAGCTCAGTTCTGCGGGTCAGGTCTGTTGGCTAGGCGAAACAGCCGAACGCAGCAGAGCCGCTGCGGCTTTGTTTGAAAAGGGATTCGATACTATAGAAGCGTAAATGACGTTTTGGGTTGGAACGTGCTATGACTCAAACAGTGCAACAACGAATTGATGACCTCGTCCAGCAAAACAAGATCATGGTGTTCATGAAGGGCACCAAGTTGATGCCTCAATGCGGCTTTTCCAATAATGTTGTGCAAATTCTGAATATGCTGGCAGTTCCCTACGAGACTTTCAATGTGCTTGAAGATGACGAAGTGCGTCAGGGCATTAAAGAATATTCCAACTGGCCGACAATTCCTCAGGTCTACATCAACGGAGAATTCGTCGGCGGCTCCGACATTATGATTGAGCTGTATCAAAAGGGCGAACTGCAGCAAATGGTAGAAGTGGCGCTAGCGTCTTGATTGCCCTGATTGCCCTATCGGAGTTGTCCTGGGATAAACCTGGGATAAACAATGGAGCTAAGCACACCCAATGGACTGGGTGACGGGTCAGCCTATTACCAGTTTTCAACCTATTCTCGTTTAAAACTCCCTCTAGTTCCAAGGGGCTAGAGGGACTCTGTTTAGCGAATGAGAGGGGAAGCAGTCAAGCTAAGAATGGCTTCCAGAACCCTCTACTCAGCGATAATCTGGCTCAGATTCCGGCTGAGGTATTTCGAAATTAGAGGGGTCATACAGATAGCGAATGACTTCCTCTTCAAGGCGGTTGATCAGATATGGCTCAATGGCATCGGCGTGGCGCAGAGCAGCCAAATAACCATCGAGGTAAAGCCGAAGCTCGTCAAAGCGGTAACCCCGGTTCCACTGCTCCACCAGCGCATCGGTAAGCCGTTGATAATAGCGGATCGTTCGAGCATCCTGAAGCATAGTTGATGTTCCAGAGCGAATCTCTGCCTTTAACTACAGCATTTCAATCATGATTCCCAGCAAGTTCTCAGAGGATTTGAGTGCTGAGGTTACGAATGAATTACAAATGTTGACGAGTGTTTACATAGAGTGTTTAGACAATTAAGACGCTCCTCTCCTGAGCAACAGTTGCCTTCTCGGTTCTAATTAGGGGCGGGCGATCAGGTGTGATGATCACTGTAACCCAATTGTTCGTCAGAATGACAACCCTCTGAGCCGAAGAGCAATAGCAATCGAGCGGTCGATTTCAGTCGGTTGCGGATGCTCATTGATGGGATGCACTTGTATCTATTGTACCGTTAACCTTTTTCGGGTTCGTTGCCTCCTCAGAGGGATTCTGCGGGTGCTCCCCATCTTGATGGCTGGCTCGCTAATTATTTCTATAGGTTGAGACTGCACTTGAGCCACTCTAGAGAGATGAAGTCAAGTAACAGCAGTTACAAAACCATGACAAATGCTCTGTTAGCCTGGTAGTGCAGATTAAAAAAGGCTTAACCTGTGGGCGCTGTTGGCATCCAGATTGTTGAGGGAAATCCGCATTTACGGTCGCTGCTGGGGTGGCATTTGCAGCAGGTGGGATACTGGGTTCATCAGTCTGCTGATCTTCAGCAGGCGCGAGACGTTTTTCTCAACCGCCAACCCAATTTGGTAATCCTCGATTCGGAACTGCCCGACGGCGATGGGCTAGAGTTTTGTCGCTGGTTGCAACAGCATCATCAGGCATTGATTCTTATGCTGTCTGCTCGAAACAGCGAGGCCGATATTGTGGCTGGGCTGAGGGCGGGTGCCGATGATTACCTCACCAAACCCTTCGGGATGCAGGAATTTCTGGCGCGCGTGGAAGCCCTGACCCGTCGCACCCGTGCTGCTACCGCTCCTGCGTTTCTAGATTACGGCGATCTCAAGATTGACCTGATACAGCGCCGCGTACAGCTCAAGGATGACCTAATCGATCTAACGCCCCAAGAGTTTAGCTTGCTCTATGTGCTGGCTCAGGCTGGAGGGGTACCCCTCAGCCGCTCAGAGTTATTGCGTAAAGCTTGGCCAGACGAAATTGATAATCACCGAACGGTCGATACGCATGTTCTATCACTGCGCAAGAAAATTGAAATTGACCCCCGTCAACCTAGTCTGATTCAAACGGTGCGCAACGTGGGCTATCGCTTCAACGTCGAGATGCTGGATAGCAGTACCCATCCTAACCATTATTCCAATCAAAAACTGAGCCAGCGCAAGTCTCCTCTGCGCTCCCTGTCGAAAGTGGCAGAGCACTAGTTTGACCGCCTCCGCTATAAGGGACCATTTTCTAGCCTGTCACGGGTAACCCAGGGTTTTGCCACTGGCGGGATCAAACACGTGCAGTTGGTCGAGATCGAATTGCAGGAAGAGCCGATCACCAGGGCGAACTAGCTGCTGGGGAGCAGCATGCAGCGTCAGGACAGGTGTGACCGCAGAACCCAACCACCGCGCCCGAACTAGGCTTTCTCGTCCTAGTGGCTCCACGACGATGGCTTCAGCATTCAGATGAGCCGCTTCTGCAGCCGGCACAATGTGCACATGCTCTGGACGAATACCCAGATGCACAGAGTCTAAGTTTGGCAGAGTCTGAAGCAACAGACGCAACCGATCGGGACAGGGAACGGAGTGTTGCCCAACGCGAAACTCGCCCTGCTTATAGGTCGCTGGCAGGATGTTCATGGGCGGACTGCCTAGAAACGTTGCCACCATCTGGTTCGCAGGCTGGTTGTAGAGCGTCTGCGGATCGCTGATTTGCTGAATTCGCCCCCGATCCAGCACAACAATCTGATCAGCTAAAGTCATAGCCTCCACCTGATCATGCGTCACATAGATTGTTGTAACGCCGAGGCGCTGGTGGAGCTGCTTCAGTTCCGCTCGCGTGTCGTCTCGCAGTTGAGCATCCAGATTCGACAGCGGCTCATCTAGCAAAAACACCTGTGGCTGCCGCACAATCGCTCGCCCCAAAGCCACGCGCTGCTGCTGCCCACCCGAAAGCTGACGCGGTTTGCGGTCTAGCAAAGCAGACAAATTGAGGGCGTCGGCAACAGCCTCTACCTGCTTACGACGAGTCTGGGGATCGACACCGCGCATTTGCAGCCCAAAACCGAGATTCTCCGCCACAGTCATATGGGGGTAAAGCGCATAGTTTTGAAACACCATGGCCACGTCCCGCTGCCGGGCCGGAACGTGATTGACGACCTGTTCGCCAATCCACACTGTTCCCGACGTTGCCCGATCTAAGCCGGCAATGATCCGCAGAATCGTAGACTTGCCGCAGCCTGATGGTCCCACCAATACCCAGAACTGACCGTCGGGGACCTCGAATGTAATTTCTGCAACGGCTGTCACGGCATGGTAGCACCGGCTAATTCCATCTAAACGAACCCTCGCCACAGTTTCTACAGCGCTTTGCGCCGCCCATCCCTACTTGTCTAGGATTACCAACCCTAGCAATCCTCTGTCAATGAACCTATCTAGCACTCGCCGCCTAAATTTAAAGCCGCCTGAATTGAAATGTAGATGGTTATGTAGATGGTTCTGCAAACCAGCTCCTCCAAGACAAGAGCTGCCTGGGAGAAAAGTGAAGCGGCCGCTGGCAATCTTTAAAAAACCACTTGAAAAACCAATCGAGCGGGCGGTTTATCAACTGAGTCGCTAGATCGCTGAGTTGAGGATTGGGGCAATTCGAGGTTTGTTGGTTGACCCGGCCTGACTGACCAAACAATGAATGGAATTGAGAACGCCAATGAGAGTTTTCAAGACGCAATCCGTCTCTTTACTGAAATAGATATCCTAAAGGAGATGGAGTAGGTGAGGCAATCAAGGTAGGACAAGAATAAAAACAATTTCTAGCACCTGATAAGAACAACAGAATGAAGCCAGTTAAAAAGAAAAGTGAAATAGCCGTCCGCTGCCCCATCGATTGACCATCGGACTCTGAGAGGGCAACTGATAGCCCAGCGAACCAACCAGCAGGGTTAGGAGTGAGGCAACATTTCTAATCTGTTGTTCTAATCTGCTGTTGCCAGAGGCAGCGTGCAGCGAATGCAGGTCAGGTCAGCCTCAAACTGAGGAACGGCTAGCACCTCCAGTTGTCCACCCATGAGTTCTATGAGCGTTTGGCTGACTAGCAGCGACAGAGCCGGCGATGGCAGGGGAGTTTCAGTTGCAGCGCGGATCGTTGCCAGATCGCCCTCTTGCGAGCGCAGGAGTGAGAGCAAATCGAGCGGTTCCGACCAAAAGCTAGCCGGGCGCTGATCGTCGATCTGGATATGCACCTGCTGAGCCGCTTCATTGGTCTGCACCGTCAGCCGCACCGAGCCTTCCTGCATCAGCCCGATTGGCGTATCCACGAGATTCACCACCGCCTGCCGCAGCCAGCGCGGATCGGCCAGCACATACAGATCGGGATCTGGATACTCCAACTCTAGCCGCTGCCCGCGATTCTGAGCCTGGAGGTAGGTGAGGCTTTGCACTTCCATCAGCACATCCTCGAGCGCCACTGGCTGGATCTGGAGTTGCTCAGTGCCGTAGGTGGCTTTGGAAACCGCAATGAGCTGATCGAGCAAGCCCAGCATCTTTTGGGCCGCATCGTAGGATTGCCGAATAAAGTCCCGCTCTTCATCGGGGCTATCGCACAGGTCCGCTAGGATCAGCTGGTGCAGACTGATAACGCTGTTAATTGGCGACCGCAGTTCGTGAGAGGTCCGTGCCAAAAAGCCGGCCTTAAACTGTTCCGACTGCTTCGCCATTTCGTAGGCTAGCCGTGTGTACTGAAGTTCCGTTTTTAGCGAGTCGTCGATCACTGGATCGGGAGGAGGAGCAGGATTTGGGTCTGGAGTCAGTACCGACGATAGAGATGCCAGAGCCGCCGAGCGCCCCCACCACCAGCCGATGCCGCCACCGCTGACAAATCCCAATCCCAACAGGGTCCAGTGCGTCCAGCTCATTGTTGATTCTGTTGCTTATATTTATTGATCTCTATCAATTCTATTTGCTGTTTTAAGCAACCTAGCTGATTCGATGGGAGTACGTCATCTTTTTGACAAGCTTTGACAAGCAATGATTAAGCAAGGAGGCTTAGCCATTGGCAGTGCATCCACTAGCCCTCCCACACGGCGATGTGCCCACACGGAAGGGACATTCTCACGACTCTATTGAGCACCGTAAAGCGGTATTTGACGACCCATCGGTTACCCATCGGTCAATTGAGTGCTGGATGACCGATGCCACCCCTCGACTGGATGGGCCGCTAAATTCTCCAGTCAGCAGTAAATGCTGTACAATGAAGTGCTTTTGTTGATTCATTTGTACTCTGGTCATGCCTTTGGACCGATCCTCGGAAGCACCTTCTCCTCAGCTCTCTCCTCAACCCGTGGTACAGCCGCCGACCCTGCGCCCCTACCAGAACCAGCTCATCAAAGAGCTGTACATCAAACTCGGACAGGGGTACCGCCGGGTGGCGATCATTGCTGGAACTGGAGCCGGGAAAACGGTGATTGGCGGCAAGATCTGCGCCGATACGGTCGCTCGTGGGCTGCGGCTGATGTTTCTGGTGCACCTCGATGTGCTCGTGGGGCAAACCTATCAAAAGATGCAGACGTTTGGGTTGCGCTGTGGCTTCATCAAGGCGGGGTGGCGAGAAGACCCAGACGCCCCGATTCAGATTGCCAGCATCCAAACGATGGAAAAGCGGAGCTGGTGGCGTTCCTGGAAAGCCAATGTTGTCTTTTTTGACGAGGGGCACACGACGGTCTTTAGCCAGATCGGGCAGGAGATCATCTACCGCACCCATCCCAAAGCGGTGCATCTGGCCATGACGGCCACACCCTACCGCTTGGGACGCGAGCAGCTCGGGGATCATATGCAGACCTTTGTTGCCTCGCCAGTTCCAGCAGAATTGCAGCGTATGGGGTATTTAGCACCCATGCAGTACTACGGCGTGTCGCCCGAGTCGCAGATCAACCTGGAGGGTGTGCGTACGGTGGCCGGCGATTACGACGAGCGCGATCTCAAGAATGCCTGCGATCGCCCGGAATTAGTGCGGCGGATTGTCGAAGAATGGCATCGGCTTACTCCTGGCAAGCGGACGATTGCTTTCTGTGTAGACGTAGAGCATGCGCGGCATGTAGCGGAAGCGTTTCGTGCTTCGGGGGTGACGGCGGCAGTGGTAGATGGCAGCACACCAATCAAAGAGCGGCAAACCCTATACAGCGATCTGGGAGCCGGTCGCTTGACGGTGCTCACCTCCTGCAACGTGATCAGCATTGGCTTTGATGAACCCAGCGTGGAAGTGGGGCTGCTGCTGCGTCCTACCCAGTCGCGAGCGCTCCACTATCAGCAGATCGGGCGACTGCTGCGAATTTCACCCGCCACCGGCAAAACAATGGGCATTATTCTCGATCAGGCGAACAACCTGAAGCGGCTCGGCTTCCCGGAAGATATCCAGTCCTACTCGTTACCCAGCAGCCGCGAACCCGCCGTCCACGAGGTTCAGCCCACCAAGCAATGCCCAGACTGCAACCGCCTGCTTTGGGGATTTGTAATGACCTGCCCCGGCTGCGGCTACCGTTGGGAGATGCAATCCCAGGTTTGTACCGAGGAATTGGTGGAAGTTTACAGCGAAGAACTGCTGCGGCAGATTGAGCGACGCAAAAGGTACGAGTTTTATCGGGCGCAGCGGCAAAAAACCTTCCGCGAAGGAGCGGCACCGGACTGGACAAAGCATGTATTTTACAAGCAGTTTGGCTGTCTACCGGAACCTGCGTGGAGCCTAGGCTCGATTTTTGGCGATATGCCCAGTCTAGAGGACAAGTACGCCTACCGCGATTATTTGCTTAACGTCGCCCAGCGCCACGGCAAACCCATCGCCTGGATCATAGAGGAATTTCAGCAGGAATTCGGGTTCGATAGCTTCCATGAGGTCTTCAGCGCCTAGCCATTCCCAGCACGGGCTACCGGTCGTGCAACCCCAATTATTTAGAATGATAATCTTAATCATTATTAATGTGATTGGGTGTAAATTGGCATGGTCAAGACGGGAAAAGAGCTAGTGCCGCCCACCCCACCCGAGTCAGATTCCAGCCGCAACGTTCCGTATTATTCTAGAACTGGTTGGAATTGGAGCATCTTTGATCCGGCGGCACAGCATGACTCGTGTTTCCATCGTGATTCCCACGCTCAATGAGGCAACCGTATTAGCCCGGACACTGCGGCATATCAGCACTCTCCACCCGCCGGCGTGGGAGGTTTGGGTAGTCGATGGTGGCAGCCAGGATCAGACCATTGAGATTGCCCATGCGGCGGGTGTTAAGGTCCGAAGTTGCGAACGCGCCGGGCGCTCGATTCAACTCAATGCCGGAGCCGAGGTTGCTAGCGGTGATGCGCTCTGCTTTGTTCATGCCGATACTCTGGTACCGGATGATCTGGTGGCTTTGATCGCGACAACCCTCAGCGATCCTAGAGTTGCCTGCGGCGGTTTCATCTCGCTGATGACCGGAACGGATACGATTCGCTGGGGCATCTCCCTGCATAATGTGCTCAAGACCTACTACGCACCTCTGCTGTTTCGTCCGCATCTGTTCTTTGGCAAGGGGTTGCGGCTGCTGTTTGGCGATCAGGTGATATTCTGCCGCCGCCACCAGTTTTGGGATTGCGGAGGCTTTGATCCTCGTTTGCCGATCATGGAAGAAGCCGATCTCTGTCTCAAGCTCACCCGCTATGGTCGAATTCGCCTAGTCAACCGAGTCGTTCACTCCTCTGACCGACGGGTCGCTCGTTGGGGGGCGTTCAAAGCCAATGTCATTTACCTCAGCATTGGGTTCCTCTGGGCGCTAGGCGTGCCCGCCCCCTTTCTCAAACGATTCTACGAAGACATTCGTTAATGAGCCTGTTGATTCAACTGCCAGTCATAGTGCAAATAGCGAATCGTGGGTGAAGGCTCACTCAGAATCGGAGCGGCTAAGTAGGATTGAATATAGGCTGCAACCGATTCAGAAACCCGAAGAAAATCCGGTCGATACCACTGAAAAATCCGGCTACAGTACAGCACTGGCGGCTCGTACCGCACCTTTTGAGGATTATTGATAAACCGCTGAGCGTCGTCTTCAAGCTGATCTTGCACCCGATCAGGTTGATAGGCTTCTGGACGCAGCAACGGACACCCCACCGCCGCACAGACCAACGCAAAATGAATTCGCGGTTCACCAAACTCGGGTCTAAGAATACCGTGCTCAATGCGATTCAGACTATATTCTTGATTGCCAATGCGGTAGATAGAGCGCTGAAAAAAGCGAAAGAAAGCCAGCCAGTTGGGAATTCCTAAAACTGTGGGACGGATAGAGGAAATGGGATAAACCTTTAGCACTTCCCGGATCACCAGGGCATTGTAGAGATTAATCCACAGCGCTAGTCGAGCGTCAGAGTTCAGAGATGCTGTCAGCGACAGGTTATAAAACCTATTGGAGAGCTGATCTAGCCAGTCATCGAGCAGGGAGACCGACTCCCGTTGCCAGGCAGCATAGTTCACTTGCCCGTCCTGATTGACATAGCGGTGCAGCAACTCATCCCAAGGGCCAAAAATAGTCACAACTCTTTCTCAATCACAGACTGATTAACAGCCTACCTCATGCCAACTCAGCCGAATTGGGGCCGAATTGGGAATGTCTTTCCCTCGTGGACTTCCGTTGCGATTACCTCCGTTGCATCCATCTTCGTTGCAAGACGGCTAGCCACCACCCCTGCCTGCTCAGTTCAACGCCTTCTCAGTCCGACAGTATCATCATTCCCGACGGCGGCAAATCAATCCGCACGGCAGCTCGGTTTTGATAATCCTGGACGGGGAGGGTTTCAGTTTGGGGCGGATGACGAAGCTGATCGTCACTCCAATCACTTCGGTATAGAACGGTCATAGTAGAACCCGGCGGATGTAGGGCGCGATCGACCGTGACAAATGCACCCCGACCCTCTAGACCGTGAGTATTCAGGGCCATTAGCACTTCATGGATATAGAGCACCTGCGACCAGGCAATCAGTTCGCCTGCCTGAGGAATGGCAAACGGTTGGTCGAGAATGGAGGTTTCGCGCAGGTAGTGGTGTCCCCGTCGCAGCGTTTTGCCGATGCCGTCAGGGCGGTTGCGAATGCGGGCAATGGCAGCAATGCGTAAATAGGTCGGGTGATCAGGGTTGAAAAAGTGGCAGCCCTCGGTGCCAAAGGCGCCAAACTTACCGCCAAACATGCATTCGCGAATATAGCGATCAATGAACTCATGGTGTGGCTCAATCCCGTAATCGTGGTAGTCCTGAGAGCCATCAAGGGCTTGCTCCGCACCGTAATAGATCGAGGGAATTCCGGGCATCGTCAGTACCACACCAACGGCATGGGCCGCCTGCTCGTAGCGATGGGGCAGCGTCTCGCTATGGGCAGCAAATCGCTCTTTGCGGGGACGGGATGACATATCGTGGTCATCAATGACTGAGACGTGATAGGTGCCGAGTTGTCGCTGGGCGCCCGCCAGGGTTTTGTCATCATACAGGCAGAAAAACTCATTGGGATGAGCTAAGCCTTTAACCACGGCAGAGAGCCGATTAGGGGCAACTACAATATCTAGAACAGCGTCTAGCTTGCGACCAAAGATATCCAGGTAGCCTCGCACCATGCTGTCGTCGGTGAGTTCGCCCACGAGCAGAAAGTTGTCTTTGCCAATGGACTGAGCATAGCCGTGAATGGCATCACAAAATCGCCGCGACGCGATGGGGGAAACATGCTTGACGGCATCCACGCGGAAGCCATCACAGTCACTTAGGGCAATCCAATATTCAAACACCTGCGCCAAGGCGGCAATCACTTCTTCCCGCTCTAGGTTAAAATCTCGCAGTTCAAAAAAGTCGCCTCGCCGAAATTCCACATAGGGATTCATCGGGTCTTCCCAGCCCTTCACCTCCCAACGGGTAATCATACCGGCGCGGTTGTACCAATCTGGGTTCTGGAATTCAATCGGAAACACGCCATCGTCGGTCGATAGTGGCGTAGGAATACTTTCGCCCTTCGCCGATCGCCAGCCATGAATGGAGTAAGGTGGCGAGAAGCGGTAGGGCATGGTTTCTTTGGAGCTGCCGTCCGTTTCATCTCGGTAAAACCAGTTGCTGCCGCTGTGGTTGTAGATCACATCCAAAATGACGTACATGCCGCGATCGTGGGCTGCATCCACTAAATCTCGCAGATCTTGACGACTGCCAAAGCGGGGGTCAATGTCTAGAAAATGCTGGATGCCATAGCCATGATAGGTCTGGAGATCCACGCGCTGCTTCCATGGTGGGTTGATCCAGACGGTTGTTACACCCAAGTTCTGCAAATAGTCGAGTTTACTCTCAATACCTTTCAAGGTGCCGCCATTAAACAGGGTACCAGCGGTCATCCAGGCTGCGTGGCTGCTGGCTTTGAACTGTTCAGGGTTGTCCCGATTGAACAGAGGGCGCTGCGACTCTTGACCATCGCTAAACCGATCCGGCAGCAGCTGATAGAGGATCTGATCTCGCCAGCTTACCGGGCTAGGAAAGACTCGCCCTCGGGGCTGTAGATCGGCTTCAGCTAGAGTTCTAGGAGCATGCGGCTCAATCTGTGTTGCCATGATAGGTCAACCTTTGTCAACGATGCTTGAACAATATTTGAACAGTGCTCGAACAGTGCTTAGGTGTATCAATCTTCAACAGTGCTTCAACGTTTTTGAAGAATGCTTAGGTCCATCAATCGAACGTTAGCATCCAGCGATCAAATCTAGTGATGGTCTAGTGATGGGAAGGTACTATGAAATGGAACGCCCGTAATCAAACGATTGCAATCAAACGGTTGTATTGAGAGTCATCAGATGCGTTTATCGTCGCTGCAATTAGCCTGACCCGATGTCAACGGCAGAGCTTTACTTTTTTGCGATTCAGCTTTAATGCAATTGACACCAAAATGATTTAATTTAAGATGACTTTGTCCGTCACCTTACCGTTGGTATCAATGTCATAAATAATGGGCACTGCTGTTCCTAGTTCCACCTTGACGATTTCATCAGGCGATAGATCTTCTAAATCTTTGATAATGGAACGCAAAGAATTACCATGTGCCGCAATTAGAACATTATCTCCTTCCAGCAGATGCTTCATGATCCGGTCGCGGAAGAAGGGCACGGTGCGTTTGACAGTATCTGCCAGACTTTCCCCTCCCGGAGGAGCAACATCATAGGACCGCCGCCACTGCTGCACCTGCTCTTTACCGTATCGTTCTGCCGTTTCCGCTTTGTCTAGCCCCTGTAGATCGCCATAAAAGCGTTCATCCAGAAACGAGGTGGTGTATACCGGCAACTCTTGCTCGGGATCGCCTTTGTACTGGTTCCAACCGTGCCAAACGGCCGTTGCTTCATCCACATCGCGCAGGATGGGGATTCTGCCGTCACAAATATCATCAACTTCGGTTAGGATAATCACAGCCGTTTCGATTGCCCGAAACAGCATGCTGGTGTAGCACACTCGCACTCGGTAATCCTTCAGTTTGCAGGAGGCAATGGTGGCCTCGGCTCGCCCCATCTCGCTCAATGGAACGTTGACCCAGCCGGTGAATCGATTTTCAGCATTCCAAAGGCTCTGTCCGTGACGGGTCAGAATTAATTTAGCCATGGAGCTTCTCCTCAGCAGCAATGGTATGAATTTTGAGAAAGTTAGTCGTGCCCGATGTACCAAAGGGAATACCGCCGATAATCAACACCTTGTCACCAGCAGCGGCAAAGTTGCGTTGCACTAAGTCGGCTTCTAGTTGGGCAATCACCTCAACAGGATTGTCTCCAAAGGCCTTGAACAACACCGGCCGTACTCCCCAGAGCAAGCTGAGGCGATTGTAAATGCGAGGGTTGGGGGTGTAGGCGATGATAGTGGCTCGGAGACGCTCTTTTGAGGCAAGTTGGGCAGAGTAGCCAGTTTCGGTGAGGGCAACAATACACTGCAGATCCAAAATTTGATCAATCTCATTCAGGGCTTCGCTGATGGCAAAGGCATCGTCTTTGTGAGGTGCCGGATAGTTGACAAACTGAACGGATGACTCCACTTCGGTTGCAATCCGAGCCAGCATGGCTACCGACTCGACCGGATATGCGCCCACCGCCGACTCGCCCGAGAGCATCACGGCATCGGTGCCGTCAACAATGGCATTGGCGACATCACTAGCCTCAGCCCGCGTCGGACGGGGGTTATGGATCATGCTGTCCAGCATTTGGGTTGCAGTGATGACCGGAATGCCTTTTTGATTGCAGAGTCGAATAATCCGCTTCTGGATCATAGGCACCTTCTCGGGACTCATTTCCACCCCTAAGTCCCCTCGAGCCACCATAATGGCATCGCATTCATCGACAATGGCTTCCAGGTTGGCAATGGCCTGCGGCTTTTCCAATTTGGCTAAGACGGGAATGTTGGCTCCCTTCTTGCGCAATGCCTGCTTGAGGGCCTGGACATCTTCTGGTCGGCGCACAAAACTTAAGGAGACGAGATCCACCCCTTGCTCTACCCCAAAGTCGAGATCCCGTTCATCCTTTTCGGTCATGGAGGGTAGACGCAGATTGAGAGTAGGAAAGTTGACACCTTTGTGGCTTTTGAGCAACCCTCCCGTAACAACCCTACACTGCACCGCGGCACCGCTGATTTTTTCGACCTGGAGTTCTAGTAAGCCATCGTCGAGGAGAACCTGGGTTCCGGGTTCGGCTTCTTCAGCTACATAGGGATAGTCAATGCCAACGGTGTGCGGTTGTCCGCTGTAGTCGGCGATAGGAACCAGGGTGAGAGGGTCGTTGGGGGTTAACAGCATCCCTGCTGACGGCAGTTCTCCCACCCGGATCTTGGGACCTTGCAGATCCTGCAGCAGCATCAGCGGCAAATCGAGTTCGGCAGCGGCGGTTCGCAGACGGTTGATCCGCAGGGCATGGTCTTCATAGTTGCCGTGAGAAAAATTGAGGCGGGCGACATTCATGCCAGCTCGCAGCAGCTCGCGAATCCGTTCGGGCGAATCGCTGGCTGGTCCAATGGTGGCGACAATTTTGGTTCGGTGAATCAAGGGTTTCATAGTTATCCCTCCAGGGTTGCCAGGAACAACGGACAGAGCGATGCAAGTAACCTCTTTGCCGGTGTCCGCATCGATCCCCCGTGGCGTTGCTCCAGAGGGGATCGACAGCAGCACTCAGTTACCAAGTGAGTTGGACGTTACCATTGTCCTGGCTGTACTCAGGAACCTCCACTTGGACGGAAGGCGTTTTCCAAATGTGAGTGCGATAGTCGTTGATGGACCGATCGCTAGAAAAGTAGCCCATCCGCGCCACGTTCAAAATCGACATGCGCGTCCAGTGGTCCTGATCGCGATAGGCTCGATCCACTTTGTCCTGGCACTCAACATAGGACTGGTAATCGGCAAACAGCAGGTATTCATCGCGGTAGAGCAGCGAGTCTACCAGTGGTTTGAACAGGTTGGGGTCGCCGTGGGAGAAGAAGCCAGAAGCAATGCGGTCGATCACCAGCTTCAGATCCGGATTGCTGTGGTAGTAGTCCCAGGGATTGTAACCTGCTGCTTTCTTGGCTTGCACCTCTTCTACCGTCAAGCCAAACAGGAAGAAATTGTCAGCTCCTACCGCTTCCCGAATTTCGACGTTCGCTCCATCCAGAGTGCCAATGGTTAGGGCACCGTTCATGGCAAACTTCATGTTGCCTGTTCCAGAGGCTTCCTTACCGGCTGTGGAAATCTGCTCGGATAGCTCGGCCGCAGGGAAAAGCCGTTGGGCGAAGGTCACGTTGTAATCCTTCATGAACAGCACCTTGAGTCGCCCCCGCACATCCGGGTCATGATTCACCACATCGGCAATCGAGTTGATCAGCTTGATAATCAGCTTAGCCTTGTAGTATCCCGGAGCGGCTTTACCGCCAAAGATAAAGGTGCGGGGCGTAATATCGATATCGGGATTGGCCTTAATGCGGTTGTACTGCGTGATGATGTACAGCGCTTTCAGGTGTTGCCGCTTGTATTCGTGAATCCGCTTGATTTGAATGTCAAACAGCGAGTCAGGATTGACCTCAATGTTGTAATTCTTCCGGATGTGCTGCACCAAGTCTTGCTTGTTGTCATGCTTGATCTGACGAAATTCTTGCCGGAAATTGGAATCATGAACAAAGCCTTCCAGCTTTCGCAGTTCCTCTAGGTTCTTGATCCAGCCATTTCCGATCTTGCGGGTAATCAGGTCCGACAGTCGCGGATTAGTGAGGACGATGAACCGGCGAGGCGTTACACCATTGGTAACATTAGTGAACTTCTCGGGATACATCTCGTAGAAGTCATGCAGGACAGTTTTCTTCAGCAATTCGCTATGCAGTTTAGCCACTCCATTGATGGCATAGCTGCCGACGCAGGCGAGGTGAGCCATGCGCACATAGCGTTCTCCGCTTTCATCGATGATGGACATGCGCCGAATTCGGTCCACATCATCTGGAAACTTGATGCGAATGTCGTCAATGAAGCGGCGGTTGATTTCGTAGATCAATTCCAGATGGCGGGGCAGTAACTCGCCAAATTTCTTTAGTGGCCAGCGCTCGAGAGCTTCGGGCAACAAGGTGTGGTTTGTGTAGGCAAAGGTCTTGGTGGTGATGTCCCAGGCCTTGTCCCACTCAAACCCATGCTCATCCAGCAGCAGCCGCATCAATTCAGCCACGCCGATCGTCGGGTGAGTGTCGTTGAGCTGAATCACGAACTGCTCGTGGAAGCGTTCCAGCGTCACGTTCTGCATTTGCATGAGTCGAATCATGTCTTGCAGCGAACAAGACACAAAGAAAAATTGCTGCTCTAGCCGCAACTGCTTCCCTTCGTAGGTTTCGTCATTGGGGTAGAGAACCTTGGAGATATTTTCACATTCTGTTTTCTCTTCAACGGCCCCAAAATAGTCGCCCTTGTTAAAGGCTTCAAAGTCAAACGATTCGGGTGCTTCTGCTTTCCAGAGCCGCAAGGTATTGGCAGTGTTGGTTTGGAAACCCAGGATCGGCGTGTCGTAGGGAATGCCTTTAACCACCTTGTAGGGCACCCAGCGCACGCGATAGCGCCCATATTCATCTGTGTAGGCTTCGGTGTGGCCACCTAGCTTCACCTCAACCTGTGCCTCCGGACGGGCAACTTCCCAAGGGTTGCCGTAGCGCAGCCATTTGTCGGTGATTTCCACCTGCCAGCCGTCTTTGATTTCTTGGTCAAAAATGCCGTATTCATAGCGGATGCCATAGCCAATCGCCGGGATTTCTAGCGTTGCCATCGAATCGATGTAACAGGCGGCTAGTCGTCCCAATCCACCATTACCCAACCCCGGTTCTTCTTCTTGCGCTAGCAGATCTGTTAGATTCAGTCCCAACTCGGCCATGGCCTGCTTTACGACGTCAAACAAACCTAGGTTAATTAGGTTATTTCCCAGATGAGGACCCATCAGGTACTCAGCCGACAGGTAAGTCGCAATCCGGGAGGCCTTGCTTAAATAGGTCTGAGTGGTGCGCAACCAGCGGTTGATCAGGCGATCGCGTACGGTAAATGCTAACGCCATGTAGTAATCGTTGCGAGTCGCAATGTCGGGAAATTTTGCTTGTACGTAAAACAAGTTATCCAGAAAGGCTCGCTTAATCGTCGCGACGCTCAACCCAGTGCGATCATCTTCGATTTGAACATTACCAGGGACGATATTGACCATAGCCTTGCATACTCCTAATTAGATTTCCTGGAACGGGTGGTGCAAACACTGCTGTACCCCTCAACCAACGCAACATGCTGACTCAACCGGCTCCTGAGGAACTGCGGTAGGGGAAGAGGGAAAAACTGATCAGGCAACTTCATAGACCTCAGCATCGCCCTGGCTCAAAATCAGCAAAAGTGAACAGCAGTTGCTCAGCATAGCCTTGGCAACAACGCAGCACACCTTAAATGACGCTGGGTGCGCTGTGCTTAGGAATTGACTGTAACTAAGTTACTGAGAGTTCAACGCTAAACCTGTGTGAATAAGCAGGTGAAATTCACACCAGAAATGAAATTCACACCAGAAATACAGATCGGGGAGAAGACCCACTCCGCTGTGAAGCAACGCCCTAACGCCCCGCTGTTCTACTTAGAATTTCACCTCTCTACGGATGCGGTAAACTACCCAGTGAAATCAGTAGCCAAATGACACTGTTGAAACTGTTGAAACCATTAAAACTATTGAAACAATCACTTGAGAGCTTTGTCTGCATTGTGCCAGAAGACCTTAAAGTTGTCAGGTAATCTTCAACACAATCAAATGGGGAAATTTAGCAAATGCGCTGTTTGCTAAATATTTTCCCTAAATCTTTTCCATAGAAGTTAGTTGCTCAATTGCTCAATAGATTATGTGATCGCTAGCAGCGTATTGAAGATGGTCTGCCGAGAAGAGGATTCTTGACGCGCTAATTTCTAGAGAGATGTTGAAAAAAGATAAAGATATTGAGATAGCGATCCAGCGCAATAAATGTAAACTAATTGTAATTAATTTGAACTAACTGCTGTTGATAGAATGAACTCCACTTCGAGCAGCCCTTCTCTGGCTGCGGGTTGTTAGCCAAAACAGTGTTAATCTGACTCAGATTTTGCAGCTATATCGCTCAGCGCAATCAGGTAGGCGTTTGAGAATCATTTCAGACCTAAATTGCAATGAGGATTTGATTAGTGTCAAAGCCAATCAGAAGTCGTTGTTGGAGCGCATCTGTGCAATGAGGGTCGATTGTCCGCCCGTGAGCGTTTACCGTGACCTTGAGGCATCGCGTTAGCGCTCCATTGTGGGCATTGTTGAGGTCTTTGCCTGCATCGCAGGGATGAAGGGTTGGCTTGGACTGCGTCGTCTAGTGCGTGTGCAGCGCCAAGGGATGCGTCAAGGTCAAGTCTATCAACAGGTCAACTCCTACATCAGCATGACTACGACAGCTCGACAGTTTGCTGAAGCGATTCAGAGTCATTAGAGATCCCCACAATGCCCCCATTACCTCTTGAGTTACGATTTATTTGCCGTATGATTGCCCATATGATTGTGGACTGCGTTCGTTGAATCATGACACCTGAAATTCCTTCAGAGTTAGCAGAATCTGAAAGGAGAATCTGAAAGGATAGAAAAGACAGAAGCTTGAATTTACTTGAGGTTGATTCAGAGCAATTTGTGATCCAGAATACCGTTTATGTTCGGCTATGCATAATCAGCGGCCCGCCTTGAGTGGTGGGATCGGTTACAGCATCAATCGTAATCACTACCTGGGTCGGATTGGCTCCGCAAAGGTCAGAAGCGGGTGTGAGTTGAATCAGCCCTCGGGGATTGCTGTTGAATTGACCACAGTAAACAAGAGTGTTCTGCGTCGGTACTTTTGCCCACAATCGATAGATTTGACCATCTGCTAGCAGCGGCAAATTATGCACCACAATAATCACCTGATTATTGTCGGGTGATAAGAGTCTACTAAGCGTCTTCGTGGCAAATGTTTATGTGATTGATTGCCGGATTTTTGGGTGAATAACTATTCAATGCAATGCTGAACAGTCTGTTGAACGTTTCAGCTGTCAGATGATGCAGCAAGTTCAGATCAATTCAGCTGGCTGTGTTGTGAGCTTAAGTGCTCGAGGGCGCTGACATTCTATCCAGGTAGGGTAATACCTTATGAAAACAAATATGTTTCCAAGGCAACTAGGAAGGATTGGTTTAGCAGTGGGTATTTTGAGCGTCGCAGCTTTAGCTACGGCATGTAATACGACTCCACTGAATTCTGTTGCTGCATCCCAGCAATCCCCACAGACCGCCCCACCGCAACCGACAGTCGACCAACCTGCTCCACGCCAACCCATCGCTCAAGTTCCATCGCCGGAAGCTGATGCAAACGCGACGGCTGGTCAGCAGGTTGCTCAAGGCACACCGCAGACAACGATCGTTGATGTGGCAGCCGCCAATCCTTCCTTCAGCACGTTGGTACAGGCTGTCCAAGCGGCAGGATTAGTAGAAACCTTATCTGGAGAAGGTCCTTTCACGGTTTTTGCGCCTTCTAATGAGGCTTTTGCAGCCTTGCCCGCAGGAACCCTAGAGAATCTATTAAGACCCGAGAATCGTGATGTTTTGCAGAAGGTGCTGACCTACCATGTTATCCCCGGTGCATTTGCATCCACAAATTTGCAATCCGTTGACGTTACAACTGTGGAAGGAAACATCATTGCGATACGTGTCAATGATGGTCAAATTAGGGTTAACAATTCCAACGTGATTGCAGCAGACGTGACTGCCAGCAATGGCATTATTCATGCCATCGATCATGTGCTTTTACCGCCAGGAATCTAAACACTTGCCAATCCTTTGCAGCAACGCTGAATCAGGCATTTGGCATCACGGCCTTTACCGCAGGCTTCGAGATTGGTACAGCTGATGTTAATGCGCAGCTTACTAGAGCTTTAGGAAGCCTCTGCAACCGGAAAACAGCAATTTCCAGCCTTGTCGCATTCTGAGGCTTCCCGGTTAATGTTCAGTATTGATCAACTCAGTATTGATCAACAACGACAGCTATTGCTAAGCAGCGGCAAAACTCAAGAAATACCTGCATTGGCACTGATGGGCACCGATCGGTATGCCCTCGGTCACAGCACTGCCTTCTATCTTCAGTTCTGCCGCTTTAATCTCGGACAATAGCCCTGGTGGCCGCTTAATACCGTCTCGATGAGCCACCCCGGTTGCCGCCCCAGCCACCGCTAGAAGGACCGCGCTCTTCCCGGGGTCTGGCTTTGTTAACTTTGAGATCGCGCCCCATCCACTCCGCGCCGTCCAAAGCTTCAATGGCAGCAGCTTCCTCAGCCTCAGTCTCCATTTCTACAAAAGCAAATCCTCGCATTCGCCCCGTTTCTCGGTCTGTCGGGATTTGAATGCGCTTAACCGTACCGTACTCCGCAAAGACTTGATTCAAATCTTCTTGCGTCGCATCGTAAGATAGGTTACCAACGTAAATTGACATAGAGAATCCCCAAAGTCGCCAGGTGTAGAGAATTAAATTCGGAGAAACTCTTAAAAAGCGAATTATGCAACCGAAAATAAGCCTTACCCTAACACCATAGTACACCATTAACGGGTGGTCATACCGTTTGGGCAAACATTCCATTATTCTGAGGGTGGCAATTTTCCTAGACGCAAGGCTCACCCCCCTCAACTATGCTCAAACGAACGTTTCCTTCTCCAGAGGCACTGCGGCGCTTTCCCTTTGGACTAGCCGATGTAGCGGTGATTCTGGGTACCTTGTTGCTGCTGGCGCTCATTGGGCGAATTGGGGCTGGCACCTTTGTCAGTTTTCAGCCGCCGGATGTGGTGCCTGGAGTGGATCTTGACCCGCGCAATCTGCCTTACTATGCAGGGCGTTCGACCCTACGCATGTTCATCGCCCTGTTTTTTTCGACAGTCTTCACCCTAATCTATGGCTACGTTGCAGCCAATAGCCGCCGCGCCGAACGAGTGATGATTCCTCTGCTGGATATTTTACAGTCGGTTCCAGTGCTAGGGTTTCTGTCGATTACCGTGACTGGCTTTATTGCCCTGTTTCCTGGACGGCTATTGGGACTGGAAGCGGCGTCTATCTTCGCCATTTTCACCAGCCAAGTCTGGAACATGACCTTTTCTTTCTACCAGTCCTTGCGAACCGTACCCCAAGACTTGGCTGAGGCTGCTGCTCTGTATCAGCTCTCCGGTTGGCAGCGGTTTACCAAACTGGAAGTGCCCTCAGCCACAATTGGGCTACTGTGGAACGCCATGATGAGTTTTGGGGGAGGGTGGTTTTTTGTAACCGCCAGCGAGGCGATTAGCGTATTGAACCAGGAGTATACGCTGCCTGGAGTTGGCTCTTATGTCGCTGCTGCCATTGCCGATGAAAATCTGGCTGCACTGGGCTGGGCTATTTTGGCAATTGCGGTTGTGATTGTATTAGTTGATCAGCTTTTTTGGCGACCGCTGATTGCCTGGTCTGATAAGTTCCGGTTAGAGCAAAGTGCTGCGGCTGAAGCTCCTGAATCTTGGGTCTATGACTTGCTCAAAGCGGCCCGAATTCCGCGTTTGGTTGGTAATGCCCTCACTCCTGCCCGAGAAGCGCTCAACCGCTCACTTTCCGCTCTCACCCGCCCCAAACCAGTTCGCCCAGTGGAGCCTGCTCAGCAAGCTAGAGCTGACCGTTTGTATAACCTGATTCTGCTGATCATCATCGGTGTGCTGGTTGCTTGGGCCCTGCATTTCATTGTGACGACCGTAGGCCTCGGTGAGGTGGTCACAGCCTTTGGGCTAGGAGTTCTGACGCTGCTGCGGGTCACCGCGCTGCTGATCTTTGCAACGTTGATCTGGACGCCGATTGGGGTCGCCATTGGGTTCAACCCCAAACTGTCGCGGATGCTGCAACCCGTTGTTCAGTTCCTAGCGTCATTTCCAGCCAATTTTATTTTTCCCTTTGCCACACTCTTTTTTATTCGCACGAACATCAGCATCGAATGGGGGAGCATTCTGCTCATGGCGTTGGGGGCGCAGTGGTATATTCTGTTCAACTCCATTGCCGGTGCCCAGACCATTCCCACCGATCTGCGGGAGATGGCAAGTGATGTTGGATTAACAGGCTGGAAACGCTGGGAGAAACTGATTATTCCCGGCATTTTCTCAGCTTGGGTCACGGGTGGCCTTACCGCTAGCGGTGGAGCCTGGAACGCTAGCATTGTGTCTGAAATTGTGTCTTGGGGGCAATCAACTCTGACGGCGACTGGGCTAGGTGCCTATATTGCTGATGCCACTGCTGTCGGAGACTGGCCGCGCATTACCCTCGGAATTGGCATGATGAGTTTGTTTGTAGTGGGTATTAACCGCGTGTTTTGGCGACGGCTGTATTTGTTAGCAGAAACCAAGTACCATTTGTAGTGGCTTCTGGTCACTCCTTCCAAGAATTTTCTCAATATAAATGCATGCATTGCCTGTATCACAGGTTTATCAGAAATCCATCACGAGGAGATAACCTCTGCTGATGTGTTGTTGATAACACAGACTGGCGCTACGGAAGACTATGATTCAAACTTAGGAGAAGCCGCAATGATCAAATCTGTGCCCACAGGTGACGTTCTGATTGCCGTTGAGAACATGTACAAACGCTTCCCTTTGCCGGATGGGAAGGGCGAATTTACTGTGCTGCGTGATATCAATTTGATGGTGCGGTCTGGTGAGGTGGTGGCGCTTCTGGGACGCAGCGGCAGCGGTAAGAGTACTCTGCTGCGAGTCATGGCAGGTTTGCTGCCTCCTAGCGAAGGGCGAGTGCTCAGTAACGGTCAGCTCCTGCGGGGCACCAATGAGAATGTGGCTATGGTGTTCCAGAGCTTTGCCCTCTTGCCTTGGTTAACGGTGCAGCAAAATGTGGAGCTAGGTCTAGAAGCGCGGGGTATCCATCGCGATGAACGACGTCAACGGGCACTGAAGGCGATTGACTTGGTGGGTTTAGATGGCTTTGAAAGCGCCTATCCCAAAGAACTCTCGGGCGGTATGAAGCAGCGAGTCGGTTTCGCCCGTGCCTTTGTGCTGCAGCCGCAGGTGCTGTTTATGGATGAGCCGTTTAGTGCGCTGGATGTGCTGACTTCAGAAAACCTGCGGGGTGAAATTGACGATCTGTGGAATGCAGGTACATTCCCATCGCGAAGCATCGTGATTGTAACGCACAATATTGAAGAGGCCGTATTTTTAGCAGATCGGGTGATAGTGCTAGGGGCTAATCCGGGTCATATTCGTGGTGAAGTGGTGATTAATTTACCGCGGCCTCATCCTCGCAGCCATCCCCGCTTCAAAGCTCTAGTGGACTATATTTACACGGTGATGACTAATCCCAACTTAGAGGTGACAGGGGAAGTGACTGTTCCCTCCCTTGCCACCCCCCCAAAGGCAGTCCCTACATCACCCTATGCTCAACCTTTGCCTCATGCTCGCACAGGAGGTATTAGTGGTCTTTTGGAATTAATCGTTGAATCCTCGAAAGACGAGATAGATATTTACCAGCTGGCTGAGCGGCTGCGCCTGTCGGTGGATGATCTGCTGCCGATTCTCGATGGAGCGCAACTCTTAGGCTTTGCAGAAGTCAAACAGGGCGATGTGCGACTTACTGACACAGGACGCGACTTCGCCACTACCACAATTCTGCGCAGTAAAGACCTGTTTCGCCAGCAGGTGTTGGATCGGGTACCGATGCTAGTCAGTATCTGGCAAACACTGCAAGAAAAGCAGAGCGGCACAATGCGAGCGGGTTTCTTCCTGGATCTGCTCGATGAGCATTTTCCCCATGATGAAGCCGAGCGGCAATTTGCCACCGCCGTAGACTGGGGGCGCTATGCGGAGCTGTTTGAGTACGACGCCAGCGAGGAGCGGTTGTATCTTCCAGAAGTTAGTACTCTGCAAGCCGCCGAATAAGTTTTTTCATCCTGTGAGGTAACGCAGGTAATGCATCTGGCGATGCATCCGGTTGGTGGTGGGAAGGCGGTACCAAAGTCAGAGGTTTATTGCGGGAGGATTGTCTTAATTGTTTCTTGCGTGATCAACCCCACTGCAACCATTGCTTGTACAGTTGGGAGAAACTGAGCTATGGTTTCTGCCCGATCAATGATGATGACTATTATCGGTAGATCTGCTAGCTCCATGATTCGCGCAGTGTGAATTTGGCGGTGTTGGCGAACCCCAAACCCTTCGATGCCTCTAATGACCGTCGCTCCGGCAAGCCCTTGTTTCCGAGCTTCTTCTACCAGTGCTGTAGATAGCGGTTTGCCATGCCACAAATCGCTTTCGTCAATGTAGATCGTTAGTTTCTCCCATTCGTTCATGGTAGCCTCCTCGCTAAAAAATTTCCCAATTCCAAACACAGCACTCCTAGAATAGCGGTGCAAATCCAATACAATGCGGTAACCTCCCAATGCCCACTGACAAGCAGTTTTTCAGTATCCAGTTCGTAGGTGGAGAAGGTGGTGTACGATCCTAAAAAACCCACCGCAATCAAGGTGCGAAAATCTGGTGATACCTCAATTCGCTCAATCACAAGCGTGGTGAAAAAGCCCATCAAGAACGCCCCCGAAAGGTTGATCAGCAAAGTCCCGTAGGGAAAGGCGGTTCCAAACCACTGATTACAACCGAGGGTGAGATAGTACCGACATAAGGCTCCCGCGATCGCGCCAAAGCTGACTGCTAGGGGCAGCCGTAGTTGGGGATTTTGAGTCCGTAGTATAGAGAAAATAGCGGTTAAACCCTGACCCGATGAATGGACTGGCTTCGGCATCTGCTTCTCCAGTTAACCGAATAATTGAGCTAGACGGATACCAATTTCTAAGCAAATTCCTCCCAACACCACACTGCCTGCCCAATAAAGAAGAGTCAGCGATCGATTGCCCGTTCGCCGCAGATTAGCTGTGTCTAAGGCATAGGTGGAAAAGGTGGTGTAAGACCCTAGAAACCCGGTGGTAATCAGAAGCTGCAACTCGGTTGAAAGAATGATGCGCTCAACGGTTAAGGCAGCAAAAAAGCCCATCAAGAGCGAGCCTGAAAGATTAATCGCGAACGTGCCAAAGGGAAAACTGACTCCCAACCACCGGGCACATAGAAGGGTGAGATAATACCGACTCAATGCCCCAGGAATTGCCCCTATGCTAACGGCTATCGGTACATCTAGTGCGTTTGTGGGGGGCGGCAGCGCTCCCATAGCAATGGGGATCAAGTCTTGTAAGCAAGCAACCATTTAAAACTCCTGAATCAGTGCCTATGCTATTGTCTTAGTGCTTCAGGAGAAGGTCAGTGTCTTTAAAAACATGCTCCTACTCCCCTGAAGTGATACGGGAACGTAGGAGCTATCATCCATTGAATCCTGGAATTGAATCCCGGCAACCTAACTTTAGCGAGGTCAATCTTCAACGGCGGTTTTGGCAAGCTCCATTGCCATAATTTGGACTATACCACTAAAACGCTGCATCAATTGCTAAAAAAACTTCACAAGGTGACAGCGAAGAAGGCGGATTGAATCAAGCTTACTACTTTCAAGTTCCACAGATAAACCGTGAGGACGGGGAACACGTTTAGGCGCTCAACTGGGACAGAAGCAGAAATCGTTTAGGTTACGGTGACGACATTTAAAGTGAATCGATTGGGTAAATAGGCTGGTCAGGCATTTAATACTGAATTTATGCTTTTGTAAGAGTGCGACGAGCATTTAAAGAGTGAGACTATGAATTTAGGATAGTGGAGTTTGTGGATAAGCTCAATAGAACGAAGGAAAGATTATTGAAACAGCTAGGGTGAGACAGTGTGTTCACCCTGTGTTCTTGACTTTGGGTTGCTTAATTCAATTGCTCTATCAGGCTTCCAAACTCGCTGTCACCTTGTGAGCGGAAGACCCTATTTCAGATCAATCGACATTGCATCGGCGATGGGTTGTTCTACTTGCAGTCCCGGCAGAAGATCGGCGGTAGAGCCAGAAGAGGTCGTAATGTCGTAAAACAACTGCTCGTATCGTGTTAAAGCCTGCTCAAAGGAGTAGTTTTGTATCGCATAGCTGCGGCCTTGCTGAGCAAGGGTATTTGCTTTGGCCGGGTTGTGGTACAGATCAAGCACAGCCGCCGCTAGCTGCTCCGGCTGTTCCGGCTCTACAACAATGCCGCCGCCGCTTTGCTGAATGGCTCTGGCTGCTGTTCCGTTGACCGGCACGGAGGCAATAATCGGGCGACCGCTCGCAAGTAGCACCTGAATTTTAGAAGGCATATTGAACGAAACGACATGGCGCTTTTGCACGACTAAGCCAACATCCGCCGCCGCCAACATGTCGGGCAACTGCTCTCGTGGCTGAAACGGCAGCAGCAGGACGTTGTCGGCTTGGCAGTCGAGGCATTCCTGCCGCAGCAATTCTAGTGCTTGCTTTTCTCCCACAATCACAAAGGCAATGTCTGGCATTGAGCGAAGTTGAGCGGCTGCCCGGATCACCGTTCGCAGACCTTGAGTGAGAGCAATATTGCCGGAATACATGACGACAAACTTATTCTCTAGCCCATAGGCTCGTCGGAAAGCTCCCTCCTTGGGAAGGGGGCGAATAAATTTCACATCAACCCAGTTGGGGATACAGCGAATTTTGGCTTTGGAGACTCCTTTGCCGACCAAATTCTCGGTGAAGCCGTCGGTGATGACGCTAATGACACTAGCAGAGCGATAGGCAAACCTCTCTAGTGCCTCAAATACCCGGATAGCATGGGGATTGGTGATCAGCCCCACATGAACTGCTGCCTCAGGCAAGATGTCCTGCAAATTCAGAACCACTGGGCAGGAATAGAACCAACCCAAAAGCGCTGCCGGAACGGAGACAGGCAAGGGGGGGACTGTTAACAGAATTACATCGGGTCGCCATCCTCGGAGCGACTGCACCAGACTTGACAGCACAAAGCTTCCGTCCAACAACATGCGAGTCAGCAGGCCAGGCTGTGGGCGAATCCAAACACAACTGCGTTGAATCAGCACCCCATTTCGCTCTTCGGTGCAGTACAGCTTGCCTTGATAGGCATCATAAATGCGGCGCTGAGGATAGTTCGGCATTCCTGTTACCACCCGGACTGCATGTCCGCGAGCAACTAACCCTTCGGCAAGTTCAGTCATCAGAGGAGCAATTCCAATCGGTTCAGGGTAATAGTTGTAGGAATAAATCAGAATGCGCATGGGGATTTAAAGCCTTAAGTAGCTGGTTAATGAGCACCACAAGCAAAACTGAGCAGCTTAACTCATTTGAATTAGCTCTAATTTTTTGACCAAGATAGTTGAGGGTAAAAATGAGTCATCTTTTGTCTCAACAAAAGAAATCTATCCTGGAGAAACTCATCCTTTGTTGCTCAAACTAGAGCAAAATCCCTGAAAAAATCTCAGCCTTCTAGAGCTAAAAAATCAAGATTGATGAGTAATGACCTGTCAATCAACTGCATTCAAAACTGTGCACATTTCCAGGTTTATTAATTTCGCTGGGACTTCAGCTACCGTGGGAATACGGCTATTTTGTCGATTCAGCATAGTCCTCGACGAAATTACGGATGGGATCTCAATTCATGGATTGAAAATAATTTATTTGAAAATCAGCTCTTCATTTATTGCAATCAATTTAGTTGCTTTTTATGCCCTCATTTTGAAGTTATACTCACAAAAAGTTTATGAAATTAGCAATTGGCTAGTAGTTCTACGGAAAAAATGATTGAGTTCTTGATCGGCAGTTTCTAGGAATAACATTCGTCTCTTGATTCAATTGAATGGTTCAATCGCTAGAAACACGGAGACGAGGAGCGCTGCTCTGCATGTCTAACCGCAAGAGTCCGGTATGATTGACTGACAAAATTCTGATTGCTGGCGGCAACAAGTCACACCTTCCCAGGACAACCCCTTAGATGGGTACGGGCATCGATAGGGCCGGCAGTGGCATACTGTAGCCATAACCTGAGCCATAGCCTGAATGGATTTAAGCGCAGGTTAACCAACCTTAAGTAGCCAAGCTATGAGATGGAACCTTTACTAAACCTCATGCTGGGAATGGGTCTCAGCGCTGCCTGCGGATTTCGAGTGTTTGTACCCTTTCTGGTGATGAGCCTTGCGGCCCAGTCAGGATATCTGTCGCTGGCTCCCGGTTTTGAGTGGGTCGGCAGTCAGGCAGCACTGACGATGTTTGCCGTTGCCACGCTCCTGGAAGTCGCGGGTTACTACATTCCCTGGCTCGACGAGCTGCTTGATGTGGTGGCCACTCCCACAGCCATTGTGGCAGGTACGCTAACCACAGCAGCAGTCACGACGGAGATGAACCCAATGCTGCAATGGACCCTCGCAGCTCTGGTAGGTGGCGGTGCAGCAGGCATTACTCAGGGTTTAACGGACATCACACGCCTAGCTTCTACGGTCACCACTGGCGGCCTGGGTAATCCCCTGCTGTCTACGATGGAACTCGTCACCTCGGCAACCCTATCGGTGCTGGCAATTCTGCTGCCAGTTCTAGCAGCCCTGCTGGTGATGGGTGTCCTTCTGTTTGCCATGGGGCAGTTGCGGAAACGCAGGCGTAGAAAACAAACAGAAGATTGAGCACATAGGATAGCTCATCCTTAAAGATCAATAAAGGATTAGTCTTTGAGATGGTCTAGCAGCAAACGAAGCCATGCCAACGAGTGTTCTAAACTGAAGAAGACAAAAGCACACGGCGGATGGGTGTAGCGTAATCAATGGAGAGAGCACTATGGAAAGCGGGCTGAGTATTGATACGCTGATTAGTCTGATGCTGGGCATTAGCCTCAGCGCAGCCTGCGGGTTTCGGGTATTTGTGCCGCTGCTATTGCTGAGCGGGGCGGCAGTGATTGGGCATGTAGATCTGCCGTCCGATTTTGATTGGGTGGAAAGTAACCAGGCGCTGATTTTGTTTGCTGTTGCCAGTGCCCTAGAAATTGCCGGCTACTACATTCCCTGGTTTGACCACCTGCTAGATCTGCTGTCGGTGCCAGCGGCCATCATTGCTGGTACGATTGTCACTGCTTCGGCTGCACCTGACACCATGAATCCACTGATTCAGTGGACGACTGCCTTGCTGGCAGGGGGAGGTGCGGCCGGCTTAACCAGCGGCATGACAAATATTCTGCGGATTATTTCTACAATGGTGTCGGCTGGGCTGACTAATCCAGTGATTGCGACAATCGAGCTAACGCTGGCAATTGTGGTTTCGCTGCTAGCGTTGACAGTGCCAGTCGTAGCCGGATTGTTTGTCATGGGGCTATGGCTATTGGCGATTCAAAGTATTCGCCGGTTCCTGGTTAACCAGGTGCCCCCAACTTCTAAATCGCCAGATGCGGTTGTGTAGTGGAAGGCGTTTGAGGCTGCGGTACGTCAAGTTGTGTACGTTTGCGTACGTTAAGGAGTGTGTGCAATTGCCGAACTGGGGTTGACTTCTAGAGAAAACATAGTACATTTGTTTTAAGTTCATCTGTACTGCATATCCTTTAGATCCTAGAATCATGCCACAGCAACTCTACCTTTTTCAGGGCGCTCCTCCGGCAACCCTAGATTCCCAAGCTCCAAATCTACAAAGCCTACAAGATTTGCAAGCAGACCTACCAGATTCAGGCTTGCAAGCAACCCTAACCGATCAGGATGCGTCTGCCAATGCCGTTGAGCTGATTGAACCCGAGTTTACCTCTGATGACCTGGTAGAACAAACGAGAGAGCTGTTTCATCACCACGGTTCCAATGCAGAACTCATCGCACAGATTATGACGGCTGTTCATGCTCTAAACGAACTCTGTGCCCATCCCAAAGCGTCCTGAGTTTGCTGGACTAACCCAATATTCAATCCAGCATTCAACTGTCAACTGTAAACAAACAATTGACAAATCCTTGCCCCAGTATTGACCTCGATCACAACCTCCATCACTAACTGACAACTCCGATCGCTGCTCCTCTGGAATAGCGGTCTTTTATTTTAGGTTCGCGCTTTGATTCATTTTGATCCACAGAGTGCTAACCGATGACAGAGCAGCTAGCTTGGGAGGGCGCCCACAAGGGGAAAAATTAGTCCAGAATTGCAGTTTTCAGGCTGCGGCAGAAGCTCTCAATGGATTGTAATCCCTGCTGCGGCGTTCCTTCTGAGAGGCGTTTGACGAAGGCGCTGCCGACAATCACCGCATCTGCGCCCCACTGCATCACCTGCCGCGCTTGCCCCGGCTGAGAAATGCCAAAGCCAACGCCAATCGGCTTATCGGTGACGCTGCGTAGATCCGTCAGCAGCTCCTGCACCCGCGATTCGATTTGAGTCCGCATCCCCGTGACGCCCGTAACGCTGACGAGATAAATAAAGCCCTGCGACCGCTCGGCAATCAAGGCAATCCGTTCTTTCGGCGTCGTTGGAGCCACCAGCAGAATGACCTCAATGCCGGCTGTTGTGGCCGCCTTCGATAATGGCTCAATTTCTTCCAGGGGCAGGTCGGGCACCACTAGCCCCCGGGCACCGGCTGCGGCAATCTCCTGAAAAAACCGCTCGAAGCCGCGATTCAGAATGGGATTGTAGTACGTGAACAGGACAATGGGAGCTTGCAACTGTGGGCTGACGGTTTTCAGCATTTCCAGCACCGACTCTAGACGAGTGCCCTGCTGCAACGCCCGAGTTGCCGCTGCTTGGATCACCGGTCCATCCGCCAAAGGATCCGAGTAGGGCACCCCCAGCTCAATCAAATCCGCCCCGCTGCGATCGAGCACTTGCAGCGCCGCTGCCGTTGTTTCTAAATTTGGATCGCCTGCGGTGATAAAAGGAATCAGAGCACACTGCCCGCGATCTCGCAGCGCCTCCATGCAACTAGAAACTGAAGCCATAGCCTGTCCCATTCTTGACCGTCCCCCATTGTACAGTGCGAGGAACAATGGCATAGCTACTCGTTTAGTGGCTCAGTTCAATTCTGCTGCTTCTGTTGCTGGGAATTCTGCTTCTGCTTTGCTGCGTCTACCTCGGCTTGCAGGGCTGCTAGCTCCTCAGGGGTAAGTTCTTCGAGGCGCTTTTGCAGCACGGCGTCTTCATAATCTTTCAGCTGCTGGTTATAGGTCATATTTTGCGTCAGGGCCCGCACCAAATAGGTCAGCACCCAGGCAATTAAGCCCGCTACGAGCAGGGCCTGGCTCCAGATGCCAGCGTTTGTTGCGTCTAGGCCTAACCCCTGAAACAAGAGGTAAAGAATGCCGCCGGCGGCAAAGACCGCGACGCCAATGTAGACTACGTCGATGCGGCGCATGACTGGATCTCGAACACGAACTTAGCTCATTTGCCGCGGCTGCGGACGGAAATTCAGGAACGGACTGAGGAGCAGCAGACCCGGAAACAGCAAAAATACCAGAAAATACATCAACAATCGCTCAACAGAACTCGCCGTATACCAGCGGGCTTTCAGATAGACAAACGTCAAGGCTGGCAGCACCACCAGATAAGCGCCCGCCAAAACTAGATACAGCAGTGGAATCAAAGGAAGGGTCATAGGCTTTTACTCACGTCAGAACCAGTACTGCCCCAAACTTCATTGATCTTATCCTTTTTGGGGACTGCGAACGGCTTCCTCTGCGGCGATTTTGCAGCTCGATTGCCTCAAGAGAATCTAATCGGTGAGCTGAGGCGAGCTTATGAATGTGCGTATCGATCAACTTAATCCACCTAGCTCATCTACCGTTAGTCTGCCTCAGGAGCAGCGAAAGGACGTCAGAATTTCTCTATCCTGCCCCGATTGAAGATTGATAAACAGCGATGCCAACTGGGTAAAAGTACTTGCCAATCGGGGATTTCAGCCCTTGTCGTGTAAAGAAAGGCGAAACAGCTTCACCATTTCTGTGAAGTTCCCTCAAGATGAGGAGTATGATCCATCCGCTGCTCCGAGACTCCTCGCCCGACTGCCGCGATGCTCTGCCGCTGCATGATCGCGTACAGATTGCTCTGGCCATTGCGGACACCTCGCTGCTGCAATCCTTGCTGACGGACTGCACCCCTCCAATCGCGCAGCCCCATCGGATCGGCAGCGTCCGTTCCTCGATTGGGGTGCCGCTAGAGCCACAAATCAGCATCGACGGGGTGTTGGAATTCGAGGAAATTTACTGCGTGCTGGCGGAATCGGCACAGTTCGAGGAGGGCGTCGCCGAATACACCCGTCGCAACGGTAATCAGCGCGGCTATCTAGATTTAACCCAATGCGAAGCCGAATCTCGGACCTTGGGGCAGGGCGTGACGCTAGCCCAGGCAATGGCAATCTTAGCCGAAGCGGGATTTTCACCCAGTCAAGTGGATGCGATTCTGCATTTGCCTTCCGAAGCGTGGCACAAGTCCTGGTGGTTCACGGTGGATATTGAGGGGGCCTTCACCGTGCCGTTTCTGCGGCTGTTGCGTACCCGCCGTTATGCCGACGGTACCTTCACGCTGCTCTACAAAGATTTTTTTGCCCAAGAGCCGCCGCCCTGCTTCAAAAGCCAAAGCCAGAAGGTGCTAGTGGAGATCCTGAAAGAGCCACATCAGTTTCAGCAGATCCTGACAAAAATCAACTATGCGCGGCAGCGGTCGGCTATTTCTCGTGCCCTGATTATCTGCAACCAACTCTCGGACCTAGAAGCACGCGGCTACATTAGCCAAGGTATCAGTCTCTACACCGCCGATGAAATTGTTCTGCCCGTCCCGGCAGACTGTGGGTCCTGCATCAGCGATTGCCCGATGCGCGGGCGAACCGATTCTCCGGTGCTGATGTGTCGGCAGTTTTGCATTCAGGGGTTTTAGTAACCTGATTGCAGCGCCCCTAGCGGATTGAGCCACCGTATAATCGTGCGCTTGAGCTGATTCATATCGCGGTAGAGTTCTTGCTTGAGGAATTGCCCTACCGCATCGAAGGGGGAAAATTCAGCCCCAGCTCGCCAGTTGACGTCTTGACCCAGCGGCGTCAGGTGGTTGCCCTTGAGGATTTGCAGACTCGTCATCTCTGGAAATCGTTGCTCCAACGCCTCCATGAGATAGCGAGTTTGGTCAATATCGTCGTCGGTGAACTTGATCAGCAAATTGCGCCGCACCTGATACTGCTTTTCGATCAGTTCGTTCGTTGCCTCTGGGGACGGCGTGAACTCAACGTCAAAGGCGGTGAGCTGCGAGGGAAACGGCGAGTTGAGCTGGGATGCCACCTGAGTCGCCAGCTTGGAAAACTGCGTAAACTGCTCGACAAAGGGAATCGAGCGCCGCGCCGGATAGTTATTAAACGAAATCAGAATATTGCCGGCCCGCTCTTGCGGAAACAGGCTGCCAATCAGCAGATGCAGTTTGCACCCCATACTGTGACCAATGCCGTAGATCGGCAGCGAATATTGCCGGAATACCTGAGTGGTCAAGTGTTCGAGCGCTAGATTCGAGGTGCGCATCGCCCGCTGGGCAATTGTCGTGTGATCCAGGGTGTTGACAAAGGGCGTTGCCACAATCGCGTAGCCCTCGCTGGCCAGATACTCCAGCAAATTGCGATAGGTAACCTGGGGAGCAGTTGCCACAAACGCTCCTCCTAGGAAATGAATAATTGCGATGGGTCGAGGCGGAACCAAGACCCAGTTGCCGTAGATTTCTTGCCACTCCATAGCGCCGCTGCGTTGTTGTTACATTGCTTCACTTCTTCATCCTAAAGTGCGGAGAAGCGATCGAGCGGCACTTCCAAGAACTATTGGAGCTATTGGAGTCAGCGACGCACCCAGCCATTGATCGTAAAGCGGCTGTCGGCGAACTCCTGCGAGGGGCAATGAATCGGCAGCACCTCATGCAGGTAACGACTGAGGAAGAAAACAATGCTGTTATTGCGCGGCTCCACGGTTTTGAAAGTGTCTGCCTTGACGTAATAGTTATTGCGCACTTGGCTGTCGTAAATCACCAGTTCGCCACCGGTGAAGGGCTTCGGTTCCCGGTAGAAATAGTAGACGTAGGTGAGTTCTCGACTGCGGGTGTTGGGGCTACCGTTGTCATTGTGAACTTTGTAGAAATTGCCGTCATTATGAGCAGTGAGCTGGGCTTCGATCTGAGAAATCTCGAACGGCGTCAATCCCATTTGAGCAGCCACATCCGGGAAAACCTGCCGCACCCGCTCGCGCATCAGCTCCGCAAATTCCGGGAACGAATACAGCACCACGGATTCTCGATAGTTAGCTTCTTTGGTGAAGGTAGTCGTGGGCACAAACTCTGACTGGCGCTGAATCGCATACTCCAGCAGCCGCTGGTGCTCATCGGGAGTGAGGAAATTATCAAATTGCAGGTAGCGCGAGATCAGGGGATCCTGAGGAGCGGTCGGCGGGGGAGTCTGAGGTACGGCATGAGCCTGCGGGGCGGGCGGACGCTGAATGACAATCGGTGGTTCGGTAACTAATCCTACGAGCCAATCACTGGTAAAGGTAAGCATCGCCTGTCCGTTGTGGATCGGCACCTGAAACAGGCGTTTGCCGCGCTTGCCCTCGACATCCATTAGGGTTTCATAGAGATCGGTCAACAGTGTATGGTCGGGCGTGAGGGAAACGGTGTACTGCTGACCTCCCATCAGCAGCAGGGTAATGGTAATCTGCTCAGGCAATCCAGCGGCTGGTGCAGGGGCTGAGGTTGGCTGGGTGGAGGACATGGTTAGCATCATAGGGGTACAGATTTGAGTAGGGATCAACCAGTCAGCGAAGGTCGGAGGTGAAAAGCTCATTGACTCTGCCGTTACCTGCTTGACAATCGCCCCTGAGCTTAACTCGCCCGAACTCGCTCCCTAGAGTTCCCGGTTTAGTGCAAGAAGTGACGCACCCCGGTGAATATCATGACTAACCCTAACTCATTGGCAGCAGTAATGGAATCCTGATCGCGTAAGCTACCCCCAGGCTGAACAATTGCCGCAATTCCAGCCTGTGCTGCCGTGCGCACCGAATCATCAAACGGGAAGAAGCCATCGCTAGCGAGAACGCCACCCTTCGCCCTGTCTCCCGCTTGCTCTAGGGCAATTTTGACGGAGCCGACGCGGTTCATCTGCCCTGCTCCAACACCGCGGGTCGTTCGGTCGCGGGTGACAACGATAGCGTTCGACTTGACGTGCTTACAGACTTTCCAGGCAAACAAAAGTTCTGCCTGCTGAGCCGGAGTGGGCTGGTGCTTGGTGACTACCTGCCACTGCGAGGCATCGGCAATCTGGGTGTCGGCCACCTGCACCAAAAAGCCGCCGGCAATCGGTTTGATCACCTGAAGGGGCGGGCTAGCTTGCGGCAAAATCAGCACTCGCACCTTCGACTTGGCGCTGAGGATCGCTTCCGCTTCAGGATCGCAACCCGGAGCCACCACGCATTCCAAGAAGGTTTTGGTCAGCTCGGTCGCGGTGGCGGCGTCGAGGGGGCGGTTGAGGGCAACAATGCCGCCAAAGGCCGACACCGAATCTGCCGCAAAGGCGTTTTGATAGGCTTCGACTAAACTAGAGCCGAGGGCAACCCCGCAGGGATTAGTGTGTTTGATGATCACCGCCGCCGGGTCATCGCTGAATTCAGAGACAATGCGTTGCGCGGCTTCTAGATCCACCAGATTGTTGTAGCTTAGCTCTTTGCCTTGCAGTTTGGTTGCCGCCGCCCATCCCGTAGGCACCGCTCCGGTTTGATACCAGGCTGCCGGCTGATGGGGGTTTTCCCCATAGCGCAGGATTTGGATGCGTTTCCCCTCAAGATGAAATGTGGGCGGCAACTCATCGGTAGAGACGGAGGACTTGCTGATGGGCTGCTGGATCTGTCCGGCTAGGTAGGTGGCAATGGCCCGATCGTAAGCGGCAGTGTGTTCAAAGGCTTGTAGAGCGCAGTTTTGACGGAACTCTAAGGATGCCTCGCCGTGCTGCCGCAGTTCACGGAGATAGTCGGCATACTGGCTCGGCTGGCACAGCACCGTCAAGTGAGCAAAGTTTTTGGCAGCAGCTCGCAGCATTGCCGGTCCGCCAATATCAATTTGCTCGATGGCGTCGGCGCGCGTCACATCAGGGCGGGCAATGGTTTGCTCAAACGGATAGAGATTGACCACAACCAGGGAAATCGGGCGAATTTGGTTTGCTTCTAGATCGGCCTGATCCTGCGGCAGATCGAGTCGCGCTAGAATGCCGCCGTGAATTCGGGGATGCAGCGTTTTTACCCGCCCACCCAAAATTTCTGGTGAACCTGTGTAGTCCGAAACCTTGGTGACCGGAATCCCGGCAGCTTGCAGCGCCTTTGCTGTCCCGCCACTGCTGAGCAGCTCAAACCCAAATTCGCTGACCAGACTCTGCGCCAACTCGACAATGCCGGTCTTATCGGATGTGCTAAGCAATGCCAAACGTGCCATGAACTTTATGACCTTGTTGAACCTGTTGAACCTAAGAAGCTGCAAACTCAAAGCTGCAAACGGGCGCGGATGAAATTGCACCTTACTCAGGATAGTAGAATTCCGCAGCCGCGAATTTGTAAGATTAAAAGAGTAAAATCTGCGCGACTGCTTAGGAGGGATGTGGATCTTGACGTCATCACCTATCCAGCCCGCTTAGAGCCGGTCCAAGGGGTACTCGTTGTGCTGCACGGCTGGGGAGCAAATGCCCAGGATGTAGCGGCCTTGGCGGCGTATCTGGATCTGCCCAACTACCAGCTCTGTTTTCCCAACGCGCCGTTTCCCTTTCCCTATGGTCCTGCTGGGCGCATGTGGTATGACCTGCCTGCCGACTACTCGTTCTTCAGCCGCCCCGAGTTTCGCGATCAGCCTGAGCTGCGACAGAGCCGGCAGTTGCTCACCGACTGGCTGCTGTCGCTCGAGCAAATAACTGGCGTCCCCCTGTCGCGAACAATTTTGGCAGGCTTTTCCCAAGGCGGAGCAATGACACTAGATGTGGGTTTGCAATTGCCTCTGGCGGCGCTAATGGTTCTCAGCGGCTATCTGCACGCGCCCTTAGATGCTGCGACTCTGACCCAACCGTTACCCAAGGTGCTGATGGTACATGGGCGGCAGGATCAGGTGGTGCCGCTGCTCGCATCCTATCAAGCTCGCGATCGGCTGCTGGAACTCGGCGCGTCCGTGCACTATCACGAACTAATGATGGGGCATGAAATCCAGCCGGCTGTTTTGAAGCTGATGCAAAGTTTTATAGAAGAAATGACCGCTTGACCCGCTTCTTCTCGAAACGGCTATAGGATAAGGATAGAGATGTCATCGGTGACGTTGCGGAGGTACACTAGTACAGACGCTTCGGGGAGGGGTTAATCATGCGCACACTTCATTTTTCAGAGCAAGATGTGGCCAAGATGACCGCGAGCGAGGTGGCGGCATTGGCAAACCGATTAGAGCAAGATGAGTACACGAATCCCTTTGAAGGACTCGAAGATTGGCATTTGCTGCGAGCCATTGCCTTTCAGCGGCCGGAGATGGTAGAACCCTACCTCTATTTGCTGGATCTAGAAGCCTACGACGAAGCGTAGACACCTAGCCATTCGATCATTCGCGATCACTCGATTAAGGCTTGATGCCCTGTATGAAATTGAGATGAAATTAAGAGGGATGAAGGAGTGATGCTGCCCTTCGTCCCTTCGCTGTGTTGGAGCTTCATTCAATCTGCAATTATGCTGCACAGAAGACGGGTGCTAGTGGGAATTGGGGGCGGCATTGCAGCCTACAAGGTTTGTACTGTGGTCTCTACGCTAGTCAAGCAGGGAGCTGAGGTAAGAGTGATTCTGACCGAGGCTGCGCAGCAGTTCATCACACCGCTGACTCTGGCAACCCTGAGTCGCCATGCCGCTTATACCGAGTCCGATTTTTGGCAGCCGAGCCATGGGCGACCACTGCATATCGAGTTGGGGGAATGGGCAGAGGTGCTGCTGATTGCGCCGCTAACAGCCAATTTGCTGGCAAAGCTGACCTATGGGCTAGCTGATGATTTGCTTACCAATACGGTGTTGGCGTCGATCTGTCCAGTGTTGCTGGCTCCCGCCATGAATACTGACATGTGGCAGCAGCAGGCGGTGCAGCGCAACTGGCAGCTTGTGCAAACCGATCCCCGCTACCACAGCCTCGATCCGGGCAATGGTATTCTGGCTTGCGATCGGGTAGGACCGGGACGCCTAGCTGAACCGCCCGAGATTCTGGCGCATCTGACGTCCTTGCTGCACACGAGCGGCAAGCGCGATTTGGGAGGCAAACGAATTTTGATTAGCGCTGGCGGCACCCGCGAGTATCTCGATCCTGTGCGCTTTATTGGCAATCCGGCAACCGGCAAAATGGGTGTAGCGCTGGCACAGGCGGCACTGCATCGAGGCGCGGTGGTAACGCTAGTCCACGGACCGATGGAGCCAAGTCTGCTGGAGCTGTTGTCGGGAGTAAAGCAAGTGCCCATTGTCAGCGCTTTAGAAATGCGGCAAGCGATGCTGGATGCCTTACCCACTGCCGATTGGATCCTAATGGCAGCAGCAGTGGCGGATGTCAGTCCTGCAGAGTACAGTCCTGAGAAACTGCCCAAACAGTCCCTGCCGGCTCAGCTCCCCTTGGTGCCCGCCCCCGATATTGTGGCGGAGCTTAGCTCACTCAAGCGGCCCGATCAGTGGCTAATTGGGTTTGCGGCGCAAACAGGGGATATCGTCACTCCAGCTTGGGAGAAATTGCAGCGCAAACACCTCGATGCCATTGTTGCCAATCCTATCGATCACCCCACTAGCGGCTTCGGCAGCGATACTAATCAAGCCGTATTCCTCGATCGCTTTGGTCGCAAAGCCGTCATTGAGCCTTGCAGCAAGCTAGCCATGGCCCACCAGCTCCTCGACCAGATTAGCGCCATCAGCCAGGAGTGATGGGCAGGAAGGACAGACTAGCATGTGCTCTAGCCACCCCGCGACACATTGGCTGCCAAACCTAGGGACTGAGTATGCGTTCTGGTATCCTCTAGTACATGGTGTAGGCAATCGCTTGAGCTGCCTGCATAAACAGGCTAGAGGCAATTTGCAGGACAAAAATGGCCAGGATTGGTGAGAAGTCGATGCCGCCCAAGGGTGGAATAAAGGAACGGAAAATGTTGAGATAAGGATCGGTAACCTGGCTCAGGGCAGCAAAGGGTTGCTTGTACCACTCAATGGTGGGAAACCAGCTCAACAGAATCCGCACAATCAACAGTACGAAGTAGAAATTGAGAAACGTCGCTAGCGCCTGTGCAATTAGTGCCATAAAACCGTCCTTGAAAAATCCTGTAGCCCAATCTAGGGCAGATTTGGAAGTGACCTAGACTTAGTCTAGCGGATCTGCGGATTTGCCGAATCTATTCATTGAGAAGCCAACGGTGGAAAGCGACTGGGGGCCAGCTGAGCCAATAGCTCATCGGCTTGCCCTGTGGCAGCAGCTTGAGCAAAGCGGCGAGCCACCGGCGGCAGCAGCGCAAACGGGTTACTAAAGCCCGCAAACAAATGCACTCCCTCCCAGGCTGGCAACGCGCCCACGAGCGGCAGGCGGTCACCACTGAAGGATACGAGGCAGCAGCACCATTGGCCGGGCAGATGCTCTAGCGCCGGCAACAGTCGTCCTACAGCGGCGCGGATGGCAGCTTCGCTCGCTTCTGCGTCTACAACAGCCAGCGGATCGGTGAGGGTGCGGCTGACTTGCCCCATACGCAGGCGGCCGTCCTGTAGCTGCACCACCCCCGCATCGAGGATCGGCGGCAGAATTTCGTGCCCTGGCTCATCCCACAGCGGCTCGGTGTCTGCCTGTCCTGCCGTTGCTTCCATGCCAAAGCGCTTCAGCTCTGCCGGCATGATTAGCGAGTGCAGTCGCACCTCCACTGGCGGTGTTTCCACTAGCTCTGCTTGAGTAAAGTAGAGCCGCACAGCATAGCCCGCAGCCTTGAGCAAAGCCCGACTCCAGGCTCCCGCACAAATGGCCACATTCGCCCCAGAGTAGGTAGCTAGAGCCGTCTTCACCGCCTGAGCGCTGCCGGTTGGCTGCATCCCAGTTACCGTGTCTTGGAGGATCTCACCCCCTAGCTGCTGCAAGGCTTGCCGATAGGCTGCCATCAGTGCTTCTGGGCAAACCTGCCCATGCGGCAACTGCAGTGCCCCTGCGATAACGGCTGGATTCAGCAGTGGCTCTAGCTGGTGAGCGTCTTGCGGAGAAAGTAGGGTTGGCAGCAGGGCACAACTGGCATAGGCTGCTGCCACTTCCGTCGGATTGCGGTCTGGATCAATCGTCAACAGCAGATTAATGTCGCAAAAATGCGTTTCTGCTCCTAGCTCCTGCGGCAACTGGCGATGGAGGGCGATGCCTTCTTGACAGAGCTGCTGGGTTAGGGGCGTCGTGCCCGACCAGTAGGCAATGCCGCCGTAGCTGTAGCGCGTGGCGCTGTGCCGATCTGGGTCGATCAGCAGCACCGTGAAGCCAGCTCTTGCTAGCTCGTAACCCAGGGCGCAGCCTGCTAGCCCACCACCCACCACAATCCAGTCATAAGATTGGGTCATAGAAATGACCAGACCTCCTGCAACATTGGCTGAATTTGATGCGTCATAAGGAGTTATTTAGCTCATTATTCCTCTAATCAATAATTAAAGTTTAGATAAAGTTCGCCAAAACTCCGCGAGATTTCGCGGATTCAAGAGTTAAGGCGTTGCAGAAAGGAGGAAGACGGATGGATTGAGCAGCGCCTGTTTTGCGGCGTTTGCTGATCAAAACTGAGCCTCCTTGCACGTTACGTACTTGCCTATGCCACGCCCGTATTTCGTGAAATCTTTACGCTGGGTTTCCCTTGGGTTAACCAGCTGCATGGTGCTCACCCCTGCCACCTCGGTGATGGCATTCACGGTGCCTGCTCCAGCGAGTCCTGCATTAGGGACTTCCTCCAGTACGCCAGCCAGTTCAGTCGCTCAAACCCCGCAGACACAGCTCGTTCCAGGGGTTCCTACGCAGCCGATTCCGGGCATTCAGTACCAGCCGGGAACAGGACTTCCGACGGCTCCCTCGGGCAGCCCGCCTCCGGCACCCGCTGCCGTTGAAACGCCGTACACACTCGGAGCAGGGGACCGCATCCGGATTGACCTATTCCAGGCTCCCCAATACAGCGGCGAGCATGATCTGCAGATCGATGGCAGCCTAAATCTACCACTGGTCGGTCCCATTTCCGTGCGGGGGCAAACCGTTGAAGAAGCGACTGCCACCCTGACCCGTGCCTACAGCCAGTACCTGCGCCGTCCCAATGTCACGATCAGCTTGATTCGGCGGCGACCGCTACAGATCGGGATTGCGGGAGAAGTCAATCGTCCTGGTACTTACACAATTCCGATCGCCGCTGACAATCCCCAGTTGCCCCGGGTCACTCAACTGCTCGAGGCAGCTGGCGGCATCACCCAGATTGCCGACTTGCGGCAGGTGCAGATCCGTCGTCCTCAGCCCAACGGCGGCGAACAGGTGATCAACGTTGATCTCTGGCAGCTCGTGCAAACGGGTAACTTAGCCTACGACGTCTCGCTGCGAGATGGCGACACGATTGTGGTGCCAGAAACCGAGGTCAATCTGGCCGAGGCACCGCTGCTCAATACCACCAGCTTCTCGGCCGACTCGAACCAGCCAGTTAACATTGCCGTGGTTGGTGAAGTCTATCGACCGGGAACCTACACTGTGACCGGCGGCGTGACTCGCACCCCCGAAGCTGGTGTTGCGGGGCAGGCTAGCGGCGCGGTAACGACTCCACCCACCGTCACGCGAGCCATCCAGGTTGCAGGGGGCATCAAACCGCTAGCGGATATTCGCCGGGTCCAAGTGCGGCGGCTGACCCGCTCTGCCGGTGAGCAAGTGTTTGAGGTGGACCTGTGGGCGCTGCTGCAACAGGGTGATGCCCGCCAAGATGCAATTTTGCAACCCGGCGATACGATTGTCATTCCGGCCGTGCCCGATGACATTGACGCCGCTACAGCCACCCAGCTTGCCGCCGCTAGCTTCTCTCCCGACAAAATTCAGGTGAATGTCGTCGGGGAAGTGACCCGGCCGGGCACGGTAGAGGTGGCACCCAACACGCCGCTGAATCAGGCAATTCTGGCGGCAGGCGGCTTCAACGAGCGGGCACGGGAAAGTCGGGTGCAGCTCGTGCGGCTCAACCCCGATGGCACCGTTTCTCGGCAGGAAATCCCAGTGGACTTCAGCCAGGGCATTGATGCGGCGAATAACCCAACGCTGCGCAACAACGACATTGTGATTGTTAGTCCCTCAGATTTGGCCAATGTCTCCGACACCATCGGCTCGATTCTCAGCCCACTGCAAGGTATCTTCTCGATTCTGGGATTGCCGTTCCAGTTTCTGAGAATTTTCAGATGACTCTCAGATGGCTCTGAACTGACTCTCAGCAGAGTTATCAACCTCGATGTTCTCGAACCATTGACTAGGCGGCTGGCGGAGCTGAGTCACCCTGCTTCCAACGATGACTACCATCGCTGAAGCGCCCACAGAATACGCGTTGACCAGTTTACAGGGGAGAATTGGATGAAGGCTGGACAGTATATTCAATCACCGTCTCAAACCGAAATCGTTCCATTGCAACCAGTCCCCGAAAGTGGACTCAACGTGGGACAGTTGTTTGCAGCGCTGCGGCGCAAGCTCTTGCTGGTGCTGGGTGTCACGGCGGCGGTAACCGGGGCCGCAGGACTCAAAGCCCTCACTGATACCCCCATCTACAGCGCTCGCCTGGAAATTTTGGTGCAGTCCATGACGGCGGAGACTGAAATTATTTCGTCTGTACCCGGAACGCTAACCAGCGAGCAAGGTCCCCCTGCCACTAAAACACCAACTGTGAATGAGGATCTCCTGCGGATTCTCAGCAGTCCTAAGATTTTGGTGCCCGTCTTCGAGAAGCTGAAGCAAGAGTATCCCGCCGTGTGTCAGGCGTTTGGGGGAAATTCTACCCCGCCTGAGTCCACTGCAGAACCGTCAGTTCCAGCGGCATCTTCGGCAAACCTAGACGAGACGTCCACCGCGAACCTCGGCGAAACGGCGAACGATCCGTGCTATAAGTCGGTGGTGCGGCGGGTGAGCGTCGGCGTCGTTGGCAAAGACTCTAACATTATTCAGGCGACCTATCAGGGAGTTGATCCCAACGAGGTGCAGACGTTCCTTGAGCTGTTGTCGCAGGCGTACTTGAACTACAGCCTTGCCTCCCGGCAGACCGACATTAACCGTGCCACGCAGTTTGTCAACAAAAAATTACCCGATTTAGAACAGCGGGTGGCCACCTTGCAAGATCGCCTAGAACAGTTGCGGCTGCGGCATAACTTGATCGATCCCGAGTCGCGCGGGCAGCAGTTGTCAAATCAAGTCGGTGCCTTCTCGCAGCAGCAGTTGGAAGCTCAGGTTGAGCTTGAGCAAATTCGTGCCCTCTACAGCGATTTGCAGAGTCAGCTTGCCTCTCAGCCCAGCGAAACGGCAGCGTCCGCTGCTCTCAGTGAGAATCCACGCTATCAGGCTCTCCTAAACCGACTGCTGGAACTCGACGCCAAAATTGCCGCCACATCGACGGTGTTTCTCGACACTACGCCTGATATGCAGGTGCTGCGGGAAGAACGGCAAAATCTGCTGAGTATCCTGTCCCGAGAAGGGACCCAAGCCCAGCGTGAAGTGCTCAGCAAAATTCAGGCGTTGCAAGTTCGAGAACAGGCGCTACGGGAAACCCTCAGTTCGCTCAACTCGGGAGTCCGGGAGCTTTCAGGTGTATCTCGACAATATGCAGATATTCAGCGGGAGTTAGAAATTGCCACCCAGACGCTGAACCAGTTTCTGGCGAAGCAGCAGGCATTGCAGATCGAGGCAGCGCAGCGCGAAGTGCCCTGGGAAGTCTTGACCCCGGCTACCGAACCCCTACCCACAGTGAGCAGCATGTCGCAAAACTTGATCTTGGGAGCTATTTTGGGATTGCTGCTGGGTGTGGGGTCTGCATTACTGTTTGATCGACTCACCGAAGTGATTTACACTGCCGAGGAGTTGAAGCGATTGGTGCGAATGCCACTGCTAGGCAGCATTCCTTATAACGAGGCCCTTGTCGAATCGGGATTCCGGCTGAGCCTGTTTGGTGCACCGCGTCCGACTCCGGCTGAGATTGTTGAAACCCGTCGCACCAGTAGTCTGGATCGAGCTGATAGTTTCTTTGAAGCGTTTCGCTCGCTGCACGCTAATATTCGGCTGCTCAACTCCGATACTCCAATTCGCTCGTTTGTCATCAGCTCCACGGCTCCGGGCGAAGGCAAAACCACAGTCGCGGCCTATCTCGCTCAAGCAGCCGCAGCCATGGATCAACGGGTGCTGGTGATAGACACCGATCTGCGCTGCCCACGATTGCATGAGTATCTCAACCTCACCAATGACAAAGGCTTGGTGGATGTACTCTCGGGTGATGCCGAAGTTAGTCAAGTGTTGCAACGGTCGCCACTAGAGCCGAATCTCTATGTGCTGACAGCAGGACCCACCCCTCCTGACCCCACGCGCTTGCTGTCGTCTCAGAGAATGCATCATCTTATGGAGCAAGCCCACAAAACTTTTGATCTCATCATTTACGATACGCCACCGCTGTTAGGATTTGCTGACTCCTATTTAGTGACGGCTCATACCGATGGTGTCATGCTGGTGGTGGAACTCGGCAAGCTCAAACGATCTCTACTAGAGCAAACCCTGGAACAGCTAAAGATTTCTAGTACACAAGCCTTGGGAGTCATTCTGCAAAAATCAACTCAGGCTTAACTCAATTCACACCTAAACGGTTCAGCCACGGGTCGTGCTCAGCAGCATCGTGTCGAGGAGCCATACCTGTTGAAAGGTCAGCCTGTTGACCCTTATTGAAGATCAATGAGAATCAGGACGTGTTGCCCAGTGGTGATGCGTCCTTACGGGCTTGAATTATGCTATCTGGCTTTATCTTTTGAACACAAGAGATGCATGGTATGGAGTCGTAGCGCGACTGATTTATAAACTAATTTATAAATTTTTAATGAAAACTCCCGATTTCTACGCAAACCTCTTGCTTTTAGCTGCCTGAATATGCCACGGTATAATCTAAATATTTCGTGCACAGCCGCTCAGTTCCACATTTTCAACTGAAATTTTGTCTAATTTTCCTGGTTTTGTGGATGGAGTACGGAAAGATATAACGTGTCTTCTCCGGGAGTTCATGAAGTCCATGAAGTCGATAAAGTGAGTTCACTCAGTATTGATAAACCCTGCTAGCCGCATCTACCCTTTATTGGCTGCTGGACTTGGCTGCTGGACAATGTTAAAAATGCTCCTATCTGCGTTCGTTCCTATGGTCTGCTGTATCTACCCGCAGTAGGGAGTAATAATTCACTGCATCTGTGACACATCTGTGACTGAGATTCTGTGGCTAAGATAACAATTCGTTGTAGGAATGGATGTCTTGCTCCTTTAGTCAAGGATGCTGCATCTTTTCAGCATCACCCTGTTCTCAACAGTCACGGTGCCATTGCCTGGGAATAGACTATCACGCTTCATTCCATCTACCCTCTACAGTTGCGTCTTCTAGGAGGCGCTGCAACGAGTTTTTGTAATCAGGTGTATGACGTTTGCGTGCAGAGCTGCTTCTGTCTCCAGATATTTCTGTTTCCAGATGAGTTCGTTCTGTCGAATCGTCTACCCGTGTCGCAGAGCCGTGTCACAGGAGCTAGTCAACCATCGATACCCGGGCACCAACTCCACGCCACAGAAGCAATGCGATAGCCCCGCACAAAAACAATAGCAGGGAAATCGTGAAATTCTCAGGGAGATTTACTCATTTACAGCGGTTTGTAGATAGGCTAGTTCGGTTTCTGATCTGACTGCCCTAGTGGCATCCCCACTGCTTGAAATCTGAACCAGAGCGTTAACGCTCTTTCTACTTCACTATCGGTCCTACCCTGTGTTCCCTGACTCAACAACACTTACGAGCATCACAGGATTATGTTAGACCTACTTCCCCCCATTCAGAGTGTTATCGGTTTTCCAGTTACAGCGTTACCCTTTGATGCCCAAATTGATCTAGTCCTAACCTGGGCAAGTCAACGGCTGAGTAAAGTCGTCTGTGTCGCGAATGTTCATATGTTAATGGAGGCTCACTCCGACTCTACCTTTGGTACAGTGCTGAAACGAGCCGATCTCGTCACTCCCGATGGTATGCCCCTCGTCTGGTTGATGAAACTCATGGGCGCTTCCAATCAGGATCGGGTTGCTGGTATGGATATTTTGATTGCGCTGTGCGAGCGGTTATCCACCCAAAACGTCAGCGTTTTCTTCCTGGGATCCCAACCAGAGATCCTAGAGCGCATGCGGGCACGGCTCAACCGAGAGTTTCCTCAGCTGCAAATTGCTGGCATGGAACCATTGCCGTTCCGCCCTTTAACTGCTGAAGAGGACGAAGCCATTATCCAAACCATCAACCGGAGCGGCGCTGGGGTGGTGTTGGTTTCGCTGGGTTGCCCGAAACAGGAAATTTGGATGCATCAGCACAGAGGGAAAATCCAAGCTGTCATGTTGGGCTTGGGCGGGGCGTTTCCGGTCTATGCAGGAATTCATAAGTGGGCACCACGCTGGGTGAGATATACCGGTTTCGAGTGGCTCTATCGCTTGATTCAAGAGCCGCGCCGCCTGTGGAGACGATACTACAACACCATTCCGCCGTTCATGTACTTGGCTATGCGGCAACTCCTACTCGATCGCAGCAAACCCCAGCGCTCTTGCCAAGGTTAATCCTTATCTCAGTGTTTGATCTCAGCGCCTTGGCTTCTGAGTCTCCGCGCTCTCCTCCATTGTCCATCCCCCTAATTCACAAATTTCCATAGTGTATAACAGGGAAGAACCCTAACTGAGGCTTAAATTTTCATGGCTTACGAGCGAGAACAGCACGTTGCAATTGAAGCAGTTACATTGGCAGCTCAACTGTGCCAGCAGGTTCGTCAAACGATTCGACCTGAGGCCATTGAAAAACGCGACCGCAGTCCAGTTACCATTGCCGATTTTGGCTCCCAGGCTATTATCTGCAAAGTCCTTTCGGAGGCATTTCCCGCAGATCCGATTGTGGCAGAAGAAGATGCAGCGGCTTTGAGCCAACCCGAGATGGCTCCCTATCTTGCTCAGGCGACAGAGCATGTGCAATCTATCTTCACGGAGGCAACACCTGAAACCGTGATTGAGTGGATTGGTCGCGGCAACGGCCAGGTTGGGCAGCGCTACTGGACGCTAGACCCGATCGACGGCACGAAGGGTTTTCTACGCGGCGAGCAGTACGCCGTTGCCCTTGCGCTCGTGGAAGATGGCGAGGTCAAGGTGGGCGTGTTGGCTTGTCCGGCACTGACATTGGAAACCACAGACGCTGCTGGGGTGTTGTTTAGGGCTGTGCGCGGAGCCGGAGCAACGATGATGCCGCTCAGCGGAGGCGAACCTCAGCCGATTCGCGTTGCCCATTCCGATGATGCCGCTCATTTTCGTTTCGTGGAAAGTGTGGAATCGGGGCACGGCGATCATTCGCAGCAGCAGGAACTAGCCCGAGCCATTGGCATGACGACAGCCTCGCTACGCATGGATAGCCAAGCAAAGTATGGGGTGGTTGCCTGTGGCGAAGCAGCACTGTATTTGCGGCTGCCTTCACCCAAAACTCCCGATTATCGCGAGCGAATTTGGGACCATGCAGCAGGCGTAATTATTGTCGAAGAAGCGGGAGGACGAGTCACTGATATGTATGGTCAGCCGCTGGATTTCTCGTTAGCTGATAAACTGGTGAACAATCAGGGTGTCATTGTTAGCAATGGCGCTTGCCACGAGGCAGTACTGAACTCGCTGCGGCAGAAAGCGAGCGTTTAAATTTGCCTAAAAGCATTACTAGACACATTGAAGAATCAATTCTCGCGGAGGCAAAATTTCTGTCTCCGCTTTCTCGTGCTTTACGACACAAAAACCCTATAGATGAGTGATTTTCAATGCATCGGAATATACACTACAAGTGCCAAATCTGCTTTCAAAGTTGTGTCAAATCACGTCCAGATTATGAAATTTGGAGTGGCATCTCTAATTTTATTAATCACTTTAACTGGTGCCTACCATTCTGTATTTATAAATCCCCTCGGTTGTTTAGCGGATATTTGTCGGGATTTTCCCTTATTCATGCAAAATTTTATATTAACAATTAGGAGTTAATTCGCAGGCAGATATCAAAATATGGCGTTATTTTTTCTATTTAGCCAAAAACTCTCCTGAAGGTACCATTTTTGGAACGATAAAGTTTACAGAGAGTTGTAAATCGTATTCCACGCAGTTGAGCAAGAGGCAACTACTTTGACTGACCTATTCGACCCCATCCCCCCCCACGGCGGGGAGCTAGTGAACCGCATCTGTAGTCCCGAGCAGCAGGCGTC
>JACYLU010000001.1 GCA_015272325.1 Synechococcales cyanobacterium C42_A2020_086 | reverse complement strand
CGTCGTTTGGCGAAGCTAAAGCAGAACAATTCATAATTGTTTAGAAACAAGCTCTCAGCTCGTTGCTTCAAATACTGCTTATACCAAAACTGCGTCCCCAGTTGTTCTGGATTAAAGTCGGGGGCGGACATCATCGCTTCCAGATTGGCGTCTCTGGTTTCCATATCGCTCAACCTACCTCATCCGATGCGATTTGATGATTCTCATTTAACCTTTCTTATTGCGCTGACCAGTTACGTTTTTGCTTGACTACTTAGTCGGTTCTAGTAGTCATTGAGATCCATAGGCTTCCTTTCAGCAACGTGTTCCTGGCACAGCGTCACGGATGCTTCGGTCTTTAAGTTGCCCGTCCAAAGGCAGCAACCATGCTGGTTTTCCCAGTTCCAGCGGAGGACGATTTTTTAGGTTTAGGAGTGAAGCGGGATTGCTCCGCACCGCCCGGAGGGCGATCGCTCTGCCTAACTGGGGCGAATTGGGTTTGGGCGAGTTGCCCTTCCCGGAATCTCCTGGGTTAGGACTGTCATTATAGTTTCTCCACACGGAATCTGAGGTCGGTGTGCCGATAGGGGATGGGATGAATCATGAGTTTCCTCAGTGTCCTCACCTCAGTGTCCTCAACGGACTGCAACTCGTTTGCCGGGAGTGATCTGCTCATTGGGGTGAAGAATCACAATATCACCAGCCGTCAACCCATGCCGAATTTCGGCTTCGACATGGCTACGCCGCCCTACGGCTACCGATCGCTGCTGTGCCCGGTGTTCGTGCACAACAAACACACACCACTCTTGTTCACATCGAAATAAGGCACTTAGCGGCACTTTCACCACATTGTTGCCTTCCCAAACCACAATGTGCGACTCGACTCGATAGGCATCGCCTAACGATGGGGGGGTGTCCACAAAATCGCCAATCACATTGACCCGCTGTTCTTCCACGCCCAATGCTGAAACCTTGGTGAACGCCCCGGGTTCCACTTGGCGAACTCGCGCTTGCAACGGCGGAGCATCCTGTCGTTCAATCCAGATAGCAGCACCAGGTTGAATTTGCTCGGCATCGCTGGAAAGCACATCGATCACTAGCTCCAGATGGGAAACATCCCCTAATTCCAGTAGGGGCGTGCCTTGGGTGACATACTGCGCGCTCTTCTGCAGAACGCGGATAACTTGCCCTTGAATCGGTGAGCGAATATCAGTACGGTTGGCGTCATCTCGCAATTTGGCTAGCTCTGCCTCGGTGCTGGCAATGCGAGCATCATAAACCCTGAGCAAATAATCGGGATCGGATCGTTCTTGTTGCAGGACCGCAAGGGCTGCCCGGGCAACCTCCACCTCGGATGCTGCCGCTTTAGCCGCTAGCCTAGAGGCTTCCAGTTCCTTGGCTTTAGTGGTTTCATTCAGCTCTGCCAATTCTCGATCTTTGCGGGGAATAGCGCCGCTAGCTTCTAGCTGTTGCGCCCGCTCGCGATCGCGCTGGGCCTGTTCCAACGCTGCCTGGGCCTGAGCCACTTGGGCTGCGGCTTGTCGGTGATCGGCTTCAGCTTTTTGGATACGCAGAGTTGCCTGAGCCAGTGTTTCGGTTTTGGGTCGCTGGGTTTCGACACCTGCCCGTTGCGCCTTCCACTCCGCTAGTCGCCCCAACGCCTCTTCAACCGCAGCCGTCAGCGGGAGCGGTTCAATGCGAGCAACCAGAGTTCCAGGCTGCACCCGATCACCGGGGTTGAGGGTGATTCGCTCTAGATGTCCATTCACCGGGGCAGCGATGGTATAGCGATCGCGTAACCGCGTTTTGCCCTCTGCCTCGACGGTGACTTGCAACCTCCCCTGCTCGACGGTGCCCACATCGACTCGAACCGGAGCGGGTTGAAAGGCCCAGACCACCAGGATAAGCGTGGCGATTGCCAGCATCAGATAGCCCCACTGCTTGGGGGAAAGTTGGGGAAGCCGTTTCTGCCAACCTCTCCGGACCTGATTTCGGGCAGCTACGGATGTTGGGTGATCCGGGTTCGTCTGGTTCGTGGGTGGATCGGGCAAAGGGGTTGGCTTCATCACATCCTCCTGACATCCTCCTTGAAAGAACAGAGCAATTTAAGAGAGATAGGTAGGGTAAGTGAGCATTTATTCTCTGCTCTTGAGAACGGCAATCAAATCGAGCCGGTCGCACTGACGCCGCACCAGCCCACCCGAGATCAACCCTGCGATGACAATCACGACCACCGCAAAAGCGTAGCTCGCGCGGCTAATCACCAGCGGAAAGCGGTAGAGTTCTGTGTCGTAGAGGGCAGCCATGAACGCTGCCAGTCCATAGCCTAGAACCAGCCCCAACGGAATGGCGGCGATCAGCAGCACAGCTTGTTCTCCGAGGAGAATCACCGCCACCTGGACTTTGCTAAAACCAATAATGCGCAGGGTGGCCAATTCTCGTCCCCGCTCGGAGAGTGCAATTCGAGCCGCATTGTAAACTACGCCAAAGGCAATAATGCAGGCAAACACCACCTGAACCGTAGTAATCACTCCCTGACTGCGAGCAATGGTTTGTTGAAATTGCTGAATCATGGCGTTTCGCAGCGAAACACTGGCTACGGTCGGGGTGCGTTTGAGCTGGGAATACAGCGGATCGAGCTGGTGGTCATCTACGGCTAGAAACGCCCCGGAAAGGGTTGTTCCTTCTCGCATGAAGCGATTGAGCGCATGAATATCCATGTAGGCAGACAGCCCAATCAGTTCATCCACCAATCCAGCGATGGGGACCGTGCGGACGGGTCGGCTTCCCTCTAACACTTCAACTGTTAGCCAATCGCCTGGTTGCACCCCGAGAATCTCTGCTAGCTTGCTGGAGAGCAGCAGTCCATCTAGGGGCAAGGAGACAGGCTGTAGGTGGCGATCAACAAGCTGCCGCAGTTCGGCTTCGGGTTCGATGCCCATAATGCCAATCCTGTGGCTGCGATGTTCAAATCGCAGACGAGCCGGCACAATGCGGAAGGGTTCCACAGAGAGCACTCCGGGTAAATGGGTCATCTCATAGCGAGTGCGAGCAGGGCGAGGCTCATTAAACAGGAGCATCACATCCTCCCGCTGCACCGTACGAAACTGAGCATCCACCAAATAATTCATTGCATCTCGACTAAAGCCGCCAAGCACCAGCAGCGCGACTGCCAGCGCAATTCCCAGCATCGAGAGGAGAGCCTGGATCGGCTTGCGCTCCAAATTCCGTAGAATAATGCGCTCAACCGAGGAGAGCCAGCGTTGGACTCCCCACTGCTCCAGCCAAGTTTGCCGAAACTGGGGCGGAGGCTCAGGGCGCATAGCTTCAGCTGGCGGCAGCGAAACGGCCCGTCCCACTGCTGCAAACGCTCCCAGAATGGCAGCACCGCTACTAATCAGCAGGGCACCCACCACCATAGCCGGACTCACCTCATAGCGCAGCAGCGGAAAGCGGTAGAACTGAGCATACAAGGTCGTCAAGGCAGAGCCGAGCCACAGTCCGATTCCGGTACCTAGCCCTGAGCCAACCGCCACGATCACCATGACAAACTTGAGATAGTGGCTGCCGATGGCCCAATTGCTATAGCCAAATGCTTTGAGAACAGCGATTTGATCGCGCTGAGTACCAATTAAACGAGATAGGACAGTGTGTAATAAAAATGCGCCGATGCCCAAAAAAATGGTGGGAATGACGGTGCCGTGAGTGCGGAGCTGAATGATTTCATCAGACAAAAACCGGTTCGAGATCTGGTCTTCGCGATCATAGGCCCCAAACGCGCCATAGGGGGCCAACAGCTGATCTAAGCGAAAGATCACCTCTGCGGCATCGGCTTGGGGCAGCAGCGTCAGGGAGACATCATTAAACGCTCCGTCCATGTTGAACGCAGTTCCTAACGCTTCGCGCCCCATCCACAGCACCCCAAACCGCTGATTGTCGGGGAAGATATCACTGCTGCGAATTTCGTAGACATATTCTGGAGAGAGGGCAATGCCTACAATCTGTAAGGATTGCCAGCGTCCGTTGATCACGGCTCCCAAGCGATCGCCCAACTGCAGCCCATTGGCCTTAGCAAAGGCTTCGCTCACCAATACCTCGTCTCCGGCTCGGGGTTCAATGTAGCGTCCTTGGCGCAGGTACAGATCGTTCAGCATCGGGGTTGGCTGGTCTGGAATGGAGATCAGCCGTCCTGTTACCGGCTCCGGTCGGTTTGGCACATCTAGAATGACATCGACCACCACCCGCGTTTGCACCTGCGCGACTCCCGGAATATCTCGGATCTGGGTCACTAGAGACTCTGGTGCACGCTTGAGTTGCCCAAAAACCTGAGCAAAGCGATATTGGTCGTAATAGATTGTCTGGGAAAGCTGTAGGGATTCGTAGTTGGTCTGCATTGCCACGAAGATAGCAATGCCGCAGGCCAACACCAAGGCAATAGCTATGGACTGCCCCCACAAGTGCCACAAGTCACGGAGGAGTTTACGATCGAGAGCCTGCATGGGGATTGCCTTCGCTGGTGCTGCCGTCTAGTTTGACCGCTAAACATGAGGAACCCGTGAAGATCAGAAGATCATCAGAAGATCAACAGTGAAGACCGACGAGAGTCGAGAACTGGCGATCTGAATCTGCTACGGTTTCTCCTACCATTCCAACTCAGCTGGAGTCACCTTTGTTTGATTGTGGAGAATGCGGATAATCTCCCCACTCCGCAACGTCACGACGCGATCCGCCATAGCAGCAATGCCGGCATTGTGGGTAATAATCACCGTGGTGGTCCCGAGGTCCTGGTTTACCTGTGCCAAAGCATCCAAGACCCGTTTGCCGGTTTGGTAATCTAGCGCGCCGGTGGGTTCGTCGCACAATAGCACCTCAGGACGTTTTGCAATGGCTCGGGCAATGGCCACTCGTTGCTGTTCGCCACCCGATAGCTGAGCGGGAAAGTGATCCAGGCGATGCTCTAACCCCACTAGCTCTAGAGCCTGTTCTGGGCGCATCGGGCGACGGGCAATTTCCGTCACTAGAGCCACATTCTCGCGGGCAGTCAGGCTGGGAATCAGGTTGTAAAACTGGAAGATAAAGCCTACACAATCCCGCCGAAATCGCGTCAATTCAGCATCACTAGCATGGGTCAGGTCGCGATCGCGAAAGTAGAAATGACCGCTAGAGGGAATATCTAACCCTCCCAAAATATTGAGCAGCGTCGATTTGCCACTCCCTGACGGTCCTAGCAGGACGACCAACTCGCGTTCATAGAGATCGAGATCGATAGAGCGCAGGGCATGCACTTCTACCTCTCCCATGCGATAGGTTTTGGTGATACCGCAAACGTGAAAGATAACACCGGGTGAAACAGCGGCATCTGGATAGGATTTGGCTTCGGGAGAATTCCAGATCATGGGACGCCGGCAAGGTAAGGGGTTGTCCGATGCTGGGGGAAACAATCAGTCCATCTTACAGTCCGTCTTAAACCTGCTGAGAAAAGCCGCTAAGAATGGCCGCTAAGAATAACAGTGCGGAATCTACATAGACATACCTATGGTAACGAATTGGGATGCCACAAGTGCTTCAGAAGCAGTGGTTTTGAGATGAAAATATGTTGCGCATAATCATGGTCTTAATCATTGCGCCTGATACAATGCAGGTTCACCATCTAAGTGTCACAACTGTCACAAAACCGTCACAAAGATTCATAATTATCCGAATCATTTATCCAAGTCGTTTATCCGAGTCATAAAATTCGCTGGCAGAAAGATCATCCCAAAAGAAGACTCTTAAGCTTGATGGGAAATTGTATTTTATATCACTCAACGAGGTACGATCGAGATATCCAGAGGAACTGGAGAATAGGTTATGCAAAATCACGTGGTTGCTGTTGTCAGCAGCGCAAAGGCCAAGCTTTTTGTACTCGAAGCCGCTGAGCTGCCTGAATATCAAGCCAGTCCCAGATTGGTCGAAGTCGAAGAGTTGCACAGTTCTACACAAACGCTTCAGGATCAAGATCTGTGGTCCAATACCAAACCCGGCCGCAATCGGGGAACGGCCGGCCAGGCTCACGGCTATGACGATCATCGGGAAAATCATCGGGCTGAGTTTGAGCGCCGTTTTGCCCAAGACATTGCCGCCAAGCTGACTCACCTGCTGCAGACGAGTCAATCCCAGCATGTGCTCCTGGTTGCAGAACCGCACATTTTAGGGGTGATGCGCGATGTGCTAATTCCAGCTCTGCCTAAGCACCTCAAGCTCAATGAATTGGCGAAAGATCTCTGCCAACTCAAGGCGCATGAGGTCCATGATTATTTGGCGGCAAAGGGGTTGCTGCCTGCGCGGAGACAGACCGAATCATCCCGACCCACCTAGAGCACCATGGGCACCCTGAGGTCGTCCCTTGGCTTTGCTACTAAGGACGATAGAAATCCCGATGATAGGCAGCCGGATCGGGCTAGATAGAGTTGAGCTAGATTAGGAAGACCTCGCAGCTTCTAGTAGCCTCTGCGCGGTGGCATCCTGTCCGATGAGTTGCCCCTGCCGATCAAATAACACCGTGCCGATTGTTAGCAAGGTGTTGGCATATTTTTGCACGTAGGCCGTGGCGCGATGGCTGATTTGAGCAGCGAGGGCCGAGAAGACTGCATCAGCTCGCCCAGCATCTATAAGGAGTTTGTAGGCGGCATCGGCGGTTTGAGCTGCGAGTACAGCTTGCGCCAAAGTCAGATCGCCGCCTGTCTGGATTACAGCAGCACTGATAATCTCCAGCTTGGCATCGGCGAGGTGGCTCGATGTATTGAAAATGCCGCCAGCCAGCTTCACCAGCTTGCCCTGATAGCCCAGCAGCAGCACCGACTCGGCCCCTTGACTACCCGCCTGCACTAGTAGCGCTCCAATCCAGTTACCTGTCGAAACAATAGCTGCGCTATCGAGTCCTAGCCGCTCAGCAACCTGCTTGCCATTGCTGCCTATACAAAAGACGAGCCGAGACTGCTGCCGAGACTGCAATTCTTGACGCAACGCCTCGAAGTGGTCTGCGACTGATAGGGGTTGGGAAATGCCGCTCGTCCCTAGCAAGGCCAACCCTTCAATAATGCCAAAGGCAGCATTAGAGGTACGCTGGGCCAATTGCCGCCCCTCGGGCAAAATGATCGTCACGATAGCCGTTTGCTCGGGCGGAATCAGCGGCAGCAGGTTCGCTGCAAATAAACGACGGGCATAGCTATAGATTGCCGCTTCCCCCTGAAGAGTTTTGCCCAAGCCTTCTCCGGCCTGGAGCACCAGGGGCTGATCTTGGCGCGGCTGAAGCTGTACCCAAGCCCAGAGAGGAGTGTGGCGTGTCAAGTCTAGATTGTCCCCCGGATCGCTCAGGGTGATGGCCAAGGCGCTGTTCGGCTGTAGACGTGCTCCTTGCTGGATCGGAATCTGGGCGGTAGTGGGCAGCAGATCTAGCTCAACGCTGGATGGCGGATCAGAAGGGGTTAGCAGATGCAACAGCGCGGCTTTGGCGGCCGCCACGGCAAAAACTGGTAGGGTATAACCCGAGCGAGCCATAGACTACGAGCCACAGACTAAAAGAAAAGACTAAACCAAGAAACCGCAGGGGGCGAAGAGGGAGCGAAGACAGAATGCTTTCCGAGTTCACCCTCATCCTAGGATTTGCGAGGCTTGGCCGCAAGCAGCCGAACCATACCAGAGGAACCACTAGAGGAACCAAATGAAACGGGTGTTAGTGTTGGGAGGAACAGCCGAGGCGACCGCACTGGTCAGCCAACTGATCCAGCAAACCGATATTGAGGTAACGCTGTCGTTGGCAGGGCGAACTCAGCAGCCGCTGCTGCCTCCATGTCAGGTGCAGATTGGCGGCTTTGGCGGTGCCGCAGGTCTAGCAGACTATTTGCGGCAGAAGCAATTCGATTTGTTGATCGACGCCACCCATCCCTTTGCGGCTCAGATCTCCCTACATGCGGCTGTAGCAGCACGCTGGTGCCACCTACCGCGACTGATGCTCGTTCGTCCGGCATGGCAACCCCATCATCCTAACGACCACTGGCTAGAGGTAGACAGTGTAGCAGCGGCGGCGGCAGTTCTGCCTCGTGTGGCACAGCGGGTGTTTCTGACTATCGGACGGCAGGAGTTATCGGTGTTCGCCGCATTGCCCGATCTCTGGTTTTTGATGCGGATGATTGACCCGCCACCCGCGAAAGCAACGCTGCCCCGAGGGGAGTGGATATTGGAGCGGGGTCCCTTCACAGTCATGCACGAAACAGCCTTGTTGCTCCAACATCAGATCGAAGCCATTGTCAGTAAAAATAGTGGCGGTGCAGCCACCGCTGCCAAGCTGATTGCCGCTCGCGATTTTGGCATTCCGGTCGTTATGGTGCAGCGCCCGCCGCTACCGGAGGGGGAACAGGTATCCACGGTTGCCGCAGCTGTAGACTGGGTGAGCCGCCAACTTGGTGTGACAAAGCAACCCTAGTGTATTAGACCTAGGGCATTAGACGTAGAGAACTGCTCACTAGGAAGACAATTTGATTCATCCTCAGTAGAAAATCGCCCTCAATGACACAGGCTAGTCTGCCCACAACCAATCACGATAGCGCCAGAGGCTATCAATAACGCGATGACAGATAGAGTCTGGTAGATGCTGTTTGTACTCTGCGGTGTAGGAATTGGACACTTGGTTGCCATAGACAAATTCATGCTTACCCGCCCCAAACGAGAGATAAGCTGGATCAAAATCGAGCTGCAGAAAATCAAAGATGATCTGTGCTTGCGGTATCGGATCAGCACAGAATGCCTCGTACTGAACGAGCAAGAGACGATGTCCCAATCCGTCTGCCATGGCTCGACTCCAGCCCTCAGCGTAAGACAGCATGTGTTTACAGGCAATGCCAAGGCGCTGATGCTGCCATTGCTCTAGGGGCATCGAGGCACGCTTAAAGGAAGACCAAGCCAAGGCGCGGAAGTCTCGCACCATCACAATACAAGGCACATTGGGAACCCGTTGCAGCACATCCGACAGGACGCTCATATACATGGGGGTTTTGTCTACTAATCCACCAGATTGATGTCGCAAAATAGCAGCTTTGTCTTGGAGTTTGGCATAGACACCCGCCCAAGTATAGGAGTTACAAATCTCTCGCATCTGAGCATCCGTGACGCCCCAGCCGTTTTTGACATTGGTGTAATAGGGTTCAGTGGATAAAAAGGCTTGGGCCGTTTCGTTGAGGAGAAACCCCCCTTCGAAACCGCCATGCAATTGCGGATGCTGCCGCAGCATCTCGGAAACCATAGTAGTGCCGCTATGCTCAAAGCCACAGACAAGAACGGCTAACGGGAAATTTTGCTCCAAAATAATCATAACAGCTGACTTCGGGTAGGCATGAACACTTCTTAGGGTGCGGCTAGATAACACCTGACACTGGATAACTTGCGGCCTGTGCAGCAATGTCCTGGATTAAACTCTGCCACTGAGGGAGATTGCTTAACTGAGCAAACTCAAAGGAGCAATGCTGATCATGGGCATGGCGGCGAAAACTAGCGATCCAGTTCAGTATCGTCTGGGTTGGCGGATAGGGAGTATAGTGCAATGAACGCTTCAGATAATCCTGCATTGCGTCAAAATGATGCGTATAGTACAATCTCCAGGCAATCCATACCAGTGTGTGATAGCGATACTGATGTTCTCGTTGGCGGATAAACAAAGGGATATCTGTGCGAGCAAAGAAATGATCGCGCACTGCCCAAGATTCGGCCGCTTGTAGCAGCGTGTTGAGAGAATCATTGCGATCATGCTGGCGATAGGCAACGGTGACTTGTCGCACCCAGGTTGCTGCACAGCCCATCAGCGCTAGTCGTTGCACTAAATCAACATCGCACGCCTGCTGAAACCGGGAATCAAGCCCGCCAACTCGTTGTAGCCAACACCGACGGAACATCATGGCGCTGAGCAACACCGGCATCCACTGCAACCACTGATGCAGCGTTAACAGCGGCGCATCTTGCCACGGCTGAATGGCATTGAGCGGATGACCCTGCGCATCAACGCGCTGCCAACCGCTATGCACCATGCCAATCTCGGGATGCAGTTGTAAGCAAGCAACCTGCAGCGCCAGTTTGTTTGGAAAGAAATAGTCATCCTGATCGAGAAACGCGATCAACTCACCCGCCGCGACCTCGATGCCGCGATTTCGCGCTGCTGCCACTCCCAAATTGGGCTGATCAAACGCTCGAATTCGGTTACCATAGGACGCTAAAACCTGCGCTGTCGAATCGGTTGAACCATCATTCACTACGATGATCTCGCAATGGGGGTAGGTTTGCTGCAATACGCTTTCAATGGCTGCCGACAGATATCGATCGCCATTGTAAGCCGGAATCACAACGCTCACGAGAGGTAGAGTGGTCATGGGTTACGCATGCTTAATTACCCAGCCCTGCTCAGAGTGGGGAGCGGCAGCAATGCGGTGTCCGCGTTGGGCAAACCAGTGTTCAAACAAGCAGGGATTGGCTGTAATTAATCCATAGTTGTCTAGCAGCAAAATGCCCCCTGGCTGTAAACAATCAAAACACAACTGCAGACGAGCGGCATCAAACCCAAGATCGTAGTGAATAAAACAATACTGCCGCATGTTCACAAATTCGGGATGCAAATCGACATTGCCTTGATAAATCAGGGTATGGGGATAAAAGGCAAAACTGCTTTTGATTTCATCTAGACACATGACGCTTTCCGAATTGGCACGCGGCAGAGTTTCAAAGAAATCTACCAAAACTAACTTTTTGGGCAATGCTTCGTGGAGCAGCAGGTGAGCCATAAACCAAGCGCTGCCCCCTTGCCAAACTCCCACCTCCAAGACATCTCCCGACAGATACAGAGTTTGTTCTAACAGCTCTAGCAAGAACAGAATTTTCTGCTCGTCCATCATGGAAATAGGAGCTTGGGCTTTGAGTTGGCGTAGGCGTCGATAGAAGCTGGAATGACTCCAGGGTTGGTAGACGCTTTCTTCCATCGTCGTCGGACGAGGGAAATAGCTGATCGGTTGACGCCGATAATCAGGATGGGCAGTAATTCGTCCTAAAAACTCATGGCGCTCCTCAACGGCAGTGCAGACAAATACATCGGGCTGAAGCTGCATCGCTTCATCGAGAGCCATCACCGGAATTGAACGAAATTTCCAGCCATGCTTCTGACTATCAGACTCAACCACCGCCAAGATCTGATTAGATTCACCAAAGAGGTTAATCAGGTGTTTTGCATAATCATTAAACCCTAACAAAACAGTTTTCGATGAATGGTTCATTGCGACCTGAACCTCATCCACCATTTGTTTTAAAAGATGTTTGCCAAAACCGTGGTAGGTAGGAACCGCATTGACGTAGCGATCATAGGTTTGCATGATCATTCTCCGTAGTCGTTATTCTGAAACCTGATAGAGAGATGCTGCAAAGATGAAAATGCTGGAGGAGTTTTTCCTAGGTGTGACTGTAGCGAGTGATTGAAACTTTCTGTCCAAATGACTTTCTAAATAGGATTAGATAGTTAGGAAACAGAAATACAAAGAACTCGTGAGAGAGCCAACTAGAGAATCGATTGGTAAAAACCAACTAATTCATTGACTTGATCCTGCGTAGTCCGAATGGGAACAGAGATAGATACAGGCTGTTGATAGATATGAGGATGGCGATCGATACGCTGCAGGATTTGGACTAGCTCCTCAGGATGATCCGCCGAGAAGACATCGCCGTTGACGCCTGGCAAGAGATCTTCAGCCAATGCGCCTTTGTTGGAGGCCACGACCCATACCTTGGCAGCCGCTGCTTCCCGTGTGACCAAACCAAAACTTTCTCGCCAGGTAGAAGGTGCGATCAGCACATCAATCGTGCTGTAGAATTCAGGCATTTTATCCTGGGGAACTTTCGCCCGATAGGTGACCGGCGTGCTGCCCCATTTTTCGCGGCGGATCGATCCTACATTCAGAGCGTGATCAATCACCGTCAGTTCACAATTTGAGAGCTGAGCCGCTTCAATCGCTTGCTTCAGCAGATAGAAGCCTTTGTGGGCAGAGATGCCGCCGACATGAGCCAAACGAACGCGCTGCTGTGCCGGCTGTCGAGGGAATAGGGGCTGAGGCAAAATGCCATTGCGATTGGTGCGCGTTTGGGGAACCCCATTGCGGCGATAGAACTCGGCAAAGTTTTCCGAAACAGCCAGCACAGCCCCCGCTCGATCAAGACATTGCTTCAGATAGCGCCGCCGCCGCATAGAATCCTGGAGATTCTGTGTATCTCGGGCAATAATCAGCGGATCGTTTTGCTGATCGGCACATTCTTCGCCGCTGGCATTCACCAAAAACTGATGATCGGAGATCCACCAAGCATCATGCAGCGTCACGACATAGGGAATGCCCTGATCGGCTGCTGCTTCCACGACCGATGCCGTGAGCCGCTGCACACAATGGAAATGAATTAGATCGGGCTGATGGAATTGTAGGTATTGGGTGAATAGCTCGTAGAGGGTAGCATCTTGATAGAGCCAGTCCATGCCTGCCCGCGTTGGCGTGCTAACCTTAGTGACCGGCACTCCGTCGTAGACATATTCCTGCACTTGATAGGGCGTGGGATTATTGTCGTCGCTCGTAAACACTGAAATATCATAGATATCTCCGTACTCCGCCAACAGAACATCCACGTTATCCTTAACAATTCGTGTGCCGCCACCAATACTTTGCGGCGGATAAAACACATTCACAATCAGCAGCTTTTGCTTGCGGCACCGAGATGAGGCAAGTATTCTTGTTTGAGTATCCACTTGAGTAGCATCTGCGATTCCTGCCTGAATCACCTGTCGCAAGTTCTCGGCCATTACCGGCACACTGTACTCTTGCAAAACTCGCGTATGGGCAGCTTGGGCAATAGCTTGGCGCAAGCACGGGTTGAGCACCAGAGCCTGCAACTGCGTAAACCATTCGTCTGGTGTGCTGGCAAACAGAGCATCAATACCCGGTCGCAGTAGCTCTCGATAGGTCTGGGTTGCGCTAACCACCGAAGGAATGTGGAAACAAGCCGCTTCCAGCCATTTGATTTCGCTCTTGCAGTCGGTGGTACGGGTGGGTTGCAGCACGGCAATGTTGATATCGGCTTGCCGCAAGAACTCCCAGTACACCTCCACATCCTGGATGGGATCAACTCGATCAATGCGGTCGCGGTAGGGCAGCAGTACCTCAGAGAGCGTGACGTAGCCCACTAGCGTTAACCGCACCTGCGGATAGGCTTCTAGAATCCGAGCGATGGCAGGTGCAGCAAGCTGGTTGAAATCAGCATCATGGGCCTTGGTGCCGCTGCCGTAGAAGATGGATAGGTAATCGCGCTCGATCTTGACAGCAGAGTGCAGGGCATTGGTATGCAGCTGATCAAGGGCATTGCGATGCACAAAACTGCGGCGTTTCGCCACAACTGGCTCCATTGCTGCTGCTAAACACGGCGTTGAGGCAATGGCATAATCGCATAACGCCATCGCTTCTCGAAACAGAGTCGTGCCGCGCATTAAACCTAAATATTGTTCCTCGGAAACCAAGCCGCCGTAGCTGTCTAGTGGCTCAGGGTAAGCCTCCTCATCAAAGATCAGATCATCGATTTCGTAAAACACCACCTTTTGAATCGCCTTTGCGTATTCGATGGTTTCAATGACATCTGGCAAAGCCGGAACACGGTAAAAGATCACCACATGGCAGAAGTGGAGCTGGTTGCGGGCGGCAGCTATCTCTCGCAGCGGGAAGGATTGTACCGGAAAACCAATGTGCTCTAGCTGTTCAATTTTCTGCTGAACGCGGTAGTGAACGCACTGTGGTAAATGGTCATCCACAATCAGCAATACATTCGGGGAAGTAGGAATCGGACGGGGATGGAGAGGCTGAGGCAGGGGCAACCCTTGGCGATATTGGGCGATGGCTTGGCGGTACAGCCTGCTTGCTCCCTTGCGGTTACCATGACGCAGCAGCAAATCGGCCTCGGCGAACACACTGTCCCACTGCTTCAGCAGCGCTTCTTTAATGGCGTAGATTGGCAGATTTAGGCTAGGATTTAATCCTTGACTATGACGATAGGCCGCAATGGCTTCCTGCCACTGTCCTGCTTCACCATAGGCTACGCCAAGGTTGTAATGAGACCAAAAGTAGTCAGGGTTGAGACTAATAGCCTTCTGATAGGCAGTAATCGCGTCTTGCCAATGGCTCAGCTTGAGGTGGGCATCTCCCAAACTATGGTGCGAACGAGCCTGAGTCGGGTCAGCGGCAATCGCTTTTTGATAGGTGTCAATGGCTTCAGATAAACGGCCATGCAGCTGCAATTTGTCGCCTAGAGTCTGGTAGAACTCCCAACCCGGAGCATCTTGACGGACAAGCAGTTGGGTGAGTTCCTGAGCCGAAGGCCCGCCCGGTTCAGGGAGAACATAATCCGCAACGGGTTGCGAGATGGGCTGCCGTGCCCCTGCCTGCCACCCATGGTTCTGCTGCTGGGCTTGCAGGTGCAGGCTCAGTTGGTAGATCACCATGGCTTCATCGAGTTCGTTGTTTTGCATCAGCACATTGGCCAAGTGCAGACAAAGACCGGGATGATTGGGCTGCAACTCCAACGCTCGGTGATAGAGTTCAACATCCGCCGGACTCGTCTGAATGCCTTGAAGATATAGAGTCAGTGCTGTTGCCCGGTCCGCCTGCGCTCGCTGCTGCAGAGCATCGCCCAGTTTGCGGATGGCGTGGGGTAGGTCGGGCTGCAATTCCAAGGCACGGCGGTAGGCAGCGATCGCCTCATCCCACCGGTGCAGTTGCGCTTGCACTTCTCCCAGGTTGAAATGCGACCAAGCAAAATCGGGGTTGAGTGTAATCGCCTGGGCAAACGCTGCTGCTGCCTCCTGCCAACGTTCCAGCTGAATTAACGCATCTCCTAAATTATTGTGCGACCAAGAAAATTCAGGATTGAGGGCGATTGCCTGCTGATAAGCCGCAACGGCTTCTGGCCACTGCTGCAAGCGACTGTAAATATCGCCTAAGCCGTGATGCACCTGCCAGGACTCGGGCTGCAACCGCACGAGCTGCTGGGAATACCGTAAGGCTTCCTGCCATTGCCCCAGTTTGGTGTGAGCGTTGCGCAGCCCAAACAGGCCTTCGAGCGCATAGGACTCCAGAGAAGCGAGCTGCCGATAACATGGGAGGGCCTCTTGCCAACGGTCAAGCTCGGCCAGAGTCTGCCCGAGGGCGGCCCAATACGCTCCATTCTCGGGGGCTTGCACCACCGCTTGTTGGTAGCAATCGAGGGCAGCTGTTGCCTCGCCCAACTGACGATGGGCAGTGCCAGCACAGAACCAGGCCTCGGCTAACGTTGGATCCATATCGGATGCTCGCCGGTAGCAATCCAGGGCTGGGTTGGGTTTGTTCTGCTTCAGCAGCAGGTTGCCCAGCTTGAGGTGCTCTAGAGCAGTTGCCCAATTCGGCTCCACTTGCAGCGCCGCATGCCAACAGTCTGCCGCTGACTCAGTATTGCCGAGCCGTTGCCAGAGTTCTGCTAGCTTCCAATAGGCTCCGGCAAAGCGGGGCTGCAACCGAATCGCTTCCTGGTAGTGGTGTACAGCTTCTGACCACCGCTGCTGCTCAGCACACAGACTCGCGAAGCGGGCATGGGTTTCGGCGGAGTCGGGCTGAATCACCAGAGCGTTGCGGTAGGCTTGCTCTGCGGCTGACCATTGCTGCTGCCCCTGCAGAGCGCGCCCCAGAGTGCGATACGCTGTAACCGCTTCAGGCTCTAGCTGAGTAAGGGCTTGCCGACAAGCTGCGATCGCGGCGTCCCAATTACCCGCATTGCAATGCACAACACCTTGCTGCAAATGAAAAGTAGCCTGCTCAAACCAGGGAATGCTGATATCCTTTTCGCCGGTACTTGAGGCTTCCGGCTTTTCTAAAGTTGAATCATCGAGCTTGGGCAGTTCTGGCTCAGGATCATTTTCTGGGAGACATCGTTCGTTTGGCGATTGGGTGTTTATCTCCAGATCAGTCATCTCTAGATCATCTAGATCGAGATCATCTAGGAGATCATCTCGATCGGAGTCTACTCCATTCATCTCGGTATTCGCCTGGCCAACTGCGGCACTATCAACACTAACAACAGCCCCATATTTGGCTGCCGCTTCTAGCTGAGCACAGGCAATGGCTTGCCGATAGCAGGCGGCTGCCTCTGCCCAATCGCCTTGCTGGGTTAGCGCTTCTGCAAGGGCCTGATAGGCTTCCGCGCAGTGGGCATCCTGTTGCAGTACGCGGCGGTAAGAGGCGATGGCTTCCGCCCAGTTTTGTCGTTGCAGGTGCCGCCGTCCTTCTAGCAAGTCTGCGAGCAAGTCAGAAACTGCATCAGGGGAAGCACAATCGGGCGCTGCCAAACCATCCTGGGACAAATCGACCTCATCCAGGGCCGCAGCAGAGGCATCAGCGGCAGATAGCGACGACTCGGTCTCTCGGGGTGGCTCTAAACGATCAGCCGAGTTTGGCTCAGGGGAGAGGCGGGCGGGCTTGACCGACCGTGGCTTGGTCGAGGTTGTGATTGCTAATGGACGAGAGAACGCATCGTCTGCAGCAAGGGCTGGAGAATCAATGGGTGCATCGGCAATTGCGAGCAGGCGCTGTAGCTTTGGGAAATAGTGACGCAATGGGTTGATCATGGTCCGACAGAGTTGCAGTGGAAAGGGTGATGCCGAATGTGAAACAGGATGTAGTTCAGCTTGAAAGTTAATTTAGAAATTTAGAAATAAATTTGCAACATAAAGTAGTACAGCAAGCAATACGCGGCACAGCTTTGATGCCAAAACCATCTTTGCTTTCAGTTTGCTTTTAGGAAAAGACGGTACTGCAATGAACAATAGCAGTACGTTGGGGCTATTAAAAATTCGACCCAATCAAGTGAAAAACGAACCAATGCACAATGTCATTTATCAAAGTCATCTGTCCAGAATATCCATCAAGAAACAGATGCTAAGGTAGACGCTCGTATTGCCGTAGAAGGATACATCTGTTTAGTTTGTTTTTCAAGCTGTTGAATCGGAAGTTTTAATTTCTGAACAATCACCTGATATCCTTGATGCACGACCGTCATCTGGGTTTTCATCGAAGCTAGGAAGGCGTCAATTCCCAAGTGGGTCTCCTGTCCTGGATGGCTGGTGTCGATCCATTCGTAGTCATCAAAAATCATTAATCCTCCTACTTTTAGTAGCCGCCACGACAAAGCGGCATCCTGATGGACATGGTTTGCCAGATGGCAGCCGTCAATGTAGATCACGTCATAGGTTTCTGACGGAAGTGTGGTCAAGATTTGGTGAGAATCGCCCACCAGCTGGGTTACTTTTTCGGCCGCACCGGTCAGAGCAATGTTCATCTCGAAGCTCTCTTGAAAATAGAGATCGATGCAGGTGAGCCGTGCTAGAGGATGGGTCAAAATATGATCCAGCAGCCAGCAGGCAGACATGCCTTCAAAACTGCCGATTTCTAGAATTTGCAGGCGTGGTCGATGGGCAAACGGCTGTAGATGCACCTGCCAAGTAGCAATGTTGTGCGTAAACCAATCGTGGGTAAATTGGTAATTGCGAGCTGCTGCGCATTGCCAACCCCGCATGACAATCGCTGCTTGATGCAGAGCAATGGCTTCCTCTAGCTCTCCTTGATCGGCCAGCAGGTTTCCCAAGTGGCTGTAGATCCAGTGATGATGAGGATACTCTTGAATCTCCCGCCGGTGGGCGGCAATCTCCTGATCGAGGCGCTGTTTTTCGGTGAGTGCCTGCTGCAGCTGTAATCGCAATTGCTCATTCTCCGGCTCCTGCAGCAACGCCAGGCTGTAAAAAATCACGGCTCCGGTATATTGCTTGAACTGTAGCAGACGGCTGGCCATCTGCAGATAAAAGCCGGAATGACGATTCTGTGGCTTCAGGGGCACTGCCCGTTGATAGCGACGAATGGTTACCTTTAGCCCTACAGCAGCCTGCCGCCGCATCGCATAGCCCAATCTTAGGTACATTGCCAGCAGGTCAGGCTGGAGTTGAATCGCCGCCAGCAGCACGGCTACTGCCTTGTCCCACTGCTGTTGCTGCAACAGGACTTCTGCCAAGTGGTAGTATGACCAGGGATAATCAGGATTGAGCTTAATCGCTCGATACAGCGCTGCAAAGGCCTGTGGTCTCCGTTGGCACTTGAGCAGAGCATAGCCCAAATTGTGGTGTGCCCAGGACAGGTCAGCATTGAGTTCAGCGGCCCGTTGGCAGGCCACCGCGGCCCGTCGCCATTGGCGGAGCTGCAGCAGTGCCTCGCCCAAACTCAAGAAAGCGCTAGCAAAATCGGGGGCAAGTTCTGCCGCTCGTTGAAAATGCCCAGCCGCCGTTGCGAAATCCTGGCTTTGTTCTGCGAGTTTGCCCAGACCGTAATGTGCTTCAGCATGGTGCGGATTGAGTTGCAAGACCCGCAAAAAGGCCTGCTTAGCAGCCGACCAGTTTTGCTGATAGGTCTCGGCGACCCCCAAGTTATAGTACGCCTCGTAAAAATCTGGACGCAACCGAATTGCTCGGCGATAGCAATCAATCGCGTGCTTCGGTTTGTCAATCTGGATCAGGGCATTGCCGAGCACCAGTTGATTGCTAGGTGTTGCCCACTGCGGATTCAGCGTCACCGCTCGATAGCGATAGGCCAGTTCCTCTTGCCGCTGTCCCATTTGGGCATAGATCCCAGCCAAACTGCGATGGGCTTCCGCATAGGTAGCATCTAGGCGGAGAGATTGCTTATAGGCGGCGAGGGCACGCGGCAAGTCTCGCTGTTTCACAAATAGCGCTCCAAAGCCAGCATAAATTTCCGCTGCATAGGGCTTGGCTTCCAAAGCTCGACTATGCCAAATGACTGCCTCCCGAAACCAACCAACTCCCTGCAGCAGGTCGCCCAGAGCACGACAGGCAGCATCAAACCCGACCCCGCGCCGCAGGGACTGTTCACAAACGGCAATGGCTTGGTTGAGCTGGCTAGCAAACATGCAACGAACGGAATTCTGAGGTCACACGCATCTCTGGGAGGATAGCAATTTTTCTGAAAAGCGCTCTTCCAAGGAAGTAACGTTTTGTTACGCTACATCGAGCGGCGTTGAGGGCAAGCCCCATGGATCTAGGCTATTTTGAGGCGGCGCAGCAAGGCATCGAGGGCGGCCAGATTCACCCAGATATCTTCCATCAGCGGATTGGGATACATGAGTCGCCGCAGCGGCTGGCAGTTCAAGGCGTCACCCAGCAAATAATAATGGTGCAACCGCAAGTGCTGGCTGATTACCCAGTAGTAATAGCGAACGTAATCAGGGGCAAAAAACTCAACAATCGTGGTTCCAGGAGCGCAAAACAGCATATTCGTTAAGCCACCCCCATGGGGAGCAATGATCACCTTGGCATGGGCGAATAGGGCGATCTGCTCGGCAACCGACAACTGCTCTAGCTCTACCGGCACAACGCCCAAAGGCTGGAGCCGTTCCAACACCTGCGCTTCATTCAGTACGCGCCGATGGTGAGCATGGCTGCGACTAATGTAGATCCGTTCATAGGTCGGCGCATCGGCCGCAGCCAATGGCAAAAAGGACTGCCGCAAAAATGCCAATGCCCATGGCTCCAACCATCCCAAGTTGCCCGCCAAGGGGGGGACGAGCAGCAGGTCGGCTTGAATGTGCGGGTGCTGATCACTCGAAAGAATTTGAGCTGGTGAAATTCCCAGAGCGGCTAGCGTTTGCCGCTGAAACGGCAGATCCGTGTAATTGAGCCAAAGCCAATCCACGTTTTGCAGCGAGAAACCACCGCGGCGTAACTGCTCAAGGCGCGGCAGCAGGTCAATCATCCAATGGAAATAGGTGTGTCCCGAAAGACTCGCCAATACGGCAACTGTGCCGGCAATCGGCTCTATCGGAACCTGATCGAGTGAGAACTGATACTGAGCCAGGGCTTGCAATCGTTGAGTAGGCTGCTGGCAAGTAGGCAATTCACCGGGATACGCCCGCGAGACCTCGGGTTGCAGCGATCCATCTGCCGCCTTGATCACCATAGCATTGGAGCCTTGCCAAGCACTCCGATAAGGAAGAATACTTGCCTGTCCGCGAGATAGCTGCAGCACAGCATCCAGCGGCTGCCTCAGATCGCCGCCTGCAGAGCCTGCATACTCAGATCTTTCAGAACGTTCAGAACTAAAGTCAGAGAAACGACACTGGTACACTCCCGGCTCTAACTGCACTGGAGCAAACCTAGCTTCGAGCGACGCTAGACAGGTGCGGCAGTTTAACCCGTCGCACGGAGGAGCAGCCACAGGAGCGGGTGTAGGTTGTGCAGGTGCGGATGCCGGTACAGAGCGGCGGTTGCGGCAGCGTAACGCTTGCTGGTAATAGCGAATCGCCTCAGACTCGCGACGCTGTTGCTCTAACAATAGCCCGAGCTGCTCATAGGGTTCAGGATGATCTGGATCTAAAGTTAGAATTCGGTGATACAGGATTGTAGCCGCATCCCACCGCCCTTGCTGCCGTAAACAGCGGGCTAACTCCAGATTCAACTCTAGATCATCGGGCTGCAACTGTAACGCTTTTTGATAATAAGCCTCAGCCTGACAATAAGAAAGGAACCCACCGTAGCGCATCAATAGCTCGGCTAAACAGCGATAGGTTTGCCCTAGGGCTGCTACAGCCGCCTGCCATTGAGCCTGCCCGAGCGCCAAGGCTGGACGCAGCGATTGCAGCAAGACCGCGCAGGCTTGTCTGGCTCGGGTCAGGGCATCTTCTCCCGATAGCTGAACGGCCCAATCGCAATACGCCTGAACATAGAACCATTGGGGCTGAATAGCCCGCTGAAAGCATTGCAATCCGCGAATCATCTCGCCTTGGGCCATCCACGAAATCCCGCAAGCCGTTTGAGCCGCGACATCATCGGGACACCGTTGCAGCAACGGTTGGAACCAGTGAATTGCCGCTTCATGCTGCCCCTGTTGCTGGAGGAGCTTTCCCAGGTTGTAGGAAGCAGATAGCATGCTGGGTTGCAATTCTAGGGCCCGGCGATAGGCGGCCATCGCTGCACTGGGATCCTGCTGCCACAAGACCTGTCCCAAGTTGTTGTACAATCCTGCCGAATCTGGTTGCAGGGCAATAGCCTGACGGTAAATCTGAATGGCGCGGTCATACTGCTGCTCCTGGGCAAGGACACAGCCCAAATTGTTATAAGCATTGACGTAATCGGGCTGTAGGGCAATGGCCCGCTCATAGGAGGCGATTGCTGCCGCCCGCTGCCCCTGCGCATCTTGCACCATGCCTAAGCCGTGATAGGCAGCCGCAAACTTGGGATTCAACGCAATGGCCTGTTGGTACGCCTCAGCTGCACCCACAAAGTCGCCCTGTTGATGCAGCAGGTGTCCTAGGTTGTAGTGCAATTCAGGCAGTTTCAGAGTCAAGCTCACGGGGAACGAGCCGGTTAGACTAGGTTGAACTTCTAAAGAACTACTAAAAATGAGCTAGAAAATCGTGAAGTTAGAGGCGCTGATGGTGGTTAGATTGGCTTGCAGTTGGAACAGCGGTACATCTTGACCATTCGCTGGGCTGTAGTAGACAATACCTGACTTCCGTTCGTAGATCAGCGTTGCTTCTGTGATTGCCTCTGTGTCAGAGGAGATGTCTAGATCTTGCACAATGGCAAAGCGATCTGCGCTCAACCGCCCGGTGGATAATCCTGAACCTGGCAGCAATGCTCGACTCAGCTCGATTCGGTCTTCGCTAGGCTGGAAGTCGGTAATGCGATCGAGAAGCCCGACACCGGCTCCGGTTGAGCCTGCTTCAAAGCGGAAGGTATCTCGTCCGGCTCCACCTTTCATCACATCCCGACCCGCACCCGGATTCAAAATATCGTTGCCAGTGCCACCTCGTAAATTATCGCTTCCGGGTCCACCAAACAGAGTGTCGTCGCCAGCACCTCCTCGTAAGGTGTCTTCCCCTTCACCACCGAACAACCGATCGCGACCCGGTCCTCCCAGCAGCATATCATTGCCTTGCCCGCCGTCCACAATGTCATCACCGTCTTCAGCGTCAATAATATCAATTCCTGCGTTCCCCTGGAGGTTGTCATTTCCGGCCCCGCCTGAAATCACATCTCGTCCCCCACCTCCCCGGATCACGTCATCACCATCATCACCCGAAATATTGTCAAATCCCTCACGGGTAACAATCAGATCATTGCCACCACCACCGGTAACTCGATAGCTTGCCCGATTATCTCCCCCGGTATTCTGGGCCTGACTTCTGCCATCAGATCCGCGACCACGGGACTGAGAACCGGCTTGCCCACCTCCCGGAATCGCCTGGATGGTGTCTGCAGCCTCGCTGCCAATCACAACAATTGGGCTAGTGGGCGTATCACGGAAAGCGGTGATGGGTTTTTCGCTGATGATCTCTAATCTGAACTGCGGAATGGTGGTTTGACCAGGGTTCAATGTGATCAGTTCCGACATAACTTCTCCTGTTGCTCAAGTGTTGCTGACGTCACTAGCTTGGATGAGAAGCTCCTAACGATTGCAACAGGTTGCACCTTTGCCTTAGAGCCTTCTCCTCGCACCATTCAGCCGAAAAGTTTAGCACCGACTCAGCAAAACGCTCGCTGAATGGTGGAACATTCAATAAACTTAATAAATCATGGGGGGATGAACCGTGACAGATAGCACTTCGATTAACCGCTGAATTGAATAATGCATAGCCTGTGGAATGAATCATGAGTGAACAGGGCTAACAAGGGTAAGCATTACCCTAGAAATACGCAACCCAAAGCACCGTGGCATATAGTTTCTACAGCAGCCACAGCAATCAATAAAAAACTGATCGCTCCTAGAGCTGAGGGAAAAGGGTAGATCAACGAGTCCCCAACTACGCTATCGCTTCCCCTCTGGTGCTCCTAAAAGCTCCCATCACGCCAACCCGACATTATCTGACACCGCGTTGATCCATCAATGAATCAACCTAGAGTAGTGGGTAGACCCCCAGCGTCCTGATTCTGAGATCAGGATGCATCACGCTTCGGGAATTGAGCCTGACTGGGTGGCAACTACCTGCTAATTTACTAAGCTTAATTCAGCTAGAGCGGAATGACACACTTTTTTCTACTTTCAACAGAAAATTTGTGGTGGGTCTCGCCTGCCCTAACCCATCAAGAGCTAACAAGCAAGAGCTAACAAGAGCTAAAAAGAGGAGCCGAGCCAGAAGCAACCCTTGGGGCTGACTCTACTCAACTCCACTGCTAGGAAGAAGGTAAAAATTAGGAAAGGGGTTGTCCAAACCCTAGCGGACAGTCCTGAGACTGTCAATCTTGCGAGAGAACAGATCGGTAAAGATGCTCAAGACACTCCGCTTCCGGGTAATGATATTGGCCGTTACCGACATCCCCGACTGTAGCGGGATCTCCTTGCCATTGACAGCAATAAATTGACGATCGAGTTCTACCTCAGCGGGAAAACGGTAATAGGGATAGATTTGGTCAGGCGGCAGTGCATCAGAGCCGATATTCGTAATGGTGCCTTTAATGTCACCAAACTCGCTGAAGGGGAAAGAATCGACACGCACATCCACCGGCATCCCTTCATTGACAAAACCAATGTCTTGGTTAGTGATGTATACTTCCGCCACCAAGGCATTGCCCGGCACAACCTTGAGGATGGGTTCGGTTGTATTGGCAACATATCCCCGTCCCTTGGCTTTGAGATCAAACACAATCCCGTCTACTGGGGCCCGCAGTTCTTGATATCGCAACGTTAACTGAGCTTGGCTCAGCCGGCTGTTGATATCGGCGATTTGATTTTCATTGTCCAAAATGGCTTTATTGAGCTGACTATCGATAGTGGCAATCTGCTTATCGTTCTCAGCTATTTTGTTTAGCAAATCGGTTTGCGACAGAGCGACCGTATTGGCAAACTTTTCTTGGGCTTGGACGATGGCATATTGCAAGCGCTCTTGCTCTTTTGTGAGGCGGTCTACTTCGCCGCGAGCCTCGATCACCTGCTGTTCCTGACGCACCACCTGCACCCGAGAAATGCCGCCATCTTCTAGCAGCGGTCGCAGGTCATTATAGATTCGCTCGTCAATGGCGAGACTTTGTTGAGCCGACGCTAGCTGAGCCTTGGTTTGGTCCAACTGCTGCTGCAATTGGGAAATCTCTAAACGAGCTGCCTCGGCCCGAGAGTTTGACTCGGACAAGCCAGCCTGAATGCGAATGCGCTGAGTTGGGCTAAGGCTGGCCAAATCCGCCGAACCAGACAACTGCGCTTGATAGAGCTGATTCTCTTCAATCAACGCGGCTCGATTGGCCGTGAGCGATAAAATTTCGGGAGGTAGATTCAACTGCTGCGCTTCTAAGGCAGAAGGAGCTGCCGAACCTGCCAACTGCGAGCGATAGAAGCGGTTCTGACGTTCCAGCGAGGTCCGGACCTGTTCTAGCGACTGCTGCTCTGCCAACGCTGCGGTAGGATCAAGCCGAACCAGCAAATCTCCCTGCTTGACTTGCTGCCCATCCCGCACATAGATCTCTTCAACCACCCCACCAACAGGTGCCTGAATCGGCTGAACCTGACTTTGAGGCTCAAGCTGCCCGGTAGCAGGAACCGCTTCTTCAATCTTGGCAATTGCTGCCCAAGCGACAGCAAAGGTTGCTACACCAACGATTCCCCAGACAATAGCCCGCGACCAATATTTCGGCTGTTCCAAAATGACAGGCTGATCAAAGACGTCTGTGCGAACGAGCTGATTCTCAGACTTCTCTGATTTGAGCTGCCGAGCCGCCGATTTCGTTTCCAAGGCTACCGTGTTGGTTTTAGGGGTGCGCTTCGCCCCATTGCTAGGGGCACTATTGCCGTTGCCATTTTGTCCATTCATAACCAGACCTCCTTCCTCGGGTGGGATTGGGCGAGCGATTAGCAGTGTTTAGCATTCCTACGGCAGCGATCTACCAAAAGATCTTCCTTTAGGGTAGCAAGTTACAGTTCGGCCTCTTGCTGTTGGTAGAGGCAGTAATACCGTCCTCGAAGGGCCATCAGCTCATCGTGAGTTCCGAGTTCCACAGGCGAGCCTTTGTCCATTAGCAGAATCACATCGGCATTGCGGATGGTGGTCAGGCGATGGGTAATAAAGAAGACGGTGCGGCCTTCAAATTCCTCCGCCAAATTTAAGCAAACCCGGCGCTCCGAATCGTAGTCGAGGGCGCTCGTTGCTTCGTCCAAAATCAGCAACCTCGGATTTTGCAGCACCGTACGGGCAATGGCGATCCGCTGACGTTGGCCACCCGACAGCGCTGCTCCCCGTTCTCCAACGCGGGTATTGTAGCCATTGGGCAGCCCCATAATGAAATCATGAGCTGCAGCAATCTGCGCCGCCCGGATGATCTCCTCAGCAGAAGCATGGGGACAGGTCAGGGCAATGTTTTCCTGCACGGTGCCATCAAACAGCAGGGTGTCTTGCGGCACGATCCCGACCTGCTGCCGCAGCGAGTACAGTTCCACCTTGCTGATGTCATAGCCGTCGATCAAAATCCGCCCCGTTTCCAGGTCATATAGACGCGGCAGCAGTTTCATCAGCGTACTCTTACCAGAACCGCTTTGACCCACAATGCCCACAAAGGATCCCGCCGGGAACTTGAGGCTAACGTTGTTCAACTGGTAAGGACCGCTCGTGCCAAACCGGAAGGAGACATCGTCAAATTCCACATCGCCTTCGATGGCCGGCATAGGAATATTCTGCCGATCGATCTCGTCCGCTTCTGGGGCCGCATCCACAATGTCGCTCAACCGCTCAATCGACAGTCCTACTTCCTGGAAGTTTTGCCAGAGTTGAGCCAAGCGCAGCAGCGGGCTGGTAACGTAGCCGGCAATAATCCGGAAGGCAATCAACTGCCCTAGGGTCAAGTCGCCCTGCAGCACCAGATACGCCCCGACCCACAGCACCAGTAGACCCGAAAGCTGATTAAGGAAATTACTAGCAGATCCAGCAGTCGTAGAGGTAATCACCGTCTTGAACCCGGCACTAACATAGCGGGCATAGCGCTGTTGCCACTGCCAGCGCGAGCGTAGCTCCATGTTTTGCGCCTTCACGGTTTGGATGCCGCCGACCACTTCTACTAAGTAAGACTGGGTTTCGGCGTTGCGCTCGGCTTTGACCCGTAGCTGTTGCCGAATCAAGGGAGACGCCACTACCGCTAGCAGCACAAACAGCGGAATCGTCACCAGTGATACCAGCGTCAGCAGCCAGCTGTAGATAAACATCACGACGATGTAAATCACCGAGAACACTGCGTCCAGTACCACTGTCAGCGCCGTTCCGGTCAGGAATTGCCGGATATTTTCCAGCTCGTTGATTCGGGTTGCCAGTTCCCCCACCGGGCGCTTCTCGAAATAGCGCAGCGGCAGACGCAGCAGGTGGTCAATAATCTCCGAACCCAGGGTCATGTCAATTCGGTTCGTGGTGTCTACGAATAGGTAAGTCCGTAGACTGCCGAGCACCGCTTCAAAGATCGCGAGGACGAGCAGCAAGATCCCCAAGACATGCAGGGTATCGACGCTCTTTTGGATGATCACCTTGTCAATGATCACCTGAATCATCAGCGGATTTGCCAGAGCAAATAGCTGCACAAAGAAAGAGGCGATAAAAACTTCAATCAGCACCCGGCGATGGCGCTGGATAGACGGCAAAAACCAGGACAGCCCAAACCGCTTCTGGGGGGTTTGCTTAGTTGGCTTTAGCAGCAGTACCTCTCCCTGCTGCCCCCAAGTATCAATGAAGTCAGCGGGTTTGCGGCGGATGATGCCCAGTTCCGGATCGGCAATCACCAGTTCTCGCTCGCTGATGCTGTAGAGCAAGGCAAAGCTGTCTTGCCACTGCACCATCACTGGGGCTTCCAACCGCCCGATGGCGCTTGCTGGAATCGGGACCATCTGAGCATTTAGCCCGATCATCTCCGACACAGCACCACACAGCTCTAAGGAAACCGCGCCACTGCGTGCCGTCTGATTCACCAACACCCGACGCACCACATCGCGCCGAAAGGGAATATTGAAATGCTGACAAAGCATCTGCAGACAGGCCATGGCGGCTTCTAGCTCACCTTTACCGCGGACAAAAGGATATTTTTGCGGCACCGGCTGAACAGGACCTAAACCCAGACTAGGGTCAGGCTCGGGAGGCCGATCTGGTGCATAGGGAATATCCAGCTCGGGTTGAGCGTCTTCCCCTTCCTGAGGAAGACTGTCAGATACGATGTCGGTGTTGAAGGTATCTGGAATCCCGATGATGCGAGCAGGACGATCGCCAAGGACCTCAATGTCTTCAGTATCGAGGCTTTCGGTGTCGGTCTTTAATCGACTCGTGACCGAATAGTTGCTAATAGTGCCGCCACCGCTGACCAGCCAAATGCGATCCGGTTCTAGTTGAGACAGAGGAGTTCGTCCGGGTGGCAGGTTGCAAACCACCGTCTCGGGAGCAGCCTGCAACGTTAGTGCTTTGAGATCGGCACTGCCATTGGCTTGACGATGTAGCTCTGCCCCCAGCAGATCGAACACCTCAATCAGCGGGCACTGCTTGCGGAATTCGGCGGCCAGCACGGGTTCTCGTTCTAGCAAGGCCAGAAAGTCAGTCGCCGATAGGGTGAGGCAAATGCTTTCAGAGGAGGCAATCACCGTCTCGCAGGGCACTCCTCGCACTAGACCGATCCAGCCCACCACTGCTCCAGGCTGCAACAGCGACAGAGTAATAGGCTTTTGAGTTCGCGGGTCGTAGGCTAGCAGCCGCATCTGCCCTTGATATAGGACCGAAACTTGATTGGGAAGGCGATCGCGCACCAGCACTGCTTGCCCCATGCGGTATCGCAAGAGCTGAAATTGCTCGGTGACCAATTCTAGGCTGGCGGGGGCAAGTTGATTAAACGGATAGACCGTTGCTAAAAACTCTTGAACGGTTGATTTGGTATATGTCATGGGGCAGTGGGGGTAACAGCGGAACTAGTAGGGGTTAAGTCACCCAGGAGGGTCACTTGCTCTTGGAGCCAATTATTGAAGCATTCATTCAGCAGCCGCCGCCGCATGGCATCATCGAGCTGAGCCGGAATGAACTTCTCCAGACGGACTAAAACCAGCCATTCCCCAACCCGTGTAGGCGGGCTGAGTTGCCCAGGCTGGCTGAGACTGAGGATCTGTGCCAGTGTTGGATGCGGCACACTCAACTCTACTGGGCCAATCAGCCCATCGGTTTGCGATTCTGGACCTTGGGAATAGGTACGAGCCAGCTCAGCAAAGGATTGTTCGCCTTCTAAGATGCGGAAGTACAGCTCTTGGGCAATACCCACATCTTGGGTGCGAATCAGGGAATAGATAACCTTGTCTAGCTTGTCTTTGCGGCTCAAGAAGTAGGATTCCAGCTTGGGACCCCAAGTCGCCTGCTTATATTTCTCAATTCTTAGCTCTCGGGTTGCTAGCGATACAAGCTGCTCTGGAGTCATGCCCTGCCGCCTCAGCCATTCTTGCTGGGCAGCGGGTTCAGTAATCTGGTTCTGAGCATAAAACTGTTGACATGCGGCTTCGACCTCTTCAGCGGTGCACTCAATTGAGGCGATTGCCTCGTCGATCAAAATCTCCTGGACAAACTGAGGCAGCATCTGATAACCCGCCAGGAGGGGCAACACCTCTTCAGCGGTAATTGATCGATTGCCAACGTGGAGAACAACAGTCATTGAAGCAGCTTCCTCAACAGTTTGATAGCAATAGGCAATGACTTAACCCTAGCCCTACTTTGCCCTAATTTGTCAGATGTAAGCAGATCACAGTGATTTATTTAGCTAATCTTTAGAACTACCCGTCTTCAGAAATGCTCGGACAACAGGAGATTATATCGAGCCGCGAATCGAGTTGAATTTAAAATTTTGCGGGCTGTATTCTACATGAGATCGGTTCAGATCCTTGGCTGAAGCCGGTTTCTAGAAACCGGGTTGGCCAGCAGTACAACGGCTGCAATTTCAGGTTTGTCTCAATTGACTGAGCAAGCTGATCAATATTAATCAAAATTAATCGAATCAAATCGATATTGATGGGATATCAACAGGGGCAAATCGTACCGGAATGGAGTTTAGGTCAGCATACTAGGAACTGCTGCCTCTACGAGTTTATTTTTATTCAGAGATTAATTCCCAGCCGTTGTACTTGGGCAAGTCAGTTCCAGTTTTCCCATAACTACTACATCTTCACCACTGTCAAATCCGCATCGGTTTCCCCTTTCGCTAGTGGATCTGAATGCTTGAGGATCTCGAGGATAGGTAGAAAAAAGCACTGCCGGTCAATCCCAGACTGGGATTTGGGTGCAGCATCCTTGTTGCGGAGAGAACACTCCAGGTGTCAGCAACCTCTGCTAGGCTGAGGGGAAATTCAGAAGAAGCTGACGATCATGCACAAGCTACTGTCAGGAGCACTGAGCGTTGAACAGCTAACTATTGATGTCGTAGGACTGCCCGCTGAGTTGAATCACACCAAACTCGTGCAACTCTCAGATTTGCATTTTGATGGGCTACGGCTATCCGAGGAGATGCTGCAAGAAGCAATTGCGGTCAGCAATCAGGTGAATCCCGACTTGGTCGCCCTCACTGGAGATTATGTGACGGACGACCCAACGCCAATGGCTGATTTAGCTCAACGACTCGCAACCCTCCAGAGTCGTCTCGGGACCTATGCGGTGTTAGGTAATCACGATATTTATCCAGCAGGTGCCAAAGCCAAGGTAACCGATGCCCTAGAAGCGGTGGGCATTCAGGTACTTTGGAACCAAATAGCCTACCCCTTAGGAGCAGCCTTACCCATCGTGGGATTGGCTGATCTATGGTCACGCGAATTTAATCCACAACTCGTGATGAGCCAACTCGATGAAGCGACGCCTCGAATTGTGCTCTCCCACAATCCAGATAGTGCGGCTCATTTGCAGCCGTGGCGGGTTGATCTACAACTCTCTGGGCATACCCACGGCGGTCAGATCGTCTTGCCTGGGTTGGGACCTATTCCCACCTGGTATCAAACCTTCCGCCGCTATGTTCCTAAGTCACTCCGTCCTTGGATTCCCTACATGCGAGAAGACTGCTATAAAGTAGTGCGCCATTGGGAGTGGGCACAGGGGCTACATTACGTCGGCTCGAACCGGCTTTACGTGAATCGAGGGTTAGGAACCTATCTCCCTGGCAGACTATTCTGCCCCCCAGAGGTGACTGTCATCACTCTGAATGCCAAGCCTGCCACAGTGGGACAATCGTGACACGAGGTGCAGATCAGCCAAACACTAGGGAGAGGAGAGGTCTCGACGTGCCTGCCCCGGGCTGGCATTGTAGCGTGTATAAACGCCACTACTGGGCATATTGTGCTCCCTCAAGTAGTTCATCACTAGGCTGATGCTGGGAATACGCAGCGCCATCATTTTGCTGAGCACGCGATCAACGGCGGTGCGGTTCGTCTTGCTGGCCGCAATCACCATTAGGACCTCATCCACATAGGCAGTTAGGAAGCTGGCATCGGTGAGACCGAACAGGTGCGGCGTATCATAGACTACCAAATCAAAGGAAGTTTGCAGTTTCTCCATTAACTGCCGCATCTGATCGGACCCTAGTAGGCGAGCGGATCCAGGCATCGAAGAACCTGCCGTCAGCACAAACAGATTTTCGGCCAGCGGCGAGCGTTGAATCACCTCCTCTGGGGCAGCCTGCCCAGCCAACAGATCACTGAGTCCACGGGTGTTACGCAAATCTAGGCGGGTGTGAATTTGCGGCAGGCGCAGATTGGTATCCACCAGCAGCACACGCTGACCAGCACCAGCAGCGGTTTGGGCCAGATACAGCGCCACCGTTGTTTTACCATCACCTGGTTCTGCCGAGCACACCATCAACGAGCGAATGGGCGGGTCAGCCAAACGAATATTGGAATAGAGATCGCTAAAGGCTTCGCGGAACGAAGCTGTCTCCAAACGACTGTCTTCCAGGTCGCCAGCACTGCTCAGCCCGGTGGGAAAATCGAGGGACTGTTTGGCACCGCGCGAAAATGGAATCACGCCCACCAACGGCAGTTTCACCGCTTCTTGAATGTCTTCCACCGAATAGAACACATTTCGATAGCGCTCGAGTAGCAGTGCCAGCAAGGTGCCTAGCAGCAATCCGAGGGCTGCCCCAGCAATGACCAGATTAGAGGCTCTTGTAGGCTGCGGGATCGGATTTCCTTCGGCATCGCGAGGAATCAGCGGCTCAGAAATGACTTCCCAAGGAACTTCCGTTTGGGCAGCCTCAACTCGCAGCGTTTCTCGCTGGGTTTGGAGGCGGTTTAGGGTCTGCGTAGTAATTTCCAATTCTCGTGTCAGATCAGCATAGCGACGGGCCACCGCTGGGAATTGCTGCAAGCGGTTATCAAAGCCTTGCCGAGCTTGAGCAATTTCGCGGCTGCGCACCTCCAGTGTCCGAATCTGGTTGCCCGCTTCGACCAACTGCCGAATTAGATCGAGCCGAACCGAATTCTGGAAGGCTAGCACCTGAGAATTACCGGTGCCGCCAGCAACCCCTTGACCAATGATTTCCTGCGCTCGCTGCCCTAGCAGTTCAGAAACATTGCGCTGACGCTCTCGCAGCGACTGCACCACGGGGCTTTGCTCGTTAAAGCGAGCCGACTCCACCGCAATCTGGCGTTCCAACTCCACCAGAGAAGCCTGCAGGGTTTGATAGCTCGGATCTTCGCTGAGTGCCGAAGCGGCAATAGCTTCCTCGGGAGACAGACCCAACTGTTGTTGCAGGTTGTTGTAGAGCGTCCGCTGTTCCTGCAATTCGCGCTGAGTCTCAATTTGCTGATTGGTAATTTGATTAATCTGCTCTGACAGTTGCCCCCCTTGAGCAGCAGGATCAATCAGATCGTACTGCTGCTGCAACTGCTGCAACTCGTCTTGGATGCTATCGACCCGCTGCTCCACCTCCGGCAGCTGATCATCGATAAAATTAATCCCTTGACTAAAGCGAGTTTTGCGATCCTCCAAGCTGTAGCGCAGGAAGCGGTCAGCGGTTACCTTCAATACCTGCTGCACCAATCCGGGATCGGTGTCTTCGTAAGTGACCTTAATAATTCGTGTAGTGTCGAGGGGACCAGCATTTTCTGGAGTTAGCCGCTCTACGGTTAACCCTTGCCGCAGCTGCTCAAACGTGAAGTCTGGGTACTGGGTCTGCACCTCCTGCACGATCGAGTTCAGCATCCCCGGACTTTGCAGAATTTGAATTTGGGTTGCGTAGTCGAGCGTGAAGACATCTCGCGAGGGAATATCCCGCTCGGTTCGGGTGACTGTCAGTGGGTCAGCCAGTCGAGCCTCATTGGTGACAGGCTCCACTAGCAATTGAAAATCTCCTTCGTAAGTGGGTTGGATCTTCATGGCTTGGAAACTAGCCGCTAATCCAACCAAAGTGGCAATCCCAGCGATCAACAACGCTTGTCGCTGGATAGTGCGACCTAGAGAGCGGAGATTTAGGCCCCGATTCGGTGTGATGTCCCCTTCCTCCGCATCAACAGGAGCAAGCTGCACAACCGGTCTGCTACTCCGTGTGCTAGGAACGATGGCTTGCGTTGTCTGTTCTGTCTCCATGTTGTCCTCTATGTAGCTTAATTGACCCACCCGTAGGGAAATCACTGATTACGATAATGCTTTGCTGCTCTTACAGCTGAACCTCAATAGGGAGGAGAACCCTGTCCTATCGAGGAGACCTAGTTGTTCCCGTTGTTTCTGTTGTTTCTGTTGTTATTGTTATTGTTGCCGTTATCGTTGTCATTGTCTCCGTCAAACAGGTTGGTAATTGAGTTCACAACACCGAAGATTTGACCGACAGGGCGCAACAGAGTATCTAAGAAATCAGTCGCCGCGACTAGACCAGTGCGGTTAACCACGATTGTGTCATAGTTACGGAGAGCAGGATTCGTCTCTTCGTTAATCCCAGCGGCGAGATCCACTCGGACCCGCCGACGGGTTGCTGTTCCGTTAGGATTGAGCCGAATCAGCTCCACTGAACCGGTACGCGCTCGGGTTCGGTCGAAGCTGCCTGCTGCTAGCAAGGCCTGATTCAGCGGCGTGTTCGGCGGGATCTCAATGACGCCCGGAGAAACTACCTCACCGACGACATTGACCTGAATGGTCTCTGGCGAGAAATTAGCCGAGCCGATGACGAGCGCCTCTTCGTCGTTCAGTGCGGTTGCCGTCGGGATAATCAAGGTATCACGGTCGCGAAGCTGGATATCCTGGTTCAGGTTACCGCTGCGCAGCAGCTCCCACAGATTGACATCCACAATCGCGAGCGATCCGTCGGGTAGGGGACGCCGCACCTGGACCCGGCGCAGGTCAGCAAACTGCGTAATGCCGCCGGCCGCTTGAATGGCTTTAGTGAGGGTTGGCCACTGGTTGGCGACTCCACCGACTCCACCCGGCTGTTCCACCAAAATCTGATTATCGGTGGCCCCTTCGGGGCTAATGACATAGACTCCAGGACGTTCCACTTCGCCGGCTACACTGACCCGCAGCGATCGGGCTGTCACCAAGCTGACCGTGATCAACGGATTGCGAATGAAGGGAGCATAGGCTTGAGTAATAGCCTGCTGAGCTTGCTGCAACGTTAGCCCCTGGACAGGAATCAGACCTACCCAGGGCAAATTGACCGTGCCATCGAGCTGAATGACATACCGTCCATTGGTGGGTCCGGCCAACTCAGGAACATCAAAAATGTCGATTTGAATTTGATCGTTTGCCCCCAGAATGTAGGACTCCTCAATGGGAGTTGTCGCCGTTGGAGGGGGCACAACAGTACGCTGGGGCAACGGGGGAGTCAAAATCACTTCTCGTTCAGGAACCGCTCCAGGTGCGGGAGTCCCCTGAACAGGCACCGGTTGCACCATCGGTGCTGGCTCACTAGGCGAGGCATCATCTGAGCGGTCTTGCCGCTCCTCGGATCGGCGGCGGATCAAGCGGGGTATCCCTTCGGCGATCTGGATCTCGGGGGCTGCAGCGGGAATGTCCGCGGAACTGCTTGGAGTTGCGGCTGATGATCCGCCAGTCGTCCAAGCGACAACAGCTAGCAGGCTCAAGGATCCGCAGAGGACTCTCACGAGGGAATGAGCAAAAGCATAAGTTAAGTCACTAGACGTCGAGAGGGCTAAGGACTCAGTGGCAGTCAGAGTGGCGGCAAGCTGAGCCGTTTGCACCTTGTTCACCATTACGCTCATAAATCTATCGCCGGCAATTCTTAGGGTAAGTTCTTAGATTAAGTAGTTGGATGGTGTTCTGAGCATAAGTTATATAGCGTTCCTGCCCCCTGATGCTTTTCTGTTCTATCCGTAGGATGACGGATCCGGAAATCTACCCAGCGAAATTTGGAGCTAGACGAGGCAAAGCAACGGCTGCTTTCTTAAGCCTGTCTTGCCTCTATGATTCGGTGAGGAGGTAGCAGACTCCGGTTCCTCAAGCCCCTACGAAACCTAGCGCTTGAACTATCCATCCAACCTATCACAACTTTTTGCTGGAACAGTCAAAAACCTGTTTAATTGACGGCTTTTCAATAGAGTTGTTGCTCAGCTTCTTCAAATCTTTGTATAACCATTCAAGTCGCTAAGTAAGCTTTTACATTTTTCCTCCGCATCTCTGACTAGGGTAGAAGGGGGAGAGGATAAACAAATAGTCAGGTAGTCAGGCCCTGACCAGTCCAACTATCTTCGCCCCAGGGTTCCTATCACCGCTAAGCACAGACTAAGCACAGACTATGCTGGATGCCGCTGAATCTCCGTCGCCTTGTCTAACCGCACCGCGTCTCACCATTGTTGTGCTCAACTATCGCACAGCCGATTTGACAATTGACTGTCTGCGCTCGTTAACCGGCGAAGTTGCCGCTTTACCCAACACCCAGGTGATTGTGGTAGACAACGATTCTGGGGATGGATCTGCCGACAAGATTGCCGCTGCAATTGCCGCCGAAGCTTGGGGAGCATGGGCCACCCTGATGCCACTCGATCACAATGGGGGCTATGCCTTCGGCAACAATGCAGCGATTCGGTCTGCTCTGGCTGCTGAGCCGCCTCCAGACTATATATTGCTGCTCAACCCCGATACTGTTGTGCGACCGGGGGCTATACCCGCTCTAGTTGAGTTTATGGTGGCTCATCCAAAGGTGGGTATCGCTGGCAGCCGTCTGGAAGATCCAGATGGTACCCCTCAATGTTCAGCCTTCCGGTTCCCAACCGCCCTTAGCGAACTGAACGATGGCTTACGTTTGGGTGTGGTGACTAGTCTGCTGTCTAAGTGGGTAGTGGCTCCACCGCCGCCAGAGACAGCCTGCGCAGTTGACTGGGTGGCTGGTGCCAGCATGATGATTCGGCGAGAGGTCTTTGAGACCATCGGGTTGATGGATGAGAAATATTTCCTTTATTTTGAAGAACTCGATTTTTGCTTAACGGCGCGTCGGGCGGGCTGGCCTTGCTGGTATGTTCCCGAGAGCCGCGTTGTCCACTATGTTGGGCAAAGCTCAGGAGTAACCGATACCAAGCGACAGCCCAAACGTCGCCCCACCTATTGGTTTGAGTCAAGACGACGCTTCTTCGTGAAAAACTATGGCTGGGGCTACGCGGTGTTGACCGAACTGATTTGGGCATCAAGCTTTGCCCTCTGGCGGCTGCGGCGAGCCATTCAGCGCAAGCCAGACACGGATCCACCCCAGCTGCTCAGCGACTTTTTGCTCAACAGTGCCCTATTAAAAGGAGGCCAGATTTGAATCGCCTGATTACCGACGCGGGGGCAACGATGGCTCATCGGGAGGATGCCGCAACTCCTGCGGTTGCAGACTCTCTCACCCTCTGGCAACAGATCCGAGAAGATTGGCAAGCCCACGGGTGCGACTGGACCAAACCTGGATTTCGAGCCGTGGCGGTGCATCGATTGGGGGCATGGCAGATGCACCTCAGTTCGCCGCTGCTGCGGGTGGTGCTTGGCAGACTGTATCGCTCGCTTTACTGCAAAGTGCGTAACCGCTATGGCATCGATCTGCCAAGTTCAGTGCAGCTCGGACGGCGGGTAATTTTTGAGCACCAGGGGTCGATTGTGATCCATGCCAACAGCGTCATCGGGGATGATTGTATTATTCGACAGGGAGTTGCCTTGGGCTATCGCTATCGCCATCGTCCAGACGCTGCGCCGCGCCTAGGAGAGCGGGTCAATGTGGGAGCAGGAGCCAAGATTTTGGGCGATATTACCATCGGCAGTGATGTCAACATTGGGGCCAACGCGGTTGTGCTCACTGATATCCCTCCAGGGCAAACCGCTGTTGGTATCCCAGCTCGGCTCGTTTCGGTCCAGCCAGCTCAACTCTAGCCACTAGATGCGATCCGCAACGGACGGGATGGCATGCTCCATTCGGTAGCTCCATCTAGCAGCCCCAGCCGAACGCTAGAGTAGTAGGCAGAAGCAGTAGCCGTCCTCGATGAGCAATTTGCGCAATTCAAGCCATGGATCCGAGTGGTCTGTGCGACCTGTTTATGACCTCCCGGCCGAATTTCTGGCCGCGGTGCAATCTTATCTGCCTGATTCTGCTGGCACCTACGCAGCACAGCTACTGTGGCAGCGGGGTCTGCGAGATGTACAGCAGCTCGCTGGCTTTGTAGACGCCAATGCCTATACCCCGACCAGCCCGTTTGAGTTTGGTCTTGAGATGCAACGCGCCGTAGAGCGGCTCCTCCACGCCCATCAACGACAGGAAAGAGTAGCCATCTGGGGCGACTTTGATGTAGACGGCATCACCGCAACGGCAGTGCTTTGGGATGGGTTGAGCGAGTTTTTTCCGCCGCCACAGTTGACCTATGTCATTCCGAATCGCCTGACTGAATCGCACGGGTTATCACTAGCGGGTATTGATCGATTGGCGAAGCAGGGCTACTCCCTCATCGTGACCTGCGATACAGGCAGCACCCAGTTTGCAGAACTTGCCTATGCGCAGCAGCACGGCATCGAAGTGATTGTGACTGATCACCATGTATTAGCTGAGGAACGGCCACCGGTGGTTGCCCTACTCAATCCGCGGGTATTTTCTGCCGATCATCCGCTGGCTCATCTTGCAGGAGTAGCCGTTGCCTACAAGCTGATGGAAGCCTTATACGAAACGCTGCCCCAGGTTCCGCGTCGCCCAGTCAAGGAACTGCTCGACCTAGTCGCCATCGGGTTGATCGCTGATTTAGCCCAGCTTACGGGTGACTGCCGCTATCTGGCGCAACGGGGAATTGCCTACCTACAGTCCTATGCCGAGCAAGACATTCCGCCGCGTCCAGGAATCGCGCACTTGCTTCACTTTTGCCGGCGCAGTGGCGATCGTCCGACTGATATTTCCTTTGGGTTAGGGCCGCGTATCAACGCCGTCAGCCGGATTCAGGGCGATGCCCACTTCTGTGTCGAGCTGCTCACGAGCCGCGATCCAGAGCGCTCTCGCCAGTTGGCTGAAGCGACAGAGCTAGCCAATACCCGCCGCCGGTCTCTGCAAAGGCAAGTGCTCCAGCAGGTGAAGTCTAAACTGCAGCATGTCGATCTCTCGACCACAGGAGTGATTGTCTTATCCGATCCTCAGTGGTCGGTGGGAATTTTAGGACTGGTAGCGGGGCAAATTGCTCAGGAATATGGCCGCCCCACCATTCTGTTGAGCAGCGAAGGAGCCGCAGATCAGGGGGGACAATCAGCAGGACTGGCTCGGGGTTCGGCCCGCTCCGTGGAGGGCATTGATTTGTACCAACTCATCCAGCAGCAGGCGCATCTGCTCCACCGCTTTGGGGGGCATCCCTTAGCAGCGGGGCTAAGCTTGCCAGTCGAAAATATTCCCCTGCTGAGCGAAGCTCTTAATCAACAAATTCTGTCCCAGAACGCCATAGGAGGAAGGGTTGGCAGCCTATCGGCTGATCTCACGGTGCCCGTCGCGGCTCTGGGGCGATCGCTCTTTCGGGAACTGAAGCTGCTAGAGCCTTGCGGCATCGGCAACCCAGTACCGAAACTGCTGATCCAGAACTGCTGGTTTAGGCGAGTTTGGCACAAAAAAATCAGCGACTATCGGGGGCAGCCCGTCGAGTACATCAAAACCGAATTTGAGCTGTGTGATGATTCCTGTGATCTGGGTTTCCCAGGAACCTGGTGGGGACACTACAAAGACGAACTGCCCAGTGGACGATGTGATGCCATCGTTGAACTCGACTTCAACAGCTACGAAGATGCCAAACGCCAGAAACGATATGAGGTGCGTCTGATTGCCGTACGTCCTGCTGTCGGCGTTGTGGCAGCTTCCCCGCCTGCTCGCGATTGGATTCGCGATTGGATTCTAGATGGCCGAGGGAGACTAGCAGCCAACCTGCCCTCAGACGCCGGGATTTTGCAAGTGACCACCTGCCCCCGATGTTGGGAGGAATTGCAGGCATGGTGTCGGCGGGCGGCACAAACAGGGCAGCGGCTAGCGCTAGCTTACGGCAATCCGGTTCAGCGGTCGGCAGCAGCTTGTTGGCAGCAGCTTGTTGGCATCGCTAAATACCTCAGCCGCACCCAGACAGTCGCGACTCGGCAGCAGCTCCTAGAGAACCTGCAAATCAGCGACGTTGCTCTGCAGTTCGGATTAGAGAGTCTGTCTCTTCTAGGATTTCGCTGCTCCTGGCTGGAGCAACCCTCGGAGCAAGGCACAACGCTAGCGTTGCAGGTGATCGGGCAGTTTGCACCCGTGACCGATAGCGCCCTGCGGTCAGCGATGACTCAGTTTATTGAGGTTGTGCAAGAAGAGCAGTTCCGGCAGCGCTACTTTTATGAAGTGCCCCTAGCAACGATCCAGGATTGGGCTGCTCGGCTCCCTCTGAACTCCCAAAGCACGGCTGAATGAGACTGCTGACTGAGATGCTAATCAGGGTTCTGGCACAGGCGCAACACAGCTATTTTGAACCGGGATTGCCCTCGTCACAGAGAGCGGCGTGTCGAGCAGGTCACTCACTTTCTGAAGCAGTTCAGCAGTGGCAAAGCCTTTGGTGAGATAATCATTGGCACCCAATCGCCTAGCTTCGTTGAACCATTCTTCAGAGAGGCGTGAGGAAATGACCAGGATCGGCATGGTTAGCCCCGTGCGACGGCAGCGCTCGATTAGGGTGAAGCCATCCATAGTGGGCATTTCAATATCGGTGATCATCAAGCTGGGGTTGGGATGGTCGTGCAGCCACTGCCATGCTTCCCGACCGTCAGCGCAGGTGTGAGTCACATAGCCAGAGGAGCGCAGGCTGGCTTCAACCCGGCGTCGCATGAGGGCAGCATCATCGACAATCAGCACGACTGGAACGAGGGAATCTTTCTCCTGTTCCTCAGGGACAGCCTCTGGTGCGGTAGTGGCTGATGGATGATGCCGATTGAGGAGCCGATTGGCTAACCGACGCGGCTCTAAAACCGGAATTAAAGCACCACTCATCTGGAGACTCACACCAATCAGTTCCTCAGGGGCAATCAGTGGCGGTGGTAGGGGATGGATAAACAGCTCGGACTGATCTAGCAATTCATCAACTACAAGCCATTGCTCTGTCTGGGATTCGGTTGGCTGAATACAGATGCAGACGGCAGTGTCCTCAAATTGGCGAGGCATTGCCTGGGGCTGCCAATAGGCCAACACATCTAGGAATGGTGGAGAGCCAGCGGGTTCCTGACCCATCCCAGAATCGAGATGAGCATCGCAGTCGGAGGAGATGAAATTGGAAACGCTGTGGCTGAACAGGGCAGTGGTCTTCACCTCATCTACCGGAATTGCGAAGGTGTAGTCCTCCACTTGAAGCAGCATACAGGGCACCAAAAGACGGGGCGCTGGAAACTCCAAGCTGAAGGTTGTGCCGATGCCGAGGGTGGTTTGGAGACTCAGCCGCCCCCCTAACCGAGCGACCTGAGCCGCGACTACATCCATACCGACTCCTCGCCCCGAAATCTCGCTGACCTGAGTTTTGGCGCTAAAGCCCGGCTGACAGATGACGGCCAGCAGCGCTTCAGGGGTATCGGTATGGGTCAAGGGTAGCCCTAGTGCTTCAGCCCGAGCTTGAATGAACTGGGCATCCATGCCGTATCCATCATCCTGGATCTGAAGCTGAAACCAATTGCCTTGACGCTGCAGCGACAGGCGGATTGTGCCCTGCTCGGGTTTGCCACGGTCGTGGCGCTCGTGGGGCAGCTCAATCCCATGATCGTAAGCATTGCGAATCAAGTGCAGCAGCACCGGCTCCAGATCGCGGGCAATGCTAACGTCTAGCTCAATCTGTTCTCCTTGAACCAGCAACCGAGCCGGTTTCCGATAGCGAGTGGTCAGATCCCGCAAAATGGCGCGGGCACGAAAGCTCAAGTTGTGGAAGGCAACCAAGCGACTTTCTTCCACGGTAGCTTGCAGTTTCAAGACCTGTCGATCGACCCGCTGGAGCGTCTCCGTCACCTGCTGCGAGGACTTTTCTGCCTCGGCACCAATTTCTGAGAGGCGCAAGCTGACTTCTAGCAGCCGGTTGATGGCAATGTATCCTTGGCGATACCGTTCGGGGGTAGGTCCATCCGGAGAGAGCGGGCTGCTTTTCAGCTGATTGAGCAGCGCGTAATCATCCTGGATCTGCCGCAGTTGAGAGATGTACTGAATCCCTTCTTGCGCCAGTAGGGTGATCTGAGTGATCTGGTCGCGCAAGGTGCGGTGAAATCCCTGCGTCATGCGAACCGTCAGCAGCGTATCGACCAAGTGCTGAGCCGAGTGATCCAGCTTTTCCAAAGCGACGGGAATTTGCACGTTATCGGCAGCGTCGGATCGTTCGGATTTAAGCTGGTCAGCAGTACCCGGCGGCTTCATCTCAGGGGAACTGGACTCCAGCAGAGCGTTAGCGGCAGGGGATAATTCTGCTGCCACAGTCGGACTAGAGGATGTCCACGCCTGGGGTTCTGCCGCAATCGCTTCCTGGGGGGGGAAGTTAACCGGGTCAACCCCGTCGAGTGGCAGTTCTAACGGTTCTACCGGTTCTAATTGATTTGCCAATTGATCTTGATCGGCAAATTGCTCGAATTGAGCCGCTTCTAGCCAATGAGCCAAGTTCAAATCGGCTGCTTCTGCCTCCCTTGCCGTTACCGAAGCAAGGGGATCAAGGGCGCTGAACTGATCCAGCAATAGTCCGACATCGGTGTTATCGAGGCTGGGCAATGCATCGGTGTCCTCTTCAGAAGGCAAGCTGCCGCCATCCAGACATGATTTTGGTATCAGGTCCAGCGAACGGGAGGCTGAATCGGCTTCAGATGCTGCCTGACGGCTGAGCAGGGCGTCCTCGGGTTTGTGCCACTGCAGGCTAACCGGCTTACCGCCCTGTTTGGCGCAGTGTTTTAGGGTTTGAACCCCCTGCTGCCACTGCCAGCGCCACTGGGTGCTATTGGGAGTGCTGTCGGGTTGGTTAGGGTCATGCATCAGAGCTGCCTTCAGCTGTTGCAGCAACTCCTCCCAGCCGCTGTCCAGTCGCAGTTCTGTGCCAATTTGCTGAAGCTGGTTTAGGGTGTGGCGAGCCGTAGCGAGCAGCTCGGGGGGCAGGGGGACGCCAGCCGGCAATCGCTCTAGAGCAATCTCCAATTCCAGGACCACCATGTCTAGGCCCTGCTCGGCAAACTCTTGCTGCAGTTGCTTTTGGGCATTCCACTGTGGCAGATAGCGGTCTCGAATCTGGCGATGCAGCGTCTGAATGCGCTGGCAGAAAGGTGCGCTCTCATCTGGCTGGTGCAGATCTAGCGTGCTAGTCAGCAGTTCCCCTGCTTCTAGAAGCACCTGACTGAGATACCCATCCTCCAGCGGAGGCGCAACCTCGAGATACCGCAAGTCAGCCAGCAAATCTTCTAGAGCCGTGGTAACCGGCAGGATGGCAGCCGCTGCTACCGTCACTGCTCCTCCTTTGATTGTGTGGATGCAGCGATAAAGCTCTTGAATATCGGTTTTCCAGGATTGATTGTGCAGGCGCTGAGCAATCTGACTGTAGTGTTGCAGGTAGTTCTGAGTATCGATAACGAACAGGCTATTCAGCTCTTGTTGCAACTGAGCTTCAGTTACAGTTTCTAGTCCTGGAGATGGCTCTTGTTCTGAAATCGACATAAGCAGCAGAGGGGGCAGGGAAATGGTGGGGGCAACGAGCAGAGAAACTTAGATGAGAAGTTCAGATAGATTGGTTTAAGGATTAGTCTAGAAATCAATGGGCATAACATCTATGAACCTAGTTTTGATGCGTTCCCAACTGCCGCACCTATTGCCCCATTTCTTCTGGGGCCCTGGCGGCCGATAGCGCTAGTGCTGGGGATGTCTCGATGAGTTCGCTGGATGCCAATTCGGCAGAACCGTCCGGCGAGGAGGCAGAGTGAGATACAGACTGGGATGCCGGCAGATGGGGCCGCAAGCGGAAGAAATTCACCCGATGCAGTAAGGTTTGGGCAAGGTGCCCCATGTCTTGCGCCTGCTCTCGCGTCTGCTCAGCTCGATGTAGTGTTTCAACGGCCAAGTCTGAGATGCTACGCACCGACTGTAAGACGGTTTGGGTGGCTTCTACAATTGCTTGGCTGGTCTGGATCACTTTGTGCTCTGTAGTAGCGACCTGCTGCCCAGCGTGATGCAGCATCTTAAAGGCTTGCTGCGATTGCTCCACCCCAACGCTAAAGTGGGTCACCTGCTGACTGACTTCCTGCACATCGTGGTTGAGACCCGACACGACCGTTTGAATTTGATCGGTTCGCTGTTGCAGTTGCACCAAGCTCTGATTGGTTTGGGTCGCTAGCTGATTGACTTGAGCAGCAATGGTCTCAAATTCGCGAGTGATGACAGCCAACTGCTGGGGATCTTGCTGTGCCGCTGCTCGATTGGCCAGCATGGACGCATTCACCGCTAGGATTCGCGTCATGGCGGCAATACGCTTCTGGTCTTTGGCAAATTGTGCAGCCAGCCCCACATAGTTGGTCAGGGTTTGTGTCCGCTTAACAATCTGCTGAGTGTCCCGCTGTAGGTCATCTAGCCCCTGACTCATCAGTTCAATTTCCTGTTGCCCTTGCTCGATGGCGAGTTGGGCAGTTTGCAGGGTTTCGCCAGAAATGACAACCTGCTGGGCAGCCTCCTGGGTCAAACCATGGATCGTTTCCATGAACTGCTGCACCTCAGTAATAGCTTGGGCTTGCTGGCGAGCATTATCGGCCACGTTGAGAGCGAGGCACTCTGCCCTATCTGCACCCTGCGTGACCTGCTGGGCAGCGCTCAAGATTGTCGCCATGAGCTGCTCTAGTCGTTCAACAAGCCGATTGAGCGTATCAGCCACTAAACCTGTAATCCGAGGGCTGACGGGAGCCGCAACCGTTAAATCGCCGTGTTCTACCGCCGAAACCATGCTCAGGAGTTCCTCCACTTCGGTTTGCAGTGCTTGGCTCTCCTGCTGGACCATAATGGCCTGCTTCAGTTGTTCTTCGGTCTGCACAGTCCGTGTCACTTCTTGGCGAATGCGCTCTTCGTCTGCTTTTAACTGCTCGATCAAGTAAAAAAATGATGTTGAAAGCTGTTCAATTTCATCGCGATATGGCATGGCAGCCAGTGTTCTCTGGTTAGTATCAATTAGGCGATTGCATTCATCTAAAATAGGCCGTAACCGCCGATTGAGATAGCGAACGGTCAGCGCTACCACCAGCGCCATCACGATGCCCACGATCAGCATACCGCCGACGGTAATCAGGGCGACTCGCTGAAACACCGCAGCATAGGGGACATAGGCCACGGCGATCCAGCCATTTTTGGGAACTCGGGCATAGGCCCAGTAGCCTTGCTTCCCTTCCACGAGTCCCGACTGTCCCCGCAGAACTTGGGGCCACACTGCCGCTAGTCCTGGTACCGCCTCGTACGTATTCGCGTCGATATTCGCGTCCCGGGTTGTCTCTGAGGTTGCCGGTCCTGCGATCAATTGCCCGGTTTCCGTTAAGAGGGCAAACTGCCCTGCGCCATAGAGGACGGGATCGGCAAGGGTCTGTTGGAAAGAGCGGCTATCCACATCGACAAACACCGTCCCCAGCCATTGCCCGTTCTCGTTCACCAACTGGGAGTAATAGGTGGTTTGGATCAGTCCACCCAGAGGATAGGGCTGTGCCCAAACATTTTTTTGGGGCAGAAAATAGGTCCGATAGCGGTCGCTGGTGGGATAGAAAGAAGCCGGCTGCATGCCGTCGTCATAGCGAATTGTGTTATCGGGAGGAGGCAGCAACTGCCCTGGGGCCGCAGCATCTGGGACATCGGTGCGAGCGTAGGCAAAAAACCACTCTTCTTCGGGAATCAGCCCGTTTTTGCTTTGCCCCATTCCCAGCCCAACGACAGACTCTGGTCGCGTTTTGAACAGGTCCAGCACTAGCTGCCGATAGGTATCTGGCGTTTTGGCTTTGCGTGCATGAAAGGTGAGGGCACTGGTGCGCAGACTGTTAGCCAATAGTTCTGCCTGTTCCAGCGTATGATCCAGGGCGACTACTTTATCTTCTAGCGTGTGTTCAATTTGATATTCCGCTTGATATTTGGCAATTTCACCAAACAGAAACGCAATTGCACCAATGCCGACGAGCGCCCCTCCCATCACAGCTATAAATAACCGCACCCCAATGGATAGAGGGTAAAAGCGCCGCCAAACCGGAAGGGGAGCGGGGGTGGAGTGGGCTGTCGAGGAATGGAAGGGAGGCATAGAAGTCATAACTAGCCAGGAAGAAACGAGAAAACCAATCGAGAAAACAATGATTTAGGCAGACGGCAGGGACGGCAGCGGCACCTCAGCCGTTTCAGCGAGATCGAGCAATGGTTGATCTGGTGAAGCGGAATTAGCGTCAGTCTGGTTCGTCTGCTCCGTCTGATTAGCCTGATCAGCCTGCGGTTGATCCACTGGCGAACTGGCTGAAGCATCAGCACCGGCCGCCGCAGAAACAAACGATGTATACCCATCGGGCAAATTGAAGAACTGCACACTCTGAAGCAACTGCGCCGCCAATTGGTCGATCTGCGTCGATTGCGCGCGCGATAGCTGGGTGAGTTCGGCGGTTCTCGTGGCGAGTCCAGCGATATTTTGCATGACGTGGGCCGTGGTTTGCGCCGCTTCCAGGATGGTTTGGCTGAACTGAGCCACGGCTTCCCCAGTCTGGACCGCATCTTCGGTGACACTTTGCACCTGCTGAAACGCCTGATTGGACTGGTCTACTCCATAGGTAAACTTGCGGACGAGTTCGCCTAAGCTCTGCACATCGGCATCTACCGCTGAAACAAGGCTGTGAATCTGGGTGCTGCGCTGCTCGATCGTGGTTAGCCCCTCGCTGGTTTGCTGCGCCAGTTTGCTGACCTGATCGGCAATCGAGTCAAATTCTCGGGCTACCACCACAAATTGCCTGGGGTCCTGCTGCTCGGAAGCGCGGGCAGCAACCAAGGATGCATTCAAAGCCAACGTTTGGGTAATAAAGGCAATCTGGCTCTGGTCCTGCACAAACTGATCCGCTAATCCCACAAATTCCCCGAGAGTTTTCATCCGCTGCACAATTCGGTCGGTGCCTTCTTGCAGCACAGCAATTCCTTGAGTCAAGGTAGCGATGGCATTCTGTCCTAGGGCGACTGTGGTAGACGCCGTTTGCAGTGCGGCACTAGAGGCGGTTGCTTTTTCGGCTGATCCTTGGGCCGCCTGCTGGACCTGCTCAGTTAAGGACAGCACCTGCGACACAGCTTGCGCTTGTTGTTCGGCATTCGTGGCAACCGTACCAGCCAACTGCTTTTGCCGATTTGCCGCCTCAGTCACCTGTCGGGCTGACTGTAAAACCTGGTGCAAAATCTGGGACAGCCGTTCAATCAGTTGGTTAAAGGTATCAGCCACTAGCCCCGTGATCCGGTCACTGACCTGCGCCTGCACTGTGAGATTGCCTTCACTCACCAGCGAAACGATATCTAACAAATGCCCAACTTCCCGCTGCAGGGTTTCACTTTCCAGCGCTAGGGAGACCAAGTTCGCGATGGAATAAATAAAGGTTTGTTCCTCGGGTTGCCATTGCCGCCGCGTTTGCAACTGCTCGCAGCACACCACGCCCACCGTTCGCCCCATAACCTGAATAGGCAATGCCAGTAGCGACGTGATCTGCAGCGGCGCTAAATACCAGTCCACTAGTTCCCGGGTGCGAGCATCAGTTTGAGCATCGGATGCATCCACCAGTCCATCCCGCGTCAAGGCTTCCCCATAGCGAGGACAGTCCGCCATCGACCATTTCAGCCCGCTCGAATGCCGTTCTGGGGTGCGCTCATAGAGATCCAGGCAATTCAGGTAGGCTTGATCGGCTGTATAGAGCCAAACGCTAACCCGTTCTACTGCCAGCGTTTCTGCCGTGGCCTCGGTGAACGCACGAGCAGCTCGCTTCAAATTTCCTTGCAGCAACGATTCATCGTGAGACAAATCGGCAAGCACTGCGTTTTGGCGCTGTAGCCGTTCTGCGTTGCCCCGCAAGGACTGCTGAAACTGCTCGAGCTGATCGAGCGTCTGGTTGAATGTCGTCGCCAAGTCAGATAATTCGTCTCCGCCCGGAAGCATCACCCGCTCTGCGGCAGCATCGCCCCGACCCGCTCTACTGATACCTGCACTGAGCCGATCCAAACGTGACAAAATCGATTTTTCTAAAAACAGCAGAATCGCCACCCCCGACAACGCGCCCGTCGCCAGAATCGCGAAGACGAGATAGTCTAGGCTTGCTTGCCCCTGGGCGTAGATGCGTCTGGGTTCGGTCACGCGGACGAGTAGGGCCGGTTGGGCATCAATGTCTTGGAGGGTGGCATAGGCAGCCACCGAGGTTTGATTCAGTGGCTCCACCAACAGCTCGGTGCCACCTTGCAGCACCTGTCGGGCTTCGTCGAGGTCTGGAGGCAGGGAGTCGGCATCAAACGACTCGATGGTCAGATTGGGCAGTTTGGTTAGCTCAGATAACTGCTGCACCACCGTTGCATTCAAGTATCGTCCCATAATCAGCGTGCCTCGGATCGGGCCCTTACTAGCGCTAGTGACGATCGGATAAGACGCGAGCATCATTGGACCTTCCGGGAGCCGCACAATGCCTTTGTACTCGCTATCAGGACTTTTGTGGTTCACCAGTGGGCTAGAGGAAAGCCGGCTCAACAAGGCTTTGGAAACAGGTACGACTTTTCGCTGATCGAGATCGGCTGCTTGGGCGGAAACTAGAGTGCCGGATGGGTCAATGAATAGAACGACATTGGCCTTGATGTTGAGAATAGAGACATTTTCTTCAATAAATTCTTGATTTCGCTCCTCCATGTATTCATAGGCAGCATCCCAGTGGGCATAATCGAAAGCTTGTCTGGCCAAACTGTTGACCTCGTTATTGACTGCATCCAGGACCCGCTGCATATCTTGGTTCAATTGCTGTTCTTCCAGAGCAGCATAACTTCGACTCAATAGGGTTCTTGAGACAAGATAAAAACTTGTAGACAAGCCCACAAGCCCTACTCCCAAAATGATTAATACCTTATTTCTAAGTTTCATGGGATACCTTTATCAATGCATACAGATGAGGAAGTGAAGCAGTCGTGTCCAGACAACAGATACCCTTTAGGATGGCTAGTAGGATGGCTAGAAAGGTATGCTTCTAACCGGTTTCAAAGCGAGGTTTGCGGGTGCCAGATCCGCGGCGAAATCGCTTCCGGCTGGAACAGTTGCACAGGCATAGATGCTGATGTCTCTTGGAGCTGCGTCAGTTGCGCGTGAGTCAGCGTGCCGTTGATTTGATCGACCACCAGACCAACGCCCGCCAGCTCGCCTACAGCTGCGCCTAAGCGAACAGCAGAGAGGGTTTCGCGGAGACGTTGAGCTTGAGCGAATTGGGGTTGAGTCCAGAGAGTGATCAAGGGCACAATTTGCCCCTCGTGGTGAACGACTCCTAGCAGCATCGAGTCGTAGAAGGGCAGTGGTAAGATGCGGGTGCGTTCAACGACGATAATTTCGCTCACCCATTGAGAAGGAATAACCAATCGCTGCTGCCCTATCCAGCTCAGCAGGTAGCGTTCTTGCCACGCTGAAGCCTCTAACGCATCAATGTCCACCTCGGCATCGATTAAGCTTTCTGGTAGAAGCGCCTGGGGATCTTCAGAGTCATTCATTGTAATATTCATGTCAATGGTCTTAGCTTGGTAAAAATATCGTTAAATCCGCCGCAGGGCCTGCTCCAGCCGCTCGCGACTGATCGGTTTAGCAAGATAGTCATTCGCTCCAGCTCGCGTTAATCCGTAGTTCATTTCAACTGAGGTTTTCTTGCTGGAATAGAAGATCACATGCTGGGCGGCAGTTGGCTGGTTAGCACGTAGCTCTCGCAGAAATTTGTAACCATCCTTCTCAGGCATGACAATATCTAAAAATACCGAAGCATATTGACCTGTGGCCAGCTTGTCCAGAATTCCCCTGGTGCTATCGTAGGCTTCAACCTGATGCCCTAGTTCTTCGAGCAGGGAGGCTAAATGCAGTCGATCAACAGCGCTATCATCTACAACCAGAAAACGCATGAAAACTCTCCTAAGACAAACGACTCTAAAATGAATGCTGTGGTTTCGAAGAATGTGAAGATGAATATGTAGAAACACTTTCCACAGAAACCTGCGAAGTCAAGGGGGCAAGTTCCATCAACAGCATGCGTAGTTCTATTTGAAATTGCGGCACCTCATCTGGAGTTAAGGGTTTGGTCAGAAACCGACAGCCGCTCCAGCGAGCGCGCCAGTTATTGGACAGCGATTTCTCGGCAGTCAGCATAATCAAAGGAATAGCTTCCAGCTCCGGCCGCCGTCGAATTTGCTTGACGAGGTCAAACCCCGTCATTTCAGGCATATTGATGTCTAGAAATATCACGGCGGGGTGAAGATCCATTAGTGCTTTCATAGCCAGCACAGGGTTTTGAAACGCGTGAACCAGATAGCCCCAACTGCTAACCAAGCTTTTGAATTGCCGCAGCAGCAACGGTGAATCGTCGATGAACAAGATTTCAGGAGCAGTCGTGGAACGAGGATCTTGCAAGCTTACCAAGGCTTCGCTGACCAGTTTGGCGAATACCTTCGCGATGTCTAAAGGATCTTGGGCTACAGCAACAGCGATGTCATTTAGAGTTCTACCGCTCGCCACCAAGGCTTCCAAGCGCTGCTGCTGGTGAACGGTCAGCGAACCCTGAACTGCGGCTGGATTGAGGACGGGCACACAATTCATAGACGGAATTTGAGCATTGAGCCTTTGCCACCAGATTTGCCGCTGAACCGCCTCTCGAATCAAATCGTCAATGGCAAACCCAACGATGAAGGCGTGGCTTGCAAGTTGGGGAGACGGTAAAAACTGGGCTTCTCCGGATGAGCTGAACAGATAGGTATCAAATTCCGTCAGGATATGGAGCCGCAAGGACCGGGCCAGATCATCGGCCGTCATGAATTCACTCTCTTGCAGCTCGTTCACCAGATCTGCCAGTAGAGCCAGTTGCTCCTCCTGGGAAGCGATCAGAAATCGCTGCTTCCATGACCGGAGGATATGAACGGCTGGCTCATGGCGCAAGCTAGGAACATACCGCTGCAAGATGGTGAGGAGAGTGGACCAAGACAGCGGCTGGTTCCCCGAGAATAAGACTCGACCTTGGGAAAGTGTGAGATACCAAGACTGCTTACCCAGAGGCGACAAGAGGAATTCGCAGTGCCAATATCCGGTCAAGGCTGCTTGCGATATCTGAGTTAGCTTCTGAGGTAGCTCCTGGGCTGCAAAGGAGAATTGATAGGACACCGGAATAGACATAGAGGAATGAAAGGTAGGGGGCTAACGTTTAAGGGTAAAAACGGTGCAGCAGTCAGTCTCTAATCGAATTTTGCTTGATCTTGCTGCTTGCGCCATCCCCAAGCAATGCAGGGACCGCATAGCCGAATGAATACCCAATTCGCTTTTCAAATATGCCCTGACATCCCTCTGAGCAGAGACGTTGACATAGCCGAGTACATTCTGGGAGAGAACTTCACAGGAAAACTTGAGACAACGGCTGAAGACAATGGTTGAACAGAAAGAATGATCCTGAGTCCAGTCAAAAGCTGTGCCCTCAATCAAGAATGGGGTCACGACTTTTCCACCCAGTCTCGGTTGATTAGCTCTATCCAAGCGTCAAGCCATTGCTCAATTGCTGAAATGAATACATCCATTACTGCCGTCAGCATCAGCAAAAGAACGTAAAAGCAAATACGCCAAGAGGCGTAAATTTAGATTTGAGCACAATTCTGTTGGTATCGGTGCACCCTAAGACATACTTAGCAGTAGCAGTACACCCCAAACTCATTCTAAACCGATCCTAAACCGATCCTAAACCAACGGTAGTGCAGGTATCATACTATGCCAGCACAATATCCTAACCCGTACAATAGCCTTGATTGGATCGGGAAGCCTATGCCTTCCTGCGAAACTTGCAAAATCTTCATATTGCCAAAATTAAGCTGCAAATCACGCCATTGAGCGTATCTTAATTTCTTGACAGGTTGACCATTCTATTTTTTACTGAAGATGTTTTGTTTGTTGCATCAGTTTAAGCAGAAAACAAGCAGTAAAATCTGTTCCCTGGATCGAGTCAACCTTTAGTGATTGGGACGTAATTTCAGGTGCGTGAAATAGGGCTTGAGGCCATTCGTGTGATCACGGTTATGGCCAGTTTGCTGATCGCGATTGGGCTTTACGACCAATCATTCAAAATATGGAGAACCAGAAGCGCAAAGGATTTCACCAGCACGCTTATTTTAGCGCTTGTGTTGAATGAAATGTCTTGGTTGGCTTACGGTTTGTCCATTCATGAGTGGCCAATTATCGTTGTCAGTGCTATCAATGTTCCTGCAACCGTCATCGCCGCCTTAGGCTTCTTACGCTATCGAAAATAGTTGGCAAACTGGCAACCTCGGAGTTTCACTCTCAGGCTTTCACTCATGCGAGCGCCTAGCGCTCTCTGTTGCCGTTTCATTTTTTTAGAAAATATGGTGAGCTACAAACAGTACCAGGACCGCTGGCTACAACAGCAAGCTGTCTATAGTCCATCTGAACTGACAATCTTGGGATATCAAGTCATGCAAGACTGGGAATCCCAATACATGAAACGACTAGCCGAAATTGCCACCTCTCAAGGAGGATATGTCCTCGAAGTTGGATTTGGCTTGGGCATTTCCGCCGGGTTTGTGCAAGCCTCTCCAGCAATCCATAAGCATACCGTGATCGAAGCGCATCCAGAAGTCGTGAAATTTGCCCGAACCCGATTCAATCAAAACATTGCGGCGGGCAAAATGGAGATTCTCAATAGCTTTTGGGAAGATGCAACCCGTGACTTACCTGATGCTAGCTTTGATGGCATTCTGTTCGACACATGCCCGCTCCATCAGGAAACTGTCTTTTTCCACTACTTCCCGTTTTTCCCGGAAGCCTACCGACTGCTGCGACCAAACGGCATTTTCACTTACTTCTCGGACGAACCTAGGGAAATTTCTGCAGATCACGAACGGCTCCTCAGACAAGCTGGATTTCAGCAGATTGATTTTGAGGTTGTTCCGGTTACTCCTCCTGCCGACTGTCGCTACTGGACTCACAACACCATCGTGGCACCTATCATTCGTAAATAAGCGTAAGTAAGCATCTGGCTTAAGCAAGTCGTGCAAATTGTTACGTCCAGCGAGGCGTGGGGCTAGATTGCTGCGCCTCGTTTTACTACTAGCTTGGTTCGGTTCAGGAGATCGGTTTTGGAGGGGTTGCAGGATACAATCCCAATTGCACAGCTAGCTCACGAGCAACATGGATCAAAAACTGGGCGCTATCTGGATTATCGTGATGAGCGAAGTAAGCCGCTACCTGCGTCATGACCTGCACCAGTCCAGCGTCTAGCAAGTCAAGATTGGCATTGAGCAGTTCGGGTTCTTGTCCATTGGGACAATGCAACAGTTGATCAATCAGTTCCATGTAGAGTCCGTGGCGCTGCGGGTCTGTCATAGCTATACTCCCATCGCAAGCTTGGGGTAAAAAGCAGATTTCCATATCCTAAGACGAAGCCCTCAACCGGGCAGTCGCTCTATTAGGCAAGTACTCATCGGCGAAAATCCTGCTCTGCCCCAGCTTAGGCAGCAGCTTTAGGGTTAAGGGGCAAGACTTTTCTCGGTCGTCTGCTCAGAATAAATTTGCCAGGGCATTTGCCAGGCTGTTACCCCTTACAAGCATAAATATGACGGCTTGTTCTAAGAAAGAGTGTAGTTTTATGTCGGATTATGCACAACTGAGTCAGTCAAGGTGTATCTGCTGCGACAAACGATAAAATAGTGGTGAAGGATTTGTCAGACATGGTGCCTTGAATCGGTTAGCCTAGCTTCACCTCTTGGCTTTCCAGTTCTACTTTCTGTTGCTCTTTACTATGGCTAAAGACTATGGCTAAAGAGAGAGAAAAAGGTCTCACCTCTCACTTTTGATGAGCCGCGAATCCTATCTTTAGGTGGGTGCTACCCCCTATTTATGCTTGTTAAAGTTATGAACATCAAACGCGCTCACCAATAGAGCGGTTCAAAACACCGATTGCTTGATTAAACTTGGAGGAAAAGAATGGATATTCTCGCTTGGATTGTACTAGGTCTGATTGCTGGTGCTATTGCTAAAGCCATTTACCCTGGTCATCAGGGTGGCGGCATTCTTGGCACCCTGATCTTGGGTATTATCGGTGCTGTTGTTGGCGGTTCCCTGTATAACCTGATCACTACAGGCACGCTGGCGTTGACGTCGGCCGGTCTTAGTGTCGGTGGTGTCTTCTTGGCTGTTCTGGGTGCCATTATCGCGCTGTTCATCTACTACGCAGCAACCCGCCGTCGCACGGTGTAGTAATTCAGCCCTAATTCGTTGGCGAATTCAGGGGCGATTACCCAAAGATAGGAAGCCAATGCCTTTATACAGGGCGTGTAAGCTTGCTGAGAAGGACGATCGAATGGTTGAGCTGAGTTGCCTCTGCATTTGCAGGGGCACTTTGCTAGCAAACTCAAATCGTCGTTGAAACTTCAATTCAGCTGAATAGATCAAACAGTATGACCCATCACTCTCAATCACAAGGCTCGATTCAAGGTAGACAGAGTTCGGCTGCCCCTGAAGCCGCTCAAACTTCTGAAACAACGCTAGAAAGCCACGGTCGGGACACTGAGTTGGTAGACCAGCGAGAATCGCTAGACGAAACCCCAACGAAACCCGAAAGTCAAGGCAGAAAAACGCCTGCAAGTTCCTGAGAGCTGTCCGATATTTCTCGTTTGGCTGCCTTCAGTCTGGTAAGGTACTGGAACTACAGGATAACTATAGGATAGTGCTAGGCAAACTGCTTGGAGCAAAAAATCAAATCAGAAACCGCTTGGAGAATCACCCCCAAAGCGGTTTTTAATTGCATCTAATGTTCACTCAAAGGCAGGAATGCAGGCCCGCTTGTTGCTAGCAGTATTGAACCGCAAATGGTTGTTTGCGGCTGCTCAGGTTCGCGAAGGCTGCAACTCGGCTGTGCGCAGCGACACCTGCTGACTGCTATTGCCACGGCGAATCGTTACCCTCAAGGTTTTGCCTAGCCCGCTGCGCTCTACTAAATTTTGCAGCTGATCGGCTGAGGTAATTGTCTGACCGTCAATTTCTGTGATGACATCACCGCGACGAATCCCAGCTGCTGCCGCAGGTGAATTGGGAACCACACCCATTACCAAAACTCCCGTCACCTCGGGTAGCATCACAGTAGCATTGGGGTCACTGTTGTTTTGCTTAGCCAAGTCCGGCGTTAAATTAGCAATTTGCACACCAATATAGGGATGCACAACGCGCTGTCCCCGTGCCAGTTGCGGCATCACTTCTTTGGCTTTGTTGATCGGAATAGCAAACCCAATTCCTGCCGCATTAGCCCGAATGGCGGTGTTGATACCAATCACTTCTCCATTTTGGTTTAACAGCGGACCACCGGAGTTACCGGGGTTAATCGCCGCATCGGTTTGAATAAAGTCGAGGCGTTTGTCGGGAATGCCGGCCATAGCGCTAGAGCGGTTGAGGGTGCTGACAATGCCCAGCGTTACCGTGTTATCCAACCCAAATGGGTTGCCTACAGCAATGGCCCAGTCACCCACTTCGACTTGATCGGAATCGCCCAACGACGCCACAGGCAAGCCACTGCCATTAATCTTGACAACGGCGAGATCGGTCACTTCATCGACGCCCCGCACCACTCCATCAAAGCGGCGTCCGTCTTTTAAAATCACCGTTACCCGATCGGCGTCGGCGACTACATGAGCATTGGTCAGAATCGTGCCATCACTGCTGACAATAAAACCAGAGCCTTGCCCCTGCAAGCGTTCTTCATAAGGTCCTGGGGGAATCAAGCCATCCCCAAAGAAGCGACGAAAGAAGGGATCGTTAAAGAACGGATCGGGATTCCGGGTAATGGTACGCTCGGTGTCAATCCGCACCACTGCCGGTCCCACCTGCCTGACCGCAGCCGCCACAAAGCTGCCCCGCTGCGGTACGGCTTGAGCCACCATCGACGCCGCAGAATTAGCGGTTGGTGTCTCGCCCCGAACGAACCGCAATAGCGCTGGTGCAGGGGCTGTTGCTTCCCACGGAGCAGCGGCGGTCGGAAGACCCCAAGAGAACACAGAACTGAATGTCAGAATTGCCCCTAATACGAGAGCAAGGATGCGAGTGATCATGCGTCGTAGACCTGCAATGAAACGGTGAATTGCCAACCCATCACACACAGAAGCAGACGCTATCAGGAACTTCTAGGTCAGCAGCCTATCACACCGCTTCTCTGCCGCCCAGAAGCACAGAGAGCGAGCAATAGCTAAAGTCCCATGCCTAGCGACATGCAGATGATCAACAGGTTCGCAGTTTAAATTCTAGAAGCCAAGGGCAACTTCCTGACAAGGGGAACTCAAGTTCGGTTAGCCCCCCTCTCGGCGTCTAGGAGTTTTGTTCCAAGCCGCTACTTGATTCTCTAGGCGGTTCCCATTCTGATTCAGACGTGGTCTCAACGGGTGCTGCAGGAGCAGTTATCGTATCTATACCTATGTCAGGACCGATGTCAGGAATGGACAAGGCCATGTGGTAGATCTGCCGACGCGGCAAGTCCGTTTGCTGAGCAAGCTGGCGGCTCGCTTGAGACCGCGATAAACCCTGTCGCAGCAATTGCTGCAGTTCGGCTCGGAGCGCAGACTCTGAGAGAATAGGCGGAGCGGTTTCCCGCCCAGCAATCACCACGGTAAATTCTCCTTGTGGCTCCTGAGTCTGGTAGTAGGCTACTGCTGCGGCTAGCGTGCCCCGCCAAAACTGTTCATGCAGCTTAGTAAGCTCTCGCGCCAGCACAATCGCCCGCTCGGAATCGAGAACCAGCGCTAGATCCTGAAGCGTCTGCTGGAGGCGATGGGGAGCTTCGTAGAGAACTATGGTGCGCGTTTCCCGGCCGATTGCTTCCAATCGTTCTCGTCGCTCTGGTCCCTTTGTGGGTAAAAACCCTTCAAACACAAAGCGATCTGTGGGTAGTCCGGCTGCGCTCAATGCCGTCACCACTGCACTGACGCCCGGAATGGGCACCACAGGCACCCCAGACTCAACGCAAGCTTTCACTAGCTCATAGCCAGGATCAGAAATGCCGGGCATTCCTGCATCGCTGACTAAGGCAATGGATGTTCCCTGCTGCAAGCGCCGGAGCAGCTCAGGCAGGCGGCTCATGCGATTGTGATCGTGGTAGCTGATTTGAGCCGTGTTGATTTGAAAATGCTGCAGCAGTTTACCGGTGTGGCGAGTATCTTCAGCGGCAATCAAATCCACTGCCCGCAAGACCTCAACAGCTCGCATCGTCATGTCACCTAAATTTCCGATCGGAGTGCCCACTACATAAAGGGTGCCACCCTGGATGTTCATAGCTGCTGCCTCCTAACGATGCCAGCCCCATTCTACGCTTGCTGACACGCTCTGCGCGGCAGTCCCGTAGAATCACGAGCCAGTCATCATTAAATTAAAGTATAAAAAATAACTAAATCTAGTCGTATGCCTGGGTATATCCCTGAAACTGCGATGAGCTGCTTGAAGTCTCTATAAATCGAATTGAAAGAATGCCGGGTTTCTTGAAATCCTGCCCATACTGCTGAAGGAAGGTTCCGAGAGAACTCAGTAAGCGAGCTTGCTCATCGGAGTGCAGTTGCTGACTGGGTATCCCATCTACCCCCTTTTGCGCTCACCCTTTAGACCTATGACCCCTGACCCCACGCTTTCTTCTGAGACCGCTTGCCGATCGAGTGTCCCACTCAACCAATCGATCGCTGACATCCACCCCTCGGTTCGCAGCCCGATGAAGCGCTGTCTCGATGTGCTCGGCGCGATTGTGGGACTGAGTCTAACCGCTCTTGTCTTTCTGCCCATTGCCCTAGCAATTTATCTCGACAATCCTGGACCGATTTTCTACCGCCAAATGCGCTGTGGCTGGCGCGGTCAGCCGTTCTATATCTGGAAGTTTCGCTCGATGGTGGTGAATGCCGAGCAACTCAAGCACACCGTCATCAACCAAGCTGAGGGGCATATCTTCAAAAATGCTCGCGACCCGCGCATAACCCGAGTGGGGCGATTGCTGCGGCGAACTAGCCTGGATGAGCTACCACAATTTTGGAACGTGCTGCGAGGCGACATGAGCTTGGTCGGGACCCGTCCGCCGACGGTAGACGAAGTGAAATGCTACAATAGCCGCCATTGGCAACGGCTGGAAGTCAAGCCCGGCATGACCGGAGAGTGGCAAGTCAACGGACGCTCTAGCGTGCTCAAGTTTGAGCAAATTGTCGATATGGATCTGCGCTATCTGCACCGCTGGTCGATTGCCTATGACATCCAGCTGATTCTCAAAACCATCCAGATTGTGCTACGGCAGAAAGGGGCCTGCTAGATGACCGAGGTCCGATCGAGGCGGGGATTATTTGTCGGGTTGGTCACACTCGATCTGATTTACCTCAGTGACAGTCTGCCCGAGCCAAATCAAAAGCAGGTCGCCCTCGATTACACCCTCGCTGCGGGTGGACCGGCCACCAATGCTGCGGTCACCTTTAGCTATCTCAATTCCCTGTATCCGTCCGCACGACTCATTGGCGTCATCGGGCAGCATCCTCTTAGTCAGCTAGTGTGGGCCGATTTGCAGCGTTGGCAGGTGATGGTCACCGATCTGCAGCCTACCTATTCCGAGCCATTGCCGACTTCCTCAATTGTAGTGACGCGATCGACCGGCGAGCGAGCTGTGATTTCCCTAAATGCCACCCGCAGCCCGGCCTCGCCTGAGCAGATACCGGCGGATGTGCTGCAGGGGGTGAGCGTCGTCCTGATCGACGGACATCAAATGGCGGTGGGGGCGGCCATTGCTCGGCAGGCGCGAGCACAGCAGATCCCCGTAGTTGTGGATGGAGGAAGTTGGAAGCCCAACTTTGAGCACGTGCTGCACCACACCGACTATGCTCTCTGCTCCGCCGATTTTTACCCGCCCGGCTGCCAAACCCCCTCGGATGTCATTGCCTACCTTCGCGGTCTTGGAATTGCTCATATCGCGATTACTCGGGGCGAGCGGCCAATTGACTGGATCAGTCCTGAGGGCGGGGGGTCACTGCCGGTGCCATCCATTCAGCCGGTCGATACCTTGGGAGCGGGAGATATTTTTCATGGAGCATTTTGTCATTTTCTACCGTCATGTCCCTTTCCAGAGGCTTTGGCGCAAGCAGCAGCAGTGGCAGCTCGATCCTGTCAATCCTTCGGAACTCGACGCTGGATGCAGCTCTGATACCTTCCTAATACCCTGCTCCCAGCTTCATCATTCGTATAATAGCGGCGTGGTCATTGGCTACGAAGGCAATTTTTATGCACCCTTTAACTGAGCCACTCCAACCGGTTTCGTCTCTCGACGCTACCCTTAGCGTTGCGCGTTCGATTGGTTGGGGTGCGGTCCGAATTCTGCGGTCGTACTATCGCGGAGAACCCCATCCTGACGGGAGTGAGCGCCCCCTAGAGATTCGCCATCAACCCGGAGGTCCGGTGACTGCGGCTGATTTGGCGGTCAATCACTATGTACTAAGCCAGCTTAAGGCGGTTTTCGGCACCGAAGCCTTTGGCTACCTCAGCGAAGAGACGGATAAAGTTAGCCCCATTACCCAACCTCTGCCCTACGACTGGGTGTGGATTATTGACCCGCTTGATGGCACTCGCGACTTCATTGAGCGCACAGGCGATCATGCCTTTCATCTGGCGCTAGTGCATCACGGTCGCCCAGTGTTGGCCGTGGTGGCTTGCCCCGAGCGGGACACTCTCTATTATGCTACTCGCGGCGGCGGTACCTTTAGGGAAACCCCTGCCGGATTAACCCAAGCCGTGCGGGTTGCCCAACCTCACTGCCTCGATGAGTTGACGCTGATTGTGAGTCCTATGCATCGCGGCACCCGTTTGAATCGGCTGCTAGAGCGCCTGCCCAGCCGCAAAACCTTGGCTGTTGGTAGCATTGGCGGCAAAATCGTGGCGATTCTAGAGCGTCGTGCCGATGTGTACATTTCCCTGTCGGGTCAGTCTGCTCCCAAAGACTGGGACATGGCCGCGCCCGAACTGATCCTGACTGAGGCAGGCGGACTGTTTACCCATGCAGACGGTCGCTCGTTGCAGTACAACACGGGAGATGTCAGCCAGTGGGGATGCATTATTGCTAGCCCAGCGACCTGCCACTGGGAACTCTGTACTGAAGTCCAGCGGTTGCTCGCAGAAATTGACCGCACCTCCTGAACAGGGGGCACCTGCTAGGCGTCCTGGCTGCTTTTGTCTACGGGAACAGGATCACCCGCAATCCAGGCGATGAGTGGCTCAGACTGAGAGGCTCGAATTCGGTCAAAGGTGCCCTTGATAAAGCTAGCAATGGGAACCGCAACGACCAGTCCCAGCCCGCCCAGCAGCTTGAAACCAATGAACAGGGAAATCAGCATCCAGACGGGGTTTAGGCCAATCAGCCCGCCCACAATTCGAGGACCAATCACATTGTCGTTAATTTGCAGCACAATTAGTGCCGCTGCCAGTACTTTCACCCCCAGCCAGAAATCTTGCAGAGCGACTAACAAACTGACAGTCAGGGTAGCCAAGGTACCGCCAAAGGGAATCAAGCTTGCCGTGCCGATAATAAACCCAAACAGCAGCGCCAGCGGCACTCCTAGAATGAATAGAACTGTTGTCAGCACAGCACCCGCAATCGATGCCAGGGTTGCCTGCCCAGCGATATACCGCTCGAAGTTTTCGGGCAAATACTCGCGGATTTGAGCATTCCAGGAGGCGGGAAGCCAACTCAAGACTCCCGTCCAGAGATCCTCTCCCCTTAATACCAAAAACACAGCAAAAATGATCGTCAGGAACACATTGGCGATGCTACCAATGGTGCTGAAGATCAAATTTACTAGCTGCTTCGTTATCGATCGCAGGGTTAAAGTCAACCGATCGACCAATTGCGAGAGACTGCTGCTGAGGTCAATGGGAAATTGCTGCTCTCTGGCCCAGCTTTCGAGTTGCCCGAGCTGCCGCCGTCCCGATTCAATCCATTCCGGTAACTTGGTCAACAGTTCGTTAGCTTGCTGCAGAATCAGCGGACCTAACACTAGCACCAGCAGTACCAGCAGAATCACAAACAGCAAGAACACCAGACTAACGGCTACGCCCCGCTGCGCCTGTAGTTTTTGCAGGAAGCGAATGGGGTAATCTAGCACGAACGCGATCAGCGTGGCCGCGATCAAGATGCTCACTAGTGGCTGCAAGACCTCTAGGAGCCGCAGCAGCAGCCAGCCATTGAGAAACAGAATCGGGAACAGCAAGCCCACGGTGTAGAGGCGGGGCAATTTAGCAAGAGACTGAAGCATAACCTCAGGGAAAGCACAATGCAGACGGCTGACCTTAAGGATGCCACAGTCGACTGCGGCTGTGCAGTAGCCTGACGGGGGATTCGGGGGATTAATTCAATTCCTCAATGGCATCTTCGGCCTTCTGCACCCCCTCGGCATTGTTTTGCTGCTGATAGAGATCCCGCGCCTGCTCGTAGGCGGAGAGTGCTTCCCGAATTCGGTCTCTGCCTTGCAGGGCCACTGCGAGCTGAAACCGCGCATCCGGGTCTTCGGGTAGAAGCTGCACCAACTTGCGGTAGGTCACGATTGCCCGCAGGTAGTCTTGCGCTTCCAGGTACAGCTCACCGAGTTCAATATAGGCTTCCTTCAACCCTGGCTCGACGGTAATTGCCCTCTCGTATTGCGCCTGCGCTTGCTCTAGGTTGCCCTGAGCTCGATAGACATCCCCAATCTGCAGATGAATCAAGCCGTTGCGGGGTTCCAACTCCGAGGCACGTTTCAAGGCAGCCATGCCGGCTTCAATATCCCCCAAATTCAGTAGAGCGACTCCTAAATTCAGCTGAATGGTGCTGCGGCGAGGCTCTAACTCAGCAGCTCGCGTCAGGGCTTGCCGAGCCTCTTCGTAGCGCTGCTCCTGCAAATAGGCTGAACCAATCGACTCGTAGAGGCGGCTATTGTTAGGATTGGCAGCCAGCACCTGGCGATAGGCCGCAATCGCGCCGTCGTAATCTCCTAAGCGGGACAGCACAATCCCCAGCCCTAGATAGGACTCGACATCATTGCGCCGCAGTTGAATCGCCTGGCGATAGGCAGCCGCTGCGCCTGCGTAGTCCTGCAGATTGGCTTTACTAAAGCCGAGAGCATAGAAGAAGTCGGGATTATTGCCCTCCAGAGCAATGGCCTGCTGGTAGGCTTCGATCGCCGCTTCAAAGTTGCCTTGCCGGGCTTCTAGAAAGCCAATTGCCGAGAAAATTCGGGCATTATCGGGAGCGAGTTGCGCGGCTTCTCGGTAGACGGCAATCGCTTCAGCAACCTGTCCGGCTCCTACCAAATCCCGTCCTTGGTCGAGCAGGCCATTGAGCCGATCCTCACGGGTTGATGGCAGCGATTGGGCCAGTAGAGGTTGGGTCAAGGCAAGCTGGAGAGGCAGCATCAGGATCGTTATCCCCAGGCTGCTCAACAGCATGCCCTTGGCCAAGCCAGCCCTACTCCTAAATCTGGACCCGAATCTAAGTCGGAGTGCTAAGGTCATTGAGAGTCCGTCGATACCATGTGTGAGAGAACAATAGATGATTCTAACAACAACGGATACCATTCAAGGGGCAGTCGTAGAGTCCTATCTTGGGGTTGTTACGGCCGAGGTTGTCTATGGCACGAACGTCCTGCGCGACTTTTTCGCCGCAATGCGCGACTTTTGGGGTGGACGAACCGGCAGCTATGAACGAGTGTTTGAGCGAGGACAGCAAGACGCACTCGCTGAGCTAGAGCAGCGTGCCAACCGGCTGGGCGCAAACGCGGTGATTGGCATTAAAGTTGATACTGGCACTATCAGCATTGACCAAAGTGGAGCCTTGCTGCTCATTACTGCAACCGGCACTGCGGTGCGACTGCGCTGATGAGAACTGCCGTCCTGTTGCCGCTAGCATTCTTGATCTCCCCTATGCAGTCATGGCCAAGGGAATATAGCCCCATATGGACCCTAAGCAGCACCAATCTCAATTGAGGTCATCTTTCTTGGTCATCTTGGTTGTCGCGCATTGCGCTCCTTCTTGATACTTCTTGATGAGAGTGTTCGCCAAACCATATTCACAAACCATATTTAGCAGACTATCGGGATCTGTTTCTTGGTAACAGCCAAGGATCTGCCCTTAGCCAGACTAAGAATGGCTCCAGCTTAGGCAAGATCAAGCCAGTAACCCTTACTCCAGAGACGCCCTCGGCATCTGCCGGGGGTTTTTTTGGTTCAGGGCAACCTTTTCAGGGATACTGTTAAAGCGGTAAATCCATAATCGAGCGGTAGCGAGCTTCTATAGCGGCCCGCAGCGGCGACTGGTGTTCAATAAACCATTGGCTGCGGTTCCATAATTCCTGTTTGAGATCAGCCACATTGACGGTAGTAACAGCACCATCTGCAATGACGGCTTTGCCATTGACCCAGGCATAGTAAACCACCTGCGTTGGGCGACCCAGCACCAGCAGCCCAATCGGGTCGGTGCGGGGCAGCAGCGAGAGGTGCGTTAGGTCATACAGAACGAGATCGGCCTTTTTGCCAACCGTGAGGCTGCCCAACTGATCTGCCAAGTTCAGTCCGGTGGCTCCTCCTAAGGAGGCCATCTCGACGGCTGCTCGGGGCGAGATCCAGTGACGATAGTCAAAATCGGTGACGTTGTGCAGCATCGAGCCGATCTTGATGGCTTCTAGCAGATCTTGAGAGTCGTTGCTAGCTGAGCCATCGCAACCAAAGGCTACATTCACGCCTGCCTGTCGGTATTTCAGAATTGGTGCTAAACCGCTGCCCAGCCGCAAATTGCTGAGGGGATTATGGACCACCGTGGAGCCGGTTTCCGCCAAGATGGGGATATCAGCCTCGTCGAGCCAGACGCAGTGCGCCAGGGAAGTACTGGGACCGAGATAGCCCAAATACTTCAGGTGGGTAACGGCACTGTAGCCATACTTTTCTTGGGCGCGGAGCTGCTGCACTTTGGTTTCCAGTAGGTGGGCATGGCGACGAAGCTGATACTGCTCGCTCAGCTCAATACAGCCTTCAAATAGCGCATCCGAACACAAATGTGTGCCCGTGGGCGCTACGAGAATGGAAATCCCGGCATCTGGGTTGTGAAACTGGTTAACCGCGTCGCGGATTAAGTCTAGCGTTGCCTCGGTGCTGAGAACCTGAGCTTCCATAGCAGGGGAGCTGCCGTTGATTGGTAATCCATAGGCAAAGGGTTCATCCTGGATCAGCGGCGCGACAAAGGCCCGAATGCCCACCTCTCGATAGGCGCGGACGGCAGCAGCAATGGTTTCGGCTTCCTGTCCCGGAATCAGGACGATGTGATCGACAACGCTCGTACCGCCGCTCAGGAGGGTTTCCACCGCTGTGCCCAAGGCGCTGAGGTAGATCTGCTCGGGCTCTAGCGGCGTAAAGTCGTACAATTCTGCCAGCCACAGCTCTAGGGGTACGGGAGGAATGACACCACGCTGCCACATCTCGGACGAGTGGGTATGGGCATTGACAAAGCCAGGCAGCAGCAGTTTATTTCGCCCGTCAATCACAACGCCGCGCGCCTCAAGCTGAGGAGCAATCGCCACAATGCGATCGTCTTCGAGCTGAACATCGACCGTCGCATAGCTTTGCTCTGTCGGAATTAAAACGCTTTGAATGGTATAGCCCACCGTAGATCCTCCACCCCCTAACTGGATAACAATCAAGACCCGGTCACACAGGTCACCCCTGCCGCAAGCCAGCGCTTTTTAGCAGCTTTCTAGCAGGATGTTATGGCAGCATAGTCGAACTCTTGAAAAATTTTTCAAGATAGCCGTTCAAACTAGATTGTACTGTTCCGAAATGGGGAGGGTTGATTTACGGTGGACTATATTACATTGCCAAACCAGCTCACGCCTGTATCGCCTTACTGTCATGCTGTCCGCGCTGGCGATTTTCTGTTTGTTACCGGGCAGCTCGCTCAGGATCCAGAAACGGGAGAGGTGGTGCGCGGCCCCATCGCCGACCAAACGCGCCGGGTGATGGACAACCTGAAGCTGGTATTACAGCAATCTGGCAGCAGTTTTGACCGCATCGTCATGGCACGGGTATTTATTACCGATTTGCGATTTTTGCCGACCGTGAACGAGATCTATGCTTCCTATTTCTCTGCTGGGCGAGTGCCCGCCCGGACTGCCATTGGCGTTACAGGTTTAGCAGGACTAGGCGATGTAGAAATTGATTTGATCGCGTATTGTGGAGAGGAATTCGCAGGTGTTCAGACGGTCGCACAACCGTGAAGATGGACAAAAATCGCTTTTTCTGAGCGCAACTCATTCAGCCAAAACGCTTAACATCAGCACTTTCTGATGAGTTCGTCACATTCACGACAGAAGTGGCAAACCGGTTTGCCCTACGACAGCAGCAGGTTCACTCTGGTTCAATATTAATGCGGTAAATGCGGTAGGGGGCGTAGGAGCCTATGGTTGGCAAGTCTGTAGACCGAAAACGGCTGGATCGATCGTTGCGGTTGCTCGGTGTGCCGCCTAATGCCTGGATGGTGGACGCGGAGACTGCCGACATCACCCGAGCACCCCTGCCGCCGCAGCCGCTGGTCTTGCCCACCGATACCAAAACCCTGCGGCTCGACCTGTCTAAGGCAGCTCTACTGGTGATCGACATGCAGAACGACTTCTGCCACCCCGACGGCTGGCTGGCTCATATTGGCGTCGATGTTGCTCCTGCCCGCCAACCGATTGCGCCGCTGCAAACGCTTCTGCCGCCCCTCCGCGCCCTAGACCTGCCGATCATTTGGCTAAACTGGGGCAACCGTCCCGATTTGCTCAACATTAGCGCTGGGCTGCGGCATGTCTACAATCCCACTGGTGAAGGCACCGGACTGGGAGATCCTCTGCCGAAGAATGGGGCTGCTGTCCTGATGAAAGAGAGCTGGGGGGCAGCGGTGGTTGATGAGCTACAAATCGAAGCAACTGATATTTGCATCGATAAATACCGGATGAGCGGCTTTTGGGACACGCCCCTCGACAGCATTCTCCGCAACCTAGGACGAACAACGCTGTTTTTTGCCGGCGTCAATGCCGACCAGTGCGTCATGACCACGCTTCAGGATGCCAACTTCCTCGGCTATGACTGTATTCTGCTGCGAGATTGCACCGCCACTACCTCGCCTGATTACTGCCTAAAGGCTACGTTCTATAACGTCAATCAATGCTTTGGCTTTGTCAGCGATTCGTCTGCCTTGCTGAACGCCCTTCCATCCATTTCGTCGGCTTGATGGTTTGATGGCGTGAATGGCTCGAATGGCTCGAATGTGAATGTCTGCCGAAGCCGGCTGAACCTACTCTCTCCAGAGGACTTTCTATGGACACGACCTGCGTCATTCCTGTGGTGAAAACGCCAACCGACTACCAGGCGTACCGCATCAGTCCCCATGACACCAACCGTCTGGCTATTGTCTTTGATCCGACGACGGCGAATATGTCCCTCACCTACTGTGTAGAAATCTTCGATGTCGGTGGCAAAACCCCTCCCAATCGTCATCAGCTGGCCGTAGAGATGTTTTTTGTGCTCAAGGGCGAAGGCCTAGCCACTTGCGACGGCAAGACTGTGCCGATTCGGGCCGGCGACAGCATCCTGGTTCCGGCCACTGGCACCCACGTTATTGAAAACACCGGCGCAGAACGGCTCTACGCGCTGTGCATTATGGTGCCAAACGAGGACTTTGCCGAGCTGATTCGCAGCGGTACTCCGGTAGAACTCGATGCTGAGGACTTGGCTGTGCTGCGGCGCTCCGACGGACGGGTGACCGGATCATGAAGCAAACCCTCGCTATGCACACCCGCGACGGAGTACGGCTCGATGCAGATGTGTACTACCCCGATGCCGCTGGCGACTATCCGGTGCTGCTGATGCGGCAACCCTATGGGCGAGCCATTGCTTCTACGGTCGTCTATGCTCATCCTTCCTGGTATGCAGCCCAAGGTTACATTGTCGTCATCCAGGACGTGCGCGGGCGCGGCTCCTCCGAAGGAGAGTTTGATCTCTTCGCTCATGAAATCAACGATGGCGATGATGCCGTGAACTGGGCCGCCGCTCTGCCTCACAGCACCGGCCAAGTCGGCATGTATGGCTTTTCCTACCAGGGTATGACCCAGCTCTTTGCGGCCGCTGCTCAGCCACCTGCCCTGAAAACCATCTGCCCCAGCATGGTGGCTTACGATCTTTACGCCGACTGGGGCTATGAAGGCGCAGCCTTTTGCTACCAGCTCAATCTGGGCTGGGCGATTCAGTTGGCAGCAGAGACGGCGCGACGCCAGGGCAACGCTGATGCTTACCAGACGCTCTATGGTGCCGCTTGCCATCTGCCCATTACAGATTCAGTACAGGTGCAGTCGGGTCTATTGCGCCACTTGGCTCCCGACTCTCACTACCATGCCTGGGTCGAGCATTCCACACCCGACGCCTACTGGCAGCAGCGTTCTCCCAAAACTCATCTATCTCAAGTCGATTTGCCGATGCTGCATATCGGCGGCTGGTTCGATACGCACCTGCGCGGCACCCTGGCTTTGTACAAGGCGATGGCCGACCGTAGCGCTTACCCGCAGCACCTTTGGATCGGGCCGTGGGCCCACTTGCCCTGGGGACGCAGAGTGGGAAGTCTCGACTATGGACCCGCCGCCAACAGCCCCATCGACCGCTTGCAAATCCGCTGGTTCGATCACTTCCTGAAAGGCAAAGATACTGGGTTACTCGAAGAGCCACCTATCTGCCTGTTCGAGATGGGCAGCAATCGCTGGCGTCATTTTGCGCACTTTCCTACCAATTTGCCCCAACCCTACCGCCTCCAGACGACCGGACTGGCAGCCCTGGATGAGCAGCAAGGCACACTGCTGGCACCAGAAGCATCGCCGTCCTCCGAACTGCCCGACATCCTAGTGCATGACCCCTGGCGGCCGGTGCCTTCCCTTGGAGGACATGCCGCTTATCCCGCTGGACCCTTCGAGCGATCTAGCCTGGATAGCCGCAGCGATGTCGTCACCTATACTTCGGCACCCCTAACCGCCGATCTGCATCTTGCTGGCGAGATCGGTCTAGAGCTGTACTGCACTGCCGATGCCCCCAGTTTCGACCTTTGTGCCGTGCTCTCGGAAGTGAAGCCCGATGGCCGCGTCTACAATTTCAGTCAGGGCTATCAGCGCATCGCAGAACCTGCTGCCCCCCATCGGCTGACGCTACAGCCAACCTGCATCTGTTTACCTCAGGGAAGCTGCCTCCGCCTCAGCCTCAGTGCTGCCTGTGCCCCTGCCTATGCTGTGAATCCGGGAACCGGCGCGGCACCCAACGACAGCCGCCTGATCGACGCCCGCGTGATTACCCTGACGTTTAGCAGTACCGCAGCTCAACCCTCGCAAGTGATGCTGCCGCAGATTGACCCTTGAGCAAGCCCGAGCAAGCCGGCTAAGCGAATCGCTCCCGTCCGTGCTCGCCATCCAAGTCCAACATTGGACCCTTGGGGACAATCCGCGTCGGGTTCACCTTGGGATGGCTGCGATAGTAGTGCTGCTTGATGTGATCCAGATTGCAGGTTTCCCGTACGCCCGGATGCTGATAGAAGTCGCGCAGGTAGCCCCAGAGGTTTGGGTAATCCATGATGCGGTGCAGATTGCACTTGAAATGCACGTAATACACCGGATCAAAGCGCAACAGCGTTGTGAACAGGCAAATATCTGCCTCGGTGAGCTGGTTGCCACATAGGTAGCGCTGCCGCCCCAACACGGCTTCCCAGTGGTCTAGTGCCTCAAATAGCTCAGTGACCGCCTCGTCGTAGGCGCTTTGTTTGGTGGCAAACCCAGCTCGATAGACGCCGTTGTTGATCGGCTGATAAATGGCGTCAATCGTGGCGTCAATTTGCTGCCGCAGTTCCGCCGGATACAGGTCGGGAGCCTCAGGGACCACCACTCCAAACTCGGTATCGAACATGCGGAGAATCTCGCGCGACTCGTTGTTAACAATTGTCTGCTGCTGCTTATCCCACAGAATCGGCACCGTCACCCGTCCGCTGTAGTGGCGATCCACCCGTACATAGATTTCCCAGAGGTACTGGGCGTGGTTCACTGGATCCGGAGTGCTGCCGGGCGCGTCCGAAAACTCCCAGCCATGCTCGCCCATCACCGGATTCACCACCGAGACTGAGATGGCATCTGCTAGACCTTTGAGCTGGCGCATGATTAGCGTCCGGTGTGCCCACGGACAGGCCAGCGATACATAGAGATGGTAGCGACCGGCTTCCGCTTTGAACCCGCTGGAACCATCCGCTGTAATCCAATCGCGGAAGGTGGTAGACGGGCGAACAAACTGTCCTTTTTCGTCTTCTTGTTCTCGTTCTGAAATCCACTGCCCTTCCTTCAGTACACCCAGTCCCATGAAGTCTCCCTCGATTTCAATTGATTTTCAATTTCAGATGGTGTTCTGCGAGCAGTGTAGCGAACCCAGCACCCACTCACCTCCACCGCCAAAGGGAACATGCTGCAATACCCAGCCATACCTAGGTTGAGTACCAATCTAGGTCAGCATTGCCATTGTCGGTTAGGGAAGTGGAGAAGGCGGTTACCTGCGACAGAGGTGCGATTCAATGCAATTCAACCGGAGTGACTCCTCACTCCTTCAATAAGATTTAGCAGTTTGCCTTGCAACTCCCAGGTGTGGAGACTATATTATGAAGTCATAACGAGTCCGAATAAAATCATCTCAACGATAACACGCTGCACAATTTGCCGATCCACTGAGCGCGATTCCTCTGTGAGCCAGAGCTAGCGCGACTGCTTCCCAATCGGCACTGAGGGACAGCAATTGGTTGAACAACCGTTTAACAACGTTTAACAAACTGTTCGACAAATATCCTTTTCCAGTTCACCACCCTATGCAGCTGGCGGGCAGACAACCACCGGCGGATCGGCAGGGCCTGCGCCGTGTCGAGCGATAGGAAGGTCTAGGCTGCCCGGTTGAGGGACTTGCTCGGATGAGGTGGACTCGGTTTCGGTTACTTGACCTGTATTTCTGGTTTTTCTGACCTCTCTATTCAGAATGCATCTGAACTGATTATCAGGAGGACACTATGGCAAAGGTTGCTCAAGAAATGGTGACGAACGCTGGAGTGGATGTCCAAGAACTGGTGCGGAAGCTCGTGCGAGCGGCGGCGGCAGAATTTACAACCTACTACTACTACACGATTCTGCGGGTCAATGCGATTGGCTTTGATGGCGAAGGGCTGAAGGAAATCATTGAAGACGCGCGCCTCGAAGACCGTAACCATTTTGAAGCGCTAGTGCCCCGCATCTACGAATTAGGAGGGGAACTGCCGCGTGACATTCGTGCGTTTGCAGATGATGCGGCCTGCCCCGATGCCTACCTGCCGCAAAATCCTCGCGACATGAAGGAGATGCTGCGGGTGCTGGTGGAGGCAGAGCGGTGCGCAATTCGGGTTTACACCGACATTTGCCATATGACGTTTGGTAAAGATCACCGCACCTATGAACTGTCGCTCGCCATTCTCAACGAAGAGATTGAGCACGAGGCTTGGTTCTCGGAGTACTTGGGCGATGGACCTTCAGGGCATTTCCGGCGCAGTGCTCCAGGAGAATCCCCCTATACCTCTCGTTTCCTAGTCGTACCCAATGGTCATAACCACGGCTAGTCCAGGGTGAGTGACCGTAGCGCAAGCAGTCAACCGGGAGATGGCATTGGAAGCGAACTCAAAATCCATTCCTTCATTGTCATCTCCCTAAAAATCTCAAAAATCTAATGAAAGCGACTGAAATAAACCAGACTGGCGGCAATCTGCTTGCAGGTCAACGGTTACCAGTCGTTATGACTCGCAGGAGAGAGGCATGGCAGCATTGAGGGCAATTGCCAAAACAAGCAACCTACCCGAGGGGCAGATGCAGCTCATTGAAGTGGATGGGCAACCCCTGCTACTGATGCGAGTTGCTGGCGAATTCTTTGCGGTAGGTGGATTGTGTCCCCATCGTTCGGCTCCTTTGATTCAGGGCTGGCTGCGGGGGACGGTGTTGGAGTGTCCGTGGCATCACTATTGCTATGACATCCGCAGCGGCGAAAATCTCTATCCCCGGAACGTTTACCCGGCAGACCTCCCTCACCTACAACGAGATTTACAGCCTCTTCGCTGCTATCCGGTGCGAGTCGATGCCGACACCCTTTGGTTGGAAGAGGAAGGAGTTCTATATGGACATGGACGCGAGAGCAGGATGGATGCCTCCCGGTTGGGAGATGCACTGGAGTGATATCGACGCCGAAGCTCTGCTGCGACGATACGGGCAAGGCGAGCGCAACTTTCGGGAGATTAACTTGAGTGGAGCCAAGCTATGGCGGATGGACCTCAGCGGTGCCGATCTCAGTGGTGCCGATTTGGTAGGTGCTGACCTCAGCGAAGCCAACCTCAGCGAAGCCAACCTTAGCGGTGCCAATTTAACAGGTGCTAATCTCCGGCGTGCCAATTTGATAGATACCAAGCTCATGCTAGCCTCGCTGCGGGGCGCGAATCTAGAGCAGGCGGAGTTAACCCACGCCATTTTAGAACAAGCAGACCTGAGCTGGGCGAATCTAACTGCGGCTAACCTCAGCGCAGCTAACCTCAACCGAGCAGTTCTCGTGGATGCCAATCTCACTGCCGCCATCCTGCGGGGAGCTACGCTGAAACATGCCAAACTCAAGGGCAAGCTCGATCCGGGGCAAGTCGAGCTAGGCTGGACCATCCTGCCCGATGGCACGGTCTATCAGCGGTCGTAGACAGATGCAGCGACGAACTCAGCCTAGCGATAGAAAATTGGTTTTAATTCATTTTTCTTTCATTTTTTAAGCTAAGCTGGATCCAAGTTTTCATATTCATTTCATTATTTCGCTGCTCTGGGAGTCAATCTATGGATGGGATCACCCCCCCCTCAGCTCGATGGCATCGTTCCTTGACGGATCAGGCTGCGGTTACTGTTCGGCATCTTGACGTCTCCTACGGTTCGGTGCAAGCATTGCGAGACATCAGCTTTACGGTGGCACCCGGACAGCTTATTGGCATTTTTGGACCTAATGGAGCCGGTAAGAGTACCTTGATTAAAGCCATGCTGGGGCTAGTTCCGGCGTCGGGGTCGGTGCTATACGGCGATCGGCCGCTGGCCGAGCAGTTGGCTCAGGTGGCCTACGTACCACAGCGCTCCCAAATCGACTGGACGTTTCCAGCGACCGTGTGGGATGTGGTGTTGATGGGTCGCGTACGCCAAGCTGGCTATCTGCATCGGTTTTCGGCCCGTAGCCGCTACATTGCTGCCGAGGCCCTAGAACGGGTCGGGATGGCAGCTCATCGCAATCGCCGCATTGGTCAGCTCTCGGGCGGACAGCAGCAGCGAGTGTTCCTGGCACGGGCAATTGCTCAAGAAGCTGAGATTTTCTGCTTTGACGAACCCTTTGTGGGAGTCGATCAAAAAACCGAAACTATTTTGTTCAGTATCTTCCGCGAGCTAGCTAGCACCGGCAAAACGATCTTTGTCGTCAACCATGACTTAGGAGAATCAATTGCTAATTTTGATCAGCTTGTGCTGCTGAATCGGGAGCTGATTGCAGTCGGGAGCCGATCACAGGTTCTGACCCTCGATCACATGACTCGCGCTTACGGAGGCTACGTCAATTTCTACGCACAGGAGGCAGCCTAGCATGACCCCTGATGGAGCAGCACCATGCTAGAGATCCTGATCGAACCGTTGCAGTATGGTTTCATGCAGCGGTCGCTAGCTGCTGCCGTTTTGGTAGGAATTCTCTGTGCTGTAGTGGGCAGTTATTTGCTGGTGCGGCGATTATCTCTGTTGGGTGATGCCATCAGCCATTCGTTGCTTCCTGGATTAGCCATCGCATTCATCCTAGGAGTAAATATTTATTTCGGTGCATTTGTGGCGGGCATCCTTAGCGCCATATTAATTGGTTGGATCCACACGCGCTCGCCGATTAAAGAAGATGCGGCAATGGGCATTGTGTTTTCAGCCTTTTTTGCGGTGGGAATTGCGTTAATTACTTTAGTTCAGCGAGAGAACAAGATTGATTTAAATCATTTTTTGTTTGGCAATATTCTGGGTGTGACGGCAACAGAAGTTCGAGATATAGCGATCATCACTGTTCTGATTCTGATTGCAATCCTCGCACTATACAAAGAACTCCTATTTTACTGTTTTGATCCCCTAGGTGCTCAGGCTGCGGGGTTGCCAACGGCCGCGTTCAATGCCGGATTAATGATTTTAGTGGCGTTAACGGTGGTGGCGAGCATGAAAACCGTGGGCGTTATTCTGGTGCTATCGCTGCTGATCACGCCAGCGGCTACAGCCTACCTGTTAGTGCCTCGGTTTCATCAGGTGATGATTGTGGGTGCTGGCTTGGGTGTTCTTTCCAGCATGAGCGGCATGTATCTCAGCTATTATTTCAACCTACCTTCTGGTCCGGCGATTGTTATGGTTGCCTCAGGACTGTTTTTCCTGGCACTGCTGTTTAGCCCCGAGTACGGGCTGCTGGCACGGTTCTATAGGCACTGGGTTGCGCCGTCGCTTCGTTAGCTCACACTGTATGAGTCTGGGTCTGAGTATGAGTCTCAATGCCGACATTGCTTTTTATATTGACCATACGCTGCTCAAACCAACAGCAACGCCCATCGAGATTCAGCAGCTCTGCCGAGAAGCCATCCAGTATCAGTTTCATGCGGTCTGCGTCAACGGTTGCTATGTGGCGTTGGCACGGCAGCAGGTGGCAAATACACCCGTCCAGGTTGCGGCGGTGGTTGGGTTCCCGCTGGGGGGAATGGCAACCGCTGCCAAAATCTTTGAGGCGCAGCAGTGCCTTCAAGATGGAGCTAGCGAACTTGACCTAGTGCTGAACCTCGGTTGGCTGAAGGCAGGTGCGTTCGATGCGGTCGCGGACGAGATCCGAGCAGTCAAGCAAGCAATGGGGGATGGACTGCTCAAGGTGATTCTGGAAACTTGTTATCTCACGGAATCCGAAAAGCGCAATGCCTGCGAATTGGCAGTGGCAGCGGGGGCAGACTTTGTTAAAACCTCGACTGGCTTCGGTACCGCAGGGGCAACTGTGGCGGATGTGGCGCTCATGAAGCAGGTGGTGGGCAACCGGGCGCAGGTCAAGGCGAGCGGCGGCATCAAAGATCGAGCCACGGCGCTGCGGCTCATTGAGGCAGGGGCTACGCGACTGGGAACCAGTTCCGGCGTCATGCTTGTGACCAATGGCAGTGCTGCTGATTCGGGTCGTAGCGATTAGCATTCCTATTTGCAATAATCTAGGCCCTGTTCATTCCGGCACTATAGGTAGACACCCTTTGCAAACGACACAAGGAGCAGGGGCATGACGATCCACATCAACGCCCAACCTGGCGATATTGCTGAAACCGTGCTGCTGCCTGGCGACCCGCTGCGCGCCCAATCCATTGCTGAGCATTTTCTGGAAAATGCTGTGCTTTATAACCGAGTTCGCAATATGCTGGGCTTCACCGGCTATTACCGGGGCAAACGAGTCTCGGTACAAGGAACCGGCATGGGCATTCCCTCGATCTGCATCTACGCCAACGAGCTGATTCAAAACTTTGGCGTCAAAAATTTGATTCGTGTTGGTTCAGCCGGCTCTTTGCAGCCAGACTTGCGGCTGCGGGAAGTGGTGATCGCTCTGGCAGCCTCTACGGATTCTGCCATTAATCTAGTGCGCTTTCGGTCAGCTAGCTTTGCACCGACTGCCAGTTTTACCTTGTTGCAGCAGGCGGTTGCAGTCGCCCAATCCAAGGGCATTGCAATTCGAGCCGGCAACGTCCTCAGCAGCGATGAATTTTATCAAGACGACCCCGACTTTTGGCGATTGTGGGCTACCTTTGGCGTACTCTGCGTGGAAATGGAAACCGCAGGACTCTACACCGTGGCTGCTAAGCATGGCGTGCAGGCGCTAACGCTGCTGACAATCTCCGATGAGCTAGTGACTGGAAACTACCTCAGCCCCGATGAGCGCCAAACCTCGCTGAACGCCATGACCGAAATTGCGCTAGGACTGCTGCCTTAAACGCCATCGATTAGCAGCAATCACGGCATAGCCTTTTCTAGCGTTCTTCTCTAGCATCCGTTCGCTAGCATCATGGTCGCTCTTTGCCCTAAACCAAGGGATCTGCTCCAGTAGCGCCGTCTAGGGTATCGATCTCTCTCAGATTCCATTGACCGTCCAAGGAATCGTGTACAATGGCTCAGCATTCGCCTGTGTTGCTTTTTACTGGCGTGGTTCATACCGTGTTGAGTTTAGAAGATCTGATGGGGCGCGGCTATCGAGATCACATTCTCTGGTATTGTGGATGCGAATAGGCGTTCACCTGTCCGTTGCCTGGTCTTGGTTCCTGTCCGAGAGCTGCTTGTGCGATGGGAACTTAGGACCTCAGTTTTTGTGCGGTTGCATCACGGCTTGAATTGAACTGCGGCAATGGTTAGCCTCCCACTTCTGGGCATATCCGTATTTCCACTGTTCCCTCGATGACGTTGAGGAGCATCCTTTACTGTGAAAAATGACTGGTTACCGTCTGGGTTACTGAGCATCCTCAGCGGGTTGTGCTTGGCTATTCCCGCAAACGCCACCCAACTGCAATCTTGGCAATTCAATGAAACCCAAAATCAGCTCACCTTCAGCACCGATGAACCGGTGCAGCCGCGCGTACAGCTTGTGGGCGACCCAACCCGGCTGATAATTGACCTGCCGGGCACAAGTTTCCAGCGCTCTCGTATTCGGGAATCGGGGGAGGGGTCGATCCGCCGCATCGAGATTCGCGAGCTAGAAGATGACCTAACTCGCATCACCATTGAACTCGAAGATGACTATACAATCGACCCGCAGCAGGTGCGCGTTCAGGGCAGCAATCCCACCACCTGGGTTGTGCAGTTGCCAACGCCCCAGCGAATTACGCGCCGCACCCGCCCGTCCGAGTCGGATGTGGTCATTTCGGTGCCGGCTCCAGAGGCTGAGTTGACCCGTATCGACGCTGTTGAGTTATCGGAAGACGGCAGGCAGGTGGTGATTCGTGCCAATCGCGCCATTACCGATTACAGCAGCGGCTGGGATCGATCCACCGCTACGTACCAAATTCGCATCCCAGAAGCGCAGCTAGCGGCTGGTCTCAGCTCACCAACTCTGCCTGCAAACGGTTCGCTGCTGCAGTTGCGGTTGCGGCAGGATGATCAAACCGTGGTGGTGGCAGTGCAGCCGGCGGCTGGGGTGCAGATTGGTCCGGTGAGCGCCCCCGAGCAGCAGGCTCTTACGTTGACTCTTGTTGGCCGCCCGCTGCGACGACTCACCCAACCCGCTACGCCCCCGGTGAGCACCTTGCCCGATCTCGACAACTTGCCGAATGTAGCCGACCGGCGCGTGCTGATCACGATTGATCCGGGGCATGGCGGCCGCGATCCAGGAGCGGTTGGCATTGGCAATATCTATGAGAAAGAGATTGTTTTGGATATCAGTTTGCAGGTGGCTGAGCTGCTAGAGCGGCAGGGCGCAAGGGTGCTGCTCACGCGACGCGACGACCGCGAAATTGATCTGGAGCCGCGCGTTCAGGTGGCTAACCGCGCCAATGCCAATATTTTTGTCAGCATCCACGCCAACGCCATCAGTATGAGCCGTCCCGATGTGAACGGCGTCGAAACCTATTACTATAGCTCGGTTGCTGGACGCACCTTGGCTGAAGCCATTCAAAACAGCATGTTAGAAGCCACCAACATGAATAACCGGGGCGTGAAAGAGGCCCGCTTCTACGTTCTGCGCCGCACTCGAATGCCGGCTGCCCTTGTAGAAGTAGGTTTCGTGACCGGGCGAGAAGACGCTGCCCTGCTGGCTGATCCGGCCTTCCGCCAGCGCATGGCTGCTGCGATCGCGCGTGGCATCTTGCAATACGTCGTCCAACATCTCTGAGGCGGGCTTACTGGTTGACCATCGACCCGTAGCCGGCTGCTTTACACTCGATATGCTGGTTCGCCGCCTGACCCGTTTCTCATTCGCACGTCGGATTCATTAAGTCATGCGAAAGGATGAGGTTCATCGGGGTAGCTCGCCCTACGCTATAGGTAGGTGATGCATTGGCGATTCCTGAACAGATTTGACAGCTTTAGCCACTGGCTCACCCCTCGAGGAGTAACATCCCTATCTGCCGCCGTGGGCTGCGCACCATAGCCTCGATCTGCAGCAAGTTTTCCCTGTTACCGGAATGCCGATGTTAGGCAGTGGATCTATATGGGATGCCATGCATTCCAACGCTAATCGTTCAAGCAACTGAACGGCAGGTTTGGACAACGTTAGCGATTGCGTTGAAGCGACTGTGTTGAAGTGGCTGTGTTGAAGTGGCTGTGTTGAAGTGACTACGTTGATTAGATTTCTGGGAGGACACGATGATGAAACTCCAACGTTTGGCAACCCTCGTCCTGATACCGGCTTTGGTGGTCGCTTCCCCTGTTCGGGCGGAGAATCCTGAACATGTGCAGCGCCTGCTCGACACTCGCGCTTGTGCTGGCTGTGACCTCAGTGGAGCCGACCTCAGCGGTATGCATTTAATTGGCGCTGACCTCCGCAATGCTGATTTGCAGGGAGCCAACTTAACCGGTATCAATCTAGAAGGTGCAGATTTGACTGGAGCCAACCTAGAAGGCGCAGACTTAACCGAAGCCTTCTTGACGAACGCCAGCTTGAATGAGACGAACCTGAACGGCACTAACCTCACTCGGGCCCGCATCTATTTCGCGGATGTTTCGGGAGCCGAGATGCAGAATCTCACCTTGACTGACGCCGAGATTGTAGGAACCCCCATCAGCGTGGGCGGAGATTAGCTGCGGCAGATCAGGCAGCAGAGGTCCGATATCAAGCAACAGGTATCAAGCAACAGGAAATCGTGGAGACCTGAAACCATTCATTTCCGGGGGCAGAAGAGCGGCCCTAGTCAGTAGGAGCAACCGCTCAATCATCAGTCTAGGCTATGATCGCGGTGGGTTTGTTGATTGGAGCTGGAGCAGTTACAGGCTAGAGCTGTAGTCAACCCGGCTCAATTAATTCGTTTAGATGCGAGAAAAATCAGCTACGCTGGATGATGTCCCTTCCCTGTTGCGTATGATGCCTTGTTGTCTGCCTATCTACTGTTGTCATTCCAGGATTCCATGCCGGAACGGTACATCCCTCGCGAGACTCGTGATACTAGCCTAATTCGCTCCACTGCTTTTTTTAACGGATTGCCAGAGGACACCGTTGAAAAAGCACTGACTCATGTGGTGATTCGCAACCATCCACCCAATCAGGTGCTGCTGCTGGAAAATGACTGGGGCAGCTCTGTTTACTTCATTTTGGAAGGGTGGGTGAAGATTCGCACCTACAACCTGGATGGGAAGGAAGTCACCCTGAATATATTGGGCAAAGGAGAGCTGTTTGGCGAAATGGCTCCCCTCGACGAAGTGCCACGCTCCACAGACGTGATTACGCTGGTGCCGACCGTGATTGGCAACATGCCAGCGCAGGACTTTGTGCAACTGCTGAATACAGAGCCAAAGGCTGGGATTCGCTTAGCGCAGCTCATGGCGAGACGGCTACGGCAGGTGAATCGGCGGTTGCGACTGCGTGAGTCGGATAGTCTGTCGCGAGTGGCCGATATTTTGCTGTTTCTTGCCGATGGGCAAGGGCAACCTGGCGCTGACGGCATCGAAATTCCCAATTTGCCGCATCGAGAACTGAGCAGCCTCAGTGGACTGGCGCGGGAAACGGTGACGCGAGTCCTCAGCAAGCTCGAGAAAAAAGGCTTGATTCAACGCGAGCGAGATACCCTGTGCATCCCGAATGTGGAGGCATTGGAACGGTTGCTGGTTTAGCCAATAGGTTGGTAGGCTAGCGCTGCCGCAGTCGCGGACAATAGGTGGCAATCGCCGCCGTCAGGATTGCCTCTTCAAATGCGGCAGGTAATTGCTGGTCGCGGTGGATTTGTCGCAGCGCTTGCACGGTGCCACCCTCCTGCAAAAACGGACAGATCGCAGTGCCGTAGGCATACACGGACTCCCGGCTGAGGGTGCGCGTGAAGGCAATCACTTCGTCGCTGGCTGCTTCCCGAAACGCCTGCCAGAATTTCCCGTCTTCTACGGCCACCCAGTTGCGACGCTGAGCACAGTATTCGCCGAGGGGAACAAGCTGCCCTGAGGCATCGATCACCTGATAGCCCGACAGGTTATAGAGCCGACACACTCCCAGTGTCCCGCTCATAAACTCGGCAGGTGCATCCCCAGAGGAGTGCTCATTTGTGGGACGCTGCCGTCGCAACGTTCGAGCGTAGCCTTCATGGGCAGCAACCGGCATAGAATGCAGCCCTAGCACCACTGCCAGGACAAGAAAACGAAGCAACGTCTGCATACCAAGAAATCCAGACTAACTAGAGAGACAAAGAGAAAGTAGAAGGGGACTCAGGGAATGAGCGCGATCACGCGAGCGGGGCTACCAGAACCACCCTGAATGGGTAAGCCACCTACAATTAGCATTGCGCCTTGGGGCGGCAATTGATCCAACCCAGCAAGACACTCTAAAACCATGCCGTCGGCTTGATAGATGGCTGTACTTGCCCCATAGTCTTGATCATTCCCAGGGTCAGCTCCGTGGGTATCAGTGCCTAAGCCGACAATGTGCCGTTCTGTGACTAAAAACCGGACAGCGTCTGCTGCAAAGCCAGGAAAATGATAGGTGCCAGTGGCGTCAGCGTTCAAGAAAGCAGCCGGATCATTCCAGCGGTTCTGCCAGCCGGTAAATAAAATCACTAGACTTTGAGCGGGGATTGGACCGTGCTCGGACTCCCAACAGCAAAGATCGTCGAGAGACAGTCGGTAATCGGGATTGTGACTAGCTTGAGTCCGCACGTCAATTACGACCGCTGGCATGACTAGCTCTTGGGCGTTAAACTGCTCAGCGCTGCGACCTCCGGCAATCAAAGTGTTGGGCGTAGCCCAGTGGGTTCCAGTGTGTTCGCCAAGGGTGAGCTGCTGGATGAAATAACCGTGCTGGTCGTAGCGGGCCCAGGGTTGAATCTCGATTGCCGGATCATCCACCCAACGCGGCATTGTTGTCGTTAACGGGTGGGTCAAATCCACGATGCGCCAATGGCCTCCGGTGGTGTCTCTCATCGGCATCTCATAGGCGTGCTATGGGCGGAATGGGCGTTAGGGATAGTGAGGGGAGCTTCAGGGCACCCGCAGCCCAAAGTAGGTTAGCACTAGCTCGCTGCAACCGGTATTGCAGACTTCATGGACTTCTCCTGGTTCCACGGCCACACAGACGCCAGGTTCTAGCCAATACACCTGATCATCAATGGTGATGGTGCCGCTGCCGGCTTCCACAAAGAACACTTCACACATATCTGCATGGGCATGACCAGCGGCAGTTTGCCCCGGAGCAAAGCGAGCCTGGGAAAAATTGGTGAGGTGCGGTAAATCGCCCGTCCGCAGCATCACCTTTTTTTTAATGGCGGGATTGTGAGAGACTGATTCCTCAGACAGTTGGTTTAGCTGCGTTAGTTTCATAGAGTTGTGCTAGTCAGGCAATACATCGTGCGGAGTCTGAACGGCTTTCTAAGCCAACGGCAGTCATCCCACCGATATCAAAAATAACCCACTGATTGTGTAAATGTTCTATGAATTCAGTGCCAGAACAACCTGTTCTTTACAAACTCGTCTATAAACTCGTCTTGTATTTGGGTCTTTGTGCATAGTTTGTCCGTAGTACGTTTGTCTGTAGTACTCAGAGCTGAGTACTCAGGGTCGCTAGTAGGGTAACTCCCCGCCTTGCCCCGAGTTCTCCATAGCCATCATTTTTTTCAAAGCAGGCTGAATTTAGTTATGTCAGATTTACAGGTTTCTAGCCGGACTATCTCATTTGGGGTACCCTCTACCTTTCGTCAGGCGGCACAGTCTGGCCAGTTTTTGATTACGGCAGAAGTGATGCCGCCTAAGGGAGGCAATCCTGCCCACATGATTGAGATGGCAACGCTGCTGAAGGGGCGGGTTCATGCAGTGAATATCACGGATGGAAGCCGAGCGGTGCTGCGTATGTCTTCCTTGGCTGCGTCGGTGATTCTGGCGCAGCAGGGTATCGAGCCAATTTGCCAAATGGCCTGCCGCGACCGCAACTGCATTGCTCTACAGGCAGACCTCATGGGTGCCCAGGCCTTGGGCATCCGCAATATTCTAGCGCTGACTGGCGACCCGATTAAAGCAGGCGATCATCCGGGTGCGCGCGGGGTGTTCGAGCTAGAATCCGTCCGCCTCCTCAAGCTAATTGACAAACTGAACCAAGGCGTTGATTTCAACGATAAACCCCTTCCCGACGGCGCAACGGATCTGTTTGTGGGGGCAGCGGTCGATCCGCAGTGCCAGAGTTGGTCCGGGCTGCAACGTCGCTTTGAACGCAAGCTAGCAGCGGGCGCTCAGTTTTTCCAGAGCCAGCTCATCTCGGACTTTGATCGGCTAGAAAAGTTTATGGTGCAGGTTGCGGCAGGTTGCAATAAACCCATCCTAGCGGGTATCTTTTTGCTGAAATCCGCCAAGAATGCCCAATTTATCAATCGCAACGTGCCCGGAGTTCATATTCCCCAGGAGATCATAGACCGGCTCGAACGCGCCAGCGATCCGCTGCAAGAAGGAATTCAAATCGCTGCTGAACAGGTGCAGATGGCCCGTCAGCTCTGCCAAGGCGTGCATATGATGGCGGTACGACGCGAAGATTTGATTCCGCAGATTCTGGATCGGGCAGGGATTGCAGCGGTCGCTGCTTAAACCGGCACCAGAGTCGGAATGGGTATTGCTTGCAGGTGTCGTTCGCGACAAAAAGCAGTTAGGCTCGACAAGCAGCCAGTGAAATGTGGAGAAGACGACCAAGAACCGCGTCCCTCCTAGCTGAACGAGCGGTGACAGCGGGCGAACTGAGTCTAAATACAGGGTTTCACCCCTCTTGAAATTCAGAGTTTGGCTTGTCATGATTTACACCAGTGACGATTTTCAGGAACTCCAGCCCTCAGGCTCATCGGGCCTGGGGGTTTTCGTATAGAATCCTACTCTTTGAAGGAAAGGAGTTGTCCTAGCTCAAAAGGCTCATTTTGGCGAAAGTTCAGTACACTGAGTAGTCATCCTTTACTCATCCTTCAGCACCGTCGCCATGAAACGCCTTATTCCCCTTGCATTTACGCTTGCGCTGTTGGGCGGGATTAGCGCTGGACCAGCCCAAGCGGAAAATTTGGAGCAGACCCAGCAGTTGATTCGTACCAAGCAATGCCCAGGGTGCGATCTGATGGGAGCAGGGCTAGTTTACGCCAGTTTGATAGGGGCGGATTTGAGCCAGGCCAATTTGAGCCAAGCTAACCTCAGCCGCACCGATTTGAGCCAGGCCAACCTCAGCCAAGCGAATTTAGCCGGAGCGGTGCTGTTTAGCGCCAACCTCACCGGAGCAAACCTTAGCGGCGCAGACTTGCGGGGAGCCGATTTGCGGGGTGCGATTTTGACGGGAGCCGATTTAACCGGAGCCAACACCGAAGGCGTCAATTTTTTAGGTGCAGTCGGCTTGCCTACCGAGATTGCGACCCCCGAAAGCCTCTACAATTGGGGACTCGCAGAGGCAGAACGTGGCAATTTTCGAGGGGCGATCAGTAACTACAATCAGGCAATCAGCAGTCGACCGAATTATGCTAATGCCTATTTGGCTCGGGCGATTGCCCGCTTCCGGCTAGGCGATCGAACAGGAGCATTAGAGGACACCCAGTATGCGCAACAGCTCTACCAGCAGCAGAATAACGATCGGGGCTACGAGGTGGCTACTCGCTTCTCGGAAGGAATTGTGGCCCTAGAGGAAGCCTATGCCGACTCGCAGCGAGGCAGCCGTGGCGGCGGCAATTTCCTGAATGCCCTAGGGTCGTTGGCAGGGTTAGCACTGCAAATTTTGCAGCAGTTGCCCTTCTAGGGTCTGTTTGAGGATCCGTTTAACCGGGTTCCGATAGTCTTAAGCAACAGCCGCCCCTCCTGTCAAGCAGCTGAGGATATGCAAACGGGGAAGGTTGCATTGATAAAATATGAAGAACTTAGTACAAAGTTGAGTAGAGGCTCATGCCGTTTAGCAGCTTCCACGGATGTCAAGCGTCGAGCGTTTGGTATCGGTGGATTGTCTAAAGCTCAGCGGTTGGGCTTTGCCGTCTTGTGAATCCTAAAATTCAAAAAGATTCTAACAGAACGGTATTCAGCCCCTAACCTCTCACTTCCTCGTTGTCTCTTTGGGACTCTATCTTGTTAGCTCTGCTGAACCAAATTCGGGAACTGATTACTCGCTGGTGGTCGGAGTTTACTCTCCAGACGCGACTAATGGCGGCGGCGACCCTCGTCGTCTCGCTGATCATGAGCGGGCTCACTTTCTGGGCAGTGAATACGATTCAGCAGGATGTGCGGCTAAACGACACCCGCTTTGGGCGCGACTTGGGGCTGCTGCTGGCGGCCAATGTAGCACCTTTGGTCAGCGACGATAACCGCACTGAGCTAGCTCGCTTTTCCCATCGCTTCTACAGCAGTACATCCAGTGTTCGCTACATGCTTTATGCCGATGAAGAAGGCAATATTTTCTTTGGCATTCCCTTCTCTGAGTCGGAGGTGCAAAACTCGCTGACGATCCGCCGCCGCATGCAGTTGCCGGAGAACTTCAATCAAACGGCCGATACCCCAATGGTGCGGCAGCATTTGACTCCTGATGGCGAAGTTACGGATGTATTTGTGCCGCTGGTGCATGACGGTCGCTCGCTGGGCGTGCTGGCCATTGGCATCAACCCCAACCCCACCGTGGTGACCTCCTCGCACCTGACTCGGGATGTGACCATTGCGGTGTTCATTTCGATCTGGGCGATGGTGATTTTGGGGGCTGTGTTTAACGCTTTGATGATCACCAAGCCAATTAAGGAACTGCTAGTGGGTGTGAAGAACATTGCAGCCGGCAACTTCAAGCAGCGGATCGATCTGCCGTTGGGGGGCGAACTGGGAGAGCTGATCCTCAGTTTCAATGAAATGGCTGAACGGCTAGAGCGCTACGAAGAGCAGAACATTGAAGAGTTAACCTCCGAAAAAGCCAAGCTAGAAACGATGGTCTCCACAATTGCCGACGGGGCGGTGTTACTGGATACTAACCTGCGAGTGGTCCTGACCAACCCAACAGCACAGCGGATTTTTGGATGGGAAAGTGCCGAGGCTATTACTGGCGACAATGTGCTCTACCATCTGCCCGATGCCGTGAAGGTAGAACTGACTCGCCCACTTTATCAGATGGCGTCGAATCATCCACCAGAGGAGTTCCGCGAGGGAGCCGAGTTTCGCATTACCATTCCTGAACCGACTAGCCGCACCGTGCGGATTCTGCTGACACGAGTACTAGATCAATATCGCGAAAATGTGCGCGGCATTGCCATCACCGTGCAGGATATTACTCGCGAAGTCGAGCTGAACGAAGCCAAGAGCCAATTCATCAGCAATGTCTCTCACGAGCTGCGGACGCCCTTGTTCAATATCAAATCCTTTATTGAAACGCTGCATGAATACGGCGATAACCTTAGCGAAGGCGAGCGGCGAGAGTTCCTAGAGACTGCTAATCGGGAAACCGACCGCTTGACACGGCTCGTGAACGACGTCCTCGATCTGTCGCGGTTGGAGTCGAATAAGCGCTACCAGTTTGAACCGGTGGAAATTACCCAGCCCATTGAGCAGACGCTGCGTACCCACCGCCTAAACGCGAAAGATAAAGGCATTGAGCTAGTGCAGGAGATTGAGCCTGATCTGCCGCCGGTTTTTGGCAACTACGATCTGCTGCTGCAGGTGTTCTCAAACTTGGTGGGCAACGGGCTAAAATTTACGGCGGCCGGTGGCAAGGTAGTCATTCGCGCCTATGTGCTAGAACCTGAAAACGATCAGCCCCCTAGCCATGTGCGGATCGAGGTTTCTGATACGGGCATTGGCATCGATCCAGAAGACCAAAAGGCAATTTTCGTACGCTTCTTCCGGGTGGAAAATCGGGTGCATACGCTGGAAGGCACAGGACTAGGTTTATCGATCGTTCGCAATATCATCGAGAAGCACCACAGCGAAGTGCATTTGGTCAGCGAGGTGGGGGTGGGTACTACCTTTTGGTTTGATCTGGCCATTGTTCAGGGCGAAACCCCTATTGCTGATGGGCTGCCGCTTGTGGCGAATCCGGTCCAGACCCATATCCTGCCATCCGAAGCCCCAGCATCACCGTCCCTGCATACAGACACAGCGCAGCAAGCCCACTTGGGGTAGGGGTCATGATGTCAGGATTGATTCTAATCTGGCGGCCTAAAAGGCGAGCGAGCCTCTGAGGTGCTGCTGCTAAACCTAGGTCCTAGCAACGAATCCCCAAATGCTCGCCCGAGATGGTTATGCGTTCTGGTTAAATTGGGTCTAAAGCTGGGTCAAAGCGGGTCTCAACGCGGTCCCTAGCAAACTAGGGCATCGGGTGAAAAAGCAGATCCGGGAAAAAGCGATTGAATTCGATCAAAATCCCAGCGGTGATCACCATCCACACGGTCAGCAGCACTGGGGCAATAGACAGGTACTTCAGCAGATATTGCATAGTGAACTCCAAAACCAAGGACTTAGAATGAGATCAGAAACCGGTTCTGTCTCAAAAGCATCGCGGCTCAGCGCGGCGATACCGGAATTTGATTGTCTGCAACCGTCAGTTCGCCCGTGGTGAGTTCCTTCAGCGCCGACAATGGCCAGGCAAACCCAGAGAGCATGAACTTGAGGGCGCGAGGCACGTCGATGATCACCTCCTTCATCTCGGGGTCTTTGTCATTGCGTACCGAAATGATGTAGGCCCGACCGACCCAGCCGATCCAGCCCGCAATATACAGGAAGAGAATACTTGGAATTAAAAATTCGCCCGCATGACTGAGGCGACCATCGACGACAAGATGGGGCAGACCTTCAGGGCCGCACAAAACTTGAGACTTGGCGTAGTTCTCGAATCGTTGCTTGGCTTGGGGCGTTGTTGCATTGGCAGCACGCTGCAAGAATGCCTTCGATTCGCCGCAGGGGGTTAAGCCAGCTACGTCAGCAGAGGCAGGCGCAGCAGCCGTCACCCAGAGGAAGAGAACAAGCACTAGAGCAAACAATTTTCGCATGGAATTGTTTCCCTTTATTTACAAGAAGCAAAGTTTTCGTACAAAACGTTAAGCAATTTGCACAAAAAAATTTGGGCTGTGAGAGCAATCATACCCTCAAGGTCTGCCTGGCCACGTTAGCCTCTTAAAAGAAGTTTACGTATCTGCAGCAAAGCATCCGATAGCGTCGCAGTGGGGTTCCATAGATGGGGCAGAAGCAAGACAATTGACGACCGAGAGCGACATTCGACTCTCGCTTTTATCAGGCTTCCAGACGGGGAGTTACAGTCTTTATCATGGAGATCAGATCAGGCACGATCAGGAAAACAAGTCCGTGGAGAGGCTCATTGTAACTCCAGCTCGCGTTAGGGTTTATATTTCTTGATGAAGTATTGTTAGCGGTCTGCTGATCAGTGCCGTTTCGGTCTGACGACACGATTTCTACTCGATTCATATTTGCTGACGTCTGGGTGTTAGACATCTCCTCGCTAGTCCATATCCAGAGACTGAATCCGATTCATGAAGCGCTCCGTGCATTTGAACTGCTGTAGGAAACCGGGATGAGTTAAAATTGCATAACTAAGGTCGTAGTTAAGGAGCAGTATGGAGTTGTTCAGTATCGGTCACTCTAATCATGAGATAGATGCTTTCATCTCCCTGCTGCGGAAGCATGGAGTAACTGCTGTGGCTGATGTGCGTTCCCATCCCTACAGTCGATTTTTGCCACACTTCAACCGAGCATCCCTACAGGAGTTTCTCACTAAAGAAGGAATTTAATTTAATATGTTTTTCTGGGACAGGAACTGGGTGCAAGACCTAGTAACCAGGATTGCTATGTTGATGGTAAAGCAGTATATGAACGAATTGCCGCTACAGATGCCTTTCACGAAGGAATTCAGCGAATTCAAAATGGCTTGAAGAAACATAAGATTTCAGGGTAAACGCATCTAAAAAAGAGGCGACAAGGGTGTATGATAGGGGGTTTTCTCCTCTTTTATGCCTTTGATTGTTAGCCGAGAGAGCTTGTCTGCCTGCCTGGAGCAATGCTTTGGTGAGATTGCTGACCCTAGAGTCGAACGCACCCGTGCCCATCAACTGCTCAATATCCTAGCGATTGCCTTGTTGGCTGTCCTCGCGGGGGCAGACCGTTGGGTGACCATCGAAACCTATGGCAATGCCAAACGCGCTTGACTCGAAACCTTCCTGGCTCTGCGGCATGGGATTCCTTCTCACGATACTTTCGCTCGTGTGTTTGCCCGGCTTGACCCCGAAGCGTTTGAGGCAAGTTTCCAGCAGTGGGTCAACGAAGATGCTTCTCGCATTGGCAAGGATCATGCCCCTCGCAACTTTAGTGTACTGCGACGGTTTGCCCTCAACCTGTTGCGCCAGGATAGCTCAAAGGGCAGTTTAGCGATGAAACGCTACAAAGCCGGACTGAACGACCAGTTTATGGTGCAAATCCTCGCTCCACTCCTATCCTCCGACGAGGCATAATTTGTCCTTCAATTTTGATGCGTTTACCCTGCGTAGGCTAGAGTCATAGCTTCCTGAAGGGCTGTTTGTTGTTGGTATGATTGAGCCTAATCCCGAGGCGGCTTTCCTGCACACTGGTGCTCTTTGCCGCTTTCCAAACATCCTCTTACACCGCCTACGACTCACAACTCAGAAAACCCCAGAAAACCAACAGATAAAACGGTCGCGCTGGGAATGATAGGAGCACTCAACTGCGGAGTGGTATCTCGTGCTCTGGAGATAAATTCATAGAATCGGCTGTTCTGCCAGTTCCAGGGGCAAAAGTCCTACTATAGTAAAAGCAGAAATGTAAACGACCGTTAAGGAAGCTATGGCTGTCAACCTAGTGTGTGATTCGTCCACGCTTGCGGTTCCGGATGTAGCGGCACTGCGGCAAGTCTTTGGGTCAATTACAGCAGAGAGCTGTCCGCATTACTTTAACTTTCATATGCATACGGTATGTTCTGATGGGCGGCTGCATCCCGAACAGTTGATTGAGCAGGCAGTGCGGATTGGGCTGCAAGGGCTGGCCATCACCGATCACCATTCCGTTGAAGGGTTTCGTCAGGCGTGGCGTTGGTTAGTTCACTGGCAGCAGCAGCAGCCAGCGGCAGCCGTCCCCCAACTCTGGACCGGCGCAGAGATCAGCGCTAATCTGCTGGAGACGGAGGTGCATATTCTGGCCTACGGGTTTGAACTTGACCATGAAGCGCTCGTTCCCTATCTCCAAGGGGAAACAGCTACTGGAGACGCCTACGAAGCGCAGCAGGTGATTGCAGCCATTCATGCAGCCCGAGGGTTAGCTATCCTGGCTCATCCGGCTCGCTATCGCTGTTCTCCAACCGAGTTGATTCCGGTCGCCGCTCAACTTGGCATTGATGGACTAGAGACCTACTACGCCTATGGTAATCCCGTGCCTTGGCAGCCTAGCCCCAAACAGACCCAGGAAGTGGAAGCACTCGGCAGGCAGTTTAATCTACTGCACACCTGCGGCACAGATACCCATGGGCTGAGCCTGCTGCAGCGTCTTTAGGGGGCAGCGGCGAACTAACAGCAGCAAGAATCCCCGGCATCAATGGCGTCAATCAATAGCATCATTCAATAGGATCATTATAGAGGGCACTGACGAGGCGAACTTTGCTTTCCTAAGGGATGGCAGCTAGTACGGCATCGAGACGGAATCCAGGGGGCGCAACACCACAGCTTTGTAGGGTACCACACCCCGCGTTTCGCTATTCAGACAGCGGGCTGCCGCTCGGGATAGATCCAGGGAACGATTTTCAAAGTAAGGCCCCCGATCGTTGATTCGCACGACAACCGAATGACCTGTCTCCTGATTGGTGACTTCAAGGTGGGTGTTGAAGGGCAGCGAGGGGTGAGCAGCGGTCAATAGCGTCTGATCAAAAATTTCGCCGGTCGCGGTCTGGCGGCCATGAAAGAAGGGTCCATACCAGGATGCTGTACCTGTCAAGGTTTGTGGGCTGTTGATTAACCCATACATGCTGCGCTGGGCTGTGCTTAAGCTCAGGGGACGGGCGCCCAATGCCGAGCGCAAATTATTAATCCAGGCAATGGCAATCACATCAGTACTACTCCCATAGAGTTTGGCTAGGGCTGGTTCAACCGCAAAGAGCATTGTTTCCCCTACTTTGCCCACAGGTCGCCCAGCCGCCATGGCCGGATGCAGCAAACTGGGGTCAAAGTCGGGACTGTGCAAGGCTTGCTCGAGTTGGTGCGCCAGCTTCTCCGCCTGAGCTTGATCGGGCAAACTTGCGATTGTTTGTTGTTGGATCTGAATCTGGAACACTGCCTGCAGAGGAAGAGGCTGAGGCAGTAGCTCGAAGCAGGATTGTCCTAACGACGGAAGGGCGGGAGACCGCGTTTCTGCGGCAGCCAGCGAGCGGCGAATCACCCGGACGGAGGGCGATGCCATGCCTACCTTGTGCAGCCAGTGGGGGCGATCGACCCGATGCGAAACGGGGAGCGGTAGCGAATTGGCGAGAGCAGGGGTCAGCGGACTAGGCAGGGTTAGCTCTAGGGGAAACGCAGCCGTTTCAACCCAAACAGCGTGCTCAAACGAAGTCGCTACGGGAGAAGCCCCCAAACGGAATGCAAACTCGAGTATCAAAAACCAATCCAACAAGGCCATGAATCACAAAGCAGATAGGGTCGATGACGCTGATTCGAGGAACAATCTTTAAGAAAACAGCACCTTTCTTAAAGAAACAAATAATTTTTTTAGACTGTGTTAAATTGTACAGACTTTTGCCTTAATGAAAGTCAATCTTACGTCTCAATTTCTTAGATCTCAATTTCTAGATGCATGGCTGTTCCGTGCTCTAACCCGCGACAGAAGTCCTTCTCAATGTCAACTCAATGTCAACTTGGTCTGGCCCAGCATGATTCCGTCTGATTCGGCTCCGCAAAACCCAGCTTCCCAGGACAGCACCTCTCAGTGGCAGTGCTTGCTGCGACATCTCGGCGCTTGGCAAGGCTCGTTTACCCGCTTCTCGCCGCAGGGGCAGGTGCAGGAAGACATTCCTAGCCTCGTTACCCTAGCAGGACAGGACAACCCACCGCATCTGTGTCAGACGATCCAGCAGTTTGCTCCCGACACGGGCGCTCTAGTCTATGAAAAGCAGTTGGAGTACAGTTCGCTCAATCGCAGCACCCTCTTCTTTGAAAATGGGGCTTTTTCGCAAGGGTCTATGCAGTTTGGCCCCTTTTCGGAATTTGGGGCAGAGCTAGGCTTTATCGAGGGGGATCGCCGTCTGCGCCTCGTGCAGTTGTTTGACCTCAAAAGCCATCTAGCTACCCTGACGCTGATTCGGGAACACCGCCAAGATACACCAGCGGCGGAGAGTCCCCCCCTGACGGTGGAACACCTGCTGGGAGAGTGGCGTGGTGATGCGGTGACCTTGTACCCCGACTGGCGGGCACCGAGCTACTATGGCACCTCGCTCACAATTCGGCGAGAAGGTGATCGGCTGCATCAACGCTTAACTGCGCCCCAAATGCAGCTTGCCTCGACAGCGCGTATCGAAGGTTCTACGCTCATCTTTGACCAAGGTCGGTTCCCCATGCAGGTGCTGCTGCTGCCGGGGGGAGCCTCCTCGAACACGCCACTGACGATTCCCAGGGGGTATCCCTTTTTCCTAGAAGCGGGTTGGCTGATCACCGATCGGCTGCGGCAGCGGATGATTCGCAGCTACGATGCTCAGGGAGGGTGGTCCAGCCTGACGCTGATTACAGAACATCGAATCACCTGAGGTGTTCCCCCGGACATCAAGCGGCACAATTCTGTCCTGACCACTGGCGGCAGCTCTTGAATAGGACAGTATTGAATACACCCTAAACATCAGTCCCAGCCTCACCGCTGGGATTTTTTTAGCGACAGGCAAGGTTCCCAACGAGCGGTGCTTATGTCAGGGGCAGCTCGGTTGCAAAATCTCGGTATTTCTGAAAGTCGTAAGCTCCCATGATGGCCCCCCAGAGCGCCTGCCCGGTTTGCGGATCCACGCCCCGATCGTAACTGAGGTAACGGCTGGAATAAGCTTGAAAGCCCAGCACCACCTGGCGCGTTTCTCCATTGTATTGGAAGCAGCACTTGGCTCCGGCAGGGGGTTTGGCGGTATAGGTATCGGGTGTGTAGGTAACAAGCAATTCACAACCTGGCAGATACTCCAGAGCGGCTGGATCGAGCGCCTGCAGCAACGCTGGGTTGGCTCCAGCACCCCGCACCTGCTCCGGCGACGGCACCGCGAAATACTGAACGCGCAACTGATCTGGGGATGCGGTTTCCTGAAGCACTAGGATGCGCTGACGGTAAGGCTGGTCTAGGTAGAGCACATTCGCCTGCTCCGCAAATAGCGCCAGGTTCCCGTCTACTCGCCAGGGTAGGGGTCGATGCCACAGGCGTAGGTGGACAAACCAAGCAGGTTGCTCCTGAGACTGAGCGGTGTTCTCGAACTCGCCAGCCAGCCATTGAGCCAGAGTCACTAGAGCAGAAGACGGCATGGGGCAGACCCTCCTGGGGGTCAGACAAAGGTGCCCTTGCATCTTACTCGACGACGAGCCAACCCGCGATCGCCCATCTCTCGCTCTAGGGCAATCTCGAGATCGCCATCCCAGGGAGGCACGACACTTGCCAAGCCAAACCTAACAAGGTGCACAGGCAGCACGCCTTCTATCCGGACTGAATCACTCAACTCAGGCAGGGAATAGCGGCGGAGGTGATAGAGCGAGGGGGCAAAAGCACCAGAATAACCAAGCATGATACGGCACCAGAGGAAAGGTGGAGAAAATCGAGGGTTGCGTGGCGCAGTTTATTACATGAGGACTTTACATGAGGACTGCCATTAGAACTATCGGCGGGAATATCGGCTTTAGACGAGACGGGAGCTGGTTTATGCATTGGGTTATGCAACGTTATGCAACCGTTTCGATGCCTTCTTCCCAGCCGCAGGCATCCGCAATTTGGCGAGGCAGCAAGACAGGATCGAAGGGTTTAGCAATGGCTCCGCACACTCCGAATTGCGCCCACTGCTGCGGCGGAATCCAGGTGGCTTTAGCGGTTAGCAGCACGATAGGAATCGCCTGAGTTGCGAATTCGGCATGCAGTTGAGCCAGAAGCGTCCATCCTTCGGGCAGCATTAATTCCAGAACAACAGCGTCGAGTTGCTCGGTGCGAGCTTTGAGCAGACCGTCTTGCAGCGATGCGGCTTCTAGGACCTCCCAACCGCCTAAGTCCTTGAGGCAAGCTCGAACGACCTCCCGAACGGTTGTTTCGTTGTCAATCAGCAGGATGCGTTTTTGAGACATTGCCACCTGGACTAGTGAGGGTGAATCATAAGGGGGCGTCACAGCTTCTCTAGTTTTTCTAGTATTTAGTTATTTAGTAGGCCTCAACCTGGTTATCTTGCGGTAGGGCAGCCGGGCAGTAGCAAAGATTCACCTTGACGCTTTGGCGCTGGGTAGTGCCGAGCTTAGGAAGCACGACCCGCATCACGGACTCTTGAAACTCGACCCGTATCGCTTCCGGATGGGTTGGCATGGGAAAGGGAATGATACTCTGAAACCGACCGGCCTGGAAGCAGCCCTCTACGTCAAACTGACGCTGCCGTCCTCGAATCACGGCGGTCTCTTGCGTCACCTCGATCTCGAGGTCTTCAATGTTGACCTGTGGCATCTGGATTTGCAGCACCAGCTCATTTGCCGTTTCCTGGATTTCAATCGCCGTGATCCAGGTTGAACCTTGGTTTCCTACCCAAATTGTCGATTCGCAACTATCGCGCAGCATATGAGTCATTATCGTTTGGAGGTATTGCTGCAAGCGTTGCCACATCTGGAAAGACTGCCAATCAGTGGACATTTTGGTTTTCCTCAGGCCTTATCAGGGTTGTCGCGGCATGAGTTAGGTCGGGGCCATCCGTGCCGCTATCCTCAGGCTAGGCAAAGAAAGTGAGGAACTTATGAAGAAAATCATGAAAAGACAAAGGCGGTGTTATGGCTGCCTGTTACGGCTGCCTGCTGCGACTACCACTGCAAGAGCGCTGCGATGTCCGGCACGAGGCGCATTGGGTCAAACGGTTTGGTGATGATGCCGGCAATGCCGAGCTGCGCAAACTGGGCTTTGTCGTCGGGCAGCACCTTGGCCGTCAGCAGAACAACGGGAATGGCGCTAGTTGCCGGATGGGCATGCAGCCGATGAAACAAGGTAATGCCGTCTAGATCGGGCATAGACACATCTAGCAGAATCGCATCGAGGGGTTCGCGGGTTGCCTGTTGCCAGCCTTCTTCGCCCGAGGCAGCGGTGAGGGTCTGCCAGCCGCCCAAGTCTTCTAAACACGCACGAACCACCTCGCGGATGCGTTCCTCGTCGTCGATGATCAAAATTCGTTTGGCGATTCGTTGTGCGGTCATCGCTCAGCACTCCTACCCCGAACGAAACTGGAAAGCGTTCTCGGGAAATCCTCCATTGGGGTAAACCTACCTTCTAGGTCTTCTACGGTTTAGTCCTCTGCGGTTTAGGACGCCTCACTCGGCAAACTGGGAAGTGTGAAGTAAAACGTGCTGCCCGAATCGGGATTGCGTTCGGCCCAGATTTGCCCGTTGTGCTGCTGCACAATGCTTTGGCAGATCGCCAGACCGAGGCCAGTGCCTCCTTTCTGTCGAGAATCGGAAGCGTCAACCTGCTGAAAGCGCCCAAAGATCGTTTCTAGTTTATCAGGCGGAATGCCACGCCCCTGATCGCGAACGGCAAACCGCACGTAAGGTACTGGGGCAAGTGCTGGCAACAGTGAGGTGGTTATTGGTTCGGCGGTCAGCCAAACGGTGGTGTAGGCAGGAGAAAACTTAATCGCGTTGCTGAGCAAATTGGTCAGGGTTTGAATAATGGCGTCGGGGTTGGCCCACACCTGAGCCGTGACGGGAGTTATCGACAGAGTAATATGCGCCGATTGCGCGATTGCGTGCATTGCCTCGACCGAGCGCTGCATTAGCCCAAACACATCACAGCTCTGTTTTTCCAGCACCACTTTGCCCGATTCGAGGCGCTCGAGGTCGAGAATATCGTTGACGAGACGCACTAGTCGGTCAGTATCGGCAACGGCGATTTCGATCATGCGGCGGGCTTTGTCTGGCTTGTCATCGTAAATGCCGCTAGCGAGCAGCCCCAGCGACCCGTGGATCGAGGTGAGTGGCGTCCGCAGCTCATGACTCACCACAGAAATAAATTCGTTTTTGATTTGCTCAATGGCGCGGCTTTCGGTGATATCTTCTACGGTACCGACGTAACCAATCAGCCCTCCATCGGCTGCAAAGATGGGAGCCGTTTGCACCTGGCCACAGCGGATGGTACCGTCCCGATGCAGATACCGCTCCACATTCACATACCGCCGCTGCTCTCGGATGGCTTGGTACCACTGAGCCGCAACCGCGTCTCGCTCGTCGGGATGGATACACTGCAGCCAGCCACTCCCTAGGGATTGCTCATAGCTGCAGCCGCAAATTTCCTGAATGCGGGGATTGATGTAGATCACCTCACCCTGCACATCGGTCATGAAAATGCCAATCGGAGAGCACTCGCTCAGGGAGCGGAATTTGGCTTCGCTCTCGCGTAGGGCAGCTTCCGCCTGTTTGCGATGGCGAATATCTTGCGTCACCGTTGCCAGTGCAATGGGCTGCCCTGTTTCATCGCGGACCGTGAAAAAGTTGTAGTGGACAGGAATTGGCTCGCCCGTTTGGAAGTGACGGAAGCGATACTCCCCGACCCAGCGCCCTTGCTGCATTGCCGTCGGCAGAATTTGCGTTTGAAACTCCTCCAGATCGTCGGGCAGAAAGTAATCGCTGATGTGGGTGCAACGCACCGCTTCGTCTCCCTCTAGCCCAACGAGCATTTGTCCGGCTTTGTTCACATAGAGTGCCTGTCCCTCCAGAGAGGCTATGCCGATAAAGTCATTACTGCTTTCAATCAGGCAGATGAATTTCTGAGTTTCGGCTTGAGCTTGCTGCAAGCGGGCCAACCCCTGCTGTAGCTCGGCCGTTCGCTCGGCCACGCGCGCTTCTAGTTCCACTTTAGCTTGGCGCAGTTCTGCCTCTACCTGCCGCCGATCGGTGATGTCGCGCACCGAGCCAGCAAATCGCAGCGGCTGACCATCTTCTGCCCAGAGCGCCTGACCGCGAGCACTCACCCAGCGATACTCGCCAGAAGCAGTCAACATTCGGTGCTCCACATCCTGGTAGGGAGCGCGCTCGAACAGGTGGGCCCGCACCGCCTCCATCACTCGTTGGAGATCATCGGGGTGGATTCGCGAAAGATAGCTCTCCGGTGTATTCAGCAATTCCTGCTCGCTGTAGCCCAGCAGTTCCCGGAGTCGAGGCGAGTAGTAGACTTCCCGCTGCGGATCGCCCAGATCGTCCCAAGAGGTATAGCGAACTTCCCAAATGCCATCCTGGGAGCCGCGTGTTACCAGCTCAAAGCGCTCTAGGAGATCCTGAAGTGCTGCTTCCGCCTGCTTGCGATCGGTAATATCGAGGGTGATGCCGTCCATCCGGATCGCCGTACCGTCCTCGGCGTAGGTGGGGTGCCCGGATGCCAGAACCCAGTGCAGACTGCCATCGGGCCAGATACAGCGGTACTCAGCCTTGTAATCCGTTTGGGTCAGTAAGGACTGCCGTATTAGCTGCTGCACTCGTTCTCGATCTTCGGGGTGAATGTGCTGCAATAGGCGCGAGTACGACAAATCCGCTTCGGGGGGTAATCCTACATTGGCCTTGCACTGGGCAGAAGCCAGCAGTTCTTCGGTGGGCAAAAAGAGCTGCCAGGTGCCAATTTTGGCTGCTTGTAGGGCGCTGGTTAATTTTTGATGCGTCTGCCGCACAATCGAATCGGGTTGCGAGGAATAGAGCGGGTGATCGTGTTCAAGCTGTGCAAGCTGCTGCCGGAGCCGTACCCGCTCAATGCGGCTCGTGATGCGAGTCACCAGTTCTGGACCCACCATAGGCTTAGCAATGAAGTCATCGGCACCGGCGGCAAACACCTGTTGAATCGTGGTGGCATCGGTGTGGGTGGTAGCCATGAGGATGGGTAGATTACCCCATTGGGGGTCTTGCCGCACCACCTGACAGAGATCAATGCCACTAAAGGTGGGCAAGTCAAGATCGAGCACTAGCAGATCGGGCGCGGTGGCGGTTAAGACATCCCAGAACAGCTGCGGATCTTCCAGCGGTATCACCTGCAATCCCCAGGGTTGCAACAGTTCAGTCAGGCTAGCAAGGGTGTCGGCATCGTCATCCACCACCAGCACGCGAGCAGCAGCAGACTGAGATCCCCGCAGCACCTGCACGATCGTCTGCATGACCTGCTCTAGCGGCAGAGACTTGGCTAGAAAGCCACGACCACCCAAGCGCGACACCCGTACCCGATCCAGTAGGCTATTGCGCTGGGTAAAGACCAGCACTGGCAGTGCCGGATCCTGCCGCCCCAGTTCGGCCAATAGCGTTAGCCCATCCTCTGGAGCATTGCCAAAGTTGAGATCGAGCAGCACCAAATTGGGCTGAATTTGAGCCACCAAATGGCGGGCCGCCTCGGGATGGGGAGCACCGACAAGCTGTACACCAGCGGCAACGGCCTCGTGCTGCAACTGCGCAAGCACCAGCGGGTCGTCATCCACGACTAGCACCACGGGCTGCGGGTCAAGGGTTACCGGAGACGGTGAGGCTGTGGCATCAGGATAGGCGTTCAACGGCCGGGGCGGCTGAGCTAACTGCTGTTCGATGGCCTGCACTAGCTGCTGGTAGCGGTTCACCTCGATGGGGTCCGCTGCTGCTAGTAGCTGCTCCAACTCGCGTGCCCAATCCGAGCCTTGGGGATAGCCAAAAATGCCGAGGGAACCCGCTAGCTTGTGGGCTTCCTGTTGGGCCTGCTGCCGCAGCGGTGCTTCTTCTGAACCAGCCTGGAGAGCCAGTCCAAACTGCTGCAAAACGGCAATCTGGTCGGTGAGCGTTGAGCGAAAGCGAGCGAGCACCTGCTGCACGGCCGTGAGATCTGGCGGCAAATCGGCAGACGACTGAGCGAGGGCAGATGCTGAACTGTCTGATGAGCGGTTGGGTCTGTCGGCAGCCAAACCTACGGATGAGCCGGTTGTTGGGGGTGGCTTCAGGCGATAGCCCAGCCCATAGACCGTTTCGATCAGCTCGGTTGTTAAACCGCCGGCTTTCAGCTTGCGGCGCAGATCCTTGATGTGGGTTGTAACAGCGCTTTCTAACGGCGAATCTTCAGCCGACCAAAGGCGGTCAATAATGATATTGCGGCTAAATACCCGCTGTGGATGCCGCAAAAACAGCTCTAGCAGACAGTATTCCTTGCGGGTTAGCGGCAGCAACTTGCCGTTGTAGCGAACCTCTCCGGCATTGGGATCGAGCTGTAGGTGTTCCCAGGTTAATACTGGCAAGGTCGAGGAGGTACCTCGCCGCAGCAGGGCCCGCACCCGGGCTTTGAGTTCATCTAGGTCAAAGGGCTTAACGACATAATCATCGGCACCCGCATCTAGCCCCTTGATTTTGTCACTCGGCTGATTGCGAGCGGTCAGCAGCAGAATTGGCGTCGTGTGCCCCTGTGAGCGTAACTGCCGACACACAGTAACACCATCGACCTTGGGCAACTGCACATCCAGCAAGATGAGGTCGTAAGCATAGGTTTCCGCCAACTCGAGACCAATTTGCCCATCGGTTGCAATGTTGACGACATGACGATCCAGCGTCAGTGCTGAAGCAACCAGCGCTGCAGTCTGCTCATCATCTTCCACCAGCAAAATTTTCATGGTGGGGCAACTGGGACCATGTTCTTGATTCCATCCTACCTGCTTCCCCCGATCCAAGCGGTCATTGCTGCGGTCATTGCTTCCACTTGGGTAGAGCATTGGGTAGAGCAGTAGAAACCCGACCATGGGGCATTCCTGCCAGGAAGAGAGTGTTTGAATAGGTTTAGCCTAGCCTCTGAAGCAGATCCCAGCCTCGGCGGTAAATCTCCTGGGCATAGTTCGTCCAACTGCCTTGCCCCCAATAGCGGAAGCAGCTCGTTTGCAGCAGCAGATTGTGGAGTAGAGCCTGCTGGTAATCGGGGCTTCGAGTCAGGGTGGGATCTTGCTGCACTCGCGCATCATAGATTTGGTGGAAGGCAGCACTGAGACGATTCATGGGTTCTAGGACCTCTTCATAGCCCCTCACCCAGCTCAGGTGGTTGGTCCAGGAGGCACCTTCCATGTGAAAGTGGGGGTCAGTTTGCTGCAGCTCGGCAATGGTTTGCTCCACTGCGGCTGCCGTGGCGTGCTCGGGGTTCACCCGCTGCCAGATCTTGTGTTGCTGCACGGCCTGGCAGGGGGGATACTGGTCTGGACCGACCCCAGCCGCCTCTAGCAGTTCTAAATACTCGCTGCCGTTTATGGGCACGGTGCCGGTTCTGCCGCCCGCCTCGCGGATGTCGTAATACACCCGAAACAGATCGCGCGGATATTCATTCATCATGACGCCACCATTCTCGCCGTCGGCAATTTGGCTGACCAACGAGGGAACGGTGACTCCTCCCAGGGTTTGTTTGCCCCGCCCCTTGGCTTCAAAATAGGGCTGCATCTGCGCCACCAGTTTCGTATCCGATCCTTGAGTTTTGATCAGCGCCGTGATGCTGATTGTTTCCCCTTGGGAATTGCGTGCTACCAAGCGGTTGGGGATATATTTTTGCTCCTGAGATAGCCCCGAGCCATCCAGATTTTCCACCGAATGCTCCTGCACAAGCAGCCAGCGGTAGCCACATTCGCGCAGGGCTTTGATGTATTCATACAGCGTATCGGGATGGTTGGGCAGGTGCATTTCTGGCGGTGAAAACCCCTTCACCCGGCGCAGAGCCTCGTAGCCGAAAATAGCTGCAAAATGATGCTGCCACGCCTGAATGTGCAGCTTGATATCGGGAATTGGCGTCGAGGGCACCACTGCATGGCTCCACATCGTGCCTAACCATTCGACATAGGGTTGGTATTGCGGATCGCAGGTAATCCGTTTTAGCGCGTCAAGAATATCGTGGCGCTGCATTTGCTGGAATCCCCACAGCAAATTACCTGAATAATCCAGCATGATGCGGGGATTGCAGCCCTCATGAACAAGCTGAGGAATAAATTCCCCCATGCGGCTATAGCACCAAGCAAATACCCCTGCGTTGTGATTATCACCATCATGGGGGTGCTCAAACATATATTGCAAGTGGCAGATTAGCTCGCCGTTCTGGCCTGCCGGAATCGTAGGCTGATGCATATGTAGAGCGCAAGCAAACCCAGCCGTGATCTCGTCTAGGCGCAGGTTTGTGATTGGCAGAAATACCGGCTGGTCTTCGGTGACTACTGAGGTGATCTCAGCTTCCCAACCGCAGATGGTGGGCAATCCGAAGCGCAAGGCATCGAGGGTGGGCAGAGCAGCCGTCATAGGAGTCGTCCAGCGAAGGGGCTATGTAGATTCTACCTGTCACGCGTTCTCCAGAGGGAGCGGCAAGTCAAGCCAAAGCCATTTGGCTGGGGCTATCTCTGATGGACAGACCCGTCTACCGAGTAGGGTCGCTTCGGCGCTCAACCCGACCACCCGGCAAGGGTATAATGCTGGCAGGCTGGGCGCAGTTCCTGCTGTTTTGTTGATTATTAGTTGAATGATTCTCGGTTTTACGGCAGCATTTCGGCAGCATCATGACTCTGAAAGCGGTTTTGTTTGATTTCAACGGCGTCATTATCAATGATGAACCTCTCCACGACCGCCTGATTGAGCAACTGCTCATCGAGGAAAATCTGCGTCCTGATCCGGTCGAATTTCGCCAGTTTTGCCTAGGGCGCAGCGATCGCGCTTGCCTCACCGACCTACTAACCCGTCGTGGGCGCGTCGTCACTGCCGACTACCTTGATCGTCTGATTGCTCGCAAATCTCAGGCTTACCAGACCCAGCTTGCCACAATCGATCAGTTGCCTATTTATCCGGGGTTAGAGGAGCTGATTTTTCAAATTCGGGCGGCGCGGTTGCCTATGGCTGTGGTCAGCGGCGCGGTTCGCAGCGAAATCGAGCTTGTTCTTGAGCGCACCCATCTGAGACCGTATTTCGCGGTCATTGTGGCTGGTGATCAGATCCAGACGAGCAAGCCCGATCCGGAGGGGTATTTGTTGGCCGTTGAGCAGCTCAACCAGCTCGATCCTACCCTGATGCTGCGCCCCCAAAACTGTCTAGCGATTGAAGACACCTTTGCAGGCATTCAGGCGGCCAAAGCTGCTGGCATGCAGGTGGTGGGGGTGGCCAATTCCTACCCATTTCATATGATGCAGCGGCAGGCAAACTGGGCGGTCGATTACTTGTACGAGCTGGACCTAGAGCGGATCCGTCAGGTGTTTGCTGGCAAAGAGCGTCCCTTGGTGGAAACAGCAGAAGGCTAGCCGGAGCGCCCCTCAGAGGCTCTATTCAGATGCACCCAGATGCACCATCTGACGTGGGCAGTGCTAAAATGAAAACCGCCCGAATGTTGAACTCCAACGTTAGTCTTACAACTCCAACGTTAGTTTCACATTAACTAAGATTAATAAGGGCGCCAAAGGGGAGTTAGCGCAGTTGGTAGCGCGTCGCGATCGCACCGCGAAGGTCAGGAGTTCGAATCTCCTACTCTCCATTTAGCTTCTACTGTTCAGTTTCTGCAGTCACTGTTCTCAAGTGGGCTGCTCTCTCCATATGGAACTCCATATGCAACGACAATAGCAGTTGCTTCTTATAGCTACTTCCTAGGTTAGTGGTGGATTAGTGATAGGGGAGCGGCTCACTAGGGGCATTGCCTGCACTGTTCCTGTCGCTAATGTCGTCTTCATGTACAGTGCAGTGTCATTTTTTCACAAAAAATAACACTATCTAAAGATAGATTTTTTAACATGCAGCGCTTGAAAATGAAAGGCTTTTAAGAGAAAGATGAGAATCCTTTCATGAAAAGCATTAAGCAGTCCATTGCTACTATACTTTGACTATGCAAAGAATGTAGCTATTCAGTCATGTAATGCATGATGGAAAGCTGATTGAAATACGGAGGTTTGCAAGTTATGAATAATCTTCCATCTGATTCGGCTGCAACCGGATTGACGCTGTTTGCAGGAGCCGAAAGTTTTTTAAGCGAACTGTCTGAGAGCGATGAAATTGTCATTAACGGTGGCAATCGTTCAGACACCCGCTCTCGTCGTCGTCCTCGTCGTCGTCCTCGTCGTCGCTTGCGCCGCCGGCGGAATCGCAGAAACACCTAAGTTGGTGGCTGCTTAGTGCCTTGGGCTGTATCGTGAAGAGATGCCATCTCAGCGGATAGCGCCGGGCAGGTGGAGAGGGCTGAGTGCAGTAGCGTTGCTGTTACTCCGTCCTCTCTGTCTATGGGGTGATTTGCATCGTGTATGACTTATGATTTGCTAGCTTTTTTAAGCCACGTTCGGTCTAGTGGGGTTTGTTTAGATCAAAGCAATAGTAGCGACGATGAATTTTCGCTTAGGAACTCATACAGTTTGGAACTATTTACTGGAGCAAGGATTGTGTCAGCTCAATGCTGAACGGTCGATCGAGATTGAACCGCGACTCGGTAAAAACTTTAATCTGCTCGTTCGTTGGTCTAATGGGTGTCACTGGTTGGTGAAGCAAGAATCTCATGATGCAGAGGGGAACACCAGTGGCGATGTGCAGCGAGAGTGGTCCCTCTATCAATTGCTGCGGTCTCCTGCTCTGTCGTCTTTAAAGCCGTGGATGCCAGAAGGGTTGTATTTTGACGAGTCTAACTCGATTCTGATCAGCAACTATTTCAGCGAGTATTCTGACTTAGCGGCATTTTACGACCAGACGCAAGCCTTCCCAGAGTCTATTGCTGCCGCCCTAGGAGCGATTGTGGGAGCAGTGCATCGCAAGAGCTGGGGCGATTCGACGATTCAGCATGCTAGTGAGATTGGGGCTGCCGAGGATGAAGAAGAATCCGACAGAGACGTAGACTACAATCCTGTACTAGAGTTACAGCAAGACCTGCAACACCCCACTCCCGATCTTTTCGGCAGGATTCCCATTGAAGGGCTAAAGTTCTACGCCCTCTGTCAGCGTTATGCTAGCCTCAACATGGCTCTGAGTGAGCTAGCTGAGTCCCTGCAACCCTGCTGCTTAATCCACAACGATCTCAAGTTCAACAATATTTTGCTGCATCAGGACTGGCAGCGTCTAAGTGCCCCTGAACCCAGACGGCTCGACGCGACGAACAGCATGATTCGCCTGATTGACTGGGAGAAATGGGACTGGGGCGATCCGGCACTGGATCTGGGAACTCTGATTGCCAGCTACCTGAACTGTTGGCTGAGTAGCCTGCTGCTGAGTCGCGAAATTGATCTAGCAATAGCCTTGCCGTTGGCAGGAGTTCCTTTGGTTCAGATCCAGCCTTCGTTAGTGGCGCTCATTCGTGCCTATCTTCAGCAGTTCAACGATGGGCAGCAACGCGATCCTCGCTTCTTGCGGCGCATTATTCAGTGCGCTGGATTCGTGCTGATTAGAACAATTCATACCCGTCTGCATTACCAGGAACCCTTTGACAACACCAGCATTGGCATGTTGCAGGTCGGAAAAACACTCCTGTGTGAGCCAGAGGCGGCGATGCAAACAATATTCGGCGCTGAAGCCGAGTCGCTTATGGTGTCTGGACAGCCAGTGCAGGTCTCATAATTGTGTTTTTACGCAACCAAACAACGTAACTTCAATTTGATTAACATTTGATTAAATTGCTTAACATCGTCCATGATTCCTTCTTTTGCCTTTGACTTATCTTCTGTTTCTGACTTATCTATAGATTCACCTGCCCTAGCTATTTTGCTTGATATCTCACATCAGATTCAAATTGGAGCTGATTTTTCCATTGATCATCCTCAATATGGTGCTGCTACTCTACCCGAGCAAAGTCTTCGTTCCATTCGGAATCTACCTCCACAGTATCAACACAAGTATCTTCGAGGACAGCTGCGGAATTATCTCTATGACCTCTACTACAGCGGCGAACTGCTGAGTCGGACGGCGGCGGCTCCCGCACCCCCGGCTCTGGAACACAACACGGTCAAAGGTATTAACTGGTCGTTTTATCAGCGACTGCACGACAGCAATCGTAGCACTGGTTATTGGGACCCCGACTGGCAGGTGCTGGATGCCTTGCATGACTGTTGGTTGGTGCAGAAACAGGGGCTTAGCCTCGTAATAGAGCGCGAGCAGCATCTGTCCGATCCAGCGGTGGCTCCGGGCGACTGGGTAGCGATTCGGTTGCCCAAAAACCAGATCGAGTCTGGCTATTACATTGCGATCGGCGAATCTGGCGGTGTGGCAGCAGACCCGCCCAATCTACAGGTTTGCTTCAACGTCAGTGCTGAGGGTGTCATTACCCTGATGTCGCTCCTGACAGAGAACCTGAACGCGCTGCAAATTCCTTTTTGCTTTAAGGTGCTGTCGGACCCGATCGAGTATGGGCGCTACAATTCGGCTGTGTTACGGCTTCCTCAGAGTGCCTACGACGAGATCCAACCGCTACTTCCGGCAATCTACCGCGAGACGGCGTCTCAGTTTTCCCCCCACAGCCCCGCCTTCACAAAACCGTTGGCTCCAGGACTGAGTATAGCGGAGGAGCCTGCTACCCAAGAGTTTGGTATGCACCGCTGCCAGCTGATTGCCGAGGGATTGCTGACCGCTCGGACGCAAGGAAACGAAACGCCCGAAGCGCGTCTGGAGGCAATTCTTCAGTGTTCTGTAGCTGAAGTGAACTGGTATCACCCCCATCTCAGTCCTAATTCTCTTGATCGGTATCTACCTTTTTCTTAATTGCTTTTCAATAATGTGTCATCTTTCACTTTTAACTGATACTTTTACCTGATTTCTTTGTCCTCTATTTTTCCTCTATGAAGTATTCCCTGGTGCAGCAACATAGCCGCGAAGATTGCGGAGCCGCCTGCCTCACCTCGATCGCCAAACACTACGGGCGTACCTTCAGCCTGACGCGGGTACGGGAAGTGGTAGGCACCGGGCAGCTCGGCACCACGCTGCTGGGACTACGGCGCGGCACTGAAGCGCTGGGATTTTATGCCCGCTCGGCCGTCGCCTCGGAGGAGATTCTGGACTGTTGCGATCGGCTGCCGCTGCCGGCGATTTTGCACTGGCAAGGGCGACACTGGGTTGTGTGGTATGGTGTGCACCGGGGGCGCTATGTGATCGCCGATCCTGCCAAGGGCGTCCGCTATCTCTCGAAGGCGGACCTGCTCGCTGGATGGAGTGACCGCGTGATTCTGCTGCTAGAGCCGGATCCAAATCGATTCTTTCAGCAACCCGAGGAGCACCTCAATGCGGTGGGGCAGTTGCTTGCGAGGCTGGCTCCCTATCGCACAACGCTGCTGGAGGCACTGCTGTGCATTACCTTAATTGGGCTGCTGTCACTGGCTTCGCCGTTCTTTATTCAGCTCCTCACAGATAATGTGCTGATTCGGGGCGATACGCAGCTCCTGCGGGGCATCGTGATCGCAGTGCTGGTGCTGTATCTGATTCGCGGGGGCTTGGCGTTTGTCTCCGATATGCTAATTGCTCATTTTGCTCAGCGGCTAGAGCTAGGGCTGATTTTGGACTTCGGGCAGCGCATTTTACAATTGCCGTTGACCTACTACGAAACCCGTCGCAGTGGAGAAGTCGTCAGCCGCCTGCGCGATATTGAAGAAATCAACCAGCTCGTTGCTCAGGTGATTGTCACCCTCCCCAGTGCCGGCTTGATCGCCCTCGTTTCGCTGGGGCTAATGTTGGTGTATAGCTGGAAATTGACGCTGCTGGCGCTGTTGGTGGCGGTAATTATGAGCGGCTCGACGATCCTGTTTCAGCCGATGCTGCGGCAGCAGACCCGCCGGGCCATGACGCTGCAAACCGAGAATCAAGGCTTATTGGTGGAAACCTTCAAAGGCGCGCTGACCCTGAAAACCACTCTAGCGGCATCGCAGGTGTGGGATGAGCTACAGGGACGGTTTGGGCAATGGGCTAATCTGATGCTGAGCACCACTCGAATTAATGTCATCAATCGCACCTTCAGCCGAGTTGTCGCCGATGGCGGCAGCACGCTCTTGCTTGGGTTGGGCAGTTTGCTGGTGATCAACCAAGAGCTGACGATCGGGCAACTGCTTGCCTTTACCAGCCTCAATCGCAATATTACTTATTTCATGGATGATGTGATTGATGTGGTGGATGACCTAGTGCGGGTGCAAACGGCGAATCTGCGGCTGCAAGAAGTCGTACAGGCCACGCTGGAAGCACCTATTGATGCGCCAAAACCCTGGGTAACGCTGCCGAATGATGTCGAGATTCGCTGTGCCGATCTCACTTTTCACTATCCGGGTCGAATCGATTTGTTGCAAAAGATTTCTCTCACTATTCCCGGCGGACAGGTGGTGGCGCTGATCGGCCCGTCGGGCTGCGGCAAAAGCACGCTGGCAAAGGTGTTAGCGGGGCTGTACACGGTCGATTCCGGCACGATCCGTTTGGGGGATTACAATCTCCAGGATCTGGCGCTGGAGTGCGTGCGGCAGCAGGTCGTGCTGGTGCCTCAAGATGCTCACTTTTGGAGCCGCTCGATTCTGGAAAACTTCCGCCTTGGCTCACCGTACCTCGACTTTGAGCAGATCGTCAGCGCTTGCCAACTCACCGGAGCCGATGACTTTATCAGCTGCCTACCAGAACGCTATCAAACCGTGCTCGGGGAATTTGGGGCCAATTTATCGGGTGGGCAACGGCAGCGGCTCGCAATTGCCCGCGCGTTGGTGAATGATCCGCCCGTGCTGATTCTCGATGAATCCACTAGCGGACTCGATCCGATCAGTGAAGCCAATCTGCTGCGCAAGCTGTTGCAGCACCGACAAGGCAAAACCACGATTCTAATCAGCCATCGCCCGCAGGTAATCCGCCAAGCTGAGTGGATCATTGTTCTTGCCGACGGACAGGTCAAACTCCAGGGTACTCCTGCTCAGATTCAGGCGGAAGCTGGCGAGCATTTGCATTTTCTTGTTCCGTCCGAGTCTTCGTTCTGAGTCCTTCATCATTTGTTTGAACATTCCCTCGTTTATTCATTTTTTTGATTTTTTTAATTCCCTGACCATGCTGAAGCCTGACTCTCTACCGGCTCTGCGACCGGCTCAACCCGATGAGTTTCTACCGCCCGTTAGCCGTTGGACGAGTTGGGGCGGGATGGTGCTGCTTGCTACCGTTGGGGCAGCTATTGCCTTGGCAGCCGTGGTTCGCTATGGTGTCACTGTGCGAGCGGCAGGCAGCGTGCGACCCGTGTCCGGCGTTCAGATTGTGCAGGCAAAAACCGCAGCCAGCGTTGCTAGCATTCAGGTGCAGCCGAATCAGCCAGTGCAGCAAGGCGATGTGATCGTGCAGCTCGACCGCACCCGCCTGGATACCGAACGACAGCGGTTGCAGGCAACGCTAGCGCAACATCAGCAGCAGCTCGCCCAAATCAACGCTCAGATCGAGCTGCTGGAATCCGAGATGGCAATACAGACCCAAACTGTACAGCAGTCGATTGCCACAGCCCAGACACAGCTTGCGCAAACCCAGCAGCAGCAGCGCCAGCAGCAGCTCACCGATCAGGCAGAGGTGGCGGCGGCTCAGGCAGCTCTTGATCTCGCCGAGAGCGAAATGCAACGCTACCAACGGTTAGTCGATTCGGGAGCTGTGTCGCAGCTTCAGCTCGAAGAAAAGCAAGCCGCGCTCCGGACTGCCACTGCCCAACTGCAACGCGCCCGAGCAGCCGCCAATGCCGGATCCGCGTCGGTGACTCTGGCGCAACAGCAGATCAATCAAGCCGAACTGACCGGAGCTACAACTCTCGCTCAACTGCGGCGGGAACAGTCTGTACTCATGCAGCAGCGGTTAGAACTGCAAACCCAGCAGGTTCAGGAGCAAAAAGCGCTACAGCAGCTCGAGGCTGACCTGCAAAACAGTGTCATCCGCGCCACCAGCGATGGCACAATTCTGCGGCTGAATGTGCGTAACGCCGATCAGGTGGTGCAGCCGGGTGACATCATCGCCGAGATTGCGCCCAATCAGCAGCCGTTGCAGATCCAGGCACAGGTGGCACCGCAGGATATCAATCAGGTGCGGGTCGGACAAGCCGCGCAAATCCAAATTACCGCCTGCCCCTACACCGATTACGGTCTGCTGCGGGGCACTGTCACAGCGGTAGCAGCCGATGCGACGAGTCACGATACCCCATCCGAGGCGACCTTGGGAACCGCCGCCACCGCCTACGCGATTACCATCCAGCCCGAAACTACTACCCTCTACCGTCGCACCAGCAGCAGGACTGCAACCACTCCGATGGATCAAGCTTGTCCTCTCCAGGCTGGTATGGACGCCGAAGCTCAAATTATTTCCCGCCAGGAAAGCCTGCTGGCGTTTTTACTGCGGCAGGCAAGGTTGTTGGTCCGCTAGCTCGGTTCATACCATTGGTTCATACCATTTGGTTGGGGCAATGTCAGCGTCATAGCGCCGCGAGATCGCCATCCCCAAGCGTGGAAGAAGAATGATTGCCGCAGGGGGTACCAACCTTCTGCGCCGATATCGTTCCCAAAACGATGGACTAGGAATAGATTGGTCTAGCCTGTAATGGCACCGCGCACCAGGATAACCGTACAGTTGCTATCGCGGGCAATCGACTCGGGAATATTGCCTTTGATCACCTGCTGCAGCAGACCCTCGCGACTTGCGCCCAGCATGATCACATCGCACTGCTCTCGCTGCGCCAACTGAGTAATCGCTTCGGGCACTGAATGCCCCCAAATTGGACGAGCCAGCACTGGGCAGTTCAACCGCTCAGCGAGATCGGCAACGGTATCTTGCAGCAAGTCCTGAGCCAGATGAGGCAATTTTTCTTCAAACACCTGGCAGATCCGCACATCGGGTGAGCGCCCGAGCCGGATCAAGGCGGGTAACAAACGCATCGCGGCAGCAGCATTGGGACCTCCGGCAATCGGAATCAGCCAATGGTTGAAGCTGGGCTGTTCATGCAGTTTCACCAGCATCACTTCGCAAGCTGCCTGCCGCACGATCGTATCGACAATGCTGCCAAAAATGCGTCCGGGCGTTGTGGTGCTGCCTTTCCAACCCATGAGCATGAGATCAATATGCCGATCTTTGATCGTTTCCAGCATGGCGTGGGCAGGATCGTGAGCCACTCGAATTTGGGTGTGGATGGGAATTTGCCAGTGTCGCCCCATCTGTTCCGCCTGACGCAGCAGACGGCGGCTGTGGGTGGTGCGCACCTGCGTTTCGGATGGAGCGGTACCTCGGGGAACCACAATCACACAAAGGTATTCCAACTCATAATCGCGATCGCGAGCAATTGCTGCGGCTAGCGTCACCAGCAGGGGTGCGGTCTCGGGATTGCTCAGTGGCACAAGCAGCCGTCCTTTGCCTGTAGCAGGTGATCGCGTCTGGTAGACGAGGTAGGAGGGTTCGGATTGTGGTCCAAAGGCTTTGGTTTCTGGCGAGACCTGATCGGCTTCGGCCCGGATAATGTCAGCTCGGGTGATGATGCCAACGAGCTTATGCCCTTCGGTGACTGGCAAGCGACTGAGGTTAAACCGATTCAGGAGATAGAGCACCTGCGGCAGTGGATCAGTGGGACTCACCGTCACCGGCTGAGGCGTCATGATATCGGCAAGGGTGATCGGCTCGTCTGTTGTCGGGCGGCGGGAGGGATCGGCCAAGTCCGTTTGGGTGACGATGCCAACTAGCCTGCCCTCGTCAACAACTGGAAACCCGCGATGGTGGGAGCGGGAAAAGGCCTGCATCGCTTCGGTCAGGGTCATAGAACTCGCCAAGGTTTCGACACGAGGCTGCATCAGGTCGGCCGCCGTCAGGCTAGACCACGCTCCGGCCGCGGTCGTGTATTTTTCCAGATGGATACCATTCCAGGCCAGCAAACGGTTATAGATGGAGCCGCTAGCAATCCGGTCGGTAATGAGATAGGCAATAACCGAGCCGATCATCAGCGGCAGGACCAAGTTGAAGTCGGTCGTGATCTCAAAGACAATCACGATGGCGGTAATCGGTCCGCGAGTGATGGCGCTGAAAAAGGCACCCATACCGGCTAGGGCATAGGTTGAGGCAGTGCTAATACCCATGGGAACTCCCAAAGGAATCCCGATCCAAGTTTCCATCGTCTGGGCAAAGTAGCCGATCAAGCTGCCCAGGGAAGCGCCCAGCAGCAGCGACGGAGCAAACAACCCTCCAGGCGCACCCGCCCCATAGGCCAGCAGCGTCAGCAGAAATTTCACTCCAAAGGCGAGCAGCGTAATCGCCCAGGTGGCTTCGCCGGTGGTGACAAATTCTTGCAAGCCCGTGTTATCACGAAAGGCTTCTGGCAGCAGCACCATGACGCTGCCCGAAATTAGACCGGCTAACCCAACTTTCCAAGGCAGCCGCAGCCGCAGCACTCGGCGATGAAACGCTAAACTGACGAAAATTCCGTGGCTGAATAGTGCTCCCAGCAGACCCGCCAACAGCCCCAAAATCAAAAAGAATGGCACATCTTGCAGCGAGAAATTCACCGACGACTCGGTAATCGCCGGATTGAGACTCAGCCCCTGTCCGCCGAGCAGCCGCGACACCACCGCTCCAATAAACGACGCCAGAATCGCTGTACCCAAGGTCAGCCCGGAGAAGTCTTGCAGAAATTCCTCGACCACAAACAGCACGCCCGCAATCGGAGCATTAAAGCCAGCCGCCAATCCAGCCGCCGCTCCAGCCGCAATCAACTGCCGCCGATATTCGGGCGATGTAGGAAACCACTGGCTCAGTTGACTCGCCAATGCCGCCCCAACTTGCACCGTTGGACCTTGCCGCCCTAGGTTCAATCCAGCACCAATCACCAGCACGACGCTGACCATTTTCACTAGCGCCACCCGCAGATTTAGGGCCATTGGCACGTTGGCTAGAGCCGCCTTTACCTGCGGAATGCCGCTACCCGCCGCTTCTGGAGCCAAGCGTTCGATCAGTGCGCCTGCCAGCACACCTCCGACCAACCCAATCAACGGCAGTACCAACCAAGCAGGATACTGATGCGACAGCTGCACTCGCCAGCCCCCAAACCAGCCAATGCCCTGCTTCAGCAGCACCGCTGCTAATCCCGAGACCACCCCAATCACGCACGCTTCAACGATGGCGAGTCGTTTTGACCCAATCAAGAGATGGCGGTAACGCCGAGGAATCGATAAGTGCCACATGGAATGGTTGCAGCGGCTACGCCGGCGCTTTCATGAATTTATACTTCCTACTCCTGTAAGACACATAGCATAAGTTTCCGGTCCTCTGTCACTGCTGAACTGGCGGATTTGCAGTATCCTAAAATTTTCGTTAAGTGTGGTAAGTGAGGCGGCGGGACTATAATTGCAACTCAATTGCAACTCGCTTCTCCGCGAGATCCATTTGAGATCTAAATTGAGATCCAAACGTTCATCGTCTTGCCCTCGTTAGCCGACGAATACCCACAAATACTGACATATGCTGACTTGCTCCATCTCAAGGTTCCTTTAGGCCGACTCCATCGACTGATACTTAAGAAACCGCTCCGCGTTTTGCTGATACACCTGCAACAGCTCCTCGGTTGCTCGTTCGCTCAGAGGTTGAGAAAACAGAAAGCCCTGTCCATACGTGCACTGAAGTGCTTTGAGCTGCGAGAGCTGATCCAGGGTTTCAATCCCTTCAGCCACCGTCTGCATGTCTAAGCTGTGAGCCAGCATGACAATCGTGCGTACGATCTCGCTATTTTCATCGCCCGCGCTCATGTCCTGTATGAAGGAGCGGTCAATCTTCAGGATATCTACAGGAAACCGATGCAGATAGCTGAGGGACGAATAACCCGTGCCAAAGTCATCTAGACTGATCTGCACCCCCAACTGGCGCAGTTGAATCAGGGTGGCTACCGCCGAGTCAGTCTGCTGAATAAAGGCATCTTCGGTAATCTCCAGCAGCAGCGTTTTGGGGTCGAGGGTTGTTTCCCGCAACAGCCGGGCAATATAGTCGATCAGATCCGGCTGCATCAAGTGTTTGCTAGACAGGTTAGCGCTGATCAGCAGCGGCGACTGCGTGAGCTGACGAGTTTGCCAAAAGGCCATTTGCCGACAGGCTTCTCGCAGCACCCATCGTTCGATTGCGAGTTCTAATCCTAGTTCGCCGGCAATTGCCAGAAACTCATTGGGAGCAAGCAACCCCCGTCGCGGATGGTGCCAACGCACCAGCGCTTCAAATCCTAAAATCTGCTGTGATGTCAGAGAAATGATCGGCTGATAATATACCCGCAACTCCTGCCGCTCTAGGATCTGCCGTAGATCGGTTTCTAGCTCCAATCGGGTACTGGCTTCGGCATACATGGCGGCATCAAAAATGGCGTAATGACCTCGCCCCTGAGCTTTAGCACGATACATGGCAATATCTGCTTGCGTCAAAAGCTGACTGAAGCATGAGGCAGAGCGAGCCATGGCAATGCCCAAACTGCCACCAACATGAAGAATGCGACCCCGGAGATGGAACGGCTGGTGCAAAGTAGTCAGGATCCGCTCGGCGATCACCTGGGCTTCCTGAGCTTCGCTGCGGTGTAGCAGAATCGCAAACTCATCGCCTCCAAAGCGAGCCAAGGTATCTCCTTTGCGAATGCAGCCACGTAGGCGTTCGGCAACCTGCATCAGCAGCTCATCTCCTGCATCGTGACCAAGGGTATCGTTAATGGGCTTAAACCGATCAAGATCGAGATAGAGCAGGGCGGGGGCGTCTGATGCCTTGTCTGATGCCTTGTCTGATGCAGTGTCTGATGCATCGTTAGAGCCATGCTTGGTTAAAAGTCGGTGCCCAATGTCGTAGAGGCGGCGGCGATTTGCCAGTCCCGTCAGCGGATCGGTAAACGCAAGCCGTTCGATCTCCGCCTCATACAGTTTGCGGTCGGTGATATCGCGCCCAACCGACTGAATTTCCACAACTTGACCCCGCTCATTGAGGATGGCTCGATCGGTCCACTGCTGCCAGCGCTGTCCGTAGGCCGGCGTCATCACCAGCCGCTCATGCACACTGACTGGATGATCGGCATTCAAACTAGCGATCTGAAACCAGATGGCAGGGCGCTCCGCTTCGGCAATCAAGTCGAGCACATTGGCTCCTAGCAATGCTTCGGGTTGGCTGCCAAAGGTAGTGGCGTAGGCTTGGTTCACAAACGTTAAGGTGCCATCGGGGCGAAAGCGACAAATTAGGTCGGTCTGGTGTTCCACAATGGCTCGATAGTAGGCTTCACTCTTCTGCAAGGCTGCCTTACTGTGGAGCAACAGCAGCAGCAGCCCCAGCGTAATCACACTCATACCGCTCATGGTGATAATCGACGCCTGAATCAGAGCGTAGCTACCGTTGCTCTGCATTAGCTCGGGCAGCATTGCCGACATGCCAATTACCCAGATTTTTTGCCGTTCAGTATTGGGAAACACCACAACCGGACTCCAGGCAGCAATCTCCCGACCAGCATCATGGGTGAGAAACTCCCACCAGGGCGTTGATTCCCGAGCTTTGTCGGGCTGCCAGATGTACCATCCCGTTCCCTCTTGCCCCTGCATGACGGCCGCCGTCATCTTCTCGTAATGGCGGGCACCATAGCGCCGCTGCAAGGCAAAAATTTCCGCCATGCTCTTGCCGCGATACTCGGCAGGAAAGTCTTCACTGGCGTCAAACACAACGTATTCAGGGGAATAGATCCAAGCATCCCCAACGCTGCCGATGCGAATCGGTTTTACGAAGTAGTCGAGCACTTCTTGTTCAATGTCGTGCAGCGCTTGTGGGCGACGCTCTAGTTCCCGAGTGATGTACGCCTGTGCTGCCCGAGCGGCGTTACGCACCACTTCTAGCTGCGCTTTTTGATAGGTTTCAATTGTAGAAGCTTCTAAATTGTGGCTCTGAATCACGACTCCGTACCAGCCCAACACCAACAGCAGCACTGGCAAGATTTCACTGAAGGAAAGATGCAGCGGTTGACGATTGCTTTGGGCCATGATTTCTGCGGATTCAGATTCAAGATGCCGTCAGTGTTCACTGCTTTAAAACAACGCTTAACCGGTGTAAGCATAGTTCAAACAAGCTTTAAATTGCTTTTACTGCAACTAAAGAGTTGACTAAAGATAAATACTGGTAAATACCAGGATAATAGCCATCTATCTTGCGGAAAAATAAATAAGAACGAGATAAAATAGCGATACTTTGTTGAGCCTTGTTTAACGTTAGAACATGAAGCTTCTGAGTCACAGCTCTGAGTGACCAATCCAATGCACCATTCTCACCGTAGAAATACCTGGACATTTCTGAAATTGAGTTAAATCGCTTTCAGGATTCGTTAAGACACCTATGGTTAAGGAACGGGTTAAGAAACCTCTCTGGCTGTACAGCCTCAATGATTGAAGTACATACATGAAGTACATACATTACGTTGAATAATATGTAATCTATTCAACGCGTAGATCCCAACATATACATCCAACACATAGATAAAGTTGAATAAATTACGCTCGACAAACTATGTTGAGATAAATTAAGAGAGTCGGAATTCATGAATAGGCTGACCGTTAGTTTACGTTAGCTTATAAAGTAGCTTACGTTAGTGTATGCAAAGATAAAGATACCGACTATCCTCGTTGTCCTCTGACAGTCGCTCTCTGACATATGGAGAGTATTGCAAGTCTGTGTCGGCTGTTCTCTGCTTCAGAATGAGGCAAATCGATTCATGAACCTAAGCACCCAGCAACCTCAAGACTGTGAGCGTATCAACCTAAATTCCAGACATTGACTGCAATCGGCGAGCAGTGCAGTCGTCGAAGGCACTAACCGGAGGGAAGAAAAAGAGGGTGAAGCACAAAGCAGCGTTGTCAGTCGCTCTGGCAACTCTAAAGTAGAAGCAACCCAAGAACAGAGCAAGAATAAAGCAAAAAGGCTGAAGAAGATCCTGGGCAAATCTGCCTCAATCCTCTTCAACCTTGCCGAAGTCTGCAACAGGGCGTCAACACGAACTTGCTTTGGTTGATGTAGTCGATATACCGGTGAAAGGTTATCTTGTTGAGCTTAATAGAAGCCTAAGGTGCAAACGTGAAAAACTCGGGGAGATTACGGAGCGGAGCCTAGCAAGCCCTGATTCTCTCTGGTAAATGCCGACACTTCAAATTAAGGAGATTGTAATGCTTGCCACGTTTGCTGTAAGTGTTTTCCCCATTGAGCGGCGAGTGCCGGATCGGTGAAAGGAATGCGAATCGGCGTCGCAGCAGAAAAACACTGAAACTCCAGAGCAATGTTTCGACCTCGCTCGGGTGGCTGTTCCAGATCGACTGGCTGACCTGCAACGAGTAGGCGAATTTCTGCCACATCGCGCAACGAAAACGTTTGCAGTTGCATTGGCCCCTTGCGGGTTGGTTTTCCCCAAGTGAGGTCGCTGCCGTTTTGCCCGAGCACGGCATAGATGTCGTACTTGGCGTGCTCAAATTGTTCTGCCCAGACGCGGTAGGCTTCTAGCTTTTGATATTCATTCCACCCGGACCAAGCCAACCAGACAAATACAATCAATAGGGGAAGCCAAAGAAGACCTCTTGTCATATCGATCTCAACCTCAGCAAGTCATTCCTCAGACCCGATTGCAACTTCTGCTAGATACTCTACACTGCGTTCGATTGCAAAATAGATTTCGCCAGGTTTTTAGAATAGCTGTGACTATCCCCCCCAGGGGGATGGTATGGTAGAGAGTGAAATGCCGAAGGCTAGCCATAATATCCCTCAGGTATTTTCTAGGTGATCTCTAGTGTTGCTTCGGGGGTGTTCACTGCCTCACTTAGCTAAATCATCAGGCATTGTCGGGCAGTTCAGTAAGGCAGTCAAAAGCAGTCAAATTTTTTTAATAGAGGTGCTCAGCGTGGTTGCAACTCCAGAGATGCAGCAAGAGATTCAACAATCTACCCCAGCCGTTCCGTCCCAACCAGAGCGCGTTGCTGTTCTGCTCATGGGCTATGGAGAAGTCGAAAGCTATGAGGACTTTGCCAACTACAACGAGCAAGCCCTGAACCTGCTGACCGCTAAGTTTGCGCCTGTGCCTACCTGGATCTATCCACCGCTAGCGAAGCTGCTGGCCCTGTTTGACTTGCACGAGTGGGGGCACCAGCATGGCAACTTTATTTCGCCCCACAATGCCATTTTTGAGCGGCAACGAGCCGGCATTGAGCGCTGCCTGCAGCAGAAGTGGGGAGAGCGGGTGCAGGTGTTCAAAGCCTTTAACTTTTGCGCTCCCTTTTTGCCCGAGCAAGTCTTGAGGCAGATCAAATCCCAAGGCTTCGATAGGGTGCTAATCTATCCGCTGCTGGTCGTCGATTCGATTTTTACCAGCGGTATTGCGGTAGAGCAGGTCAACAAAGCGATTGCCGAACTAACCGATGCTGCAGAAGAGCACTGGCTGAAAGGGCTGCGCTATATTCCCTCTTTCTATAACCAACCTGCCTACATTGAGCTGATGGCTCAGTTGGTCGAGGAAAAAATTGCTCAGGAACTAGCCGATGCCTATCTCCCCTCTCAGATCGGCATTGTGCTCATGAATCATGGCTGCCCTCACAAGGCTAAAGGCTTCACCTCGGGGATCTACGAAAGTCAGCTCCTATACGATCTCGTGCGCGAGCGCCTAATTTACCGCTATCCGCTGATTTCGGTAGGTTGGCTAAATCATCAAACGCCGCTCATTGAATGGACACAGCCGAATGCCCAGTTGGCAGCAAAGAATTTGATTGATCTGGGTGCCAAAGCAGTGGTGTTTATGCCGATCGGCTTTGCGACAGAAAACCACGAAACGCTGTTGGACGTCGAGCATATTATCCAGGCATTGCATCGTAAGCACAGCGATGTGACCTATGTACAGATGCCCTGCGTCAACGATCATCCGGCCTTCTTGCAGATGGCCGCCGATTGGGCAGACGAGCAGATCGCCGCGCTCCTATCTGAGCAAGCCCGTGTTGTCAACCCATCGCTGGCAGTGCCTCGGCAACCCGTTCACAGCCATGACCATCACGGGTCCGCTCACCATGGACATAGCCATGGACACAGTCATGGATACAGTCATACCCATAGGCACTCTTTCCATGAGCACCCTCATTCAGGACGTGGCCATTCTTCCCATAGCTAGGGGCTTGCTTGGGTTTTAGTCGAACTCTAATTAAGCAAACTCTAATTAAACTAAGCCAGAGCGGAGTGCCATAACAGCGGCCTGCACCCGATCATCAACTGCTAGCTTATCCATAATGGCTCGAACGTGGGCCTTGACAGTGCTGAGGCTAACGTAAAGAATTGCGGCAATTTCAGGATTGGTTTTGCCTTCTACAATTAGCTTCAGCACTTGCAACTCGCGCTGAGATAACAGTTGATGATTGCCCTGCGGCATGGGCTTCAGCCGATCAAGAACGCGCCGCGCAATCTGCGGGTCGAGGTAAATGGCTCCCTCGTGGGCCGATGCGATCGCTCGCTTCAGTGAATCCAAATGTCTGCCTTTGACACAGTAGGCATCTGCGCCACTGGCTAGGGCAGCGATCATTTCCTGATCTGTGGTATGCGATGTCAGCATCACGATGCGAATCTGAGGGTGCTGGGTCTTGATCTGCTGAGTAGCCAGGATGCCATCTAGCTGAGGTAAGCCAATATCCATGACCACGAGGTCTGGCCGAAGCTGCAGAGCAAGCTCAACACCAGAGTAGCCATCTGCCGCGTGTCCCACTAGACAGCAGCGGGGGTCATCCTCGAAGAAATGTTCCAACCCCAACTGCATGATCGGATCATCTTCTACTAGTAGAATCCGCAGGGATTGTGCATGAGAAAGAGAACTACCAGACAGCTCTGTTTCAGCCAACACCATAAAAAATGCCTCACTACAGCCGCAAAAACTACAGCGCTACGATGCTTGCGGGAGGGTTCACACGTGCTGTTGAATGGGTAAGACCATCATCAAGGGCAAGAAAACCCCTACATGACGTAGGACATGCCAGGGATTGTAATCAAGAAGGTACAGGTAACCAGGTAAACTGCACTTCACCCGATTGGCTAATTGTCGCACTCGCTTTATTTTTGATGGATGGCTGGATAGCTGGGAATGAAGTTCGGAAACGACCTGCTCGGTATAGCATTCCTGGTTTCGCAGTTAACCCTGTGCAATTCGGTGCAATAAACGGTTTTTTAGGAGTGTTCAGGAGCCGTCAGGCAGTGAGATGTGTCCCATTGGGTGAAGTCGCTGAGGTGAAGCGGCTGCTATTGTGGGGCAACACACGCTCCATTCCACGGTTACCCGAGGTGAAGGGTTGCCGTATAGATTGATCCTTCACCTCCCTTTCTGCGTTGTGCTCCAACAGCATGGTTCTAGCAACGCTTGTGTTCAGCTCGCCTTCTCAGGACGTCCATGCTGATCGAGTTGCGATAGGCATTGGGCACGCTGGTTCACAACCTTGGAAGCAAACTCAGTCGAAAGACTATGCTGAGAATAGAGCATTTGGGCAAGGTGGAGATGACAACGCCATCGGAGCTTATCCAGCAAAGCCACTGGTTGAATCAGCTAGTGGTAGATCGCCAAACCCTAGAGGAAAGAGGACGGGTGGAACGGTTGTGGATGTATCCTCAAGCGCATCGAGTTTTGGGGATCGTCTGCAAGCAAAGCTGGCTGGGGATGGAACGCACGGTGTTTCAGCTGCACCAAATTCACGCTTGGGGTGCAAGCGGCATCCTTGTTCAGGGTCCACCCGAAAAAACCACAGTCGAGAAGGTGCGGCAGTTGGAATCTTTGCTGCAACACGAGGTGTGGAGCGATGAAGGCAACCAAGTGGGCAAGATCACGGATTGCCTGTTCCACCCTAAAACTGGAGACATCACCGATTATCTGTTCGTCTCGGAGGGCTGGGCTAGCCTCATGGGAGAAGTGTATCGGCTGCCACCATCTGCGATTCTGAGCTTTGGTAAAAAGCGGGTTTTGATCGCAGAAGCCGGCATTGCCCATCTGGCTCTGTATCGAGAAGGGCTGCCGCAAAAGCTCGACCGAGCGAAGGAGTATCTGCGCGACGAGGCAACTCAGGAATGGCGCATTCTAACTCAACAAGCTGAAGCCAAGACCGAACAAGCCAAGGAGCGATGGCGCATTCTTGCAGAACGGGCTAAGGAACAGGCGCAACGCTTGACCCACCAAGTGCGAGAAACGGCTCAAAGCGTCAACGAGCAGCTGAAAGACAATACCCGATTCTGGCTGGAACAAGCCCGAGAAACGAGCCAAACATTAGCTGATCAAGTCAAGGATGGCACCCAGACCCTGGGCAAGCAGGTCGAAGAAGGCATCCAGACCCTGACGGTGCACGCAGAAGAAATTTTCGATTCCATCACTGAGGACGAACCCTCGCCTTCACAGTCCCAGCCTGTCGATCCAGATCTTGTTGATCCAGGCAATGCTGGCAATACTCATCATGCAAGGGATACCAATCCTACAGATGCCAATCCTACAAATGCCGATGATATATGGGATGCCTGGGATCTATGGGATGAGCTGGATGAGGAGAATACTCCCCCGGTTGCCGTTCCTACACCGGCTGATGACGACGAGGATGAGCCTTGGATCTAGCCACTAGACGGCAGTTCCTAGAGGCAGCGATTGAATGAATTGAATCAGGTGAAGTTGTAGTTCTGGTGAGGTGGTTTGGATCGGTTAAACTCCTAACCTTGAGCCAAAGCTCGCTGCACGAGCTGAGGAATTTGGGAGGGGCGGTCGGCGACGGGAATCTTAGCGCGTTTGAAGGCGGCTAGCTTGCTCTCGGCAGTACCAATGTCAGAGCCAACGCCTGCGATCCGAGAAGCGACAATGGCTCCAGCGTGGCCGAGGGGTTGACCTTTTGGGGCGGTTCGTCCAGCAATATAGGCAACGACTGGCTTATCAAGCGCTTCCGCAATATAGCGTGCTGCCCTTTCCTCGTTATCGCCGCCAATTTCACCCACCAAGACGATCACCTCAGTGGCGTCATCTTCTTCTAGGATTTGCAGCCATTGTTGAAACGACGACCCCAGAATGCGGTCGCCACCAATGCCCACCACGATAGATTGCCCCAGTCCTGCTCGAGTCAGCTCTAGACCAACTTCGTAGGTAAGGGTGCCACTGCGGCTGAGAACTCCCACAGGTCCAGGAGTGTAAAACGTAGGCGGATGGGTTCCTAGCAGTACCTGTCCAGGAACAATAATGCCCGGTGTATTGGGACCCACCACCAAGGTCTCTGTAGCTTCCGCCTCCCGCAGGAGTTGCACCGTATCTAGCGGAGGCACCCCCTCTGTAATCAAGATAACCTGGTGAATCTCGGCAGCAATGGCTTCCAGGACCGCATCGAGAACTTCGTAGGGGGGCACAAAAATAATTGTGGTGTCGATCGGTCCCAATTGCTCTACCGCCTGTTCCACAAGGTCATACAGAGGTATCCCATCGAGAGCTTGCCCCCCATAACCCGGACTCACTCCCGCCACGACCGGCGTGCCGTAGGCTTGCATCAAGGGAACATACATCGCCCCAAGCGGCTCAGTGGCACCCTGAACCAGCACCTTACTATTGACTGTAAAATTCATATCCTGAATGCCCAACTGCCTGAATCCACCCCTATGCCGAAGCCAAAACCAGCGGAGTTTTAGGCTTCTCGCGAGGCAAAGCTGGCGTAGCAGTCGTTAGGGAAACCGTATGACTAATCGATTCATCAAGCGATTCAAATACCGGAACATTGATGGCTGCTAGCAACCCTCGGGCAGAATGGAACTGCTCGCCCACTAAGCGCACGACGAGAGGCGGCAGATGGCGATGAGCCGCTTCCCACTTCAAAAAGCTGGCAATGGCCTCGGCAACCTGCAAGCACGATACTCCATTGCTGACAATGTTGACTAAGACCGCTTTGACGGACTTGTCCTGGGTGATCAAGTCTAACCCTTGGCGGATGCGGTCTTGCAAAATTGCAGGGGGACAGCAGTGGCGGTAGTCACCCCCTAGGTCTACAAAATTAGCGGCCTTCCCCTTGGATTTCGCGATCAGATCCAGAGTTGCCATGGTCAGCCCAGCACCACTACAGAGCACCCCAATTGTTCCTTGCAGTGGAACGAGACTTAACCCACAGGCAGCCGGAGGAGCTGTCGGAATCGAAGCCACCAACGTTGCCAGATCGCTCTGTCGTCCCAGGGCAGCGTCATTTACGGTCACCTTGCCATCTAGTGCCATTAGCTCGCCACTAGAGCTGACAGCCAGAGGATTGATTTCTACCAGATCGAGGTCCCGAGCGACCAACAGGCGATACATCTTCTCAACAATGCTGCTGACCGAGCAGATCAAGCTGCCCTTCAGTCCCATTTTGATGGCCAGCCGCCGAGCATAAAACGAGGAAAACTCCTGCTCCACAACAACTTGCTGAATCTGATCAAGCTTTGATTCGATGTCCACCCCCCCCTGTTGGGATCCTAGCAGCACCGGGCGACGTGTTGAACCATCCAAGGCAACAGCAAGGTAGAATTCGCGATCGGGATTGTATTTAGCCTCAGCTAGCAGCACCTTTGGATATTTCCCCAAAATAGGCAGATGAAAGATAGCCTGGGCGGCCGCGATCGCATCAATTGTGTTCTCCACAAATTTAATGCCACCCATTTTGCCTCGCGCTCCGGTATAAACTTGGGATTTCAAGACTACCGGAAACGGAACCCTCAACCCTTTTAGATCGGTGGGATGATGAATTCGCTGCGAGGGCAAAACAGGAATGCCCATTTGGTGAAATAATTCCTTGGCTTGGTACTCTAGCAGATCCATTGGAGTAGTGTTAATCCAAACTGATGTTAACGAAAGGCAGGAACCCTGAAAGGCTGGCACCGCCTAAGTTTAAGAAAACGTAAAGCGTGCCTCTTCGAGAGTACCCATTAATTGATCAGGCAAATGCAGCAAATGCTGCAGTTTTATAGAAATTGCTGATTATCTTTCTCAGTGTAGCGACCGCTAAATAGAGGCTGAATCGAGAAAGATTTCTCATTCCTTAACCTACCTAACGGAGCTGTATTCTCTGCCCTATCTGTAGGTAGAAGTAGTGTGCAGCCGTTGGATAGGACTTACCCCGCAAATAGACAAATGGGCTTAGATCCAATTCATCCCAATTCATTCAGTCCCTCCGTTGCAATGTCTCAAATCCACTGTGTGATACTCCTCCACCTTGCTGCAATAGCTCACCCCTTCGCTGCGGTATTGCACAGACATCCCGAGGAAACACAGACGGTCAAGCTTGCTAAGGTCTTGATGTCTTTATCCTCTCCCACTGCCGACGAAGTTAGCTGACGGGCTAGGGTTGAGAGATACCCCTTTCAGCGGACAAAGCTCTAACAGTGCGCCAAATTCACTCGCCGTAAAACAGGCTTGAAACACGTCTCATGTCTCAGGTAAGAGCCGCTGAAATTCGCCCCTAAAATGGTTCCTCCGCTTCGGATACATCTTGCACCTTCAATCTCAGTTCAAAAAAATGGTGAAAATGAATGCAAAATGTAGCCCGAATTAGGCCGGTTCATAGTGATCGATGAAGTTACAGTATCACTGCTATTGATGTTCGTCAACTGCTGGTAGGGATAGCTACTCTGTCTTGCATCAACCTTGGTTATTAGTTGCAGTCCCCCCGGATAGTATTTAAAATCATTCGGAATCATTGTCTGGTGCCAGCATTGTCTAGCCTGCAGTTGAATGCTGCATGCGGGCATAGCACCCAAACGAGCATAGCGCCCAAATTATTCGAGCATAGCGCCCAAATTATTAGTCAATCAAATTATTTAGGCAATTATTTAGGCAATTATTAATCAGTTTAATCAGTGAATGTTTTAGCTAATATGCATCCTTAGTTGTTCTTAGTTGAGATGTACCCCCACGAGACAACTTATGACCTGATAGGTATGCATATAACCATATAACAGATTGCAAACAGGTTTATTTGAACAACTTAAGCTAGAGATAGAGGGTATAGATCCAAAGAGATCGTCCCTCAGTGAATATAAGGTATCGAGGTAACACATGGATATTGGTGTGCCCAAGGAAACAAAAGATCAGGAGTTTCGAGTTGGGCTTAGCCCCAATAGCGTGCGGGGTCTTTCAGATCAGGGTCATACCGTTTTTGTGGAAACAAAGGCGGGACTTGGAGCAGGATTTACTGATGAGGATTATGTTCAGGCAGGAGCAACGATTGTCGATCATCCCGCTGCCGCCTGGAATCGTGAGCTTGTCATTAAAGTCAAGGAGCCGTTAGCGCCGGAGTATCAGTTTTTACAGAAGGGGCAAATTTTGTTCACTTATCTGCATCTTGCAGCGGATCGGGCATTGACCGAGCACTTGCTCGATTGTGGGGTGGTGGCAATTGCCTACGAAACGGTTGAGCTACCTAACCACAGTTTGCCGCTGCTCACTCCCATGAGCATCATTGCAGGGCGGCTCTCGGTGCAGTTTGGTGCCCGCTTTCTGGAACGGCATCAGGGCGGACGCGGGGTGCTACTGGGTGGCGTACCAGGGGTGAGTCCGGGACAAGTCGTGATTTTGGGCGGCGGAGTCGTTGGAACTGAGGCTGCCAAAATGGCGGTCGGCTTGGGAGCGCGGGTGCAGATTGTGGATATCAACCTGGAGCGTCTGGCCTATCTGGAAACCCTGTTTGGGTCGCGGGTAGAATTACTCTACAGCAGCGCCTCTCAGATTGAGGCAATCGTTCCTCAGGCAGATCTGCTGATCGGCGCTGTGTTGGTACCGGGACGACGTGCCCCTGTGCTGGTGCCTCGCTCATTAGTAGAACAAATGCGCCCGGGTTCTGTGATTGTGGATGTTGCGGTGGATCAAGGCGGCTGCATTGAGACGCTGCATCCTACCTCCCACACCCATCCAACCTACGTCGATGCTGGAGTGGTGCACTATGGGGTGCCCAATATGCCTGGCTCCGTTCCCTGGACCGCAACGCAAGCTCTCAACAACAGCACTTTTCCCTATGTGCTGAAATTAGCAAATCATGGGATCAAAGCCTTGGACTTGGACCCAGCACTAGCAAAAGGCTTGAATGTGCAAAACCATCAGTTGGTTCATCCCGCCCTACGAGAGGTATTCGCTGACCTCGCGAAGTAGCAGAATTCCCTGGGTTCAGTTGCTATTTAACGTCGCGTAACGAACTACATCCAGTTTTTAATTAAGGGCTGCATCTCTTAACTCTTTCTTGCTGGAAACGAAGGCAAGATCGAGACAGGGAAGCCAATGGTTCTGAGGTTGACTCTCTCCCGTTTACTGGATCGGCTCCCGCTGAGCGGTTGACCCTGGTGCTGGGGTCCGACTTAGCAAGCTGATGACCTAGCAAGCTGATGATGAGTTAAGGTTCTGGGGCAGTGGCTTTCCGTGTGCAAACGTTCCCCATACCTGTAGGAGGGTTGTTCCGTGGCAAATGTGGCAAAACCCAGTGAGGCAATCCAAATCCCCCAAACGCCCCAAGAGCTGGAGCAGGCCATCCAGCGCTACAAAGCTAGCGACTTACGGGGAAGCGAGCTGTTTGGTCAGTGGGAAGCGATTCGCTTAGCGGCACTCGCTCAGGCAACTCATGATTCAACTGATTCAAAGCCCGATCCGGTTCCAGGTGAAGATAGCTACTAGCAAGCTACTAGCATCGCTGGCTGGGGCTGTTTGCAGTCCCGGCTAGGCCCACAGCTCCCTTTTCCAGCCGCTGGACGAAGGACCTATCCAAACCAAACGCCGGCGAACGCTCCGAGTTGGCTCTAGCTTTAGTAACTGCCGACAAAATCGCTGCGAACCCAGCCTACGGTGCCAGTCTCAAACTGAACCTGGTACCATGTGTAGCCATCGTCTCCTCGGGCACTGCTTGCGATTCGTACTGGATCGCCTGGGTAGCCAATGTAGCGGATGCGGGCATTCAGACTGGCGGCTTCGCGGACATTAATCGATGACCCTGGATCACGGGCAGTCAACCGGGTTGGAGGGGATGCTGCCGGTGGATGAGCTGGATAGGGTGGATTGTACGGGCGGTCCGGAGGGGGTGCTGGAGGCGGAGCAGCGGCAGCAGGCGGCGTTTCTGGATAAGCAGGTTGCAGTTGTGCTGGTGGAGCGCTGGCAGCATCGGTCACTAGATCACCCCGCACCCAACCCACAAGGCCTGAGTCAAGCTGAATTTCGTACCAGGTGTAGCCGTCGTCTCCCTGAGCCGTCCGCAAGATTTGTACCGCATCGCCGGTGTAGCCAGTGGTTTGAATGGGTGCAGTGGTACTGGCACTGGCGCGGATGTTGATCGGAGTTGCCGGATTCTGAGCCATGAGGACGGCAGTGCTGCCCGTCGGTACAGTCGGTTCCGGATTTGGACTAGCCGGTGGAGTCGCTTGATCGGCACTTTGGTAGTCGGAATGGGGAACGGGACTAGAGGCAGATGGCGCGCTGGTCTGCTCAACAGTGCCGCCCACAAGCTGAGCTAGGCTAAGGGCGCGAGCGTAACTCGTGAAGCTGGCTACTTGGACAGTGGGAGTTCCTGAATCTGCGCGGGTCGTGCTGATGGCGTCACCACAGTAGCGGCTGCGCACCTCTTCAACAGTGGTGCCCTCGAGAACAACTGCGTACCAGACGCCGCCCGATTCGCTGGACTGATCGCCGCAGCTCGCTTGAGGAAACTGAAACGAGGCATCGGCGGGGCTTGGTGGTGCATCTGTTGAGGAGCCGTCGAGCGAGGGCTGAGGCGTATAGGTTGCCGTTGAATCAGGAAGGGTTGCTTCCTCGGGCGGGGGTTGAGCCTCGGGTTCGTAGAGGGGAGGCGTTGACACACAGGCCGTGACCAAACTCGTACCCATCGCCGCTAGGATCACCACGCGACTAGCGCGACGCCAAACCTGAACATAACCATCTGGGGGGGCAGCTCCCATAGAGAAATTCCCTCTACCAAAATCAAGTGGGAGGATTGCGCGGTGCTAGGCAGGCTGAGAACCCGCCTCTAAGCCGCAAAAGTGCTAATACCTCTTGCTAGCGTCAGCATTAAATACTTTTCTTAATTCACTACTAATGCTAGCGTCATGCACAGACTACCCGATCATCCGTATTATTTTAGCTCTAGATTTGGGCAATGAAAAAGCTTTTGGTTACCGGGGCTAGCGGCTTCTTAGGATGGCATGTTGTCCGCTTGGCACAATCTCAGTGGCAGGTCTATGGCACTTACCGCCAACGGGCGGTACAGCAGGTGGGGGTGACGCTCTTGCCGCTCGATCTAACGGATGCCACCGCCGTCAATGACCTGTTTCAAACCCTACAGCCTGACGCCGTGCTGCATCTAGCCGCGCAGTCTAGTCCCAATGCCTGCCAAACCGATCCACAAGGCTCTTATCAAATAAATGTCCTGGCTGCCTGGGAGATCGCGGGGCGCTGCGCCGATGCAGACATTCCCTGCGGCTTTACGTCTTCGGAACTGGTGTTTGATGGACGTCAACCGCCCTATCGCGAAACCGATGCAGTCTGCCCAGTCAGCCTCTATGGCGAGCAAAAGGTTGCAGCGGAAACCGGGATGCTAGACCGTTGCTCGAAGGCAGTCATTTGCCGAATGCCGCTTATGTTTGGAGCTGCTCCCGCTCCTAGCTTTATCCAGCCGTGGATCGAGGCACTGCGGTCAGGACGTTCACTGAACCTGTTTGTCGATGAAATTCGCACACCTGTTAGTGGGGAAGACGCGGCGCGGGGGTTGCTGTTGGCCCTGGCCAAAGCCCAAGGCATTTTGCACCTAGGCGGACGGGAACGTCTATCGCGCTACGATATGGGGCGACAGCTCGCCGAGATCCTGCAACTGCCGCTAGCTTTGCTGCACCCCTGCCGACAGGCGGATGTACCGATGGCAGCACCACGCCCCCCCGATGTCTCCATGGATAGCTCGCTTGCCTTTGGCTTGGGCTATCAGCCGCAGCCTATGCGAGCAGAACTACAGAGGTTGCAGCCACAACTGTAAGCGTTGGGGATGCCAGCATTCAATGGCCGTCGTCCGGATAGAGGGCAGAATGAGCGTCTGGATGGCTTTGCTGCAGGTATCGCTCAATATCAGCGGCAGCCTCTTCCAAAGCTTGCCCGCTGCAGAGGTGAGCTGTTGGCACAGAGGAAGTAGAGGTTGCCTCCCTATCGAGTTGCAAGCTCACTGCAAGCTGATCAAGCGCTTCTAGAAACGCCTTGGCAGCGGAGCGACGGAGTTGTTGCGGGTCAGAATCCATGCTGGTGCCCTCAGGATCATCCCAATCCTAAATTAGGGTTTAGTATGCCCTAGTGCCTTGGATCAGAAGGAAAAGAAATAAGTAGACACCTAACAGACAGTTAACAATTGAGTCAATCCAAGTAAACACGTAATGGCCGTGACGAATCGGTCGGACGAGTCCAGGTGTTGTCGAACTGCCCCTCGACCACCGAGAATTAAGAGAACTGAACAGAGCATTACCCACAACAGGGAGACGGAAGTGAGTCACGGACTGGATTACGATTTGGTCATTATTGGTGCAGGCGTAGGCGGGCACGGTGCCGCTCTGCATGCGGTTAGCTGTGGTCTCAAGACCGCCATCGTGGAGGCTGCCGAGATGGGGGGCACCTGCGTAAACCGAGGCTGTATTCCTTCTAAAGCCCTGCTGGCAGCCTCTGGGCGCGTGCGTGAGCTGCGCAATACTCATCATCTCAGAGCACTGGGCATTCAAGTAGACCAAGTGAGCTTCGACCGACAGGCCATTGCCGACCACGCCAATAACTTGGTCTTAAAAATTCGCGATGATTTGACCAATAGCCTGAAGCGGTTGGGGGTTGAGGTGATCCACGGTCACGGCAAACTAGCTGGACCGCAAAAAGTCGCCATCACCACCGGCTCAGGCGAGCAGGTGATTACTGCCCAAGACGTGATAATCTCGGCGGGATCGGTGCCCTTTGTGCCACCGGGCATTCAGCTGGACGGCAAAACGGTCTTCACCAGCGATGATGGCTTGAAGCTAGACTGGCTGCCATCTTGGGTCGCCGTGATTGGCAGCGGCTACATTGGGCTGGAGTTTGCCGATATTTATACGGCATTGGGCGCAGAAGTCACGATGATTGAAGCCCTCGATCAGCTGATGCCAGGCTTTGATCCCGACATTGCCAAGCTGGCGCAGCGGGTGCTGATTGCCCCCCGCGACATCGAAACCAAGGTGGGGATGCTGGCGCAGAAAGTAACGCCTGGAGCACCAGTAGTGATTGAGCTGGCTGACGCCAAAACAAAAGAGGTTGTAGAAGTGCTGGAAGTAGACGCCTGTCTGGTAGCCACCGGACGAATTCCGGCCACCCAGAATTTGGGCTTAGACTCAGTCGGCGTCGAGCTGGATCGGCGCGGCTTTATCCCCGTTAACGATCAGATGGCGGTGTTGATCGAGGGTGAGCCGGTCCCCCATCTTTGGGCAATTGGCGATGCCACCGGCAAGATGATGCTGGCCCATGCTGCTTCGGCTCAGGGTATTGTTGCCGTTGAAAATATTTGCGGTCGCGAGCGCACTGTGGACTATCGCAGCATTCCGGCCGCCGCCTTTACCCACCCGGAAGTGAGCTTCGTCGGGTTAACCGAGCCTGCGGCGCAAGAACTGGGCAAAGCCGAAGGCTTTAAGGTGCAGTCGGTGCGTTCGTATTTTAAGGGCAACTCCAAAGCAATTGCAGAAGGAGAAACCGACGGTGTGGCTAAGGTGATCTACCGAGCCGACACGGGCGAAGTGCTAGGGGTTCACATCCTGGGGCTGCATGCCTCGGACTTGATCCAAGAAGCCGCCAATGCAATTGCTGAACGCCGCTCCGTGCATGAGTTAGCCTTCATGGTGCATACCCATCCCACTTTATCGGAAGTGCTGGACGAAGCCTACAAACGAGCAGTGAGTGCTCATTAGGAACCTGCATCCTCTGTCGATTGATAGTTTTCTGTCTATTCTTGATGCCTTTCTGCTATGCAAATTCGTCGTCGTCCGCCCAATCCGGCTGTTGCTGTGAAATCGCTGCGCTATCAGGTGATGGTGCCCGATGGAGAACCGCGCCACATTCTGGAAAAAATCGTCTGGCACAAAGAGAAAGAAGTCGATACCCTGCGGGAACGGCTGCCGCTGATCGAACTGCAAAAGCAGGTGCGCGATTTGCCAACACCGCCGCTTGACTTTGTGGCGGCTCTGCGACATAGCAAAACCCAGCCTGCTCTGATTGCCGAAGTCAAAAAAGCCTCTCCCAGCAAAGGCGTGATCCGCGAGGATTTTGACCCGGTCGCGATTGCTCAGGCATACCAGCAGGGTGGAGCAGCCTGCATCTCGGTGCTCACCGACGAAGAGTTCTTTCAAGGTAGCTTTGCCAATTTGCGGCAGGTGCGGGCGGCCGTAGAGGTGCCGCTACTCTGCAAGGATTTCGTGATCTACCCGTACCAGATCTACCTAGCGCGGGTGAACGGAGCCGACGCAGTGCTGCTGATCGCGGCGATTCTGTCAGACAAAGACTTGCAGTATTTCTTGAAAATTGCTAAGGCACTGGGGATGACCGCCCTGATCGAGGTTCACAACCTCGAGGAACTCGACCGGGTGCTGAGGTTAGACGGCGTGACGCTCGTGGGCATCAACAACCGTAATCTGCAAGACTTCTCGGTGGATATCCAGACAACTCGTCAGCTGTTGGGCGCACGGCTGTCGCAGCTACAAGACCGCAATATTGCAGTGGTGAGCGAGTCAGGTTTGCATACGGCTGCTGATCTCAATGAGGTCCATAGCGCAGGAGCAACGGCGGTGCTGATTGGAGAATCCCTGGTAAAACAAACCGATCCGGCGGCTGCCATTCGCACTCTGTGGCAATAACGTCCTAGCCAAGACCGAGGCAACTAGCGCACACTAGAAAAGAAAATCTAGACGAACTTAAGTGCAGACTTAAAATTCGTGTTTAGATTAATTTACACGCCTTCAATCACTGCTGCATGGATCCTATCCCTCTTCCGTCTCATATTCACTACGAGCTGCTGCTGCAACTCTTGGAGCGCCAAACGATGCTGGCCGTTGGTCGCAACTCTCCTCAGCAAGAGCAAGTCCATGAGCTGATTATTACCCTGCGCAAAGCGCTCTCGCAGCAGAAACAGCTAGAAGAAAGCTGTCAGCGTGCCAATCTAGCAGTTGACTACCGCTGGTCGCTGAATCAGCCGGTTCCCAGTCAGGTGTCTTCTGTGCTGCCTCCGTCCTAGGTTGGGGTAGCCTTGGGTCTCAGGTGGCTTAACAGGACTTAGCGCCTGCCACTCATGAAAATGAAGTGGATGCTGTAGACTGTAGTGAGCTTTTCCGGAGGTCACGAGTGTATCAGTCTGATGCTCCTGTCTGCGAGTCAGCCTCTGAGTCTGCGAACAAGCCGCGAGTGGCGCGAGTCGGTGCTGAAGCCAGTTTGGATTCAGAGTTGCGGCTGGCTCCTGTAGACTATCAATTGCTATTAGAGGAGCTAGCGCAGGCTCAGCAGCGAGATCAGGAACGCTGTAACCGAATTCACGATCTGGAGCAAGCTCTGGATCAGGCGATGATTTGCCTAGAAGAATTGCGGCTGCAACTGCGCGATCAGCATGTGCTTGAAGCGCAGCTATCGAACACCGAAGAGTTTTCTTACGTGCAGCAGCAGGCCATTGCTCGCCTCAAACTGCAGATTGCCGAGCAGCAGCAGGCTCTAGACGCGCAAATTCTGGAAACCCAACAGCGGGATCAGGCCGTTCAGGAGCTGCTAGCCACCATTGAGTCTATGACCCAAGCTCAACAGCGCGAGGTGGAACGGCTGCGGCTGCGAATTGTCTATGATCAGCGCGAGGTGCAGACTCACCGGCAACGGCTCGGCAAACAGCTGCAAGATCTGCACACCGCTCTAGAATCCCGGCAGCAGCGAGTTTCCGAACTAGAGGCAGAAACCTTAGCAGCTCGTTCCTTGAATAGCCGTCTGCAAGGACAGCTCGAAACGGCTCAACAGCAGATTAAAGAACTCTCTAGGAGCTTGTATCAACATCGGCATCATTTGGCGCAACTCGAGGTCCAAATCGAGCAGGCTCAACATACTCAATCCGCAGGCAAAGCGTCTACGTGGCTGGCGAGCTGGCATCGTTCGGCACCGGGTGATATTGAGCAAACTCCTAGTTTGGCAACGGTGCAGCACGACTTGGCTCAGGCTCAGCATCAGGTCGAGGATCTCGAAAAGCGCTGGCTGCAGCATACGCGGTGGCAGCACCATCAGCAGGAGCTAGAAGCAGAGCGCGATGGCTTGCAGGCTCGCGTCCAAACGCTGACGCAGCAAGTGGCAGAGATGCAGGAGCAAATTTTGCAGCAGGCTCAGCAGTCGGCTGAATACGAAACGGCAGTGCAGTACTGGAAAGATCGCTACACGGCGAGTCAGCTGCACTTGGCTCAAGTCAAAGAACTAGCAGAGCAACTCTTGACTCAGTCGGCTGTGTTAGTTGAGCATCCGGCAGTGGCAGACTTGCTGAACGCCCTGAAAATTGCTGTGCCGCCCGATCAGCCGAGCGAACCTTCATCTGGAAAACGATCGGAATCCTCGGAGGAACCGACTGGCAAATTGACTGGACCGAAGCCAATAACTCCACTGCCCCTACCGCGGCTTACCAGCGTCGAGTTGCCAGAATTTTTGGTGCGACGACGAACCCCGATTCAGTCCTTGAAGGAACCGGGAATGGGAACCAGCGCCTAGTGGAGGCATGAAGAGGCATAAAAACAATCAGGTTAGGTGCTGCGGTGCGGAATTCAAGGCATCCCCGAACGACCTGAGATTAAGCGATGCCCAGTTGCACTCGCCCGTTGATTCTCTCTCTACTGTCTATCCGAGAAATATCTGAGAAACCTGTAATCAACCCCTGAAACAATCAGAACTGTATTGCACTGGAAGACTACAGCACCCTAAAGACTGTTTTAAAGACAAGGAAACAGTGTATCATCCTGGTCTGGGTTAATTCATCAGTTCAACGGGAGTTTAATGGGAGACACCGATAGCAGCTTGGAAGCGCGTTCTCAAGGCGATAGCAGTAGGTCAACTCTCACGCTTGATGGTGATGCTGAATTAGGTCTGAATGAAGATGCCCACTCTCTAGGAGTGGATGATGCGTCAGGTTATGAGCTAAGGCAGTGCCCAGTCAGGGCAGTATTGCACAATCCGGATTAAGCTGAATTCAACCCCAGTCGCATTTTGCAGAGGCAGAGACAGTCATGGACGATAAGTTAATGTTGATGATTCCCGGTCCAACTCCAGTACCCGAGCAGGTTTTGCTCGCGCTGGCCAAGCACCCGATCGGGCACCGCAGCGGCGATTTTGCCAAGATCATGGCAGAAGTGACCGACGGGCTAAAGTGGCTGCACCAGACACAGAACGATGTGTTAATTCTGGCATCGAGCGGCACCGGTGCAATGGAAGCCGGAATTATCAATTTCTTGAGTGCCGGCGACCGGGTGCTAGTAGGCTGCAACGGCAAATTTGGCGAACGCTGGGCGCAAGTCTGCCAAGCCTACGGCATCGCCGCCGAAGTGGTGAGCGCCGAATGGGGCAAACCACTCGATCCCGAGCAGTTTCGGTCACTGCTAGAGGCTGACACCGAGAAGCAGATCAAAGCGGTAATTGTCACCCATAGCGAAACCTCGACTGGCGTTCTCAACGATTTGCAAACAATCAATCATGCCGTGAAAGCCCACGGTAAGGCGCTGATAATTGTCGATGCGGTGACCAGTCTGGGAGCGACCAACGTCCCTATCGATGAGTGGGGGCTAGATGTGGTTGCCTCGGGTTCGCAAAAAGGATTTATGTTGCCCCCCGGTTTGGGCTTTGTCGCTGTCAGTCCCAAAGCCTGGGAAGCCTACGCTACGGCTACCCTGCCGCGCTTTTACCTCGATTTGGGCAAGTACCGTAAGGAAGCGGCCAAAAATAGCCATCCCTTTACACCGCCGGTGAATATGTTCTTCGCCCTACAAGTAGCGCTGAAAATGATGCAACAAGAAGGGCTAGAGTCTATCTTTGCGCGTCATCGTCGCCAGATGAATGCTACCCGGGCAGCAATGCAGGCATTGGGCTTGCCGCTGTTTGCGGCGGATCAGGCAGCCAGTCCAGCCATTACGGCGGTGGCTCCGGTGGATGTGGATGCCGAGCAAATTCGCTCGATTGTCCGCAAACGGTTTGATATTGCCATGGCAGGCGGGCAAGATCACCTCAAGGGCAAGATTTTCCGGGTTGGGCATCTCGGTTTTGTCAGCGACCGCGACATCTTAACGGCAGTGGGTGCATTAGAGGCTGCCTTGCAAGAGCTGAACTATGAGGTCACGGCTGGGGCAGGTGTAGCGGCTGCCGCCAAGGTGTTGACTCAGTAGTTGACCCGCTAATTGGGCACAGCCATCACCCAAATCATTGACTAGATCCGGCTAGATCACTCTTGAAGTGCCTGAGAACAACTTGAGAACAAGAAGAGCGAGCCGCCAATGACTCGCTCTTTATGCAGCTTTGAGTTAGAACTAGTCTCTCCAAACCGTCTCTCCTTTGTGATATTTTTTGATGTTTGCTTGATAAGCTCTCCTGTTTGCTTGAGGAGTGCGGCATTCAAGGTTGTGCAGTTTCCAGCCAGTCAAAGATACGATCGAGCTGCTCTAGCGTCACCAGCCCATACTGCCACAGAATCATCGGCAAAGGTCCTGCCGGATCCTGTTCTCGATATCGCAGAGCAATCGAGATGGATGAGGCCGAAAGCGCCAAATCTTCCTGAAGGAAACGAATAAACCGGGAGTAGGTTGAGGGAGTCATCAGTTCTTATACCGTTTTACTTTACAAACTAGCTTTGTCTTTACAGATGGTCTCTTCACAGATGTCACTGCTATGGCTGTCCACACTGCGTCCTACTGCGTTAGGAAATGACGTAGCCCATACAACACTGGTTGCTGTGGCAACTCTAGCGAGGAGGTAGCCACTCTTTCATCTGTCCTTCGATGCGGACTAGTTGACCTAGTTCACTTACCTCGAGGTAGAGGCAGGTAGAGCATCACCTATTCTTCATGCCCCTTCCTAACCTTTCCTAAAGGTATGAAGAATTTTCATCCTTGCTTGCACAGGAGGAATGATAGAAGTAGCTACAATCCTGAATCCCATCAAACAAGCTGCTCTACACAGCTCTAGCACTCTTGAGCCTTACTCAGGCGGCGTCTGCCGTAATTTAATGTCCTCACACCCGGTCGGCCACTAATTCAGCGTTGCCTCCAGCGTTAGACTGCCTCTCAAACCTGGATAGAGCAACAAATCTGAATGAAATCGTTAAGGATCAAGGATAGATGAAATTTCAGGGATTCGACTACATCTTTTGACAGAATACAGCAGCAAAAGTTTAAATCCGCAGGAAATACGGAGAAATTTGCTTGACCTGTTGTAATAGCAATGCTTGAAAAACACTAATTCTACCCAAATTTCTGCTAGCGAATAAAATTAGCTTCCTATACTATCAGGCTTTCTCCGTTTCGCCGCCTTGCAGCTTAGAGGTGTCAAAAATGACTCTGCCTTAATCTGGTTAGGACAATAATTTTTATGAATTCCCTGTGATGAATTGCCTATGAACTTCCTCGGCTCTAGAGCCGCTTCGCTAACCGCAAACGGTCCCACCACCGATCAAGGCTGCGGGGCTGAGGAATTGGCAGGTTGTCGGTCCCAAATTGTAATTTGGTCACCGACCTGAAGCCCTAATTCGGCCGCTCGACCGGCCCGAAGCTCAATCACTTGATTCACCGGAACTTGGGGACCATAGGTGGGGCAAGGCTGGGCAGTGCAGGGCGGTACATCGGCAATAATCGCCTTCACCTCCCCATCCAGCAGAAACACCATATCCAACGGCGAAGGAGTATTGTACATCCAGAATTGCACTCGACGAGGTGGTTGAAAGGGAAACAGCATGCCGCGATCATCGGGCAACGGCGGGCGATACATCAGCCCTTGGGCCTGCTGTTCGGGCGTACGGGCAACTTCGAGTTGAATGATTTGACCCGCTATCTCGGCATCTGCAGAAATCGGCAGCACTTGCGCCAAATCCTCCTGAACGACTGGAATTTGGGCCATTGCCGGCGATGGAGAATCCGAGATGAATCGCGGAGATGCTGACAAACTGCAGCCCAGGAGGGCCACACCTAAGCCCAAACTAAGAGTAAACACACCAGCAAAACGATAGCGATACGGCATAGCAGAGGGGGAGCTTCAGGGCAAGGGGGCAATGGTATTGGAATGATTGGCTGCGGCGGTATAGGAATCTATCAAACGTTGAAACTGAGCGAGCAGGAGTTGCAGATCAATCGGCACAACGCCGCTGGGACCAAACCAGGTTTCTAGCAGAGCAACATCTGGCGGATTCTGGTTTAGCACACCCTGCATAAATTGCAGCAGGCTCTGGTCCACTGTCGCTTTGAAGTCGGCTTGGTTGGGCGGCAGAATGCAGGCATAGATTTCTTCGTTATAGGGCTGCTGCGGCGCGATTTGAAACTGATCGGGATCCGCCGTCGTTTGCTTCAACCCCTGCAGTAAGATACCATCTCCGGCGAGAGCATCAATCCGCCCCCGTTCCAGGGCCATCAGACCCTCGGACCGGTTCGCCACGTTTACTAATCGCGCTAGCGGTAGATACTGCGCCACCAGCAACTCGTTGGTAGTGCCGGGAATGACACCAATGACAAATTCAGAGCCTATCTCATGGTGCCGGTTCACTAGCAGCTGAGTGCCCGTGACAAAGTAGCCAATCGAGAAATCAACATCGAGATCGCGACTGCGAGTAAAACTAGTGGCACCGCAAACCAGATCAACTTCGCCTTGCAGCACTTTGTTGAGCCGGTTGCCAGTGTTGACCTCAACTAATTCCAGCTTGATGTCGCGATTCAGTTGTTTAGACAGTTCAGCCTGCACCCGCTGCAGCAGGTCTATTGAATAGCCGGTCCAATGACCCGCCTCATCGACAAAACCAAAGGGAATGGCATCAGTGCGAGTGCCGGCCACGAGGGTGCCTGTGCGGGCGATTCGCTGCATCACGGTTTCGGCTGGCTCAGCGCGAGCAGGGATAGATAGCCCAATAACTACCCCAATTCCTAGGCTGCCGAGGCACCCCAGAATCAGCCATCGAAGATCTTGCCTCACCCAGGACATCATGGCTCTCGCAACACGTAACCCACACCGCGCACGGTCTGGATGAGGCGCTTCTCACCCTCGTCCTCGATCTTGAGGCGCAGGTAGCGAATGTAGACCTCGATCACGTTCGATTCGCCCATAAAGTCATAGCCCCAGACATTCTCCAGGATTTGTTCTCGCGTTAGTACCTCCCGAGGATGCTCCATCAGGTATTTCAGCAGCTCAAATTCCTTCATGGTCAGGTCGATGATGCGGTCGTGGCGCATGGCCCGCCGAGTGGCTAGATCGAGTACCAAATCGCCAAAGCGGAGTTGCTCGCTGCTCGGCACATCCGACTGCAAGTAAAGACGCACGAGCTTCAGGAACTCCTCACTGCGATAGGGCTTGAGGAAATAATCATCAGCACCTGCCTGCAAACAGGCCACCCGGTCTTCTACGGCGTCTCGGGCCATAAGCAGCAGTACTGGCATTCGCGCCCCCATTGCCCGCAGGTGGCTACACAGCGACAGCCCCGACTCTCCTGCCAGCATCCGGTCAATCACAATCAGCGCCGGCTGAAATTCCTTCGCTTGCCGCAGCCCGCCCGCCGCATCAAAGGCAAGCACCGTCTCGTATCCTGATTCCCGCAGGTCTTGACCAACCTGCTGAGCCAGCACCTCGTCGGTTTCAATGACCAAAACCCTTGGGTTTGGATCAAGGGAAGTTGTGTTCATGGTACTAACCCACTGCACTAATATTCTGTTCTAGCACGGGCATCGGTTCGTGGTTCATTGGTTAGTTGAGTGTCGGCGGCTACCCGTTGTCCCTTAGGCCTTTGGGACATTAACTTTGAGGCACTAGAAGCACTAACTGACTGCCACGGCGAATCAGGGCAGCTCTACCGAGGTTGGCTTAGCCACATGGGGCAACCCCCAGCCTAGCTTTTCTCGTAAAACGTGAAAAAATTCATTGGGGCGCAGGCGAATAAACCGAGCAGCATAAGAGGAGCGCATGATCCGCACTCGGTCATCGGGACGTACGGCGCAGCCTGCGTTGCCATCAACTACCATTACCAGCGGATTCTGATTTGCCGGGAAAATCGTGACCGGCTCGCTGTCGGCAAACACAAGCGCCCGGGACGCCAAAGAGTGCGGACAAATGGGCACGAGCTGCAGCACAGGCACTCCTGGCGCAATCACTGGACCCCCTGCCGAGAGCGAATAGGCAGTAGACCCCGTCGGCGTCGAGATAATCACGCCATCGGCGGCAATATCGACTGGCGCATGATTGCCAAGTTCGATCTCAAAGTGGCACATGCTGGTGAGCGGTTCGCGGTGCAGCACCATTTCATTCAAACAGAGCGCCTCCCACGCCAGTGTTCCTTCTCGCCACACCTGTACCTGCAGCATGGCTCGCTCTTCAATGTCATACTCGCCAGCAAGCAGGCATTCTAGAGCCTGCGGCAAATGGTTAAGGTATGACTCCGTCAGGAAACCCATGTGTCCGGTATTGACCGTCAGCAGCGGGATGCCGCAAGGAGCCACCTGTCGAAAGGCTGCCAGTACCGTACCGTCACCGCCGAGCACAATGGCAAAGGCCATGTCCTGGTCAAACCCAGGGGGAACCATCTGCGTGATGGAGGTATGGCACACTGGACGGTCAGGCTGCGAATAGCCCAAAATACCGCCCATGCCGGTGGTTAAGCAAACCTCCCAACCATATCCCTTCAGCTTGTCTTCAATTTCCTTTGCAGTTCGACAGGCTACAGGCTTTATGTCGTTGTAGATAATGCCAGCTTTGGGCACGCTCCGTCATCCAGTCTCAGCTTCAAAAGATAGCAAGGGCTGAATGAGTCAACAGCGCTGACGTCATCCAGGTCGCACTCCTTATCTAGATTAGTGTGATAGCGGCTGTTTGAACAGCGCTGCCAGTCAGGAGTTGCCGTTTAGGTGGCAAAGAGCGCTGATTTGATTTTAATATTTTTTACTTAACTTCATTAAAAATCGATTCCGTTGTCGAATGGTTTATATTTTGTTACAAAAAGACACAGGACGAGCACAACAAGACATAAGACGAGCAGTGGAGGTCGCCGGTTCAGTGTTCAACAGCAGTAGGGTGAGATAGTAAGACCCTATCTGAGCAACCAGAGAAATATCCTTCTCCTAGTAGAGATAGAAGTCGCATGTTTAGTGGATTTACAGGTTCTAGCAGCAATTCCGGAACAGACTTGGGAGAGCGGATGCTTAATGCGGTTGCCACTCAATCCATTCGGCACTTATTTACCCAAAGTGACTACATTGATGTTGCCGTGCGCTGTTTCCCTTCCAGTAAGCTGCTTCAGGGCAGCATTGACAGTTTTAAGATGAATGGCCGAGGGTTGGTGATCCGGCGTCAGTTTGAAGTCGAGGAAATGTCCTTTGAAACAGATGCTGTCGCGATTGACTTTGGTGCCGTGATCAAAGGGCAACTGCGCCTCAAGCAACCGACGCAGGCCGTTGCCCAGATTGTGCTGAGCGAAGCGGCAATCAACCGCGCCTTTGAGGCAGACTTGGTGAAAAAGCGGCTCTGTCAAATTGAAGTAGACTCGCTAATGAGCCTATCGGGAGATGAGCCGGTCTCCTTTCGCGATATTCAGCTTGATTTGCTGCCCGAGAACCGCGTCAAAATTGCCGCCAAGACTGATTTGCCCAACTGTAAAGAGGTGCCGATTCAGCTTAAAGCCACTCTCGGCATTGAACGTCGCCGCCGCATTAGCTTCCGCGATCCAGAGTTTGATGCTGATGCGGTGCCAGAATCGCTGCGGGGCATTGCCGAACCGCTGACTCTTGCCTTTGCCCAAGTGCTCGACGATATGGTGGATCTTGACCGCTTTGACCTTGATGGTGTGCTGCTGCGCCTCAATCGCTTAGAGACCCATGATAAGAAACTGGTCTTTAGCGGCTATGCTCAGGTCGAGCATTTTCCCGGTATGGGGTAAGGCCGCTTCGGCAAAGCGGTATGCTGGTAGCGGAGTTCCGATTACAGCCTGAGGAGATCCATGCCGATGGGTAATTTGTTTACTCTGGGTGGGGTGGTGATGTATCCCCTGCTCGGGCTTTCCATTCTGGCGATGGTGCTGATTCTAGAGCGGTTGGTGTTTTGGTTTCAGGTGCTGCAACGGCAAGATAAAGTCGTGCGTGAGGTGCTGTCGCTCTATCGCCGCAACCCGGGAGCTGCACTGCAGCGACTCGAGAAAAACGTCAGCTTGCCAATTGCCCGGATCTTCTTGGCTGCCCTAGAACTCGATCAAGCTACACCCGAGGAATTTCGGCTGGCTCTAGAAAGCGCTGCCCAGGCAGAACTACCGCTGCTGAAGCGATTCAATACGGTATTTGAAACGGTGATCAGCGTAGCGCCGTTGCTAGGACTCCTGGGAACCATTCTGGGATTGATCAATTCCTTCGCGTCACTGCGCATCGGGGATTTGGGTGGCAGTGCTACCACCAACGTCAGTGCAGGAATTAGCGAAGCATTAATCTCGACAGCGACCGGGCTGGTCGTTGCGATTTTTACCCTGCTATTTGCCAATCTGTTTCGCGGCTTGTATCTGCGACAAATGGCGCTCATTCAAGAATATGGTGGCCAGTTGGAATTAATTTACCGTCGTCATCACGAGCCTGGAGCAGTTCCTTATGCGTCTCCCCAATGAACCCGAACCTCCGTTTCAGATCAACATCGTGCCGATGATTGATGTCATCTTCGCAATTCTGACGTTTTTTATCATGTCTACGCTGTTTCTGACGCGCTCTGAGGGGCTGCCGGTGAACCTACCGCAAGCCGATACAGCCGAAGCCCACGCTCAGAATCCGCTGGTCGTTACTATTGATACGACTGGCAACCTATCACTAAACCGACAACCCATCACCCTGACAGCGCTAGAAGCGCAAGTGCGGGCCCTAGCCCTTACCAATAACCCGCCCTTAGTCGTGATCAATGCTGACAAGGCCGTGAGCCACGGTCAGGTTGTGACGGTTATGGATCGACTGCGAGCCATTGAAGGCGTGCGTATGGCCATTGCCACCCAGCGCCCCTAGCTTCTAGCTTCGCCCACTTGAGCGGCGATTGCCCGCTGTAGAGTGTCTACAATCTCGGAGGGGAAGCTGCCCTGAGGAGTCAGCTGGGCTTCCCGCCCAGAGGGTGTAAAGAGCAACCGCAACTGCAAGCAATCCGACGGTGGGTTGGGCAAACGCTCTGCCCATTCAATAGCGACAATGCCCAACGGAAACTCACGCCCTTCCCAATAGCTTTCTAAATGGAGTTCTTCAACCGCAGTAGGGTCCAAGCGATACAAATCGAAATGATAAAGGGGAATTCGCCCTTCAGGATACTCGCAGATCAAGGTAAAGGTGGGACTCACAATCGGCTCGCTGATTCCCAAGCTTTGTCCCAACCCCTGCACTAAGGTTGTTTTACCGCTGCCTAGATCCCCCTCTAATAGCAGTATGCTGCCCGTCGGCAATTGCTGCCCCAACAACCGCCCCAGAGCTTGGGTGGTCTGAGGATCAGGCAGGGACAGAATGACACTCGCATTGGTCATCCTAGAGCATCCCTCAACTGCTAAACGCTAATACACCTTAGGATAGCGAAACTGCAAACTCAACCGAATTCAAAACAAAGGAGCGCCCCTAGACGCTCCTCTACTAGCCGATATCTACTAACCAAGATCTAGATCTATAGGTTCCACATTAACTCAACCCAGATGCAAACCAGGGCATCGCGCTGAATCCCGCTAGGAATCGAGCCTAAACCATAGCTCCAGGCATCTATAGAACCCCTCTTAGTTGTCTCTCATCTTAGTTGTCTCTTAGTTGTCGTACACCCGGCACTCGTCAGCCTCGGGATTGGCATCACAATATTGCTGGAAGGCTGTTTTTGGCTCTTCTTTCTCTTTCTGATGAGCAGCTTCCGCTTGCAGTTCTTCTACAGCATCCCAAGCCGCTGCACAGGCAGGAGAAGTATCTCCCTGGGTCTCGCAAACGGCGCGAGCTTCTTGCCGCTCTTGTTCAATTTGCTTCTGGATATTGCTCATGGATTGTGCAGTTAGGGTATTGAATTTATGGTTTACAGAGGGTGGTGTGATTTTAGAGTAGCCTAGAGTTGCTGCCGACCGAAATCACCCGTCTAGGGGATTATTCTAATCAGCCTCCTACTACTAAGGCATGAAACCCCAAACAGCTAGCAAAATAGATTGCTTTCTTTAAGATTTCACCGCCAACACGCATCGCTTGCAGATTTGCGCCAACTCTACGATACCTCTGTCTTGATTCTAGCCTACTCGATTCTAGCCTACACTGACCGAGCGGCTTGTGAGGATTGTTACTGAAGCCATGACGTCAGGAGTCTAAATTGGCTGCTCCAAAGTGGTAGTCCAAGCCGCATAATAGGCTACTAGGTCAGTATTCTTATCATCTAGCCACTGGGTTGTGCAATTTTGATGGGTTCAGTCAGGTGATCGATTACGTGTTTATTCTGTTTGTCGCGTTGTCGCGCGGATGATCACACGGGGTATTTATGGAGCAGAATAAGTCACTTGATAAGTCACTTGATTGGATGACTTGATTCAACTTGATTCATACGTAGCTTGATGGAGCACGCCCTAGATGAAGTTGATTGGGAATCCAGACTATGACGTCGTCGAGTGTTCCGCAGTACCTGAAACTTGAGCTGCTTCTGCTGAACCGCTCAAGTATCGACCGCTTCAAACTCCTCTAAGAATAACGTCTTGGGGTTCTGCAGTTCTGGAGGGAGAACAACGATGGTAGACCTAAACGTGGATCTAAATACCGATACAATGCAGTGGACAAGTGCTTTATCCACCCGAGCTTCTTTGGAATCTGCGGTCAAAGATGTGGTGGCTCAAGCTCAACATCAGCTGCATGCGCCTCCCGATTTAGCCCTGCTGTTCATTTCCTCGGCATTTGCTAGTGAGTATTCCCGGCTGATGCCACTACTGCAAGAGACCCTCTCGGTTCCTGCACTGATTGGCTGCAGTGGGGGAGGAGTTGTAGGGGTAGATGCCACTGGCGAAATCCAAGAAATTGAAGGTAAAGCTGCCCTCAGTTTGACATTGACGCATTTGCCTGGTGTAACCGTCCGGAGCTTCCATCTCTCGACCGAAGACCTGCCGGACCCTGACAGCCCGCCCGATGCTTGGGTCAACCTGATTGGCGTACCGCCGCAGGAGCGACCTCAGTTTATCCTGTTGGCCTCTCCCACTTCACCAGGAATTTCGGAACTGCTGCAAGGGTTGGATTACGCCTATCCTGACTCGGTTAAAGTGGGTGGGCTAGCTAGCGTCAGCTCGATCTCGGGGCAAAGCGGCTTATTCTGCGACGATCAGTACTATCAGGACGGCATCGTGGGCGTGGCCTTAAGCGGCAATATTGTCCTGGAAACGATCGTGGCACAGGGATGTCGCCCGATTGGGCGGCCCTACCGAGTTGCGGAGGCAGAGCGCAATATTCTCACGCAACTCGAAGATGCCGCAAGCTCTGAGACCGGAACAATCGCAACCCGCACGCCTTTAGAGGTTTTGCAGGACCTATTTCAGGAATTGAACGAGTCTGATCGGGCACTAGCCCAGCACTCGCTGTTTGTGGGCGTGGCCCAAAGCGCTTTTAAGCAAAATCTGGAACAGGGGGATTTTCTAATTCGCAACCTGCTGGGGGTAGACCCCAAAACCGGCGCCATTGCTGTAGGTGATCGCATCCGCCCCGGGCAGCGCGTGCAGTTTCATCTGCGGGACGCTGCAGCCTCTGCCGCTGATTTAAAGGCCCTGTTAGAGCGCTATCGCCAGCAGACTCCGGCATCCTCTGCCATCGGCGCACTGATGTTTTCCTGCCTAGGACGGGGTGAGGGGCTTTACCAAGAGCCAAACTTTGATTCTCAGCTATTTGCGCGTCATTTAGTCGATGTGCCGCTGAGTGGCTTCTTCTGCAACGGCGAGATTGGCCCAGTGGGCAGCACTACCTTCTTGCACGGTTACACCTCGGTATTTGGCATTTGTCGTCAGGCAGATGCCGCTACCCCAGACTAATTTTGTCCCCAGCCCCGTTGACGCTGCGCTTCATACAGCAGCAATGCCGCCGCAATTCCTACATTCAGCGATTCCACACCCGGCGCTAGGGGAATCCGCACCGCTAGATCGGCTGCCGCGCTCAGGGCAGGTGAGAGTCCAGCGCCTTCGTTGCCTAGCAGAATCAGGGTGGGACGACTGAAATCGACCTCCCAATAGGTCAGTGACGCTGTCGGCAGAGTCGCCACGATCTGAATTCCGGCCGTCGCAGCTTGGGTGACATCGGCAATCAAATTCGAGCTGACAGTCATCGGAAGCCGGAACCACTGTCCTGCTGAGGCTCGCAGCACTTTAGGATGATCGAGATCGACGCTGTCGGCACTCACCCACAAACCATCGGCCGCTGCCGCCGCCGCGCTGCGAATCACAGTGCCCAGATTGCCGGGATCTTGCAACGTTTCCAGGGCAATGCCCAACTGCAAATCTTGAATATTCAGCCTCGACGTGTCGAGCCGTCCGCGACTAGCCGTAGCCACCACGCCATCTGGATGCACTGTCGTCACCATTGCTGCCAAAACCGCTTCGCTCACCAATTCTGCTCGCTGCGCTTGCTGACTCACCTGCTGCCACAGCGCTTCATGGGTAGCCTGCCAGCCCGGCGTGCAGCACACCGTTATCAGGGACCAACCCGCCGCACACGCTTCTTCCAAAAGATGAGTGCCCTCCAGCAAAAAGAGCTGCTGCTCTCGGCGCTCTTTGGCTCGGTGCAGTTTGCGCATCTGCTTGACAAGGGGATTTTGTAAACTGGTCAGCATTGCCTTCTGACTAGCCCTGAAAGAGCATTCGTTAATTGATTGAAATTCTGTCAAAAAATAATGATTGTGATAAGAAAATTAAAGGTCACTTGACGGTAGGTATCCTATCTGCTGTGGCACCTCCAGGAGCTAAGCGCCCCAATCGAAAGCGGGCAAGCGATTGCTCACCTGCCCATCAGCAACTACAATCTAGCTTCATCCCATCCTCCTACAAAAGGAGATTTCGGATGCGGAACCCGGGACTTGAACCCGGAAGCCTTGCGGCACATGAACCTGAATCATGCGCGTCTACCAATTCCGCCAGTTCCGCTCAGGCTAATACTACCAGTATTTTAGACTAACAAATGTTGAGAAAACTCAACTTTAGACTGCGATTTACTATCGTCACACAGGACGCGCGCATTCGTCAAGCTGTTTCTCGACAGGATTTTCATGTTTTCAAGGTAAAAACGCACTGCGGTCTAGGGGTCATTCCTACCAATCCTGAAAGAGGTTCTAGACATTGAGGTAGTTTCCGGTAGAATCAGTACCAAATTTGTTTGCTTTGAAGCTACAGCTTCAAGCCAGGGTTTGTTTGATTCCGGAGGATAGACCTATTACTGCTCAACTCAATACCCCAAGCTCTCATTCTCTCCCTGAAGAAGATCAGTCGGTACTGCAAATCTGGGGGAGACAGCCCCTGGCAGGGCAGGTCAAAATCAGCGGTGCCAAGAACTCTGCTCTCGTGATTATGGCTGGCGCGTTGCTCTGTGCCGATGACTGCCGCATTCGCAATGTGCCTTCCCTGGTGGATGTCTCGCGGATGGGCGAAATTTTGTCTTCGCTCGGGGTGAAGTTGCGGCGGCAGGGTGATGCTCTGGAAATCAACGCGAGTCACATTGGGCAGGCAAAAGCGCCCTACGAGCTAGTAAGCCAGCTGCGAGCCAGTTTCTTTATCATCGGGCCACTGCTAGCGCGATTGGGCGTGGCGCGAGTACCGCTGCCAGGGGGCTGTGCGATTGGGGCACGACCGGTCGATCTGCATGTGCGCGGCCTAAGAGCATTGGGTGCTGATGTCCAAATCGAACATGGCACGGTTCATGCCTACATTAGAGGCAGCAAACAGCGCCTTAAAGGGGCACGCATCTATCTGGATTGTCCGAGCGTTGGGGCGACGGAAACCCTAATGATGGCAGCCACTCTAGCAGAGGGCGAAACCATTCTCGAAAATGCAGCGCAGGAGCCAGAAGTGGTTGATCTCGCTAACTTCTGCCGAGCTATGGGTGCTCGCATTCGCGGAGCCGGTACGAATACGATCGTGATTTCTGGAGTGCCCAGCCTCCACTCCACCGACTACAGCATCATTCCCGACCGCATTGAAGCCGGCACCTTCCTAGTGGCAGGGGCGATTACGCATTCGGAGCTAAGCCTAGCCCCCGTGATTCCTGACCATTTAGCAGCAGTGATTGCCAAGCTGCGCAGCATCGGAGCTGACGTAATTAGCGATGCGCCTAATCGGCTGCGGATTGTCCCCGGACAGCGCCACGGAGCAACTGACATCAAGACGCTGCCGTTCCCTGGTTTCCCCACTGATATGCAGGCTCAATTTATGGCGCTGCTGACGCTGAGCGAAGGCAATAGCATCATTACTGAAACCGTGTTTGAAAACCGGCTACGCCATGTGGCAGAGCTGAATCGCATGGGGGCAGATATCACCGTTAAGGGCAATATTGCCTTGATTCGGGGTGTGCCAATGCTCTCAGGAGCGCCGGTCGTGGCTACCGATCTACGGGCTTCAGCGGCGTTGGTGCTGGCTGGGCTGGCAGCAGAAGGAATGACGCAGATTCAGTGCCTGCACCACCTCGACCGCGGCTACGAAAACCTGGAAGGCAAGCTGCTGGAAGTTGGGGCTAGGCTGCGGCGAATTGATGCCGACATGGAACTACCATCCAGCGAGGCTCCCGGCTCACCATTGCCTACCTGAGTTGGAAAGCGCCTTGAATGTAGAGTGTCTGGGGTTGGTGCTAGAACCGCTAGAATTAAGCCATGGCAAGTGCTTTAACGCTTGTTTTCACTCCAGACACCTCGCATCTCATGGTCTCCAAAACACTGCTGGTTGGTCTTAAGTCCAACGATTTTCGTCATCCGCTCGATCTAGAAGCAACCCAGGCGCTAAAACAGCTTCCGGGTCTGGATCTGCTGGTGCGGATGATGCTCGGACCCGTAGCCGAGCAGTTTTTTTATCTGGAAAATATTGCCTCTAGCATTTTGGTCAGCGACCAGCAGTTGCCGCATTTGCACAAGTTGCTGCTAGAAGCCTGTCAAATTCTCGATCTGGAGCCGCCCCAACTCTACGTGCGGCAGAATTCCGTTCCTAATGCCTACACCTTTGCCATGCGGGGCAAGCAGCCGTTTATTGTCCTTCACACCTCGCTGATTGAGCTGCTGACGCCCGAAGAAATTCAGGCGGTGATTGCCCACGAGCTGGGCCACCTCAAGTGCGAGCACAGCGTTTATCTGACGCTAGCCAACCTGCTAGTGCTGGCAGCCGGACAGCTCGCTCCCTGGGGTGGTGCGATTGCACAAAGTCTGCAGACCCAGCTCATGGAATGGGTACGCTGCGCAGAGTTTAGCTGCGACCGGGCAGCATTGCTGGTAGCGCAGGATCCGCGCGTCGTGGCATCGGTGCTGATGAAGCTGACGGGCGGTTCTCCATCGCTGGCGTCGCAGCTCAACCTTGATGCCTTTTTGGCGCAAGCCCGCTCCTACGAGGAGGTTGGCGTCGATGAAATTGGCAAAATGCTGAAGCAGCTACAAACGGCTCAGCGCACCCACCCGCTGCCCGTGCTGCGTGCTCGCGAAATCGACCGCTGGGCTAGCAGCCAGGACTATCAAACCCTGCTGCATGAGCGCTCTCAACTCACTCAGGACGAAACTCCCAGCAAAGGCGGCTGGCGGAATTGGTAGAGGATGAGAGAGGCTATAGCAGTTGCTCAGGTGAGAGGCGTTTAAACTAAACAACGTTATAAACAAACAACGTTATAAACAATGTTTGCCCTTGTGTCTCCTGAAAAAGCGCAGCCTCCTCCCGGTTCTGTTGTGCGATTGCCCGCCACTTGGCAGGAGTGTCAGGTGCTCAACCACCAGCGCTGCAACAGTTTGATTCCCCGCCTCAAATATTGCGGTGATCACCACCTACGGTCACCACTTTGCCACCGCCAACACAGAATTTCAATTTCAGCGGTCGGGACGGCAGGGACGCCGAAGCCGAACTTGGCTGCGAACGCCCGAAGGCTGGCGGGTGGTTAGTGCCCATGTGTTGCTGCTGTCGGTTTAAACGTTGTTACGCCATCCTATCCCTGATTGTGAATAATCACCTCGACGCGCCGGTTCTTCTGCCGCCCCTCGGGATTATCAGACCCGTCCGGATTGGTGTTGGGCGCAACTGGTTCGGCTTCACCAAACCCTTTTGTTTGCAACCGATCTGCTGCAATATCCAGCCTTTGCACTAGGTAGGTCTTGACGGCATCTGCCCGCTTCTGTGATAGGGTTTGGTTGTAGGCGTCGCTGCCAATGCTGTCGGTATGGCCGTGAATGGACACTGGAGCCTGAGGATCATTCTTCAGCAGCACCGCTAGCTTTGCCAGTGTTGGCTCGGCAGACGCTCGAATATTGAATTTGTCAAAGTCAAACAAAATGTTGTCCGGCAAGACAATGAGTAACCCCTCGCTGGTTTGCTGAGCGGCGAGGTCGGTCATGGCTTGCTGCACGCTGATGGTTGTCGTTTGCCCTTCTTGTGTAGTCGTAAGGGTAGTGGTGCTGCTCACCTCGGTCTCTAGGGTCGTTACAGGCTGGACTTGCACCGGTTCTAGGCGAGTCACCGGACTCGACACAGGCTGCGGTTCCGAGGAGGTGGGGCTACGGGCACCGCTACAGGCGGTCAAGCCTAGCAGCACAGCAATTGCGACCGCCGACAAAGTCTGAGGCATAGGGCACTAGAATTCTGGCTAAGAGGGGTCTTGGGTCAAGGGGAGCCAACTGCTGAGTCAGCGCGATCAATTCCGTTGGTGTAGGGTGATCAAGCGGTTATTGAGCGGGAGTTATTTAGCAGGAATATTGGCAATCGCGAATTTGGGATCTTTGCTGAAGCTGGCATCACCGCCAAATTTGGAATTGGTCAGCAGCGTCAGGGTGGTAGCGTTGGGCGCTAACTGTCCGCTGAAGACAAAATCTCCCCGAACCGTTGTGTTGGGATTCACCGTAATGTTGGGATTATCGGGGGGTGCCACCAGGTTATAGACGTTCCCTAGGTCATCTTTGAGAATTGCCGGGCTGTTTTGTTCCTGGAGGGTAATAGGTTCATCGTGACCATTAGTGATCACCATCTTCAGCGTGATAATGCCATCACCAACCGATATGCCTGTAACGCGCAAGGTGGAGCCGTTAGCATGATTGGCCTGCAAGTTGAGCGGCGTGAAGCCAGCTGCATCCGGACTGGAGTCTGGCTCGGTCGCAATGGGAGCAGCTGTTCCGGTAGTAGAGTCGGTGTCGAGGTTGGTTGGAGGAGCCGGCGGCGCGGGGAGCGTTGTTGCGTCGGGGGCAGAGGCTGGAGCACTCGGATTGGCTGCCTGATTCGATGCGGCTTGTCGTTGAGCAAACCAGTAGGCACCGCCTGCGGCCGCTCCCAATAGCAGCGTAAACAGCACCCCTAGAAAAAAGCCTTTGATGCCATCACCGCGACCGCGATAGGGTTCTACTGGATAGCGGCGCTCGGGATTAACTGGTGGAGGGGCGCTTCGGGCCGGATCTGTAAATGCAGGCTCAGGCGGGTTTTGCTCGGAACGATTCGACAAATTGGACATAGCAGTTCACCAGAACACAGTGACGACAAGAACGAATGAATTGCAAAATTCATTCCAAACCGCACATCTTCAGGGAACAGGCGACAACGCTACATCGGCAGGGATTCACAAATGTATTCACACATGTATGACAGACAATCCACTTCCATTCAAAATCTAGCGAATGCTTCCCCAAACATCCGCACAAATTACGGATTAATTAATTCCTCTGTTCAAGGCTTTAAAGTATAAGGTGAGACGAGACGTCGCTACAGCAGCTTCTCTAGCCCATATATCAGCGACTTAAGCTGAATCACCTTACGGATCGCTAGCAGCACTCCTGGCATGTAGCAGGCTCGATCACTCGTATCGTGCCGCAGCGTGTAGATCTGTCCGGGAGCTCCAAAAATCACTTCCTGATGGGCGATCAGCCCTGGCAAGCGGACACTGTGGATGCGGATGCCTTCGTTAGTACGGGTGCCGCGAGCGCCGGTCAATTTTTCTGTTTCTGCGACCGCTGGCGGGTTGAACGATTTGCCCATCTCTTCCAGCAACTGAGCGGTTTGAATCGCCGTGCCGCTGGGTGCGTCCGCTTTCTGGTTGTGATGCAATTCAATAATTTCAACGTGATCGAAATACTGCGAGGCGCGCACAGCCGCTTGCTGCAGCAACACCATACCAATCGAAAAATTGGGAATAATCGCTGCCCCCACGCTGGCTTTATCGGCAAACTCAGCTAGATCATTGATTTGCTCCGGGCTGAGGCCCGTCGTCCCCACTACAGGACGTACGCCATAGGCAATCGCTGCCCGCACATTGTCATACACCGAATCGGGGTGCGTAAAATCTACCATGACTGGCGGCTGCCGTTCCTGGGTTGCCATCACCAGCGTGGCTTGCAAATCGTTAACCACCGGCACTTCCAAGCTGCCGCAGCCTGCTAGCTCGCCGATGTCCTGCCCCTGCAGTTCCGGGTTGCGATCGACCGCGCCGACCAAATTGAGATCGGCTGCTGCCGCTACGGCCTTCACCACCTCGCGGCCCATCTTACCCGCTGCCCCGTTGATTACGACCGGAATAGGAGCCTGTGCTGTCATAATGCTTTCTGCTGCTTTTTGCCATGCGACACAGGCAATTGTAAAGGGAAAGCGGGAATCCGGTGAAGGGGACGCCGCAGTACCGCGTAATTCTCAACGCTGCCGTTTCTCGGCTCCCCTCTGTGTCACAATGAAAGGCAGTCATTGAAGTGTTGTGAGTTCAGGTTAATTTCCGTGAGTCCTACTGCCACCGCTAATCCTTCCCAGCTCCATGCGTCTCCCAAAGTCTCAACCCGACGGGCGGTTTTCCCCTTCACGGCCATTGTTGGGCAGGAGGAAATGAAGCTGGCGCTGTTGCTGAACGTGATTGACCCGAAGATTGGCGGTGTCATGATCATGGGCGATCGCGGTACAGGCAAATCTACAGCAATCCGCGCCCTCGCCGATGTGCTGCCCGAAATTGAGGTGGTCGCCGGCGATCCCTTCAATAGCCACCCCAGCGACCCCAGCCTAATGAGCGATTTGGTGAAGCAGCAGATCGAAGCTGGGCAACCGGTGGAGATAACCCATAAGAAAGTGCCAATGGTCGATCTCCCCCTCGGAGCGACGGAAGACCGAGTTTGCGGCACGATCGACATTGAAAAAGCCCTGTCAGAAGGGGTAAAAGCGTTCGAGCCAGGGCTGTTGGCTCAAGCCAATCGCGGCATTCTCTACGTCGATGAAGTCAACCTGCTGGATGACCACTTAGTAGATGTGCTGCTCGATTCGGCAGCCTCCGGTTGGAACACCGTCGAGCGGGAGGGCATTTCCATCCGCCATCCGGCACGGTTTGTGCTAGTTGGCTCGGGCAACCCAGAAGAGGGCGAGCTGCGGCCCCAGTTACTCGATCGATTTGGGCTGCACGCCGAAATTCATACCGTCAAAGATCCCAACCTGCGGGTGCAAATTGTGGAGCAGCGGTCTGAGTTTGATCAAGACCCGGAGTCGTTCCTGGAGAAATACCGTCCGCAGCAGGAGGAGCTACAGCAGCGGCTCGTCAAAGCTCAAGAACTGCTGAAGCAGGTGACGATTGATCACGATCTGAAGGTCAAAATTTCCCAGGTCTGTGCCGAACTCGATGTAGACGGACTTCGGGGAGACATCGTCACAAACCGCACCGCCAAAGCGCTAGCTGCCTTCGAGGGGCGCACCGAGGTCACCGTGGACGACATTCGTCGCGTTATGGTGATGGCCCTGCGCCACCGGCTGCGCAAAGATCCCCTAGAAGCAATCGATTCCGGTTACAAAGTAGAAAAGGTGTTTAACCAGGTGTTTGGCATTGCCGATAGCGATAGCCCAAACGGGCAGCGTTAAAGGGCATCCAAAATCCGGCGAATTTTGGTGTAGACCTCCGCTAGCTCTGCCTCGGTGATGCAGTAGGGCGGCATGAGATAGAGCACCTGACCGAGCGGTCGCAATAGTAGCCCTTGCTGAATTGCCTTTTGGCGGATCTGGGGACCGATCTGATTCAAATAGCCTGGCTGATCCACCGTCACGACATCCATCGCGGCAATGGTGCCCGTCACGCGCAACCGCTGCACCTTGGAATGATCCTGCAACTCTTGAAGGTGCCGCTGATGCTGAGTTTCCATCGTCATAAAGGCCGATTCATTCTCGACCATGAGCTGCCAGGAGGCTAGGGCTGCCGCGCATCCTAGGGGATTCGCCGTGTAGCTATGGCCGTGGTACAGCGTTTTCGTCGGATCATCGCTGTAGAATGCCTCGTAGATTGCTTCGGTGCATACGGTCACAGAAAGCGGTAGGAATCCTCCCGTGATGCCCTTCGACAAACAGACAATATCTGGCTGCACCTGCGCCTTTAGGCAGGCAAACCAGTCGCCTGTCCGCCCAAAGCCGGTCATCACCTCATCGAAGATCAGCAGGCTTTGATGTTGCCGAGTTAGCGCCGCGAGTTGCTGCAGAAACCCTGTCCGGCACATCCGCATCCCACCCGCGCCCTGCACCAGCGGTTCGATAATTATCCCCGCATAGCGTTCGGGCTGCGACTCTAAGCGCTGCCGCACCTCGGTCAACACCTGCGTTTCTCGGTCTGCCGGCTCATCGCCCCAGTAGGTTGCCGGAAAGGGCACAAACTCCACCTCAAACAGCAAATCGGCAAACACCTGGGTAAACAGCGAGCGTGCCCCCACCGCCATCGTGCCAAAGGTATCACCGTGGTAAGCGCCCTCAAAGGCGATAAAGGTGCCGCGCTTCTGCCCCTGATTGATCCAGTACTGATACGCCATTTTCAGCGCCACTTCTACTGCTGTCGAACCGTTGTCGGAATAGAAGACGCGATTTAAATTGGCGGGCAATTTCTTCACAAGTTGCTCCGCCACCTGCTCAGCAGGATCGTGGGTAAAGCCGGCAAAAATCACCTGCTCTAGGCGAGACGCCTGCTCGGCAATCGCTGCTGCAATTTTGGGATGGGCATGCCCGTGCAGATTCACCCACCAGCTCGAAATGCAGTCGATCAGCCGGCGACCGTCCTCGAGTTCGAGCCAGATGCCCTGAGCCGACTTGACTTTCAACGGAGCAGGCGCGGTTTTGGCTTGGGTGTAGGGATACCAGAGGTGGGGATGCATAGCTCGGGATAGTAGCTCAAAAGAAACAATGAACAAGAGCTAGAACTGAGTAATCTGCTGAAAGGCAACCCTAAGGGTGTGGGGGTTCACCTCCGGCAGCGGCTCTAGCTCACCCAGAATCGGCACCTGCCCAAAATGAGCAATGGCATCGCGGTTGCTAGGGTTTTTCTCCCCGTTGATCATAACGCCGAGAATCGGAATGTTTGCTCGCCGCAGTTGCGCCAGCGATAGCAGCGTGTGGTTAATCGTACCCAAGGTGCTGCGCGTCACCAGACACACGGGCAGATCCAGAGCTTTGATCAGGTCGATAATCAAGTCGCGCTCGTTCAGCGGCACCATCAGCCCGCCTGCTCCTTCGACGATTAGATGCGCTTTATCAGTGTCTGGCAGAGTGAAGTCAGCTAGATCAATTCGGACACCGTCAATGGCAGCCGCCGCATGGGGAGATAAGGGCTGAGTTAACCGATAGCGCTCAGGCAGAAAATGGGAGGCATCTAGTCCGGTCACCTGCCGCACATAGTCGGTATCGGAACATGGCTCCAGCCCAGACTGTACCGGCTTCCAGTAGGCAGCGTTCAATCCCAGCGTGAACAGAGCGGACACAACTGTTTTACCAACATTGGTATCGGTTCCGGTTACAAAAAAGCGTTCGGGCAGCGATGGCAAAGTCATAGTCATTCAATCCTGCTTCAGGACAGTTGCAGTACAGACATTGTCTATTCTCAAAGTGCTTTCAAAGTGCTTTGGTCGCCATAGACAATTCTGGAACGCTAGGCGATCGAGCCAATCGCTACTGGAAGCAGCAGGATATGTGTGGCAGAATCATCACACAATTGAATATTTGGTCTGGTAAGACCCATTTAGAAAGAGCCGCCATTCATCCAGGCATTATTTTCTCAGAACCAGAATAAGTGGCGAAGATGTGATTGGGCCCTTTCTGATCAATCGGAAAGCGTTTGTCCAAGAGGTGGTTCAACCGTTGCAGGACAAAGCAGAAACGATTTATCTGGTGCCCGGCTCGGATGCAGAACAGTATGTCGCATCACAGTCTTCTCTCACAGTCTTCTCACAGCGTCTGCGAGTTCGTAATGGTTTCGCAAGGGTTCACAAGGGTCTCAATGTGGTGATCCGTGATCAAGACGAGACTGCGGCTTCGGTCGCTTCAGTGACCTCGAAACGATAGTTCTCGATTACCGGGTTTGCTAGCAGCTGGTCGCACATCTGATCGAGCTGAGTATGGGCTGTAGCGTCATCGGGTGCCCTGAGCTTTAGCTCGATATACTTGCCGATTCGCACTTGCTCCACCGTGTCGTAGCCTAGATGCTTCAAGCCCGACTGGACTGCCGTACCGGCAGGATCAAGAACAGATGGGCGCAGCGTCACGTAAATACGAGCCTGGTAGGTCTTCACAGCGAATCTCTAGGCGGGATCTTACAGCCCTCATTCTAAGATGGAATGGAAGAGGGAGATATACTAAGGGTGAAAAAAATCAGCTTTGTGCAGGGCAAGGACCCCTTTATCGCGTTTGCGCCATGAAATCCCACCGTACTCGCAGCCAGGAACGAATTTTTAACTTGCTGAAAACCCTGAGTCACGAGATTTCAGCCCAGGATATCTATCTAGAATTGCGCAACCGGAATGAAAGCATGGGGCTTGCTACTGTGTACCGCTCGCTAGAAGCGCTGAAACTGGAAGGGGTCGTTCAGGTGCGGACGCTAGCCAACGGCGAGTCGCTCTACAGCACGCTACAAGAAGACAAGCACCACCTCACCTGCCTGCAGTGCGGCACCTCGATTCCGATTCGGGAATGCCCGGTCCATGAACTAGAAGATCAGCTTCACGAGTCCTATCGGTTCAAAATCTTCTATCACACGCTGGAGTTCTTTGGGTTGTGCACGCACTGCCAGTTGAGCCACGCGAGTAGCTCCGAGTCCGGTTAATTATATTCAGTTGATTGCATTCAAATGATTGTATTCAAAGTGAGTTCATATAATCTCGGACTGAAGACGGCATACGGGACGACCGGCATTGTAGCGACGAGTAGAGATGGTAGCAGTCGCGGCCGTTTTGCTTGGCAGAATAGAGTGCTTGGTCAGCTGCCTCTACCAAGTTGCGAGGCGAGTGAGCCGGAGTAGGAATCATGCAAGCAATGCCCAAACTCAGCGTCACCCAGTTGGCCACGTCCGATCCGCGATGGGGAATTTGCAATTGCCGCACTACATCCCGGATCTGTTGTGCGACCACAACTGCACCACCGTGATCGGTATCGGGCAGAATGATGGCAAACTCCTCGCCACCATAGCGGGCAATTAGATCGGTCGAGCGTTTAACAACTTGCTGCAGTGCTCGAGTTACTTGTTTCAGGCAAGCGTCTCCGGCCTGATGCCCGTAGCGGTCATTGTAGCGCTTAAAAAAGTCGATATCGCACAGAATCAGCGATAGCGGGGTTTCTTTCCGCTGCAGCCGCTGCCATTCCTGCTGCAGATACTCATCAAAGCGGCGGCGGTTAGCAATTTGCGTTAGGCTGTCGAGCAGCGCTAAATGCTGTAGTTTAGCGTTAGCCTGCCGCAGGGCTGCTTCGACCTGCTGGCGATGCAGAATTTCCTGCTGTAAACGGTGGTTTTGTTCGCTGAGGCGCTGCTGCTGCTGCCGAATAATCAACTGATACTGCACTCGCGCCAGCACTTCCGAGGTTTGAAACGGCTTGGTGATGTAGTCCGCTCCTCCGGTGGCAAAGGCCTTGACCTTCTCATCTACATCCGACAAAGCACTCAAGAAGATGACCGGAATGGCTGCTGTCTTTGGGTCTGCCTTAATTTGGGCACAAACGTCATAACCACTCATGTGCGGCATATTGATGTCGAGCAGCACCAGATCGGGAGTTTCGACCTGAATAGCATCAAGCGCTGCCGCACCATTGGCTGCTTCGCGAACGCGGTAGCCTCCTTGTCGCAAAATAGTGGCTAGGACTTCTAGGTTATCCAAATGATCATCGACGATTAGCAATGTGGCAAGAGGTTGAATCATGAAGCAGCACCACTCCTTACAGATACCCACCAGAAAGCAGCAGGTCGTAGCTTAGAGTACCCAACATAAATCTTCACTAACTTTCCAAGGGGATCTTTAAAGAAGCTTAATAAAATAAATACATGTGTTCTTCAAACTTCCACTTGATGCCATGATTGAACGAAAATTAGCCAACTAGCGGAACGCAAACCCCTCCTGCCATAAAGCAACCCTGCTTCCATAAGCAAGGTCAAGAACAATCACCTAGACGATTACCTAGATCATCTATTTGTGTATGCCGTAACAGGAATAATAGGAATAGAGGAGTTGGTTGCTAGACAGGTTGTGAGATGGCCATTCATAAACACCTTGAATGGTTGTTTAGCACATTAATAAAAATCCTTACCGCATTAAACAAAACCTAAAAGAGAACGACTACAGGAAAACTCTGTTGAACTGAAATGAACAGTATATTGCAGCAGCACTGAATTACAGGGCTGAATTACAGAACTGGCTTCTAATACTGCTGCTCAAACCGAATAGAGAACAAATAATGGAATATCAAATAAATTCACTACTGATGGTAGTTGATGGTGGGATACCTCTATTTGTTCTGCGATTACAGCTTTTGCAAAGAGCGATCAAAAAGAATTAGACTTTCGTAGCTTTCCTATCGTCTTTGGCTGCCATCTTCTTATCAGATTTGCGGCTAGAGTCTCGAACGTCGGGAGCCGTTTCCAAGACAACGATCATGCCGGTGCGTCCTGTATCGAGAGTGGCATCGCTGAGCAAATCGAGGACCGCGACGCCCAAAATCTCTTCAATTAAGCTCCTAAGATGAGGACGAATCGCGCTATCTAGGTCGGCACGAACTTGCTCTGCCAATTCAACCCGACCCTCTTCGGCTAAAAGTTGCTCGGGCTGAGTCACTGAATCTTCGATTACGATGGCTAGTTTTTCTTCAAATAGCTGACAGGTCACTTTCCCAGGCTGATGTCCGAGCTGATCTCGATAAAGCGCCTGAATGCGCTGGGATAATGAGCGTTCGGCTTGTCCGCGAGTAGGAGTTTGTGTTGACATACCCTTTGAATACAAAGAACTAAACCTCAATCCCTAAGCTAGGGAAAACTTGACCCATGTCTAGCTACTTAGACGAATTGCCTCAGCAGAAGCTTTGATCCAGGGTTAGAGTCTGCAGCAGTTCGCCTAATCTAGCTAGACCCTAGGTTAGGACTAACCTGTGGAACCAGTGCCAACCATTACAACAGCAATCAGCAATAGAGATCAATAAGAGATCAGGGTGCGTGAGGATAACGCAAGCAAACGAAAATAACGATGTATCAGACCAAACTACCATAAGTAGACTCTATAGCCATTACTCTATCTCAGGCAGCGAGTTGCTTTGGCTATCTTGGGGGAGATTTTGCCGGTCAGACCATCTGCCCTGGGAAATAATCTTTCCGGAAATTGTCGCTACTACCGAACTCGCCAGGTAAACTTGCTAGCTCGTCAGAACAGAGAGCGCTTTCAAGCTGGACGTTACATCAGATTCCACCCTCAAATGAACTGCGGCACAACTCGCTTCGACCTATTCAACAGACCTATTCGACGTAGACCTATTCGACGTAAGTGATTTATTTTGTGCCAAATGGGGAAACCTTATCCTTGGTGAAAGGTTAGAAACGTTTTGGGGTAATGCTATGGCGAGAGCAGCAGGAGACAGGGACAGTCGGCTGGGCGGTGCTCGACTGGTAGGGCTACCCACCAATATTAGCGGCAGAGTTGGGCGCACTGATCTCGATGACCTACTGCGATTTACCGCTCCAAATGGTCGCAGCAGCTTCACGCTCAATCTGTCTGGCATTGCCAAGCGCAACAACATCGACGTTGAGCTGTATCGTTTCGTTCGTCCTGTCAACGAAGTTCTAAGGAGCATTGGCAAACTCAACTTCCGGCAGATCCGGGGTCGCGATCGTAACCGCAACTTCCAACTCGTCGCTGCTTCGCGGAGTGGCGGCAACCGCAATGAAAGCCTAACCGTTGAACTAAACTCGACCGCTGAGGCTCCGGGAGAATTTTTTGTGCGAGTTTTGCGGCGGCAGGGCAATAATAGCCGCTATGTCATGACGCTGGAGGCTACCCCGGTTGCCACACCACTGCCAACGCCTGGGGTGCCAGTTCCTGGTGTGCCATCTCCCGATATTCCGCCAACGCCGGGTGTTCCTTCGCCGTCTCCCGGTGTCCCCTCGCCAACGCCGGGGGTCCCTTCCCCTAGCCCAATTCCCGTTCCTACGCCTGTTCCTGGACCACCACCTATTACCATCAATACAGTGCAGCGGGGCACGGTCAGCAATGGTGATCCAGAAGACCGTTATGAGCTGAATATCACCACTGCTGGAGACTATCTGTTTACTCTGTCGGGCATGACGGCCGATGCAGATTTAGAAGTGCGGTCGGGCGATGGCAATACGGTTCTGAGAGCGTCTCGCAATACGGGCGGTAATCCAGAGCGCTTGATTCAGCCTTTTGATGTCGGCAAGTATATCGTTCGGGTCTTCCAGAAGCCCGGCAGTGGAGCAACGACTAACTACTCCCTCAACATTGGCAGGTTAACTGACGGCATCGGCAACACAGAGGCAACCGCTCGAGATCTAGGCACTTTAGGCAGTACCCCCGTTACTCAATCCAACTACGTAGTCACGGCGGGCAAAGATTCTCCGGTAGACTTTGTCAAGTTTAAGTTGCCGGGACGAGGATTCCTCACGGTAGAACTGACAGGTCGCCCTGCCGATGGAGGACGGCTGTTTGGCAACCTCGATGTTGATGTGTATGCGGCAGGGCAGTTACCGTCGGAAGGGCTGGTTGCCGCTACCCTTGGCACCGAATCCGAGACTTTTGGCGGCACATTAGCGGGTGGTCCAGCCAACACATACTATGTGCGGGTACGTCCTCAAGATAACAGCGTGGAAGGATCCACGTACAATCTGCGCCTAGTATATAACCCTCGCGGTCCGCAACCCAGTATCACCCGCGATATTCGCATCGGCGATTCGCCCGAAAATTCCAGCTCAGAGGCGTCTAATCTCACAGAAGTCAACGGACTTGCCTATTTCACTGCCGAAGCGCCCGATAGCCAAGGTGTCCTCAAACGATCGCTGTGGCTCTCGAATGGTACGCTCAACGGCACCAAACGCCTGTTTGACTTTGATCCAGGAGTCATTTTGGAAAGCTTTACCAAGGTGGGTGGAGCGCTCTACTTTGTAGCTAACGCCAATAACCTCGGTAAGGAACTATGGACAAGTGACGGAACCACCAGCGGGACTCGCTTGGTCACTGATCTTGTGCCAGGCAGTGTTGGCTCTAATCCCAAGGGGTTGACCGCCGTCGGCAATGATCTCTATTTCTATACTGAGCCAACCGCAGGCAGCGGACTCTCTCCCAAGAAACTCTATCGTCTGCGGCAAGGCACCTTTACTCCGACAGAAATTGTCAGTGACCAGCTTGAGCCGCTGTCAGAGTTTAACAATTTCATGAGTATCGGCAACACGCTCTATTTCACCGCTGACACCATAGACGGCGATACTGAACTTTGGCGTGCTGTCGCTGGACCCGGCGATACCGTGACCCTGGAGGTGATGGATCTGAATCCCGACGCTAGCTCTGCTCCCTCTAACTTGACCAATGCCGGGAATGTTCTATTCTTGACAGCTAATGTGAAGGTTGGCGGTGGCATTGCGTCGCAGCGGGAACTGGTACGCATTGATCAATTTGGCTCTTCCTTCACTCGATTCAACTTGAACGACGATAGTTCCTCCAATCCTGGCAACCTCCTTTATTTCGCAGGAGGCAGAACGCTGTACTTTACGGCTTTGGATAGAACCAATGGAACTGAACTGTGGCGGTTGACCTTTGCCAACAATCCGCCGACCGACAATGCTCCCGCTCCAACCCCGCAGCTCGTCCGGGATATCGCTAGCGGCAGCGTCGGCTCTAATCCGTCGAATTTAGTCAATCTAGGCGGTCGGTTAGCCTTTATTGCCAACGATGGTTCGGGCGCAGCAATCTGGATCAGTGGGGGTACCGCCGCTACAACGCAGAAGCTGTCAAGCATTACGGGTCTCGATGCTTTAGCAACAGTAACGAACCCACAAGCACTCACGGTTGTGAACGGTAGCCTCTTCTTTGTTGGCACGACGGAAGAAAATGGTACCGAACTGTGGCGAGTGACGCCGGCTGCTTCAGGTCAGCCATGGACTGCCCGACTCTTTGATATTCGGGTGGGTCCGGAAAGTTCGTTCCCGTTACAGCTCAATTCTGCCCAAACGCAGCTGTTCTTCGTGGCGGATGATGGCATTACCGGCAAGGAAGTCTGGAGTGTGGTCTAACTTTGGGCATTTTGGCTGCTAGCCTAAGTTAATAGATTAAGCTAACAGGTTGAGCCGAGCAACGTCAGAATCCTAGCAGTTTGCGGCAAACTTAGCCTTTATCTGGCAAACTTAACCTTTATCTCGAATAGGATGCGATCGCCTCTTGACTTCAGGGGGCGATTTGTTTTACCTAAACTCGGCTAGCTTAGCCGTTGTCTCGATCTGCTCGTGCTTCTTCAAAGAGACGTCGTTGCATTGTGTCCCTCTCATGGCTATCGATGGGTGGATAAAGATTTGATGGAATGGCGGTCTGATTGGCAATGGTTTACTTTCTGCCGCTCCTGCGAACACCGTGATCCATAGGACAGTCCAGGTTGCCCGACGAGAGTGGTCAATCTCAGCTTCTAAGTATATAGAGTAAAAAATATTTCCATTAAAGGATTAATAGCAGCTCCCAAAAATAACAGAAATATTTAAGATTTATTCCTGGCATGTTGCATTGATCCATGGCAGTCAAATACCTTATCAGAGGCATTTCAATCGCAAATTAAAGTTAGGTTACTTACAGAATTTGCAGAAGACTATCTGGATAAATTGATTCAGAACTATTACTGATTTTATGAATTATATGTCTAATTTTAGACATATCTACTGACGGTTACCCGATCGCGACAGACAACACTAGCCCTGCCCTTTTACGGAGCATGGACGTGTTATGAAGCGATCAGCTATTTCCCTCAGAGCCGCTAGGAATCTGAATCTTACAAATGGCACAAGGGTGCAACGAGGAGTTTTAGCTTCAACTCAATCGGATCGCTACTACCGCATTCAAGTGAGGCAGCGTAGTAGCTTTACTCTGGCTTTGACTGGACTAACAGCAAACGCCGACCTAGCGTTGGTTGATCGCCAGGGCCGGACTCTAAGTCGGTCAACTCGGGCGAAGCAGTCGCGGGAATCGATTCGCTACACACTTGACCCAGGAACGTACTATGTTCGGGTGTATCGGCAACAGCAGGGAAGCAGAACACGCTACCGACTCAACTTCGGCATCAATTCGGCTGTCGCTGCTACTACAGCCACGGCTCGATCTGGGAGTTCTGTTGTGGAACAGGTTGTCGCACTGACCAACCAGCATCGGGTTCAGGCCGGGCTGAGGCCTCTACGGCTCAATCCGCGGCTCTCGATCGCCGCTCAGGGGCATAGCCAAGACATGGCGCTCAATGATTTTTTTGGGCACATTGGCTCCAATGGCTCAACGGCAACCTCGCGAGTTTTGACAACAGGGTACAACTATTTCGCCGTCAGCGAGAATGTTGCCGCCGGGTTTAGCACCCCTGAAACGGTAGTGCAAGCCTGGATGAATAGTCCGGATCACCGGCGCAATATTCTGCATCCCTTAATGGAAGAGATCGGGGTTGGCTTTTATTTCCTAGAAAATGATCCCGGCAACTTAACCTATCAGTCCTACTGGACTCAGGCTTTCGCTGCTCCCCTTGCCTAAGCCTGTCCTCGGGGAAAAGTGGGCAGATCGACCATCGCCAGAGACTGCCGCTTTTTCGTAGGACGGAGCGGATACACAATCGGAGAGGGCCAGCTTGCCTGATGAGCGAGTGCTGGAATCAACCCCTGAGACTCTTGAGCCGAGGTAGGTTGGCCCATCTCCATCGAGGGAGTCTGCTGGGCTGCCTTAGCTACTTTGCGAATTAGCGAAATCGTCGAGGTGTCACCTTGCTCGGCTGGAGGATGGGTCGCTTCAGCAGTTGGCTGCAGTGAGGCCATGTTTGGTGCTGAGCGATCCACCTGAAAAGGACGCACCCCTGACCAGGAGGGCACTGGTTTCTCTGGCTCTATCCGAGGCTCTATCTGGATCTCTGGAACAGAAGTCACTGGCCCTTCAGAGGGCATAGATTCAAAGGCAGCAAAATCGCCGGTCCGGCTAGCTCTCACAACATCTTCCGGGGAGACATCGATTAAGCGTGCCAAATCTTGCCATAGGGCATCTTCGGCATCAGCCATAGTAGAAGCCAAAAGCTGCTCAGCAGTCATGGGTTCATCTATCGCTTCCTCAGCTGACTCTGCATCTGAGAACGACTGCGCAAATGGCGAAGGTGTCTCTGTTGCAGGAGCCACGGCTGGCTCGGTTGCACCATCAGTCAAGCGATCAGCCAAAATTGCCTCGGCCAACATCTCAGCCAGAGGCTTCACAGCAGCATCGATATGCTGCTTCAAAGCGGGATCAGTAACGGATGGGATCTCTGGTTGGCTGCCTATCTCTGACGTCTGTGCAGGAGGGATCTCAGCAGCCAACTGATCGGTTGCTTCCTCTAGACCTGAGACCTGCAGCAGAGGAAGTCCAAAGGAGGGCAGCTTCAGATGAGATGTGGTTCGTGGAGTCGCATTGTGGGGAGTTGGGCTTGTCGCAGATTTGGCTGCAACAGCCGTTGTCTCATCTGTATCGACCGATGCCGTAGAAAAATTGGTTTCGGGTACCGCCTCTAAACTCAGGGCCTGTAGCTTCATCCAGGCTGCTTTGGTCGCCAAGAGCTGGGCATCGGCAGACCATGGCTGGATCTGCTGGGCCTTGGGCAGGAAGGGGTCTACCGTGAGCGGAGCCGCCGGGCTGTCTACCCCCATTTCATAGTTGGGAGTGGGAACTTCTAGGCATTTTTCCAGGGCCGCTTTGAACTGAAGAGTGTAGCGTTGCTGCCGTTGCAAGCGGGCTTGCAGGTCGCGACAGGCAGTTTCCGATTTGGCAAATAGCTGGGCTTGCTCGCTATAGCGCTGTTGAAGCAGAGCTGCCTCCCGTTCCAATTCGGCAACGCGCTCCTGGCTACTTTCCAGTTGCTCGGTTAGGGTTTCAATCAGGATTTGTTGCCGCTGGTTGGTTTGGTGAGCAAACTCGAGCTGATTAAACAAGTTGGTAATCTGCTCCTGCAGGGCTACCCAGTCATTGGGGCTATGCAAAATTGTAGGCTCATGCGACCGCCCAACCTCGGCCTGGAGAGCATTCTGACTGCTTTCTAGCGCTTCTTCGAGTTGCGAGACCCGATCCATCAAAATGCCGTTGCACTGATTTAGCTCTTGAATCAGGTTAATTAGGTCTGCCAAGTTGGGAGGAGCAGTGGGATTGATCTCATCGGACCAAGCGGACAGCGAGACATCGGCTTCGGCGGTCATGGTGGCAGCCAATGTTTCAGCGGAGCCGTGCTCAGCCAAAACCGGAGTTGCCAATGCATCTGCAACCCCTTCTGCGGGCAGATGGTTGGCTAGGTCAGCCGTTTCAGCTGCTGCTTCAGAGTCATTACCCAGCAGGGATTGAGGCATATCCGGTGAGTCATCTTCAAAGGCCACACCGTCTAGTGCGCTGGCGTCAAAGATGCTGTCTAGATCAAAAACTGACGTCTCGGACGGATCGTCTTGCCAGGGGTCAGCTAGATGGGGACGGCAGGGCTGGGCTAGAGCATCGCCTGTAGAGGTCTCCCCGTTGCGATTGGGCAATATCTGCTCCTCGGAAGCATCCAGGAATTCAGAGGACTCTGGGCGATTGAACGGGGTGTTGGCTTCACTCATAGCTGTCACTGGTAGCTGTAACTGGAAACGCTGAAATGCTCTAGCGTCAGAAGGTGCAGACGGATCAGCGGGCGGACTCATCGTTGGATCCCATGCAACCCAACTTCAGTAGAACGCACCACAATAATTGCTGAGATGATACCACCAATGTCTCAAGTCGGATCTGCAAGCGGCGGTTAATTGCAATGTTAATTAAATCGGACGCAAATCAACGCCATTGCCTCCAAGATCCGAACGAGATTGAAACTTCCTCCTTTGGTAACACAGAAATTCAGAATGGCAACCCCTGATTCCTGCTTTTTGGCTGACAGACGTTTAAGTTTCTTGTCTAAAACGTGCTTCATCGTAAAACCCGAGCGAGGAAATCTTGGTGCAGCAACGCGCGATCGATGAGGGACTGGATGCGACTGCCGCTCAGGGGATCTCCATTGGCATACAGTTCTAGCCACGACTGGCAGAGTAATGCCGGCTGTACGGGGATCTGCTCGAGCGATAAACCTGGCAGCTCTAGGTCGTGCATTAACTGGCTCACCTTGGGATCGTAACTGATTGCAAAGCAGCGACATTCTGCTGCGGCTGCCATGATCAAGGCATGGAAGCGCATAGCGATGGTGAGTTCAACGCCCTGAAAAACTCCTCGCAACTGCTGGGGATCTGGCAGGAGCAGCACCTGGCTAACCTGCGGCATCCGGGCATGAATCGATTCGGCAATCTCTTGATCCTGAACCGGTTGAAACGGGATCAACAAAATAAAGGTTTGGGTTGCTTTTTGAAAATCGACCAGAGCAGTTGTTAGGCTATACAGCCGCTCGGGAGTTAACTGAGGATGGGAGCGAAGGGCAACCGCAACCCGAGGTGCGGGCAGGTTCCATAGTCCAGGGACGGGTCGAGGCTGCAGTGCCCAAACCGGATCGGGAGCCAATGTAAAAGGAATATGCCACTTGCTGAGGATCTGCGCTGAACCCACATCGCGCACACTAACCGCGGTGCAGCGGCTAAAGACCCGTCGCGCGAGTTGTCGGGTCATTGCTCGTTTTAGAGGACCAATGCCCTGGGCCCAGGCGATCGTTTTCAGTCCAAGCTGCTGAGCCAAGCCCATCAACCCGCTATAGTACCACGGGCTAAGGGCACTCGTCGTGTCCTGCATCAGGCTGCCACCGCCCCAAAGCAAAGCATCAGAGCGGCGCAGTGCCTGCAATACGGCAAAAGCAGACATCCGATCGCAAGCGGCAACACCGTAGCGACGGCAGGTTTCATCTGGATTGCCCGACAGCACGAGTGGTTCCACTGAGGAAGGCAGCATTTGGAGTAGTGAGGCTAAGAGCGCTTCATCGCCGCCATTGCCCTTGCCGTAGTAGCCACACAATACTGCTCGCATTGTCATCCTATGCTGTCCTAGGGGATTGCCTGACGCGCTTCTTGCATTCAGACATCATTATTTACATTCAGACATCATAGGGTAAACCTCGACACCCAACGGATGTGCTACATCAGTCTGATCGGGAGTCAACCGGAGAGCAGGCTAAGTCACCTCTTCGCCTTCATCATGGCTTTTACCTTCCATCTGCTGCATGCTTCCGATCAGGAGGCTGGTCAGGAGGCTGGGGTTCCCGCCTTTCAGGACGCCATTGGACTCTCGGCCGTTCTCAACGCCCTATCAAGATGATTACGAAAACACCCTAAGATTGACTTCCGGGGACTTGTACCGACCCTCGCGGTTGCTGCTCCCTCCTCGTCAGGACGAGCGTTTGGTGCCACCAAAGCGCTGCAGATATTCCCAGCCGCGTTGCGGCCAAATCCAGTCGCGCCCGGTTTTCTCAGCAATCCAGCGAGCTACTTTAGGCCCGGACCACGTGCCGCCATCAGGTGGGCGTTCCTGCAAGGCCTGCCGCAATTCTTGCTGTTGCTCCAGGGTCAGCAGCGATCGCACCGGCGGGGGCTGGCGCTCTTTGCCGCGATTGCGCACCGAATCGGGCCCTTCGCCGTTGTAGCGACGAATGATGGTTTTGGCGTAGTCATAATTGAGACCGACTAGCTCAGCAGCCTGCTTGACGGTCCAATCTTGAGCAACCAGCAGCAGCAGGTGCCAACGCCGAGCTTCGACTGTATCCTTGGCTTGCCGGTAGCAGGTTTTCAGATCGTCAAACGACAGGTGAGGTTTCAAACGCACTCGTGAGGGCATAGCGTAATTCAAACGTCTTCAAATGACCCAAGCAAACCCGAAAGCAAGAACAACCGAAGCGGCATAGGACCGCAGGAGTCAAGGCAAGGGGGCATGGGTCAAATGAGCAAGGGTAAATTAAAAGGGCTTCACTTCAATTAATCGGGCTTGGAGGCGTATGTCCGGAAGTGAAGCTTGGCTTTACACAGAAATTATGAGCTGCCCTTGCGGCTGCTTTGGACTGAGAAGATGGGACGATAGAGATAGAACGCCAGAACATCTGCCAGTGGTCGGTGCTGCCGTTCCTTCGGCGATGGCAATCCGCAGCTCGGCGTTTATACGGCTCTCATCATGTAGGCGTAAAGTCTAGACCCAAACTTTGCACTCACCGGACTCACCCTCTGACCCTGTCGATTAACCTTGGCTTTATCATGCATGCACTTTCAATTCCAACCTGGGTGATTCACATCTCCAGCGTAATCGAGTGGATAGCAGCTATTTGGCTGATTTGGACCTACGCTGAAGTCAGCGGCAATCGGGCTTGGCGCGCCCTCTCGGTGGCGATGTTACCCGCCTTGATTAGCGCCATGTGTGCCTGCACCTGGCATTTCTTTGACAATACGCCTCGCTTGGAGTGGCTCGTCACGCTTCAGGCTGCTATGACCCTGGTAGGAAATATCGCTCTCTGTGGGGCCGGATGGTGGATTTGGCGAACCGCTCGTCTGCAGGCTGCCGTTGCCCAAGCCAGCGAAAGGACAGATGAATTGACAAATTGACCAACAAATTGACCGACAAACCCTGAGTTGCTGCCGGTTTCAGGCCTGCGTCTGGCCAATTCTCCTTGAGAGGTGACTCAGCCCAACGAATTGCCGGTACAGTCCGCTTGACGTGATGATCTCTTCTCCGATGTTTCTAGTCCTTCTGCCGGTGTCGAAAGAAAGCTTGTTTGCCCTGTCCTTGTTCCCCTATCTAGGGTTTCTCTGGTTTCTCAGCCGCTCTCAGCAAACGCCTCGTCTGGCGCTGATTGGGTTTTACATGACGCTGGTGTTTGTAGGTGTCACCATTCCGGCGGGCATTTATGCCGAGGCGGTTTATGGTCAGTCCTTAGCCAATGTCGATGTGCTCCACGGAAGCGCTGAGTTTTTTCTGACGCTGGCAAACATCCTAGTGGTGCTGGGGTTTGGGCAAGCTATTCGCCAACAGACAGACATTCCAAAAGTGAACCAGAGCGACGATCAACTAGATGCTAAGATGCCCGCTGTTGAGCCTCACCATCGTCAGCCTTAGCCAGTTTCTCTAAGAAAATAAAATCTCTGGCGCTACAATCTTGATCAACCTTGGACTTCGGCCTTTACTGCCGATTTTGTTCCATCCTTGCCTTCAACACGAGCCATGACAGCCCAAGCCCACGAGAGTACAGAGTGGTTTAGTAATCATTTTTTTATTACGAATGACTCAAGCGCCTCGGTGGATGAACGGTTTGTGGAGCTGGTGCGAGAAAATGCTGAACTCAAGCAACAAATTAGCCGACGGCTACGGGCTGAACATATCCTGCTGGAAACGAAGCGGCGGCTACGGCGATTGCTAGCCTCTAGCCCTATTGTGATTTATAGCAGCCAGCCAACCGGCGATTACGGAATCACCTTTGTCAGCGAGAGCATTCATCAGCTGGGCTATGAGCCACAGCATTTTCTGGAGAATTCCTGGTTTTGGAGACGCTGTATTCATCCTGATGATGTGTCCCATGTCTTTGCAGAGCTGTCGCATCTGGCAGAACAAGGGCAGCGGGTGTTTGAATATCGCTTTCGTCACCAAAACGGAGGGTATCGGTGGATTCAAGACCAGCGACGGCTGATCCATGATGAAACCGGCAATGTGGTTGAAATCATTGGTTCCTGGCAAGACATCACCGAGCGCAAGCAGATGGAGCAGGCGCTGTTTCAGGAAAAAGAGTTGGCTCAGGTGACGCTAGAATCGATTGGCGATGCCGTGATTACCACCGATGCCGAGGGGCGGATTGAATATATGAACCCAATGGCAGAGCAGCTCACGGGTTGGCGCATTGATCAGGTGAAACGGTTGCCCTTGCCGGAAGTCTTTAACACGCTCCACCAAGCCTCGCGGCTGCCGGCAGATAACTTGGTGGAGCAGGTAAAACATTCGGGACGCGAGGTCGGCCTAGCCCATCCTACGCTGCTGGTGGCTCGCGACGGAACCGAGTACGCCATCGACAGCTCGGCCGCCCCGATTCGGGACCGCGACAAGGCAATTATTGGCACCGTCATTGTGTTTCGCGACGTCACGCAACACCACTATTTAGCCCGCAAACTGTTATGGCAGGCGAGCCATGACCCCTTGACCGGGTTGGTGAATCGGCGCGGGTTTGAACAACAGCTCGCCGAAGCGATCGCCAGTGCTCAAGAGAAAGATCAGCAGCATATACTCTGCTATCTGGACTTGGACCAGTTCAAGGTAGTGAACGATACCTGTGGCCATATGGCCGGAGATGAACTCCTGCGCCAGTTGGCGACACTGCTGCAAAAGCTGATTCGCTCAACGGATGTGCTGGCGCGTTTAGGAGGCGATGAATTTGGGGTGATTTTGCATCAATGTCCGGTTGAAGCTGCCAAACAAATTGGCAACAATATCCGCGAGGTGATTCAAGATTTTCGCTTCGTCTGGCAAGACAAAACGTTTTCCATTGGGGCAAGCATCGGGTTGGTGTCAATCGACGCGACTAGTGGCGATCTCAACAGCTTGTTGAGTGCAGCTGATGCCGCGTGCTACGCCGCTAAAGACAGCGGGCGCAATCGGATTCATGTTTATCAGGTAGATGACCGCGAGCTAGCTCAGCAGCGCAGCGAACGCCAGTGGGTCACTCGGATTCTCAAGGCTCTGGAGGAAAACCGACTCTGCCTATATCACCAGGCGATTGTGCCCATTACCCCTGCATTGACCTCGGGAGCAGAGCACTCCGAGATCTTACTGCGGATGATTTCCGAGGAAGGGGAGCTAGTGCCCCCAATGGCGTTTATTCCGGCAGCCGAGCGCTATGGGTTGATGCCTGCCATCGATCGCTGGGTGATTCGCACGTTTTTTGCTAGTCGCCAACGGCGAGTTCAAGGAATGCCAACGCATCAAGCAGAGCAAATACTTTATACGATCAATCTCTCGGGAGCCAGCATCAACGATGAGCAATTTCTACCGTTTTTGAAGGAGCAACTGCTCCTGCATCAGGTGTCTCCAGATACGATCTGCTTTGAAATTACCGAAACGGCAGCGATTACCAATCTGACCCGAGCAGCCCGCCTGATTAGCGAACTTAAGGACATCGGCTGCTACTTTGCCCTAGATGACTTTGGCAGCGGCATGAGTTCCTTTGCCTACTTAAAAACCTTGCCGGTGGACTATCTCAAAATTGACGGCAACTTTGTCAAAGATATCGTAGTCGATCCCGTTGATAGCGCCATGGTGGAGTGCATCAATCGCGTAGGGCATGTGATTGGCATTCGCACTATTGCTGAATTTGTTGAAAATGAAGCTATTTTGAAAAAACTAAGGGATTTAGGGGTTGATTATGCACAAGGATATGGGATTGCTGAGCCATGCTCCCTTATTCTATAAGTAGCTTTTTTCGTAAACAGCTTTTTGTCTCGCCACTAGCGCCTACTGGGAATGACAAAAAAAATCTTAGTGATCGAAGATGAGCGAGCTACTCGCACAAATATTGTGAATTTTCTCAACTCCGAAGGGTTTGAAACGCTGGTAGCTGAGAATGGCCGCATTGGGATTCAGCTAGCTCAGACGTATCTCCCCGATCTGATTATTTGCGATGTGCTGATGCCAGAACTAGACGGTTATGATGTGCTAACGACACTGCAACAGGATGCTCAGACCGCCTCTATTCCGTTTATCTTCCTGACGGTTACCGCTAGCGAAGCTGGATTTCAGCACAGTCTAGATTTGGGGGCAGACGACTACCTCAGTAAACCCGTGACCAGCGAACAACTCCGCCGGGCCATTGCCGTCCAGTTGCAAAACCGGGAAATCGTCAGACGCCCTACCCGACATCTCGATCAAACTCAGCTGCTAACCAATCTAAAGCCAGGAGCGTTGCTGCAATTCATCAGCACCAAAGACAAGCTGTTCCATCACTTGGCGCTTGGGCTACGTCAGCATCTCAGCCGCATGGCTCAAACCATTCACGCTATGAAGCAGCAATCTGCCGATCCAGAGTTGGAACAGCAGCTCAGCGAACTGCAAGAAAGCGCAGCCCGAATCCTGTCTCTAGTCAATGAAATGACAGCCTTGCACAGCGTACTGACTCCTGAGAATACAGATGTGCTGACGAGACAGTTTGATTTTGGCGTCGATTTTGGTGGTTCTCCGCCCGAGGAATAGTCTAGGCTGGCCACCTTGCTCCAGTCCCCCCAAGCAATGCTATGAGATGCCAAAACAGCGCTGCTCCTGCCGGAAGCAAGGGCTAGAGCCGCCGCGATTCTAGCGCCGCCGAAAGGCGATCAACAGAATCGGCAAGCCGCTGCTGGGTTAACACAGGATCGGGCGCTTCCCCTTCAACAGCCTGCCGCCGCTTAAACTTTTCCAGAGCACGGATGATCAAGAACACGATGAATGCAATCACCAGGAAGTTGATGATAGCAACGAGCACCTCACCGGCTGGCCAGTCCGCGAGGCGATCAATGCCTAGAGCCTGCATCGTTGGGTTGAGCAGGGCAGTGGTGATTAAGGAAACGACCTTATCCACAACATTGCCAAAGGCACCCCCAACCACCACTGCGACCGCCAAATCAATGACATTGCCCCGGTTGATGAAGTCTCTAAAGTCGCGCCAAAACCCACCATTACTTCTCGCCATCTCAAACCCCCTAACACCAGACTTTTAAGTTTAAGTCAGCACGAAAATGCTGCTGGGAAAATAATAAGGCATGAGTTCGGGATAGGAAAGAGATGCAGATCAAGCCTGCGACCCTTAAGCAACCGCGGAATTGGGTAGACCTCGGCTAAAACCCAGCCAAAACCTAGCCCAAATTCATTGCCCTGTGTGCCGCCCCATCAGCCCCATCGAGTTCCAATTCTGATGCCGTTGCCTATTTCAGACGCCCTACTCAACAGTTTCGCTAACCGCAAGGAGCTGCTGCATCGCTTGCCACCAGAAAGTGCGTCCTTGACGGTAGTGCCAATACCAGTACTCGCAGCCCCAGAGCAGAATGGTGCTGTAGTTCAGTGCTATCAGTTTTTGAACCAGCGCGGTGGCTTGCTGCGGTGAAGCACTGGGGTAAGAAAGTTTGTCTACAGCAACAAGCCGGCGGGGTTCCCAGGGTTCTGCCTGTGCTTCCGCGATCCAGGCTTCTCTGCAGTGGGTTGTAAGCAGCACCTGCCAGTGCTGTAAGCGCCGCCAGAAGGAGGGGCGAGGCTGTAGGTAAACCGGCAACTGCCCGAGCGGCACCTTGCTGTAAACATTAATGCCGACTGCGTCTGCCTGCTCTAGACAAAACTGAAACGCCTGTTGATCGGCCGTTGCCTGCCCCCACGGTAGGGCAATGGATCCTGTGAGCAGCAGCTTTTGTGTCGGCAGAGCTAGCCGCCGCACCAATGCCACCTCCTGCGCCACAAAGGTTTGGCTCAGGAAGCGACCGCCAGTAATTTGCAGCCGCGTCAATGGCTCATTTTCTACCTGCCAGTATCGCAGGGCAGGCGCATAGCGAGCATGGGTAACCACTGCCTCCAGCATTCGCAGTGCTGCTTCCACCACCGCCGGCGAGCGTTGATCCAGGGGTAAGATCCCTGCACCCGTTTCAACGCCGTCCCGCAGCCAGGCAGGAAAATGAAATTCCGGCCAGCGGGGAACTTTCATACCCACAGCAAGCACTACCTCAAGTCCCTGGACAGCACAGGTGTCTAGCAGCCAATCGAGTGTGGTGAAATGAAATGCGTTCGGCTGGGGTTCCAGCTCATGCCAGTAGGCGCACAGCCGTACTCGCTTAATCCCTAAGCTGCAGATCGCTTTGAAGGCGGCTCGATAGTCAAGACCAAGGTAGTGACACTGAAGCTGACTAAAGGTAGTACCTAGCAGCAGACGAGATGAAGAACCCAATATTTCAACAAATATTAATTCATATTATTAAATGTTAGGACAGTCCCACTAGAGATTGCGAGCTTCAAAGGTATTGCACTGGGAAGGATCACCGGTTTGCAGCCCTTGCTTGAACCAGCGGACGCGCTGCGCCGAAGTGCCGTGGGTAAAGGAGTCGGGCACCACATAGCCTCGGGCTTCCATTTGCAGGCGGTCATCCCCTACGCTGCTGACGGCGTTTAGAGCTTCTTCGATATCGCCAGGTTCTAGAATCTGGCGAGCTTCCTGAGCGTTGCGGGCCCAAACGCCAGCATAGCAGTCTGCCTGAAGCTCGAGGCGAACTAGAAGCTGATTAGCCTGTACGGGATCCACTCGCCGCTGCAGTGCTTGTACCCGGTCGAGGGTACCCAACTGCTTCTGCACATGATGCCCGACTTCGTGAGCAATCACGTAGGCTTGGGCAAAGTCGCCCGGTGCCCTATGGCGGGATTCCAGCTCATCATAGAAGCTGAGATCGATGTAGACCTTTTGGTCCGCAGGGCAGTAGAAGGGACCCATTGCCGCTTTAGCAAAACCACAGCCGGTTTGGGTTGCCCCTGAGAAAAGGACCAGTCCTGGCTCGCGATAGGTAGCGCCGCTTTGACGGAAAATATCGCCCCAGGTTTTTTCGGTTTCCAGCAGCACTGCTGAAACAAAAGCCGCCTCTCGGTCCTTTCGGGGTGAATTGCTGGATTGAATTTCACCAGCATAGGGATCACTACCTGCCTGCTCGAGCACCACCGACGGATCGCCACCAAGCAGCGTAACCAGCAGCGCCAGCAGGATTGTACCAATGCCACCGCCAACCACCGCCGACCCCGGCATGCGCTGCCCACGTCGGTCTTCCACATTGCGACTGCCGCGACCAAATTCCCAACGCATGACCTACCCTCAAGAGTTGTTAAAAGTTTATAGCTTCTAACCAGGATTGTAGAGGGCACTGCTAAAGAAGGGAACGCACCTCTAGAATTATTTTGTGATTGCTGCTGGAATAAAGTCTTTATACGAAACGAATGCTCGGTGCAGGGTAGTGCAGTACACCAAATTAGCTCCGGAGACGGTTGTTGAGTTTGTGTTGACGTCAGGTAATTTAATGTGAGGTGCCATCATTCATCAGCCCGCATGCCCGACTGTAGCACCGCTCGCTCCTCAGCAGGCTCCGGCTCGGTTGCAGTTGTGGGAAATTCTAGATCGGACGGCTCAGGGGCAATCCATTGGCTCGCTTGGCTGAGGCCATGGAAGTTGCCACACAGCAGTAGCCGATCGCCCGCCTGCAAGTCGCTGTTGCCATGGGGAAAGCTGATGAATTTGCCTTCACGGCGAATCGCCTGGACCAATACTCCAAACTGCCTGCGGATGTGTAACTCCGCCAGAGTTTTGTTGACCACGGGGCTAGAGTCAGGAACCAACAGCCATTGGCAGCAGGCATTTTCTCCTGGCACTGCCGCCTCACCCTTGGCTAGCTCGGTAAACGCCGCCATCTCGGCTGATGCGCCAACGACTAGCAGCCGATCACCCGCCTTGAGCGTCGTCTGAGCATCGGGATAGTCAATTTCTTCGCCGCTCGCCCGCTGGATTGCCATCAGGCTAACGCCGGTTAAGCGCCGCAAATCCGTTTCTTCCAGAGTCATGCCAGCCAGAGGCGACCCCTCGGGCAAGTTGAACCACTTGCTGTTCATGTCTTGTGTAGCTTCCTTCAGGTCGCGAGACACCTGAGCAGGCAAACGTTCAGGGCGGAGATTCTGATAGCGAGAGCTGCGAATCTGCTGCACTTCTCGTTGCACCACCGGCAGGGGAATTCCCAATCCGGTCAATAAGTGGGCTGACAGCTCCAAACTTGTCTCAAACTCGGGCTGTACCACCTCGCGGGCACCCAACTGGTAAAGCAGTTCTATATCTTTTTCCTGGGTAGCGCGGACAACTAGATCCAGATCGGGCGCCAGCTCCAGCGATCGCTTTAAGCAGAGGCGGGTGCTCATGGGGTCAGGCAAGGCAATGGCCATACCGCGAGCTTGATCTACCCCTGCGGCTTCGAGCACATACAGACTGGCGGCATTGCCATACACATAGGGAATCTTGGCATCTCGCAACTGCTGAATGCTGTGCTCCGATTGGTCGATCACCACCACCGGCTGATTGTGAGACTGCAGTAACTGCACGATATTGCGCCCGACTCGCCCGTAGCCACACACCACGATATGCCCCTGGGTGGGCAGAGCTTCCGGCACTTCCAATGGCCGATCTGACCCGTCTAGCAGTTGCTTTAGCCAGGGCACCGTTTCTGCCCAGTCGGTGAGCTTGGGAACGAGCCGCAAAATGAATGGCGTAATCACCAGTGTGACTGCCGTCGTGCCCAGAATCAGCAGATAGACACGGCGCGACACTAGCCCCAAGGCCTGCCCTTTGCTAGCCAGCACAAAGGAAAACTCGCCGATCTGCGCTAAGCCCAGACCCACGATCAGCGAGGTTTTCAGAGAATAGCGAAAGGCTCGCACCAAGGGCGTCACGATCAGAAACTTGCCCACTAGCACCAGCGCCACTAGCCCCAGGATCAGCTCGCCGTTGTTCCAGATGAACACCGGGTCGATCAACATACCCACTGCCGCAAAAAACAAGCTGGCAAACACATCCCGGATCGGCTCTACATAAGTGAGGGTTTGGTCGGCGTACTCTACCTCTGAGATCATGAGACCCGCAATGAAGGCACCCATTTCAATGGATAGCCCTAGGTATTCCGTTAGCAGGGCAATCCCTAAGCAGAGCGCCACCACCCCTAGGAGAAACAGCTCGCGGCTTTCGGTTTGAGCCAACAGCCGCAGCAAGCGGGGAATGATCCAGATGCCAGCTACAATCGAGCCTGCTGCTAGCAAAGCCGTCTTCAGCAGAGCAATTCCCACCGCCATGCCGATCTCTTCCGAAGGGCGATCCAGGGCAGGCAGCACCGCCAACATCAAGCCCAGCGCTAAATCTTGCACCACCAAAATTCCCAGCATGACGCGCCCGTGGGACGTTTCGGTTTCGTTGCGCTCCATTAGGCACTTCAGCACCACCGCCGTTGAAGACAGCGACAGAATAGCGCCCAAAAACACTCCCTGAGTTGGCGAGGTTACCCAACCCACGCCCACCGACACCAGCATCGTCACCAGGATGGTGGAGAGAATCTGCAATCCCCCGCCTCCCAAGCTGATGCCCTGCACCTTCTTAAGTTCCGAAAAGGAAAACTCGACTCCCAAGGCAAACAAAAGGAAAGCCGCACCCAACTGCGCCAGAGTTTCTACCTGAATCAGTTCCTTAACCAACCCTAGCCCAGCCGGACCAACGATGGCTCCACCCAGCAAATAGCCCAACAGCACAGGCTGCCGTAGCAAGGCTGCAAGAAGCCCTCCACCTGCCGCTGCTGCCAGCACCACCACTAAGTCTACAATCAGCCTAAAATCTTCTTGCACAGCGTTCTACAACCGTTTTACAACCGTTCTTAATTCGTCTTAGGCGACAAAACTCAGATGAACTTAGGTTTGCGCTCCCAGAGAGTGCGCCGAACCGGAAGCGGTTAGGAGTTAACCTTGACTAGAGTCAATTGAAGCTAAGGTTTTTGAAGTCTTGTAACTTTTAGCATACCGAAGTTTTCTGCTAGGTAGGAAAATCCTCGCTCTGCCATCCGCTAACGTAGTTCCCAAGGCAGCCAGATCGTGTACTCTATCTCAGTGCGTTGAACTTGAACGAAACTGAATCTCCTATCATCTATGACTCCTCCTCACGTCATGTCTATCAGGGCACTTGCTCAATATATGGGTTGCCCGTGGCAAAGGATCTCAACCAAGCGCCTGCCCATTAGCCTGTTGCTAGGAGCTATGACTCTACTCGTGGTATTGGCTCTGCCCGCCCAGGCGCTACAGGTGCAGGTGCAGCCGACCAATCCTCAGCTAGGTGACACCCTTTCCGTGATTATTCAAACGGCTAGCAATACTGCGCCCACGGTGTCGTTGCGGCAAAAAACCTACCCTAGCTTTGCTCTTAGTCCCAATCGCTATCGAGCACTGCTGCCGACCACACCGCTTGATCCGCCCGGACCTTTAGATATTCAGGTAACGTCCGACGGACAGACGCAAACGCTGTCGCTGCAGTTGCGCAATCGCTCCTTTCCTACTCAGAGCATCTGGCTGAGCGAAGGCGCTAGCTCCCTGGGAACCGACTACGAGTTTGATCGAGTTGATGCGTTCAAAGCACTAGTCACCCCCGAAAAGTTTTGGAATGGACCGTTCCAGCGCCCGAGCCAAGGGGAAGTAACGACCGTGTATGGCGTGCGGCGCTACTACAACGGTGAGTTTGCCCAAGACTATTTCCATCGTGGCGTCGATTACGCGGCAGGTGTAGGGTCTCCGGTTGTGGCTCCGGCAGCGGGTCGTGTGGCTTTAGTGGGGCGCGAGGCAGACGGGTTCGAGCTTCACGGCAACACCATTGGCATTGATCATGGTCAGGGTGTAGTCAGTATTTTCATTCACCTCAGCCGTATTGATGTGGCAGAAGGTGACTTTGTGCAGCCCGGTCAGCGCATTGGAGGCGTGGGGAACACAGGTGCCTCGACGGGACCCCATCTGCACTGGGGCTTGTACGTGAATGGGCAATCGGTCGATCCGGTGCCCTGGCGCAATGTTGGCTTTGAGTAGGCTGTCTGTTTAGCGATTCCTGAACCAACCACGGACCTCAGGGCTGAAGGAGATCTCAGAAAATCCTGCCGATTTCTCTCATCTTCGGCCATGTCTTTTGGTTCATCTGGGGCACACTAAAACAGAAAATTGGCCCACCGTTCTCGTGAACTGGAGCATTAGTCAAGCCCTATGAGTATCGAAAAAATTGTTGAACAAGCCCTGCAGGACGGGTATTTGACTCCGGCTATGGAGGCCGAAGTCGGGCGGATCTGCGACACTGCCTCGGAACTATCTATCGAAGAGTATATGGCACTCGATCGGTTGATGGGTGCTTTGCTGACGGGCGAGGTTGTAGCTGTGCCCCGTAAGCAGTTCATCAACGTCATGGAAGAATTGGTGCTGACCGAGGCAATTGCTCGTGTCGCAGAGATTGAAGCGACCAGTGACTGCACGCTGGACTTGGGCGATATTGCCGCCTATGCCTTGAACCGACTGCCGCCGCTCTATGCCACAACCGAGGAAGGGGCAGAATATCAGCGCAGCCGTGCCAAGGAAGAACTGCAAACCCTGATTGCTCAGCAGGTAAATGAAGCCATTGCTCGCAACCTCGACCACCCCGATTTCTTCCCAGAACGGCAAGCCCTGGGTAAGAATGCAGGTGACGAGGTCTTGAGTCAGGTGAGTACGCTGCTGAAAAGCTATGCTCACAAATACGAGAAACATGAAGCGCAGTCCCGCTAGCGCCACCCTTATCTAGAGGCGTTAGAGGCAGCACTTTTTACGCCTTTCAAAAATCCCTACGGCTATACGGCGTCTGCTTTGGGTGGATGCCGGATGTATCGCATTATGAGGTAGTCCATCAGCGAAGCCCGCTCCATGGCACACTAGCTTAAGCAAGCTACGGTTTTCTCCCTTTCCGATTGTGAACGTACCGCTCGACCCCTCAACCAACGCGCTGCCCCCCTCAAACAGCTCTATGACGCTGGCGGAGCAGGCTGCCGCCACACAAACCCGCAAGGCAGACCATCTGCGCGTCTGCCTCGAAGAAGATGTGCAGTTTCATTGCACCACGGGGCTGGAACGCTATCGCTTCACGCACTGCTGCCTGCCCGAGTTGGACCGCCGCGATGTGGATCTGACAACCTCATTTTTAGGAAAGCCCTTGGCGGCTCCGCTTTTGATCTCATCCATGACAGGTGGTACCGAGCTAGCCCGATTGATTAATTTTCGGCTGGCGGCCGCTGCTCAGCAGCACCAGATTGCGATGGGTGTTGGTTCGCAGCGAATTGCCATTGAAAATCCAACCGTGGCGACAACGTTTGCGGTTCGCTCTGTGGCCCCCGATGTTTTGCTGTTTGCCAACATGGGAGCGGTTCAGCTCAATTATTGCTATGGGTTAAGCGAATGCCAGCGCATGGTTGACTTGCTAGAGGCCGATGCGCTAGTGCTGCACCTCAACCCCCTGCAAGAAGCGGTACAGACCCACGGCGACACCAACTTCAGAGGACTGCTCACCAAAATTGCAAGCTTGTGTAAGGCGCTGCCGGTGCCAGTGATTGCTAAAGAGGTTGGCAATGGCATCTCGGCAACCATGGCCCAACAGCTGCTAGAGGCAGGAGTTAGCGCTATTGATGTCGCCGGAGCGGGGGGAACCTCATGGGCCAAGGTCGAAAGTGAGCGTGCCCGCGACCCATTGCAGCGCCGCCTCGGACAAACCTTTGCAAACTGGGGCATTCCCACAGCGGACTGCATCACTACGATTCGGGCGGTTGCGCCGACGGTGCCATTGATTGCCTCGGGTGGTCTGCGCAATGGTCTAGATGCTGCCAAGGCGCTTGCCCTAGGAGCAGATCTAGCAGGACTGGCACTGCCGTTTTTGCAGGCGGCGGCTGAGTCGGAAGCAGCGCTCGATACCCTGGTTAATATGCTGATCGCCGAACTGACTACCGTGCTTTTTTGTACGGGTAGCCCTCATATAGCCGCTCTGCGACAGACGGGCATTTTGCAGCGAATTTAAGGCCATTCAGATCGTGTTCGATTCGGTGGATGAGTCCGGGGAGCCAGCGACTACACTGGAAGCAAGACGTTCGATCCCTTTTCTAGACCCCCTGAATCCATGCGCGATTTTCTTAAACAAACCTTTGCCACTGTGGTGGGACTAGTCCTTTTTCTGACGCTGGGAGCCTCAGGATTGGTTGCCCTGCTAGCGATTGTTGCGATTGGCTCTCGCGAAGCGGGATCCCGAGTGGAGCAAGATTCTATTCTGACGATCGACTTGGCTCAGGAAATCACCGACTCCACTGTGACTACCAACCCCGGCGCGGTGATCGAAGCCCTAACCGGAGGCAGCCGCCGCAATACTATTCCCCTGCGTACGGTGCTGCAATCTCTGGACTATGCCGCTGAAGATGAGCGGATTGCCGGCATCTATCTCTCGGGTCGCATCAACCCAACGGGATCCGGTTCAGGACTAGCAACGTTACAGGAAGTGCGACAAGCGTTGCAGTCTTTTCGCGAGTCAGGCAAACCCATTTATGCCTACGATGCTCTCGGCTGGTCGGAGCGCGAATATTATTTGGTTTCCGTCGCCAACCAGATTTTTCTCAACCCCACCGCGGCGCTAGAGTTCAATGGCTTCAGCTTCGAGACGACTTTCTTTGCAGGAGCTTTACAGAAGTACGGCATTGGGGTGCAGGCAGTGCGGGCTGGTCGCTACAAATCAGCTGTCGAACCCTTTACCCGCTCCAACAATAGCCCAGAAGCACGGCAGGAAACCCAACGGCTGCTGACAGATCTCTGGAACGAATTCTTGAATAGCGTTGCCCAAAGCCGCAACCTACAGGCTCAGAAGCTGCAAACTATTGCCGATCAGCAGGGGCTGCTGCTGCCCGATCAGGCTGCCGCCGCCAATTTGATTGATACTGTCGCTCATGAAGACGTCATGTTGGCGGAACTCCAGAAGCTCACCGGCGAGACCCATGGCAGCGATTCATTCCGCCAGATCAGTTTGGCTGACTATGCAACGGTGATCGGTCCCGAGCTGCGGCGTCCGTCGAGCCGCAATCAGGTCGCGGTGATCTACGCCGAAGGCGATATTGTCAGCGGCAATGGTGCTCCCGGATCTATTGGCGGCGATGCTCTAGCGGAGCTGTTGCGAGAGCTGCGTCACAAAGACGCTGTTAAGGCGATTGTGCTGCGGGTGAATAGTCCAGGCGGCAGCGCTTCGGCTTCGGCGCGAGTGGCCCGCGAGGTGTATCTGACCAATCAAGAAAAACCCGTCATTGTGTCGATGGGAAGCTACGCAGCATCAGGAGGCTACCAAATTTCGACGAATGCCAGCCGCATCTTTGCTTCGCCAAACACAATCACTGGCTCCATTGGTGTCTTTGGTCTGCTGCCCAATTTTCAGACCATTGCTAACAACAATGGTGTCACTTGGGATGTCGTTAAGACAGGGCGGTTTGCGGATAGTAGCTCGGTTGCCCGCCCCAAAACAGCCGAAGAGTTGGCGATTTCTCAGCGAGTGGTGGATCGACTGTATGATGAGTTTTTAGCACTGGTGGCGGAGTCGCGCCCGATCCCAAAAGAGCAAGTTGCCCAAATTGCTCAGGGGCGGATTTGGTCGGGGGCTGAAGCACGGCGCATTGGGCTGATTGATGAACTAGGCGGCTTGGAAACAGCCATTCAAGCGGCGGCCAAAGCAGCCAAATTAGATGATGACTGGCAATTGCAAGAATATCCCCGAGGCAAGTCTTTCGAGTTTCGGCTGCTGGGGCGGCTATTGGGTAGCCAGACGGTGAGCGCGGCTCCGCTGGATCCAATCACGCTGGAGCTGCAAAAACTGCAAGCCGATCTGCAAACCCTGCAACGCCTGAATGATCCACTCGGCATCTACAGTCGCTTGCCCTTCAATCCGCGAATTGAGTAGTGTTCTTGCCGCCCTGAGAGCAAAACTAGAGCAAACTACGGCATGGGCTTCAAAATACCCATTGACGCTTGCTCCGCCGTGGGCTGCACTCGATAGGCACAGCGCCGATTGCCTTGCAGAATATGCTCAGTGCGTTCTACCGAGATCTCTGGACCAAGGACAGAACGAAATACCTCTAGTTCAGCACGACATAGCCCCTGGCAGGCTTGGGCGGCAGTCCCAATCGGACAATGGTTCTCAACTAGAAGGAGCGATCCATCAGGTTGTTCCAAAACCTCAGCCATATAGCCTTCCTGCGTTCGCAACCCAGCAATAGTGACAACCTGCTGCTGCCAATTCGCCTCGCCTGCCCGTGCCACCCGAGCGCGGTAGGTCTGAATTTGGCGCTGGCTCCGTTCGGCCACAAGTCGGTCTATCCCCTCGCTGCCAAACACGCTGGCTACGCTGCGCAGCAGATCGACAATCAGCTCGGCATGACTATCGGGAAACTGCTGAGCGGCTCCCAGCGTCAGCTGCCAGAGCTTGACAGGTCTTCCTAGCGGTCGGCGTTCTTCGTGATAGGTTACCCATTGCTTGGCTTTCAGGACTTGCAGATGCTGTCGCACCGCCATTGGCGAAATTTGCAGATGCTCTGCTAAAGCCGTTGCTGTTTGGGCACCGCGCACTTTCAGCAAGTGCAAAATCTGGTCTTTAATCTTTTTGCCGTCCTCCATGAGAACTCGGGATGAATGCGAGTTTTTTATAAAGAAATGAAACTGAATCGCCTGTGCCGCGCCTACAAGCGGAGCGAGAACAAACCGTAGGCGTGAGGATAAAAAAGATTATAACGAGACCAACCCTCGGTCTTGAACCCGTTCGAGCTTCCCGATGGGGCAAACTTTGTCGCTCGATACACCCTACTGATGGGGAAGACTGATGGGGAAGAATCTCGGAAAATATGAAATCAAGCGTAGCGTCCTACTAATCCTACTGACGTCCTGACTCATGGCATCCTGATTCATGGCGTCCTGACCCAGGGTAGACCGCCTCTGCATTCAAAACTGGTAACGTTCTTTGCCAACCCATAACCCCAATGGAATCGCTCGTCCTGCCGCATCGACTTTGACCTCCACCACAAATGGACGGCTGCCGTTGCTGATCTGCACTTCTTGAATTTGCCGATTCAGCTCAGCCTGCTGAGCTTCGGGGATATAGTAGGTTTCGATCCCAAAGCTTATTTGACCGCGTCGGTAGATGCCTCTGAGGGCAACCTGATCTGGCGGTAGGTTGGTAGGTGCATTCAACTGTACGGCGATGGGCTGCCAAGGCAAGGGCGGCTGTTGGTTCTCGGGTGGTGCTTGCAGAATAACGTAGACCTCTAATCCCGGCACAAACAACGACGGGGAAGCAGTGGCATTAGGCGTTGCCTCGAGCTGCCTTGCCCGCGATTGCACCTGTTCCCAGCCCGGTAGGGCTTCCAATTGGGCAGGAGTAGATATTTCGTAGTTCAGCTGCATGTAATAGCCTTGCAGCGGATTATAGGGAGCAACAGGTCCGGTTTGCAGCACGATGGTTTTGCCGGTCATCTGCGTGTGCAAAGCAGACACTGGAATTATCAGGAGCAAGGCTACCTGAGCCAGCAGCGCTAGCCAGAAACGCAGAGTTAAGGTGGGCTGGAGGGAGATAAGCCAGTGAGGTTGGGCGGTTTGGTGAGGTCCCATGGCAGGGTGATGGGGGGAAAGGGGGTGTAAGCAAAATCAGGGACGCTTTAGGGTGCGCAGGTGGTGTTCAAACCAGAGACCCATGCCGATGATGCCGATGCCACACAGCAGAAATACCAGCGATTTGAGCAGCAGCCCCGTGTCGTATTCCAGCAGACGGCTGAGGATTTGTAGAGCCAACAGCACCGTACCACTCCAAAACAAGCTGCGTTGCCCCTCGGCCAGTCCTTCACGGATAAACTTGACTGCCAGTAAAAACAGTAAGACATTGCCAACTACAGTGGCGAAGACTTGAATGGGAGTGAGGCTCCAGTGCCAGAACGTGATGCCCGCAATGATGAACAAACGCAACAGCATCTCGCGATCGTCTGAGCTAAGCCGGCGACAGTTGCCTGGGTAAGCAGGTCGCAGCAAATAGAACCACTGCCCCACGGTCAGTCCCGTCAACAGGAGAACATTGGGATTGAGAATTAACGATGTGCCCGTGGTTAACCAGAACTGAAGTTGGGCAGGCAGCGGCAGCCGATTAGGTGGCTCTTGCCAAGTTCCGTGAAAGGAGAGGATATAAAGGAGCACCGTCACCCAGACCAGCGCCAGACTGCGAGCCAGTGGTGGAAAGGCAGACTCCGACTCCTCAAGACTTTCCAGGGTTTGGGCTAAGTTCTGGGCAGCATTGGGTTTGCTCTGATTCAATGCTCTAAGCGATCGCCACCATTCTTCGTAGCTCCAAAGCAAAGCGGGCGGCAAAACGAAGGACAATACCAGGACAATTCCAGGGGCATCAATGAAAAGCCCATAGGCGTCGCCTAGCACGACTTGCAGAGAAGAAATCACCGCAATTGCCCCGAAGGTAAATATTGTGCGAGAACGGCACCAGTAGGCTAGCGGCATAAATAATCCCACTGCTACCAGCGGCATGAACTGGATCATCCACTGTAACCCCGGCAGGACACCGGCTCCACTGAGTTCCTGGATGCCATACCAGTAGCCCAGGCCAATGAGCAGCATCGCCAACACGCCTAGCGAGGTAAGCTGTAGACTATAGGCCATAATCAGGACCGCCAGCCCCCATACCAAGCACAACTCTGCACCGGAACCGCTGTGGTGAAATAACTGCCCCATCAAGGTCAGGTTGGCACCTAGCATCAAGGCTCCTAGGAGCAGCAAGCCCTGTCCGAGGCGCTGTTGCCATGTCTGGCGATCAGGTTCTTGGGGGGCGCGGCTCCAGAGATGAAACCCTAACCCATTGATGCCCACAAACAGCACCATCGCTAGCAACACCTTCACCTCGCGAGAGATAGCTTGCCAATTGGCTGCCACAAAGGTAATTGCGCTCAGCCCTAGCAAAATACTACCCAAGCTAATCACCACGACAATGAAGCGATCGCGGGACTGGGTTTCTAGGGTGGCAAATTGGTAGCGTTCGGCGAGCTGCTGATATTGCGTAGCATCAATCAGTCCTTCTGATCGCCATTGCTCGACCTCGTGCCGCAACTGGCGTCGAAACTGGTCCGACATAATTCCTCGAGAGCGTGTTTGAGCGATAGGCTATTTCAATTAAACACACTCCCTGGACGGCAAGCAGCGGCAACAGACAGCTCTTAAATTGGCGGTGCTGCCCCGAAACCGAGTTCTACCGTGCTGGATTAGCTGGATTTGTAAAGCCTTGATTAAGTCCTCTTCACTCTCCGGAGCAACTGATAGAGGTTAAGAATGGCTGAATAGAAATATAGAAATCTGTTTATTCTTTGCAAACTGTATCACCACAGAGTATTGCTATCTTGTTACCCCTATAGTGACTGCATTCATTACCGAAGAGAACTGTATGAGCTACTTCGAGCGGCTGCACCCTTGGTGTTTGATGACCCTGATGCCCACACTGCAACATAGACTGGTGGCTCGCTTCCGCCATCGTCATGAAGCCGAAGCCCATCTCAAAATCTTGCAACAAATGACAACTGCTCGGTATGTGGTTGTGTTTGATGGCGCATCGGAGGCAGTCTCGGACGTAGCCCAACCCCGGCGACGAGTGGAGCATGAAACAGCGGATCGCAATAGATAAGATCTAGATCAGTTTGTTACAACTTTCGTAACTCTTGTGTCGTCTTGTATGAGCCTGGATGAGGAGTGTCTGAGCATTAGGTAGACTAAATAATAAAGAAAATCTTAAGTGGTAGAAGTTGCCATGAGTCCTAGGATAATGCATCAGTTTTGGTCTCTGGTAGACACAACCCGAGGAACGATTCCTGCAGCTCTCGACGATGTCAGCCTTGTGCAGTGGCTTTTGCGCCAAGTTCGCTCTCACCAAGTGCTCAATACCTCCGAAACCGACGCCCTGAGCACCTACATTGCTTCTCGATTACCGCTGATTCGAGATCTCATTCAAGAATCGCCGACTGTGACCTGCCAATTCTATAGCTAGTAAACAGCTAGCTATACGGTTAGATTCAGACATTCAGTTAGGTTAGGGCTAGCGGGTACCCTTTAGTCGTTCTCTACGGCAAACTTTTCAGGGGAGCAAGAGCCTGAAGACCCGCGCAGATCTGCCTGGATACAAGCCACTGGCCACCCTCACACCTTGCGCAATGCTTTTAATCAGCGCTTTTGTTCCTGCAGCTTGTCATGCTAGCTCGCCGTTGATTTTCTGTAGGCATGATGTCTTGTAGACATACAGTTCCGCCCATCTACACGCCCATTTACACGCGCATCTATTGGTTTTTATTTTTTCATCAGGCGTTTCGCCGTCTGGTTATTCTGGGTTCTGAGTCCGCTAGAGCGGGCTTTTTTGTGGACTAAACCCGTTGCAGAAAGCAGGCAAGATGCTGCAACTGCCGCAAGGCAGGCTAAAAACTGTGAAGCCTGATACAACCCAAAAGAACAAACCAGTAGACTGTTAAAAAAGTTGGGATGATACTGCGGGAACTCACAGCAACCGGTCACACCTCTTCTTGAGTGGCACTATAGAGTTCTTTAGAGTTTGTTTTGGATGCCGTGGAGCCAATGATTAAGACCGATGTAAACCCGGAACGCAGTTGCAAATGCTACTCGGCTGCCAATCCACTGGTTTTACTAAATCGGATTGCTTCCATGCCCCCTTTGCTTTCTCCTTTTTCTACCGTTGATTGATTGTTTATTGATTCAAGTGAGAGACAGAGTTTTATGCGTAAATGGATTTCCCTGCTGCTAGCAACCGTGCTGACGGCAGTGGTTGCAGTTGCCTGCGCGTCTCCTGATGACACCACTGTGGCTCAGGGCGGTGGTGGTCCGGCAGGAGGCAGCACCTTAGACACGGTGATTAGTCGCGGATCGCTGATTTGCGGGGTCAATGGTCAGCTCCCTGGCTTTAGCTTTGTGGATAACAACGGCGAATACTCCGGAATGGATGCGGACTACTGCCGAGCGATTGCGGCGGCGCTCTTTGATGACCCGACCAAAGTAGAATTCCGCAATCTGAGCGCTCAAGAGCGATTCACAGCCCTAGCTGCTGGTGAAGTTGATGTGTTGATCCGCAATACAACCTGGACGATCAACCGAGACACCGCCCTCGGACTGGAGTTTGCCCCAACGACATTTTTTGATGGGCAAGGCATGATGGTGACGACCGCTTCGGGCATTCAAGACTTGAACGGACTCAGCGGCAGATCCATCTGTGTCCAGTCGGGAACCACAACCGAGCAGAACCTAACCGACCGCTTCCGCAAGCTTAATATTCCCTTTACTCCGGTTGTGTTTGACGATGAGGACGCGCTCTACTCCGCCTTTGCTCAAGGGCGCTGTCAAGCAGCCACCTCTGACCGTTCGCAGCTCACCGCTCGCCGTAAATCCTTGCCCAACCCCGACAACTATGTGGTTCTGGATGAGGTGTTTTCTAAAGAACCTCTAGGTCCGGTGACGCGCAACAACGACTCCAGATGGTACGACGCTGTGAAATGGATTACCTTCGGCACCTTCCAGGCAGAAGAGTTGGGCATCACCCAAGCTAACTTGGACCAGCAAGCCTCCACGACCGATCCAGAGGTGAAGCGATTCCTGGGTCAGGAAGGCACCCTAGGATCCGATATGGGATTGCCGAACGACTTTATGGTGCGAGTCATTAAGCATGTCGGCAACTACGGAGAGATCTACAAGCGCAATATCGGCGATCCCTTTCAGCTGGAACGCGGTATCAACGAACTCTGGACCAACGGCGGGTTGATCTACTCGCCGCCCTTCCGCTAGGGCAAACGCTTCGGGAGGTCAGCAGGAATGTTGTCGTGGCTTGCCATGTTCATGCCTGCTGGCTTCTAGATGGCTTATCTTATCTTTGCTTCTGGTTTCTAACTTCTGATTACTAATCTCTGATTACTAATCTCTCTAATCTGCTGCTCTCTACGGTCTCTACAGAGTGTTCTCTCTGTTAACTCTGGCTTCGGCGACGGGTTGCAACCTGGATACATTATGGACGAACAAAAAATTCCGTTTTGGCGAGACGACCGTGTCCTGAAGATTGTAGGGCAGGTGATCGTCTTGGCGGTGATTCTGGTCATCGGGGCAATCATCGTCAATAACGTTTCTGTCAACCTGCGGCGGCTAGGTCTGCCCCCTGGCTTCGGTTTCCTTAATAGCCCGGCTGGCTTTAGCATTGGCGATACGGCGATTCCCTACAGCTCCACTGACACCTTCGGACGGGCGTTGCTCGTGGGCATCGTCAATACTCTGCGGGTGGCTCTCCTGGGCATTGTTTTGGCAACGCTGCTAGGCATTGTAGTTGGGATTGCCCGCCTGTCAAACAACTGGTTAGTGCGGCAGCTTGCTTTGGTCTATGTAGAAATCTTCCGCAACACGCCGCTGCTGCTACAGCTCTTTTTGATCTATCAGGCAGGGTTTCTCAAATTGCCGTCCATTGAGAATCCATTGCGTTTGCCCGCCGCTACGTACTTGTCGAACAAGGGAATGCACATCCTCTGGCCGGCTAGCTCGCTGCGCACCACTATTGCTTTGATTCTGATCGTGGCGAGCATCATTTTGGGACTTATCCTTTGGCAGCGCCGCCTGAAAGTCATGGAGTTGCAGGGTGGCTCAGTGGGCAGAAACTATCAGATCGCCGTCATTGCCCTCGCGGTGATTGGCGTACTGGCACTCCTCTTTGGGCTGGAATGGGAGGCACCGCAATTTACTGGTAATTCCGTCGATGGCGGGCTATACCTGTCCTCAGAGTTTGGGGCGCTGCTATTTGGGCTAGTGTTCTACACTGCTGCCTTCATTGCCGAGGTGGTGCGAGCCGGCATCCAATCTGTGTCGAAAGGGCAGTGGGAGGCATCGCAGGCCCTAGGATTGCAGTCTGGATTGACCATGCGGCTAGTGGTGTTTCCGCAAGCACTGCGGGTAATGATTCCGCCGCTGACCAGCGAATACCTCAACCTAGCGAAGAACTCTAGTCTGGCAGCCGGAATCGCATTCCCTGACTTCTTCCAAGTTGCCTTCACCATTAATAACCAAACCGGGCGAGTCCTGCAGGTGCTCTTGCTGATCATGATCGTTTACTTAACGATCAACCTGATCATTTCCCTGATTATGAATGGACTTAACCAGCGCGTCCAGATCAAAGAACGATAGGCACTGCCATGACGACCACCACTCCGCAATTTTCGGCTCCTCCGGTTAATCAGCTCGGACCCTGGGCCTGGGCTAAGAAAAATCTGTTTAGTAGCTGGTTCAACACCCTGCTGACGATCATCAGTCTACTGCTGCTGATCTGGGTGACCACTAGTCTCCTGGGCTGGGCCTTAACCCAAGCCCAATGGGATGTTCTGCCCAGCAACTTCCGGCTGCTCCTCGTCGGACGTTATCCGGTGGAGTTTATTTGGCAGGTTTGGTTGGGCGTGGCGGTAATTGCTGCTGTGGGTGGCTTCTCCTGGGGCGTGCTGGCTCGGCAAGCGCGACTGCTCGATCGGCGGGCACTGATCACGCTAGGGGTTTTGGCAGCCATCATCGTGGTGGTGCTAGCGCTGCTGACCAATCCAGTCTCGATTGCGCTGGCCCTAGGATTGCTGGTGCTGTTGGTGTTGACCGGCTTTGCTGGTCAGGCAATTGGGCGGGCCAAGCCGCAGTTGGGCACCTGGTTACCGCTGCTCTGGTTGGTTGGGTTCCTGCTCTCGTTTGCGCTCATTCGCGGCTTGATTATCGGCCGCACGGTCAGGCTCGATGATCTGGGCGGGCTGCTGCTTACGATACTAGTAGCAGCGGTCAGTATTGTGCTGTCGTTTCCGCTGGGAGTGCTGCTGGCACTAGGGCGACGCAGCGATCTGCCTGTGATTCGCGGGCTTTCGGTGCTCTATATCGAGGTGATTCGCGGGCTACCGCTGATCACGATTCTGTTTGCCTCACAGCTTCTGGTGCCAATGGCCCTGCCGCCGCAGATCCGCACCGAACGAGTCATGCGAGCCATTGTTGGCTTTACGCTGTTTAGTGCTGCCTACTTAGCAGAAAACGTCAGAGGTGGCTTGCAGTCTGTTCCCCGAGGGCAATCGGAAGCGGCCAAGGCGCTGGGAATGAACCCTCTGCTGACGACATCGCTGATTGTGCTGCCGCAGGCGTTGAAAGCGGTAATTCCGACAATCGTGGGGCAGTTCATCAGCTTATTCAAAGACACCTCGCTGCTGGCAATCGTGGGACTGACAGAACTGCTGGGCATGGGACAGGCGATTCTGGCGAACCCGCAGTATCTCGGTCGTAGTGGTGAAGTCTATCTGTTCATTGGGCTGATCTACTTCCTCTGCTGCTATGCCATGTCCTCAGCTAGCCGCCGCCTAGAGAAACAGTTGAGTGCTCCTAGACGGGCGGTGGAGCCGGCATTGACTACCGCTCGACCCGATGGCGGCTAAGGTGTGCAGCTGTAGGTGTGTGGCTCTCAACTGTACTCGGCTTGACCGTTTGCGGGGTTCTTCTTCGCCTAAGGTGAAAAGCAGCAAAACCGTCGAGAGTCAGGGATTCCCAGCCTAGAATGAACTTAAGTCCCCCCAACCGTCCCTCATGAACCCTCACTTAACCCACCTCGTGCATTCGTTCACATAGTGCCTCATTTCAATTAGCGACCTTTATTACACAGGACAACTATGACCCAACCTCAAATGGAAATGGCGGACTCTCAAACCGGGGCTGAACCCATCATCATCGCCAGAGATGTCGAGAAGTGGTACGACAATAACTTCCATGTGCTAAAGGGCGTTAGCCTCACCGTAGCCAAGGGAGAAGTCGTTGTGGTCATGGGTCCCTCGGGTTCTGGTAAATCGACCTTTATTCGGACGTTCAATGCCCTGGAACCTTATCAAAAAGGGTCAATTGAGATCGACGGCATTCAGCTCTCCCACGATTTGAAAAACATTGATGCCATTCGCCGTGAGGTCGGCATGGTGTTTCAGCAGTTCAATCTCTTCCCCCACCTAACGGTGTTAGACAACGTGACCCTAGCTCCCAAATGGGTGCGGCGCTGGCCAAAAGCCAAGGCCGAAGAAGTGGCCATGCAGCTCCTGGAGCGGGTTGGCATCCTCAACCAAGCCCATAAATATCCTGGTCAGCTCTCGGGTGGACAGCAGCAGCGCGTGGCGATTGCCCGTGCCCTAGCGATGCAGCCCAAAATCATGCTGTTTGACGAACCCACCTCGGCCCTCGACCCTGAGATGGTGCGGGAGGTGCTGGATGTGATGCGCACCTTGGCAAACTCAGGAATCACAATGGTCTGCGTCACCCACGAAGTTGGCTTTGCGCGAGAAGTTGCCGATCGCGTAGTGCTGATGGCAGACGGGCTGCTGGTTGAAGAAGCGACGCCAGCAGAGTTCTTCAGCAACCCCAAAGAAGAGCGGACAAAGAAGTTCCTGTCACAAATTCTGCACTAGCTGTGCCGGCGCACTTGATCAGCACACTCACAATGCATATTTTGTGCATTCGTTGTGATTGTTGAAACAAAATTTTACGATGGGGTATTCTATGCTGGTAGTGACAGCGGTAAGCGAAACGGCATAGGAGGTTCAGTATGGCTCTGATCAGCCAAGTTGAGGTTCGCCGGCTAGATTCCATCAAAAGCGGCATGGTGGAGTTCTATACACCCCAATCAAGCCACGAAACCTTGCTCGCACAAATTCCAGCGGGGCTGATCGATGACCTGTTTGTGCATCACTTTCAGACGGATCAACTGCTAGTTGTCCGAGGCAGCTTTGTGTTGGTCGTTCTGCAAAACCGTCGCTACGAGTATATTCCCCTTAGTGAAGACCAGCCCCAAGTAGTCACCATTCCCCCTGGTATTCCCCACGGAGCGATTAACCTAAGCCAAGACACCTGCATGTTGGTCAACGCCGTGCTCCGCCATGGACCAGCCCACGATCGCGATTATCGTCCGCTGCGTAAACCGTTTCCCTACGACATAGCTAGAGCAAAGGCATTGTTGGCTGCCCACGCCCCGCTCTCCGCCTGTTCCTGAAGGACCTGCTACCCGAGTCTCGGCGGCAAACGATCATCATCATCAAACGATCATCGCCCTAGACCGGAGACAGCTCGGTGAACGAATCACTCGAACAGGCTAGCAAAAAGGAGGCAAAGCGGCATTGCCTCCCGATGTATGGAGCGTTTCCCTGGGCAGATCAATCGCTGAAAATGCACTGCAAATCGGTGAATGGATGCAGAGGGTAGAGCCTAGAAGCCTCAGGGATGCTCTGCTGCGCTAATTGTGCCTTCCCTCAACCTAACGCGCTTTCTTGCGAACAAATTCGGCAATAGCTTGCTTGGGGTTTTTCGGTTTAGGTTGTTTAGGTTGTGGTGCGGCTGAAGCGGTGACGTCTGATGGGGTTATTGCTGGTGATGCAACCGGAAGGGTCTGATCTGATATTGTCTGAGTCTGATCTGCTGTCTGATCCGATGGAGACTGCTGCAACGCAGCCCAGCGCTCGCGGATCAACGTCTTGAGTAATTCCTCGCTCGTCATTTGTTCCCGAGCTAGTAGATCAGTCCAGTATTGCTCCGTTTCTTGATCGAATTCCTGAGTCAGCATAGGTCGTCATGCCAGAGAGCCATCCAGTTGATCATCGTAGCGAAGGAACTTTAATGCCCTCGTTAAGATCAAGGATTTTTTAGGTTTACTTAAAGATCTTCAACCTTTCTTCAACTGAAAGTTCTGCTAAGTAGTTTCCTCAGGCGGAGGCTAGCATTCTGCCCTCAAAACCAGAAGCAACGGACTAGCGGTTTAGTGAGCTGCCTCAGACTGTAACCACCGCTGTCGAGCTGTTTGCAGCGCCTGCCGGACTTGCTCAAATCCGGTGCCGCCAAAGCTGTTTCGAGCCGCTACGACTTGGCGGGGTGCAATGGCGTCGTAGATATCAGCTGCAAATGCTGGATGCAGGGCTTGCCACTCGTCAAGAGTTAAATCCTTGAGCAATTTGCCCGCTGCTAGAGAGGTTTTTACGACCTTCCCCACTAAATTGTAGGCCTCGCGGAACGGTACCCCTTTGGCAGCTAGATAATCTGCTACATCCGTGGCATTCGAGAAATCTTCTGCTACCGCTTGATTCAGCCGCTGTGTTCGGAATTCTAGTCCTTCAGACATCAAAATTGTCATTGCTTCTAGGCAGGCTCGCACGGTTTTAACGCTATCAAACAACGCCTCTTTATCTTCTTGAAGATCCTTGTTGTAGGCCAGGGGCAGCCCTTTCATCATCACTAAGAGCGCCTGCAAATGCCCAAACACTCGTCCTGCTTTGCCGCGCACCAGCTCAGGCACATCTGGGTTCTTTTTCTGTGGCATAATGCTAGACCCTGTGGAGCAGCTATCCTTGAGTGTCACAAAGCCAAATTCTTCCGAGGCCCAGAGAATCACCTCTTCCGAAAGGCGTGAGAGATGCACCATGACCAAGCTCGCGGCGCAGAGGAACTCGATGGCAAAATCGCGATCGCTGACGGCATCAAGGCTATTGGCATAGACACTGCCAAACTGCAGTAGCTCGGCCGAGTAATGGCGATCGATAGGAAAGGTTGTGCCGGCTAAGGCTCCGCTGCCCAAGGGAGAGGTATTCACCCGTTGATAAATTTCGCCAAGGCGCTGCCAGTCGCGCTGAGTCATTTCCACGTAGGCGAGCAGATGATGTGCCAAGCTGAGGGGTTGGGCGCGCTGCAAGTGGGTATAGCCAGGAATCAGCGTCTCTACGTGCTGCTCTGCCAACTGCAGCAGCACCGCCTGAAACTCCAGGATCTGCCGCCGCATTTGCGTGATTTGCTCCCGCAGATACAGACGGATGTCCGTGCCGACTTGGTCATTGCGAGAGCGAGCCGTGTGCAGCTTTTTGCCGACATCACCTACCAACTCAGTGAGCCGTCGCTCTACAGCAAAATGCACATCTTCAGCCTCAACGCCTGGTTGAAATAGTCCCTGACGGTATTCCTGTCGAATCTGCTCTAACCCTGCCACTAGCTGTTCTCCTTCTTCGGGAGTAATAATGCCCGTTTTGGCTAGCATCTGGGCGTGAGCCTGGGAGCCGGTCAGGTCGTATTCAATTAGCTCAATATCGAATCCAATACTGGCGTTGAATCGAGCGATAGCTGGATGCAGCGCAGATTCAAACCGTTGGCTCCAGGTTTGCGATGAAGATGGCGGTGTATTAACCACAATTCCAGACCCTGTGTGAACGGATAAAGTAAATTGACAAAACAAAAAACAAGCAAAAGGTGCTCGACGCAGCCCTTGAGCGGTTGCTGACTGACAGGTGCTACCAGCAGGTACTTGCAGCCGAGCTATTGTAGCGCCTTGTGTTGCCCAAAAGTGTCTCCACCGAACGGATGCTTGACTGGGCACCCAATTTGATACCTGCACCTATTGCTGCATTCTATTGCCTGCTCGCTTGAGCCATCTGAGCAGACGGCAATGACCTTACTATGAATACCACCAAGCTGAAAAACTTGCGAGCTATGACTCGAGCTATGACTGTAGATACTCGCTAGTAGATGGCCCGGAGTGAATCAGAGAAATCAACCATAAGAGGTAAAACCTTTGAGCAGGTAACCCACGATTAGTCCAATCAGGAATGCCCATAGTTGTCCCGATTGCAGAAAGGAGTTGAACAGACCACGGGCACCGGCAAATACGTCGGTATCAAACTGCTGCTGAGCTAGGATCCCCCAGGTATTTCCAGTCAGGAAACCCAGCCCCGTCTGCATCATCTCAGACCAAGAGCTGAAATCGTTCAATTGCGGAATTGCATGATGCACTAAGTCGATCACTACCATCACCCCATCTCCCACGAAACTGCAGTGAATTCTAATTGAGCTTTCATCCAAGCCCTGATCGAACATTAGTGTGCCACAGTTCGCTGAATTCAGATCAGCAAGAGGATGAAGGATTGAGGTTGGGCAATGGCGTTAAGCCTGAGGGGCAGCAGGTGCTTCCGTTGAAGCGGGAGATGGCTCGTCTTTGATCTGCATCACGATCAGGGTCATGTCGTCTTCATTGTGTCGATCGGCACCGATAAACTGCTGCACCTGGTTAAACAAATATTCCAAAATAGCTTGAGGGGTATCACAATGACGGCACGCCCATTGAAAATGCCGCTCTAGGTTCTCTTCGTCAAAGCGTTCGCCGCTCTGGTTTGCGGCGTCGGTAAAGCCGTCGGTGAAGTAAATCAGCGTATCGCCGGGGTGGAGCTGCACCTGCGCCTCGTGGTACTTGCTGTCCATATCGAGTCCGATCAGCATCCCAAAAGTGTCTAGCCGCTTAATGGTTTGGGTAGCAGCCTGCCAAAGCAGCGGCGGATTGTGGGCAGCGTTGCTGTAGGACAGGATGCGCGTCTCGGCGTTGTACTCGGAGTAAAACAAGGTCACGAAGCGATTGGAGTTTTCCAAATCGGCATACATGACATGATTGAGATGCTGCAAGATGCGAGCAGGGGAATGGGCATTCAGCACTTCTGCCCGCAACATGCCACGCAGCATGGTCATAATCAGCCCTGCCGGAACGCCCTTGCCCATAACATCTCCGATGGCTAGACTCCAGGACTTAGGCTCAACGCGCTGCGCAGATTTTTTGGCGCGGAACTGATCGTAATTAGCAGGAATGAAGTCGTAGTAATCTCCTCCTACGCGATTGGCGGTCTTACAGCGAGCAGCTAGCTCTACTCCTCGGATAGTTGGGCACTGGCGCGGCAAGAGCTGATGCTGAATTTCGGCACCAATTTCCAGTTCGCGGTCTAGGCGCTCTTTTTTGCGGAGTTCAACGGTCAGCTCGTCGTTTTCAATGGCAACGGCGGTTTGGTCTGCCACGAGCCGCACCAGCTTTTGTCGAGTCTCGGTCCAAGTGTACTCGGGGTCGCGGCTAAACACATAGAGCCGGCCGCGCTCAACATTCTTCGTCAAGATGGCGGTGCCAAATAGCTGCACAGCAACACCAGTAGAACTGAGGTTGTGGCTGACACGCTGATCGAGATCCGCAGTTCGGTTGTGGTGAGGGGCAAGCTTACCGTAGGAAGGTGAAGACGCCGTTAGCTGACGAGTGGCTGCTTCGATGGCTCCTCGCACATCTTGGCAATGGTTGTTATCTTGACAATGCAGCCGTTCCAGGCGGATCTGCCCGTTGGGTTTGTACATGACCAAGGCACCGCCATCAGCATCGGTAACGCGACTAGCAATGAGTGGCGTCAGCTCTAAAAACTGATTGAGATTCTTAAAACTCCGCAGTGCAAACCCCAGGGAGGCTAGCAAATCCTGAATTTTGTTTTGCTCTCGATGCAGCCGCGAAACCAATTCCTTCAATGCGAACACAGGTGTAATGTCTGGCGGCGTGGTACCACCAGAAAAATCAGACGATGGAGAGGGCTGTCGGGGGGCGGGCACAGCAGTCATCGGATGTGCGTTAGAGTCAGACAAGCGAAAGAACGAAAATGCGATAGAACAAAAATCCTAAGGTTTAACACGGGCTGCCAAATTCCTCCACCAGGTTAAATCTAGTCAACGTTCAGTACATTGGGATAAATTCTAACGAATGGTTGGGCAATTGCCATATCAATTTCTTAACCCAGACAGAACGGCTTCCAGAGCCTTGACGGATGGCTAAGATGGCTAAACGGATGGCTGACAGATGGTTAATTAGATCGGGCAGCCCATGAGGTAGGTTTACTTAACAAGGTTTAACAATATAATTCAAATCACTCGAAGCGTTCAGTCGATCTGTCTGAAACTTCTTTTGTCGAACATCATAGGGTAACCACCTCACAGCGAATAATTAAAGTAGTGCCTGCTATTGATAGCGTGAATTCTTAATTCTGCCAATGGGATTTGGCTAATAGGAGCAGCAAAAAAACGATCAATTTATCCCTGTAGCATTGCATCATCAAGCATAGCGACCCCAAAAAACATAAAGTTTTACCTAATCTCCTATGAATTTCGCTTTGATGGGTTCTCTTGGTGCTCCATGTCTACGTTTACATCCTCGCCTGTACCCCCTGCTGCCTCAGAGTTCGATCGACGAATGATGCAGCGCTGTCTAGCGTTAGCCGAGCGGGCAGCCGGTCGAACGGCTCCCAATCCAATGGTGGGAGCAGTAGTTGTCCGAGGAGGTGCAATTGTGGGGGAAGGCTTTCATCCCCAAGCAGGACAACCCCATGCTGAGGTATTCGCGTTGCAGGCGGCAGGCAGCCAAGCTCAGGGAGCCACACTCTACGTTAACTTAGAACCTTGCAGCCATTATGGGCGAACACCACCCTGTGCTGATGCGTTGATTCAGGCGGGGGTCGCTAAGGTCGTTGTGGGCATGGTAGACCCCAATCCTCAGGTATCCGGTCGCGGTATTGCTCGGCTCCAGTCTGCTGGAATTGAAGTTGTCGTAGGGGTTGAGGAAGCGGCATGCCAAACTCTCAATGAAGGATTTGTGCATCGCATGCGCTACCAACGTCCGTTTGGCATCCTGAAGTATGCGATGACGCTGGATGGCAAAATTGCTGCTACAACCGGCCATAGCGCCTGGGTCACTTCTGAGGCTGCCCGAACTTGGGTCCATCAGTTGCGGAGCCGCTGCGATGCAATCATCATTGGCGGCAACACGGTCCGGCAGGATAACCCGCACCTGACGAGTCACGGTCAAGGAGCGAACCCACTACGAGTTGTGATGAGCCGCCATCTCGACCTACCGCCCGCAGCCCACCTCTGGCAAACGCAAGATGCTCCTACCCTCGTTTTTACTGAACAAGGAGCACCATCAGCTCCTCAAAGGGCATTGCAACGTCAGGGAGTAGAAGTAGTTGAATTATCCCAGCTCACGCCTCAACTTGTAATGCAGCAGCTCTATGAGCGTGGCTGTTTGAATGTGCTGTGGGAATGTGGAGGTACACTCGCGGCTCGGGCTATTGCTGAAGCCTCAGTACAGAAGATTTTGGCATTCATTGCTCCTAAGTTAATTGGCGGAGCAGATGCACCCTCACCGATAGGTGAACTAGGCTTCACTCGTATGGACCAAGCACTTCCCCTGGAGAGGGTACAATGGCATACCATTGGCTCAGACTATCTCGTAGAAGGATATCTACCAACCAACTCCTCTGCTGTAACAGCTAAAGCATAGGTGAGGCCAAACTGGATAGGGAGTAACCCGTCCCGAGTAGCCTTGGTGACGGCGTATCTGAATATCTAAACGTCTGAATATCCCAGTGCCTAAAATGGGGCAGATGTTACGCAGACCTAAATACAAGAGCAACAATAAAGATACGTTGCGCGAAGCACAGCACATCCTGGTAATTGTTACGCTTTGCTGATGGTGAGACAATCAAGCTGAACTCAATCAAGCTGAACTAAGGAGCGGTCGGCGAGGCAGGAGCATCGGGAGAGGCTTCCGGCGATGTGGCGGGCTGCTCGATCTCGGTTTCGTCCGTCGGAGTTTCAATTTCGGTCTCGCGCGTGTCGCCACAAGCAGCTATCATCACACCCATGAGCAGCGGTAGTGCCGCCAGGAGCATCATCTTTAAGCTCATCGCGTTCAATGATTTTGTTAATTTCATAAATTCTCTCTCAGCTCAGTTTTGATTCCGTTCACTTTCACAGACTGCTCTTTTACAGACGTCTACCCAAAGACGGAAATCAGATCCGACTAAGTTCTACCCTCAGGCAGAGGCATCGCTGAGGCTTATCACCTTTCTGCAGGTAAACCACTGCCGGCTGGCTTCACAAAGTAGCGGTTGATGAATTTCGGCGTGTGTTTGGGGTTGATTTAACTCGGTTTAGCTAGGTTCTGAACTGCCGCGTCGTAGTTGATGTGCTTGACATACACCCGATCGCAGCGAGCCGTTTCTACTCCCGTACTAGGAACATAGCCGCTGCTTTCGTAAAGTTTTATGGCTTCTTTGAGAACGCTAGCCGTTTCAATCCAGATTTGCTGAAATCCCCGCTTGGCAATTTGCTGCTCTAAGGTTTGCAGCAAAAATCGACCTAGCCCTTGCCCACGAACCTCGGGCAGCAAATACATCTTGCGAATTTCTACAGCCTTTTGCCCACGGGCAATCGGATAGTAGCCACCAGTGCCAACTAGCCGCCCCTGCTGCTCTACCACCCAGAATTCGCCGCCGGTTGCCCAGTAGGCAGACTCAACCTGCATCACATCCCAGTCGGCTCCTTCGGGTTCGCAGCTCAGCCGATACTCCTCTAGCACCGATTGAATCAGCGCTGCCGCCATTGGGCGATCGGCAGGTTGCCAGTCTCGAATCAAAAAATTGTGATAGCAGGTTTGCATGAGAAAGGGAATACCAAATGGATTGTTAATTGAATATCTTTAATTAAAATAATTAAAAACAGAAGCATATTGCAGAGAATAATTTGCTGGATTCCACCGTATATGAGCTGCTGTGTATGAGCTACAGCAGCAACCAGAAGGTGCTAGCTATGAATTCGAGGCTCGGGATAAAGCGTCGCAAGCAATTCACTCTCGACGGCCGCAAGCTGTTCTAGGCGTTGCCCGACGTCGGTTCGCTCAAAGTAGGTGGTTGCCAGTGTCCAGTAGATGCCATAGTGCCGCGCTTCGGATGCCATTAGACCTCGATAGAACTGAGCTAGCTCAGGATCCGGGCAGTGTAGGGCAAGCAGTCCCAAGCGTTCGTGGCTGCGGGCTTCGATTAATCCTGATACCAGCAACGAATCGAGCATGCGCTCCGGCTCAGAGCGGCGAATCTCGGCTTTCAGCCCGGCAGCATAGGGAGGTGCCGACAGCGGAGCCAAGGCGATACCACGTCGGTCGAGCCACTGATTGACCTGCTCAAAATGCTCTAGCTCTTCCTGAGCAATTGCCGTCAGTGTACGGACTAGCTTGCTGCTAGAGGGATAGCGGAAGATCAGGTTGAGAGCAACACCGGCAGCTTTGCGCTCACAGTGCGAGTGATCCAGCAGAATCGTGTCTAAATGGGCAATTGCTTGCTCGATCCACGCGGCTGATGTGGGCTGTTGCAAAAATTTGATGGTCGGAAGAGAAGCAGCAGTCATAGAAACAGGCAACTCCGATCGATTGGCAGGGTGCGAAGAGACGATGCGGCTTCATCTAGTGTGCCACTAATGCTCTTCAGGACGCAGCCGGCTCACCAGCAGCCAGTTGCCCGAGCGATTCAGTCGCCCCCACAGCCGCAGCCGTGACCCGGTCTGGCATAAGGAAAGCTGGTCGTTGACCTCCGCTGAGAGGGTTACCAGACTCACTTCCGCTCTGCCATTGCTTAGCTCATCCTGAGCAGCCGTGATGGTGAAGGCGTAATCTTGCTCGTCGCAACGCTGCAGGATGCCGCTAAATTCCAAATCGGCTCGATTCGTGGTCGCAGAAGCCGAATCTAGGACTCCTGAATCAGGACAATAGCCCGTGCAAGGGTAAGCCTCAGGATGAGCCAGATAATAGCGCTGCCAGTACAGCCAATCGGGGTGTTCCGGCGTTCGGTTCCACAGAGGCACCACCGCAGCGGGAGCTATTGGGTCAGTAAGCAGAGCCTCTTGCAACACCCGGACCGGTAAGGCTCGCGGCGGGCAGCCTTGTTCAATACAGAGCGCAGCTGCCATGCCTGCGGCCTGCCCTAACCCCAATACGACAGGCTGCAACCGGGTGGCTCCATTGGCAATATGGGAGACAGAAATATTTTTCTCACCTACCAACAGTCCATCGATGGTTGCCGGAACGAGACAATCGTAGGGTAGAGCAAAGGGAGTGCCGGTCCAGCGGCCGCCCCAGCGCAGCGATTTGGGCTTTAGCGGCAGTGAAAAGCCTGGGTAGTGGTGATCGTTGACGTAGTTGCCTATGGCAATGGCGTTGACCTGTCCGGTTGAGTCGATGGGCAACGCGGCAACCGAGCCTCCTGCTACCGGTAGAATATCGGTCTCACATACCGTTGTCACCCCTTGCAGTCGCCGACTTTCACGGTAGTACGGGTGGAGCGCAAAGGCTCCGCCGCCAATACCGGAGACCACCGGAAACGTAGCGTCTGCTAGCCCGTAGCGCCGTCCGAGCTGCATTTGCAGGAACCGAGCGTAGCTCTGAGTATGCCAGTAAGCCTCCTGCCACCACTCCTGCCGCTGAGCCGCTGAACCCACAAGTCGCTGCAAGCCCACGCCATAGTCATTGCCGCGCTGGGGCCAGTTAATCATGAATCGATTTCCAGGTAGTCTGCCGTAGTTGAGGAACTGTTCCCACCCATAGCCGTACTCTGTTCCGGCAAATTCTGCCATTACGTCTTTCTGCTGCGTCAGCTCATTCGGAGACGGCGGAATGGCGGGTGCGGTTTGCCCTGGTCCATAATCTTGGAGGACAACAACCCAGGTTGGTGCTTGCACAGGGTAGGTCTGCGTCAGTTGGGTTGGGGCAGTGGGTGCACTGGGTTCCTGCCACTCGGGTTGCCAGTCCCAGCCCCAGCGGTGGGGTACGTCTGCTAAGGCCAGCACATCGCCTAGTTCTGTAGCGTCAATGGTGATGCTTGCCTCGATTGCGAAGTGGGCGCAACGTATTCCCGTCACCCTCTGATCGCGACAATAGACTTCTAGCGGCACCTGCTCACGAATCCAATGCAAATTAGGCAAAGCGTTCACCCAATCTGCAAAAATGGCGGCACCGATGCGCGGCTCGTAGGTAAAGAAGCTAACCCAGGCATGATCGACTCCTCCGGGCTGCCGTTGTTCCACTGCTCGCAGAAACGCTCCCCACAGTCCGGTTTGCCAGGCAAGCAACTCATTGCCATCCGGGGCAGCGACTCCAGCAGTGGTGAGCATCCCTCCCAACCAAGAAAATTCACTGACTAAAATCGTGCGTGCTCCCCGACGGGCAGACTGTACTGCCGCTGCCACCCCACCTACTCCACCACCCACTACGAGTACATCGGTTTTCAATCGTTCCATTTCATTGCTTCACAGTCTTCACAGGGGTAGCCTCATCCTCTGCACAATTCGCTGCAAAAAGCGAAGTGCCAAGACTCCTGAACAGAGAACCTGGCACCTCACTTTAGGCATTTACCCTTAGGTATTCACAGTGTTTATAGTTAGGGTCTTTATATCGGCTGACCCCATTTGAACTGTATTCAGTGTGACAGATGATCGGCTATTTCCCAGACTTTTTAAGATTCTCTTAACCTTAAACTCTCTTCACCATAGACGGGGTCAGGGTTTGCGCGCCGCTTTTTGCTCTAACCGAAACAGCCACAGCATCAGCGCCACCACACCGATCTGCAGCGCCAAGTTCGGCAAAGTGCTCTCAACCTGGCGTCCAGCCAGCAACTGCATCAAAAAGATAAAGCCGCCAATGAAACCCGAAGCAGCGCAGCCAAGATAAATGAATTGCCGTAATCCTCGATAGGGAGCTTTTAACTCGGCTTTAAGTTGAGCATACTTTTCAGGTTCTTGTTGCGGATCAAGGCGGCGAGATGCAAATCGAGAGACGGGCTTGGAAGTGGGGTCAGGCATGGTAGGAGGTTGAACTGGGCTAATGGCAGGGCAAGCGAATCGCAGGATTCAGTCCGCTATATTCACTACCATAACCCTCGTTTGCCGCTGGGATGAACCGTTGCCCAATTGGTGCGGGCCATAGCTAGCTGCTCATCTGACACTTTGGCACCCGTTAAATCGGCTCCACACAGGTTAGCCCCACGTAGGTTGGCATGGCTGAGATAGGCGTAGCTCAAGTCAGCTCCGCGCAGATCGGCACCCGCTAAATCGGCATGGCTGAGATAGGCTCGGGCCAGCTTAGCATTCTTCAGCAGTGCCTGACTAAGGCTAGCTCGTCCAAAGTCAGCGTTGAGTAAATTGGCACCTTGCAGGTTGCTTTTTTGCAACGTGGACTGATGAAAGTTGGCACCTGAAAGATTCGTTTTCGAGAGATTCAGAGCACTGAGGTCGTGGCAGGTAAAATCACGCTTGCCCTTTGCATAGGCAGAGAGTAGCTCTTCTGCAGTGAGCCGCGCAGAGTTGGCCATTACAGCCCGTGTTGCCGAATCACGACTCGGGGACTCCTTGCTGTGCAGGGCTGTCACCGCAGTAGCACCTTGGACAAGAGTTGGGCGGCGCAGCGAGCCAGACTGCAAGCTAGTCGCATCTGAGCGAGCGACATCCCCGACCGCTTTTGCGGCTTGGCGAGCTCGAATTGCAGCTGCCATCCGGGCAGTCGGTGAAGACGGCATAGAATTCAGGGTGCCTTCGGCTGAATCACCCGCACTTGCTGCATGACTCTGGCGAGACGGGCGACTGGGCTGACTCACCATGCTGCGTGCCAAACTGTCGAGGTAGGGTTCTAGATCTAGCGCCCGCAAGACATCGTTAGCCTGTTGGTAGCGATGGCGAACCGACACCTCCAGCATCTTTTTCAGCACATCAGTAAAGTGGTCACTGACATGCACCTGGTTGCGCCAGAGAATCTCCCCGGTAGCAGGGTCATAGTCCATATCTTTAGGAGATTTCCCGGTCAGCAGGTATAGACAGGTAACCCCCAAGGCGTAGATATCGCTAGCATAGACTGGCCGCATCGCCATCTGCTCGGGAGGAGCATAGCCGGGTGTCCCGATGGCGTAAGCCGTCAGTGCAGTTTGCTCGGTTGCTCCCATGCGAGTTGGGTTGACTTGGTCTTTTACCGCCCCAAAATCGATCAGCACCAGCTTGCGGTCCTGAGCGCGACGAATCAAGTTAGCGGGCTTAATATCGCGGTGGATCACCTGCTGGCTATGGATGTATTGCAACATCGGCAGGACTTCGCTGAGAAACTGTTTCACCCCCGCTTCACTGAAGGGACCAGAACGCTTCACTTCCTGCTGCAGCGTCGAGCCACTAATATATTCCTGGACTAGATAAAATTCTTGATTCACCTCGAAATAGTTGAGCAATCGAGGCACTTGGGGATGATTGCCAATTTTGCCCAGGGTCTTGGCCTCGCGTTCAAATAAATCACGCGCCATTTGCAGCACATGTGGTGAAGAGGCAGCTGGGCGCAGTTGCTTAATCACGCAGTAAGGGTGACCAGGCAGCGCTTCCTCCCGGGCTAGAAAGGTTGCCCCAAAGCCCCCCTGGCCCAAGGATTGCAGGACCCGATAGCGGTTGTACAAAAGTAACTTCGAGCCACACGCCTGACACCGTTCGGCATGGATCGCATTTTCGGGATTAGGACAGGCTGGGTTTAAGCAATAGCTCATGCCGCGTCACTCGCTTTGTCAATCGCTCGAAGCAGAGGAGAACCCCACTTCAGGGATACTCTCTGTCTACCATTATCTTTCCAACAATTTGAGGATGGAGCGCTATTCCCTCGGGAAATCTCTTGAAGAGTTGCTAAAGCTGCCGAGGATTTAGTTGAAGCAGTGATGAATTCCCTTAGATCTACGAGGCAGTCAATGTAGCAAGACAACAGATTTAGGTCGGTAAGCAGTGCCGTCCTTCTGACTCGACTTCGATCTGAACGAACGCTGAGACCGTTATATTGCCTATATTGTCGTTGTATCCATTTCATCTTGCCACCCTGCTGTATGACACTACGTAAGTCACGTTAATTACGTTGTACCGCAGTTTTGATGCAGCCCTACTGAGGGGTGAGGCCCATGCTGAGTATCTTTTTGTGCTAGCTGTTCTAGGGGTATAGATCGGCTTGGGTTCCTTAGCAAGACCTGCAGGGGATGAGACGTCTGTTGCAAGGGGAGGAGGTGATTCCTGAGGGATAGCGATATAGACTGTGTTCGGCTGGCAGTCCTTTCCAAAAAGGATGACCAGCGGGAGCAGGGATTGAGGAATCAGGAGAAACGATTGGTTAATCCGCTGTCACCAACTATTGCCGACTTTGTGGAATTGTTCTTGCTGATTAGATTGCAGAATTCAGCGATTCAGAAGCATGCTGATTCTCAGCTCACTTTCAACAGAAGCACCGTCCATCCTCTCGATTGGTCAACGCTTTTGGAGGGCGAGAGGCCGAAGAATTTGTACTTCACGACAGGTGCTAGTTAGGATTAGCAAACGAGTTTGCTTGAATGCTAAAACAGATGAAGTTTTTTAACGCAATCCCTTGAAATCGAGCCTTGTTCAAGTAGTGCTTTTGCCGTGAAATGACTCTCTAGTGCAATCCAAGATAAAGCAGTGCTCTAGACGTTGCTCGCATCTCCATCGTGTCTCCGCGAGTCGATTTTTCAGTGCTGCTGTGTGAACTGGCGGAGTAAAAACAGGGTTGCGGCGCGCTTCACGCTCCAGAATTGCCTTGAATGCTAACCGACTACAACGAATTTCTTGAGTTTCATCGGGTCGCAAAGTGGCTTTAGATTCGCTGCAAAGAGGGAGAATACAGCCTGCATTTTGCCTTTATCAACCTCATCATTGCGTCATGATTTTGCCAAAATAAATGAGCGGCAATTTTGAGATAGCATCCAGAATTTGAAATAGTATTATGTACAGAATCTTATACAAGGATTGAAAGAATGGCCAGATCTCAAAAGCGCCTGCCTGCGTCAGTCAACATTTCTAAAACTGCAATCGAGAATGCAACCGCAACGTTGCAAGATCTTCCTGAGAAACCGAAGGAGAATTGGTCTCTGCGTGAGGCGGTCTCTCTGCTACAGGAGACGATCTCAACTGCCTTGAGTAAGGGCTACAGCTATGAGGAAATCTCGAAAATGCTGACTTCTCAAGGCATTGAAATTTCAGCCTCGTCCTTGAAAAGCTATCTATCGGCTGCAAAGCGGCAGAAAGGAGCAGCAACTCGGAGGCGTAAACCGGGTCGCAAACCTCAGACATCAATGGCAACGGCCAGCCTCAATGGTTCCAACGGTACTACTAATTCCCTAAACGGGCTTGCTGCTGAGCCTCAGGTTGCTGTGCCGGCTGAGAAACCCACGCGTCGCAGAACACGCATCGGCACTGGCTCTAAGACGGCTGCTAAAACCAAAACAACGGGCCGCACCAGCACCAAAACCACCAAGCCAGATAAATCCGCCTCCCGCGGACGTCGGAAAGGCAGTGCCATGTCATAGGTGTAACGGCATTTCGCTGGGGGCTACGGCATCTGAGCTGAACCAAAGTCACCAGGATTAATATCTCGTGATCATCTCGTGATCTAGGGCAACCGCATTCATGGCCGACCCAGCACAAACTCATCAAATTTGATCACGGCTGAATCTGGCTGGCGTGTATCGAAGCAATAGCTGCTGACGGTACCGGTGCCGGTATCTAAAATGCTAAAGGCAGTGATGTCGTTGCTGGCAATATAGGGTTGGGGCTGCTGAGCATCGTTTAGCAGCGGTTGCAGTGTGGGCATGACTGGCTCCAGCCCGTTGGGATTGCCCGTTGCCACATAGCGTTCAGCATAGCCCACTGGAATTGTCCGTTGCTTATCGCCAACAAAAGCTCCATAGGTATTACCTACATTGGAGGACTCTAGAAAATGCATGCCGCTCGGGCTAACAAAGCGGTTCCAAAGATGGGAGTGTCCATAAAACACAAGCTGAACGCCGGCTGCATCGAGCAACGGCATGAGATCTCGAATCAGGTGGTCAGATTCTAAAGGATACTCATAGCGAACGGCTGTGATTTGCCCTTCGGGAGTGCGGTCGATAATCTGGACCGGGTCTGTGTAGGCTGGAACAACATTGTCGCCTAAGCAGTGCGGCGGATGGTGAAACATGACGATTTTGTACTTCGCCTGCTGAAATTCGGGACGAGCTAGCTCGGTCTGCAACCAGTTGTACTGAGGGCTGCCTGGCGTGATCGGCTCAAAAATGTGCTGCCCATATCCCCATCGCTCTGCCGCATTGAAATCGGCTTCGCGCTCTCGATAGCGTCCGCGGGCGTCAGGCTCAAGGCTAGGGACGCGCCAGATGTTGGTGGCAAACAGCGAAATTAGCCGCACGTCGCCAAAGCTGATGGCGTAATAGCGTTTTCCTCCTGGACTATCGGTAGGCAAGGTAAAGATTTCTTCGTAGGTGTCGGTATTGAAGGTATTGTCTTTCAACCAAGCTTCGCGCACGGCTGGATCAGCATTGGGATTTACTTGGGCTGCCACCTGGTTATAAAGCTGCTCTGCGGCGGCACGAGGAAACGGATCATTAAACTGCTCACGTAGGGTTTTCTCCATCGAGAAACGGCCCATCACCTCGTGGTTGCCGACTGCCGGAAATAACGGAGCAGACTGGATGATCGCACCGCCGGTATAGCGAGTGGTAATGCCATTCCGCTCCAGATCATAAGCTGCTCGCCCTTGCAGAGCCGGGAAAAAGGCACCACCGCCGTTATCATCAAACCATTCTGAGGCTTGATCGGGAAAATCAACCAAATCGCCAGCCATAAACACAGCATCAACCTGTCCCACGGTTTCGGAGACTTTTTGCAGGTTAGCAGCTGTCATTGGCTTCAGCTGGTGATCCGACGTCAGCAGAATCTTCAGGGGTGTACCTGCTGCAGGCAGAGGCGCAAGGGTGAACTGATCACTCGTGACCGATCGCCCGTTCTGCTCGCTACGGACGCGATAGGGAACCCGCTGATTGGTCTGTAACCCGGTAACTTCGGCTTCATGCCGCCAGATGTTTCGATAGGTAGGCTGGGTATAGATCTGCCCTTCTACTACCCCTTTTTTCACTCGCTGGCTGCCGACGTTGGATTGCTGATCTTCCCGAACCCGGCTCAGTTTTGTGGTATTCGCCACAGCCACCTGCTGCAGATTCTCGCCATATTCCACCCGATGGCGCGACCCCGGAAATTCAGTGAACCAAACGACACGCACTGAATTGGCGGTCGGCAGTTGCAGAAACGGATCCGTTAACAGTTGCACAGGAGGAACCAGTAGGAGGCGAACACTCGCCACAATAATGGCTAAACCCAATAAGAGCAGGGTGGCAATCAGCAGGAGGCGACCATTGGTGTAGGGCAAGCGAGGAGACGGTGCGGAGGATTCCAGCTTGGATGCCTGCAAGAATGTCATAAACCCACAAAAGCTATTTCCACTTCATCACACTGAGGTGATCTTCTGTTTAAGAAATCACTGACGCTGCAGCCAATCCGGACTGAACTCCAGCGTGAAACGTTGCCCGACTGCCCCTAGTTTGCTCTGGCGCGATCTATTCTTGCTGGGGATTGACCCACTAGGGAATGGTGATCGAATGCAGAAGCCGATTCACAATCAGTTTGGGTTGTCGCCCTGCGGCTGGAATCAGGCGATGGGCCAGCACATAGGGAGCCAAGAATTTGACGTCATCTGGGATGGCATAGTTTCGCCCTTCCAGAAATGCCAGGGCCTGCACTGCCCGATGCAGGGCTACAGTTCCCCGAGGGCTGACGCCCAATGTAATCTCCTCATCTTGCCGGGTTGCCCGCACCAGATCGAGCATGTACTGCTGCAGATGAGTTTCTACCGCGACTTGTGCGCAGAGCTGACGTAAAGACTGGACCTCCTCCAACGAAATGCAGGGCTGGAGTTCCTGTGGCGTTATGCGATCTTGCAAGCGCTGCAACATCTGCAATTCTTCCGTCTCGCTGGGATAGCCAAGACTGAGTGATAGAGCGAAGCGGTCCATTTGAGCTTCTGGCAACGGAAAAGTGCCCTGATACTCAACGGGATTTTGAGTCGCGATCACAAAGAATGGATTGGGCACCCGCCGCGAAACTCCATCGATTGTTACCTGCTGCTCTTCCATCACTTCCAACAGGGCAGATTGGGTGCGGGGAGTCGCGCGGTTGATTTCATCGGCGAGCAGCACATTGGCAAATACCGGACCCGGCAGAAATTCAAACTCGCCGCTGCGGGGATTCCAGACATTGGTGCCGGTGACATCAGTAGGCAGCAGGTCGGGCGTACACTGGATTCGTTGAAATTGCCCGTCGATGGAGCGTGCTAACGATTTGGCTAGCAGGGTTTTGCCCACGCCCGGCACATCCTCTAATAGAGCATGACCACCCGAAAACAGCGCTACCAGCATTAACCGAATTGCATCTTGCTTACCGACAATAGTGTGTCCCAACGTTTCAATTAATTGTGCAATGCGCTCTCTCATAGCAGCCCCAGTGCTGGCAGATTCTCTTTATCATCGCAAGATTCTTCAGGCGGCAGGGCAGCAAATCTACGGAAATGTCCAGTTTAGGGGCTAGGCACGTTTGGGAATGTCTGGGTGTCTGTGGCTGATGATTTCAGGATGTAGCCGACAATTGCGTCCGGGCAGCATTACAGTCGAGCCGAATCTGCGCCTGCAATTCATCTAGAGAGGCAAACTTTTGTTCAGGCCGCAGAAACTGCTCTAAATGCACGCTTAAAGTCTGTCCGTACAAATCCCCGGACCAATCCAACAAGTGTACTTCCACCACTAGGCGCGAGCCATCTACCGTGGGACGATAGCCCAAATTCATGACGCCGGCCTGGGGGTGCTCTGCGAGCTGCCCGGTAGCAGCCTGCACCCAAACCCTGTAAACCCCTGATCGCGGCAAAAATTTCTCGCTGGGCAAGGTTAAATTGGCGGTGGGAAAGCCCAAGGCGCGTCCCAATTGCTGCCCAGGAGTGACTTGCCCCACCAAGCAGTAGGAACGCCCCAAAAAGCGGTTTGCCCGCTGCAGATTACCTTCGCTGAGGGCTTGCCGAATCGCCGAACTACTAATGCGCTCGCCGTTGTCCGTCTGCAGTGGCGCAATGTCGACAGGCACTCCGTAATCAGCGGCTAGCCTTTGCAGATCGGCCGTCGTGCCTGCCCGCTGACGCCCAAAGCGAAAATTTTGCCCAACGCTAATTCGCTGAGCCTGCAACTGCTCAATCAAAATATGCTCAACGAACTGGGCTGGCGTCAAGTTGGCTAAATTCTGATCAAACGGCAGCAACACCAGTTGCTCGACCCCCAAGGATTCTAAATACTTCGCCTTCTCGGCAATAGGTGTCAGCAGCAAGCGGCGCTGCCCTGTAAAAAACTCTTGCGGGTGAGGATGGAAGGTAACAACCGTAGGATGAGCATTCTGCAAGCCAGGCGATTCGACACTAGCTCGCTCACTCCCGGCTAGCACAGGTGTGCCCACCCCAGCTGCCGTCAGAATTGGCTCAATAACTTTTCGATGCCCTTGATGGACGCCATCAAAATTCCCGAGGGCAACGAAAGTCGGAGTCTTGAGAGATTGCAGAGAGGAAGTAATCCACACGCTTTACATTTTGACACAAAACCAGGCAGTTTTTGCGATCCGTCAGCACTTGCTCAATCTGCACCTTGGTAGCGCTGCCACCGCCATCTCATCAAGGATGTTATGCCGAGACCTGAGTTTCGATATTTGTTGATGCGGCTGCTGAAGCGGCAATTGCCAAAACATCTATTTCTAAGCCTTCCCAGGCCACAACGCTATTAGGGAACTGATAGCCTGTTTCTTCCTGAATACGATCCATAAATTCGTCATCGTGTAGGGGATCATGATGGAAAATCACGAGTTGCTTCACTTCAGCCGCCTTGGCTACTTTCACAGCTTCTTGCCAGGTAGAGTGACCCCAGCCCACCTTACTCGACTGCTCTGCATAGTATTCCTCGTCGGTGTAAGTGGAGTCATAAATGAGAACATCGGCATGACGGGCTAGCCAAAGGACATTCTCATCGAGGCGATCAGGAAAATGCTCAGTGTCGGTGATATAGGCAACGGACTGATCTTGCCAATTCACTCGATACCCGACGGATTCCCCTGGATGATTAAGCAACGCGGTTTCCACCCGCACCTCGCCTCTCTTGCCAATGACAACAGGTTCGCCAATTTCCAGATCGTAGAATTTTAGGTCTGCTCCCATAATCTGCAGCGGCACCGGGAAGTTGGGATGCAGCATCTGGTCATTGAGTCGCTGCTCGATCGTAGAGCCATTGGGCGCAATCGCTCCGTAGATATGAAACCGGTTCCCTCGGACAAAGGCAGGCGTAAAGAAGGGAAATCCTTGGATGTGGTCCCAGTGGGAGTGGGTGAAGAAGAGATGCGCCTCCAGCGGCATTTGGTTCAACAACGATTGCCCTAGGACTCGTAGACCTGTTCCTCCGTCAAAAATCAGGCGATGCCTTCCCACTAGAACCTCAACGCAAGATGTGTTGCCGCCATACCGAACGGTACTTTGTCCCGGACACGCGATACTTCCTCTTACTCCCCAGAAACGAACTGTGAATTGGTCTTGTGTATTCGACATGAGCGCTTCTCGCCAGATTCCATCACTCCGTTGCAGGTCCGCATCGGAGACCATCAGGGTTAACCGCTGAGGCCACCGAATTGAGGCTCTTGGCATCAAACTTCATTGAACTCAGCACTCTACTGGGCTTCTCGTCAGATGAACGTCTACCAAATGAGCCTCTATCAAACAGCAGGAGCATCAAGCTATTCCGCAAAACCACTTCTATTGTATTCACCCCAACCCTTAACAAAGCATGACTCTGCCGCCGGCTTCGCCGCAAGATTGGGTTGCTGTGGCTGCTCATCGGGTTGTGCTTAAAGTACTAGCATGCCCTGATCCGTTGACTTCAGCGCAGCTTAGCGTCTGCTTACTGGCTCACTATCCACAGTTTAGTCGGTAGTTTAGTCGGTGCTGATCGGAAAATCCCGCCTCGCATCGGTCTGGTGCCTTGATGCCAAAAGGCTGGGAGATCAAGGAGATCAAGCTGTAGACGGCTGCAAGGTAGGCTTGCTATCAGGGGCGCTGACTCGCTATTGGGCTGGTGCTGCCAGATCCACTGCGCCTGATGAATGCCATCAACCAATGCCGTCCGTTGAGTATTGGCACAACCCCGAACGCTGGAATGTCCAGTTCTGCAGACTCGCAATTCCGAAGGCACAGGTGAGATTGTATTGGAGCGGCGTAATTGTAATGTAATTCTGGCGAATGACCTGAACATCGGTTGGTGTTTGCCGTAGCCATTCCAGATCCATGCCTGCTGCTTCAAGCTTTGCATGTTCTAGTGATTCTAAGTCTGGCTCGTTGACTTCTTCGACAACTTCCCCTGCTAACCAGTAGTAGGTTTTACCCCGGGGATCGATGCGCTTCTCAAACATGTCAAAGTAGCGTCGTATGCCTTGACGAGTGACAATAGCGCCAGCAATTTCGGCTTCAGGTACAGCCGGAATATTGACGTTGAGCAGCATGGCTTGGGGCAGGGGTTCATGGCTGAGATGTTCCAGCAGGGTGCGGGCAAAATTGGCAGCCGGCTGAAACTCCTGCGATGAGAAGCTGGTCAAACTGAAGGCAATGCTGGAGATTCCCTCGATCACGCCCTCCATCGCTGCCGAGACTGTCCCTGAATAAAGGATGTCAGTTCCCAGGTTGGAGCCGTGATTAATTCCAGAAAGCACCATGTCGGGCGGCTCACTCATCAAGGCTCCCAAGGCTAGCTTGACACAATCGGAGGGGGTTCCCGAACAGGCCCAGGCTTGCACCTCTGGATGAAACACCGACTCGACTACGTCTGCTCGGATTGGCTTATGCAGGGTGAGTCCATGACCGGTTGCCGATCGCTCTCGGTCAGGGCAGACCACAGTCACGCGATGACCGGCTGCTGCTAAGGTGTTGGCCAGGGTACGGATACCCAGCGCAAAAATACCGTCATCATTGCTGATTAGAAGATTCATGGCAGGAGAAGTAGAGATGGATGATAAAAAATAGGTAGGATGAGAGCGTCCAAATCCAGTGTAGAGGGCGAATTGCTCTCGTTCTAATAGCGGCATTGGCGGCAAACGCGGTTTGGGTTGTGTCGCCAGTTGCTCATCCTGCTGCTAGATCTGCGGGTGGACCTCGTACACTGATAGAGATAGGCTGACTGGTATCGGCTATTCACCTTTGATTGTCACCCTATTAGTCATCCTTCAATCGTTTAATCGTTATCTATTGGCAATCGACGAACGATTGAGCGATGACTTGACCCTTCTCGTTTCCCTTTTCTCACTTTCTAATGTCCTCGGCAAATTTAGGCATGAGCACTCTCGACACGCAATTAACCGCGCTCCGACAAGAAGCGCAGCAGGCCATTGCTGCCACAACATCTCTCGACGCCCTAGAACAGCTCCGCGTTAAATATCTAGGCAAAAAGGGTAGCCTGTCTCAAATTTTGGGCGGTATGGGCAAAATGGATGCCAGCGAGCGTCCGCGCATTGGAGCGTTGGCAAACGAAGTCAAGGAGTTGCTACAAGCCGAGCTAGAGCAGAAACGCGCTGCCCTGCAAATGGCGCAAATTGAAGCGCAGTTGGAAGCGGAGGCGCTTGATGTCACCATGCCCGGTGTGTACTCTCCCCAGGGTCGCACCCATCCGCTGACGAGCACCATCAACCGCATGATCGATATTTTTATCGGGTTGGGGTACACCGTCGCTACCGGACCAGAGATGGAAACCGACTACTACAACTTCGAAGCGTTAAACTTCCTGCCCGATCACCCCGCCCGCGATATGCAGGATACGCTCTATCTGCCCGATGGCAACATCATGAGGACCCACACCTCCTCGGTGCAAATCCGCTACATGGAAACGAACGACCCCCCTGTGCGGATTATTATGCCAGGGCGCTGCTACCGTCGCGACACGGTGGATGCCACCCACTCGGCGGTATTTCATCAGCTAGAGATTTTAGCCGTTGATGAGGGGCTGACCTTCACGGATTTGCGAGGGACCATCAAGATGTTTTTGGAAGCCATGTTCGGCGAAATCCCGATTCGGTTTCGTCCTAGCTTCTTCCCTTTCACCGAACCCTCGGCCGAAGTAGACGTGCAGTGGCGAGGGCGCTGGTTAGAGGTGATGGGCTGCGGCATGGTCGATCCCAACGTTTTGAAAGCTGTCGGCTATGACCCTGAAGTATACACAGGGTTTGCCGCCGGCTTGGGCGTCGAGCGAATTGCTATGGTGCTCCACCAAATCGACGATATCCGGCGGCTGTATACGAGTGACCTGCGATTCTTGAGACAGTTCTAAGTTCTAGACCTATACCACACGACCTCAACCCGCAGACTTACGGCCATAGCTGACTCTATGGCCCTAAATCTCGGACTAATTCATGGCAGACGTTGGGCAAATTTTACAGAGCCTGACCTTGCATCGGTCCTAAATATTTAGCCAGATAGGGTGAAAAGACCTCATGGATCAAGGTAATTGGGCGGCCGTGATGCCAGAACAAGTAGTGGCGTCCCCAGAAAGGTCCGCGCTGGTCAAAGGCGAGTTCGAGCGGCACTGAATTGCCGTACTGAATGCCCTGGATATCGCGATATAGCTCTGTGCGCAGCCGCGCCAAATTCGACCAAACCGGCAGCGAGCGATTCTGTAAGTACTCATCTACATGGCTTGCTTCCCACCATGAAGTCGCGTAAGCCAGACGTTGCCCAGACGCCGTCCGCAGCCATACCTGCCGCCGAATCCAGGGACCGGGAACCGCTTGTAGCTGCTCCGGAGCACCGGCGACTTCCTGGTCTACCAGCGACATATCGATGACATCTACTTCTGTGGGTTCACCCGTCAGAAGCTGTAAGTGGCGTGTGGGGGAGCCATCTCCGAGCAGCAACACCTGCCAAGTAGGAGAGAGCTGCTGGTGGGGCAGTCCTCGCTGCACAGTGTCCTCACCAGCCTGCCAGATCGGATCCAGGACATACCAGGAGGTAGGCTCTGCTAAACGTTGGGTTGGTTTAAACGCTGGAGTCAAAATCGGTTACAAAAGTTAATTATCTATCTGCATGATAGTACAAGTCGGAGTGCGGTGGAGGACGTTGGCGAGTTCCGCATCCTGGCTCCATTGCGCCAATTTTGCCCGATGCTATGCATGCTGCCCTCAGCCACCTGCTCACGCAAAAACGCCGATCCCCCAAAAGGTCAGGAACCAGCGCCTTTAATCTGCTTCGTGTTGCATAGTTCATGCGGATGGCGAGACTCGAACTCGCAAGGCAAAGCCACACGCCCCTCAAACGTGCGCGTATACCAATTCCGCCACATCCGCGAGGTAGGAAACCCAGGCTAGGCCCATGCCTAACCGCTTAGCTCACTCCGATAGACTATCATAGCCCGGATGTTTGGTCCTTAACAATGGTGGCGCGAAAATTTCTTATCGGCTAGGGGCAGACCGCTGCGGCAATCGCGAAAGGAACGATCGGCAGTCAGGCAATCTCCAGCGAGAAGCTGAAATCGAACATCAGCACCTGGGCACTCTGGGAAAAGTCTGCACGGTGCATCAGGGTTTTGCAATGCGCTACCGATCGTCCTGCAATCGTCATTCTGACTACGGCTTGCCTGCTCGTTTGGCTCTATTGTCCTTCACTCGTACTGGCACTCGTACTGGGTTCACTCTGTTTGAAATGCTGGTGGTGCTGCTGATCATTAGCACCTTGGCGGCAATCGTGGCTCCGAGTTGGCTCGGATTCTACACTAACCATCAGCTTATAGCCGCTCAGAATGAAGTGTACCAAGCCCTGCGGCAGGCTCAAGCCCAAGCGCTTCTCTCTCGGCAGGCTTGGCGGGTTAGTTTTCGGGAGCGTGAACGCTCCATTGAATGGGCAATTCACGCCACAGCAGTGCTGCCAGCATCGACCGATTGGCAGCCCCTCATCTCAGAGGTGCTAATTGCCCCGGACCATACCACGCTCCGTCAGTGGCACGGGTTCTATTCGGTGGAATTTAATCATCGAGGTCACGTAACGCCGCCCTTTGGACGGTTAACCCTGATCAGCCACCGGGGTGGAGTTCGCAAGCGCTGCGTGTTCGTATCAACGCTGCTAGGAGCACTGCGCAAAGCTGCCGACCGAGCTTGTGAATAGCCAGCTCACGACCCCAGGCAAATTCCCAAGCCCCGGGCAGTTTTCACCAGAGTGCCGTTGGGATCTACGGTGCTGTATCGGGCAATGGCATCGGCAACGGGCACGCTTACCACCTGTCGGTTTTGCCACGTTACGACCCGATCGTAGTTTTCTTCGGCGATCAGGTCTACGGCGGCAACGCCAAAGGCAGAAGCAGTCAGGCGATCCAGCGGTGAGGGAATACCGCCTCGCTGCACATGCCCCAAGACGGTGACCCGGGTTTCGGCACCACTGCATGCCGCGATGCGATCGGCTAAGTATTGTCCGATACCGCCGTAGCGCTGCTGTCCTTCGCATTCCAGTTTAGTAACGGGAAGCCCGGTTTCGGTGCGCACGGATTCTGCCACAATGATCAGACAAAAGTTTTGACCACGCTCTTGGCGAGCGTAGATTTTGCGACAAATGCTGTCGAGGGAATAGGGAATTTCGGGAATCAGAATCACGTCGGCACCGCCGGCAATTCCTGCCGAGATGGCAATGTGCCCCGCGTCGCGCCCCATGACTTCTAGAATCATCACTCGGCTGTGGCTCGCGGCTGTAAAGTGCAGTCGGTCGAGGGCTTCTGTAGCGATATTTACCGCCGTATCAAAACCGATAGCGCGCTCGGTCATGCCAATATCGTTGTCGATGGTTTTGGGAATGCCGACAAAATTCATGCCGCCCTGCTGCGCGAGGCGATGCAAAATTGCAAGACTACCATCTCCACCAATGCCGATCAGCGCATCTAGCCCCAGCAGGGAATAGCCTTCAATAATTTCAGAGGAGCGATCGCGCAGGGTGCCATCGGGCATGGGATAGGCGAAGGGATCCCCTTTATTGGTCGTGCCTAGCATTGTGCCACCCACCGTCAGCAGCGGATCGACCTGCTCCGGTTCAAGGGGGATCACCTGCGGCGGCCGAGCCATTAAGCCGCGAGTGGCCTGGCGAATGCCCAGCACTTCCCAATCGTAGGTGCCGACGGCTCGCTGTACGACTGCCCGAATCACTGCATTTAAGCCAGCGCAATCGCCACCACTCGTCAAGATTCCGATGCGTTTTTGTGCTCCCATCTACCTTCCTCCAGCACGCAGGAATGACCTGAGTCACCGATACCTAAGTGATACCTATTCGAGAGGCACAGTGACTCAGAATGACTCAACATGACTCAGATTGCTCCGCCCAAATTATCCCTCCGTGGCAGAATCAAGACTCACTTTTGTGCAGATTCTTCAAAATTCCAGGTCAACTGTGCCGTAGCCATTGCGTTTGCCTATCACGAATCGCGATGCATTTCTATAGTTCACCTAAAATTCAGCTCCGTTTCAGGAAGGCTTCCCTAAGATAGGAGATGAAGGGCAGCCACAACAGCCGTAGAACCTTAGGTTGTGAATGTCTGGTTCTCCGGCACTGGACGATAAACCGCTTACGAACGGGAAGAAATTGGAAGAAACTGTATGACTGAAGTGGATCAACCGTTAGCCCTGGATCATCAACATGCCCTAGATCGGGACTGTACAACCCTATCGCGTCATGTGTTGCAGCAACTGCAAAGTTTTTCTGCAGAAGCTCAAGACTTGAGCGCACTGATGAACCGAATTGCCTTGGCCGCCAAGCTGATTGCTCGCCGCTTGACCCGAGCCGGGCTAGTGGAAGACGCGCTGGGTTTTACTGGGCGGACGAATGTGCAGGGCGAATCCGTCAAAAAAATGGATGTTTATGCCAATCAGGTGTTCATCTCGGTGTTTGAGCAAAGCGGCTTGGTATGCCGCCTAGCCTCTGAGGAGATGGAGCAGCCCTATTATATTCCCGAGAACTGCCCGATTGGGCGCTACACGCTGCTTTACGATCCAATCGACGGCTCCTCGAATGTGGATATCAACCTCAACGTCGGCTCGATTTTCTCGATTCGGCGACAAGAAGGTAATGATCTAGACGGCACGGCACAGGACTTGCTGCAAAATGGGCATCAGCAGCTTGCGGCGGGCTATGTGCTCTATGGTCCTAGCACGATGCTGGTATACTCGATTGGGCGCGGCGTCCATGCGTTTACACTCGATCCCAGCTTGGGAGAGTTTATCCTATCGAGCGAAAACATTCGGATTCCCGAGCATGGACCAGTCTACAGCGTCAACGAGGGCAACTTCTGGCAGTGGGAAGAATCAATTCGCGACTACACCCGCTATGTGCATCGTCACGAAGGCTACACAGCCCGCTACAGCGGTGCGTTAGTGGGCGATATTCACCGAATTCTATTTCAAGGTGGGGTCTTCCTCTATCCGGGAACGATCAAGAAGCCGGAAGGTAAACTGCGCCTGCTCTATGAATCAGCTCCGCTAGCCTTTTTGATCGAGCAAGCCGGAGGCAGCGCCAGCACCGGTACGCAAAAGATTCTGGACGTAATTCCTGAAAAGCTGCATGCCCGGACGCCGCTAATTATTGGTAGCCCAGAGGACGTGGCTTTAGTTGAATCCTTTATTCAAGAACACAACCGTGAGCAGCGAGATCGTCCTATCCTCACATCTAAAGATTAACGTCCAAAGGATGATCCAGTCGTTACCAACCGAGATCTAAGGTTGAAGCAACCAAGGTTGAAAGAACGAGTGAACGTTTGAGAAGGAGCAGATGGCCATGACAGCAAATCACTTGCTTGAGATTAAACAGTACGGCCAAAGCATCTGGATGGATAACCTATCTCGGGATCTGATCCAGTCGGGCGAATTGAAGCAGCTTGTGGAAACGAGCGGCATTTGCGGCATCACCTCGAATCCAGCGATCTTCCAAAAAGCCATTGCCGGTAATGCCGTTTACGACGAGGCGATTGAAGCGGGCATCCGGGCTGGTCAGTCGGTGAATGAAATCTATGAGTCTCTCGTGTTTGACGACATTCGCCAAGCTTGCGATATTTTGATGCCGGTGTATAAGCAAACTGGCGGACTCGATGGCTATGTCAGCATCGAAGTGCCTCCGGCCGTTGCCCACGACACGGAAGCGACCATCGAAGCGGCGAAGCGCTATCATGCCGCCATCAACCGCCCGAATGTGATGATCAAGATTCCGGGCACTCAGGAAGGTTTGCCAGCCATTGAAGCGGTGATTGCTGCCGGGATCAGCGTCAACGTGACGTTGCTGTTCTCGGTAGATAGCTACGTTAGCAGCGCTAAAGCCTACATTCGGGGATTGGAAGCCCGCGTTGAAAAAGGCGAAGATATCAGCAAGATCGCTTCGGTGGCCAGCTTCTTCCTCAGCCGCATCGACAGCAACATCGACGCCAAAATCGACGAAAAGCTGAAGGGCATTGACGACATGAAAGCCCGCGAGAAACTGCTGGCAATCAAAGGTAAAGTAGCAATTGCCAACGCCAAGATTGCCTATCAGGAGTACAAGAAAATTGTCGAGAGCGACCGCTGGAAGCAGCTCGCCGCCAAAGGAGCAAACGTGCAGCGGCTGCTGTGGGCTAGCACCAGCACCAAAAACCCTGAATACAGCGACGTCATGTATGTGGATGAGCTGATCGGTCCCGATACGGTCAATACATTACCGCCAACCACGATCGACGCCTGCGCCGATCACTGCGACGTGCAATCTCGCATTGAAACCCACGTGCCGGAAGCCTATCACCTGATCGAAAGCTTGAAAGACCCGGATGTGGATATCAACCTCGACCAAGTAATGGCAGAACTGCTGATCGACGGCATTGAGAAGTTTGTACAACCGTTTGATGCCTTGATGCGTTCTCTCGAGGAGAAAATTCAGCAGCTGACCCCGGTATCGTGATTGCCTAGATGATTTGCCCTGTGGAGCCGTCCTGCTACGGCTCTGCCTTCCCCCCTTAAAGTTTGTTTCAACTCTATACACTGCCCATGGTCACTCTACTTGAAAACCCGCTTCGCGTTGGACTGCAGCAAGATCGCGTTCCCGAACCGCAAATTCTGGTAATTTTTGGCGCCTCGGGCGATTTAACCCAGCGCAAACTGGTCCCGGCTCTCTACCAGATGAAACTAGAGCGGCGATTGCCTCCAGAACTGACGATTGTGGGCGTTGCCCGACGGGAGTGGAGCCATGACTACTTCCGTGAGCAGATGCGGGAAGGCGTAGAAGAGTTTGGCGGCGGTCTACGCAAAGAGGCAATCTGGGATGAGTTTGCCAAAGGGCTGTTTTATTTCTCGGCAGACATTGACAATCCTGAGGGCTACCAGAAGCTAAAGGCGTTTTTAGCCGAACTCGACGAGCAGCGCGGCACGCGGGGCAATCGCGTGTTTTACCTCTCGGTAGCACCCCGCTTTTTTGCGGAAGCGATTCAGCAGTTGGGAGCAGCTGGAATGCTGACAGATCCTCGCAAACATCGCCTGGTGATTGAAAAACCCTTCGGTAAAGATCTTAGCTCGGCACAGTTGCTCAACCGTGTGGTTCATAATACCTGTGCCGAAGAGCAGATCTACCGCATCGACCATTACCTCGGCAAAGAAACCGTGCAGAATTTGCTGGTGTTCCGCTTTGCCAATGCCATCTTTGAGCCGCTGTGGAACCGGCAGTTTGTAGACCATGTGCAGATCACAGTTGCTGAAACCGTCGGATTGGAGGGTCGAGCGGGCTACTACGAAACGGCAGGGGCACTGCGGGACATGGTGCAGAACCACCTGATGCAGTTGTTTTGCCTGACGGCAATGGAACCCCCCAACTCCCTGGAAGCCGACAGCATTCGCAATGAGAAGGTGAAGGTGCTGCAGGCGACCCGTTTGGCCGATTTAGATCGGCTGGATCTCTCTGCGGTGCGTGGGCAGTACACCAAAGGCTGGATGGGCGGTAAACCTGTGCCTGCTTACCGGGAAGAAGAAGGAGCAAGCCCAGAATCGACAACTGCCACCTATGCCGCCCTGAAGCTGATGATCGATAACTGGCGCTGGCAGGGGGTCCCCTTCTACCTGCGTACTGGCAAACGCATGACTAAGAAGGTAACGGAGATTGCAATTCGCTTCCGTGAGGTGCCGTTCCTGATGTTTCAGTCGGCAGCAAAACAGATGAATAACAACGTGCTGGCGCTACGGATTCAGCCCAATGAGGGCATTTCTCTGCGCATGGAGGTGAAGACGCCCGGCAGTTCCCTGCGCACACGCTCGGTGGAAATGGATTTCAGCTACGAAAATGCATTTGGTCAGCCGAATACCGAAGCCTACAGTCGCCTCTTGGTAGACTGCATGTTGGGGGACCAGACCCTGTTTACTCGAGGGGATGAAGTGGAGTCTTCTTGGCGGATTCTCACCCCGTTGCTGAACGTCTGGGATGCCCCCGCCGATCCCGATGCAATTCCCCTCTATGAAGCGGGAACGTGGGGACCGATTGAAGCCGAACTGTTGCTTAACCGCGACGGTCGACGCTGGCGACGACTATAGCAAGCTGGCTGCTGTGAGTCCAACTTATTCTTCCTTTTCTACCCCACCCATGAGCACTCCCCTTGTTACTCTCCAAAAACCCAAAGACATTTCCATCGACGAGATCGAAGCCGAACTGAGTCAGATTTGGCAAGCGCAGGTTGGTGATCACGTGGTTCCGGTAGCTACCCGCGCCTCGACCTTCAGCATGGTGATCTACGAACCCGAGGAGTTCCAACAGCTCTTGGCGATCCTCGGCTTCTACACGGGCGACATTGAAGGCGTCAACGGTCCGATGATGAAGGACGCAATCAAAGACGCCCAGAAAGCGTACGGTTTGCCAATTACTGGACGAGTGGATCCTGCGACGCTGACCCGCCTGCGGGAAGAATACGCCAAACTACCCCCAGAGCGGGCGAAGCTGACCAATCCCGACCTGCGGGGCCTGAGTGTGAGCGATGCCATTGCTGCCCAAAACCCCTGCCGCATTATTACGCTCTGTCCCACGTTTGGCGAAGATCAAGGCGTGACGGCGCAGGTTTCGGCCTATTGCCCGATTCTGAAAAAATCTAGCGCTAACCTGATGTGCTGCGAATACATTACGCTGCGGGGCACGAAGGCGGCGCTAAACCGCGTTGGCGATGTGGCAGCGTCGCTGTTAATTCCGGATCTGCCGAAGTTTGTTTGGTGGAAGGCAACTCCCAACCCTGAACAAGAGCTATTTAAAAAACTAGTGGACTGTTGCCAGTGCATTGTCCTCGACTCGTCTTACTATACCGACCCAGAAGCAGAATTCCTGAAGATGGTCGAGCTGATCGAAGCCGGTACCTACGTAGCTGACTTGAACTGGCACCGCTTCGGCGCTTGGCAAGAACTGACAGCAGCAGCCTACGACCCGCCAGAACGACGGGCACACCTAAAGGACATCGATCAGGTGATGATCGACTACGAAAAGGGCAACCCGGCGCAGGCGCTGATGTTTTTGGGTTGGCTTGCTAGCCGGCTCGACTGGACCCCTGTTTCCTATAGCGAAACCCGCGACCTCTATGATTTGGTTCATATTGATCTGCAGGGACCCAACGGGGAATTAATTAAGGCCGAGCTGGCCGGCGTGCCGATCGGCGATCCGGGTGAGGTAATCGGGGATTTAATCGGGCTGAGCCTCACCTCCAGTAATCCAAAGGCAGACTGCAACACGATTATCTGCTCAGAAACGACTGGCTGCATGCGCATGGAAGCCAAAGGTGGTGCCCAGATTGCCAAAACTGAGCAGGTTACAGCCACTAGCGACCAAAAGGCCGAGTTTCTGATGAGCCAGCAGCTCCAGCGCTCGGGACGCGACGTGCTCTACGAAGAAAGCATGGCGGTTGTAGCAGAAATGTTGCGCCTGCGTAAGCAGTAGCTTTTTTAAGTTTACTGAAAGCAAAACTGAAAGCGAATTGAATGAAAGCACCGCCGGCAGTTTAAACTCGCGGCGGTTTTTGCGCTTTTTTGCACTAGAGACTAAGATAAGCGGCGGTAGACGACCTTAGCACCTCTACCAAGATCTTCTATCCGCCCGCTTCATCAACTTGTTATACTACGCTGTTACATAGCCAACTTCTCAATTGTTTGTTTAACCACTAATTCTGATATTTGAGTAAAAGCAGTAAGGCTGTTTTAGGTTGCACGATTATCCTTCGGTGCTAATTGTCTCGCTTGATTGCTCAATTAATCCACAAATCTTCCCCCCATAAGAGGTTTCAGTTGTGGTATCGGAGGCATCAGTAAGCAAAGATTCTATTGCCTCGTATCGGCTAGCTAATTCTTGGCGGAATGCCAGCATATCAGAAATACGCCGATCTAGTTCATCGAGATGTTGCTTTACCATACGTTTGAGATCTGAACAGGGAGGTGCCCCGCTCGTCCTAATCTCGATCAATTGTTTGATTTCATCCAGCGATAGCCCAAACTGTTTAGCTTTTTGAATGAAGCGCAGTCGTTCCTCGTCATCTGTTCCGTAAACGCGATACTGCGATTCAGTCCGTTTGGGTGGGTTAAGCAGTCCTAACCGCTCGTAATACCGGATAGTCTGGGTAGAGAGATGCAATCGCCGACTTAACTCACCGATCAATAAACCTTTATTCATAGTCACATTAATACTCAATAACAGGAGAGATTTGTCTCTCCTGCGCTCTTGCTTTAGTTTTGCCCAATGCCAGCGGTCAATAGTGCTTCACGAGAAATCGGCTGTTGATTTTGACAACATTCTGCTAGCTTGCCATTAACTACAACTGCCGGAACGCGATGAATTCCGTATTGATTTGCTTTCTCACGGCATTCATTAGTTGCACATCCTTCACGCAAATCCCATACCTGAATCTCACAATTGTCACGCGCCAACTCTCTTACCAAGCTGACAGTTTCATCACATAATGGGCAACCTGCTGTGAAAACCTCAACTAAACGCTTCGTCATCTTAAAGTTCTCCTTAAGTGTTGATTTCAGCATAAACCTTATACCTGACTTCAAAGTCAAGAGGTATCAGCTAAAGATTATTGGTGATTGCATCAAAGTCTCGGACTCGCCCGTCAGGTTACTGACTGCCAGACACAAGTACCTCAAAGCAACGAGGTCAGGTTGTCTTACAGCTACGTTCTAGCCAACAACTCAAGCCGTATAACAAAATGGACATCAACTAGACCGAAACAACGGCATGATCTATAACCCTTCCAAATATTCCAGCAAATCTGCCATTTCCTGGGGGGTAGGCTGAAACTGCGGCATGGGAGGAGTCTTACCGCTTGTGACTTGATGGATCAAGCCAATACGTGACTTGCGCGACGCCACATGATGCAGACTCGGACCCACCCGACCATCGGCATCGAGGCCGTGGCAGCCGGCACAGTTCATCTGAAAAATCGTCTGCCCTTGGGTGGGGTCGCCCACAACCGACAGAACGCTCTGCACATAGGGATCAGAACGCCGCAACTGGTGAACTCCGAGTGCTGCAATGACAATCACGAGCAGCACTGCCAGCAGGGTGAAGGCAGCCCTCCGAAGAGACATGTCAGCAGTGGTGATCTGGTTATCCAAAAGCTCTCTAGCAGGGCGATGGAACAAAATGGAACAAAACGTGATTCAGCTAACACTATACTGGAAGGATTTAACTTACTTCATGGAGAACTCACCATAATTTAAGCTTTCTAAAGCTTAACAACCGGAGCCTAGTCAAGGGTAAAGCAGAACTCGGCAGGGGTGAGCAAAGCAAGCCAAGGTAGAATCAGCATCTTGCCAGTTACCTCACTGTTTAGGCGCAAGGGCATCCCGAAACAGCGTCCTCAAGAATTATGATAGAAGACTAAAAACCGTGAAGACCCAGACCGGGCCTTTAAATTTGCTAAAATCCGATCAACGCAAAGGAGATAACGCTGTGGTTGAACCCTTACTCTCTGGAATTGTGCTTGGTTTAATTCCTGTAACGCTGGCGGGGCTGTTTGTCGCCGCCTACTTGCAGTACAAGCGCGGCAACCAGCTCAACCTATAGGGTTGCTGCTCGCAGGAACACCCCTCGCCGGGCATTTTTATTCCCATTTTCATCTCATTGATCTTTAATTGATCATCAAAGTTGTATTTAAGCAGCTTCCATTCACTCGACCTTCCCCCTCTGAAACTGGGAAGGATTTTTTTATGCTGCGGATGGGGCGATGTATCACGTTGTAGCTATGGTCATTTCAGGCGTGACGGCATAGAAGGTCAGGGCAGTGCTGCCGTAGAGTTTCTGGCGACAAACGCTGAGGTCGAGCACTGCCTGAGGTAGGATGCGATCGGCTCGGTGCTCTACAGCAAATTCGCCATCAGCGGCAAGCAGCCCATGCTTAGCGACTGCTGTCAGAACCGGCTCATATAGATCGCTATCGTAGGGCGGATCAAAATAAATGCGGTCAAAGGTTTGCCCAGACAGCAATGGCAGCCGCTGCACCACATCGCCACGCAGAATTTGAAACTGCTGATCGGGCTTGGCCACCTGCTGCCAATTTTGCTGAATCACGGCGCAGGCTTTGGGTGACTGCTCAATACCCACTACTCGACTGGCACCGCGACACAGCGCCTCAGCTCCCATCGCACCACTGCCGCTGCACAGATCGAGCCAGTGGCAGCCCTCGATTGTGCCCTGCCAGATGTTGAACAACGCCTGCCGCACGCGAGCCGGAGTCGGGCGGGTGGCTTGGCCACTCAGCGTTTTCAGCGGGCGATTGCCGTAGATGCGTAAACTCATGGATCGGCTCAGGAGGCAATGAGCTGCTGCGAGCGCACCAGCGCCACAAAGTTTGCCAAGATTTGCAGCCCTGCAGTGGACGACTTCTCAGGATGGAACTGCACCGCCATCAGGTTATTGCGGGCAATCGCTGCCGTCACGGTTTGGCTGCCGTGGGTAATGGTGGCAGCTACGTCGCTGGGGTTGCTAGGGTCAGCATAGAAGGAATGCACGAAGTACACCCAGGGGTTAGCCGGAAGCTGCTGCCACAAGGGTGAATCGGGCTGCGTCAGATGGAGCTGGTTCCAGCCCATGTGGGGAATCGTGAGCTGCGGTTCCGGGCGGAAGCGACGCACCATACCAGAGATCACGCCCAGTCCGGGTTCGTGGCCTTCTTCGCTGCCCTCTAGCAGAATCTGCAGCCCCAAACAGATGCCGAGAAACGGTTTGCCGCTAGCAATGATGTCGCGAATCGGCTGAATCAGATCCCGCGAACGCAAATGCTGAATCGCCGGATCAAAGGCCCCCACACCTGGTAACACGACAGCATCCGCCCGCTCTAAGTCCTTGACCTCATCAGTGACTTGGGGTGTAGCGCCCGCCTGCTCTAGCCCTTTGCAGGCCGAGTGCAAATTTCCCATGTCGTAATCAATGACGGCAATCAAGGTCATCGTTGTCTCTCCTGAATCTGGGGCAGTCTGCCTCACACCTGCCTTACATAGCCTGCCTTACATAATAGCGGTTCAACGGTTGTCATTCTCATAGCCACCGGACCCATAGCCACCGGACCACAGCCCACGAAGCATTAAGAATCAACATTAAGAATCAATACGATCTCAGCCAGGAGAAGTCGCCCTCAGAAATCTTGCTTCCCTTTGTATAGCAACGGTTTTCAGGATTTGGATTTTGTTCCCGCTTACCTTTTGGAGCCGCAGTGCTTCTGACCCAATCGCGCCATTTTTGAGACAATCAAAAGTTGAAACCATCAAAAACAGCCTCAGAAACAGTCGCAACTTCAAGCCATTTCACAGATAGCCTCAGATAGCCTGAGATAGCCTCAAGCAAGCAGCCTCGATGCCGTTTGGTTTTTGGCAGCTGCGCGGTTCAACCGTTCACAGTCTCTCAAGCCGCTCAAGCCTCATTGGGTAAATGCCCATCAGCCTAACGGAGACCCAACTTTATGAAATTGGCTTACTGGATGTATGCCGGACCTGCACACATCGGCACTCTTCGCATCGCCAGTTCGTTTAAAAACGTGCACGCAATTATGCATGCGCCTTTAGGAGACGATTATTTCAACGTCATGCGCTCGATGCTGGAGCGGGAGCGCGACTTCACGCCGGTAACGGCCAGCATTGTTGATCGCAACGTGCTGGCGCGGGGATCCCAGGAAAAAGTCGTAGAGAACATTACCCGCAAGGATCAGGAAGAGCATCCGGATCTGATTGTGCTGACGCCCACCTGCACCTCCAGCATTTTGCAGGAAGACTTGCAAAATTTCGTGGAACGGGCACAGCTCGAAGCCAAGGGCGACGTGATGCTGGCGGACGTCAATCACTACCGCGTCAACGAACTGCAAGCCGCTGACCGCACCCTGCAGCAGATCGTGCAGTTCTACATCGAAAAAGCCCGCAAAAAAGGGGAATTGCCGAGCACCAAAACCGAGCAGCCCTCGGTCAACATTATCGGCATGTCTACCCTCGGCTTTCACAATAACCACGACTGCACCGAGCTAAAACGGCTGATGCAGGACCTTGGCGTCACGGTCAATGCTGTCATCCCGGAGGGAGCAACGGTTCACGAGCTGAAGAATTTGCCGCGAGCCTGGTTTAACCTTGTGCCCTACCGTGAGCTGGGAATGATGGCGGCACAGTATCTGCAAAGCGAGTTTGAGATGCCTTATGTAGACATTACCCCGATGGGCGTTGTGGAAACCGCCCGCTGCCTGCGTGCCATTCAGAAGGTGCTAAATCAGCAGGGAGCCGAGGTCAACTACGAGCCGTTTATTGATGAGCAAACTCGCTTTGTCTCCCAGGCTGCCTGGTTCTCACGCTCGATCGACTGCCAAAACCTCACCGGCAAAAAGGCTGTCGTCTTTGGTGACAATACCCACGCCGCTGCCATGACCAAAATTCTGGCACGGGAGATGGGAATCCGCGTCGTGCTGGCGGGCACCTACTGCAAATACGACGCCGACTGGTTCCGGCAGCAGGTGAGCGAGTATTGCGACGAGATTCTGATCAGCGACGACAACGCCGAAATTGCTAACGCTATCGCTCGACTCGAACCTGCCGCCATCTTCGGCACCCAGATGGAGCGCCACGTCGGTAAACGGCTCGATATTCCCTGCGGCGTTATCGCCTCCCCGATTCACATCCAGAATTTTCCCGTTGGCTACCGCCCGTTTCTCGGCTACGAAGGCGCGAATCAGATCGTGGATCTGGTCTACAACTCCTTCACACTGGGCATGGAGGATCACCTGCTGGAGATCTTTGGCGGCCACGACACGAAAGAAGTGATCACGAAAGGCGTTTCTGCCGATTCTGATTTGAACTGGAATAAAGAAGCCACCGCCGAACTGAACAAAATCCCCGGCTTTGTGCGCGGCAAGGTGAAACGCAACACCGAAAAATTCGCCCGCGAGCGCGGCTTTAATGAAATCACGCTAGAAGTGATGTACGCAGCTAAGGAAGCGGTAGGAGCTTAATCTCGATAATTCTCCTATCAATACGTAGGGTGTGTTAGGTTTCAAACTGACACACCTTTTTGCTGCCACCAGTGTTGAAAGAAAGCTTAAGACAGAAAAAAAGCAGAAAACAGTATTCTGTCCCCAAGAAATACGAAAATGATGCCTGATGTAGTGGTGCAAAGCATCCTCTACCGGCTCGTCACCGGTTGCGCTTGGCGACTGTTGCCCAGCGAGTGCCTCCCTCAATGGTCTACTACTTCGCTCTGTTGATTGCAATCCAAGTCGTAGCGGCGAGGATTCAGGAGCGCGAAGGGGCAAAACAATGGCTCCAACAGGTGCATCAAGAGCGCCAGCGGTTGCCACGATTGGTTTGCATCTGGCCAGAATCACGGCAGATAATAAGACGTTCAAGGGCCGCCTTCACAACGTAAACGGGAATCTTCATCTGCTATCCATGCATTGTCCGAGGTATTGCATAAAGCTCTGGGTTAGAACGATTGCCTGCGAGGGAATGATGAAGACGGATTTACTCATCATCACAAACCCCGGCCTTGGTAACGCATCATGTTTTGGAATCGCGCTGCTCATGCTCGATTTGACCTGCGAGGGTCGCTGGCGCTGAAAACGTTGCTCAATATGTCGCTCCGAATCACGCTTGTTGTGTTGCTTTCGGCAGGCATCACTTATTTGCACCTTATGTCTAATCTGGAAACCCAAACCAGAGAGCAACTGAGCAAATACATCATTGAGCGGGGAGCGAAAGAAAGCTACTTCTTTTTGCAGCAGGAAGAAAATCACAAGCGATTTCGAGCCGATTTCTTATCGCGGCTTGCGGCAATGGGCGATCGCGATCCCAAAGCTGAATTCGATCAACTCTATGTTGAGCAGCCTGATCACACGATTCGTCTGCGTCCCGAATTCTATCAGGGTAATCCTGCAACCGGAGCATTCACAGAACGCGGGATGAGTGGGTTTCTGGGTTCAGCAGCAACCGTCGATGCCAACTTTCGTCGGATTGCGGTGATCAGCTTCGACATGTTGAGACATTATGGTCCCGCTTGGGAGTACCGGGTTCTCAATCTCTACACCACACCTCGACCCTATAATTCTGCGCTGGTCTACTGGAAGGGGACAAGATGGGGCAATATCATTACGGCAGACAAGGATATTAGACAGGAACATTGGTATTACTATACCGATCTTGACCATGACCCTGATCGAACGCAACGATGGACAGCCCTGTTTTATGACGAAGTGGGGCAACTCTTTATGACCACGCTCTCGACTCCGATCGATTTTCAAGGTCGCCACGTTGCCTCGATCGGAACGGATGTTCCTGTGAGCAGCTTGATTGATACTGCCATCCAGGATCATTTAGTCGGCGCATACAACATTATTTTTCGGGCAGATGGACGATTGATTGCTCATCCGGAGCACGAGCAAGATCTTGAAGCGCGTCGCGGCGAATTTGACATTCTGCAATCTGATGATGAGCATCTTAAACGCATCTATCAGCTTGTGCAAAATTCGACCCCTCAGGATGCGGTCATTGAGAATAAACCCAATCGAGAATTTCTCGCCATCAGCAAAGTCCAAGGGCCAGACTGGTTTTTCGTGACAGTCTATCCCAAATCGCTGCTGACGGGGCAGGCTTTAGATGCGGCGCGATTTATTCTAATGTCTGGTTTAGTTGCCCTTCTGGTTGAGATCGTGCTGTTGTTCTTTGTGCTCGATCGCACGATCGCACATCCGCTCAATCAGCTTGTTGGCGCTGCTGATCAGGTCGCAGGCGGTAATTTCAAGGTACAACTCGATACTGAGCGTAACGATGAATTAGGACGGTTGGCGCAAGCGTTTATCAGCATGACGACTCAGTTAGAAGACTCGTTTGCCAGCTTAGAGCGACGGGTGGCTGAACGAACTGCTGAACTCGCCCAAGCAAAACGCATGGCGGATAGTGCAAACCAAGCCAAGAGCGAATTTCTGGCGAATATGAGCCACGAGCTACGGACACCGCTGAATGGAATTTTGGGGTATGCTCAGATTCTTCGCAATGAAGCACTCAGCGATCGCGCTTACAAAGGCATTGATGTGATCTATCAATGTGGTTCTCATTTACTCACCCTGATCAATGACATTCTCGATCTCTCCAAGATTGAAGCTCGCAAGCTTGAACTCCAGAAGAGCGATTTCCATTTCCCCTCTTTTCTAGAAAGTGTGGCTGAAATTTGTCGCATTCGCGCCGAACAAAAAGGCATTGAGTTTATCTATCCATCAACTGAGATACCAAATGGCATCCAAGCGGATGAAAAGCGGTTGCGTCAGGTTCTGATCAACCTTTTGGGCAATGCAATCAAATTCACGGATCGAGGCAGCGTTACGTTTCTCATTGAAGTTGAGCCAACGACAGCAGGGCGATTTAAGGCTCGATTCAGCATCAAAGATACTGGCGTTGGGATGACCCCAGAACAGTTAGAAAAAATCTTTTTGCCATTCGAACAAGTCGGGAGTGCGAAAAAACAAGCAGAAGGAACGGGACTGGGATTGTCAATCAGTCAGCGAATTGTGGAGCTGATGGGGAGTCAACTCCAGGTCGAAAGTGAGTTTGGCAAGGGGAGCTGTTTCTGGTTTGAAGTGGAATTAACAGAAGCAACCGACTGGGCAATTGCAGCTCGACAGAACAGTCAAGGAACGGTGATCGGCTACGAAGGTGAAAAGCGGACGATTCTGGTCGTAGACGATCGCTGGGAAAATCGCGCCGTCTTAATCAATTTGCTTGAACCTATTGGGTTTACAGTGCTGGAAGCTGGCAATGGACAGGAAGGTTTAGCACAACTGGCAGCCGCTCCAGATCTTGTCATTACTGACTTAGCTATGCCGGTAATGGACGGCTTTGAGCTGTTACAACACCTACGTCAGTCTCCAGACACTCAATCGCTGCCGGTGATCGTTTCTTCTGCAAGTGTATTCAACGTGGATCAAAATAGAAGCCTTGAGGCGGGTGGCAATGCGTTCTTGCCGAAACCTGTGCAAGCAGAGACACTGCTAGAAACGATTCAGGAGCAATTAAAGCTCACTTGGATTTACCGAGCGATCGCACCTCAAGCTGAGACGATGACCGAAATCATTCCACCCTCGGTCGCGACTCTACAGCAACTCTATCAGCTCGTCGAAGAGGGCGATTTCTTTCAAGTTGAGGAAGAAGCCCGAACCCTGGCACAATCTCAGCCCCAGTATGCGGCGTTTGCCCAAGCAGTGATTCAACTCGCTGGAAGTTTTCAAGCCAAAAAGTTGACCGCGTTGTTGCAAAAATATCTAGAGAGTGAGTCATGAGCGGCGAATTTATTCTAGTTGTCGATGATAATGCCAATAATCTGTCAGTAATTTCGCAAGCCCTTCGGAGTGTGGGCTGGCAAGTCCGAATTGCAGTCGATGGTGAGGATGCGCTCAACAAGGTCGCTCAGAATCGACCTGAACTGATTTTGCTCGATGTGCAAATGCCGGGATTAGATGGATTTGAGGTGTGTCAGCGTCTAAAAGCTAATGCCGCAACAGCGAACATTCCAATTATCTTCATGACTGCCCTTTCAGATCCGAGCAGCAAAGTCGAAGGATTGTCGCTGGGTGCAGTCGACTACATTACCAAACCGTTCGAGCAAGAAGAGGTGATCGCGCGGGTCAAAATTCATCTCCAACTGCGCCAACTCACGCAAACGCTAGAGCAGCAAGTCCAAAACCGCACCCTGCAATTGCAACAAGCGCTAGAAAAGCTACAGCAGTCTCAGCTCCAGTTGATTCAAAGCGAAAAGATGTCAGCCTTGGGGAATCTGGTCGCGGGTGTTGCTCACGAAATTAACAATCCTGTAGGCTGCATTGTGGGAAATATCAGAGCAATGGAAAACTATAGCGAGACGCTCTTCAAAGCGATCGATCTTTGCCTGGAAAGCGTTTCCGATCCGGATCTCATCGCAGCCTTAGAAGAGCTTGACTTAGATTTTCTGCGAGAAGACCTGCCTAAAGTGATCAGAGCCATTGGATCAAGTAGCGATCGCATTACAGCCATTAGCAAAAGTCTGCGCACTTTCTCCCGCAGCGATTCTGAGACGAAGCAATCTTTCGATGTGCACGAAGGCATTGACAGCACCATTTTGATCCTACGACATCGACTCAAAGCCAATGAACGGCGACCAGAAATTGAAGTGATGACAAACTATGGTGACATTCCGATGCTGTCCTGCTTTCCAGGACAACTCAACCAGGTGTTTATGAATCTTCTCGCGAATGCGATCGATGCTCTGGAAACGTCTGATGCTCCTAAAATTGCAATCTGCACTGAAGCTGAGAATGATGAAATCAGAATCACAATCGCGGATAACGGCATTGGCATGACAGAAGAAGTAAAAGCACGCATCTTTGAGCACGCATTCACCACCAAAGCAGTAGGCAGGGGAACTGGACTCGGACTTGCGATCGCCCGTCAAATTGTCGTGGAACAGCATCACGGAACGATCGAAGTCTGTTCCGAACTGAATCAGGGAACAATATTCACATTAAAGTTACCGCAAAGTTGTCGCTGATTCGCAACAGTTGCATTCTGAATGGGGGATAGGACGACTGGCAAGACCGCAAAGCGTCGATGTATGAGTGTAATGGACGAGGCTTAACTGGCTTTGCCGATGCCATTGCTGCCACTTATCCGAATACCCTGGTGCAATTGTGTATGGTGCATCTAGTCAGGAACAGTATGGAGCAAGATTAAGCTTTGGGGCTGCCTTCCTCATTGCCGTTGCGGAGAGTGTTTAGATTTTTGTGTAAGCCTTGAGATTGTCAATTGTTGAAGCGTCCTGGAAATAGGATAGCAAAGTGTGACAAAGCTGCCTTCCAATGGAAACTGATCCAGCAATTCTCAATTCGGCAAGATGGCGCTTCAATTGAGCATAACGTAACGCTTCGTCTGGATGTTCTCGAAGATAATCTCGAAATAGCAACCGCTCTAGCAATACACTGCCCGATTCGACGATGTGAGTACATCCGAATGCCGAACTTTTCACCGACCCTCTATAAAAGAATGACTGTCACCACCCATAACCGAAGCCAGCTAACTAGATGCTGAAAAGACGGTAGGGATCCTACGAGCCAGGAGCAGCTACGATGGCTTCTAGCACAACCGGAGGACGCTTACTCAGACGCGGGGGATCCTTCATGCCTTGCAGGATCAGCCTCAACTCTAGACGGTAGTTTCCAGGCTGGGAGGGAAACAGAATGCCGCCGATGGCCTCCGCCTTGGTATCAGGTTTGGGCGTACCCGATACATAAAGCAGACCGGTTTGCCCGGTGGGTACTGGATTGCCAGCCGCATCAAAGAATTCAGCGGTAATTCGAGCCTCGCCACGTCCTAGGGCCGTCTCATAACCATACCACTGGGTTTTGCCGTTGTTCCGCACCTGAGCCGTCAAAATGATTTCTTGTGCCGGAGCCGCCGTGATCGAGGTTAGAGGTTGCCCGCTGGCATCCCGAACCTGCAAAATTCTGCCGTTGGTTTGACGAGCATACTGGCGCGGCTTCTCAATCGGATCGGTCAAGCGATGGTATAGACGGGCCGTGTGGCGCTTGATCTGAGTATCCTGCCAATCCCAGAGGCGATGGTGGCTAGCGGTCGGAATGCCATCCCAATTGGTGTGCCCAAAGGTACCAACTATCTGCGTGAAGGTGGAATACAGCATCAGCACTAGAAATCCACTGATGATTCCTGTCCAGATTCGCGGTTTGTGCTGCCGCAATGGGTCCAAGCTGTAGGTGAGGCAGTACCCAATCAACAGACACAAAACAGGCAGGATATCGGTCAGAAAGCGGGGTCCATAGCACCAGCCCCCCCACCACAACAGGTAGAAGCAATATTGGATAAAAACTAGCGCCGCAGCTAAGGTTAAACAGCCTAGCAGTTGCTCGTCTTTTTTCCACCGCAGCCGAAACACGGGATAGATTCCAGGCAGAGCAAACAGCAAAATAGGCGAGTAGACCAACAATCCACGATTTGGATTAATAGTTAGCCCCAGGAAACCCTGCCAAAACTGCTGGGGGGTGAACTCGTAGTAAGCTGACGTGAAAGACTCCTCAGAAAAGCGCGAGTACCCAGCCGACAGAATATTCTTCAGCCCAACGCCGAAGAAGTAAAAATTCCAGCCTACACTCAGCAGAAACGACGGCAACCCCAGCAGGAAAAAAATCACCTCTCTGCGGTAGGCGAACACAGCATAGACCACAATCGCTATGGCAAACAGAATATTGGTAGGTCGAATTCCGGGAATCAAGCCGCAGAGGAAGCCAGCCGTTAGCAGGAGCAGATGTTTTCGTCGCCCCTCGGTGCGATTTGCCTTCAGTAGACAGAGAATGACCGCAATTAATACAAAGTTGCCGGTGCCATGTTGCCAAAGCGCTTGGGAACTAATCGTCCATGTATTGGTCGCAAAGGCGAAGATAAACGTGATCACCAGCGCCACCAGGGAATTGAATTTTAGCCGCGCACACAGATAAAACAAGACCACCGACGCCGCCGTGAGAATAGAGGCCGCTAATTTCTCATACGCCTGGCGCGCCACCTCGAAGCTGGGATCAGTAATGGGTGGAACCAACAGCGGGGTAGCCGACCAGCCCGATAGAAAACCAGAGAGTTTAAGCCAGATGAAAAAGAAGCAATAGAGGGGAAAGGTGACGATTGCAGTACCCACCGGATAGGTGGATGTTAAATGCCCGTTGGGTGCTTCTACCAAAAAATAGGGCACCTGATCAGGACAGCCCAAACACACCCCATTCTCACCAATGATGTAGGTACCCCGAAATGCATCGAGCGTTAGGCTGTGATTAAACAGCCAATTGAAGGCGATGAGAGAATTGGGAACATTGTCGCCCGAGCTAAGGGTATGGTTGTTTGCCAAATAAACAAACAGGCAAGTGACAAAGATCAGCAGGCCTATGATCAGCTGCGGTTGCTGACTGAGAGACTTCCTGACTGAAGACAGGAGAATGTTCATTAGTTAAGAGAAACGTTTACCCTGATTGAACTAAATCGGTGGGGGAGGACCATCGAGAGGAAAGCCGTTTGAGTCAAAGCCGTTTGAGTCAATTAGGATGCCATGATAAAGACACAGAGGCTAGAAGTCAATTGCTTCTTTGAGTCTCTGTGTCTTGGCTGGTTAGCTTCTCTACCTAGCTTCTAAAGGGCTGAGTCAAGCGTTCACTCAGGGCTGAGAGCTCTGGATGTGGTGAGCCTAGATTCTGGCTGCGGGTCGGCTTCTACTGGTCTAGTCCCACGTCTATTCCCATTCGATCGTGCCGGGGGGCTTGGAGGTAATGTCGTAGACGACACGGTTTACCCCTCGCACTTCATTGACGATGCGGTTGGAAATCAGCTCTAGCAGATCGTAGGGCACCCGCGCCCAGTCGGCGGTCATGCCGTCTTCACTCGTTACCAAGCGCAGCACAATCGGATAGGCATAGGTACGCTGATCCCCCATGACGCCAACACTACGGATGGGCAGCAGCACCGCGAACGCCTGCCACAATTCATGATAGATATTGTTGCGGTTAATTTCCTGACGCACGATGTAGTCCGCTTCTCGCAGGATTTCCAGCCGCTCCTCGGTGATTTCGCCGAGAATCCGGATCGCCAATCCGGGACCAGGGAAGGGATGACGCTGCACGATCTCCTCTGGTAGCCCGATCGAGCGCCCAACCTTACGAACTTCGTCCTTGAACAGCTTCCGCAGCGGCTCCACCAGTTTGAACCGCAGATCCTTCGGCAAGCCGCCGACATTGTGATGGCTCTTGATCTTAACCGCCACCCGTTCGCCGGTTTGGGGATCGACATTCGTATCGGCAGACTCGATTACGTCTGGATAGAGGGTGCCCTGCGCTAGGTAATCGAAGGGACCGAGCCGCCGCGACTCTTCCTCAAAAACGCGGATGAACTCATGCCCAATGCGCTTGCGCTTCTCTTCGGGATCGGTGACGCCTTTAAGCTGGGCCAAGAACCGATCGCGGGCGTTGATATATTCCACAGGAATGTGGAACTGTTCTTGAAAGAGCTTCAGCAACCGCTCTGGCTCATTCTTGCGCATGAAGCCCTGATCGATAAACATGCAGGTGAGCTGGTCGCCGATTGCCTGATGCAGCAAAAATGCCAGCGTCGAGGAATCTACACCGCCCGAGAGGGCCAGCAGCACCCGCTTATCGCCAACCTTGGCCCGGATTTCCCGCACGGCTTCTTCTACAAAGGCCGCCGTGGTCCAGGTCGGTTCGCAGTCGCAAATGTGGTACACAAAATTGCGCAACAGCGCCTGCCCGCCGACGGAATGCACCACTTCTGGGTGAAACTGCACGCCGTAGAGCTTTTTGTCGTGGTGGGCGATAGCAGCACAGGGGGTATTGTCGGTATGGGCTAGCAGCTCAAAGCCCTCCGGCAGGTGCGTGACCGAGTCGCCGTGACTCATCCACATCGTGGTGCCATCCTCAACGTTGGTCAACAAATCGGTCGGGTCATCAATAAACAGCGAAGCTTTACCATATTCGCCGCGTTCTGCCCGTTCAACACCACCCCCTAACTGCTGTACCATGAGCTGCATCCCGTAGCAGACTCCTAAAATCGGGACGCCGAGCTGCCAAATTTCGGGGTCGCAGTGGGGAGCACCTTCGTCATAAACCGAACTGGGACCGCCGGACAAAATGATACCTTTCGGGTTGAGCTGCCGCAGTTGCTCAGCCGTAGTGCGATAGGAAAGCACTTCCGAGTAGACCTGGGTTTCACGAATTCGACGGGCAATCAGCTCAGAATATTGGGAGCCAAAGTCGAGAATAAGGATCATTTGGCGATCGAGCTGATGAGCAGACGAAGTCGTCGGGGGAGTTTCAGTTTGGATCACTGCTGTAACCTGATGCGCGTCCTAGTAGATGAACAACCATAGCCTGAACAAAAAAGCCTCAATGCAGGAAAAATAAACAAATAAATTAAATGTAATAATTTTTGAATATTCTACTTAGATTAACAAACCTGAGACAAAACGGTAACCGCCAAACCGGCTGCCGGCGGTCTCCAACCCCCCGGTTCCCCTACCGGCAAAACCGGCAGTGAGGCATCTATCGAGCGCAGGCTTTTCAAACCGTTGCGTTAGGCTGATCACCGTTGAACAGCCAGCAGGCGGTATTCGTTTTATCCAGCGTTGATGCAGTTACGTTCGCGCTGCGTGAGTTTTCTCTCGAAAATGGGTATCCTGATCAGCCAAGTCGCTGATGGTGATCCCCATTCATGGCACATCTTGCTTTCTATTTGCCGCTCTATTGGCAACCTTCGCAACGGCTCAGCTCACGACTGTTCGGCTCGCTGCTGGTCCTAACACTCCCTTGGGCAGGGTCATTCCCCGTCGCCGCCGTTCCACCTGCCTTTGACCTCCAGTTGGCAGACCGACCGACTCCTACGGTTCCTGCTCCCTTACCCATTGAACCCGACTACCGCGTGACGGCCTTGCAGCGAGACTACCAGGGCAATCTCTGGGTTGGCTCTTGGCAGGGGTTAGCCCGCATTGATCCCCACAGCGGACGGGTAATAGCCCGCATCAGCCTGCCGAATGTGGTGATCGGGGCCTTAGCCGAAGACAAAGTTGGGCGAGTATGGGTCGGTACCTATACCGGCTTGCAGCGCGTTGATCCTCGCAGCAATGAAATTACGGCTCAGAATTTTGCTTTGCCCTCCAATCGTGTGCTCTCCTTGCTGATCGACCGTCGCGGCTACCTGTGGGTAGGGACCGACCAAGGGTTAGCCTTAATTAGCCCCGACGAAGGACTGCTGATGACCACGCTGCGGACCCTGCCCGGCGTCAGCGCTAATGCCCTCACCCTCGATGCCAATGGTCACCTTTGGGTGGGCACACAGGATGGACTCGTGCAAATCAACACGGCCAGCGCTCTACCCATTGGGCGACTGGCCGATCTGCCGGGACGAACCGTGCAGGACTTAACTCTCGGACCCGATGGCAACCTCTGGGTGGCGACGCCGAGCCAACTCTTGGTGGTTAGCCCCACCACAGGCACGATTCTGCGTTCTGTTACTGCCCTACGAGGACGGAATGTGACCAGTGTCCGCTTTGATCGCCTAGGTTTTGCCTGGGTGGGCACCGACAACGGTCTATTTGTGCTCAACCGCTTCAATGGTGCCATTGTTAACGAAATTCCGGGGTTACCGTCTAGTCGGGTGTTGGATCTAGCGCCTGATACCGGCAACAAGGTGTGGGTTGGCACCAGCGAAGGGCTAGCCTGGGTGAGCCTAACAACCGGTCGCGCCCGACCGCACGCTACCTTCCGCCGCCAGTCCCAAAACTGAAGTGCTACTGTAGGAAGGGGTGTCTCCTGGCAAGGCTGTTGACCGCATCTGCGACCAAGTAGATAAAAGCTGCAATTTGTAGCTGCAATAGCTACAATCCATGCGGCAGCGGCACTCTCTACTTAAGACTCTCTACAGCTCAAGGGACACCTGCTCGCGAGTTAGGCAACCGCCATAGCCCAACTAACCCTAAAGAAAGGGTTAAGTAAACCCCCCTTGCGTCTAGCCCTGTGTAAACTTTTATTAATTAAGCATAAATACTCAACTTATAAAAATAGCGCTATCTCTTGCTTCAGAGTTAGTGCTTTGTTTTGCGGATCCTATTGACTACCTATGCAAAAACTGAGCGCTGAGGAACTAATAAACGAGTATGCCAAGGGCAGGCGAGACTTTAGAGAGGTCGATTTAAGCGAAGTTAACTTGTTTGAATGCAATCTGCAAGATATTGACCTGCGAGGCAGCAACCTCAGCCGCACCTATTTACCCTACGCTAACCTCAGCCGTGCCAAGCTGGAATATGCTCAACTGCAAGAAGCCGAACTGAGCAGCGCTCGGCTGCAAATGGCTAACCTCAGCCACGCTAACCTGCAATATGCCAATGTGTCGCGGGCAGAGTTGTGCTACTGCCAGTTGGAGTGGGCTAACCTCAGTCAGTCCAATCTGCAGGGGGCAGATTTGCGCTTTGCCAGTCTGGTCGATAGCGATCTCCGGGGTGCCAACCTCTCGGATACTAACCTAGAGCAGGCGCGCCTCACTCGGGCCAACTTGCAGCGCTGCAACCTGTTTCGCGCCCAGTCTGCGAATTTGAGCGATGCGCTATTTGATCAGACCACTGTTTTCCCCGATGGGCATCGGGGTGTGACAGGGGAGATGCCTCCCTTCAATTCGTAAGGCGGTAGCTGTGAAACCGAGATAGTACGAGGTAGTAGAGGTGAGGTGGTGGAGATACGCGATATGGTTCTGGTTCTGAGGGCAGTTGGTTTTAGCCGCAGTCTACAGCAGCAGCCCCGAAACCCCTTTCCAGAGAAAGAGGCTGCCAAAGATCAGGGAAACAGCGAAGGTAATGGGGCGGTTATAGCGCGTCAACCAATCTGAGGCAGACTGAAGCCAGCGAGCCGACCGACCGGGCATGATAGCGTAAAGCAGCAGCGGTGCAATCAACAGAGCTTGCGCCCCCAGAAGATAGAGCAAGAACACTTTCACCGCCTCTGTAGAGCTGAGGGCAGCCCCTCGAATGACCCCCAGGGCTGAAAGAGTGAATACCCACAATTTAGGAGCCATCACGGTAAGTAGGGCACCTAATCCTAGAAGTCTTGGGGCGGTCGCTCGATCAAAAGTGCTCATCCACTTGGGCGGAGGAGCGTCGGGATCCTCTTCATGCAGCAAGGATTTGATGGCCGAAATCAGCAGCAGCAGCCCTAACACCATGAGCAGGACCGACACTATAGAGGAGCGTCCAGCAGCCGGTTCAACCGCTCCAAACAGGTAGCCAAACGCAAGACCCTGGAGCAGCCGCACCAAGGTGGTGCCGATCACAAAGGCAGTGGCCTTGACTAACCCATTGGGGCTACGCAGAATCAGTAGCACTACGATGATCCAGAGGGGAGCCAAAGCGGTTCCCAACATCATGGGCACAAGTTCCCAAAAGATATTCATAGGTTTATCAAGATGGTTTCATTAACATGGTTTTATTAACATCGCCCTATCAAACAATCTTGCCGCTCGTTGTCATTTGTTGTTATTGATTGCCATTCATTTTTAGTGGCTCGCTTGTTTAAGTAACAGGACTTTCAGTGATCGAACTAGTGGGGTTAATTCATGCCCTGCGGTTCAACGGAGCGCACGCTACTAGGTAATTCTTGCAACTCTCGTACTTCGCGGTGCAAAAAGAAATTCAGGAACGTGCGAATCCCGGTGATGGCAGCTAACTTTGCAATGGCTTGCCAATCTGGAGAGACGGCAGTACCAACAATGTCAGCTGCAAGCAAGAATTCTAACGAGAGAGCGAGTGAGAGTCCCAGTTCTAGACGAACTGAAGGTTGAGCCATAGAGTTGCGATGTCGCAGATAGCGAATATACTTCTGAATGGTTCTAACGAGAGCAATGGCAACAATCAACACTGCAATGAATTCCAGAACAACTTTGAGAAAAAAGGCTACCTCTTGCAGTAGGTGCTCTGTCCACAGTGTGAACCCATTATTCCCACTATCATAGGTATTCACTTCTAGAAGATCACTCCACATGCACCGCTCCAGTTCAATTAAGGTTCAACACATGCTGCTCTAGTACCATTCGATATGGTGCCTTAATTCTGCCACAATTGTATTCTTGGTTCCAACAGAATCTTCATTTCTCCTTGAGCAAGAACTGAATGTTTTGTTAGCTAGCTTCGTTTTTGGGTTAGGGCTGCACATCCAGATTGCCTGTAAGATGAACAGTTTGAGAGATCGCGTAGCTACACATTTTGAGTAGCGATTTATACTTGACAAAGTAGCCCTGGTAGTGAGTCAAATTAATGTGGGGTAAGTAGCGATGTCGTGCCAATTCCACGATTGTGTTGTTAGTCCTGCTCGCTGTGCAGCAGTGGTTTTGAAGCGGCTATGCTGCCAAACCCAGTTGAAATAACTCACCACTAACCGTGTCGTCACCTTGGTTTGTTCCCAGACCTTGCCAAACTTATTCTGTCGCCGATGCCATCGTCCGGTTTGTTGTCGCAACGTTCCATTGGTTCTCTCCAGTCTTTGCGTTTTGTCCTTACCGATTGAATGGACGATTTCAGGCGGTAGGACCCGTTCGTAGCCTCCCCAGTCGTCACTATTGAACTGTTTGCACTCTGTTTTTCCTTCACTACTGACGACTAACGCCTCAATCAATTCATCGTTGTGTTTTCCGACTCGTGCCGCTAAAATCAGCCCGTTGGTGTTCGCTAAACTCACAGCGATCCAGCAATCGCCCACGGCTAGCTCTTGGGGGAGGCATTGCTTCTGTTTTTTGCACCAAATGACCACAACTCATCCGCACTCACTTCCTCAGTTTGCACCGATTGAACTTCAGCGTTATGCACTAACTGTGCCTGCACACTTCCAGCACGAATAATGCTGACGACCGTGTTGTACGCAAGCCCACTCGTGCGACTAATGCCTCTCAGACTACTGCCTTCGCTGTGCGCCTGAAGGACGTGTCGGATCTGTTCGGGCGTGACATGGCGATGGTAATACAAAGTGTCAAACCGCTCGTTGAACGTTTGCTTGCACACTGGGCAGAAATACCGTTGAGTGCCGTTTGGTGCTTTGCCATGTTTGTGAGTGCTGAGATGACCGCAGAGCCGACATTCCATAGGTATTGCTCATGAGGAAACGCTCTTTCACTTTACCTCACCCACCACAATTTGATGCACTACCCCTGAGAGTCGGTTTTACTCAGACGAATTTCGTCTGGATCGAAGGTGTTTTGGACATCGGCTAGACGGTCGAGCATGACTGGATGCTTGATTGTGACAATAAACTGCCAATACTCAGCAGTTGTGCGAACGGAAAAGCCGAGCGGGGTAGTGACTTCAAACAAAATTTCAGCATTAGCGATCACATCATTCTCCATTGATTGCTGCTCCAATTCCCACACTCATCGAAAAATCCGCGCCCACATCAAAGGGTAGGTCAATATCAATCAGATCCACCTTGCCCTTAAACGACCGCATCAGCAATGCCATCACCAGCTCGTTGTCGCTCCAAATAAGCCGATTTCTAAAATCATCCACACGAGGATTCTGCTGTTCAAACAACGACCACTGCCCCGTCGTTGTCGCTGCCCGCCTAGGTTCATCAATGCTTTCAATCTTCTGCATTGGCATCGCACACCCAGCAATATCCACCTCCCGCCGATGACCATACTCGTCATACTTGCCCTCCTCCACCAGTTCCGTTTTCTCGCCTTGAATGGCTTCTAAGCGGTTTTGGTTTCGAATTGAGGGCTAGGTTGCTTACGTTTGCTATTCATGAACTACTCCTATCCTCCTTTGGTGTCGTTTAGAGCTTAACCCCCTGTCCAATTTTTGGGGACCACCTCACATTGCAGAAAACTGCAAGACTTCCTGCCTGTTTCAGAGATTTGGTTGACCGTTTTGCGCCACAGCTCTTGCGGCTAGAGCGGATGTTTGGGCGAGGGTAGTTCGGTAAGGTAAAGCTAGGTCGGTAAACCGCTGATTTGAATTCAACGCAGGCAGTGCTGCACCCGCATAAACTCGGATCGTTTCTCATGGTGGCTTTCATCGTCGGTATTATCCAAGCTCTGCAAACCATTGCGTTTCTATGGGGAACGCAACAGGCTATGCAATGGTGGGAATCGAGACGAGTCTTGCGGTTGAATACTGAAGTAGAGGTGCTTCGCGATCAGGTATTGCAGGAGTTATTCACCATGCGGCGATGTTTGGAGTTAGTCTCGCTGGAGACCGGAGAAGCGGCTGATCAGCAGCGGCACGTTTGGCTAGCTCAGGTGGAGACGCTCCATCAATCGCTTGAGCGCCTGGGATTTCAGCTATCTCCACCCTACGTTGAAGACAGTCTGCCGCTGGCTATTCAAGCTCTCCTGGGTAGAATTGAGGACATCAAACTCCTCACTGGATGGAAACAGACCGTCATGCCGAAAGAAAGCTTAAAAACCAGTGCTTGAGAGTGAAATTTAGAACGAAGAGATAAACATCGCCTAGCTCATGACAAGAACGAGTTTAGAACGAGTAAGGCGAACAGAAACGAATGAATAAAGAATGGATCAAAGAATAGATAAGCAGAGCCTCTGGCATGGATCGTCCCACAGCGTTGTACAAGACGCGACACTGCTCCTGCTGGGTATGGCGAGGTGCCGTTCGGAACTGTGATTACCACTTAACCCCGTTCCTGCACGGCTTCCAGTGCCGCTATCTCGATGGGTAGCTGGGCTTTGTGCTGAGCTGAAGGGTTGTCGCACGATGGGTTTCTAGAGCTGAATCATTGCTAAGTATAGAGAGATGCAACGAAGATGTGAAATTTTGTATCTGAGCTTGAAGAGAGGGGTGCTGGACATCCGTATGATGAAAAGCTGTGGTGGAAAAGTACCGAAATCATCGGGTCCGTGAATAGTCCTTGAATAGCCATTGACGAAGTTTTAAGAAGATGTCACACGATCAGAAACCAACAGTTGTGATTACGGGTGCCTCCTCTGGGGTGGGTCTGTACGCTGCAAAAGCGCTTGCTCAACGAGGATGGCACGTGGTGATGGCCTGCCGCGACCTCGCCAAGGCTGAAAAAGCAGCACAGGAGGTTGGCATCCCAAAAGAGAGCTACACGCTTTTGCGGATTGACCTTGGTTCCTTGGAGAGCGTGCGCCAGTTCGTCAACGACTTCCGGGCGACAGGGCGGTCGTTGGATGGGCTGGTGTGCAACGCGGCAATATACATGCCGCTGCTGAAGGAGCCGCTACGTAGTCCAGAGGGCTATGAGCTGAGCGTGGCCACCAACCATCTTGGGCATTTCTTGCTCTGCAATCTGATGCTAGAGGATTTGCAGAAGTCGGCGTATCCGCGCAAGCGGCTGGTGATTCTGGGAACGGTGACGGCCAACTCGAAGGAACTCGGCGGCAAGATTCCGATTCCCACTCCGGCGGATCTGGGCGATCTGTCAGGGCTGGAAGCTGGCTTCAAAGCGCCGATTTCGATGATCGACGGCAAGAAGTTTAAACCAGGGAAAGCCTATAAAGACAGCAAACTTTGCAATATGATCACCGTGCGGGAGCTGCATCGTCGCTATCACGACTCTACTGGCATTACCTTCAGCTCGCTGTATCCAGGCTGCGTGGCAGATACGCCGCTGTTCCGCAACAGCTATCCTCTGTTTCAAAAGGTGTTCCCGTGGTTCCAGAAGAACATCACCGGCGGCTATGTCTCTCAGGAGCTGGCGGGTGAGCGGGTGGCGCAAGTCTTGGCAGATGCGGCCTTCAACCAGTCTGGTGTGCATTGGAGCTGGGGCAACCGCCAGAAGAAGGGACGCCAATCCTTTGTGCAGGAACTATCCGAGAAAGCCACGGATGATGCTACCGCCAAGCGCCTGTGGGAGCTGAGCGCCAAGCTGGTTGGATTGGCCTAGGTCCGCCTTCTAACTGGCATGTCATGTTGCATGGGCAAGGGCTGATCGGCCGTTGCCCATTTTAGTGTTTAGGCGTATCTAGGTCCACGAGGCACTCAGGACGATGGTTGCCATTACGGCTGCGTCACAAAATTTTCTGCCAACAGCGCTGCGCCTGCCGCCTTGGAGGTAATCGTGGCGAACGGTCCGCCTAGGCCAAACCCCCCTGCCACGCCATTGGCATTGTAGTAAAGCCCGCCGGTAGAACTCACATAGGTGATCTGGGCAACGCTGGTTTGGGCGCGGCGGAGGGTTGGCACCACAGCTACGGTGGGCTGCCGTCGCACCCGGAAGGTAGAGCGGTCGAGGACAATCTGATCCTGCTTGGGGTTGAAGTCGAGGATGCGATCCACGCCAAGCTGCTCTTCGCTAAAGGATTTCTGAGCGCCGAAGATAAAGCGATCGCGACCAGGACCGCCACGGAGTTGGTCGTTGCCGCTGCCGCCATCCAGCCTATCGTTGCCTGTGCCGCCATTCAGCCGATCATCACCAGCCGCCCCGCTCAGCTGATCGTTGCCGCCCCGCCCGAGCAGAATATCGTTACCGGCATCGCCAGTGAGCACCGAGCGCTTGTTGGTGCCAATCAGTTTCAAAGGTTGAGGGGGTCGGGGAATAGGCGTGCCAGATCCGGTACCTCCACTGCCGGAGCCGCCTGAGCCAGTTCCCGAGCCGCCTGAGCCGCCCGAGCCAGTTCCCGAACCCGTTCCGGAGCCACCGGGAGGCATGGCCCTGAGGGCAACTAGGGCTTGAACGGGAGCGCTATGGCTGCTGTGGATACCGTCATCCCTAACAACAATCTGAATGGTACGGGTTGTGGTGTTGGGTGCGGCGGCTGTGTTGCGGTAGGTGAGGGATTGCAGCACCTGCCGGTAATTCGCCAGACTGTCTGTGCCACGGAGGGTGAGAACGCCCGTGCTGCTATCGTAGGCAGTCGTGATGCTGGTGCCGGCGGTGTTGGCGGCGAGTTGCTCGGAAGCACCGTTCAGCAGGTTGGTGATGGTCACAGTAGCGCCCCTGAGGGTGGTGTCGTTGGCATCCGTCACGATCAGTGCTCCTGGTTTAGCAATGGGTACTGCACTGCCGCCAATCACAAACGTGGTGCTAAAGTTGACCCCGGCATCGCCGCCGTTGAGATCCACCTTGGGAGTGGCATTGCCGAACATGACGTAGGCTTTTCCCGGCGAAGTGCCTCTTTCAACCGCGCCAATCACCAGGTCGTCCACGCCGTCGTTGTTAACATCGCCCGCTCGATTCACCGCCCAACCCGAGTGATCGTTCGAGAAGGTTCCCCTCAGCAAAAAGCCATTGCTGCCATTGAGGTCCGCTAGGTTGAAGCGGCCTCCTGCTCCGATTGTCGAACTACCGTAGAGAATGTAGGTTTCGCCGGCATTGCCAAACACACTGCCCGCATCGGCAAAGGGTGCTCCGATTGCCAGATCGTCAAATCCATCGCCGTTGATATCTCCCGCACGGGCGACCGCAAAACCGACTCCATCGCCGCCGTTGACGCCGTGGATGATGAATCCCCGACCGCTCAGCGCTGCTGCGCTCGAAATATCCACACTGCCTGCAAAAGACGCTCGACCAAAAATCACATAGGCTTTGCCAGGCTGGTTTGGATCGGTTGCTGTATCCGGCTGATCCGTTGGGGAGTTGGTAATGCTGGGTGCGCCCACGATCACATCGTCAAAGCCATCGCCGTTGAGGTCGCCCGCCGTGCTAACCGCCCAGCCCAAGCGCTCGCCCGAATCCGGCCCGTTGCTGTCGGTATCGCTATCCAGACCGCTGATTCGGAAGCCATTGCTGCCGTTGAGCGTATTCAACTGCACGGTTTTCTTGGTAGAGTCGGGCGCCCCTCGGAGAGGATTAAAACCCGGAATCACCGCACTGCCGCCAAACACGACATAGCTCTCGCCAGCGTTGCTGTTGGCATCTCGTGCGCCCACAATCACGTCGGGAATGCCATCGCCATTGACATCGCCCGCCGAACTCACCGAATTGCCAGTGCGATTTTTGGGGGTGATGCCATTGAGGTAGGTGACCCGCAGCGAGCGAGAGAACTCACGATCGCGATCGAAAGGAGTGGCACTTCTAGGATTAGGATTTTGACCATAAACAATCCAGGCTTCACCCGGAAGCGTACTGCGGGGACTACGACTGCTGGGTCCGGGAACCCCCACCAGCAGGTCATCAAAGCCATCGCGGTCAATATCTCCGGCAGAACTGACGGAAAACCCCGCTAATCCTTGTCCATAGCCGGTGTTGTCGAACAAACTGCGGATGGAAAAGCCTTTGCGGTAGTCCAGGTTGACGGTTTCGGAAACGCCGGGTTGGTATTCTTGATCAGTCGTGATCTCGCTGAGATTGAGGCTTGTGGCAAAGCCGCCCGAGCGCCCAAAAATCACGTAGGCTCGCCCGATGCTCGTGAGGCTATCGGTGACACCGCCCACTCGATATTCAAAGGTGTTGAGGGCATAGGAGCCAATCACCAAATCGTCAATGCCGTCGTTGTTGAAGTCCCCAATTGAGCTAACGGCTTGCCCAGCGCGCTCGTTGTTGCTAGCCCCGTTGATCACAAACCCGTTGCTGCCGTTCAGCGACGCCAGATCAAAACTGCCGCCGGCCCCCAGCCCCGACTGCCCGAAAATCACGAAGCTCTTGCCGGCAAGGGGTACACTGCCAACCGGGGAATGGCGAGCGCCAATCAGTAAATCATCAATACCGTCATTGTTGACATCGCCAGCAGAACTAACCGAGAAGCCAAACTGCCCGGTGCCAAATTGCGGATTCAGTGAGGGAAACTTGCCCAAAATGTAGAAGCCATCTTGACCGTTTAGCAGCTCAAACAGGTTAATGGAACGTGGATTTGCCATAGCGATCTCCTGCTGAAAATCAGGTGAAAATACAAATGAGTATTCATACGGCAATGCAAACTAGACGCGAAGGATTTACAGCTCCGCGTTTGCCGAGTGAATTATCGGTGAGACTTGAGTAGATTTAGAGAGAGTTCTGCATGCGGTACACAAAATACCTATCGAGTGATTAGAACCATCAAGTGGTTAAGAAGATTCAGTAAAAGAGCAATAAAGTAGATCAAAGTAAATGAAAGTAAACGCTGAGAAATCTTGATTCGGTTAAAGTTCAGTGCTTGCAATAGGCAAATGCTGAATAAAAAAAGTAATCTGAAGCCTGTGGAGCGAAGCAACTTAGTTCGACGAGGCAACTGAGTTCGACGAAGCAAAATGGTTTGATAGGATTTGATGGATCTGGTATATCAGTTTAGGTAGAAAAACCGTTGAACTGGTGTTGAATAATACCTGTTGAATAATACCTAATTAATCTTGAGCCGATATGGAACGCAGTGCAAACAAAGTTTTAACAAATATTCAGCAAATATTTTTGAAGCATGTAGCGGCGGTTCCCGCGTTCATTGACCGCAAACCCTTGAGAAAGACATGGCTCGCCGCCGGTTCCATGGGACAGCCACTCTAGACCCAGCAGCGAGCAGGATGCAATTAGTCAGTTCTGTTGTCCGAGATTGGGAAGCGGCACTAGGCTCGCCGCCATTTGCCAATCCATTCACCGCCACGAAAGCGCCAGCGGGGGAACAGCAGCCGCATCACTACCCAGGAAGACAGGTAGACGGCCAGCCAAGTCACGCTGTAGTGCAGCAGGAAATCCCGCAGGTTGAAACTGGCACCGTCAACAAACGGCAACACACCGAGTCTGCTGAGAATGGCTAGCAGAATCCCTTCAGCAATAGCAGCAAAGAACTGGAAAACGCCTGGCCAGTCGTGGTCCCACATAAACTGCTGCAGATAGTTGTAGAGGACATCCCACAGCAAGCCAATTAGACCGAAGTAAAAGAGGATCCAAAAATAGACTGAACCCGGATGCACGCCAAGAAAGCCAGTCGAGAAAGCCCAAGTCATGAGCAAGCCAACGGTGGCGAGCAGAAAAATGCGCGTTTGCCAGCGGCCAAACAGAGTTGGAGTCATAGCAGCATCAAAGAGAATAAGTGATGAAAGAGAATTAGCGCCGGGCAGGAGAGCCGGAACACTGTCCAACTAGGGAGCTTGGTTCGTCGCCCATTTCACCCATTGCCAGAGAGAACCCAGCCCCTCGATATACCTGACGCCGGGTGCTCGATGCGTCGCCAGAGCCTCAACCGCTCGATGGGCCGCGTATTGCAATCCCAGGAAGGTATCTACCGGCGCATAGGGACCACCCAGGGTGATGATGCCGGCAGCATACATGCGAGCGCGGTCATTGCGCATTTTGGCGATCTCGAAGTCATTTTCAACATGCAGCCGCTTCTGGGGATTGAGATCTAGGTTGTAGTGGGTGATCAGGTCATTCAGCAGCGGTTGCTCGCGGGGATCGGAAATCAGCCCGGTGCAGTCAATCACAAAATCGGCTTCAATCTTATCGATGCCGTGGTATTCGTTGCTTCTGACAAAGGTGATTGGCTTCCCATCAGGGCTGCGTTCCACCTTGTCAACGGTGCCAAACTTGATGGTGTACCAGCCTTCGCGTAGACCCTGGTTGATGATTTTGCGCCATGGTCCTCGGCTAGCGGTGGTGGTGCCGCCCCAGGCTTCTAGCAGCTCGCGTCGCCGTAGGGGATCTGCCGCTTCCAGCATCGCCCGCATATCGCCACCCCAGGTTCCCTTGGGCCAGTTAAAAGGCTGAAATTCCCAGTGATTCTCGACATAGCGCTTAGCTCGACCAAACCGCTGCCCCAGCTTGGGTGACCGGCTGAGGTGGACCACGAAAATTCTGGGATTCACCATGCGAGCTTTGTAGACCCGATCCATGATTTGCGAGCCGACAATGCCAAAACCGCGTATCACCAACGTGCCGCCTTTGCGTTCGAGCTGTTCAAAGACGTGATCGTGGGGTTCATAGCCATGCACGACGGTCTGCACATCGCCAGTGCGTTCGCGATAGTCTTGCAGGTCATCCAGCAGCTTGATAGCAGGATAGCCGGTGCAGAGATGCACATAGCGCGCCACCAAAAAACGGTAGTCGGGAGGGCCGGGCGGTCGAGTCGCCGAATAGGCAATGACGTATCGCCCGTCTTCAGTTTTGCGGATGCTGCGGATGCTGCCGTAACGCACCATGCGGTCCCAGCCAATACGGTCCGCTTCTCGGTCCATGGATTTGAACACGTTGTCGGCAATCGGGGTGTAGGTGTCGGCAAAGGCCGGTTCGGCAAATACCTGCCACAGATAGCCCAGTGCCGCCCCAACGCGCCCGGAGAAGGTATCGCGCCAGGCTTCCCGGATCGCGTAGCCAGGCCAGCCCCAGATGTTGTCGGGACAAGAGTCTGATCCCGAGCGAATGCGTTTATAGCGAGGAATCTGGCAATTTTTCAGCAGCGTCTCGTAGCGTCCGTAGGGTTTCTTCTGAATGCTGAGCACGGTGATCCGCTCGGGTTTGACGCCGGCAATCCGCAGCGTGTCTACCCAAACAAAAGAACCCATGCCGCCGCCGAGGGCTGCATACTCGGTTTCCTCGACTGGAAAGCCGGTAGCGTGCAGGGCCGAAATCGACACCCGTTCTTCCGCAAACAATCGCGCCGGCGGAAAGACATTGCGCGTGGTAACAGCCCGACCGGGAGGTGGGGCCTGCGGCTCTAGCCGATCGGTGTCGGGGTCAAAAATAATGGTGGACTGGCGCACCGGCTCAGGAGCAACCTGATCGGCAGACACAATCGTGGTGTCGGGATTGAAAATGATCGTTGAGCTGCGGTTTAAATCCTGCGTTTCGGCGATGGGCTGTAGCACACTAACGGTGATGGTGTAGGTGCCAATCTGAAGGGTATCGCCGCTGGTGAGGGGGCGACGAGCGCGGGTAATCCGTTCGCCGTTGAGATGAGTGCCATTGGTGCTGCGGTCTTCCAAAATAATCTGCCCGTCGATAGCCATAATCAGGGCATGGCAGCGCGAAATTTCGTTGTTAGCGCTCAGCAGCACGACTTGATAGACGGGTTCACCTGCTAACTCGGTGGGCAATTGCGCCAACTCCCGCCCAATCGCGATGGGCAGCGGAGCGGTGTGCTGCTGCGGTTCTTCGGTGATGGGGTCATCCCAGGTGAGTTGAATCTGCATAGAAAGTCTCGACTGAGGTTAAGGGAGCTTGGGCGGAGGTTGAGAGCGAGCTAGGGGTCCTCGAAGATCAGCGTGGCCCCCAAAATGGCGCGACCACAGATCTCGCAGGTCAGTTTTTGATAATCCAGCGGCCAAAAATGCGGTTCTCGTACATTGCTGCACTTCAAGGCATAACGAAGATCCGGCGGCTGGGTCTGCCGTTGTGCCATTGACTGCGGTTTCTCGACTTCTGCTGCTTTCACGGTTACGGTCATTTTGCCCAGCTTAATTTGGCTGCCGGCGTGTAGCGGTACCTCTTGGGCAATCACCGACTGCCCATCCACTACGGCGGGATTAGGCTGTTGCGGTGGCTGCCGGTCGCGGGTGAGGTTGCGGAGACAAAAGCTATTGGTTTGGGGATCAAAGAAAATTTCGACATGCAGCCCCGAGACCGTTTTTTCGATGGTGGGATCAGGATGCTTGAGAACCACATCGCAGCGAGCGGCGTCGCGTCCAATGCGAATGGCACCGGGAGCTTTCGTTCCCTGCTGAGGAGAAAGGGTCTGAGAAAGACTCTGGCTTAACACTGCCCACTCCAGAGTAATGTGATGCATACGATTAACCAATAGAGGGATAGATGGAGACATAGGAGACTTGCCGCCTGTTGCACCAATACGTTTGCCTAGGGTTGACTGCAACTACAGCAGAAGAAGGGGGCGTTTCCAGTCAAGAATATTAACTTTTATAACTAGAACGCCAGTTTATCCTGATCGTTTGATCGTTGTCGTTTCAGCCCTATCGAGGTGTGCCAGGAGAGTTGCAGCTCTAGTTGCAGCTCTAACCGTTAGTTGCTCGATGCGGGTGTACTGTGTAGGTTACCCTATGGTTGCAGCGGCTGCCCGGTCGGAGCTGGCGTAAGACCGATACCCGCGGCTCAGACTGGATTTCGGGTCACTCAACCCCAATTGCGAGAATACAGAGAATGAAACGTTGAACCCATTTGAAAGAAATGAGCTGCACCCACTAGCTTGGATCTAGATTGGATAATGTGCTGAATTATCGAATGAACCGCAAACCGCAACGAATTCAGGACCGATATCGTTTTCTTATAGACATATCATCGGAATGCAGTTGCAGTATCAATGTTTATAAAAACTTAGGATTGAGTACAGATTAGCGATAGTTGGCGACAGAGGCGATGCTGGGGGCGGGCCAGGGAAAATCTTGGCCGCCACGCCTCACCCTATCCCTCACCCCCTAGAATAGGAAGAAGTCTCACCCCACAGTTCTATGTTTGAAGCCCTTGCCGACCGCTTTGAATCTGCCTGGAAGAAACTCCGAGGTCAGGACAAAATCAGCGAAGCAAACGTTCAGGACGCCCTGCGAGAAGTACGACGTGCTCTGCTCGAGGCAGACGTCAACCTGCAGGTTGTCAAAGATTTTGTTGCGGAGGTGCAGACCAAGGCCCTAGGCGCGGAGGTGATCTCGGGCGTCAATCCCAGTCAGCAGTTCGTCAAGATCGTCTACGACGAACTCGTAAATGTAATGGGAGAAACCAACGTACCGCTGGCTCAGGCAGACACTCCCCCCACGATTGTGCTGATGGCGGGGTTGCAAGGTACGGGTAAAACCACCGCTACGGCGAAGTTGGCGCTGCATCTGCGCAAGATGGACCGCAGTACGCTGCTGGTGGCCACCGATGTCTATCGCCCAGCTGCCATCGATCAGCTCGTCACCCTGGGGAAACAGATCGGCGTGCCGGTATTCGAGATGGGTACGGAGGCTAATCCAGTCGAAATTGCGCGGCAGGGGGTCGCTAAAGCCCAGGCAGACGGCATTGACACAGTAATTATCGACACGGCGGGGCGGCTGCAAATCGATGAGTCGATGATGGCTGAGCTGGCGCAGATCAAGGCAACCGTGCAGCCCCACGAAGTGCTGCTCGTCGTGGACGCCATGACTGGGCAAGAAGCCGCCAATCTCACTCGCACCTTCCACGAGCAGATCGGGATCACGGGTGCTATTCTCACCAAGATGGACGGCGACACACGGGGCGGGGCAGCCCTCTCGGTGCGGCGAATTTCTGGGCAGCCGATCAAGTTCATCGGCGTCGGCGAAAAGGTGGAGGCCTTGCAGCCCTTCTACCCCGACCGGATGGCGCAGCGGATTCTGGGTATGGGCGACGTGCTCACCTTGGTAGAGAAAGCTCAGGAAGAGGTAGACATTGCCGAAGCCGAGAAGCTGCAAGAAAAAATTCTTACCGCCAAGTTCGACTTCACCGACTTCCTGAAGCAGCTTCGCCTGATGAAAAACATGGGATCGCTGGCGGGGATCATGAAGCTGATTCCCGGCATGGGCAATAAGATCTCCGAGGAGCAGCTCCAGCAAGGGGAGGTGCAGCTGAAGCGCACCGAAGCCATGATCAACTCCATGACGCTGGAGGAGCGCAAAAATCCCGATCTGCTGGCGGGTTCCCCCAGCCGTCGCAAGCGGATTGCCCGCGGCTCTGGCTACAGCCTCAACGATGTCAGCAAGCTGGTTTCGGACTTTCAAAAAATGCGCACCCTGATGCAGCAAATGGGACAGGGACAACTACCCGGAATGGGCATGCCTGGCATGGGCGGACTAGGCGGTTTATTCGGCGGCGGCACACCGGCGATGGGAGGCTACGGCAACACCCCACCCCCCGGCTGGCGCGGCTATCAAGCTCAGACGAATACCAAAAAGAAGAAGAAAAAAGAGAAGAAAAAGAAGGGGTTTGGCTCGCTCTAATTCCCCCTGCTCACCGGGGCATCTCATGATACGCTCATATCTGTAGGGTGAATAGGATCCATAGGGTTTCCCTAGCCCCTGCCTCCTGTTTCGAGGCAACCCTTCAACTCGCAAAGATAACAAGACGTTGGGAGCGATCGCAAGCATGGTTCTTAAATTCCTCGGTTTAGGCAAAAAATCTGAATATTTCCTAGAAGCCCCCCCCACTGAAACCAACGGTGCTCAACCTCCTGCCCAGGCAGAACCGGCTCCGGCAACCCCCGAGCATATCCAGATGGAAGCTCCAGCATCAGCCCCAGCCCAATCAGAGGCCCCCGCAGTGGCTCCCGTAGAGGCCGCCGAGGCAGCAGCGACACCAACAGAAACACCAACAGAAGCGCCTGCCAAACCCAAGGCTAAAAAATTAAAGAAGACGAAATCTGCTGAAGCAGCCGCACCAGCGACTGAAGCCGCACCGGCACCGAAAGCGGCTCCTGTGGCTCCCCAGCCCGAGCCTGCTAAAACCTTCGCCACGGATTTCTTGCTGCCCAGCAACACCCCCCGGCGGCGACCAGGTCCTAGTCTAGATATGTTCCGCACCATGGCGAAAGACGTTAAACCGCGCAAGTAGCGCTTGTCACAAAACATACCAACCACTGCTGAGAGGGGCATAGCTAACTATGTCCCTTTTGCGTCCATACGGGTGAGTTGATGCGGATGAGTCGAAGCGATCGCCTCCTGGATAGGTAACTGGATGGGTTAATTGCATTACGGCTGGAACGAACCTGCTGCCTTGAGCTGCAAAAACTGATCGAACACCAGCCCGCTATAAAGCTGAAAGGCTGGATCCCAATCGCTGGGCGCTTTGCGAAACAGATCGATGTGCGAATCCAGAGTCTTAAGTCCCGCCAGATGGTCAAACGCGGTCTCGGCAAAGGGCGGAAACTCAGCCCAAACGGGTACTTCCGCTAAGCAGTCGTCTAGAAACCCTAGGAGCTGATTCCAGCGGATGCGGTTGCTGGAGTGATGGAGCGGCAGATCTCCGTCTTGACCGGCATCAAAAATCACGCCCTGCTGAAATTGGTAGCTCCAGTCGCCCAAGCGGAGGATACAGCGTCGCTGCGGCAGATGCAGATCGAGCACCTGAGCGTAATCTTGGGTTTGCTCTTTGCGCATCAACTGGTGCCGTGAATCCACATCCACCACGTCTTCAAATACGGGAAGCCGGCCTTCGACGCGGCGGCTGATTTCCGACCAGGCAAAAGTGAGCGAGCCGAGTTGCCCAGACTCGTTCTGGCAGATCACCGTCACCTGGGGCGACACCGCTTCTAGGTAGCAGACGCGAAACACGCGGATCGCCTGCAAAGCTGCCAGGGAACTCCAGAAGGCCGGAATGCCCGCCTGCTGCAGGGCCTGCCCATAGAATTGCAGCTCCCCCACCGCGCCGACCCGATACAGCCGCCAGCCGCGATTGGGTAACAGCAGCCGCGCCGTGTAGGCATCGAGGTGCATAATCCGAGCGAAGTGCTGCGCTGCTGTCTGCCGCTGCTCCGAAGGCACCGCTTCTAGAACCAAGCATCCCAAACCCGACTGATCCGCATCGGCAGTGGCAGAGGCGATGACCTGCTGCCGTTCTGCCTCCCGTTGGGCGGCGACGCGCTGTAGTCCTTGCCGGGCCTGAGTCATCACCTTAGGATGGCTGGTTTCCTGCAACACCTGGCGGTACAATTCCTCTGCAGCGCTTAGCTTGCCTGTGGCTTCTCGGAGACGGGCCCCATACAGCTTGATCCAGGGGCTATCCGGCGACTGCTGCTGCAATTGGTTGAGCAGGGCGGCGGCCGTTGGGTAGTCGTGGCGGGCGAAGGCGGCGGCAAGTTGGTCCAGCATGGCGCTGCAAAGGGCAAAAACGGCTGAATCAGGACGAAATCTAGCAATCCACCCAATTATAGGGTTATAGGGTGTAGCTGGAAGTCCTCCTCATTTAGGATTCCCTTTTTGCCCGGCGATCCAATGGATCTTCATCGTCACCGTTCGCGGCTGATCGGGTGCTCCCCAGGCTTCAACGAGTTCCCGACTCGCGGTGTGCAGCCAGGCACTGCCCTGCTCCTGAAGACAGCGTTTCGTTGCTGACCAAGTTTGGAGGTAGGCGAGCAGCTCGGGCAGGGTCCAGTCTACGGTCATTTGCAGCTCGGGACCTGGCAATGGCGCAAAGGGCAAGCCGGCATCCCGGTAGCCGTCCCACATCAGCTTCAGCCGAGGCGACCAATACGGAGCCAAAACCTCGCTGATCTGCCGCTGCACCACCGCATCGATCGCCGGCGCAATTGCAAACCAGTCGTAGCCCCAGGCCGCAAAAACGCCTCCCGGTCGTAATACCCGCTCCACTTCTGCCCAAAACCGCTCCCGATCAAACCAATGCAGCGCCTGTGCTACGGTGACGGCATCAAAATAGGCATCAGGGAAAGTCGTGGCTTCTGCCGGCTGCACCGAATAGCTGACTCGATCTGCCGGAATTGCATGGCGAATCTGCTCAGCGCTGACGTCGGTGGCCTGCACCTCCGCAAAATAGTCCACCAAGTCTACGGCCGCCTGCCCGTTGCCGCAGCCACAGTCCCAGACGCGCTGCCGTTGAGACAGGTACGATGCCAACGTGTCGTAAAGGCGGCGAGGGTAGCGCGGTCGAACGGCAGCATAATCTGCGGAACCGGTGGAAAACCAGTCAGTCATAGTTGCTGCTCCTCGCTAATCCAGCGACACCGTCGTGATCCAATCGCGGTAGCGGTCGGTACGCCCTTCGAAGGCCGCCTTGAGCTGGGTAGATAGCAGCGCTGTGATCGGGCGATGGCTGGGCAACATGTAGGTTTCGATTTGGGTGACGGGCGTCAGCTGAGCTGCCGTGCCGCAGAGAAAGACTTCGTCGGCAATCAGCAGCTCGGATTTATCCACCGGGCGTTCTTGCACCGGCATCCCGACATCGCGGGCTAGCGTCAGCAAACTGTCGCGGGTAATGCCTTCCAGAATGTCTTGATCAACTCCCGGCGTGATCAGGCAACCATTGCGCACCAGAAACAGATTCATGGCTGAGGCTTCGCTGACTTTGCCCTGGGTGTTCATTAAGATCGCTTCGTCGAATCCGGAGGTGACCGCTTCCGATTTGGCGAGGGCGGAGGCAATGTAGGCAGCGCTGGCTTTTCCCCGCAACGGCAAACTGCGATCTTCCTGGCGATACCAGGAGCTAAACCGACAGCGGACGCCGCTGCTGGACAGAAATTCGCCCATCGGCAGCCCGTAGATCAGCAGATCTTTTTCGACTTGGTGGAGTCGTGGCGCAATTCCCAAGCCGGAGGTGTAGATTAACGGGCGCAAATAGAAAGGAACGCGGGGACGATTCAGCCGCACGAATTCCAGTAACCGCGACTGCAATTCTTCGGGCGCAACGGCATAGCCGAGATACTTGGCGCTCTGGCTGAGGCGGCGACAGTGGGCAGCGAGGCGAAACAGCAGCAGCGTCTGCGGGTCTGCGGGCGAGGGCAAGCCGCGAATGCCGCCAAATACCGCCGTGCCGTAGTGCAGTGCATGGGTGGCAATCGAGATCTGCGCCTGCTGAAAGGGCAGGAATTGCCCCTGGAGGTAGGCATAGGGCAGAAACAGGCTGGGGCTGAGCGGCTCTACAGGCTGAGAGGTTGGTGCTAAAACTGGATTCAGCGCTGGATTCAGACGCGGATTCATGGACGGATTCTCCTGAGGTTCGGGGGATGCCTTGTAGAATTGGAGGCGTGACCTTTAAAATAGCACCACTGCTGAGTGGTGTCATAAAACCTGTAGAAATATGTCGGAGTTGCAACAGCTCGAATCGCTCACCCATCTGGGACTGACCCGCTACGAGGCGGCGGTGTACCTCGCTCTCTTGGAACGCCAGGATTTCACGCCCTCTCAGGTGGCGACTCGGGCCCAGGTGCCGCGGCAGCGCATCTATGATGTGTTGAGTTCGCTTTGTGCTCGCGGGCTGTGTGTGGAGCGCCACTCGGGGCGACAGCGCTTGTTTCAAGCCGTTGATCCAGCGCAGGCGTTGCCGACGCTCGTTCAGGAAAAGCAGCGCCAGTATGAGGCCGAGCTAGCGCGACAACAGCAGCAGGCTCAGGATTTGGTCACCACCCTGCTGCCGCTTTATCAGTCCGGCCATCGCACCCAGGATCCCCTGGCCTACATTGAAGTGCTCTCGGAACCCCGGCGAATAGTCGAGCGCGGCGCGGCCCTGTCTCAGGCGGCTCAGCAAAGCATCTGCGTGTTTTTCAGCCATCCCTCGCTGCTCAGCTACGAAGAAGGACTCCAGCTCGCCCAGGATCCGCTAACTCGCGGCATCTCCTACCGGACAATCTATGAGTCCGCAATTTGGCAGGAACCCGACAGCCGCGAATTTATTCAGCAGTGTCGGGCATGGGGGCAGCAGGTGCGCTTTGTGCCGGAGGTTCCCTTCAAAATGCAGTTGTTTGATCAGCGGGCTACCCTGCTGTCGCTGCAAGATCCCCTCAGCGGCACCCCCAGCTTTACGGCTCTTTCGATCACCCATGCAGGATTAGCCTCGATGCTGCAAATTGCCTTTGAAGACCTGTGGCAGCGTGGTACACCCGAGCCGGAGGCTGTGCAGAATTTTGGGTGATTCAGCGCTTCGCTGCGTCGTTCTCCCACCCGCGAGTGCACGGCGGGCTAATATAGAGCACTACCCATAGGCACCATAGAACCTCTCCCGGCGTGGGTTGCTCCCTTGCACAGATCTTCAAACCCAACACCGATACTCTCTATTTCATTCATATTTCATCCGTACCTGTTCCCTATGGAGCAGGGATCTCAAACAGGTTTGATCGCAATCTGAGTCGGTTTAACGAATAAATAGCTTAATGAGTAATTGAAGAGTATTGAGATTATACTTTTACTCCTTTATCCACTTCTGCCTCGAAGTTGAGCAAATGAAGTGAGTCAAACTAATAGCAACACTTGGGATAAAACGCACTGCATAGCAGTGAAACGCTTCGCTTAAAACACTATATGCCTTGGTCGAGATGTAAAGCGCTACGGTTTGCAACTGAACTGGACTCAAACTGCCTAGGGAGCAGCATCGATTCGCTGGAATTGATAAGGCTCACCTTGAGACCCCCACACCAAGTTGCCCTCAGTATCAAACCCCTGATCAAACGTGGTCATGCCGGTCGGAGACAGGATAATGTGATTGGTCACCCGAACAGCTCCTCGGTAGCGACTGGGACAGCCCTCTGGTGGAGTGCCGCCGACATAATTTTCGGCAATCTGCCGCAGCACGACTCGGCAATGGGAATCCTCTACATCGCTTGCTGCTACTACACGAGCCATGGCAGGCTGTTGGCATAACCCTACCCACGACTCTGGATGATGGGGCCGAAACGACAGGGACTCAACGGCGTTGCCGTCGGATGTGGGGGCAATGCGGAGAAAGCGCTGGCGGTAGGGTTGGTTGTCAGCGGATTGCTCCTGATAGAGAAACACAGCCCCTGGTACGCTAAACGCGGTTGCTGGCTGCATATGAACTATGCAGCTTGTCATCTGGACGGTGGGTTGCGACTCAGATGCTGTAGTGGCTTCAGCAGGCAGCAGAATCAGCGTGCCTTCCAACCGACGCACAACCTCAGTAACCTGTTGCTCAATTGGCAGTGTGCTTTGCTCTGTTGCGGGAATCGCCAGCGTTACCGAACTCCACAACACTACCAAACTCAGACTTCCAAGCCCTACTTTGATCTGCATCATCTGATCTGCTTAACTGAATTTGCTTAACCGAACGCTCAACAGAATTCGACAGAATTTCGACAGACTATAGTACTCCGCAATTACCCCCGCAAAGAAAGGGATACAAAAAAAGGGATAAAGGTCAGCGGCTTGTTCAGCGCAGCCACACCCTTATCCCCTAATTGTCTCTAATCGTCTTGCCTTCTGATTCCTCGAGAACCGGATGCGTTGAATTCCTAGGTCCAATTCCTAGGTCAAATTTCTAGGTCAAGATATTGGTCCGGTTCAAGGCATTAGCTGCCACCCCTTCCAGAATGGCAAGACGCAGGAAACCGCCGCTGGCATCGCCGTTGCCGTCTACTCGCAGGATCGCGCCATCGCTGCCGGTACCAATGCGCACATAGCTAGCAAAGCGGTCGCTGCTGGTGTATTCTGGTCGGCGGAAGATGCGGCGCAGGTCAATGCGGTCGCGGAGCGGGTTGAAGTCGCGGATGCGATCCACTCCATGATCAGGGTTCCTATAAACGATGCGATCGCGCCCGCGCCCGGTCCGGATGGAATCTGCACCGCCGCCGCCAATGATCACATCATCCCCGAAGCCACCAAAGATGTTATCGCGCTGGGTGTTGCCAGCAATCCGGTCGTTACCTTTACCGCCATGGAGGCCATCCCGCGCCGGACCGCCCCACAGCACATCCCTACCGCGGCGGGCATAGATGATATCGGGACCGCGGCCACCCCGATTGCGGTCATTTCCTAAACCGCCATTGATGAAGTCTCGACCGCGACCGCCCCTGAGTTCATCATTGCCCTGCTGACCATCTAAAATGTCGTTGTTGCTTGCACCCACAATTCGATCGCGACCCCGGCCACCGATCAGCTCATCGTCGCCGCCCTTGCCGTTGATGCGATCGTTGCCGCGCCGCCCAAAGATGCGATCGTTGCCTCGGCCCCCGAAGCCTCGGTCGTTCCCTAATCCCAGGTCGATCACATCATCGCCCGCATTGCCGCGCCCAGCATCGTTTCCTTGCTGACCCCGAATCCGGTCACGAGCAGCACCACCAGCGATCCGGTCGTTACCTCTACCACCATCGAGTCGATCGGGACAATCTCGACCCTGAATCGTATCGTTGCCGCCTCGTCCGGTCAGCCGATCGATATTTCTGGTGCCAATCAGCCGGGTATCGCGGTCAGTGCGGGCGCGGCGCGTGATGCCTGGCAAACATCCGCCCGGGGCAACAACACCACCATCGCCCGGTCCATCGGGCAACCCCGGAACTCCCGGACCGTCGTCATCCCCTCCTCCGGGCGGCGGGGGAGTTGGGATTAGACCCAGAGTGACGGTGGCCGGAGAGCCGTCAACTAGCCCTAGGTTGTCGGTAGCCGTATAGGTGAAAGTTGCCCCTGTGAAGCTAGCCGTAGACTGGAAAAAGACTTGCCCTATCTCTTCGGCAGGAATTGCTTGCCCAACCACGATGGGCACTCCGCCCGCCGCCGGATCACCCAAAAAGAGCGTGCCCTGTTCGGCAGGAGGCAAGGTAGTAATCGTGAATAACTGAATCGGATCATTTTCAGGGTCAATCGCTGCAAACCCAGTGAGGTTAATGCTGGATAGGATGGGCAGCGATGCTCCAAAGTCTTGGGCCTCAGGAGGCTGATTCAGAATATCCACGACGAGGTTGCGCACCTCATGGATGTTGTTGAAATCCCCAGTGCCGGCCGCAAAACCAAATTTGAACGTATCAGGACGGGCGATGCCGTTGATGGAACCGACGTCGATATTCTGCAGTTCTGGGGGAGATTCCCCTGGATCGATAAAGTCGCCGTCGTTATTGGCGTCGATGCGGACGCTCAGCCGTTCGTCTGGAGTCAGATCGATGACAACCGTCCGTTTAGCAGGAACCCGAGTCGTTGCGGTTGGATTATCGATGCCAAAGGGCAGAGTAGGAGTACCCGTCACATACGTGTATTGGGTATTCGCCGTTGAGCGTACTGAAATCGAATCGGGAGTACGCCCAGGACCACCAACCCGCACCACCGGTCCACCCGGTTCATCAGCAGGGCTAGAGAAGTTGCCGAATTCATCGAACCCGATGCCGAGATAGCCTCCCACAATGCCAGGGACATTAATACCCAGATTCGGATTGAATTTTTGGGCATATCCCAATGAGCCTCCGAAAGCACCAGCCGCATCGGGTGAGGCTGTACCATCAATCAGAAAGAAGCTGACACCGTCCGCGCCCGAACCTTGGGCATCTATGCTGGTGCTGCCATAGGCATACAGCTCAAAGGTAATGGTTAGACCGGCATTAAATGGGATGGGATTGTCGTAGAGGACAAACGTAGCCTGGTCGTTTAGGGCGTTGGTCAGTCGTAGGGTACCCTCGCCTTCTGGATCGAGTGCCCCCGTTGGGCTACCTGGCAACCCCCCTGCTGGAGCGGCAGCTGTGCCCCGAGCTGTCAGAAACGGGTTATCGCGGGGGGTGGGTCTGCCTGTCTCGCCAACACCAAATCGCCAGCGCTTGTCAGCTACATCGCTAAAGCGAAAGGTTTCATCGAGAAATGCTAGCGCGAAGGGGTAAGCGGCTAACGTCTGCGGCGAGAAAGCTAGGCTGGTCTGCACCGGCCCAGTGGCAAATTCCAGTGTCCAGTCGCCACCCAGGGAGGCATGACCCGTGCGGTTCGTAGAAGCTGCTACAGCAGCACCCGTCAAGCGGCTCAACTGGCGGACGAACTGTTGTCCTAGTTGGGTGGCAGCCACTTCGCACCCATAGAGGAGAATACTGGCATGCTCAGCCAGCCCAGTAGCCCATTGGCGAATCTGGTGAGCATAATGGCTCAAGGTTTGCCACTGGAGCTGCGTGGAGCCGAGGTGCAGGATTCCGGGTTGACCATGGGAGACGATATGTAGACTGGCAATCCCTGTTCGGTTGGCTAATACCTGGGTAATCTGCCCAATTCCGTCTTGATGGAGATCTAGGACAACCACTTCGGCGTCGGGAGCAACACCGTGAACTAAGCTTTGGTAATCGATAACCGCAGGATCGATGACGACCAGGGTGGTTAGTGGGCAAGAAGTCATGGCTAGATGCCTCTAGATAAAGTCCTTCAAAATCAAGTAACCTAAGTATTTCCAGGGTGGCGCTCTGTGCTGTAGATTCATTGGGTACTGACTATACTACAGTGTATCCCCGGATGCTGAAAACCCGACTTAGGTTAAATTAAACACAAACTTTGCGGGAGTTACTTTCAGTCTCGCGAAACTACGGAGGTTGCTAGTTTAAGCCTCACTCAAACTTTACTGAAAATTTAATCTACTTCCGCAATTTAAACCACAATCTTAATCTTACGTATGCATATCACCCCTCCTCAAAACTCTGCAATTTGACCGTGCAGAACCGTTGCAGCACAACCTTTTTGCAGATTCAATTGACGGAATCCCAATTCCGTAAAATCCTCTACGTATGACGAACCCTGAACTCAATTGGGAATGGTCAACCTAGCGCTGTGCCCAAAATAGTTGCTGTTTGAAGCATTCTCAAGGCATTTGCCAAGCCAAGTCTGCTTTGCCAGTTGCCCTCAACGAGCGACAACTCTCTGCGGCAAAGCAAATTTACTAATCACTAATGGGGACGATAGTCAATAGTAGAATGGACCGTCGTGCTGTATCGATGCACCTTTTTTTCACCATCGCTTCTCTCTAGGAGAAACACCACTTCCTTAAGGATTAAATGAACTTAGATCACATCAAATCTACACAGAAACCGCAGCGAACTGTGCCGAGTTAATAATTTTATTTCTATAAATGCAAAAGCTTTACTTAACTGGTTAGCTATATAAAGCACTAATGAACAAGTCTCTAGACACCGAATATTCCAGTAAAACCTAATACTGAGTCTATGTAGTTTGATTGACTCAAGGCGAAACGAGGGATTTGCCTGAGGCAGCTCTGCCAGGCAGATTGTCCAGATTGTCGCAGCAAGCTTGTTGCAGCAGCCCCTCAGCGTTGCTCAACGGCTGAAGGCGGATCGGGGATAGTTTGTTGGATGGCATTGCAGCGTTTGCTGGCTCAAGGCGATGCTACCCTCAGCTAAAATAACGAGCCACATTGAACCGGCCAGCCGTTGCCTCACCAGGTTGAAACCGCATACCGGCTACATTCACAATCAAGTCTTGCTCTGCTCCAAAGGCGGCACTGCCCAGGTTAACAGCAAGATAGGTACTGCCTCGCCAGTTAAAGAATACGGCTTCATTCTGCCGGAGGGCCTGGGCACCAGCACTAGCCCGATTCTTATCGCGATAGGCCGAACGAGCCGCCTGCTCTAGTGATTGTCCCCGGACTCGACCAGCTCCAAACAGGCCCCGAGGGCGCTCCCGCGAATTGATATTGCCATCTAGGTCAAGCTGGAAGCGGTCACCCTGCGCGGCGTTGAATCCCTGAAGGCGATCGGGGTCTGCTACAGGGGAATCGTCTAAAATAAAGCGATCGGCTCCTGCACCACCCACCAGCAGATCAGAGCCACTGCCGCCCACGAGGATATCGTTGCCAGCACCGCCTACCAGGATATCGTTACCGGCACCGCCAATCAGCGTATCGTTGCCTTTGCCGCCTTCTAGACGATCGCGACAGTCCAAGCCGATCAAGGTATCATCGCCAGCTAAACCCACTAACAGGTCGCTGTCTTCAGTGCCCTGCAGCTGATCATTGCCTGCTGTGCCACGCCGCACAATGCCCGGATCACAGACTTCCACACTCACCAAGTTCGTCCAGCGTTTGCTGAGGTTGGTTGGCAGCGGATTGCCTGCCGCATCAGTGATGCCACTGCCACCCGCCGGCAGTGTGAGGGCATAGTCGCCCCGCTCGTTTGTGAGTTTTCTCAGGTTGCTTAGGGTCCAGGTGATGCCGTCGGCGCTAGTCAGAGTGGCGCGGGAGAGGGCAATCGGACTGCCATTGCGGAAGAGTCGCAGATCGGACAGGTCCAGTCCGCGCACGGCTTCGTTAAACCGCAGGGTAATCGCATCGACCTTATCCCGTCGGGGATTGGGAGCAATATCAAGAATAGTGCCTGTGGGAGCTGTCCGGTCGATGGTATAGACCTCGCCCACAAAGTTGCCATTGCCGCCGCCGCTGCCGCCTAGGGTCAAACCCAGCCCGTTTTGGATTGAGTCATTGTCGATCAGGTTCAGCCCGATGGTGCCGTCGCCGCTGCCGGTGTTTACCGCTACCGAATAGAAGCCATCGTTAACGCGAGTCACAGCTGTGATGCTGGCGCCGGTTATTCCCTGCGTCACCAGGGCAAAATCCGACAGGTCTACCTGGGCAACAGCCTCACTGAAGCTGACGGTAAAGTTCACAGTGGCGGCATTACTCGGGCTGGACTCTAAACGGTTAATCGCCGTGACCCGCGGCGGCACCTTGTTGATCGTGTAGGTTTGCCCAGTGAAGTTGCCGTTGCCGGGACCTCCGCCGCCCAATGGGGCATTGACATTATTGCGAATGCTGTCGTTATCAACAACGTTCAATCCCAGGGTGCCATTGCCGCTGCCGGTGTTGACTAGAACGTTATAGTTTCTGCCACTGCCAGTTACTGCGACAATGCTGGCACCCGTAATTCCCACAGGAGCAAGGGCAAAATCGAGGGCATCTACACCTGTGACGTCCTGATTGAACGCCACGGCAAAGTTGACCGTGCCCGCTGCGGTTGGGTTCGAGTTCACCCGATTGATGGCTGCCACCAAAGGCGCACTCTTGATAATGGCTACGCCGGGTCCCGTAAAATTGCCGTTGCCGCTGCCCGCTCCACCCAAGGGAACACCCAACCCATTGCGGATGCTGTCGTTATCCACCAGGTTCAGCCCCAAACCGCCGTCCCCCCGACCCGTATTCAGCGTCACCGTGTAGGTGCGAGCATCAATTGCCGTCACCGAGGTAACGCTGGCTCCGGCTAGTCCACCCGTGACCGCTGGGGCAAAGTCATCACTGCCCACGCCGCTAACGTTTTGATCAAACGTGACGGTGAAGCTGACTGTACTGGCTCCCGTAGGGCTATTGCCGATCGGCGTGATGGCTGCCACTCGCGGCGGGGTTTTGTCGATGATGTAAGCCGGAGCCGTCACCTCACCGTTGTTGAGTCCTGGACCCCCTAAAGGCACTGCCCGCACCCGCGTGGTGATCGAGTCGTTGTCTCGCAGCTTCAGAGCCAGCGTGCCGTTTGCCGTTCCCGTATTCACCAGGACATCAAACGTGGTGTTGAGGTCAGGATTAGGATTGCCCGGCGTCACGGAAACCACTTGGGCATCGGTAATGCCATCAGCGATGACTTCAAAATCGGTGATATCTACCCCGTTGACCGGCTCACTGAAGCGGAGGGTGTAGGCCACGACGTTGGCGGCCGTCAGCGCTGCAACGTCATTCTTGCGGATGATGGAGACACTGGGCGGAGTTCTATCAATCGTGTAGGTTTGCCCGGTGAAGTTGCCGTTGTTTCTGCCCGTGCCCCGTAACGGTACTGTACCTGCATTCAGAATCGAGTCATCGTCTCGCAGGTCAAGGCGCAGCGTGCCATTGCCATTACCCGTATTCACCCGAACCGTGTAGGTGCTGGCGCTCGTCGCGGTCACCGAAATAATGCCTGCCCCCGTAATGCCTGGTGAGGCGACTAGCACAAAATCACTGGCATCGACTCCAGTGACATCTTGGCTAAAGCGCACGCTAAAGTCGAGGCTAGACTGAGCCGTTGGGTCGGGGTTGGCTCGATTAATCGAGGTGACACTGGGAGGATCCACAACCCGGTAGGTACCAGATCCAAAGGTATTGTTGCCCTCCAGGGCGCTGTTTTGCTCAAAGCGTGGATTGCCTTCGGCGAGCACTGTACCGCCCGCTGCGACGAAGATGGCACCTCCTTGGCTGCGCCCTGACTGTCCACTGCCTCTTGCACCCGTGCCGCCTGCTCCGGCTCTGGCCACGTTGTCTACAAACGAGGAATTGGCAATCCGCAGCGAGCCGCCGTTCACGAAAATAGCGCCCCCCTGAGCATCACCACCATTGCCGCCGATCAAGTCTCGGCTGCGGCCGCCGTTGCCCCCGATTGCGCTGTTGTTCTGAAAATTAGTGTTGATCAGCGTGACTGAGCCACCGTTGATCAGCAAGGCCCCCCCTAACCCTGCCGTGCCTGCACCGCCGGTCGTCGTGTCGCTGTTGGCACCATCCAGTCCTCTGGCTCTGCCGCGAGCAAACGTCATGTTCGAGAAGGTGACGTTACCGCTGTTGACCGTGAACAGGCGAAACGTGTTGCTGCCGCTGATCGTCGTGTTACCGCCAGCACTGACAAAGGTCAGGTCTTTATTAATGGCAGGTAACTCCTCTTCTAGAGCAATCTCGCTGATGGTGAAATTGATGATGTCACCGTTTTGGGCTGAATTTAGGGCAGTCTTCAGCAGCGCAAAAGAATCAACATTGTAAATGGCAGGCATGGCAGAGGCATTCAGTGCGAGAGACAATGAACAGCGGCAACACCGCAGGAACCGAGGGCAACGAGAAGCGACACAGCAGAGCCACGGATACAATGGCTGCTAAATAGCGCTGCATCACGGGTGATCACTAAAACAACCGGTGGTGAGCATTTAGTAGCGATTAGGAATTGGTCAGACTTTCAGCCGGAGTCGGATGGTAGCCACAACCAATAGCTAAGCAACAAAACCGCAGCTCGCGAGCTATAGAGTTCCCATTTCCCGTAGACAATGCATCATGGTGACTACGGAGATTTGGCAGCAGCCGTTTAACGGTATCGCAGAACGTGCAGTGGCGAAATCGGGCTGGGCACTCTAGGGAGAGAGTCCCTGTTGTTCTATCGTTAGGAGTCGATTGCTCATGCCTGCTTCGGATCGCCCTCGTTCAAAACTGCCTCATCCACGCCGCTCTGAAGGCAAGGAAGAATTGGAGGCAGATTCGATTCTGGCGGATTTGCCGCTCTATGACTTTGCAGTTACCTCCCATCACATAGGGCTAGCCGTTGCCCAGCGGTTTGAGCAGTATCCCCAACTTCCCGGCGTCATTCTGCAAGAGCGCGGGCGGTTGCTCGGCATGATTTCGCGGCAGCGGTTGCTGGAGTTTTTGCTGCGGCCGCAGGGAGTCGATCTGTTTTTATCCCATTCGATTGCGGTGCTTCATAGCTATGCCCGCACGCCGCCACTGCTTTTGTCCGATTCCACTTCCATTTTGGTAGCTGCCCAGCTCGCCCTGCGGCGGATGCCCGAGCAACGCGGTGAACCGATTGTGGTACAGCTTCAGGGTGCAATGCAGCGTTACCACCTCCTCGATGCCCATGAACTCAACATTGCCTACTGGCAAATTCGCGGCATTGAAACCCAGGTCCGCTATGAGCGCATGCAGGTGCAAATGATTCAAGCGGAAAAGATGGCCAGCCTAGGGCGATTAGTAGACGGCGTTGCCCATGAGATTCTTGACCCAGTTGGGTTTATCTGGGGCAACCTGACGCATCTATCGACCTACACGCAGCAGGTGATGCAGCTCCTCGCAGCCTACGAAACCCATCTGCCCACTCCACCCACCGAGATTGCCGCGCTGCAAACCGAAATCGAGCTGGACTACCTGCGCCAGGATTTGCCACAAACGATTGCCAGCATTCGCGCTGGGGCAGAACGACTAAAGCGACTCGTTACCAGCTTGCAGAACTTCTGCCACATCGATGATGTCTATCCCAAACCCGCAGACCTGCATGAGTGCCTCGACAGCATTTTGCTGCTGCTGAAAAGTCGCTTAACCGGCGATATTCAGGTGGTTCGCCATTATGGTCATCTACCGCCAATCACCTGCTACGCTGGGCAGCTCAACCAGGTGTTTATGAACATCCTGACAAATGCCATCGATGCTCTACTGAATCAAACAGTACGGCAAGAGATTACTCGCTCGCTGCAGCCCTCATCCCGTGAGGGATCGTGGCAGCCCGATGCTCTAAAACCGCAGATTACGATCACCACCCAGGTTCGCCCCGCTCCTGTGCGGTTTGATCCAGCTCTGAATCCCGACACGAATTCGGTGAGCCGTTTGGCGACTCAGCCCATCAGCCATTCGGTGAGCGCTGCCTCGCGTTGGGTCTCGGTGCGTATTGCCGATAATGGTCCGGGCATTCCACCCGAGAAGCAGCAGCAAATCCTCGATTCGTTTTCGGTGGAAAAGCGGGCATCGAAGGAGACGAGTTTAGCCGTTAGCTATCAAATTGTCACCGCTAAGCACGGCGGTCAGTTTCGATTCCGCTCGTGGACAGCCGCAGAGACCCCGATGGGTGACCCCTCTGCCAGCGGCACAGAGTTTGAGATTCTTTTGCCCTTGGTCTAACAGCATTGGTCTAACTGCTACAAAAATGCCCCCAGGTTACCCCGGAGGCAAAAACTAGAGGAATCCGTTGCGCTCGTCTCTCTACATAACCAAGCTCTTTAACCAAGCTCTCTACCGAATCTCTCCGATATAAATTCGTGGATCTTCACAAATCTATTGCACTCTAGCTACTCAACCTTAAGGAAGTAACACAGTCCTCCTTCGGGCAGCACCGAACCCTCACTCTAGGCATCGGGCAACAGGCTGCTGCCATAGGCATCGGTCTCGAAGCCGGGAACACGGCGGTCGTAATTGATCTCGCGGCCGGTCACAGATGTTGCCAGCTTCTCGAAGGATCGCGAACGCCAGTTGCGCTCATGGATCGGCTTGGACTGCTCGCCCAGAAAATAAGCTTGGGTGCCAATAGCGGCGGCAGCGACCCAGCCAATCACAAACAGCAAAATCACAAACGTCAAAGTCATAGTCGTAACCTCCTACTTCAACAGAAATAAGCCAATGAACAATAAGCTAATGAACGGCTCCACGTCGTAAAATCCGTTGCGTCTCCAGCCTTGGGCAGCCGCTGAACCAGGAAGAATCATGTTTAGTTCAGACAACCTTGCCTACACTGCACCTCCTATGCCAGTAGCCCTAATTTCTTGCCATTGTCGCGGGCAAGGCGAATCCAGTTTTGCCGCTGCGTACGATCGATACCGAAGCGCTCACAGAAATTCGTGATTACCTGAGCATGCAGAGCGATCGCTTTCCCTCGCAGACGGATAAACTCAGGCTCACCCATCCACCGACGAACCAAAACAACGATTGGTGCAAACATGGTCATTCTCCTTGAAACCCTTACTCGAAAATTCGGGAAAAAATGTGTCTCAGCCATCAGAGGGTTCAGTCGGAAGCGGGGGAGGTCCTAAGTGAATCATTCAGGACGGGTGCGATCTAGACGTTCGGTTCTGCGCTTCCTTTTGCAGCCCTTTGTAACTTTATGTAAACAAACATAACATTAATGTTACAAAGCCGCAATATTTCTTGCAAAATCTTGGCAATGGTGTTAATGAGATTTTCTTATGCCTCAACTTCAACGTCTGACGATCCTAGATGGCCAGCGCTCGGGCAGCCAGATTCAACTCACCGAGTCGCAGCGGCACTACCTAGGGCGAGTACTGCGGCTCCGAGAAGGTGAGCAATTTATCGCTATGAATGGTCAGGGGCAAGCATGGCTGGCAACCTTGCAGTCCAACCCCGCCACTGCCGAGCTGCTGCACGCCGTTGATCTGCAAACCGAATTGCCGATTGCCCTGACACTGCTGATGGCGCTGCCCAAAACCGGTATGGATGATGTGGTACGGCAAGCGACAGAAATTGGCGTCACCGCAATTCAGCCGATCCTCAGCCAACGGACGCTACTGCAGCCCAGCCCCCAAAAACTCGATCGCTGGCGGCGGATTGCTCAAGAAGCGGCAGAACAATCCGAACGGCAGTTCATCCCCGAAATTCTGGAGCCACAGTCGTGGCAGGATGCCTTACAAACCTGGAATAGTCACGAGTCTCGCTGCTATTTTTGCGAAGCTCGCGGCACTCCACCCCCATTGCTGACCTGCCTGCTCAGCGACCGAACTGCTCTGGAGACGGCATCCTCGCTAATTGTGGCGATAGGACCCGAAGGCGGCTGGACTGAGGAGGAACTCCAGCAGGCAGTCGCGGCAGGCTATCAGCCAGTATCCTTGGGGGCGCGAATTTTGCGGTCAGTTACAGCTCCGCTAGTGGCGCTAGCGCTGGTGGCTGCCACTATCGAAAGCCAACGGAATGGGAAGGACCTTTAAAATTGTCCAGATGACCCTCCATTTCTGTTTCCAAACAGTGTTCCACCAGAGCTTGGGTCAGTGGTTTGAGCAACCCGCTCTCACTTACAAGGTCTTCAGGTGTTGTGTAGGCTTTGAGCAGTTCATCGAGTAGTTCAGGTTGAATGGTCATGGTTGTCTCCTGGGAATCAAGTTCCAGTAATCGACTTCCTTTTAGGATTTAACCTCTGACACAAATTACTTTACAGACTCCAGCTTTCATTTGCAGGTTCATCCGTTCAGTCAGCTCAGATTGTCCTACCAGATTGTTCTAACTGCTTTATCCGTTGTCATAGCTTGCAATCGCTAAAATGTTGATCATTTGAAATCTCTAGAGGAAGTTTATGAGTTGGTTTGACTACATATGCGATTCAGATCATAGACAGCGACGAGATTTACTTAAGCATGAAGATGAGATTCGTTATCTCAGAAGCTCGTTACTGACAAGATTAAATGACTTGGAAGTACGGTTTAGAAAACTAGAACATGAGAATACCGAGCTTAAATCGGTTTGCCTTGCTCTTCTGCATACCCTAATAAACCACAACCTTGTTACTCAAGAAAGTTTTGTTGAGCTAACTCAACAGATTGATGAAAATGGTAGGCAGAATGGGCGGTATGAGGGAGGCATTCTTCCAAAGCCAGAATCGCCCTCAAAATCAGAAATCAAGATTGATTTCAGTTCTGCCAGACAAGGCCAAAGAGTCTCGACAGCTAGTATTGCCATAGCTACTGATACCTCCGCAAACGGCTGCAAAACTAGGGCTGATCGGCGTGAGGACCAAAGTTGGATGGAGATTTTGCATCCGCCCGAATAAACGCAATCAGACTACCAAAATCATTGGGTGTGATGGGTCCGCCCGTCCTGCCCCTAGCTGTTACAGCCAAGGCTGCCGTTGGCAAAGCACTGGTTACCCCTAGTTCCAAACGGTACAAACTGCTGAGCACTTCACCCCCAGGACCCGTTGCAGGAACAGCCAAAGGAAATGCGGTCTCGCCACGGCAGGGGGAAAAACTAGGAACCAGCCAAGGAGTCACCGTACCCAGAGCATCGAAGTGTCGCCGCAAAATTGCATCATCCGCTATGGGATTCAATGTATTCTGCCACCAGCGTCCCTGAACTGCTGTAAAGACTTGCCTCGTTTCTACACTGGACTGCGCCTTCAGCCGTGTCAGCCAATCTTGAATGGCATCTACAACTGCATCTTCAAAGGGTTTGGAGTTGCGTAGGGCATCCGCTCCCATATAGGTACCCAACAGGTTGGAGTAGTTATCTTCGGGTGAAAAAGCTGAATATCGCTGGTGAGAAGCAGGGAACCAGGTAATGATTTCGTGCCAGATGGACATTTCATAGGCAATACGTTGAGCCAGCAAAATGCATACTTGATCGCTGGGGGCAGTTCCCTGGGCAATAAATTGCACCGTGCGACTTGACCCGGTGGCTTCTGGGCTGAGGGAGAGGGTTCCCCCAGCGGCTAGCATACTTTGTGCCCGAAACGCTAAGAAGCCTGTCCAATCGGCCCAATCGCGGGAATGACCCAGATCGACAAAACCGCCTTTGCAGGTGTAAATTAGCCCGCTTTTCTCCCTCCTTGGATAGGCTGTGGGGTCGCCATAGAGGTGACGGTTGAGATCAGCTAACTCCACAATATTGTTTCCCAAAATAGGGATGCTCGGTCGTAGCACACAGCAGGGCCGGGGTGCCGGTTCCCCCCGACTGCTAGGGAAGTTGGATGGATTGAGAATGATAGGCTGAATCACTGGGGGAACCCTGGGGACAGAAGGACGCAGTTTTACTAACTCTGCCCAAGTCAGAGGTCCAATCTTGCCGTCCTGCACTAGTCCTTTACAGGCTTGAAACATTTTGGTGGCGGTCTCTGTGCTGGGACCAAAACGACAGTCCACGATGAGGGGATCCTGCCCACTTCGCTGGAGGGCTGCTCGGCCCTGACTAATCACCCGTTGTACATCTGCTGTACGAACATCACAGCTATCTAGAGAGCTACGAATTTGTTCTAAAAAGCGATTAAGCAGCTGTTGAGCATCCCCAACGGTGGGATTGCGTGATCGCAACCGACCCGTGCCACGGTACACAAGCGGATGTAGCCCTCTGCCTTCTGGATCTGGCACAGCGGCAGGTGGACCCTCTCCAGGACGACACTGATGCAGCACTGACTCCTCATCCGATACGGACAACATCTCACCGGTTTCACTGCTTGGACCAGCAGTTGAACCAGCAGAACTGGTATACGCCCGTAGGGCATTGCGTGCATATCTCCGACGTTGCTCAAAGACTCTCATGACTGCTGGGTGATGGCGCGGCAGCTTGCGGCGACGGCCGGTTGCATCTGGCTCACTTAGGATAGAACCCGGCACCTCATAGTTGTAAAGCACTTCGTCACTGGCATCTTCCAGAGACACATCCGCCCTTCTCAGGAGACTATCCACCCGTCGGTACCGGGTTTGCAACTCCGTTACCAGATAATGAACTTGAGCATCCATGTTGTAAAGAATATCAGCCCCCAAACGTCGTCCTTGGAAGGTGTGGAGGAAGAGACCGGCCCGCCGCGATGAAGTGGTCCATTGTGCCAGCCCAACCCCCGGAAGTCGTGGACCCTGACGGGTGGCACGGTTCCGATTCATCACCTGCTCAGCCGTAAACTCCACCCTTCTGCCATGAAAGTCTGGAGCCGTCATGGGAGTGTTCATCGAACTGCCCTCGACCCGGTTGGGCAGTAGACCTGACTCAGCCCATAAATTGCCGACAATGCCTGCGGCACCGTTCACAGGGTATAGGTACTCCCGCACCAACAGATTCATCACGTAGCGCATCCGTTCATCAGGACTGAGGCTAGCCCAGTTGGTTGGAGGAGTGACTGGCAGCGGAGTAGGGACTGAAGGGAGGCGATCGCCCGTCGCGGGAGGCGTAGATGGGGAGACAGATGGCATGGAAACAGCGGATCCACTGCTAGGGCCCACCAAGCCATGTTCTTGCAGGTGCAGCAGATATTGGGTGGGATTCAGCACATTCGCAGGACGGGGCTGATTTTTCAGCCAGCGATTGGTTCGCCGAGTTCCGGGTGCATAGGTTTCAAAGTGAATCATGCTATTGCCACCAGGATTGCGACCAACATAGGCGATGATTTGTCCGGCTTGTACCCGCGACCCAACGCTCAAGCCATTGCGACGTAACGAGTCTGGGGCAACTTCGCCATAATTCACCACCACGTTCGCATGGGCCACGAGCAACGAGTTCGAGGTTTTGTTATCGCCGCAGCAGAAGGGACGAAAATCAACAATTTCCCCATCCTCAGTGGCAACGACGGGATCGCCAAAATTGGCAAAGAGATCAATCCCAATGTGATAGCGGGTACCACCGGAGCGATCGGCTAACCAGCGACGAGCAGCTTGCCCTACGATACTGCCATCATCGGCGCTATAGCTGACCGTGCGACCCTGGCGGTGATTGGTGATAATGGGCCAATAGCTTCCCGCTGGAGGCAAGGGAGCAAAGGGAGCTGGATTGCCGGATGGCACAGCCATGGGTGGCCGAGGCGGGGTCATGGGAGGAGGATTATTCTCGTAAATATCCTCGATCAAAATGCTTTCGGCATCATCATCCAACCCCGATAATGCATCGATATCTTCAGACGGAATCTGTTCATCAGTGCCTTCCCTCGGAATGTGTTCCTGAATGTGTCCATCCATCGTTTCATTGATTGGGAAACGGCGTACTCTCAAAATGAGTTGATTGGATGGCACAATACCATGGGCATCCAGGATGCGCCGAGCATAGCGTTGTTCGGCACGATGGGGAAATGCACCCGCCTCGACTACAACGCCGTAATATCCAGGACGCATTGTTTCCAGTGTCCAGCCTTGGGCGGTTGCCTGTGCTAGAGGCAATAAATGATTAGAGTGAATAAACGCAATATGAATGTATCCTTCACCGGGAATATACCGCAGCAAAATATCTCCAGGACGCAGCCTTCTTATCGGCACGCCACCTGGAACTGCGATCGCATCAAACATGCGAGCAAGCTGAGGACGGAAGGATATGAGACCAGGACGCGCAACCATTATGAATAGATCGCGCAACGAACTGATGGGTTGCAAACCAGAACGTTGGAGAATCCGATTGAAATGAGTTTGAACTGGAATTTGAGAGTTAATTTCACTCTCGATCGTTTCCAACCAATCAGATTCCAACGCTGTTTCCCTTGCTAGTGTTTCATGCACATTAGGGTTCATAACGGTTCTCCCTGAAGCATCAGGTAGATTAGAAATTTCACTCGGAACTGGTATACCAAACGGTTTATCTAAAAGTTGTTTATCCAAAAAGTCACGGGTAGCCTCAAGCGCAGCATCCGTGTCTAGCATCCCATTGCCAATGCGGTACGTTTCATCACCCTCTGCCTCGACAGCAGTGGTGCTCCCTAACAGCAAATTGAGTGTGTCATTAATCGCAAGTTTTTGCTCCACTCGGTTCGTCAGATCAAACATCAATGCCACGGCACCGGTCACATGAGGTGCTGCCATGCTTGTGCCCGATTTTCGCACCAAAAAATCAGAAGCTCCAGCGAATGGATGAGGACCAGAGCGCGCTGCCAGAACCTGCACTCCTGGCGCAATCAGGTTCGGTTTGCGGCGACCATCACGGGTTGGACCAGAACTGCTGAAACGGCTTAGAGAACGCTTGGGATCGTGGGCATTATAGGCTCCAACGGCGATAGTACGCAGGCCATTACAAATCGTGCCTGTGGTACTCAGGGGTACAACATAATTGTGCTCAAACTGCGATTGGCAATGGGGGCAAGTCGCATCCCGCTCGATCCAGATATTGAAGCGCCCGTCTACCACATCAACCCCTGTTAAAATCACCTCCCAGCGTCCAGGGGGAGCACCCTTTTCAATATAAACACGACAGTTGTTATCCAAATTGTTTGGTTCGCGAGCGCGATGATAGATCTTGCAAACAACCTCACCGTTCACCTGAATAGAAGACTGGTCATCTAGTCCGGTTTGTTTAGACCTAGTACCGTTGGGGGAACGGACTGCGATAGTGAAAACATCCCGACCGGGATACCAGATTTCTAGCTCGTTGGGAGTTATGTCTGCGGGGCTGACAACAAATGGAATGGTAATGATCTGCCCAGGCAACACCTGACCAGAACTGTGAGCACTGCGATCAAAATAGTTACCTGCACTTTGGACAATTGCCCGTCCTGGCTGTTCTGTCACAATCGCATCAAAGCCTTGTTCCACTAGCGTTGAGCCATCATGGGGTCCCATCTGCCGCCCCATACTGAAGTTCATCACCACCGGGCGATCCTGAGCCATGTCTAGAATAAAATCAGCTGCCTCTAGCACCGCCACCGAATCACCGAGATTCACCTGAGCAGGGAAGGCTCGATTGTGCAAATGGACAAATACGAGGTCAGCCTCGGGTGCCACTCCGATGGGACCCCCTGCCCGACCGTTACCGGCGGCAATATCCAGGACATGGGTGCCATGGGTGCCACTGCCCGTAGGGTCAGATCGAGCGAAAAAGTAGTTCAAGGTTGCAGTCGGATCATCTGTTGCCAGAGCCTCATTAATAGCCTGGGCTGAGTGAATCACGCCATAGCCATAGCGATTCGGCCGTGCAGCATCATAGGGCGCACTTTGGTCCCACAGGGCCAGCAATCGGGTTGTGCCATCGGCATGACGAAAGTTGGGATGGGTGAAGTCGCAGCCCCAATCAACAATGCCAACTACAATGCCTTTGCCGGTGATGTCATCATGGTGCAACGGACGGCGGTTGTCGCTGGCGCCTGAAGGAGCATGGAAGTCTTCCGCATCCATTGGCACTTCATCTCCTGGAGTGAGGAGTTCAGGGGCTTTCATGCTCGCAATGGACTCATCCTGCCGAGTATCAACGATTTTTCCCCGTGGCAACCGGATTGTGGCAATCGCCCCAAACCGAGTAATGACCCGCACATCAGGCGGAAGGGTATCTGGTTGATGCAATCGGACAATGACACCAACCTCTTCGTCTGCATTCCCCTCGTTTAACTCCCACAGTGCCGGTTCCATAATCCATCTTCCCCGATCAGATTACCCGACCAGATTACTTTTGACACCGCCTGAACCAGACCAGCCCCAGTGTTCAACGCCTTCGATCTAGCCACTGCAAAAGACGACATCTGAACCAACGCTTTCTGCGTGGACCGACACAACCTCCACCGGCGTGCTCTCGCAGTTGGTGCAAAATTGCCAGTACTGCTTCACAGAACTCTCGACTGCAAACGGGATCGCCAGTCGATGCTTCAAGCTTAGCGATTCGCTGATTGATCTCATTGAGCTGAGAGATGATCTGCTCACTGCGCTCTGCAGCACGGGTGGCCGTTTCGGCAGCTTCCTGTGCCTTTTGCAAGGCTTGCTGCACCATATTCCTCAGCTCAGCATTTCTCAGCTCAGTCTGGTTATCCACCGATTCGGACAACCGCATTGCATCCAACCGCGCCAGCTCGCTAACCAACAGGATACTGGCCGGAGACAAACCAGTTGCCATCAGCACAGCACCCCATTGAGTCGCCTGGAAGGAGCCTAATCCTGCCCTTTCTGCGAGTAGTCTGCCAACGATAAACGCGCCGAGAGGGTCTGGTCTCGCTGGCATGGTTTACTCTCCAGCTACAGTCCACCCGCTGCCAGCAGAACCAAGAGTAATGTCGTAGTATCTAGCCCCCCGGTCGAGGTTTGTCCAGATGTTCCAGATTGTTGCTGCTGTTGCTGCTGCTGTTGCTGAATTAATAGCAGCAGAATCACTGGCAGCATTGAGTTATCACCCATGCCAGCGGATGTTCTTCCGGGCTTGCCAATGCCCCGCCCCATCATCATGAACAAAACGACTGGTAGGATATCGAGTTTTGAACTGACGCCAGATACCGTACTCACAACACCCGGTCCAACTGGCTTGTTGGTGGTTTGCAGCTCATAGCCAGTTGTTGGAGAACCGCCAGTAGAACTGGTCGCTGGCCCAATGGTTAAATTCTGACGTTGAACATCGATTGATCGCGGCAATATCGTCGCAATTAGCGAGAGCTGGTGCAGTTTGGATACGTCGGTATTGATCTTCTCAAGTTGGCTGGCAACGTCACTAATCTCCTCTTTCGCTGAGTTCACTTCCCGAGCCAACTGCTTGTCCCGTGCCCGCCCAGCTTCGGCTTCCCGCTTCAATTGCTCGGCAGTACGACCGTCTCGACTAGGTAGCCGTTGAGGCCGCCATGCAGGACCGGATGTCTGCAATCTTCGGCGTCTAGGACGACGGCGACGGCGACGGCGAGCCTCATCAAACTCAAGATCCTCAAAATCTGATTCAAAATCGCTTTCATCATATTCGTCATAGGTTTCAAGCATTTCATCCAGCATTTTATGGTTCCTCCGTTTGAGGTTGAATAGGTTGAACAGTATGTCCTTGACGTTTCCAACGTTGGGACCTAGCGACCTGTACTGCTTTAATCGCAGGCAGTACCCATTCCCTAAACAATTCCCATTCCGGTTCTATGCTTCCGGGCTGTCCTTTACCCTGACATTCAGGGCATTCCGGATCTTCCCCCCAGCACAAATAGCAAGCACCCAGTGCAGCAGCCAGTTCATCATTACGAATTTCCATCTCTTCAAGCTGCTGTTGCAGGTCTTCGATCTGGCGTTGCATCTTAGCAAAACGAGTCCGTAGACGTTGGATAGCTCGACTACGACGCGATAAGGTGTCATCCCCTGTTTCAGAATCGATGTTGTCTTCATCAGTCTCCTGATTATTGCCAGTGAAGGCCTGTGAAAGGATCATGCGCGAGACCGGATCCAGATCGCTCCCACTCAGCAATTCTTCAGCACTGGACTGCCCTGACAGCATGTTCATCAGGAGCTGATTTATATCGCTCATTCAGTCCTCCTTATCTGTTCAGACTACTGACTTAAGCTATTGATACTCTGATGTCAGTCATAGCTATCGTCACGCTCAGAGTCTTCTAGCATTTCATAGAAAGACTCATCAAATTCGGCAACTTCGTCGTACTCGTCAAATTCGTCAAATTCGTCATACTCGCCATACTCGCCATAGGCTTCATCGTCTTCATAAAAATCTTCGTCGTATTCTCCAAACAACGACTCATTCGCCTGGTAGAGTGTCTCCAGAATGTAGGTTGCCTGTTCATCAGGATTAGCCCGATCAAAAGCAGACTCACCCAATCCTTCTAGAGCAGTTTCACCCACCATTTCGTATTCTTCGGCAGCCCGTGTAGCAAGTGTGCCTAGAGCACCGAGGATAGACTGCACTGGTAGTGATCGCCCTCCTGCGGCAACAGTTCTTGAGCCTACGTTCCCCGACAAAGCATTGAGTACTGCCTGTAGAGTTTGGGGTTGGGCTAGCAAGGCGGCTAACTGTCCACTTGCTCCTCGCTGCCCACCTGCCAACGCACCCATCGCTGTCTGCCCCATCTGACCGATTAAGCCAGCCGTACCACCACTGCGACTCAAAGCACCTAACGTTTGACCCCCAATTTGCTGAGCAATAGCTGCGGCAGAAGGAGTACCGGGTTGGGGACGATAGGTTGCACCACCCAAAGCACCGCCCGCCAAGGCGCCACCGAGAGCACCAAACGGTCCCAATGCGGCACCTGTGGTTGCCCCTGTAACTGCGCCAGAGACAATTCCCGGCGCGCGACGACCGACTTCACGACCAAATTGGCCTAGGGAACGCCCAATATCACGGAAGAAGCTTTCAGCATCCTCTGGAGACATCTCTGGAAAGGTCTCAACTAGTAAGGACTCGATATCTTCGGCAGGTAGATAGCGATACTGGGGTATTAAAAATTGTCGTGTTGCATAGTAGGGATCGGTAGATTCATCGTACTCAACGAAGTGGCTGCTAGTCATTTAATGTCCTTCTCCTTTTTCTCAAAAGTTTTTGATGGAACCCGAAAGATCTAGTACCGAATCAAATAAATCAAATATTTAACAGCGTTTATCGACAAAGGTATATCTGGCAGGTATTGCAAATTGCTTCAGAGCAGATTGTTTCAAAAGGATTGACCAGCAAATCCCGATATTCCGTCACTTCTCTTCTTAATCTTTCCAAAATCCCTGAGGCCGTGGATTACTTTGTTAAACTGCTGAAGCGCTATATAAACTCCTCGTTCCTTTAATCGCTCAAAAAATGTTTCTTCTGTATGCTGCCACTTTCACATTCAACGACAGCAAGTACTTCTAGCTTGAATGACGCCTCTAGATGATACTTCTATCTAAATAGCTCAGCATAAACATGAGCATACTTGGTTCCACATTGCTCATGTTGCTAGCCCTTGTTAGTCACTGACCTATTTTGCTCGTGCCAGTGCCAAACACAGACTTTTAGATTCCAAACTTTTAGATTTTAAATACAACTCCGCTCTCTAGTTGCTCTGCTGAGAAAAGAGCATCCCTTGATCATCTGAAGCCTAAGTTCAGTAGACAAGCAAAATTAAACGCAAAACGCAGAGCAGGCACCCCACCTATTGGTAAACTTGCTGGCAAAGATGTCTGTGCTACAAGTTTGCCAAATGAAGTTGGCCAAATAATTAGCTTAGCCCATCTATTATCTCTTTTCTGTATTTGCTCTATCTCTAAATCTTCAGAATTCTTAAATTTTTTCCTTTCGGATATGTATTTTTTTGAGCATTCCACCTTTATCTGACAACTCTGATGGCGCTGAGAAGAAAGCCCAGATTCAAGCCCACGCTTGTGCCCTTGCTGCCTTGCTATACGAGGAAACTGACCCGGAGCAAGTGAAAGCATTGGCAGGAATTGAGGCAACCGTGAGAGGGCATTTGCTGGAACATGTCAGCCCAGAAATCGGAGAGTTTTTATTGCAACAAGCAGCAGTACCCCGAGTGGACGAAAGCGCCGCCTCGACAGTATCCTCGGACGACTGCGAGGGACAAACAAGCGCAAATTCTGCCGGTGAAAGCCTACACACGCTGGAGTCCTTACCTGGAGCAGGGTTGTCTGTTGGTCAGTGCCAACGCAGCTTCACAAGCCAGCAGCAGAAGAGACCGAAGCATTGACTGGGGTGAAGGTTCCTCCCAGCACTCACCACCGATTCGTGCATCGTCAAACCTTCGAGTGACCGCAAGTCCAAGGCACGCTTGAGGAGAGGAGGGTGGACGGCGGCAAAGCGCGATTGCGCACCCCTCAAGGACAACCATGGGTGAAATTACAAGGCAGTGAATCTGCACGAGTGCTGTGTTGCTGCTTTTTTTCAGGACAACGAGCCATGGACTCAGTGGGTCAACACTCAGGCGTTGTCTGACCTGCTCACCTGCCTAGGCGATGGACAGGATGGCATCTGAAGTATTGACACCCACAGTGGCACCACGACCCCAAGCCAGGAGAGTTGGGATGGCTATCACCTCATCGAGAATTTGGGCAAGGTTGGAGGCGCACAGCAACGCTGAGCGGCGGTGGAAATGTGCTTGTAGCAGGGCGATGTTGAGGCAGCAATTGCCCAGTGTGAGGATGGGCAACACGAGCGAGTTGCGACGGTCATTGGCTACCTCAACCAGCATCGAGTGCGGCTTGTCAACTATGGCTACTATCAAGCCGAAGGCATCTGTATTGGTTCGGGTGAGATTGAAGCGACGGTCAAACAAGTCGGGCGGTGCATCAAGATATCGGGGGCGCAGTGGGAAAAAGACAATGTGCCACAGGGGCTGAAGCAGCGCTGTGCCTACCTTAATGGGCAATTCTCAAAATCAGTCCTACAAAACTAGGATGCACCCAGAAGATACTGTGAAGACACTGTGGCAAAAGTTAACGCTCTTGCCCTTCGGGTAGTGGCTGATCAAATTGAACATGGCGAACGATCGCCAGAACTCGATTACGCGAGTCGCTAAGCGTTCACGCCGAAGCCCGCAAGTGAACTGTGGGCTAGCGGAGCAGTTTACTGAGTAGACAAGGATTCAATGCCCTGAAGTGCATTTGCTCCCATAGCCCGCAATTCATTGGTGGGCGAGCTTGGCTCATTTGACGAACTTGATGTCACCCGCTCATTCAATCGAGATCACCCGAATTGAATCACTGGCTTTGGGAGTGTCTGCCGGGGGAGCAACCGTCTCCTCGCCAAACCACTGCTGCACCTGCTGCTTTGCCAGATTCTTCACCTCGGGCGTAATCGCCATTGCCACGGCCGCCATCGCGCTCGCAATGGTGCTCAGATCATCGGCATAGCCGGTGAAGGGAATAAAGTCCGGCACCACATCCGCAGGCAAAATAAAATAGGCCAGCGCCGAGAAAATCACTAGCTTTGCCCACATCGGCGTTTCTGGACGCTGAGCGGCAAAGTAAAGCGTCAACACTTTCTCAACGAGATCTTTGCCAGCCTGAGTGGCAAACTGCCCGAGCTTATCCCAAAAGCTCTGCTCAGAAAATGACGGCTGCGTATTAGCCGCTGCCTGCTGGGGTGTCTCCATGCTTTGATTCCTCCTGTGGTTCAGCACCAATATTGTTCCAACTCTAGCGTAGGCTTTGCGTCATTGATTGGACCTCGCAGCGGTAGAATCAAGCGCAGCAAAACAGGCCAGTCTGAGTTGCCTGTTTCCTTAGCCTAAGCGCGCACCTGCGTCCAGTAGCGGTCGTAGAGGGCCAGGGCATCACCCACGGGAGCAATGCCCTCAAAGTTCTTCACCAGATCCTCGGGCGGATACTGTTTGGGGTTGCTCTTGACCTCGGCCGGCAGCAGCTCAAATGCCGCTTTGTTGGGGGTGCCCAGCTTGATCTCGGTCGCGGCAAAGGCGGCCGTTTCGGGTTCCAAATTGAAATTGATCCAGGCATAGGCGGCTTCGGGATTGGGAGCTCCGACCGGAATCGCCATGGTGTCAGTCCAGATCGAGGTGCCGCTTTTGGGAATGAAGTAGCGAAGCTGGGAATTGGTTTCGGGGAGTGCCAGGCCCAGCGTCGAGTAGGTCATGCAAATCGCCAGATCGCCGGCAATCAACTGGTCTTCCCAGCCGTAGGTTTTGAAAGCAGCAATGGCGGGACGCAGCTCGCGTAGGCGCTGGTAGGCGGCCTCAATCTGGGCGGGATCCGTAGCGTTGTAGGAATAACCCAGGGACTTCAGCACCATGCCCATGGTTTCCCGCACGTCGTCTAGCAAGGTAATTTTGCCCGAAAGCGGCTCGGCGTTCTCCCAAAGAAAATCCCAGTCGTCGGGCTGGCTGGTAATCACATCGGTGTTGTAAATTAAACCCGTGGTGCCCCAGTTAAACGGCACGCTGTAGGCAGCGTCGGGATCATACACCGGGCTTTCCCAGCGGGGCATCAGGTTCTCTGTGCCCTTGATTTTGGTGCTGTCGAGCCGCGTCAGCAGATTCGAGTCGATCATCTGCCGCACCATGTAATCCGATGGATAAATGACGCTGTATTGATTGCCGCCGCCCGCCTGCAGTTTCGCCAGCATGGTTTCGTTGGAGTCAAACACGTCAGCAACGACCTTAATGCCCGTTTGGGCAGTGAAACGTTGAAACAGGGCGTCGTTAGAGTAGTCCGCCCAGGTGTAGAGATAAAGCGTTTGGTTGTCTACGGCGGTATAGGTGGCGGTATTGTCAGACTCAGTTGCCGTTTGCCCACCCGAGAGATTACGAGCGCAGTTCGACAACGCCACCGTGGAGATAGCGGCTGCTGAAAATTGCAAAAAGCGCCGGCGATTGGGATACCGTTTTAGCCTTTTTCCTACCTGCGATTGCGACTTTCTTGAGTTCATACCTGGAAGTTGTGTGAATCGTGTAAACCGTGTGAATCTGAAGAGATCGAGGGGAGACCTTACCTACAGGAGTGCCGTCTATCAAGGCGGCTACCTTTTTGATGGTATCCAGCCTACTCAAACTTGGGGGAATGATTCTGCTCATGTTGGACTCCTGTCTTGCCTTGGCGGCACTAAGCTGGAATAGGCTGATAACTTTGAGATCCTTTTTAGTGAGATCCTTACTTAGACGTTCCTAGAAGTTCTCTTAAGCGATCTTGCATTCTCGCTGTTTCGCTTTACCCTAGTAACCACGTTCTGCTGTTCTGGATGCATCGCCCCGCTCTATAACAACAGGCGTTCAACTTCAATAACTAACCGAACCAATGGACTGATTAAATAAAGTGAACTAAAACGAACTTGCTATCCAATGCCAGGGAGTCTACCTATGATGAAACGGATATTACCGGTGTTGACTGCGTTGGTGACGGCAACTACAGGCATCGCGGCTACGGCCACAGCCCAAACCGTAGACCTGCCTCTAGGTCTCATTCCCCTAGATCCGGCTGATTCTACCTCTGCCCTGTCGCTGGATGGAGTAGAATCGCGCAGAACCAGCCTCGATTTTCAAATGCTATTTTTGCCCAATGGAGCCGGTGGCGAACGCAACGCATCTGAGTTCGAGTACTATGAACCCATGACTTTGGTACCGATGGACATATCGATAGACACATCGACAGAAACCGGAATGACGCAACTCGATGATGATGCAGTGCCGACCTACGCCCGAGTGGAACCCAATCGCTCGATCCGCACACAAACCGATCCACAGCGGCTCATGGTGGTCACTCCTTGGGAGCGCTCGCAGACCGTATCTCCACGCTGAGGGCGCCGCACTGCATTTAATTCTAGAGATTCTCTAGAGATTGAGCTAGAAATTCAAGAAATTCATTTATAGGGTAATAAAGGGATGGTTTGCACCGTCCCTTTTTTCGTTCTATTGTTTCATTCCATTGATTGTTGAACAAGTGATTCAGTAACTATTGCTTGCTAGGCAACTGCATAGATCCCACTCATACTGCATCACCGATTTACAGTTTCCTTCACCAGCTTATCCCAGCCGAGATCCTTGAGGCTATTGTTGCGGCGCAGTGGGCGCGTCACTAGCTCCAACACATCACGGGCGTTGGTGAAGCCGTGAATCTGAGCGAAGGTGAACTCAACCGACCACTTGGTGTTGATGCCGCGAGCTTCTAGGGGGTTGGCGTGGGCCATGCCGGTGATCACCAAATCGGGTTGCAGCTCGTAAATCCGCTGGACCTGATTGTAGTTGTCGGGCTTCTCGACGATGGTGGGCAGCGGCACACCCATATCGCGGCAGGTTTTCTCTAGCAGCGCTAACTCAGCCGCCTGATAGCGCTTGTCCATGTAGGGAATGCCGATTTCCGGCACGGTCATGCCGCAGCGAATCAGGAAGCGAGCCAGCGACACTTCTAGGAGATTGTCCCCCATAAAGAAGACCGACTTGCCGCGAATGAGCTGGATGTAGTCCTCTAGGTTTTCCCAGATTTGGGCTTCTCGTTCTGCCAAACCTTGCGGCTCGATGCCAAACACCGAGCAGATTTTCTCGATCCAGGCGCGGGTGCCATCGGGACCAATCGGGAAAGGAGCGCCAATCAGCTTGCACTTGCGTCGTCTCATCAGTGTTGTAGCCGTGCGCGACAAAAAGGGGTTGACGCCGCAAACATAGTCGCCTTCTTGCAGCACCGGCAGTTCTGTAAACCGTTTGGCGGGCAGCCAGCCAGAAATCTTGATCCCCTGCTTCTTCAGCTCGAGCGTCAGGTTTGTCACGACCGGATCGGGCAGCGAGCCAAATAGCACTAGCGGCGGGTGCTCCACATAGTCTGACTCTTCGGCAGCCACTTCTTCCTTCTGCCGACCGAAATGCAGCAGCTTTTGAATGGCGTTGCGCTCGTTCTTTTCGGTTTCGCTGGCAGGTGCCTGGTTCGGGCAGCGAGCCGCCATCGCCGCCAGCACCGTATCTTCGCCCTGGGTAAAGGCATAGTCTAGCCCGTTGGCGCGAGCCACAACAATGGGAATGCCGATTTCCGCCTCGAGCTTCGGTGCCAATCCCTCTAGGTCCATCTTGATGATTTCCGTCGTGCAGGTGCCGATCCAGACAATCACTGACGGGTTGCGATCCCGCTTGATCTGCTGGCACAGCCGCTTCAGCTCTTCGTAGTCGTTAAGCTGGGCCGAGATATCGCCTTCTTCTAGCTCGGCCATGGCATACCGCGGTTCAGCAAAGATCATCACGCCCATAGCGTTTTGCAGAAAATAGCCGCAAGTCTTGGTGCCAATCACCAGAAAGAAGCTGTCTTCGATTTTTTGATACAGCCAGGCGACACAGCTAATCGGACAGAAGGTATGGTAATTGCCGGTTTCGCAGTCAAAATTCAGAGCTTGGGGTTGAGTATCGGCAAGAGTCATAGTGTCGGGTTCCTCGCAAGTGCTAGAGACGGGGTAGGAGTGGGTTAGTCCCGGCGAGTCTTCGGCTTTCTGGTATTGGCAGCAGCAGGATCTAGGGCAGGGCGGTGGCGGTCGGGTAACTCGCTCTTCGAAAGTTGCAGGCTGTCTACCGGGACTCGACGGGGTGGGAAATGATTGACGATGGGATCAGCAGGATTAGCCGCGGCGGATTCTGGATGGGCAGAGGTCTGGGGTGCTTGGTGGGGTATTGGGCTAGACATTTGGCTGGGTACGGGATCGGGCTGACTGTTCATCTGACTATTCATCTGACTATTCATCTGATGCTCCATCTGACTAGGCAGCAGGGCCGGTTCGGGCTGAGGAGGTCGTTCCGCCTCAACGAAGGACTGTAACTCTTCCTCGGGGTTAAAGTTCAATCCTAGAGCTATCACAATGCGGTCTGGGTGGCTGCTGAGATCTACCACTAATGGCAAAAGCTCAGTCAACTGCGGCTCTAGGGTAGACAAGGTGCCCAAGATGAAGCTCGACGAGGGGCGGCGCGTGCCTTCACAGGTAATCCAGACGCCTAAACGAATCAGCCAATCGCGGTTTTTGCGGTAGTAGTTCAACCAGTGCGTCTTGAGTGCTTTTCGCAGGTATTCAACGTTCATAGGGTTTTGGATGGAAGCCAGTAAGGTCTAACACTAGGAGATCTTGACCGATCTCGACTGGCATGGAACGATTCATTGCCCATGCACAACTGAGACCTTAACTAACTACCATCGATTGTCCCTTTTGCTAAACCATCATCAGATCGAGTTCTTCTTCTGCCTTGGGTTGGGGCGTTGTGGGATTGAGGTAGAAATCCGACAGCAGGCTGAACAGCTCGCGATCCGGCGCATCTTGGGGTACCACTCCTTCAGGACGTGCCAGAATTTGGTCGGCAATGTTGAGGTAGTAGTCGCAGACATAATTGAGCGAGGGGTCATGCTCGGCCATTTCAAACAGCGTTTTGCCCTTCACCCGCGACACGCGAATATCTTCGATCAGCGGCAATACCTCCAGAACCGGCATTGGCACCGATTCGACATATTTGTTGATCAGGTCGCGTTTGGAAGTGCGGTTGCCAATCAGCCCCGCCAAGCGCAGCGGATGCGTACGGGCTTTTTCTCGCACCGAGGCGGCAATTCGATTGGCGGCAAACAGCGCATCAAAGCCGTTGTCGGTGACGATCAGACAGTAGTCGGCGTAGTTCAGCGGGGCTGCAAACCCGCCGCAGACCACATCGCCCAAGACATCAAATAAAATCACATCGTACTCGTCAAAGGCGTTGAGTTCCTTCAGCAGCTTCACAGTTTCGCCTACCACGTAGCCGCCGCAGCCTGCCCCCGCTGGTGGACCGCCTGCCTCTACACAGTCCACGCCGCCATAGCCTTTGTAAATCACATCTTCGGGCCAGACATCTTCGTAGTGATAGTTCTTTTCCTGAAGGGTGTCGATGATTGTGGGAATCAAAAAGCCGGTCAGGGTAAAGGTGCTGTCGTGCTTGGGATCGCAGCCAATTTGCAGCACTTTCTTGCCCCGCCGCGCTAGCGCCACCGAGATGTTGCAGCTCGTAGTGGACTTGCCGATTCCTCCCTTACCATAAACCGCTAATTTCACGTCAGTCTCTCCTAATCGTTTGTCCTAGTGATTGCCTAGAAATTTCCTGAGCATTGCCTAGGGGCATTACCCGATGCTTGCTGAATAATTGCGTCTCAAATTTGGCTTCCTGTGTTGCGTTGACTCAATGGGGAGAATGGGGTCGCACCAACTGGGAACGACCCACAGCCTTAACCTCAAGCCTCATTGGGTCAATGAGTGAATTATTGACGAATTTGCGGGCGATGGAAAGACAAGTTAGAAATCGATAGGGGTGCTATACCGATAAATTAAAATAAGAAACAATCAGAATGAGCGTAGAAAACCCCTAACCTTTTCTGAATACCGAAAAAACCGCTTATCTAGAAATTAAGTTCTTTTTTGGATTAAAAAAGAACAAAACCCAAAAACCGCCTGAGCTACCCTGTTTCCCCAAACCAGCTCTGTCAATCGTTCCCTGGTATACACCCGTGATCTGAATCTACGAGCAGCTGCGGCAAACTGCCCTCTGACCGTCCCGCCCGTGCATGGGGGAACTAGTCGCCTAATCTGAGCGCTGCCTACCCCTCAACATTCGCCAAACATCGGGAGCTTGAGGGATGCGAGGGAGGTCTGATTCACCGCCTCACGACTTTGTTAAAAATAGTCAAGTTTTTGGTTTAGCGCCTCAAGAAGCGCTGCCGCAGACGGTCGCTTAGCTGATTCACCTCCGGCAAACCGAGCCGCTGCACCAGCCCTGCAAAGACCGCTAGTCCGATCAACCCTGCCCCAGTAAGCTGCACGAGCTGCACCAGCAGTCCTTCGGTACCCAGGGCACGTTCTAGCCCCCAGCGGGTCATCCAGGTCAAGCTGCCCGCAATAGCGCTAATCATGGCAATTTGCCCGATTGGCACACTCCACTCGCGCCAGGGAATATCGGCAATTTTTCGGTTGAGCACTATCAGCAGCCAGCCCATGGAAATCACATTGACGCCGACCGTTGCCAACACTAGGCCAGCTGCTCCAAACACCTGAATCAGCAGGTAATCTAACAAAGCATTCAGAAAAATATTGACGACGCTAATGCGGAAGGGCGTATCGGCATCCCCCAGGGCGTAAAACACCCGCACTAATACGTCTCGACCGAGATAGAAGAACATGCCGAGGGCGTAGGCCGTCAGCACCGAGGTGACAATCTGAGAAGCATCCTGGTCAAAGGCGAAGCGTTCGTAAACCACTCGCACAATCGGGAACGCCAGCACGATAAACAGAGCGCTCAGGGGCAGCATCGTCAGTGCTGTCAGCAGCAATCCCTGGCGAATCCGCAGTTTCAGTTCGGGGCGATCGTCAGGTGCCGTCAGTCGCGACAGCAGCGGTAGCAGTGGCACCAGAATCACGTTCGAGATAATGCCTAGCGGCGTTTGCACCAGCAAATTCGCATAGCCAAGGGCTGCCGCCGCCTGAGGAATAAACGACGCGAAAAACAAATCCGTATAAACGTTGATTTGCAGCATTCCCGAGGAGAGGGTCGCCGGACCCATGATCCGCACCACCTCCTGCACGCCTGGCTGCCGAACATTAAACCGCAGCCGCAGCCGCCCTAGCCCCGAACGCCACTGTGCCGGAATCTGCACCAGCCATTGCAGCACTGCACCGGCCAGGGTACTCCACGCCAAGACTAAGCCGCCGAGCAACGCATACTCCGGTGCCGTAATTGCGCCGCCGAGCTGCGTCACTAGAATGCCCAAGCCAATCAACACCGTGAGGCTAGAAAACAGCGGACTCACCGACGGTAGCCAATATTGATCAGCTGCGTTGAGCGTACCAAAGCCAATGCCAATCAAGCCCGACAGCAGCGCCATCGGGGCCATGATCCGAAACTGCCGAATTGCGATGGCTCGGGTGGCTTGCCCGACTTCGGTTCGCCCTAACCCTGGTGCCACGATGTCAATCAGCGGCTCTGCAAACAGAATCAGCACTACCGTGACCATCAGCAGCACGCCAATCACCAGCGTCGTGATGGTTTCCACCAGCGGCGCGATTTCTTCGTGCTTGCGCTTCGACAGCACACTCACAATGGCACTATGAAACGGACCATTGATGCCGCCTAGCAACACCAGCAAAAAGCCCGGAATCACATAGGCGTAATTGTAGGCATCGGCGGCGATTCCTACTCCAAAGGCTGCTGCAATCGCCTGCTGGCGTAGCAAGCCAAAAATTTTACTCAGCAGTGTAGCCGCCGCCACAATGCCAGCAATGCCCGTCAGAGACCGCGAAGGCTTCGAAGAATTAGACACAGAAAGGGTAAGGCTAAACGGGAAAACCTTCACCACTTTAACTGCTTAGGGGATGTTTTCATCCCGTTGCTGCTTCAATCTCAAGTTCTTCTCCAGCTCTTCTCTGGCTTTGGGAGCGCGATCTATTGCTCCAATCCAGTGAGGCTGATCTGCCGTACTAGCAATGAGCGAGCAAATGGTTCATACCCACCCCTGCTTAATTTACAGCTTCCTCGACTTGTTCGATTTGTTCCACTATTGAGTCAACCTCAGGAGACACTAGGCATGAAAAACGCTGGCATCATTTACCCTCACCGTTCTCAGACATTTTCGCGACGCGGTATTCTGATAGGCGGCACGGTTGCTGGGCTATCGAGTGCCATCGGACTATCGGCCCTGACGCCCCGTGCCAGTCAGGCTAGCCCGGCTGCCGATCAGGCTGCAGATGCGGCAATTCTCAATAACGCCCTTTTCTATGAACATCAGGCGATTTGGGCTTATCAGTTTGCGGCTACAAAGCTCAGCGATACGGAAGTAGGACGAGCTGTGCTAGCCCTGGCCCGCCGCAATATGGCCGATCACATGGCCCATCGGGATGCGCTGGCCGCAGCTGTACGCAGTTTGGGAGCAACGCCCGTCATGGCCGAGAGCAGCTACGATGTCTCATCCTATTTGCAGCGTGGCGAAGGCAATCTCGACTCGGATGTCAATATCGCCAAGCTGGCGCTGGCCCTAGAAACAGATGCAGCCATTGCCTACACGAGTGAGGTCTCCCAACTGAAGAATCCGGCGCTGATTTCGGCGGGAGCCAGCATTGGTTCGAATGAATCGGCTCATGCCACCGCAATTCGAGCGGCCTTTGTCTCGCTGGGCGTAGAAATCGACTATGTGCCAGCATCTTTTGTGAGTGCCGATACCCGCAGCGAATGGGTGCTGAAGGTTTAGGATAGGGGATCAATAGCAGTTGAATGAGCGGCTGGATGGATAGGGCAGCTTATTGTCTTCATTCAGTCGCCTCAGTTGCCCCTATTCCGACAGCACTGGTAAGAGCATGGGTAAAAGGAGAGGAAGAGAATCGCAAACTCTATCTCAGGGAGGTTGCTGACGAAGAGCGAATTTCCCTTTGCCGCACCGATCGCTTCAACCGATGCGGGATAATGAGGGAGTTTCGGCATCTTCCTCCCGATGACCCCTTCCTCTCAAGATGACGATGTTGTTCTGCTCCAACGGATTGGACAGCGCGATCAGGTTGCTTTGTCCAAGCTGTATGATCGCTACGCTCGGGTGATCTATGCTGTAGCCCACAAGAGTTTGAACTCAGCCGAAGAAGCCGAAGAGGTTGTACTGGATGTGTTTACCCAGGTTTGGCAAATTGCCGTTCACTATGACGCTCAAAAAGCCCGAGTAGACACGTGGCTGTTTATGCTGACCCGCAGCCGCATCCTCGACCGATTGCGAAAACTGCAGCGTACTGCCCGCGAAACGATTGCCTCTCTCACCGCCCACGGGCAGTCTCCCATGCAAACTCATGATCCCGTTGAAGAGGCGGTCATTGCCGAGCGGCGATTGCGAATGCAGACGGCCCTGAATCGACTCCCACAAGAGCAGCGCCAGTTGATTGAACTTGCCTACTACCAAGGTCTTTCCCATCGAGAGATTGCCGCTCAAACCAACCTGCCGCTGGGAACAGTCAAAACCCGAATTCGCCTCGGATTAACGAAACTGAGGATGCTGCTAGGGTCCTGAACCCTCCTTTGTGGGCTTGCCTCAATGGGAACCTGCCAATTGAGCAGCAAACTGCTGCTGATTAGGCGTTATATCTACGAGTCCGACTTGTCAATACTGATTCAGCAACAATTCAGCAATATTCAGCAAGCTGGTGCTTGGGCGCTTGAGCGGGAGAGGCGCACGCGGAAAAAATGAGTTCACTTGAACTAGTCATATGGACATTTGTGAATTGATGTGCAATTCTCTTAAGGAAAAGTGTCGCGACTAGCATTCCCTGATCTCGCACTGCGCCTTCCCTTCCGGTCGGACAGCTTAACCTTTTGATTTGCCCCCCGGCTATGCAACGTTTCCTATCTATGCCGTACTGTCTCTGCGAGCTGCTCCGGCAGTGTATTCATCCGCTCAATCCTCTAGCCGATGGGATGGACGTCTGCTCTTCTATTCAGGTAAACCCCGCTTCAGTATTACAGCGTACGCTGGCTACGCTTAGGACAATCCAACTTCCTAACGCAGAAGCACCATCCACTGTCCTAAACCCTAAACCGAGGTTATTTCAATCCGCTGTGGCGACGATTTATGCGGCAGCAGTTATTTGTGTTGTTCTGAGATGAACTAGCAGGCCAGCCATGAAGCGAGTGGTTGGTCAGGTTCCCATGGCTCGTTTAGCCAGGCAAAAGCGACATTCGTAGAGTACTGCGGCAACGCTTGTCAGTGTAGTGGTGTCCGGATAGCCGCTGGATGACAATCTAGTAGGAGCTGATAGCACCTCACCCTTGACTGTTTTGGTATCAGAGGTTTGGTATGAGAGGCACTCTACGTGCCGTGCAAAACCCCCCTCACGATGAACGAGGCAGACTATAGCTTAATCGCTATAGCTTAGTAGCTAAGGAGAACGCGGTGGAAGATTGGCAAGCCATTGTAGCGGCGGCAACCTTTATGGGCGTGATTGTTTTTGTGATGACCGAATGGATTCACATGACCATTGCGGCGTTTTTAGGCGCTATGCTGCTGGTATTCACTAGTGTGATGACCCTAACCGAAGCCATCGGCTACATCGGTAGAAGTTATCCCACGCTGGCGCTCTTTTTTGGGGTTATGGTGCTGGTGCGAGCCTTTGAGCCAACCGGCATCTTTGAGTATCTAGCGACTCAAATGGTCGTTCTAGCTAGGGGTCAGGGGAAACGCTTGCTGCTAGGCATTGTCGCCATTACCACGCCAATTTGCGCTGTATTGCCTAACGCGACTACCGTGATGCTGCTGGCTCCCTTGATTCCTACAATGGCGCTGGAAGTCGGGGTAGATTTTGTGCCGCTGCTGATTTTGATGGTGTTTGTAGCCAATAGCGCTGGCTTGCTGACACTGGTAGGAGATCCGGCCACCTTCATTGTGGGAGATGCCATTAACATCAGCTTTACTGACTATTTAATGCGTCTCAGTTTCGGAGGAGTGGTTGCCATTGCCACCATTTTAGTCATGCTGCCGTTTCTCTTTCCTCAAATATGGCGAACGCAGCTTAGCAATCTCGATCAATTGCCCCATCCCCAAATTAACCATCCGCGAGTGCTCGGTTTGGGCGCAGTGATTGTGGCCCTGATGCTGCTGTTCTTCACAATTGGCGACTATCTGCCGGTGCCCGTCTCTCCGGCGGCGTCAGCCTTGATGGGTGCGGCGCTAGCCCTGTTACTGGCGCATCACAGCAAGATCGACCACATCAACCACATCCTTCGCGATGTCGATTGGAGCACCCTGCTGTTTTTCATGTGCATCTTCGTGCTGATTGGTGGACTGGAGAAAACTGGGGTGATCGGCGGACTCTCCGGCATTTTGGCGGTGCTGCTCGGGCAAAATATTCTGCTAGGGTCCGTTGTGTTGCTGTTTGTGATTGGTCTTGCTTCCAGTGTGGTGCCCAACATCCCACTCGTGGTGGCCATGGTGCCACTGCTGAAGCAGTATCTAGTGAGCGTCGAGCTAGCCGATGCGGCCATTCTCAGCCCCACCTTCGACGGCAACCTTCCGGAAACGACCCTGCCGCTGTTCTATGCCATGATGTTTGGAGCCACTCTGGGCGGCAATGGCACCCTAGTTGGCGCTTCCTCCAACATTGTCGCTGCCGGAATTGCTGAGCTGCACGGTCGCCGGATTCCCTTCAAGCGGTTTCTTACCTATGGTCTGCCAGTGATGATAATGCAGCTCATCACAGCGGCAATCTATGTAGTAGGGCGCTTCTTCTTGCTATAGCAGCTGAACCATCGACAGTTGATGTGATGATCACGGGCAGCAGCCAAACGCCTAGTTGACGATCTAGCTGACGATATTGATCGAGTTGGGTTGCCCTGCTGGGGGAGGAGCAAATCGTAGTCTCCCAGTCTGAGGTACTTTTTGTACCGTTTGTACCGTGGGTGGATTGGGTTCCCAATCGATTTCACGACAAAATCTGAGATAAGCATCGATGGATCGGCTGAATTCGCGCTCGGCTTCCTCTAGCGTTTTGCCCTCAAAGGTCACTATGTCCTGGATACCTGACACGCGTCCATGAAAGACACCCGTTTCTTCGTCGCGGTCTATCTCCGCGGTGTAACCTTTGTAGATCGTCATAATTCACTGCACCGAAGGTTAGATTTCCAAAATGAACAAAGTTGGTTGCCAAACAAATTAGGTTGCACAGGGCTCAGCTAGCATCGCTCTTATGAAGGAGGATTTTCAGCGCAATTGAACTGCGAAGCTGTATTGATTGATATAGATAAGAATGAACGCCTCGCAAAAGGCGGTTGCACCGTGATTCCTAGGGTAGCAGCCCTAGCTAGATGCCATCCCCAAGTTGAGTTGAAACCCAATGGCGACCCTTCAACCATCACACAATCATCACATCCACATCGTGAAAAGAGCAGCTTTTCTGAACATTTTCTGAACAGAGGTTAGCTTGCGGCTTATCCTACTAATGAATTCCTGCAATGACATAAAAATTCCCAGGAATTAGCGAAAATTAATTTCCCGTAAACTTCCCTAGAGGAGAAACAGGGATTTGCTAGCAATCCAGGGCACAAAGGAGCGGTTACAATCGGTTTACAGAACTTGGTTCACAGCCATGAGCGCTGTTCCAGTCTGATTGGATTGCAAAATCTGTTGCACTATAAAAGTTCCTGAAGGGATCATCGCAGTAACTCAATCAATTCGATCAGCTCTAGTTTTTCTGTACTCATCCATGCCTCACCTTTAGGGGAAATTGAAGCAGATGATTTTCTCTATCTCCTCACAGATAATTGCAGTTTAGACGAGCCGAATGAGAAAACCATGAAGTGGACATGAATTCGTGTTCAGAAAAACAGCAAGCCAGGGTAAAGATTGCTACAGACGCGAATATTTGCTTCAAAGTTTTTGTTCACGTCTTCTTTGTTCGCGTCTTCGCGCTTAAAGTGGATTGCCCGAAGCAGGACGTGAATAGAGCCAGGCGATGTGTAGCTGACTATTTCCTACTCTAGATCATTTAGCCGTACCGCAAATGAGAAATTGGATCAGAATTTCAAATCGTCTCCTTTAACGTCACCTTCGCCTTTAACGTCACCTTCGGCAAGGTTCGCACAGAGGTGAAATTGTGATTGAGAATGTCATCGGGGATAGAGATTGATTGTAATTTAAATCACCTCCTATTCAGCGATTGGAGGCTGTGAGTTGGCGGACCGAAAGGAAGGTAGTGTCGTCAACTGCACGCCCAGAAGAAGCGCCAGAACCTGATCCTGAATGACAAGCTCTGTTCCCTGATCCGTAACATTGAGCATGATTGGTGGCAGGGGTTGTTCTCCAGCCCATAGGAGTTGGTCTTCCCCAACTTGGAAGTCTTCAATGACGACGGAACCCGATCCTGGGCGCAGAACAAATTGATCGCGACCGGACCCGCCCTGAAGGATATCGCGTCCACCTCCACCATCGAGCAGATCATCTCCGGGTCCCCCGAGGAGCAGATCATCCCCCATACCGCCTAACAGCACATCATTGCCTTCGCCGCCCCGCAGCTTGTCGTTGCCGCTCAAGCCGAACAAGGTGTCGTTTCCGGCTAAGCCATCAATCACGTCATTGGCTGCGCTGAAGCCTCGGGTAATGTTATCTAGCGCATTCAGGAAAGTGACCGTGTTAGGGCGAAGCACCTGCGCTAGGTTCAGGTCAGCATCGATGACATCAAAACTATCTTGAATCGACGACTGCCCATCAAAGAGGATGTTTCCTATCGTTACCGAGGCCCAGGTTCCCTGCGATAGGTTGTCGAGGTTGTCCAGCGGCAGATTTTGCAAAACAACTTCTAGATCAGGCACCGCTTCGAAGCGCAGCAGCACATCGTTTCGCTGCGGAATTAGCAACAGTTGATCTGCGGTCAACCCGCTGCCCTGGAATAGCAGGGTATCTACTTCAGCAATCTGCGATGGCGACGGGTTCACCCCTCGACCCACACCCCCAAAGCGGCTAATGACTGTTCTGCCAGGGTTGATGCGAAACACGACGTTGCCCCCCGCTCCATCTAATGGTTTGGCAGGCTCAGGGGGTAGCGGTTTGCTGGACTGATCCGGAGGGGGGGTGGGCTGCGGTTGGGCAGTTCCCGGTGGGATGGGCTGTGGATCTCGCGGACGAGGTGCACTGCCGGGTCCATTGGAGCCAGGTTCATTGAATCCAGGTTCATCGGGTGGATCGAGATCCCTGTCCGGTGTTGCAGGTGGCTCGGAGGGGGGGGGTAGGTCGGGTTCGTCTGGGGTTAGATCGGGAGGAAAGGCAGGTTCCTGACCTATTTCAGGGACGGGAGGCAAATCGGGTGAAACAGACGGCTCCGCGATAGGAGGAACAGGGCGTTCAAGAGGTGGCTGCGGATTGTCTGGAGAAGCGGGAGGTTGCTCTCTCGGATCCGTCTGGGGGTCGGGTTGGCTCTCGGTTGGTGCTGAGATGTCAGTAGGATTAAATGGCCCATCCGGAGCTGAGGGTGAAAGGTCTGGTGCCGTTGGGATGGCGGAGGCCCCTGAATTAGATCCTGAATTAGATAAAGATTCTGTCTGCAGGGATGGCTCAGCGCTGAGTAGGGTTCTAGAGTCTATGGCGGGCGTCGGGGTGGGCGTCTCAACCTGAAAAAGCCAATCGTCAGGGCGATCATCCGGGTCAGCTGCCGCATCAGTTGATAGGTTTATGGGTTGATCAACCGGCAACGAGTGGCGAGCGCGAAGACCTGGAGTTGGGTCGGCAGTAGCTCGCAGCGACGAGGGGGATGGCTCCGCTCGGTCTGTGCGGCGAGTATCTCCTTTCACCGTGGGTACCCCGTCCGGTGCCATGCCAACACGGCCTGCGGCAGGCTCCCCGGCCGGTTCCGTTGCGTTGACTGGGAGCAAGTGTGCCTCTAACTGACTCAGGGCGGTAACCGCTTTTAAGGTATTCCAGAGGGAAGGAGAATCCAACGACCGCGGCGAGCTGGATTCCATGGAATCCTGGTCGGGTGGCCGTAGCAGCTGAAATAGCACAATTTCCAGCAGTGGCAGCAGTAGCAGCTCGATGGGAATATCGAGAGGGGGCGAATTAAAAGGGGTAGGATGATTCCTACCCACTGCTCCTGGAGATTGCTGATTTTGTTGGGGTAGATTTTTAGAATTCTCTGACGATTCGCTATCTACAGGATTCGCCGGTGGCTCTTCTGGTTGATCAACCGTTGAAGTTGACTCATTCGCGGACGGTGGGGTACGGTTGGCTTCTGCTATTGGATGCAGCTCTGCGGCATCCTCTGGAATGTAGTCTAGATCAGCAGCGGTTTCAGTTTGCGGCGCATCGCTGGGTAGATTAGCTTGCAGTTGCGCGGCCCAAGCACTATGGGCTGAATAGCGTATGAGATACTCATTGACGCTCAGAATGTGCAGTTCCCTTCCCGGCGCATTCACAGTAATCTCCTGCTGGGCAGCCATATAGGATTCAGGATGGAAGGAAACAATCCAGTAAATGCCCTGGGCAAGGGCGTAGCGCAGCTCTATCTTCTCCAGTTCTCCGCGTTGAAAGGTCTGCTGGCGCCGCTGGGGCTGATACCCAGGGGGAGTCAACAGAATCGCCTCTAACTCCCAAAATCGACGTTTTGCCTCCTGGCTTCCCTCCCCGCGACAGATCTGACTAAAAACGTAGTCTAGGGTCTCCTGCGTTGCGTGAGCCTCAAGCGCATCACGCCTGATCTGAGCGAAAAGACGTTCTGTGTAGTGCGTATTCAGTAGTGACCTTGTGGCCCAGTGCAACAGGGGACCATGAGCAATCAAAAAAACTCGCATGCTTATCAGGTCACTGTTCCTGACCGTTCATCTGTACCGAGGGGGCTTCACCAAATCAGCGGCTAGACTTTTCCAGTACGGGATTTGCTTCTGCAGAACAGGGAACACTGGCTCGCGCTTTCCGGGCTTCCTTATAGGCCAGGGCCTGCAAGGGGGCTTCCTTGACTTGTATTAGTTTAACCTCATCTAGCTTCTCAATCAGGTCAGGCAACTCCCTGTCTCGTAGAAACGGTTCAATGGCGGCCAGAAATTGGGGGAAACTTTCTGGCTTTTCCTTGAGATAGGGGACGGTCACGGACTGCAGCTGGTCAATCTTCTGCTCTAGCTGTCTATAGAACTGCTGATAGTCCTCGACGGATATTTCTGCCTTAGTCGGCAGCTTAGATAAGCCTTTGCGCGGAAGGTAAGTATGCTGCGCAGCTTCGCTGAGCACTTCTTCCATCCAGGCATTGATGCTCTTACCGGCGCGGTTAGCCGCCTGATAAATAGCGCTATGAAGTTCAGGACTGGTTCGGAACGGCAGCTTGCCCGAAAACGGCTTGTTGGGTTCAATGCCCTGCTCCTGACAAAACTGCAGATAAGCATCGACTGCTCGATGGAAGTTTTGCTGAGCTTCTCGGACGGTTCGACCCTCAAAAGTGATCAGATCATTGACGCTGAGCGTTGTGCCTTTATGAGCACCTTCATCACTAATATTGAGAACCCTACCGCGGATAACATCCTCTTCAAGGTCAATCTCCAGCTTGGCGACGTAGCCTTTGTAACGATTAAGGTCTAGCATAACTAGTTGGGGTTGTCTCCCACCACACTGAGGTAAGTATGTATAAGCTTCCGAACATCAAGAATTCTGCCTCTACTCAGATACTCTTGTTCATCCAGACATGGGAACCCTCCAACTAATCTCTGGCGTTGATCTTCTTGGCAGTAAATCAGGACAACATGAACCCGATTGGTACCAAGAGAAACCTGACCTCCTAAAGCATTAAGCAAAGCAAAGACATCAGCCCAGACTATCCCCGGTCGTGGTGGATCGTCGAAAATAGCGTTGAGAATCGCTTGGTGTTCATCTGATAGACCCAGGTCGGGAAATTCAGGATAGATGCACATTCGATCGGTGCTGGAAGCTTAGACTGCTCAACACGTCAGCCATGCAAGAACTGGCGTGTCATTAATAACACCTCCCCCAGAACAACCTTGCCATCAGGCTCAGTTCACCCAAGGTCGGTCCACAAGCCTGAAAAGACTTGCTGCGCCACTGAGCAACATGTCCTCACCACCGCAGACGGATATGCATACGCCAAATCTTGCTAGAGGAATAAACCTACTAGCAGACGTCTCCATATCCTACCGCGATGTTTACAAGGAGTATAGGAAAAGACGCTTAAGAGCCTTGACCTACCGAATCGCCAGGGAAACATGCCTGAGGTCGGACCCGCCTCAAATGCAAGATTTTTGAGGTGAGTCTAAGCTTCAACTAGCTAACTAGGATAGCAAGCAGCGATATCAATGTCAATATCAAATCTGGTGTCAAATTGGACGGTCTGACTTTAATGAAGATCTCCCAAGAAGATATCCCGACTGGCACAAGTGGCGCTTGATTCTGGAACAAAGGGTTGGATAGTCGCGACTGGTGCTGCAGAGTTCGGTACAGCAGGTTTAGGCGCTGCAGCAAACCCCTGAACATCAGCGTGCGTGGACTAGCTGCGAAAGCAAAGATATCAAAGATAGATTTGAACTGGCAGTATATTTTAATATCACTATCGGAAATTAATATCATTTTTGACATCATTAAAGACTGATGCTATCTTTTTTGGTATAGGTTAACTGGATACCTTTGAATGGCAGGAGGTTTTAGGGATGGCTACTGCTTTGAGAACCCGGCCGCGGAGTGTTGAACTGTTTCCTCAGCCCTATATCGCTGAAGTTGTGCAGCCCATTGCTCCTCAACAGCGAGGGCGCGTCAAATTCCGGGCCAGTTTTTGGCCAGCAAAACTGCATCAAGCTGATGAGAGGCAGCTTTTACCCACTGAACGAGTGAGTGTGATCGGCCGCGACGGCATTACGCTTCTGGTTGAACCTCTTCCCTCAACGGCTCAAATTGCTTAAGGGAGGTGGTGATCCATCTTATGCAAACTCCCCTTCCTTCTTCGTCCGATCGTTTGCAGGCTGCTCGTACGGGGATTTCGATTGTGCTAACGGGTGCAATCATGCTTCTCGCGGCAGCAATGGCGGTTCAGGCGAGTCTAGAGGTGCATCGGTATCAAGAGCAGCGGCGGCAGCAACAAGAGCAGCAGCAGCAAGAGCATTTGCTGAGGCAGCAACAGCAACAAGAGCAGCAGCAGCGGGAGATCCTAGCTGAGGCCGAATCGTTGCGGGATCAGCAAAATTATTGGGGATGCATGGCTACTGCTCAGCAAATTTCCTTCGGTACCGCGCTGTACAGTCATGCTCAGATCGTGGAGAACCAATGTCAGACTGCCTACGCTGGAGTGATCTTGCAGCAGGCTCAGGCAATGGCAGATGCTGGACGGCTCAAGGACGCGATTGCCCACCTTAGGTACATGCCGCCAGGGCTAGACAACCTTGTGCAGCAGTGGCAATCTTACTGGTCGCAGCGCATCCTGGACATCGCGGAAGAGCAATATCGCAGCTCATCTGATCAGTTCGTGCAGGCGATCGCAATTGCCCAAGCCATCTCAGCAGACAGTTCTTTATATCATGCAGCTCAACAAAGAGTAGAGGACTGGCGAAACGAGCGCTCCACCAATCAAAAGCATCTACGGGCAGCGCAAGTGGCTATGGCCACACAAGACTTCGATACTGCCTGGTTTGAAGTGGATCAGGTAACAGATCATCCCTATTGGCAACAGCAGGCAGAAACAGTGCGGCAAGCCATCTATCAGCACCAGCAGCAAGCGGCCGTTAGAGAGGCAGAAAGGCAGCACCGCCTAGAGCGTTTGCTCCTTGTTCTAATTCCCAGTGGTGTAGGGGCCTCTGTGGCTTTAGCTCAGTGTCAGCGGAGTTAGGGAGCAATCATCCACTCAATCTTGGCAAGATCCAGTAGCGATTGCTCCTTAATCTTGCGGTAGCGCCACCATGACACATAATCTAGGCAATCAGGCAAGCGAACTTAATAGCGAACTTAATAAAGCCCTAACCAAGACAGAAGTCCCTGACCCGTGAAATATTCGATGGCCAGGGTGAGGACGAAGCCAATCATCGCAGCTCGGCCGTTCAAACGTTCGGCATAGGAAGTGAATCCAAATTTGGGTTCCTCCAGCTTGGGAGTGACAGTAGGTTGAGGCTGGGACATATCCTTTACAAATCTTAACTCTGCACTTCCTATTGTAGAGAGTTAGCCAGGTTCGTCAATTGTTGCTGTGTTGCTGGTTTTGTGGCTGGTTTGCTCTTGTCTACAAATAGGTGATACAGCGCCCTTCTGGCACGTTTGATTCAGCATCAGCCAGATTGAGCCTGAAAACCGCGACAGGTGGCAAGTTGCTCAGGTTGAAACAGGCGTGCCCACTCTAGAAAGTTGGACTCCAGGAAGTCGGGCATAACTCTCTGCTGAGGTTGGAGCAAGTAGATCACATAGCGATTGGGCTGCTGAATTCCAATCGCACAATAGTCGAGATGGTGAATGACTAGGTAGTGCAATGGCTCAACCGGCAACGAAGCAGTCAGCAGGAACTGTAGCCCCAGCGCTTGAAAAGTCACCTGTATCCAGCTACAGTCTGTACTGTTATCTGGAAGGAAATAGGTTTGGGGTAAGCCGCTCAAGTCAAACGTGGCGGCACCCGCGATCCAGTTTACGTATGACACCCAAGTAGCCCTGTCTCAATCTAAAACGTCTCAATCTAAAACGTGGCATTCTCTAGAGACACGCTAAGCATACGGCAGAATGTGCTGGGGGCAGCTGTCTTTGCTCATCATAATTTAAGCTTTGAATAGCTCGCTACTGCTAGTCATACTCAGTTACCCCTTCAGCAACCCGCGTGACATCCGAACTACCCGTGACATACCCGTCTGATGCCGCTTCAGACCCCACCTTTGCCCATATCCCTGTTTTGTGTCATCAGGTGATTGAGGGGTTAGCGGTGCACTCGGGAGGGCACTACCTAGATGCCACCGTCGGCGGCGGCGGCCACAGTGAGTTGATTTTGCAATCCGCAGCCCATGTGCAGGTGACAGCACTCGATCAAGACCAGCAGGCTTTGCAGGCAGCGCGGCTGAAGCTGGCAGCTTACGGAAACCAAGTGCAGTTTCACCACACCAATTTTGCTGAGTTTGATCCTGGCGAGCAGCGGTTTGACGGCATTCTGGCGGATTTAGGGGTAAGCTCAGCTCAGCTGGATTGGGGCGATCGCGGCTTTAGTTTTCGGCAGGCAGCTCCCCTCGACATGCGCATGAATCAGCAGCAAGACCTGACCGCAGCGGACATTATTAACACCTGGGGCGAAACAGAGTTAGCCCATCTCATCTACACCTATGGCGAAGAGCGGCTGTCGCGCCAAATTGCCCGCCGCATCGTGGAACGGCGGCCGCTACACACCACCACCGAACTGGCAGAAACGATTTTTCACAGCGTGCCGCGCTCCTACCGCTATGGACGAATTCACCCGGCAACGCGAACGTTTCAGGCACTGCGGATCGCTGTGAATCGGGAACTAGAAGTGCTAGAACAATTCCTGAAACAAGCACCGTTGTGGTTAAAGCCCAGAGGACGTCTTGCGATTATCAGCTTTCATAGTCTAGAGGATCGCATCGTGAAACATGCGCTGAAAGAATCGCCATATCTGCGAGTGATCACCAAAAAACCAATCGTAGCCACAGCCACTGAAATTGCACAGAATCCACGATCGCGATCGGCAAAGTTACGTCTGGCTGAACGAATTGATGAGTCGATTGACGATGAGTAAATCCACAACCAATGCTGATCCGCAGCGAGTTGGTCATCCTGCTAGCAGCGACGATGCCCGCGCCTGAAATCCCGCTTTAATTAGAGCATTGACGGTTGCTTGATGATCCTGAACACGGAACTGAGGTCCCAAACGGACGATTTCGCGGCGTTCCTGACCGGAAACCACGGCAATTACCGGAATCTTCCCTTCCTCCTCGCCGCGCTGCTCCAGCAACACCGTGCGTAGATAGTGCTGCCGCGTGATATCGGCGGCGGTGTGAGCATCGAGTTCCACCATCACCATGCGGATCTCCTCGATTGGCTCGGCATCTTCAATGATGAACTGCGTGCGATCGTCGCGGCGATCGACCTTACCCCAGATCATCATTCGCGTGTCTACCTGCAAGGTGTGCCCGATTCGCTCAAATATTTTGGGAAACACTACGGCATCGGCTTGCCCGGTCAAGTCTTCGATTTGCAGCACTGCCATGCGGTCACCCCGCTTGGTAATAATCGGCTTGAGGCTGCTAATCATCACAATGGCGCTGAGGGTAATGTTGTCCGGCTTGTCGGCTAGATCGCTTAGATTAATCGGAGCTAGAACCCTTGCCGCCTGTTGCACTGCCTTCAGCGGATGGTCGGAAATGTAGAAGCCGAGCAGTTCTTTTTCCAGCTTCAACTTTTCTTGAGGCGGATAGTCGGGGACCGCTGGCGCTTTCGGAGCAGTTTCAAAACCATTCAGGGTTGTGGTGCTGGTTCCCCCCAACAAATCAAACAGGCTGCCCTGCCCGATTGCCCGATCGCGGGCCCGCGATTGTGCCCAGTCCAGCACCAGATCCAGATCCTGCATCAATTGGTGCCGGTTGGGGTCGAGGCTATCCAGCGCGCCGCACTGCACCAAGGCTTCTAACGCTCGCCGATTGACGCTGCGAGGATCGATACGGTCGCACAGATCTGCCAGCGACTTAAAGGGTCCGTCTGCTTCCCGAGCCGCCAAAATATTTTCGATCGCCCCTTCGCCCACATTGCGCACGGCTGAAAACCCGAACAAGATGCTGTCCTGCAGAGGCGTGAAGTCTACACCGGAACGGTTAATGTCGGGTGGCTCAACGCGAATGCCCATGCTGAGGCAGGTGGCGATATAGCGCTGCACTTTATCCTGATCGCCGCTGTTCGCAGTCAGCAATGCCGCCATATACTCAACCGGATAATTGGCTTTGAGATAGGCAGTCTGATAGGTGACGTAGCCGTAGGCGGTGGAGTGGGATTTGTTGAAGCAATATTCAGCAAATAGCACCATTTGCTCAAACAGTTCGACGGCAATTTTTTGCTTGACGCCTCTCTCGGAAGCTCCTTTAACGAACAGCTCTTGGTGCTTTTCCATTTCCGATTTTTTCTTTTTCCCCATGGCGCGGCGCAGCAGATCTGCCTGCCCGAGGGAGTAGCCCGCCATATCCTGAGCAATTTTCATAATTTGCTCCTGATACACCATGATTCCGTAGGTTTCGTTCAGGATCGGCTTCAGGATCTCATGCTCGTACTCAATTTTTTCCCGCCCATGTTTGCGGTTGATAAATTTGGGAATCAGCCCGGCATCCAACGGACCCGGGCGATAGAGCGCCAGCACCGAGGAAATGTCTTCTAGTCCCGAGGGGCGCAACTCCCGCACGATTTGTCGCATCCCCGAGGATTCTAACTGAAAGATGCCTTCGAGTTCGCCGCGACTGAGCAGCTTGTAAGCTTCTGGGTCATCCATGGGCAAGCGGTCAAGGTCGATTTGGATCTGGCGCGTTTGCCGAATCAGATCCACGGTTTTCTGGATCATGGTCAGGTTTTTTAGCCCCAGGAAATCCATTTTCAGCAGCCCCAGGGACTCGATGTCTTCCATGAAGTACTGCGTAAACACGGCACCATCAGCGTTGCGCTGCAGCGGCACGATTTCATCCAACGGCTGTGCCGAGATCACGACGCCCGCCGCATGGATGCCGACGCTTTTGTTTGTCCCTTCGATGCGAATCGCCATATCGACCCAGTGCCGCACCTTGGGATCGGTGTCGTATTTTTCTTTGAATTCCGGTGCTGGGGTTTGCTCGGAAATCATCACGGACAGCTTGGTGGGTTTGCCACGCACCACTGGAATCAGCTTCGCCATGCGGTCCGCTTCGTTGTAGGGAATGTCGAGCACCCGCGCTACGTCCTTTAGTACCGCTTTCGAGGTCATGCGGTTGTAGGTGATGATTTGAGCCACGCGGTCGGTGCCATACTTCTCGGTCACGTACTGGATCACCTCATCCCGCCGCTCGATACAAAAGTCGGTGTCGATATCTGGCATTGATTTGCGTTCGGGATTCAGGAACCGCTCGAACAGCAAGCCATGATGCACCGGGTCAATGTTGGTAATCCGCAGTGCGTAAGCCACCAGAGAACCCGCTGCCGAGCCGCGGCCCGGTCCGACAGGGATGCCATGGTCGCGAGCGAACTTGATGTAGTCCCACACCACCAGGAAATAGGCATCGAAGCCCATCTGGTGCATCATTTGCAGCTCATAGTCAAGTCGCTCCTGGTAGTGAGGCGCAATCTCATTGTAGGACTGGCAGTTGAAGCGTTCGACCAAGCCCTGCCGCGCTACCTCTTCTAGATAGGTAGAGACCGTGTAGCCCTCGGGCACCGGATAGTCGGGAATCCGCGGTTCTCCGAGGATCTGGTATTCTTCCACTTTGTCGGCAACGGCGAGGGTGTTGGAGATCGCTTCTTGGATCACATCTTCGGTGAGGTGATCGCGGAACAGGTAGCCCATCTCCTCGGCAGACTTCAGGTATTCGGTGCCGCTGTAGCGCAGGCGCTTTTCTTCGCTGATCAACTTGCCAGTCTGGATGCAGAGCAAGGCATCGTGGGCTTCTACATCAAAGCAGGAAATATAGTGGGAGTCGTTCGTGCAAATTAGCTGGATGTCTAACTCGCGGGCGATTCTGACTAGCTCTACATTCACAATCCGGTCTTCTTGAGAGCCGTGGTCTTGCAGTTCCAGATAATAGTCTTCGCCAAACAGGTCCTTGTACCACTGGGCAACTCGACGAGCGACCTCCGGTTTGCCCTGCATGATCGCTTGCGGTACCTCGCCGCCTAAGCAAGCACTCGTGACAATTAAACCCTCGTGGTATTGCTCCAGCAGCTCTTTGTTGATGCAGGGACGCGAAAAGATGCCTTTGCCCTGGACACCGTGTAGGTGCGAAATCGTGGTCAGCTTGACAAGATTCTTATATCCTTGGGTGTTCTTTGCCAGCACCACCTGATGATAGCGAGGGCGGCGCTCTTGCTTGGTAATGTCGCCGTTGATCACATACATCTCGTTGCCGATGATCGGCTTCACGCCTTTGGCGCGGCACACCTTCAACAGCTCAATAGCACCGTACATGACGCCATGATCGGTGAGGGCAATGGCGGGCATGCCCAACTCCACGACCCGATCAATCAACTGAGGCAACTGGCTGGCCCCATCGAGCAGGCTGTAATCACTATGGATGTGCAAACCAACAAAGGACATAGGACGTTCTCATACCACAGGGCTGAGATTAGCGTAGCGGATCTCAGCTACTATATCTAGCCATTTTTTGCCGATTGACCAAAACTTGACCCTACCCGTGGCGTTTGAGCTTAGGAGCGGGTATTGATTATAGAGCGAATCAGTGCTCATTTTAGTACTACATTAGTGTTAATTAGTACTAATGTATCAAGATTGTTTATCGGTCATCATTTCTGCTTTTCTTCAACGGGTTTTCAGTGAGCCGTTCGTTGGTCCTGCATTCTCTCCGGTTAGCAGGGGAGATGCCCATACCACGATTCATCCGTACATCTCCTGACAACTCACCCTGTTCGTAAAATCCGGGTAAACAAGACGCGTTATCGGGAAAAACTGCAACATACTGGGAATGCTGGAAGAGAATGGGTTCAATTCGCAATCCATACCTTCATCAACTCAGAGATCCAGCATGGCACGTGATATTGCAAGGAACACCCTGGCAGCAGCGAAGACGCTTAATTTAGCAGCTAGTTTGCCGCCGATTAGAGATGCGCTGAGTTCGTCGGATAGAAGCGATCTGTTTCGCGTTAGGGTTGGTCAACGCAGCCGCTTAGACCTCACCCTGGAAACCACGAAAGGATCGGTGATTGGGGTACAGGTCTTCTCGCTGCGAGGCGCTCGTAACCGCATGCTGCGTGCCATTGGTCGCCAAAACGTTGACGAGTTGAAGCTGTCAGACATCCGCAAACACCTGCAGCTAATTGGCAGCCGCACCGTCACCCACAGCAAAGACGGAGAAATCTCGCTCGATTTGCAGCCCGGCGAGTACTTTATGCGACTGTTCCAGCGCAGTGGCAATAGCCGCTATCGCTTTGGGGTAGACGCCCAGCCGGTTGTGGCAACTCCTTCGCCGACCGCACCAAACCGCCCGAATGCACCAAATCCAACGGCACCTAGCCCCACGGCACCAGCAACCCCCGCACCCACGATCAGCTTTAGCCGTCGCTGGCTGCAAACCCTGGGCACCTCCGGCAATGACTACAGCTATGGCACCACAGTTGATCGAGCAGGCAATCTCTATGTTGCGGGAGTAGCCAACGCCAACAATGGGCCGGCAGGGGATGGCTTTGTCGCCAAATTTGCGGCGAATGGCTCGCTGCTCTGGCGGCGCTCGATTGACACACCCGGAGCCGACGTTGCTTTTGATGTCGCCGTCGATGACCTAGGCAACTACTACGTCACGGGAGCCACAGTCACCGGCTCCGGCACTGCCACCAATAGCGATGTCTTTGTCACCAAATACAGTAGCGACGGCACTCAACAGTGGATTCGCACCATCGCCACGACCGTCAATGTAGCTGGAGTGAACCGGAATGCCCTCGATGCAGGTCTAGGCATTGCCCTCGATGGTGGCAATCTGTTTGTGTCGGGTTTGGTGGGTGCGTTTCCCCTGCCTGCTCTCAGCAAAGGCTTCATTGCCAAGTATGATGCGGCAACCGGCACCCTAGCAACCGATTTCGGCGGCAGCGGCACCGGACGAGTAGAGTTTGGTACTAACGCTACGGCTGCTACGGATCTAGTGGTCAGCAACGGCATTCTTTACACCACTGGCATCAGCGGGGCAGCAGTCTCCCTCAGTGGTGGCAGCATTCGGCCCAGCGGCGGCAATGCCTTTGTGGCTGCCTTTAGCGGTGCATCCGGCAGTACGCTGTGGAACCAATCCCTCAGCAGCGGCACAACCCAGGACTATGCTCGCGGCATTGCAGTATCGGGAGCCGATGTCTACATTACCGGACAAACCTCGGGAACCCTGCCCTCGGGAACCACTGCGGCAAATACCTTTGCGGGTGGGCGGTCCGATGCATTTGTCGCCAAGTACAGCAATACTGGAGCACTCCAATGGGTACGGCAATTTGGCACTAACGGCATCGATGAAGCTCAAGGCATTGCGGTAGACAGCAGCGGCACAATTTACGTCACCGGCGAAAGCGATCGCGCTCTGTTTGGCACCAGCTTTGGACGCACCGATGCCTGGGTCGCGCAATACGACAGCAGCGGCACCCGCACCGGCGGCACCCAGTTTGGCACTGACCGCGAAGACGAAGCCTATGGCATCACCGTGGATGCGGCTGGCAACGTCTATCTCGCTGGTCAAACCCAGGGGGTGTTCACTGGCACAACGAGCGCCGGTCGCTATGAGGTTTGGGTCGCGCAGTATGGGGTGCTGCCCACAGCTTAGTCGCCTATTTAAGGTCCAACTCATCCAACTAAAGGGATGGCAAATTGCCAGTGGCATGAGGAGCAAAAACCTGGATTGCCTGGGGAATCACTCGGAACGTGGCAGGGGTTTGCGTTACTACTTCTCCATCAGTGTCGATTGGGTAGGGGCGGCGAGTGCGAATGGTAATCTCGGGACCATGCAGGGTGCGAACCCCCCGTCCTTCGGTAAATTTCCCCTGGCTGAGAGCCGGCAGCACTGAAATTGCAGTCCACCAAGGTTGCATCTCAAAACTGCACAAATCGAGGCGGCTGTCGTTGATGGCGGCATCGGCAGCTACCATTAAACCGCTGCCATAGTAGCGTCCATTGCAGATTGTAATTTGGTATGTTCTGACCGAAAGGACCTGATGACCACAGGTGATTTCCGCCTCGAAGCGAGGTTGCTGCAGTATCAGCCGGAGTGCCGTCAGGATGTAGGCAATTACGCCCCAGCGTCGTTTCAACCCCTTGGGGACTGTGCGGTTGATCTGGGTGCTCAGCCCGATTCCCGCCACGTTAAAGAAATACTCGCCGTTGACCCAGCCGAGATCGATGGGTTGCAGGGTACCTTGAGCAATCACTCGACAGGCGTCTATCAAGGATGAGGGAATCCCTAGCGAGCGGGCTAGATTGTTTGCTGTTCCCAGGGGCAACACTCCCAAAGGGAGCCGAGTCTCCAGCAATCCCTCGATGGCGGCATTCACAGTGCCGTCTCCGCCGCCCACAATGACCAGATCAATGCGCTCTCGATGGTTTTGAATCAGCGTCGGCAAGCGTTCTGGAATCTCGGCTGACTCTTCGAGCAGCTCAAAACCTTGATGAGTCAGCTCTTGCCAGACCTGCCGTCGCGCCTGATCGCCACGCCGTGCTCGGGGATTAATTAATAGCAATGCTCGTCGTTTCACGGGTTGTCGTTGCACCTTCTGCTTGTCTTCCCAGCGTAGACCCAACCGTGTCGCTTGATGTAACCCAATGTTAATTAAATGAATGGGCAGCCTCGTCTTGCCGCGTTTCTTAACCCCGTTTCTGGTGGAGCAATGAGTGGAGCCAAACAGCCAGAGCCAAACAGCCAGTCGTCTAGAATTGTTGCTGCGAACGGTGCTGTAGTTGTGTGCAGATGCGGTAATGGCTCGTCTAGCGACCTCGGTATAGGCGGCTATGACGTAAGAATTTGTAACATAAACGCTCATCAAATCGGTCTACTGTAACAATTTAGGTGTACTTTTTGGAGCATGTTTTTCCCTCTAAAGCGCGGACACTCCGGATAACGAACAAATAACGAAACATTGTGTTGGGAAAATTAGGAAATTTAGCATGACCACAAATCTAGCGACCAAACTGCGTGAAGGCACCAAGAAAGCCCATTCTGCGGCTGAGAACATGGGGTTCATCAAGTGCTTTTTGAAGGGCGTAGTGGAAAAAAACTCCTACCGCAAGTTGGCAGCGAATTTCTATTTTGTCTACGCTGCCATGGAGGAGGAACTTGAGCGCCACCGCCAGCATCCGGTGGTGTCCAAGATTTACTTCCCAGAACTGCATCGCAAGGCGAGTTTGGAGCAGGATCTGCACTACTACTACGGCAGCAACTGGCGCGAGCAGATTGCCCTCTCTCCGGCAGGGCAGGTGTATGTAGACCGTATTCGGAGCGTCTCGGATACTGCTCCCGAGCTGCTGGTGGCTCATTCCTACACGCGCTATATTGGCGACCTCTCGGGCGGGCAAATCCTCAAGAACATTGCTCAGCGGGCCATGAACTTGGCGGATGGCGAAGGAACAGCGTTCTACGAGTTTGATCACATCCCCGACGAGAAGGCGTTTAAAGCCAAGTACCGGGCTAACCTCGACCAAATGCCGATCACTGATGCCACGGCAGATCGGATCGTGCAGGAAGCCAATGATGCCTTTGGGCTAAACATGAAGATGTTTCAGGAGCTAGAAGGCAATCTAATCAAAGCGATTGGTCAAATGCTTTATAACAGCCTGACCCGCCGGCGCACCCGCGGCAGCACCGAGCTGGCAACCGCAGACTAATCGAGGGCTGCATCTGCCCACCCTTACGTCACCCTCACGTCAATATTAGCGACTAGCAGCTACTATCATTCAGGTGTCGAAAGTCGGAGATTGGGTGTCGGAGCCAGCGCTTCGATATCGAACCCCCGGAAGTCGGCACCTGAACTTTGTTTGTCTGTGTCTGTCTATATCTATATTTATCTGTGTTTGATCTTCTGTGTCTGGCAGAAGCTTGATCGGGAGCACCATTGCGTTACCCAATTCAGCGTAGAATTCAAAACACTGGGCTTCGGTTCCCACTCCCTAATGTCCTACTTGCGACCCTAACATGCGCTTCAACAAAATCTTGATTGCCAACCGAGGAGAGATTGCCCTGCGGATTCTCCGCACCTGTGAGGAAATGGGAATCGCCACTGTTGCGGTACATTCAACGATTGATCGCCATGCGCTGCATGTGCAGCTAGCGGATGAAGCCGTGTGTATTGGTGAGCCGCCCAGCAGCAAAAGCTACCTGAATATTCCCAACATTATTGCAGCAGCCCTAACACGCAACGCTACTGCGATCCACCCTGGCTACGGCTTTCTGGCGGAAAATGCTCGCTTTGCCGAGATTTGTGCCGATCATCAAATTGCCTTTATCGGTCCCTCGCCAGACGCGATCCGGGCGATGGGCGACAAGTCTACCGCGCGCGAAACCATGCAGCAGATTGGTGTACCCACGGTGCCGGGCAGCGAGGGCTTGCTGACCGACGAGAAGGAAGCATTGACTACGGCTCAGGCAATCGGCTATCCGGTCATCATCAAAGCGACGGCGGGCGGCGGCGGGCGCGGCATGCGGCTAGTTCGCAGTGAAGATGAGCTGGTGAAGTCGTTTCTAGCGGCCCAAGGCGAAGCAGAAGCGGCCTTCGGCAATGCTGGCGTTTACCTGGAAAAATTTGTTGAGCGGCCTCGCCACATTGAGTTTCAGATCTTGGCCGACAGCTATGGCAATGTCGTGCATCTCGGCGAGCGCGACTGCTCAATCCAGCGGCGACATCAAAAGCTGCTAGAAGAGGCCCCTAGCCCCGCCCTCAGTGCTGAGCTGCGCGAGAAAATGGGGGCAGCTGCCGTGCGGGTAGCGCAATGCATTAACTATGTCGGAGCAGGCACCGTCGAGTTTTTGCTGGATCGCTCGGGCAATTTCTACTTCATGGAAATGAATACGCGGATTCAGGTGGAGCATCCGGTCACCGAAATGATCACCGGACTCGACCTGATTGCTGAACAAATCCGGATTGCTCAAGGGGAACGGCTCGGCTTTACGCAGGAGCAAATTCAGTTTCGCGGTCATGCAATTGAGTGTCGCATTAACGCTGAAGATCCCGACCACAACTTTCGCCCCCATCCTGGACGCATCAATGGCTATCTGCCGCCAGGCGGTCCAGGGGTGCGCATGGATTCCCACGTCTACACCGACTACGAAATTCCGCCCTACTACGATTCGCTAATCGGCAAGCTAATCGTCTGGGGACAAGACCGCCCGGCTGCCATTGAACGCATGCGGCGAGCGCTGCGAGAATTTGCGATTACCGGACTACCTACAACGATCGGCTTTCACCAGAAGATTCTGGACACAGCGGAGTTTCTCGACGGCGAAGTTTACACCAATTTCATTGAACAAATGATGGTGCGTTCTCTCGGCTAAGTTGCGTTGCCCGCAACGGCGGATCGATGCCAAACTAGCGGAAAGAACCGGATCGGGCTGCGTTCAGCGACAGCGAGATCGAGGGCTGTGATTGCCTCCACGGCAGGAAATGGATGGATATGCATCCCCTTCACCAGCTAAACGCTCAGTTTGCCACTGTCATTCAGATGACCACCAAGCAAATTCGCAAGCAAAGTAAGGCATTGAGAGCAGCCTTGGTTTACACCCGCCGCCGCGGCACAGCGCTCGTGGAAACTCCAGCCGGGATCCTGCTGGTCTCTGAAGATGGCGAGCGGTTTTCGCTGCCCGGTGGAGCCGCTAACCGTAACGAAATGAGAATTCAGGCTGCCATTCGGGAACTGCGGGAAGAAACCGGGCTGAGAGCCGTATCGGTGCAGTATTTGTTCTGCCATATGGGCGGTGTTCGCCAGCGAGGGGCTTTCTTGAACCGCAATCATCACAAGGTTTTCCTGATCGAAGCCGAGGGGGAACCGACCCCAATGCAAGAAATTAAAGCCATCTGTTTCTATCAGCCTGGCGATTCGCGCCGGCTGTCTAAGTCCACACGCAAAATTCTCAAGCGGTATCTGACGTTGAAATCTCAGGAGGAAAGGCGGCAATCCTCGTCTGAAGCGCCCCCACAATAGGCGACAATAAACTGGCGTCAACCGCTCTTACACGAGGATTACTCATGCTGAAAGCCGCGGATATTATGTCCACCGATGTTGCCACCATTCGTGGTTCTGCAACCGTTGCAGAGGCCGTGAAGCTGCTGAAGGAACGAGGAGTCCGCTCGCTCATTGTTCAGCGCCGGCATGATCAGGATGCCTACGGGCTGATCAGCGAAACCGATATTGTCTACAAGGTCACGGCTTACGGCAAAGATCCCAAGCGCGTCCGCGTCTGCGACATCATGAGCAAACCTTGCATTGTGGTGAACCCGGATCTGGGCGTGGAGTATGTAGCACGGCTGTTTGCCAATACTGGCATTCACCAAGCCCCGGTGATTCAGGGCGATTTGCTGGGCATGATCACAATCACCGACATTCTCACCAAAGGCGATTTTGTAGAGCAGCCGAAGGAGGTAGTACTAGAGCAGCGAATTCAGCAGGCGATTGAGCGGGCGCGGGCCATCTGCGCTGAACAGGGCCCTATGTCGCGAGAGTGTGCTGTAGCTTGGGATGAAGTTGAAGAATTGCAGGCAGAGGCAGCCCATCAGCGCGACAGCAAATTCTATGACGCTGGCAAAACCGCTTTTGAGATCTACTGCGAGGAACATCCAGACGCTCTGGAGGCGCGAATCTACGACACCTGAGGTAGCTGCTCTGCCGAATTTATCTCCGAACGAGCGTGCTGAGAAGTTGCTTGGCGCGTTGAGTCAGGGAGGGGCAATCTGCGTCTGCCTCAGCAGGAGATGTTTCTGGCGCAATCTCTGCCGACTGCACTAGCTTCTGCACTTTCTGCTGTGCCCAGATTTGAACTTGCGCATTAGGGCATTGGCTCAACTGTTGGCAGAGCTGTTCTGCCTGTTCTAAGCATCCTGCTCGTTGATAAGTTTCAATGAGATACATCTGGGCGCGCCAGTGATCTCGAGAATTGTCCTGCTCGCTGATGCTACAGCTTTGGCAGAAGGCTTCCAGCAGCGAAATTGCCTCTAGATAGCGTGCCTGTTGAAAGGCTTCTAATCCGGCTTGAAGGGTCATGGATGCGGTCATAGTTAATCGCAGAGACATCACAAAACTGGGGCAAACCTAGAGCAAGACCTGATCCCTACGAGAGGTTTCTGATGGTTGGGTCGCTCGCCCAGACGCTTTTGGCTCACTCATCGCGCTTTATGCTTTTCTAAGAAGTACTGGAAAAATCAAGCTGCTCCCACCGTAGATCCGTCACAATTAGAGTGACTATCAGAGTGACTGTTCCATCCGTTCCGTAATCCTTACCATGACTGCCCAAACCGTTCAAACTTCCCAAACTGCAACATCTTCTCTGGCCGTTCTTGCCCGTCAGACTCGCGATGCAGCGCGTCGGCTCGCCGTGTTGCCCACTACTGCCCGAAATCAGGCATTAGAAGCAATCGCTGCGGCACTAGAGGCGGCTACCCCCGACCTTTTGGCGGCCAATGCGGCAGATTGTGAAACGGCACTAGCGGAAGGGCTGGCAAAGGCGCTTTACGGACGGCTGAAGCTAGATGCGAACAAGCTGGCAGCAGGTATTGCGGGCGTGCGGGATGTGGTGCGGCTTGCCGATCCGGTGGGGCAGGTGCAAATTCATCGCGAGCTAGCTGCAGGGCTAATAATGCGGCGGGTCACCTGTCCGCTTGGCGTGTTAGGGGTAATCTTTGAGGCGCGACCGGATGCAGTGATGCAAATTGCGGCGCTAGCGGTGAAATCGGGCAACGGCGTTATTTTGAAGGGCGGCAAGGAAGCCGTTCGGTCTTGTGAAGCTCTGGTGCAGGCAATTCATCGGGGCTTGATCGAGGTCGGCATCGATCCAGCGGTTGTGCGTCTGCTAACGACGCGGGAAGAAACCCTAGAACTGCTGAAGCTGGAGCAGGATGTGGATTTAATTATTCCTCGTGGTTCCAATGCCTTTGTTCGGTTTGTGCAGGAGAACACTCGGATTCCCGTGTTGGGTCATGCCGATGGCATTTGTCATTTATACGTCGATCGAGCCGCTGATCTGCAGCAGGCGGTGGCGATTGCGGTAGATGCCAAAACCCAGTATCCTTCGGCTTGCAATGCCATTGAAACGCTGCTGGTACATCGCGATATCGCGGCTGATTTTCTGCCTCAGGTCGCGGCAGCACTGCGGGCTGAACAGGTCGAACTGCGAGGTGATGCCGCCAGCTGCACCCTTGTTGAGATGACTGCTGCAACGGATGCAGACTGGGGAACGGAGTACAGTGATCTCGTGCTGTCGATTAAGATCGTCGATTCCTTAGCGGCTGCTATTGCCCACATCAACGAGTACGGGTCGCGCCACACCGAGGCCATTGTCACCAACGATCCCGCTGCGGCTGCCGAATTTATGGCCCAAGTCGATGCAGCTGGCGTTTTTCACAATTGCTCGACTCGGTTTGCCGATGGGTTTCGCTATGGGTTTGGCGCGGAGGTCGGAATCAGCACTCAGAAAATGCCGCCTCGGGGTCCAGTTGGTTTAGAGGGACTCGTAACCTATAAATACCAAGTTGTTGGCACGGGTCATGTGGTTGCGGCTTACACGGGAACTCATGCTCAACTGTTTACGCACCGGGACCTGTAGCCCGATTTGCTCATCCAATCCTCCATGACCCGATACACTCTACTCATGAATATTCATGGACTCTATTCACATTACTGGTATCCGCGCCTATGGCTACCTAGGCGTTCTGCCCGAAGAGCAATCGCTTGGGCAATGGTTCCAAATCGACCTTACAGTTTGGCGCGACCTGTCTCAAGCAAGTAACAGCGATAATCTTGAAGAGACCTTTGATTATCGTCAGATTGTTCAGCAGGTACAGACGTTGATTCAAACCACGCGCTGCCAGCTTATTGAAACTGCTACAGAATCGGTTGCTCAGCTCGTTCTTGCCGATGCCACAGTTCAACAGGTACGAGTGCGGCTTACTAAAGAGCGCCCTCCTATTCCCAATTTCGCCGGTCAGATCACGGTAGAAATGACTCGCTCGCGGCAGGCTAGCTAGAAGGGGTAGACGGCGACTCGTTCAGCGGCTATCTCAGCGGGTGCAGCAGCTCGTTGAGCCAAGCTTCGACCTGCAACCGCAGCCGCGTCGATGATGGTAGAACCGTATCGCCGGTTTGCGATAGTTTTTCCAAGGCGCGTTGATAGTCGCCCATGGCACAGTTCCAATCGCCACGCAGATGGTAGGTACGCCCCCGTTCGGCGTAGATATGTCCCTCTAGCTTGCCCAAGCAAAGCGCCAATTCAAAGCTTTCTAGGGCGCGAGCGTACATCTCCAGTTCCCGGAAGGTAATCCCCTGATTGATCCAGGCTCGAACGTTTGCTGGGTTGAGATCGAGGGCAATATCGTAGTCGAGAATAGCTTCTAGAAACTGCCCCTGAGCTGCATAGTAGTTAGCCCGGTTATTGTAGGCACTGTCGAGGCGGGGGTTCAGCTCAATGGCCCGATTGTAGTCAGCGATGGCCGCAGCGAGTTGACCACTCTGGAAGTACACCAAGCCGCGATTGCTATAGTGATTGGCGTTGCTAGGATTGCGGGTGATCAATTCACTGAAAATGGTGATGGCTTCGGCGTGGTTTCCATGCTGAGCTTCAACTAAAGCGCGTTGCCGCAGGAGGGTATCCTGTTCTGCTGAATTTAAACGCAACACTGATTGTCCCTGATGAGCTGAACGAGTTGGTTTGCCATGGTTGGCTGAATACTGCTTTTGAGCCAAACTGACTTGCGTACTCGGCCGATTGCTTGACGAGGTTACCTGAGGCGCTGCCGCGCCGCGCCGCGAATGGCTGACTTGCTTTTTACGATTGATGAAAGAGTGTGGATTCATACCGTCCTCACGAGTGGTACAGCCCGTCATTACTACAGCTCAACCGGGTTCAGCATGTGTTTTGTAATATCTAGTGTCCGTGGTTTGAGCAAGCAATACATCCCTCTATAGGTCACTTAATAAGCTGTCTGCAGAAGAGGCGTAAGGTTGAAATCACTGAGAAATTCCAGTTGCTTGTCAGTAACGATAGACCGTAAACAATGCGTTTGATAGTTGATGCCTGGCCCTAAGAGGCTTTGGGGGCTTTAAGCAGCTTCATGGTCTACCCGTAGTATCCCGGACAAATTGGCAGCAATTCGTAAACTTTTCAGGAATTCTAGACGGGAAGTCTATTAAAGACCGATGAATTTTTTATTCCAGCTGACGACCGAGGGCAGACGGGGCTAGAGCGTCCAATTTTAGGACGAGTTATTAGAGGACCTACGATATTCGCCAATGCTTCGATTAAATCCACTGATTTCACAAAACTTTATTCTGTAACGCTTAGTACCCTATACTACGCAAGGATGGCTGATGAAGGAGAAGGAATACGATGTCGGAGGCAGTGAAGCCCCTGACTGTGCCAAAGGAGTTCTTAGGTCCACCGGGCGATGTTAACCCCACCTTGCTAATGTTTCTGCTAGCAGTGGCACTGGTGGTGCTATCCACGTTGGGCTATTGGCGTTGGGACTTTCCAGGCTGGGTGTGTTTTCTAACGAATGTGATCGCTTTGCATCTGGTTGGAACGGTGATTCATGATGCTTCCCATAATGTGGCTCACCGCAACCGGATCATGAACGCGGTATTAGGGCACGGTAGTGCTCTGATGCTGGGATTCTCATTCCCGGTCTTCACGCGAGTTCATATGCAGCACCATGCCAACGTTAACGATCCAGATAATGACCCTGATCATTTTGTTTCCACGGGCGGTCCGCTGTGGCTGATTGCGGCACGGTTTTTCTATCATGAAGTCTTTTTCTTCAAGCGGCGGCTGTGGCGCAAGTATGAACTGCTGGAATGGTTTCTAGCACGCCTTGTGGTAGCGCTTATCGTCTACCTAGCGGTACAGTATGGCTTCTTAAGCTACATTATGAACTTTTGGTTCTCGCCAGCGCTGGTCGTTGGCTTGGCCCTCGGACTATTTTTTGATTATCTGCCGCATCGTCCTTTCAAAGAGCGCAACCGCTGGAAAAATGCTCGCGTGTACCCTAGCCCCGTGTTAAATCTGCTGATTATGGGGCAGAACTACCACCTGATCCATCACTTGTGGCCCTCCATTCCCTGGTACAAGTATCAGGCGGCTTATCACGCAACCCGACCGTTGCTGGATGCGAAGGGGTGTCACCAATCGCTGGGGTTGTTAGACGGCAAGAGTTTTTGGAGCTTTATCTACGATATCTTCCTAGGTATTCGCCTGCATCACCGTTCTGACCCTGCCTCAGCTCCTCCAAAATCCCAGTGATCGCTGCTTATTGTTAGTGCAATGCGTCCTTGCTGAAACCGTAGCTGTTCTCTAGGTTGTCGATCAACGGTTTAAAACGGTTTAAACAGGATTTGGCTTTGATTTCAAAGGCAGCGATCGCTGAACTCGCGGATAGAGGGGGTTCAGGCGAGGCCGCGCAGCTTACGGGTGTTGTCCATTAAGCTCTGGGCAAAGGCATCTAGCCGCTTGCTGAGGGTTTCATCGGTTAGTTTGCCATCCGCATCGAAGGCTTTCCAAGCTTGACCGACCGCAACCTGTTCCGGAATCACCCAAGCGTGAACCCAGCGCATGATTAGACGCAGATCATTTAAGGCATTACTATTGGACTGCCCTCCTAGGACACTCATCAGTCCCGCTACTTTGCCAGAAAACTCCTCAAACCCCATTAGATCGAGGGCATTTTTGAGCACGCCACTGACGCTGCCATGGTACTCCGGCGATGCCAGGATCAACCCATCCGCTTGCCGCACAGACTGGCGCAGGCGTTCAACATCCGGGTAATCAGGGTAATCCTCTTCCCCGTTGCAGAAGGGAAGGGTCATCTCGCGGAGGTCTAGAATTTCGGTCGTTGCCCCAAGGGCTTCCATCCGCTGAACGGTTAGTCGCAACAGCTGCTGACTAGCGGAGTTGGGTCTCAAACTGCCTGCAATCCCAACAATATGCACCATAGGACACTATCCTTACCGACGTAGGTGTTTAACTTTTCTTATCATAAACTAAAACGGAATCGATATGACTACGCTTTTACCAGAGAGCTGGCTACCCCGTCGAGTTTATTTTGAATTGATCAACACACTAGGGTCTCTGACCGGAGGCGGAACTTTTTAGTCTGTCCAATTGACTAAGGCAGTAGTTAGGATGGGGAAGGTTACACTAGTTCTAAAGCCCATAGGTAAGCACGGTACGGGAAATCAGAGGGTAACGACGTATGAAGCAGGCTGCGAGGCAATCTATCCACCACTCTTCCTCCAACACAGACATTCGCCGCAAAGGCCGCAAAGGTACTGTTGTAACTGGCACATTGACGGCACTGTGGTTGGCGTTACAAGGGGTGGTGGCCAGTCCTCCGGGTTTGGCCCAAACGGTTAATCGTGATCCTCTCAGCTACAGCGACCTACTAAACAAGGTAGAAGCTGGAGAAGTGACCCGCATTGAGCTGGATCCGGCGCGAGGTGTAGCTCAGGTGCAGCTTAAAGGCGCAAAGGAAGGGGACTTGCAAGAAGTGCCGTTATTCTCTGGCGATCGCAATCCAGAGCTGATTGAAGCGGCTCGCAACAACAATGTAGATCTGGAAGTGCAGCCCTCGGCCGACAGCAGCACCCTAGCCTGGCTGATTACTCATGTCTTGGTTGCTTTTCTGCTGATTATGGCGCTGATGATGGTGCTACGGCGCACCAGCAATGCCTCTGGGCAAGCCATGAATTTTGGTAAGTCTCGGGCCCGGTTTCAGATGGAAGCCAAGACCGGGGTGATGTTCGATGATGTGGCAGGCATCGAGGAAGCCAAAGAAGAACTGCAAGAAGTCGTCTCGTTCCTCAAAAAACCCGAGCGCTTCACCGCTGTGGGAGCCAAGATTCCCAAAGGCGTGCTGCTGGTGGGTCCACCGGGAACCGGCAAAACCCTGCTAGCCAAAGCCATTGCCGGCGAAGCAGGTGTGCCCTTTTTCAGCATCTCCGGCTCGGAGTTTGTGGAGATGTTCGTGGGCGTCGGTGCCTCTCGGGTGCGGGATTTGTTCAAGAAGGCGAAAGAGAATGCGCCGTGCATCATCTTCATCGATGAGATTGACGCGGTGGGGCGGCAGCGGGGTGCGGGCATTGGTGGTGGCAACGACGAGCGGGAGCAGACGTTGAACCAGTTGCTGACGGAGATGGATGGATTCGAGGGCAACACGGGCATCATCATCATTGCCGCGACGAACCGCCCGGATGTGTTGGACTCGGCGTTGCTGCGTCCTGGTCGCTTTGACCGCCAAGTCACGGTGGATCTCCCGAGCTTCAAAGGGCGCTTAGGTATTTTGGAAGTCCACGCTCGCAACAAGAAGCTGGACCCTAGCGTCTCTCTAGAGGCGGTAGCCCGGCGCACGCCAGGGTTCTCAGGAGCCGAGCTGGCGAACATGCTGAACGAAGCCGCTATCCTCACTGCCCGCCGCCGCAAAGATGCGATCACGATCCTAGAAATAGACGATGCTATCGACCGCGTCACCACGGGCATGACCTTGGCCCCGTTGCTAGACAGCAAGAAGAAACGCTTGATTGCCTACCACGAAGTGGGCCATGCGCTGCTGATGACGCTGCTGAAGAATTCCGACCCGCTCAACAAGGTGACGATTATTCCCCGTTCGGGCGGCATTGGCGGCTTTGCGCAGCAGAGCTTCAACGAAGAGATGATCGACAGTGGCCTGTACACTCGGGCGTGGCTGCTGGATCGCATCACGATTGCCTTGGGTGGACGAGCGGCCGAGCAGGAAGTGTTTGGCGATGCTGAGGTGACGGTGGGTGCCAGTAATGATATTCAAGTCGTGGCAAATCTAGCCCGGGAGATGGTAACCCGCTACGGCATGTCGGATCTAGGGCCCTTCGCACTGGAAGGTGGTCACAGCGAGGTCTTCCTAGGACGTGACCTAATGACTCGCGCTGAGTATTCTGAGGAAGTCGCTACCCAAATCGACCAGCAGGTGCGGCAGATCGCGACCCATTGCTATGCCGAGGCACGGCGCATTATCCGAGAGCACCGGGCATTGCTAGATCGGATGGTGGATATTTTGTTGGAGCAAGAAACGATTGACGGCGAGCAGTTCCGGCAAATTGTGGCAGAATACACGACTCTGCCCGAGAAGCAGCTCGTCGCCAAACCGAACTAGCGTTTGATCCAGATTGCCCGCAGCCCAGCCGCCTTAGCACCCTGATAATCCTCGCGGACACTATCGCCAATGTGCCAGGCTTCTTCAGCTGAGCATTGGTGCTTTGCTAGGGCTGCCCGAAAGACTTGGGGACTCGGCTTGGCAGCTCCAACCTCCGTCGAGATCGTGACCGAGCGAAAGAAATCTGCCAAACCCAATGCCGACAGCACTGGATACAGCCGCGTATCGAAATTGGACACAACCCCTAGCTCGATGCCTTGGCTGCGCCAGTACTCTAGCGCTTGTAGCACATCACTATAGAGAAACCAGGGTTCGGCTGTGGCAAAGTGGGCGTAGAGGACGGCGAAGAAAATCGAGAAGTCGGTAAATTGCCCTAGAGCACCGACTCGCTCAAAGGTTTGTCTGGCAATCGCTTCCCACCAGGCATATTCTTGCTGAGGAATACTGCCGGCAGCGGTGTCGGGAAAAGCCATAGGAGGAGCCGCTTGAAAGCTCTGCAAAAAGGCACGATCTAGCTGTTGGGCGTTGACATGAACCCCAAACTGCTGAGCCATACTGCTGTAGATTTCACCCACGCTACCCTTAACGCCAAATAAGGTGCCGACCGCATCTAGAAAAATCACCCGAGGAGCCGGGGTTGAGTCCTGCTGTTGCATCTGTTTCCCTTCATTTGTGAATCAATGCTGAATCCATGCATTCCCAACCCCGAATTTTCAGTGGCTAAGGTTTTGCTCAGCGAGGAGCAAGCAGGTCGCGGATGGGTTGGGCAATCCAGTTTAGCCCGACTTTGATTTGATGATCGAGGGTGGGCATGCGATAGAGATAGAGTAAGCGGCGAGCCACATGGGCTGCAGGTCCCTGCAGCTTTAGCCCTAAGCCGGTGAGTGTGGCATTATCGGTGCCTAGGGTCATCATCTCCCCTAGAGCCTGATAGCGGAACGGCAACAGGGGGCGTCCGGTGATTGTTGCCCAGAGGTTCCAGCCGGTGTATTCTGCCTGCTGAAACGCCGCTTGTGCGGTGGTGGGAACTCTCTGTCCTTCAGCATCGTAGGATTCTGCCAGGTCACCCAAGGCAAAGATATCGGGATGATCGACTACCTGCAGCGTCGGTGTCACCAGCAGTTGCCCTCGGTCATTGTGCTTCAGTGGTAAGTCTCGCACGACGCCCGCCACTGTTGTGCCGACAGTCCACAGCACCACATCGACCGGAATTGTATCAACTTGACCGCGATAGAGCAGGGAAATGCTGTCAGCAGTCACCGCTTCCACTTTCGTTTCCAGATCGATCCACACCTTGCGGTCGCGGAGTGCTCGCTCTGCCGTTTGCCGGTTGAATTCAGGAGAGGTCCGTAAAATCTGATCGGTGGCTTCCACAATGCGGATACGTCCTCGTTCGCCAAGCCGATCCGCTAGTTTGCAGGCCAGCTCAACACCGCTGTAGCCGCCGCCCACAATCGCGACTCGGATTTTATCCGCCTCAGACTGCTCTAGGAACCGTAGCCGTTGATCTAGACGATACGCATCGGCAATCGAACGAAACGGAATTGCGTGCTCTGCTGCTCCCGGCACTTGATCTAGGGGTGTTTCGCCGCCCATGGCTAGCACCAGATAGTCGTAAGGAACAATGGAAGCGTTGCTTAGCTCGACTTGCTTCGCTGCCAAATCAATCGTGCGAACTTTAGCCTGATCAAAGCGAATCGGCGTATTGGCTAGCAGCTCGCTGTAGGGTGGGGCAATCTCCCAGGTTTGCAGCTCGCCGGTTACGAGTTCATAGAGTAGCGGCAGGAACACAAAGCGGTCGTGCTGATCAACCAGAGTAATCTCGGGTTTTTCAAACTTCGTCCAAGGGAATTGCAGCAGCTTGAGAGCAGTGTAGAGTCCACCGAAGCCACCGCCGAGAATGCAGATACGAGGATGTTGAACCGTGGATTGAGTCATGGGTTAGGTGGAGATTTGCGCTGGGCAGGGCGACTCTTTCAGGATAACAGTCAGAATCACAAGGGCACGCACAGGAACATGCTAAAGTCAACGGATGATTCTAAACGCTTAATTCTGGACGCTCGGTAGAAGAAGGCATGAGGTTTTGGCTAGGCTGCGCCATCTGGGCCTACAAAGACTGGGTTGGTGATCTGTTTCCGGCAGGCAGTCGCTCGGCCGAGTTTCTGTCGCTCTATAGTCGTCGCTTTACAACCGTTGAGGGCAATACAACGTTTTATTCCGTTCCCGATGCAGACACGGTGCAGCGCTGGGCCAGGGAAACGCCTAGCGGTTTTCACTTCTGCCTCAAGCTGCCGCGAGCCATCACCCATCAGGGGTTGCTTGCTCCCAAACTGCCAGAGCTGCGGGCATTTCTCGAGCGAATGCAGCCGTTGAGCAATCGGTTGGGACCCCTGTTTGCTCAATTGCCGCCGAGCTATGGTCCCGAGCAGTGGCAGGATCTGCTGATGTTCCTCAAGGCCCTGCCCTTTGAGCAGGCTAGTTTTGCTGTGGAAGTTCGCCATCCCGCTTGGTTTCAGGAGCCTGCGACCAGCCGGCTAAACGCAGCATTGACCGAGTTGGGCGTGGGGCGGGTGTTGCTGGATTCTCGACCTATCTACGATTGCCCAGATGATCCGCAGCTCCACTGCGAACGCCGTAAACCGAACCTGCCGTTGCAGCGGACTATCACAGCTCCCTTTAGCCTCGTGCGCTATATTAGCCATCCCAATCTCGAGCAAAATCAGCGGTTTTTGCAGGAGTGGAGTCTCCAGATCGAACAGTGGCTGACCCAGAACAAACGAATTTATTTCTTCGTCCACTGCCCAATAGAAGCTCGATCGCCGCGCAATGCCTATGCGCTACAGCAGCTCTTAGAGCAACGAGCAGTCCCGGTGCCACCCCTGCCATGGGACGTTTCCCCTATATCTGACTCGATCCAGCTCAGCCTGTTTTAGACCTTGAGAGGAGAACTCTTTAGAATAGTGCCAATGGATTGACCTGTTCGTTGACCTTGTCATTAGTAAAGTAAGTAAACCTAAAGAACCTGAATGACGGCAGTATCCTCTCGACCCTCACTCAACCGACTCAGCCGCTTTGACCGCCAGCTTTGGAATCGGTTTGTGGCCATTGCTCAGCCCTACTGGTATCCCACTCAGGCCGGCGGCGGCAAAATCTTTTTTGGTCTGCTGGCGCTCCTGATTGTGTTTTTGTTTGGTGCACTGTTTTTCTTAGTGAGTGGCATCGTGCTGCTTGCCAACCAGTTAGTACCAGATTTTATGGCAGCTACCGCAGGTGGGTTGCTCGGCATCATTCAGGGGATTCTTGGTTCGCCGGCCATTTTCATCGTTGTGGCAGCACTGGCCATTCCAGCAATCGTCTTCTTTACCGTGAGGCATCATGTGGTGCCGCGCTGGCAACAATGGGCTTTCTTGGGCTTGCTGCTGCTGCTGTCGCTGTCGGTGAGCGGCATGAACGTGATCATCAGCTATGTGGGGAACTTCTTCACCACGGCATTGGCCAATCGCGATGCCCCGACCTACTGGCGATTTTTCTTTGTCTATGCCGGGGTATTTGCCGTTGCCACGCCAATCGTAGTCTTCTACACCTACGTTCAGGAATTGCTCGGGCTACGCTGGCGCAACTGGATGACCCAAAAGTTTCTCGGTCAGTATTTCCACAAGCGGGCCTATTACGAAATTAATGCCGAAGAGGACATTGATAATCCCGACCAGCGAATTTCTCAAGACATCCGCTCCTTTACCTCCACGAGTCTCACTTTTCTGCTGTTGATTCTGAGTTCAGTGATTGATGTGGTTGCTTTTTCGGGGATTCTGTGGTCGATTTCCTCCTTTCTGGCCGTATTTCTGATTGGCTATGCCATCTTTGGCACCGTGGTGGTAACGCTCCTGGGGCGTCGGCTGATCGTGCTGAATTTCAACCAGCTCAAGAAAGAGGCTGACTTCCGCTACGGGTTGGTGCATGTGCGCGATAACGCCGAGTCGATTGCTTTTTATCGCGGAGAAGAGCAAGAGCAGGGGCAACTGCAGCGCCGGTTTTTAGAAGTGCTGCGCAACTACCGCTTTTTGATTGGCTGGCAGCGAAACTTAGCCTTCTTTAGAGTTCCCTATCGCTATGCCACTTTTATTCTGCCCTCGGTGATCGTGGCTCCTCTCTACTTCAACAACCAGCTCGAGTTTGGTGATCTTACCCAAGCTGGATTTGCCTTCAACCAAATTTTTGAAGCCTTTGCCCTGATTGTGCTGCAAATTAACCAGCTCAGCGAATTTGCAGCGGGCATCAACCGTCTGGAAACCTTCATGGAAGCCTTGGATGCTCCCGATCAGCCACCGCCGAGCGGCACAACCACTATCGATACCGTGACAGGCTCCCACATTGCTTTGGAGCATGTTACCCTGCTGACCCCCAAGGGTGAGCGGGTGCTGACTCGTGACCTCTCTGTGGCGCTAAACCCTGGAGAAGGGGTCGTGGTGATTGGTCATAGCGGCGTTGGCAAGAGTTCTCTGCTGCGGGCAATCGCCGGATTGTGGAACAAGGGAACCGGACGGATTGTGCGCCCTGACCTCAGCGATATGATGTTTCTGCCTCAGCGTCCCTATATGGTGCTGGGAACCCTACGCGAGCAGTTGACCTATCCCGATGTCAATAGCACCATTAGTACCGAAGAACTCTACGACGTGTTGAAGCAGGTGAACTTGGCAGATCTGCCCGAGCGGGTCGGCGGTTTTGAATCGGAGCTGAACTGGGCGGATGTGCTGTCGCTGGGAGAACAGCAGCGCCTCGCCTTTGCCCGGTTGCTGCTGGCTCACCCGCCCTACGCCATCCTCGACGAAGCCACGAGTGCCCTTGATTTGGACAACGAGAAGCGGCTCTATCAGCACCTTCGGGAGTCGGGAACCACGTTTATTAGTGTCGGGCATCGTACCAGCCTGCTAAAGTACCACGATTACGTGCTGCAAATCCGAGGTGACCAAACCTGGCAAGTGACACCGACCGCTGACTATGTGGTGGATGCCGAAGCCTTCGCCTAAATCGCAATCTGGGCGGCAGTGATAAGCAAAAACAGACCAGATCATTGCCGCTCTGTATCAGCGCCTGCATCCAAGACGAGTGAATGGTGGAAAAAGTTGTGTTAAATTACTGATCAATCACTTCACATTTGAGTAAGTCAGCTTAATTCAGATGGGTCGGATATGGATTCGAATATAGACCGATGCATCTGGAACGGGGGACCCACTTTTCGGGGCGTATTTCTGTGATGGAAAGGGACATCTCTCTGTTCTAGCCCGGCAGCTAACCTCGTAAGCATTGAGAGAAGACTGAAGAAGCAGCTTTTGGCGCGTTTCATCAGTGTTCTTGGCTGGTACTGCTCAGTTTGTTGTACCTGCGAGATAACACTATGGCCATTCAACTCAATCTTGCCGCAATTGCGGTTGCGGTTCAGGCTGCATGGAAAAAAACCAAGCCGCTGCTGATCCGAGAAACGGTTTTACTGCCGCTAGCTGGGTTTCTGGGCGTTCTGCTGCTGTGGTGGCTCATTGCCACATTTAAGTCAGACCTGATGCCGACGCCAGTCGAAGCCTTGGTCGCCAATTTGGACTATCTGCTCAACCCCTTTTACCGACGCGGACCAGGAGATCTGGGGATCGGCTGGCTGCTGATCGCTAGTCTGCGGCGAGTGCTGCTGGGCTTTTCCCTGGGAGCGCTTGTTGCCATTCCAGCCGGATTTCTGATTGGTATGTCTCGCCCGGCAATGCTGGCGATTAATCCGCTGATTCAGATTTTTAAGCCCGTATCGCCGCTGGCCTGGTTGCCGATTGCTCTGGCCATCTTCAACCTGGCCGACCCTTCCGCAATTTTTGTGATCTTTATCACCTCGCTGTGGCCAACGGTTATCAATACGGCTCTAGGTGTGTCTAGCGTGTCGCAAGATTACCTGGACGTGGCTCGGGTTCTAGAAATGCCACGCTGGCGGCAAATTTTCAAGATTATTCTGCCGGCGAGTCTGCCTTACATTTTCACAGGGCTGCGGATTAGCCTTGGCATTGCCTGGCTGGTGATTGTTGCCGTGGAAATGTTGACCGGCGGCATTGGCATCGGCTTTTTCCTCTGGGACGAGTGGAACCGGCTGAATTTGAGTTCGGTGTTTCTGGCCATTCTGGTGATTGGACTGACTGGTCTAGTGCTGGATTATGCCATGAGCCGAATTCAGGCGTTGGTCACCCACCGCTCGGTGTCTCAAAGCATGCTCTAGGAGGAGCACCATGAGTTCAAAAATGAACCGACGGGATTTTCTGATCAGCGTCGGCGCGGTTGCTGCCGGAGTGGCGGTGAGTTCTAACGCCATCAACGCCAATCGCGCCCCCCAGATGCTGTCTGCCGCTGCCGCTGCCGTGGAGCCGGTGGTTGATCCTAGTACCCTAGAAAAGCCGAACCTGCGAATTGGCTATGTGCCTGTGAATGACTGCGCCCCCTTCGCGGTGGCCTGGGAAAAGGGGTTTTTCCGCAAGTATGGCTTGAACGTGACCCTGAGCCGCGAGGCGAGCTGGGCCAACTCTCGGGACGGCATTATTTTCGGACGATTAGATGCGTCTCCGGTGGTATCGGGGGCAGTGACCAATGCCCGCATCGGGGCGGAAGGAGCGCGTCATGCTCCCCTCTGCGCTGCGATGACAATCCACCGCCACGGCAACGCTATGACCATGAACCAGGCGATGTGGAATTCGGGAATTCGCCCTTGGAAGGAGTACAACGGCAACCTGGACGCCTTTGGGCAAGACTTCCGCCGCTATTTCGGGCAGTTGCCGTCTGAAAAGCGCATCTGGGCGGTGGTGCTGAGTTCGGCGATTTACGAGTATTTCGTTCGCTACCTCGTGGCTGCCACCGGCATCAACCCCTACGAAGAGTTTCGGGTAATTATCATTCCGCCGCCGCAGATGGTCACCAATATGCGCATTGGCGCGATGCAGGCGTATATGGTCGCCGAACCTTGGAATACGCGGGCGATCACGGGCAACGCAGGCGTCGGCTTTACCTTTGCGCAGGGTAAGGAGATTTGGCAGGGGCACCCCGACCGGCTCTTAGGCGTGATGGAATCATTTATTGATCAGAATCCCAAAACTTACCGCTCGCTAGTGAAAGCGATGATTGAAGCTTGCCAGTATTGCAGCGAACCGGCCAATCGAGAAGAGGTGGCGCAAATCATCTCGCAGCGGTCGTTCACCGGGGCAAAGCCGGACTTTACTCGTCCGGCCATCGTGGGTGAGTACAACTATGGCGGCTTTGATGGTCAACCCCGGATTTCTAAGTCGCTTGATACGACCGTGTTTTACGACATGCCGAGTCAGCTATCTCTGCCGGAGGGAGCGCATTCTACCTTTCTGTGGAAATCCCAAAGCCTCTGGTTAATGACGCAGGCTGCTCGTTGGGGGCAGATTCCCGAAATTCCCCCGAACGCTGAGGAATTGGCGAGCCAGAGCTGGCGAACGGATCTCTATCGCGACATTGCCGCTGAAATGGGCATCGAATGCCCGGCAGAAGACTATAAAGTCGAGCCACCGGAAGCCTTTATTGACAACCGAGGGTTTGATCCTAGCGATCCGGTGGGCTATCTCAATGGATTCGAGATTCGCGCCAATCAGCCGCGCAAATTTTTCCTATCCTAATCTGCATTTCTCAGGCCATTGATGCAATTTGGCTCTGGGGGCAGCAGGTCCCTCGTTATCCTTGCTAGCCCTATTGCTGTTGGTCCTGTTGGCACTGCCTGGTATCCCTGTATCTCTAATTCCTGTATCTCTATTTGTTTGACCGATAACTGAATCTCAGGAGGTAAGCATGACTCGTCGTTCCTCATTTGCTAGCCCAGCTCCCGTTCACCCCAATTCCGGTTACTCAGACTTTCTAGTGGTGGAAAACTTGGTTAAGGCCTACCCCCGACCCGACGGCAGTTCCTCGGTTGTGCTCGATGGGGTTAATCTCACCATCGGCGAAGACGAGTACATTTCGATTATTGGTCATTCTGGGTGCGGCAAATCGACGCTGCTGAAGATTGTGGCCGGGTTAGACAGCGCCACCTCGGGTTCCGTGCGGCTTGAAGGCAGAGAGATCCGCAAGCCTGGTTCCGAACGGATGATGGTGTTTCAACACTATTCGCTGTTGCCTTGGCTCACGGTGCGCGAGAATATTCGACTAGCGGTGGATGAGGTGTTGAAAACGGCGACTCGGGCGGAAAAGATCAGCATCGTCAACGAACACCTGAGCATGGTCAACCTGATGGCGGCCGCCGACAAATACCCCGACGAAATTTCCGGCGGTATGAAGCAGCGCGTTGGGATTGCCCGGGCTTTGGCGACTCGCCCCAAGGTGCTGCTGATGGATGAACCCTTTGGGGCTTTAGATGCCCTGACTCGCGGCAAACTGCAGCGGCAAGTGCTGGATATCTGGGAAAGCCATCGGCAGGCGGTAATGATGATTACCCACGATGTCGATGAAGCGCTGTACATGTCTGATCGCATCGTAATGATGACCAACGGCCCGGCAGCGACAATCGGCGAAATTCTGGAGGTGCCCTTTCCCCATCCGCGCCACATACAAGAGCTACGTGAACGCCCGGAATACTACGAACTCCGCAACCACGCGCTGAACTTTCTCGATCACCATTTCACGCAGGATGATTGAGCCTTAGCGCGATGACTATTCTGGATCGTTTTCCAGAGCTAGCGGGGAATCTGCGTCACCACCCGACCACAGCAACCGCACGGCCATCACTGCAAACCCGATGGCCGCCAGCGCCTTCACCCAGCGCATTGGCAGGAGCTGAGCAACGCCTTCTCCCAAAACAACGCCTAGAAAACTAGCCAGCAGCAGAGCTGCCGCCGTACCCAGAAACACAGCCCGCAGTGATTTGCTACTACCGCCCAGGGCAATAGCAGCTAACTGACTCTTATCGCCCAGCTCGGAGAGAAACACCGTCACGAAACTCAGCCCTAATAAATGCCAATCCATGCTTCGAATCTCCGTTGCTATCTCCTTGCTTATGTCTTTGCTGTTGTCGGTGCGATGTTCAGTCTGTTCAAACTAGATCTGTTAAAGCTGGATCACGTCCCACAGCAGCAAGGCAGAAATCCCAAGCAGCATCGCTCCAGCCAGCGTTTCCAACATTCGCGGGGCAATTCGTTTAGCCAGCCAACACCCCACCCAAACGCCGAGGAAGCTAGTGAGCACCAAAGCGGCTCCTGCTCCTGCAAAGACGATCCAGGGGGCATGAGACTCGGCAGTCATCAGCAGCGTTGTCACCTGGGTTTTGTCGCCGAGTTCAGCCAGAAAAATGGTGAAAAACGTGGATAGAAAGATCTCAAACCTTTGCGAGTGCGATAGAGAGGAATCTTGAGGTGATGCTGGTGACGCTACAGGGTCAGTTGCAGTCATCAAGGTCTCGCTGGCGTAATGAGTGGCAACGTCATTCGACAGGGACTCAGAAGACCCGATCACAGGGTCGAGGGTTGAAAGAGGCGGCTCAACGTGGGCAGGCAGTACGCTGGAGGAGGATGAGTGATTCACGAGCTGAGGCACGGCTAGGGGTTTTCATTTTTTTTTCATTTTATCCTGCTGGGGTGAAAACGCAAGCCTTGAGTGGAGGATGACCCATTTCATCTTCGGTACCATGAGAACTAGTAGGCAAAATGAATAAATCCCTACTGTCACCTACTACGACACATCAACCCTTGGATCGAGGTGAGTAATCTCCCCATCGTGTAAAATCCTGAACTGCCCACCTAGTAGATTGGACCGAGGTGTAGCGTGCAAGGCAATCGAACTCAAGGCTCATCAGCCTATTTGTCAACGCCGAGTAGTGACGTGTCTAATCCCGTTTTGCTAAATGCCGCTCGTCCGCATAGGGGCGCTAACGATACCCCCTACAGCAATACCCCGGTGATTCCCACAGCGCCTCTCCCCGATCCGATTGCTAAGAGCATCGATGCGATTATCAAGCTGCACGCCCAGGAAGAGCGCAATCTCTCGAGGCATCAGCGCTTGGTGGAAACCATTGCTACTTTCTTTGGCCGCCCTCTGTTTATGTATACGCTGTTGGCTGGGCTGGTGCTGTGGATTTTAGATGGGCTGGTGCAGCAGGTGGGGTTGCTGCCGGCTGTTTGGCCGCCGTTTCAACTCAGCGAGCATGGGCTAGATGTGGCTTCGCTGTTGATCTCTACAGGGGTATTGATTCGGCAAACGCGGCAGGAAAAATTTGCCGAGCAGCGCGCTCAGTTAACGCTACAGCTCAATCTGCTCTCCGAACACAAAATTGCTAAAATCATCTCCCTGCTCGAAGAACTGCGGGCGGATCTGCCAGACGTAATCGATCGGCATGACCCGGAAGCAGCCGTGATGCAGCAAGCCGCCGATCCGCTAACGGTGCTGGAGATCCTTCAAGAGAACCTGAGCCAAGAGCTGGCCGACTCAGCGCAGGACATCCTTGCGTCATCGAGGTCAGATGGATCCTCTGCAGCGGAGTCAGTGAGTATAGGTTGCGACTCTCAATGATGCCTCCTGACTTCTGGCAGCATACTTTTCCTCGTGGACGGCAAACCCTGAGGATTCTGGATGCCCAGCAGTGCCCGGTTGAGATTGCCTATGGGGAAGCTGGAAGGGGACGTCCCCTGTTTTTGCTGCATGGTTTGGGAAGCTGGAGCTATAACTGGCGCTACAGTGTGCAGCCGCTTGCCCAGCAGTTTCGCGTGATTTGTGTAGACGCCAAGGGCTACGGCTTCTCCCAAACTCTTTCCCCACCGGAGGTTGTTGGGCATCAGGTGAACGAACTGGCTCAGATCATTCGTGCCCTAGCAGAGCCGCCGGTCTACATTGCTGGCGAATCGCTGGGAGCACTGACGGCCCTGGCGCTGGTTCAGGCTTATCCAGAGTTGGTCGAGCGGTTAGTGGTGATTAACGTGCCGATTTTCCCTGACCAGTTGCCAAGCTGGGGCATGCGGCTCTTGTCCTATTTGCCCTTGCCGCTGGTGCAGCTTGTGGATCAGCAACAGTTGGCTCGCGGGTTTGCGCCTCTCGTGCGTGCCATCGCGCACCTACTGCGGCAGGAGGTAGTCTTTGACCCGGCGCAGATTACCGACGAAGAAATCTACTGGCTCACCTACCCCTACCTCTACCACTCGGGACCTCTGACGCAATTCACGGTCGATTTGCAGTTGGCAGCTCGCGAGATCGAGCGCAGTCAGCGGCAGCAGCCTAACTGGATCACGCAGATTCAGCAAAACCTGCCGCGCGTCACCTGTCCGACGCTAATTCTCTGGTCCGACTGCGACCGCTGGTTTCCGCTAGAGAGTGGCAATAAGCTCTCCGATTTGCTTCCTAATGCCGAGTTTCAACTCATTCCCAACTGCGGGCATGTAGCATCCAGCGGGAACCCAAAGGCGGTGAACACGGCAATTCTCAAGTTTCTGGATTGCCTAGTTTAATCTCAGTTTAATCTGCGATAACCTGCCAACCGAATGGCGCACCCAAAACAAAACCCCCTAGATGATCAGAAACCGATCCAGACTCATCGGGGGCAATCGAATAGTCGAGCAAATAGTTGAGTGGATTGAACTCCAGGGAAATCGCAAAACCTCTGAGGGCAGCAGAGGTGGCTAGAACGAATCCAGATCGAGGGCCTTAGACCCCCCCTGTTCGAGCTGCAGCAAAATTTGCCCTAACTGCGACCAAACCAACGTTCCGGTCAATACTGTCAGCAGAAAGGCGGCACCGTAGGCAGGCAGCCCCGGAAAACCAAAAATCATGATGCCGGACGCCAGAAACACACACACCCCGGCACAAATCCCGATAAAGGGAAGCAGCAGCGATACGCCTTGTAGAGTCGCTAGGGTGCGAGTCGAGCGGTTACGCGACCAATCTTGTACGGACTGCTTGAGTGTGGTTTCGAAGGCAACGCCGGAGGTTAAACTCATCAGCAACCCAACAACCAGCAAAAAATAGGGAGGATTGTAGTCCACGAAGTAGCTCCTTAACTGCGATCGGGGGCGGAGGCAAGTCCGTTATTCCCCTTGGGAAACGTCATAAACCCAGAAACGGAAGGTAGCAGAGCCGCTGCGCCGGTCGCCGAAAACTCAGTCAAAGCACCCAGGGCGACATTGAACAAGCGGGCAGGCTTAATATCGTCTTTGATTAAATCCCAGAGGCGTCGTACCTCTTCGGTATGCAGACGATCATCTTCCACGAGTGCCAGAATCAATTGCCGTCGCAAATACTGACCTTCATCCGACAACAGGTATTGTAAGCCGAGTTGGGCCGTGGGCAGCAGGTCAAAGTCTGTATCGGAGCGGGCAATGGCGATGAGATTCTCCAACCGCTGCCACTGGAACTTGCCATCCCGGAACAGCACCTCGATCAACCGCCGCCGCAAACGTGGGGATTCTCCAGTCAGCAGTCGCCGCGCTACGTAGGGGTAAGCGACATCCACAATTTTGAAGTCTGGGTTCAAGCTGAGGGCCAGACCTTCCTGAGTCACGACTGAGCGAATAATCAGGGCAAACTTAGCGGGCAGCCGGAAGGGATAATCATACATCAGCGACGCAAACTGGTCAGTGATCGTCTTGAAGTTGAAGTCGCGGACGCTTTCCCCAAGGGCATTGCCGAGCACCGCCTCTAGAGCTGGCACAATCGGCTGAATGTCTGTGTTGGGCGTCAGGAAGCCTAGCTTGACGAAGTCCTCTGCCAGCTCTTCGTAATCGTGATTGATCAGATGCACAACCGCATCTACTAGAGTTTCTTTTGTCTCTTCGCTGAGCTGATCCATCATCCCGAAGTCGATATAGGCCATGCGACCATCGGGCGTAGCAAACAGATTGCCGGGGTGGGGATCGGCATGAAAGAAGCCGTACTCGAGAAGCTGCCGCAATCCTGCCGTGACGCCGATTTCTATCAGCCGATCTTGATCAAGATTTGAGTCACGAACTGCCTGGAGACCCGTGAGCTTGAAGCCATGAATCCATTCCAGCGTCAACACATGATGACTGCTATAGCGCCAGTAGATCAAGGGCACCTTGATCGTGGGGTCGTCCTGAAAATTGGCAGCAAAGGCTTCGGCATTGCGACCTTCGTTGAGATAGTCGATCTCTTCAAACAGCTTGCTGCCAAACTCATCGACCACTAGCGTCAAATCGTGACCAAGGTTCAGCGGTAGCCAAGGCGTCAACCAGCCCGCCGCCCAGCGCATCAAGTACAGATCCAGCGTCAGGATCGGCAGCAGGTTGGGTCGTTGCACCTTGACTGCCACCTCTTCACCGCTGCGCAGCCGCGCTCGATACACCTGCCCCAAACTGGCCGCCGCGACCGGCTGCGGAGAAATTTCGCTGAATATGTCGCTAATGCTGCGATCCAGCTCGTGCTCAAGGATGGCAAACGCTGTTTCGGTAGGGAAAGGCGGCAGCCGATCCTGCAGCTTCGTCAGCTCGTCAAGAAAATCTTTGCGGACCAAGTCCGGTCGGGTGGAGAGGGCCTGCCCCACCTTGATGTAGGTAGGTCCTAGACGAGTCAGCAGAGTTCGAAGCTGAATCGCTCGTTTAGCTTTATTGGCTTCTACTTGGTTGAACCACTCGTCCCACTTCAGCCCTAGTAAAAACCCAGCAAAGGATCCCAAAATCACCAAAGCTCGCCAAATTGCTCGCCAAGGGCGGCGGCGATAGTAGGCAGCAATTTGCTCGGGGTCGTAGCGGCGGATCTGGTTCAGTCGATCGTCACTCACGCTTGGTTACACCTCTCTCATATCGGAGGAAAAAAACACTATACGCACCTACCCTCAACACAGAGCAACGTCCAGTCGAGGCTGTTGCCCGTCACGTACCGTGGGGCAGTCTGCATAGGTTGATTCGGTCCGACCCAGTGAGAGTGCCCGCTTTTCTATCGGGAGGTTAACTATAGTATAAGAAACTACAAGTTTTTTGGCGCTAGAATCTAGAAAAAGTTAACTTTTACATCAGTCAGACTTTTAAAGCTCTGTCCTATAGCTGTCATAATCCCATAAAAACAAGCTGTTTGTTTCTACCTAGCGTCAGTCTTACCAAGGCTTTAGAAATAAAGAAATCAATAGTAATGATAAGGAATCTAAAGAATTTAAAAGGCTTCCGCAACAATTAACAATGCACGCCCCACAGCGAATGGCGGCGAATAAAGTGATTCAAGCCTTGGACTGGCGCTAAGCGACGCTGGTTTAGTAGCCAATCGGCAAGAAAATCGGTTTGGACTCGCCAGATTGTCTAGACAGAATCCAAACCGAGGGGTTCTTAGAATTGCAGTAGCTTACTATTCAAATGCTATTCAGGCGCTATTCAGGCTAATGTCAAGTCACTTGAGATGAGGAGCGTGCCGCTAGGGACTGCTCCACTTCAGCGACCTTCAGCAGTGTCTTCAGCACGGAATCGGGGTTGAGGCTAATCGAGTCAATGCCTTGCTCCACGAGAAAGGCAGCAAACTCGGGATAGTCGCTGGGAGCCTGACCACAGATGCCGATCTTGCGGTGGTTGGCTTTCGCTTTCTGAATCACCTGCTGCACCATCGCCTTGACGCCGTCGTCGCGCTCGTCAAAGATGGAGGCAACTAGCGCCGAGTCGCGGTCGAGACCGAGGGTGAGTTGGGTGAGGTCGTTGGAGCCAATCGAGAAACCGTCAAAGATTTCGCTGAACTGGTCGGCAAGAATGACGTTGTTAGGAATCTCGCACATCACGTAGACCTGCAAGCCGTTTTCACCGCGCACCAGTCCGTGTTTGGCCATTTCTGCCAGCACTTTACGTCCCTCAGCGGGCGTGCGGCAGAAGGGAATCATTGGAATCACGTTGGTGAGACCCATGTCATCGCGGACTCGCTTCAGAGCTTGACATTCCAGCCCATACGCCGCGGCGTATTTCGGGTCGTAGTAGCGGGATGCCCCGCGCCAGCCAATCATCGGGTTTTCTTCGTTTGGCTCAAACTCGCGTCCGCCCAGCAGGTTGGCATACTCGTTGCTCTTGAAATCGGACATCCGCACCACGACTGGTTTGGGATAGAAAGCAGCCGCAATCATGCCCACGCCGCTAGCCAGCTTGTCTACGAAATAATCGGCTTTATTTTTGTAGAGTCGGGTCAGCTCAGCGATTTGCTGCTTGGCGCTCGCATCTTGCAGCTCGTCGAAGTGGAGCAGCGCTAGCGGATGGGTCTTGATGTGATTGGCAATAATGAATTCCAAGCGCGCCAGACCGACGCCATCGCAGGGAATCGCCGCTAGCCCAAAGGCTTCCTCGGGGTTGCCGACATTCATCAAAATCTGAGTACGGGTGCGCGGCAAGCTGTTGAGAGCCGTTTCTTGGACCTCAAAGGGCACGAGCCCCGCGTAAACGCGCCCTTCCTCCCCTTCGGCGCAGGAGACTGTGACATCTTGCCCCGTTTGGATCGTGCCGGTGGCGTTGCCGCAGCCGACGATTGCCGGGATGCCCATCTCGCGAGCAATGATGGCCGCATGGCAAGTACGCCCCCCCTGATTGGTAACAATGGCGCTAGCTTGCTTCATGATCGGCTCCCAATCGGGGTCAGTTTTGTTGGTTACCAGCACTTCGCCGGGGCGGAACTGGTCAATTTTGTGGACATCCAAAATGACTCGCGCCCGTCCCTGACCGATCATCTCGCCAACAGCACGCCCGGTAACTAGCACTTCGCCTGTGCCCTGTAGCCGGTAGGTCTTCAGGACATTGTTGGCTTTCTGAGACTGCACCGTTTCCGGGCGCGCCTGCACGATATACAGCTCGCCAGTCAAGCCATCTTTAGCCCACTCGATATCCATCGGCGAGTCTATCCCCCGCACGGCAGAATAGTGGTCTTCGATGATGCAAGCCCATTCAGCTAGCTTTAGGATCTCGTCATCGGTGATGGCATACTGTTGCCGTTCGGACAGAGGCACCGGCACATTCTTCGTCAGCTTGCCGCCGCCCAAGTCGTACACCATTTTGATTTCTTTGCTGCCCAGCCGTTTTTCTAGAATGGGGCGGAAGCCTTGCTTCAGCGTGGGCTTGAACACGAAATACTCATCTGGGTTAACCGCGCCCTGCACCACATTTTCGCCCAACCCGTAAGCGGCTGTTACAAGAGCGGCATTGCGGAAGCCGGTTTCCGTATCGATTGAGAACATCACGCCCGAAGAGGCTAAATCGGAGCGCACCATTTTCTGCACGCCCACCGACAGCGCCACTTCAAAGTGGTCAAACCCCTTGAGGGTGCGGTAAGAAATCGCCCGATCGGTAAACAGGGATGCAAAACAGCGGTGGCAGGCATCGAGCACCGAATGCACACCATGAACGTTGAGATAGGTTTCCTGTTGCCCCGCAAAGCTGGCATCGGGCAGATCTTCGGCAGTCGCACTCGACCGCACCGCCACATCCACATCACTGCTATAGCGGCGGCATTCTTCCTGGGCTGTGCCCGAGAGTGCCTCACAGGAACGGGACTGGCTACCGTAGCGCTCGCAGAGCTTGATATAGGCATCAACAATAGCCGATTCCAACTCTGGCGGGAAAGGCGTGTGCAAAATCATTGCTCGAGCTTGCCGCCCCCGCTCACGCAGGTTGTTGACATCGTTGACATTGAGATCAGCAAAGAGCTGCCGCAGGCGATCATCAAGCCCCGCATTGCGTACAAAATAGCGGAACGCATAGGCCGTTGTGGCGAAGCCGGTAGGCACATTAACGCCCTTCGGTGCCAGCTGCTGAATCATTTCCCCCAACGAAGCATTTTTACCGCCAACTAAGGGAATATCTTCAATGCCAACCTGCTCAAACCAGAGGATAAACGCCGTTTCTTTAAAGTTGCGATCGGGATTGAGATTGCCTTCAAGCTGTTTTGCAGTAACCATGATGAATCTCCTGAATGCAGACATGAGAATGGTCCAAGGTTTAGAAAAACCTCAAGACAGGACGTTCTCCTGATCGATAATGCGGAGTAAGATACCTCTTGCGACATTAGATCCAGCGCTTTTGCTAGAACTGAATTTGCCCTAACAAGGCAACGATTTCATTGCCAATTCTTCTGCGCCTTCCAATCGTCATGGCTAATCGTCATGAATAGTTGAGCTGTGCTCGGTTAGCCTAGTCAGATTGTGATTCGATTGTGGTTCGATTTTGTTTTTTAGATGTGGTTCTTAGACGTAAACTGTCGTCTAGTCGAATTTCCACTTGAACTCCTGCGACCCTCGATCCATTTTAGTTTAGCCTTAGTTCAGTCTTGAACTAGGAAACTTTACCTATCTCTCTACACTGCAATCATAGCGCTTTTGTAAACTGTGCAGTGCTAAAAACCATAAACTCTTAAGGCGAGAGCAAATCGTCTCACAACGTTGGTGAAACCCTGTTCCTGCGCGTCTACGGTCGTTCTCAGTCCGCAACGACAAAGTGTTGAAACTGGGCTGAAAAAACATGAACTTTTTTGAATTTAAGCAACAGCAGGATTGTTTAAGCAGCAAAACCACCAGCGAATTTTGGCATCGGTTCAACAAGGGAAACTGGGTCATTAAGAGCAAGGTGCTTGTGCATACTGCCGCACTCATTCTGCGATAGTTTGACTACATAGTTCTATATAGTTAATGTGATTCTATAAAACTATAGAAATGATAGAGATTGCTCAATGTGTTAGTTGAAGGTGTTAGTTGAAGGCGTTACTCATGCAGTGGTGGATTAAAGCATTGGCTACCCAATCCAGTAGGAAATTGGGAGCGTTGCACTCATGCATCACTTCAAGGTTCATCGCTAATGAAGTTGAAGTTGCTAGACTTGCCCAGCATCAATTCATTCAAGAAGTTGCATTGTCCTATGCTCCGAATCGGATCACTCACGGATACCCAGGATCTGCGATAACTGTGGCGGTAGCGGTCGCGTATGAACGAGTTGCTCGGTCGCGAGATACTGAAGTTCATCGGGAGTGGAGGAGCGTCCTAAAACCTGATTGCGATGGGGATGACGACCAAATCGGGCAATCACATCGCGATGGCGATGAGCCTGTTCTGCGGAGAACTCCAGCCATGCTCGCTCGGTAGGGGATGCCTTTTGCGCTAGATCATCCGCCAGTCGAGTCACAAGTTCCAAATCTTCCAGATCTTCGGAGTGTCCTAGAGGCAGGAAAAAGAAGGTCTGCTCCCAGGGCGTCTCAAGGGCGGCGTAATGTCCGATTTCGATGCCTTCTCGAGTTAACGTACAGGCAGTTGCATCCTGAGCGAAGGCTTGGGGCGTTCCCCGATAGATCGTTCGCGAAAACTGATCCAAGACAAGGATCAGCGCTAGCCGTGAGTGGGGTGCCTGCGACCAGTCATCTAATTCACCGCGAATGGCCCATGCCAGTAACGACGAAAATTGCTGAATGATCTCGGCATCTCCGCCACCACGAAACCACCGTTGCCACTGGTGAGCCAGCGTTGCCTGGTCTTGCTCAAATCGCGGCGGAAACCAAAACCGCAGCACGTCTTCAAAGGACTGAGGGTTCATCATCTTGCTTACGACTCTCAATTGTATTTATTTGCCCAAGTCGAGTATTGGCTCAAGTTGAGGCCGCCTTGGCTGCAAAGAAATGCCTTAATGCCTGCGGCTCCATAAATCCTAGGTATTCCGAGGCAAGCGCAGGCGGCAGTAGCTCTACCAACACGCGATTTTCGATCCACAACTCGATGACATCAAAGAAGCCTTTCCGGTACCGTAATTGCCACCCTTCACGGACAGCAATAGCTTGAATTTGCTCCTCACTGACGGGCACTGAAATGGCAGCATGGGTGGCGGTATACCGAGATGCGGCGAGATTTTGTCTAGACTGAAAAGCATTGCCCTCAGAACTGGGAATCAGTTCTGTTGCAAAAGGATGCACGTCAACGACCGTTCCGTGGATATCAAAGGTGAGCGCTACGTAGCTATCTAGATAGTGGGGATCTGGAAACGGAACTGCTTCTCCTTGAAAGAGTTCTGCCAAAACACAAGCCACATGCCTAGGATGATAAGCAGCAATCGAAAGGTGGTGAATCATGGGAAATCTTCAGAAAATTACTAGAGGTATGATTAACACTTGAATATTCATGAATGGTTTAGGAACGCAGGACTATTGTCAGCAGATGTATTGAACTCTCACTATTTCCCATTGCCATACATTGCCAATGTCCGGATCGATGGCCTCTGATACTTTGGTCATTCCACACTTCTACAGTACCCGCACGGATGCATTTGGCTCTGCTAGCGTATGGGCATAGACGCAGTCTATTAACGATGTTTCAAACGCCATCTCATGAGCCAGGAACAGGTTCTAGAGTCATGGTTAGGACTGCTTCGCAGCGTCTTCAGGTTGATGCGGACTGTAGAGAACCGTATTTTCCTGCTCGTTGGGATTGTTGCGAGCAACCAGCGCATAGGCGGGTTCAGATGGATTCAGATTGCGGGGCTGATGGAGAACGCCCGGAGGGATAAATATGAAATCTCCCGTTTCGTTCACTACCGAGTTTGCCAGTTCTGGTCCGTAGCGAGTTTCAACCCGTCCCTGAATGAGATAAATAGCCGTTTCATAGCCCAGATGAAAATGTGGCTCGGCAGACGCACCAGGAGGAATCGCAACTAGACACATCGAAATATCTTGTGAGCCTGCCGTGGCTGCCGAAATGCCGACGAAGTAGGGCAATTGCTGCTGGGTCAGTATTTCAGCATCGGGGCGCACAGTGATGATTGCAGCAGGCTGCTGTTCGACTCGATTGGCTGCTTCAGTGGAGCAATGATTAGGATGATTAGATGATGTGGTCATAAAGAAGCTTCCTGTGCGTTCTTTTCAATGTTCCTTTGCTTGCTCGCATTGACTCTATCGTTTGCGGCAACACTCGATTATGGCTGCAACTAGCACTGAGACAGTACTGTGGTGAGACGGTACTGTGGTGATTGTTCGCTAATCCTAAATGGAATGTCATTTCAATGTTTCTCTGATTCAATCTAGGACAGCTTTTGAAATTTGTCAGTTTGAAAAAGTTGGATTTTGCTTTACATTGATGACAGCCCGTCTAAATACATAATCCAACGTTTGATCTAACTTTTTTCGATACATTTACAGCGGATATTTTTCTATCCTCGTTCTGGAACCCTTCTGTAACGGATAGTTCTGACAGAAACCAAACGCGCAATACCGTAATTAAACGAAAATCATGAACTTTTCTAACTGGCTTCTAGTGTTCTGTACACTGCTCATATTTTATTGCTTGGGTATTATTTGGTTTTGCCAATTAGTGGTTTATCCTCTTTTTGCTCATGTGGGGAAGAATGAGTATCAAGGGTATCACAGATATTATTCCAGCCACATCCCGTTTCCGGTAATTCTTCCGGGATTCGCCAGCTTTTTCCTACCAATCGCGCTCATTTTTCTCCGCCCCGAATCGGTGCCGTTAGGGCTGGCTTTGGCGAATGCAGGTTGCGGGCTGTTGTCGCTCTACGTCACGGTAGCTTTAGAAATTCCTCGACATTCCCGCTTGGAGAACGGTGGCAAGCAGGAGACGGTGATTCAGGAATTAATTCTCTACAACTGGCCGCGTACGATAGGAATGACTGGCTCTGCCTGTCTGATGCTTGCAATGTTGGTTTTAGCCTTCGCGCCAGTGTAAAGAAAGACTGCGAAATTCCCAAGCGGCTAGGGCTGAAATACTAGTGATACCAACTCGACCCAGCAGTCCATCAGAAAACAGCCCTTTCATTTTCTAGGATTGACAGTTAAGCGAATGCTTATCTATACTGCAAATAGTTAAGTGAATGCTTAAATTTTGTCCAGCCCTATCTGATGAGTAGACCCACTGCCAGTGCTGATGTGTTTCAGGCAATCGCAGACCCGACTCGTCGGGCTATTCTGGATCGTCTGCGATCGGGTGAACAACCCGTCAAGCAGCTTGCTGAACCCTTTGAGATGTCCTTACCTGCCATCTCGCAGCATTTGCAAATCCTGTGCAATGCCGGGTTAGTCAGCCAACAAAAAGCGGGACGACAGCGGCTCTATCGGCTCAATCCAGTGCCTTTGCAGCAGGTGTCGCAGTGGGTCTCCCGCTATGAATCGTTCTGGCAGCAAAAACTGGATGCCCTCGGCACCTATTTGGAGGAAAACCCATGAGTCAGACCGTTGATCTGGAGGTGTTTTATCCCTATCCGCCCGAGCGCGTGTGGCAGGTGTTGACCGATCGCCGTGCCCTTGCTGCCTGGATGATGGAGAATGACTTTGAGCCAAAGGTGGGACATCGGTTCCAATTTCACAGCCAGCCTTTACCAGGTTTGCAATCAACGATTCAGTGTGAGGTTGTGGAATTGGAGGAACCTTCTCGACTAGTCTATACCTGGCAGGAATCTCCTACGGCTGAACGATCTCTGGTGATCTGGACGCTCACTACTGTTGCCAATGGAACGCGCTTGCGCCTCAAGCATCATCAGTACAGCTATGCGGCTAGGGCAATGCGCAGTTCATTGGGTCCGCTGAGCACGAAGCGTAGCTTTGACGGAACTACCGGATTTTACGGCTCTGGGCAGCCCTATAAAGAGTTACCCGGATCTTTGGCATTGGACTGTCTGTTAGATCATCCAACTGTACACCGTACTTTACTCCGTAAAACTCGATCGATTGCTTCTGATCTCTCTGCAGTGCCAATACCGCCTCAGCAAGCGTTTACCTGGAATTATGTTCTTAATCAAATGCTGCCGCAAGTGCTACTACAGTTTGATTCATTTGAGAATTCATTCTCCTTATCGCATTAAAGTGGCGAATTGAGATCAGCGTTCTCCTTGTACAAGGGGTTAGTCTCTCCCAATGCACACAACATGGACACAACACTAATCGCAGCTCTGGAGCACAAACTCCAGCAGGCGATGCTGGCTAGCGATGTAGCGGTGTTGGACAACCTGATCGCTGATGATTTGGTTTGGACCATGCCCAGCGGGTTCGTCAGCAACAAGCAATTTGATTTAGGGGCACATCGTTCTGGACACTTTCAGTTCAGCAAGTTAGACATTAGCGACCGCCAGATTCATCCCTTTAGTTCTGATTGTGTGGTGGTTACCCTGCAAGCCGAACTAGCAGGTACGCTCAACGGTCAACCCTTTTCAGAATCCTGTCGCTTTACTCGCGTTTGGTTACAGCGTCAGAATCATTGGCAAATTATTGCAGGGCATGTTAGCCAAATCGCTGCACAAAATGAAGTAACAGTGCAACACTAAAGATTAATTTTTGTGTTCTTATTTCTGCACAGACGCTTTCACTCGCCAATTATTGCTAATTGATTACTGAGTGATTGCTTATTAATCATCAAAAGTTTCACCTATTTCATCAGAGGTTTCCATTATGATTCCCACCGTGATTGAACAATCGGGTCGGGGCGAGCGTGCCTTCGACATCTATTCTCGTCTGCTGCGGGAGCGGATTATTTTTCTGGCAGAACCCGTTGATTTGGATATGTCTAATCGGATCGTCGCCCAAATGCTGTTTCTCGAGGCAGAGGATCCCGAGAAAGACATTTACCTATACATCAATTCTCCGGGAGGCTCGGTGTCGGCCGGTCTAGGAATCTACGACACGATGAACCACATTCGTCCAGATGTGTGCACAATCTGCTACGGTATGGCAGCCAGCATGGGAGCCTTTTTGTTGGGCGCGGGTGCCAAAGGAAAGCGTAGCAGTTTGCCCAGTTCCCGGATTATGATTCACCAGCCTTCGGGGGGAGCGCAGGGGCAAGCAGTCGATATCGAGATTCAAGCCAAGGAAATTCTCTATACGCGACGCCAAATTAATCAGGCTATGGCGAGCTACACGGGAAAATCGATCGAGCAAATCGAGCAGGATACCGAGCGAGACTTTTTCATGTCGGCTCATGAAGCAATGGAGTACGGCTTAATTGATCAGGTGCTCATTCACCCGGCGTATTCAATCCTAGAACCCAAACTAGCCATAAATCATCATCCTTCCGCAAACGACAAAAGCCTGCGGTCTTGACTCTATGGACGCGAAATATGGACGCGATGTTTTTTCTGCGCGGCTTGATCATTGGCTTCTCGATTGCTGCTCCGGTGGGTCCGATTGGCATCCTGGCAATTCGTCGCACCTTGGCCGAGGGCTGGCTTGTGGGTCTGCTCACCGGCTTAGGAGCAGCAACGGCAGACGCGATCTATGGTGCGATTGCTGGCTTTGGTCTGACATTGGTTTCAACGCTATTGATTGAACAAGCAACTGGGCTGCGGCTAATAGGAGGTATTTTTCTCTGCCTTTTGGGTGTGAAAACCTTTGCTGCCAAGCCGCCTGAACAGGCTGCTGCTATTAAACAAGCTGCTGCCACCAATCATCGCGGGCTGCTCGGTGCTTACCTGTCCACCGTGGGGCTAACACTCACCAACCCGCTGACGATTCTTTCCTTTGCGGCGGTGTTTTCTGGGTTGGGATTGGCGACAAGTGTCGAGAACTATGGGTCTGCTGGAATTTTAGTCGCAGGCGTATTTCTGGGTTCGGCGCTCTGGTGGCTGCTGCTGAGCAGTGGGGCAAATTGGCTGAAGTCTCGCTTTAACCCACGTCGCCTGTCCTGGCTCAACAGAATTTCCGGTTTAATTTTGCTGGTCTTTGGCATAATTGCCCTCAGTTCACTTTAGATGCTGAACGGGGATGGAACACAGGAGTAGTCGGTTACAGGCAACCGCCAGCCAGGCATGGAATACATGGAATACAACGATAGCTCGCGGTCGCCAAGTCCGAAAGAGTGTTCAGCGGCGGGGGCGATTGTTTCTGAAGCAACTTTGGCTCAGCTTGAGTCTGGGAATTGTGCTGGTGATCGCGATGCCAACTGTGGCAACAACCAACGAGCTATTCCTGGCTCAATCCCCTAGCCCTAAGCCGTCTGTGGCGACACCCAGCCCCTCTCCTTCCGTCGAGGAGTTGCGCAAACAGCAGCTGCAGCTAGACAGCGAACGCTCGAACATCGACGAGGAGCAGAATCGGCTGCATCGACAAGAGCAGTCTGCCCAACGACGCTTTGGCAATTTGCAGCAGGATATCAAGGCAACCAGCGCTCAAATTCAGCAAAACGAACAAAAGCTGCGTCAGGCCACCCAGCGTTTGCAAGCCCTGGAATCTCAGCTTGCCAAAGCCGAACAGCGCTACCAAGCTCGCCAAACAGCTACAGCGTCACGGCTGCGGTTTTTGCAGCGCCAGCATGGCAGCTACGGATGGGCAGTACTGCTGCAAAGTCAAAACCTGAATGAATTTCTGGATCGCCGCTACCAGTTGCGCTTGATCTACCAATCCGACCGCCAGATTCTGGCTACCTTGAAAGCCGACGCCGATGCCATCATACAGCAACATCGAGCCATTGAGGCTCAAAAAAATGACATTGCTCTGATGACGCAGCAGTTGCTTGCCCAAAAATCTGAATTCCAAGCCCGAGCCAAGGCCGAGCAGGGATTAATCAATCGTCTGCGCCTTGATCGGCAAGCGCTTGAAGTGGCCGAGGAGCAGCTCACCCAAGACTCCAACGCAATTGCTGCCCTGATCCAGCAGCGGTTGGGCGTGTACAATCCCAATCGTCGCATTGGTCCCAGCAAGCGCCTGCTTGGCTACCCCAGCGATGGCACGATCACCAGCGGCTTTGGTTATCGCCTGCATCCCATTCTGGGCTACACTCGCTTTCATGGCGGTCTAGATTTTGGGGCAGATTACGGTAGCCCGATCCGAGCCGCAAAAGCGGGCAGAGTGCTATTCGCCGGCTGGTATGGCGGCTATGGGCAAACGGTGATCGTGGATCACGGGAATGGCATCACGACGCTCTATGGGCACGCTAGTGAGGTGTACGTCAAAGACGGCCAAACCGTACAGCAAGGTCAGGTCATTGCAGGCGTGGGATCCACAGGGTTATCGACTGGGCCACATCTGCATTTCGAGGTGCGCATCAGCGGTGAGCCGGTGGATCCGCTGGAGTATTTGTGACAGGTTGGGGCAAAGCGGCGACTCTAGCGCTGGTTCATAAAGCGCCCTGCCCACGACATGGCATCCCCCACGTCAACATCGCCATCGCCATCGGCATCCAGGAAAGCATTCAGTACCGTGTTGGAGTTGGTGCCAGAGGATGGAGCGCTAGTCTTTGCAGAACCCGTCTTGAGCAAGTTCAGCACAATCGGCACCAGAATCGGAAGCAGCACCATAATTTTGTCGCTGCTAATGCCTGTGCGTTGGGAAACGGCTTGTGCCACTTGCTGCTGCTGCTGGGGGGTGAATAGACTTTGTAGAGCAGCGGTGCTAGGTTGAGCATTGCCAAACTGATTGACAATCGCTTCGGCTCGGGCGTTACCCCCGGTTGCTCGCTGTTGTTGCAGAGCTGAACGAACGTAGCTGCCCACCACCGAGAGCGCAGTTTGGGTTGTAGACGCATCCATACCCTGGTTGCGGCTCAATTGCTGCACTGTGTTGAGGATAGTCCCCAACTGATCAGGACTAGCCTGTTGATTGGGGTTATTAATCGCGCCCAAGATTTGATCAAAAAGTGCCATAAGCTTCAGGTTGATTGAATTCACTAAACGGCTTGTGAGATCACTGGTCTCAATTTGCACCAACACCTCGTCGGGTGGATTGTTGGATGATTAGTTGGATTGTTTGGATTGTAAGCAGCTCGCTACTCCTAACCTCAGCTAACCTCAGCTAACCTACTGTAACTTGGCTGATATCAACTTCCGTTGCTCCATTGACACCCCCCGCCACCTGCACCATTTTGTCTAGCAGCGCTTGAGTAGGCACTTTGCCCTTAAGCACCACCGTACTGCTCTTCTGCGCCACCCAGAGCGTACTAATGTCATCTAGCGTTGGGTCTGCGTCAAAGGCTAGAGCGACTCGCTTCGCCAAACCACTCTCGTCGTACTCGCCATGCAAGCCCATGCGCTCGGGAGGAATGGTTTCTCCAGAAGCTGGGGCCGTTGGAGTCGAGGCTTGCCGAGGTTCGGACTGCTTCGCTCCTGGAAAGAGTCTGCTTAACCATCCCATTGAGCAATCTCCTAGTTTCTTTAAATAAAGCGCTATTCCTGACAACCGACGCCCCACAGAGACCCGTCTGCCCTGTACAGGTGGCAGGTTCATTCATAGGGATTGTACAGTGAACAGAAGTGAGGGCAATCGTCCGTGAGTTGGAGCTTCTGGATCGACCTAATCGACCTAGATGTATTGCTTGAGAGGAGAACAGGATATGAACCCCAATGAAGTGAATTGTGCCGAAGCCTGTGTGAACGGCTGTATTCTGGGCGATCAGTGCCCAAACAAAGAATATCAGCAGCAGGCGTCCAAGTTTATTCAGGAAACTTCGCTCGACCAAATGCTGGCGATGGCTGAGGAAGCCCTACGCAAAAAGATGACTGAGCCACCTAAGTGGGTGTACCCCGAAGATCTATAGTGTCTATCTATATCTATCTGTGATTGTCATAGTGGCATCGCATGGCGAGAGTCTTGGCGGCAACACCAGCCCCGCATTTTGGTAAAAACAACTATAATTTCTAAGAACGCTCCCTGGGGAGTCTTGCTTAGTTGTTGATTTATTTTAGGCTGCTGTGTTCACAACTACTTTTTCTTACCAAAATTCGGCTCGATCTGATTCGCTGCCTCGAGATCTCGTCACAGAAATTCAGCGCCTGAAACGCGAGCTGAATGCGGTGATTTTGGCCCACTACTATCAGGATCCGGATATTCAGGATGTGGCAGACTATCTGGGCGACTCTTTGGGGTTAGCGCGTCAGGCCGCCACGACCAACGCTGAGGTGATTGTGTTTGCCGGCGTTCACTTCATGGCAGAAACCGCCAAAATCCTCAATCCCGAGAAGCAGGTGTTGTTACCCGACCTCAACGCCGGATGCTCGCTGGCCGATAGCTGCCCGCCCGATGCCTTTGCAGCGTTTAAGGCGCAACATCCCGATCATCTCGTTGTGTCCTATATCAATTGCACGGCAGCCATCAAGGCCATGAGCGACATCATTTGCACCAGCTCCAACGCCGTCAAGATCGTCAGCCAGATCGACCGTGACCAGCCGATTCTGTTTGCTCCAGATCGCAATCTCGGCCGCTATGTCATGGAGCAAACCGGACGGGAATTGCTGCTGTGGCAGGGGACCTGCATGGTTCATGAAACCTTCTCAGAGAAGAAGCTGGTGCAGCTGCAAACCCAGCATCCGGCGGCTGAGGTGATTGCCCATCCCGAATGTGAACCGGCTGTGCTGCGCCACGCCCGCTACATTGGCTCAACAACGGCACTCCTCAACTATGCTCAGCAAAGCCCCAGCTCTGCCTTTATCGTCGCCACCGAGCCGGGGATTATTCACCAGATGCAGAAAGCCGCGCCCCATAAGCAGTTCATCCCTGCGCCGCCACTGAATCAGTGTGCCTGTAACGAGTGCCCCCACATGCGCCTGAATACGCTAGAAAAGCTGTACTGGGCTATGAGGCAGCGCAGTCCAGAAATTACCCTTCCCGAAGAGGTGCGCCTAGCGGCTCTCCGCCCAATTCAGCGGATGCTGGCGATGAGTTAAAGTTGCAGCTAAAACAGCCACAGCCGTTCAACCGCTTGAATTCGCTTCTGGCAAGCATCTGGCGTCCCTTGCCTAAGTCGCCTGGGTAGCGCGACTGGTGGTTGCAGCATCCGCGAATGTTAAGATTTGTGAGAAACTCTCAGATTTGCTATCTGGATCGCTAAAGGAAAGCCGGTTAGACGCCAAGATCCTGCTAATTTCAGATCCAGATGGCAGAATGGTTTTATATTCCGCGGCGGTACAACTGAGATAGGGTTGAATGAGTTACATTAATTAATATTAAGAATTTAGGTTGTCCGCGCACGAAATGTTTTAGGAGGAAAGACCTCAGTGAATAAGCGGTGGAGAAATGCGGGACTGTATGCGCTTCTGGTAGTCGTGGTGCTTTTCTTGGCCACAGCGCTGCTCGATCGCCAGCCCCAGAGTACAGCTTCTTGGCGGTATAGCCAATTCATCGATCGCGTTGAAGATGGTCAGGTAGAAAAGGTCAACATTAGCGCTGACCGTAGCCGCGCCCTCGTCACAACCAGCGACGGACAGCGAGTAGCTGTGAACCTGCCCAGTGACCCAGAACTGCTCAATATTCTGCAGTCCAACAACGTCGATATCGCCGTATCGCCAATTGAAGGCGACAATGTTTGGGCCAAGGTACTGAGCACGCTGTTGATTCCTTTCTTGCTGCTGGTGGTGCTGTTCTTTGTGCTGCGCCGCGCTCAGAACGGTCCGGGTAGCCAGGCGATGAACTTCGGCAAGTCTAAGGCTCGGGTGCAAATGGAGCCACAGACCCAGGTTACCTTTGGCGACGTGGCCGGCATCGAGCAAGCTAAGCTGGAACTCGCCGAAGTTGTAGATTTCCTGAAAAATGCCGATCGCTTCACTGCGGTAGGAGCCAAGATTCCCAAGGGCGTGCTGCTCGTTGGGCCTCCGGGGACGGGTAAAACCTTGCTGGCGCGGGCAGTAGCTGGCGAAGCGGGCGTGCCCTTCTTCAGCATCTCTGGCTCGGAATTTGTGGAGATGTTTGTTGGGGTAGGTGCGTCTCGCGTTCGCGACTTGTTCGAGCAGGCGAAAGCCAATGCGCCTTGCATTGTATTCATCGATGAGATTGACGCCGTGGGTCGGCAGCGGGGTGCTGGACTGGGCGGCGGCAACGACGAGCGGGAGCAAACGCTGAACCAGCTCTTGACGGAAATGGACGGCTTTGAAGGCAACACCGGCATTATCATCATTGCGGCTACCAACCGTCCGGATGTGCTGGATGCTGCCCTGCTGCGTCCAGGTCGTTTTGACCGTCAAGTAGTGGTGGATCGTCCCGACTATCAGGGTCGTCTGGAAATTCTGAATGTCCATGCTCGCGGCAAAACCCTCTCTAAGGATGTGGATCTGGAGAAAATCGCCCGCCGCACGCCTGGATTCACGGGCGCTGATCTGGCTAACCTGCTGAACGAAGCCGCCATTCTGGCTGCTCGCCGCAACCTCACAGAAATCTCGATGGATGAGGTGAATGACGCCATTGACCGCGTTCTGGCCGGTCCCGAGAAGAAAGACCGCGTTATGAGCGAGAAGCGCAAGGCACTAGTAGCCTTCCATGAAGCCGGTCACGCTCTGGTCGGGGCGCTGATGCCGGATTATGACCCGGTGCAGAAAATCAGCATTATTCCGCGGGGTCGGGCGGGCGGCTTGACCTGGTTCACGCCAAGCGAAGACCGCATGGATTCTGGTTTGTACTCGCGCTCCTACCTGCAAAACCAAATGGCGGTAGCGCTAGGCGGCCGGATTGCCGAAGAAATTGTCTTTGGTGAAGAGGAAGTGACTACCGGCGCATCTAACGATTTGCAGCAGGTGGCTCGCGTGGCCCGGCAAATGGTGACTCGCTTTGGTATGAGCGATCGCCTGGGGCCGGTGGCGTTGGGTCGCTCGCAGGGCGGCATGTTCCTTGGTCGCGACATTATGGCCGAGCGCGACTTTTCAGAAGAAACCGCCGCTGCTATCGATGATGAGGTGCGTAACTTGGTGGATCAGGCCTACCGCCGGGCTAAGGCAGTCCTGATGGAGAACCGTCCGGTACTGGATCAGCTGGCGGAGATGCTGATTGAGCGCGAAACGGTGGATGCAGAAGAACTGCAAGAGCTACTTGCCACCAGCGATGTGAAGATGGCTACGGTGGCTTGAGCCTGGCTAAACCTCACACCTTGACTTCAGTGGATGCCTTCATGCTCTAAGCATGGGGGCTTTTTTGCGCACCCGAGAACTAGCTATGACGCTAGAGCTATGACGCTAGCGTCCCGAATAGATGCGGAACCGGACTGCTGGGTTTTACATCCGGTTTTGCCTCTAGCCGTTGCCCCCATCTCGACCTTGCCACTGCTGATGGGGTTTTAATATCGCACACTCCTCAATCGTCCCCACTTGTGGCACTCTGGAAGGTGGGCGAGCGTTTCGCGCTCCGTTCTAGCAGCCTGCTGCTTCTGCGCCATTTTTATAGAACCTATAGAACCTACTAGAACCTTACTAATCGATTTTGGGATATGCAGACTCTTCCCACTCCCGTGACCCCTCAGCCGTCAGTCCACTCCTCGATTGACCTATCTACCAATGGCACCATTCGTCGCCGCAAAACCCGTCCGGTACCGGTCGGCAGTATCACGATTGGCGGCGGGCATCCGGTGGCGGTGCAGTCGATGATCAACGAAGACACCTTGGATATCGACGGCTCTGTGGCAGCAATTCGGCGGCTGCACGAAATCGGCTGCGAGATTGTCCGGGTTACGGTGCCCAGTATGGCCCACGCCAAGGCGATGGAACAGATCCGCCAGAAGCTTTACGACACCTACCAGCCCGTACCTTTGGTGGCTGATGTTCACCATAACGGCATGAAGATCGCCCTGGAGGTGGCTAAGTACGTCGATAACGTGCGCATCAATCCTGGACTGTACGTATTCGAGAAGCCGAATTTTAACCGCACCGAATACACTAAAGCCGAGTTTGAAGAAATTGGCGACAAAATTCGTGAAACCTTAGAGCCGCTAGTGGTTTCCCTGCGTGATCAAAATAAGTCGATGCGGATTGGGGTGAACCATGGCTCGCTGGCCGAACGGATGCTGTTTACCTATGGCGACACTCCGGAAGGCATGGTTGAGTCAGCGCTGGAATTCATCCGCATCTGCGAAGACCTCAATTTCTATAATCTGGAGATTTCCCTGAAAGCCTCGAAGGTGCCAGTGATGATTGCTGCCAACCGCTTGATGGTGCAGCGCATGGATCAGCTCGGCATGGACTACCCACTACATCTCGGCGTCACGGAAGCCGGCGATGGTGAGTATGGCCGCATTAAATCTACCGCTGGTATTGGCACCCTGCTCGCAGAAGGTATCGGCGACACCATCCGCGTCTCCCTCACCGAAGCGCCGGAGAAAGAAATCCCGGTTTGCTACAGCATTTTACAGGCTCTGGGGCTACGTCGCACAATGGTGGAATATGTCGCCTGCCCTTCCTGTGGGCGGACGTTGTTTAACCTGGAAGACGTGCTGCACAAAGTTCGGGAAGCAACGCAGCATCTGACGGGGTTGAATATTGCGGTCATGGGCTGCATTGTCAATGGTCCGGGTGAGATGGCAGACGCCGACTATGGCTATGTGGGCAAGCAAGCTGGCTATATTTCCCTCTATCGGGGGCGGGAGGAAATCCGCAAGGTGCCCGAAGCCCAAGGCGTGGAAGAGTTGATTAATCTGATCAAGGCCGACGGTCGCTGGATCGATCCCTAACTAATCATCCCTAACGAATCAACAGTACAAAGCACAAGAGGGGCAAGGCGTCTGATGACTCAAATGCGTTTGCCCCCGATTTTTTTTTATTGCTCTTTAGAAAGCCCCTTCACAATCCAGATTAGGATTGCCATATTTGTTGGTCAAAACGATTAGCCGAAACGACCGCTGACGTAATCCTGCGTGGCTTGCTGCTGAGGAGCATTGAAAATCTGCTCGGTCGGTGCATATTCCACGAGGTAGCCAAAGCGGCTGCCGGTTTCGCCGGCCTCTGCGTTGAAGAATGCCGTGTAGTCGGCAACGCGGGAGGCTTGCTGCATATTGTGAGTCACGATGATGATCGTGAACTGCTGCTTCAGCTCATTGATCAGATCTTCTACCCGCAGGGTCGAGATGGGGTCTAGAGCGGAGCAAGGTTCGTCCATGAGGATTACTTCCGGTTCAATGGCGATAGCGCGAGCGATACACAGACGCTGCTGCTGACCGCCCGAGAGCGAGAGTCCGCTTTCCTTGAGTTTGTCTTTCACCTCATCCCAGAGCGCCGCGCCACGCAACGAACGCTCGACGAGTTCATCGAGATCGCCCTTGAAGCCATTGACTCGGGCACCAAAGGCAATATTCTCGTAGATGGACTTCGGGAACGGGTTGGGCCGCTGAAACACCATGCCGATGCGCCGCCGCACTTCCACCGGATCCACTTTAGGGTCGTATAAGTCAACGCCTTGATAGGTGATTTTGCCTTCAACCCGCGCTCCTGGAATCAAATCGTTCAAGCGGTTGTAGCACCGAAGCAGAGTACTTTTACCGCAGCCCGAAGGACCGATAAAGGCAACTACCCGATTTTTCGGAATATCTAAAAAGACATTCCGAACCGCCTGGAAAGAGCCGTAATAGATGGAGACGTTTTCAGTACGAATAACTACGTCACCATGAATTGGAGAAGTATGATTCGTTTCGATTGAGGGGTTAGTCATAGTCTGAAAGATGAAAGGAAACAGTTGCTGAACGGAACGTCGAAAGACCAGAAGACGGATTAGGAGGCTGGTAATGAAAGCTTAGGGTCATACTAGAGCCGTTACAGAGGCAAGTACTTCCTGCGATTGGGGCATCTACTAGCAGGAATACAATCCTGGAGCTTGGCGTTAGCATCCTCAGCGAGCTGGTTCGCTGAATGGGACCTCCTAGTAAACCTTGCGGCTTGTCAGACTGCGAGAGATAACGCTGATACCCAAGATCAGCAGGACTACGATCAAGGCGGCTGCCCAGGCTAACTCATTCTGGTTTCGGAACGGAGAAATCGCGTAGTTGTAGATCAACACCGAAAGGGTTGCCGTCGGTTCACGCAGCGGGTTGCGGGCGTCATATTGGTTGAACAAGGCGGTAAACAGCAGCGGAGCGGTTTCACCGGCTGCCCGCGCCAGGGCCAAGGTTACACCGGTGGCAATAAAGGGCAACACCGCCGGCAGAATCACGCTGAAAATGCCTTGGAAATTGGTTGCGCCAATGCCGACAATCGCCTGCCGCACATCCCGAGGGATAGACTTCAAACCTTCCTCCGTGGTGCGAATCACAATCGGTGCCATCAAGACCGAGAGCGCTACCCCTCCTGCTGTAGCGGAGAAAGTTCCCATTGCTAGCACCACAATCCCGTAGGCGAACAGTCCGGCAATGATCGAGGGGACACCGCTCAACACGTTTGTACAAAAGCGGACAAACTGTGAAATCCGGTTTCCTTGCCCAAACTCAACGGTGTAGATGGCAGCCATAATGCCCACCGGCACACTAATCAATGCGCCCAACAAACTGGTGATTATCGTACCTACAATGGCGTTACGGAATCCACCTCCATCAACTAGGGGGGGTGGCGGCAGCTGAGTAAAGACAGAGGGAAAGTCTTGCAGCAGGCGGCTCAATCCTTGAGACAGCACCATGAACAGGATGGACGCCAACGGCAACAGGGCCAACGCCACGCAGAACAGCACCAGCCCCGTCATGAAATTGCCAAAGAACTGACGCTGCGGTGCTACGCTGTACTGCGACACGGCAGATTGACCTTTCGAGTTAGCCGAATTAGGGGAACTAGTCATAGCAGTTGAGAGCAGGTAGAAGGTCGAAGGCTAGGAAATGACTAATTACTAGAGCAGAAGCATGAAGGATGAAAGGTACAATCCCTACTCAACCTGCTGGAAGCGGCTGACAATCACCTCCGCCAACATGTTGACGATGAGGGTGATGATCATCAGAATCAGCGCTTGATAGAACAAGGCAGACCGCTGTAATCCACTCGCTTCTCCAAACTGGTTGGCAATCAGCGCTGAAATCGTAGAGGCGGGAGCAAAGAGAGAAACATTAATTCGGTTGGCATTTCCGATCAGCATAGCGGCGGCCATGGTTTCCCCGAGGGCGCGTCCTAGGGCTAGCATCACCGAGCCGATAATGCCCGATAGCCCGGCTGGCACTAGTACCCGAGTAATCGTCTCCCAGCGAGTCGCACCCAGACCATAGGCACCCTGACGCAGTGCCGGAGACAGGGAAACCATGGTGTCGCGGGAGATGGCAATAATCGTTGGCAGAATCATGATCGCCAGCACCATTGCGGTGGCAAACATCTGCCGAGTGGAAGGAGAGGTGGAAAATAGAGGGATCCAGCCAAAGAGCTGATGAATGAACTGCAGCACCGGCAGAATGAAGGGGATAAACACAAAGATGCCCCACATCCCGTAGACCACGCTCGGAATGGCAGCCAGCAGCTCAACGAGGAAGGCAATGGGGGTGAGAATTTTTTGCGGCAAAAAGTTCTCGCTCAAGAAAATCGCCACCCCGACGCCGAGAGGCACAGCAAACAGGAGTGCAATAATTGAGCTGACGATGGTGCCGTAGATCTGCGGCAGTGCACCATACAGGTCTTGCACCGGGTCCCATGCCTGACTCGTCAGGAATCCCAGGTTGAACTGAGCAATGGCGGGAAAGGCAATGCCCAGCAGCGAGTAGGTAATCCACAACAGCACAAATCCGATACTCAGCGCCAGCAGCAAAGACAGCACCTTGAAAATGCGATCGACTAGGCGAGTCGGATTAAATTTTTGCGAGGAATCAATGAGATTCTCAGTTTGGTGAGCAGTGATTGGCGGCGAGGTCATGATGATTTTTCAGCAGGGAGAACAGTAGCTTCAGAACAGAAATAACGGTCTACCGGCAATCAGCAGATGATGCACTCTGCGATTCTGGACGTAGGCAGGAGGTAACCAGTAGGCAGCTCTAAACGACGGTTTTATCCAGTGGTTTTATCCAACGGATGCTTCTTAAATTTCTTCAAGCGGTCTGAATAGCTGCGAATGACATTCAGCGCAAACATCGGCGTTTCTTGAATCGCAAAGAGAAATCGCTCCTGGTCGAGGAAAGCTAGAGTGCAGTCAGTTTTGGCTCTAGCCGTGGACACGCGTGTACCATCGGGGTGAACCAGCGCCCCGACTCCAAAGACATCACCAGCCTTGATGGTTTCCAGAACCTGATCGTCTACCAATTCTTCAACCTCCCCTTCAATCAGCCCATACATGCAGTCTCCGGGGTCACCTGCCTTGAAGATTATTTCTCCTGCTGCTACTGTTTTGCAGTCAGGCTGGCGTTGAAAAATGGATACGGTTCTTGCAGGTTCTAGTTGAGTATACGGTGCCATTGGGTCCTCGACAATTTACATCAGAAGCTAGTGTAAAATCCAGTCTGCGGTGCTGGTAAACACTCTAGATAGCTGAATCTGAATCCTGAGATATTGATTGACATTAATATTGACGTTGATTCAGATATTGACCTAAATCGCTGAGCAGATCTTAGTCGGAAAGCAATGACCCGACTGTACCAAGTCAACGGGTAATTTCTGCGTTGTCTGCCTTACACTTTCTTGATCGCTCTCGATGAGCAATCGCTGTAAATCAATCGCTGTAAATCAAGAGTCGGTCACCCGCAATGCCAGCATGAGCGGTGGAATGAACGGGCGTGTTGCACAATGCAGAAAGGGAGCTGGGAAAAGGGGGCGAATTCTGAAGGCACAGGAAATCTCAGGTAACCCCCTGTGCCTCCAGTTGCTTAGTCGTAGTTGAGCTTGGATTCAGATCGTCCAGCCTTTATTTGACTGTGATCTTTTCAACCTCAGCTTTCACCTTGGTTGCTAGCTCATCTTCTAGAGGAAGGTAGCCTAGATCAGTAGCTTGAGCTTTACCGTCGCTCAGTGCCCATGAAATCACGCTCTTCAGGGCGTCTGCCTTGGCTGCATCCTGCATCTGCGGATACAGCAAGAGCCACGTTAGGGTGGAGATGGGATACGCATCCGGGTTGGCAGGGTCGGGAACCAGCAGCGCGAAGTCAGCGGGAATCGTTTCGCCCTTGAACGCCAGCGCTCCAGCTTCTGGGGTCGGCTCGACGATCTTGCCAGACTTGTTCTCAATCGCGGCCATTTGCAGTCCGTTTTCTCGAGCGTAGGAGAATTCGGTGTAGCCGATGGCGCCCGGAGTTTGCTGGATCTGGGCCGTCACGCCCTCGTTGCCCTTAGCACCTGTACCGGTGGGCCAGGAGATCGCTTTGTCGGCTCCAGCCGTCCAGTTGGGGCAAGCGGCCGTCAGGTGGTTGGTGAAGGCAAAGGTGGTACCGCTACCGTCTGAGCGATGCACAAACTGGATCGGCTCGCTGGGCAGGTTGGCGCCGGGGTTCGCCGAGGCAATGGCTGGGTCGTTCCAGCGAGTAATCTCACCCGTAACGATGCCGCAGTAGGCTTCCCGAGATAGTTTCAGGTTATCGACGCCGTTCAGGTTGTAGGCGAAAACGATACTACCACCGGTCATCGGCACCTGAATGGGGGGTGCACCAAACTTCTCCTCGAATTTCGCGCGTTCTTCATCCTTCAGCGGAGCATCGGATGCGCCAAAATCGACCGTGCCTGCCAAGAACTGCTCGACACCTGCGCCGCTACCCACCGACTGATAGCTAATCTGAGTATTCGGATTTTGCTTGTTGTAATCGGCGAACCAACGCTGGTAGAGGGGAGCAGGGAAAGATGCGCCCGCACCGCTCAACGTTACGGTGCCACCACCGCCACCACCGGCCGCTGGGGCTGTCGGAGCATTAGCAGACGGAGCAGGAGCATCGGTGCTCGGAGCGCAAGAAACCGCTAACCCCAGCGACATCACGGTTAGGGTTGTTAAGAAAGCTCTGCGTTTGAGGCGTGATAGGGATGTCATGCGATCTACCCAGTGTGAAAAAAAATTTACAGACTATGTCGCAAGCATCCTACTGTTCAATGGTGAAGATAACATCCGTGAATGGGTTAAGCGAAGGTTATCTCTCGCCGTAGAAAATTAAGCTTAAGGAAATCTTTCAGTTTGCAGCGGCTTTGCGGTCGAGGTGAAGCGCTGCCCTTGCTCCCCAAAGTAGCTAGGCTGAATGCAATTAAAGGAACTACATCTAGCGTGACTGTGACGCTACTCTAGAAGAGAGACAACTTCCGCAGTCTGTTCGGCTCTATCGCCTCGATGGTGTATCACGTAATCTACGACGGCAACTGTAATCTGTGCGTCAATTTAGTCAAACTGCTGCAAGCGGTGGATCGCGGTGCTCTATTTCGCTATCTGCCGATGCAGGATCAGGCGACCTTGCAACGCTACGGCATTACAGCGCAGGAGTGTGAGTTAGGCATGATTGTGATCAATGCTGAAGATCCGACGCAACGCTGGCAAGGTAGTGCTGCCGCAGAAGAAATTGGGCGGCTGTTGCCTCTGGGCAAGCCCATAGTCGATGCCTACCGAATGTTGCCCTTCAAGTGGGTTGGCGATCGACTCTACGAGCAAATTCGCGACCACCGTTATGCCCTCTTCGGACAGCGAACAAGCACCTACGAATCGGAATTTCCAGTTTGCGAGGGCCATTGTCCGAGTGTCTCTCTACCCTCCCCAGAATCGTTACAGGACAAGGTCGATTAGCTGCGGCGATTCAGACCGTGGTTCTGCCTGCTCGTTCTGCAGCTGCATGATCCCCGATTAGATTTTGTCCCCAAAGGGTGCCATGTTTCTGTATGATAATGGAGCTTATTTTTTAAACAAACTTGCTGGGAGATGCTCGTATGTTGACCCTTAAGATCGTGGTGTATATCGTCGTTGCTTTCTTTGTGGGTCTGTTTGTCTTCGGCTTCCTGTCGAATGACCCAGCCCGCAACCCCAACCGTCGCGATCTAGAATAAGACGCCCTGGAATAAGACGCCGGGGTTTGCTCCTCAGGCAGTACACCTGTCAGAATCATGGACTCTTGGTTAACAGCACGCTGCGCTTGTGTTGACGCACTGAGCTGTGTTGAGGAACTTGCGCTTCTCCAGGAAGTCCGTGAGTCTGTGTTGAGGACGGCTGAAGTTCTGTGTTTGGGCTGTCCGTCGCTGTTATTCTGCTGAACTATGCCCTATCCGGTTCCGCCGCCCCTGCCTCCAGTTGTCAATATTGTCCTGCCTGAGGATTCTCATCTTGTTACTCACTCCCTAGCCCCTGCAAGGGCTTCGCTGTCGCAGTCGGCTGATCTGCCAGTCGTAACGGCGGCAAACTGTCTGGAAGGGGCGTCTTGTGCTGCTGGATCAACGGCAGAGACACCTGCTGCAGCGGTTGATTCAGTTCATTTAGTTGATGCGGCAGATCCCACCGATCCGATTAGTAACTTTGGTGATTCGACTAGGGATTCAAAGAAGGCAGACACTTCGCCTACGGCTGCTCCAGAATCTGCCCCCCTTGAGGCAGTCGCGCTGACGGCCGAAGCATTGGGTGCCCCCCTCACGCTTCAGTTGGCTGGGGTACAGTCTGGGTCTCCAGCAGGAGAGGTTGGTTCTCCGAGGCTACGTGTGGTTTCCCTACCGGAACTGGATCGCTTGGCTGCCCCTGACCTAGCAGAAACCTCGCCATTGCCACGCCGATCGCTAGACCGCCAACCTCCGGGCAACGCAGCGGGTACTCATGTTCGTCCGTGGAGCCTGGATCCTTCCTCGGCAGCGCCCCTAACCGCTACAGGGCATTCTGCAGGCGTGACCCTTACCCAACACGCCATACCTGATGATCTGGCTGATCGGCAGCCCGCCACCCCGCCCGAGAATCCACCGCTCTACACGCCCGAATTTGGGGAAGAAACACCGCCGGCAGACCCGATGGCTCCTAATGGAGGCAGTCTGGAACCAGAACAAGCTCCCTCACTGCCCCCTTTGCCCATCCCAGAACCTGCTCCAGGGGGCGAGATTTTGATCATTCCCACACCCGACCGCCCCCGCGACGAGGTAGACGTCGAACCGCCAACCGAGCTAGACCGCGCACCGGCAGCCGAAGACACGCCTCCAGGGATGCCCCCGACGCCGCCCACTGGCACTGTGCCCATCGACCCTATGGCTGTTGGTGAGGTGCTAGAGGTCACTGCGGATCGCCAGGAATTTAACGAGCGAGAGCAGATTTTTTATGCTGAGGGCAATGTGTTGATGCGGTTTCGGCGTGGCACCCTAGCTGCCGATCGGGTGCGGGTGAATATTCCTAATCGGGTGGCGATCGCCGAAGGCAATGCCGTGTTAACTCGCGGGGAACAAACGCTGTTTGGGCAGCGGTTTGAGTATAACTTTGGCTTAAACCAGGGCAACATCATCGGGGCCCGCGGCGAAATCTTTGTACCAGCGGTCGAGCAAGACTTTGATCCCGAGAGGTTTGATACTACCACCGGCACCCGCTTGAATCGCCCTGTGACTCAGCAAGTGTCTGATGAGCAGAATTTGCAGGTGTTTCCGGGAGCAGGCGGTATCAATTTTGGGGTAGCGACGCCAAACCAAACTGCTGCCGCTGCGCAAGGAGGAGACATTACCCAGTTCCGGTTTGAGGCAGAAACCGCCGAGTTTGATGGCGACCGTCTGATTGCCCGTAACGTCCGAATCACCAACGATCCGTTCTCGCCACCCGAGCTAGAATTTCGCGCCAACGAGCTAACCTATACCCGCCTCAATCAATTTCAAGCCGAGATTCGCGCCCGCAATCCGCGAGTTGTGTTTGACCAAGGCTTGACCTTGCCGTTGCCAATCAATCGCCAGATTCTCGACAACCGCGAGCGGCAGGCCGGACTGGTTAGCTTCGGCTTTGACCAACGCGACCGAGATGGGTTTTACATCGAGCGGGTAACGCCGATCTATTCTGGTCCGAATCTGCAATTTACCGTGACGCCGCAAGTTCTGGTGCAGCGCGCCTTCGATAGTGGCAACGTGCTAGACCCGTCTAACCTGGGCTTGGTGGCCCGGCTCGATGCCTTTTTTGGACCGAATACATCGGCGGAAGTCAATGCTAGCTTTAGCAGCCTGGACTTTGCTGAAGTAGGAGATAACCTGCGAGCTAGCATTCGAGCGCGGCAGCAAGTGTTGAACCACACCGTTGCCCTAGAATACAGCTACCGCGATCGCTTGTTTAATGGATCGCTGGGTTTCCAGGATGTGCAGAGCAGTCTAGGATTAGTCGTGACCTCGCCGCGCTACGTGTTGGGAGATACCGGCATCAACTTGATCTATCAAGGCAGTATGCAGTATGTGAATGCAGCGACGGATCAACCTGACCTGTTTCCGGCCGATCGGGCTGAGCGCAACTTAAACTGTATTAACCCAGATGATCGACCATTCACCGGCTTTGGCTGCGCCGATCTGATGCGTTACCAGGCCACGGCCACCCTGAGTCGCTTCTTCCTGTTGTGGTCCGGGACTGCGCTGCCGCCCACACCCGATCAAGGGTTGCGTTATTCGCCGTTTCCCATTACGCCTTATGTCGGCCTTAACCTAGAAACGCGAGGTGTTTTTAGCGCCTATAGCAATGGAGATAGCCAGTCTACCCTGCGGGGCGGCGTCTCACTGCTGGGACAGTTTGGGCGGTTGGCACGTCAAGCGTTTGATTACACCGCTTTTAACGTCACTTACTACCAAACCCTGCAAGATGGCAATTCCCCATTTCTGTTTGACCGCAACGTAGACGAAGAAGTCTTAGAAGGCGGCATTACCCAGCAAATTTATGGACCACTGCTGTTTGGGGTACGCACTTCCTACAACCTCGACACAGGAGATAACATCGACACCATTCTTTCCTTGGAGTATCGCCGGCGCACCTACTCCCTGTCTCTGAGCTACAGTACCCGTCGTGAAGCGGCTGCTCTGAGTTTGCGGATCAACGATTTCAACTGGCTGGGCGATCCAGGACCCTTCTCGGGGTTAGGAGCACGTGATGTAGAAGGTGGTGCCATTCGGGAATCCAATGAGTAAAGCGTTTGCGTAATGCGTTGCCAGCATCGGAGAATTCGGGAAAATCGAGGGCAACCAATTTATGACACTAGAATGGGATAAGGGTACTCTAGAGGAATAAAAGGAATAAAGAAACAAAAGAAAAACAAAAGAAACAGTTGTTCGCCGCATTACCTTAAAATACTGTTAACGGTTCTTTAAAGATTTGGTCATTCCATGTTCCATTCCCGCACAATAGGGCATGACTGAACAGGCGACAGAAGCAGTGGCAGCCGAAGTAGCTGGCTTAATTACCCGCTACGGCTTTGAGCTGAACAGCTACACGCTCGACCAGTGGATTGATCGATGGCTACGGCACTATCCCATGAGCTGGCTACGCCCCGCAGTGGTAGAAGCGCTATATCAGGGGCGATACAAAGTAATTTCCGTCACGCAAATTTTGGAGCTGTGGCAGCGGCGCGGCCGACCGTTGCACCACTTCAACCGAGAGTTTGAGCGGATTATTTGCAACGAATTTCCGCGAGTTGACTTACCGATGCTGCCGCCCTCTAGTTCATCGCTGCCTTCCTCAGTAGCCGACAAGACTCCCCCTCTGGCAGAACACCCCCAAACTCCATCAAACAAAATGCTGCCGTCGTGGGTGCTGCCGTCTGCTGACCGGACTACTGAACCGCCTACCGCCGCTTCCTTAACAGCCGAGGATGCTAACCCATTTCGACCGATGGTGAAGCGACTTGAGGAAGTGCGCTTGCGGGCAGAAGTGGCCCAGCAGCCCATTCATCAGTTTATTCCCACTCCCGAACCGTCAGACTTTTACAGCAAACTTAAATCCGTGGTCTACTCGGGTTCAGCGCTGCTGCCCAGTGAGCATCAGGTGGCTCCTGAGGATGAAGCACTGCCACCAGGAAGCTAGCTACTCCTCTAGTTAACTCCTAATTACTCCTAAGCCTAAGTGGTTTCGGGGGAACTAGTCGGTGGGGTCGTCATTGCATCCTTGGCTTTTGCCCGCTCTTCTTTCTTCTTGCGGTCGGCCTTCAGGATGTCTTCCATAACAATCCGCGCCTGAGCCACTTTCTCTAGATTGCTGCGATACAGCTCTAGATCTTTTTGCATCTTGTCTGCTGAGAGCTTTAGCGCCTCGCTGACAGTCTGTAATGCTTCGTTACGCTGCTTTTCGTCTTTGAGCAGATCAGGATCCATAATCTCGAGCAGGGTATATAGCCCAATGGCGAAAAGACGGCTGTATTTAAACTTAGGATTGTCTGCGACACTGCGCAGGGCGCCAAAAATGCCGTCTGTGGGCGCTTCCGACAGGTGCCGCACCTGATCTAGGAACTTCTCGCTTGTCCAGGACACGGCTTCGGACTGCAACTGCTCGGCATCCTGACGATAGCGCTGGGGATCCGTTTCAATGGAGCGGCATAGGGCATCAAAAATGGCTGGTTTATCGGCGTCTGGACGATAGCCCTGCATGAACCGATCGAAGGCGGTGACAACTCCTAGCCCATATACGGGGTCATAGCGATAGTCCGCATTGACCGAGAGCAGATGCATTTCGACCATCAATTCGTCTACCACCCGCCGGTAGATCGAGTTAATGGGACGGGTGTGGAGCGTGTAAAACGCTCTTTTAGTATCTGAAACGGTGCGGACGTTATTCACGGGTCATTTTAGAAATAATGTGATCCCCATTATCCCACACTGAGCCAATAGCGGGGCAGGATGAACTGCGAAGGGCGTGATCGATGCAGCTCGCGTCGAACTCGGGAGAGTGTGTTACCTTCAACTTCTGTAGCTTACACTTCTGTAGCTTACCCTGTGGCTGACTCGAACTGTAACCTACTCTAGAGGGTAGGAACTCTGCCGGAACCTATGGCTTACGAACCGCTGCATCACAAGTATCGTCCGCAGACCTTTGCCGAACTAGTCGGGCAGGAGGCAATCGCTACGACCCTCACCCATGCCCTGCGGCAGCAGAAGATTGCTCCAGCCTATCTGTTTACCGGTGCTCGCGGCACTGGCAAAACCTCTAGTGCTCGCATCCTAGCTAAGTCGCTGAACTGTTTAGCGAATGATGCCCCAACGGAAACTCCCTGTGGTGTCTGCGAGGTGTGCCGTTCGATTGCCAATGGTTCGGCCCTGGATGTAATTGAAATCGATGCCGCTAGCAATACCGGCGTGGACAATATTCGCGAATTAATCGAGCGGGCCCAATTTGCCCCAGTGCAGTGCCGCTACAAGGTCTATGTGATCGACGAGTGCCACATGCTCAGCACTGCCGCCTTTAATGCCCTGCTGAAAACCCTGGAAGAACCGCCCGAGCATGTTGTGTTTATCCTAGCGACCACTGATCCCCAGCGGGTATTACCGACGATTATTTCTCGCTGTCAGCGTTTCGACTTTCGCCGCATTCCCCTAGAGCCAATGGTGCAACACCTGAGCGCAATTGCCGCCAAGGAAGCGATTGATCTAACGCCGGACGCGATCCAGCTTGTGGGGCAGATCTCTCAGGGCGGGCTGCGGGATGCCGAAAGTTTACTCGATCAGTTGAGCTTACTGGAAGGACCCGTGACGGTCGATCGGGTGTGGGATTTGGTGGGTGCGGTGCCCGAGCGCGATCTGCTGACGCTGGTGCAGGCGATCGCCCAGGATGACCCAACAACCGTTCTTGATCAAGCTCGTCGCCTCCTCGATCGAGGACGGGAACCCCTGATTGTGTTGCAAAACCTGGCCAGCTTTTACCGCGATTTGCTGATTGCCAAAACCAGCCCGGATCGTCGTGATCTCGTGGCGATTACGCCGCCCACCTGGGATGCCATGAGTCAGTTTGTCCAGTCCCTCGACTTGGCAACGATCCTACATGGACAGCAGCATCTGCGGTCCAGCGAAGTTCAGGTGAAAAATACCACCCAACCGCGATTGTGGCTCGAGGTAACGCTGCTGGGGCTACTGCCGTCGGCGCTGACTCTATCGCGACCCGATGCGACCCTTCAGCCGGCAGTTCGTCCTATGGCTCCGACGGCACCCTCACAAAATCTGACAAACGGCAAAACGGCTAGCGTACCGAAGGCACCCGATCTTGCCCCAACTCTGCCGCCGCAACCTACACCGACCGTCCCGCCTCGCTCTTCACCACCACTTGCCGAGAACAGTCCGCCATTCCCTACCAAAGTTTCACCTCCCGAAATTCCAGGGGAAGCACCCATTGCAGGACCTGTTGAGGTAGCGGTAGAACCGGCAGCGGCAGTTGACCTGCAGCAAATGTGGCAAGAAATGCTGAGTGTGCTACAGCCACCGGGAACCCAGGCGCTGTTCAAGCAGCAAGGGCGGCTCTTGGGTTTCCACGGGCAGCAGGCACGGGTTGGCATTACCTCCCAGCCGCTATTCAAAATGGCGCAAACGCGGATCACCAATGTGGAGGCTGCTTTTAGTAAACTCTGCCAACAGCCAGTACGGGTGACGTTGGAGGTAGTTGCCGCTGAGGAAACGCCGCTGCCATTGCCTGAGCCGCCACCTCGTCCAGTCGCTCGGGACCCCGCTGCTTCGTCGTCTGGCTTTGAGCCGCCGGAACCTCCGCCCACGCCGACCGCTTCAGCTGCGCCTGGGGTGGCTCAGAACCCTCGCCCCAATGCCGATCTCGTTGCTTCCCCTACAGAACCCGTCGCGGAATGGCAAGACGAGGACGACGTTCACCGAGCTGCCAAAAGCCTGGCACAGATGTTCAACGGGCAGATTGTGAGCTGCGACTCAGATCTGCCGTCGCTGCCGATTGTTGCCGCAACGGACGCAACGCTGGAGGCAGTACCAGACGAGCCGACCGATGGTGACCCCGACGACGATGTGCCGTTTTAGCCCGCTTGACTACGGTTCTCCTTGGGATCGCCTAGGCGCGCAAAATGCTCCATCAGCAGCCGGTGGATAAAGATATAGCCGCCGCCGACCTTTTGCAGAAACACTCGCGCCGTCATCTCATCGAGAAACTGGCTGTAGTCCCAGGGAATGTTGCCCTGGCGATAGAGCTGCCGCCGCAGCACCCAATGTTTGACGCACGCCTGCCCGCCGGCAAATAGAAATCCGGCTAGCAGCCCACCCAGCAGCCCGTAGCTCAACCCATACATGATGCCATAACCCGGACCCAGCAGCGAGCCATAGCCCAGTCCGATCAGCAGAGCCACGGTGACACCGCCAATCACGCCGCCAATCGCCGCGCTGAGCGCCGTTCGCCGCATTCCTTGATTCGGCTTGGTTTTGGTTTCAATGCTGGACCCCCTCAGTCCTCCGGTCAATCCGTAGGTGAGACCGCCCACCATCCCGGCAGCAAGACCGCTAATCAGCCCCAGCAGCAGACCGCTACCAATCAAATCCTGCACCGGCTCCGGCGTCAATTGCGGCATCACCTCCGCCCCAATGCCAAACAGCAAACCGCCAATCAGCCCCAGGGGAATGCCGTTCTTCCAGCCGATCAGCAGATGCTTGCCCACCTCCCGCCAGGACCACTTCAGGGTTTCTACGGTCTGCACTTCGGGCGTATTCAGCCCAAAGATTAAGGCAAACACAACACCAAAGACAATGCTGTTGATCGCCCCCTTCAGCAAGCCACTGCGCCAGTCGTCTATCAAGCCGTTCGTGAGGATGCCCGTCAGCAGACCGACAACGCCGCCCATCAGCCCGCCCATGCAGGCAACCCCAAGGCGATAGCGCATCTGCTGCTGCCGTGACGCCAACCAGTCGGGCTGGAGTTGCTCGATCAAAAACACTGACTGCGACTGCTGCATCAAGCGCCGCGCCAACCAGCTTAGCCAGCCAATGGCCTGCGCCTCTGAATAGGTCGGTTCACTGCGGCGTCGTTTGAACATCCGCTCAATATAGGCATTGAATAATTGCCGCCGCCGCTCTTCCACCAGCAAGTTTTCCAGCAGATCTTCAGCCGCAATGCCTTGATAGGCAAGCACCATGATGTTCAACATCAGTGGGGACTGGGCGAGTTCTTGCAGGGCCAGGTCCGCCGCCAAGATTGTTCGCAGCCCAGTGAGGTCGGTGCTGAGGCTGTCAAGATACTGTCGCACTTGGGCCGCGCTGAGAGAGCGCAGGTAAATTGCCCCTTGAAAATCGAGCCGGTGCGCCAGCGCCTCATAGTCTTTGATGCGGCTGCAGACAATCATCTCGGTGCTATACTGCTGCTGAAAGGCGTTCAGCGCCACCACGCAGGCATCCCGGTGCGCTGGGGGAACTTCGTCGAGACCATCGAGCAAGAGCAGAAGCTGCTGCCGCTCCACCCAGGGTTTGCCGATCTTGGGGGGAATTTGGTATTTGGTGGTCAGCTCTGCCACAATCCAATCGGCAATCGGCCGCTCTCCACCCCAGGAAGAAAGATTCAGCACCACCGGAATCAAATGGGTCGCGTCTTGCTCAGCACGGGCGATGAGATCGCGGGCAAGCTGTAGCAGCGAGGTAGTTTTACCCGCCCCCGGTTCCCCGAGGATCAGCAGCGTCCGACCGGTGCCCAACTGGTCAAATACGGAGATGAGTTGGGTGCCGTGGGGCAGGGTGGTAATCGAGGACTGGCTCAGCTCTAGGGCTACATTCCAAGGAGCATTGACGGCATCGGGACGAGTTTCCAGCCCCAGCTCGATTGCCACCTGATCATGCAGCGAGGTTTCCAGCACACCCTTGACCCAGTAGTTCTTGACTTTGCTCAGCAAGGCCTGCCGATTGCGATAGGTCTGGCGGCTGAAGGGGGCCCGCAGCCGGGAGGCAGCCGATCGAGATGGAGTTCCGAATGGAGTTCCTACCGGCGACGGATTTACCTGCGTAGAGATCAGCCCCACCGCACTAGCGGGAGGCGTGGGTGGCTGGGTTTGAGTATCTGCCTCGGCTGGCTGGGGCTGGGTATCTAGCGGTGCCGCCAACAGATCCGGTAAGACGGGCAGCTCGCTGAGGGGCGTCGCCAGATGGCTAACGGTCTCTAATGCCCGCAGCGCTTCACTAGCATTGGGGTAACGCTGGCGGTAGTCGTAGCGCACCATCGTATCTAAAATTGCGGCCAGGGATGGGTGCAGGTCGAGATCGAGCAGCGAGCAGGAAATTTCTCCGGTTTCATCCTGGCGCGGCAGATCTTTGGGCGAAATATCGGTTAGCGCCTGTAGCGCCACCATGCCCACCGCGTAGATATCGCTGCTAAAGCGCGGCGCAGAAGACTGCTGCTCGGCCGGCATATAGCCAGGTGATCCAACCGCAATCGTAAAGCTGGTTTGCCCCATCGATGGAATCGGCTGGGAGCTGACCTGCTTGACTGCCCCAAAATCAATCAGCACTATCCGGTGGTCGGACTGCCGCCGGATCAGGTTCGAGGGTTTGATGTCGCGGTGGATCACTCGCTGTCCATGCACAAAAGCCAACACCTGCAGCAGATCACTCAACAGCGCCACTACCTCACCCTGATTCAGCCGCTTACGATGCCGCAACTCCTGATCGAGCGACCAGCCGGCAATGAACTCTTGCACCAAGTAAAACTTGTTCTCTTGCTGGAAATGAGCTAGCAGCCGGGGAATCTGGTCATGGTTGCCCAAGCGGTAGAGAATCTCGGCTTCCTGGTTGAACAGGCGCTGCGCCACCAGAAACGATTGCTCGGAGGTGACAAAAGCCGGCTTGAGCTGCTTGACCACGCAAATCGGCTGTCCGGGCAGATGGCTATCGCGCGCCAAAAACGTCTCCCCGAACCCACCGCTGCCGAGGGGTCGAAGGATATGATAACGGCTCGCCAGTACTGCACCCATGGACAACCCTTTGTCTGATGGCTCACTGTATGCCTCGAAATGGGCAAACGAATTCACTGTACTCGATCCATTTCAGTGCCACATCCAGCAAAATGCGCTCCTGAGAATGACCTAATTTCTCCCACGGGCGCTGCAAACCAACGCCGCCAGCGAGTTAGAGCCGGTCACCGGATCACGGAATTGATTCCATTGTCGCTCACCGAGTTGGCGATTGCTTCGGGTTCGTCTGGTCAAACCCGCACCACTGAAGGCACCGAGGCGATTATGGCGCTACTTTTACCACGCGTCACCTCTAGCCCTCTCTGTAAATTCTCTAGGGAGAAATCCGGCTCAAGGTGGCTCTAAGATCAGCGATTGCCTCTACTCCGTCTCCAGAGATTTCTCTATGACACGGGCTTAAGATTTACTTCATAAAGTTGTACGTCTGTTGGTAAACTAATGGCAACGTGGTTAGCTGTTGATGTTGCTTTTAGGCAAGATTGGCAGTTTTGTTACACTCTTGCGACTCGATTCTTCACCGATTTATAGACGTTGATACCCATCGAAATAGATCAACCGAATGGCCATTGCTTGAGAAGAAGAGTCGGTTTTTAGGTCAATAACTCTGTGGAGTGCTATGCCCCCGTTAGTTGCGAACTACTACCTCACCTACCGCTGCAATGCTCGCTGTCACTTCTGCGATATTTGGGCCCTAGAGCCAAAGCAGGAAGCTAGCCTAGAGACGATTCGACATAATCTCATGGACCTGCGTCGGCTGAACGTCAAGTATGTCGATTTTACTGGGGGAGAGCCGCTGCTGCGTTCCGATGTAGCGGAGATCTACAGCGCAGCCAAGAAGCTGGGCTTTGTCACCAGCATGACCACTAACACGATCCTCTACCCAAAGCGGGCCCACGAAATTCGCGGCTTGATCGACTTTCTTAACTTCTCCCTTGATGGTCCCGATGCCGAAACCCACGACCATTCGCGGGGCGTGAAAATTTTTGACACCTTGGTCGAGTCGGTCAAGATTGCCCTTTCTCTGGGTGAGTATCCGGTGCTCAATCACACCGTCACTGCCCAAAACTACGAGCGAATTGGTGAGGTAGCTGCCCTCGGTGAACGGCTAGGCGTGCGCGTCTGGCTCAACCCAGCCTTTACGGCTCACAGCCACTACAACAGCAAGAAGAACCCTACCCCCGAGATTGCCGCCGCCATTGAAGCTGCCGCCAAGCAGTACCGCAATGTTGGCTACAATAGGGCTGCGCTGGCGTTCATCGCCGCTGGGGGCAACGACACTCAGAATCCGCGCTGCAAAGCTGTCGATGCGGTAATTGCCATTTCGCCGCACGATGAGCTGCTGTTGCCCTGCTATCACTTTGCTCAGACGGGAATCCCCATCAACGGGCGACTCTATGACCTGTATCGGCAATCCGAAATTGTAGAAGAGTATCGCCAGTCTCAGGGCAAACTATCGGTGTGTGAAGGCTGTACGGTGTGGTGTTACCTCATCCCCAGCTTCTTCAAAGGGTTAGACAAATACTGGTTCCTCAATCAAATGACCTATGCAGGGGAATTCCTGGCAAGAAAACGATTCTTACAACGAACTGGAGCCAATCAGCTCACTCCTGTCTGAGTTCTCGGACTCTTTCGGAGAACCCGAAGACGACGATCCGCGATTCACCCGCGGTTTTGCCGGCCGCCGCCGCAAGGCTGCTCTAGCTTTGACGGTGATTTGGAGTGGCACCGTTGCGCTGCACCTCTCGACTTGGGGGTCTTGGCTGGTGATCGGGCTGACGACGCTGATGGGAATTCACGCCCTGCGGGTACTGCTGGCGCGACCGATTCCGCTGCCGGAGCCGCTCTACAGCGACGATTTGGCTGATTATCCTCAAGTTTCGCTGATGGTGGCCGCCAAAAATGAGGAGGCGGTGATTGGGCGGTTGGTCGAAAATCTTTGCACCCTAGATTACCCCACCTGCCGCTATGAGGTTTGGATTATTGACGACAACAGCAGCGACCGCACGCCGATTGTGCTTGAGCGGCTGAAGCAAACTTATCCGCAGCTCCATGTGGTGCGTCGAAGTGCCAATGCCAGCGGCGGCAAGTCGGGAGCGCTGAATCAGGTATTGCCCAAAACCAGCGGCGAGATTGTGGCCGTTTTCGATGCTGATGCGCAGGTGCCGCCAGATCTGCTGCGGCGAGTTGTGCCGATGTTTGAGCGAGAGCGAGTTGGCGCCGTGCAGGTACGCAAGGCAATCACCAACGCCACCGCCAATGTTTGGACTCGCGGGCAGGCTGTGGAAATGGTGTTCGATGCCTACATTCAGCAGCAGCGAATTGCCATCGGCGGCATTGGCGAACTGCGAGGCAACGGGCAATTTGTGCGGCGGGATGCTCTGGAGCACTGCGGCGGCTGGAACGAGGAAACCATTACCGATGATTTGGATCTCACGATTCGGTTGCACCTCGACCGCTGGGATGTCGATCTGTTGATGCTGCCGGCGGTGGGTGAAGAAGGCGTCACGAATGCTATCGGGCTGTGGCATCAGCGCAATCGCTGGGCCGAGGGCGGCTATCAACGCTACCTGGACTACTGGCGGCTGATTGTCCGCAATCGTATGGGCACCGGCAAAACCGTGGATCTGTTCATGTTTTTGATCAGCCAGTACCTGCTGCCCACGGCCGCCGTACCAGATTTCCTGATGGCGCTGCTGCGCAACTGCCCGCCCCTGCTGATTCCGATTACCAGCCTGTCGCTGACGCTGTCGATTTTGGGCATGTTCATTGGGCTGCGGCAAGTGCAGACGAGTTTGCCCGACGGCCCCACTCCACGACGACGGCTACCCTCGATTTTTATCACTGGGATGCAGACGCTGCTGGGTGTGACCTACATGCTGCACTGGATTCCTGTTATGGCAAGCACGACGACCCGCATGGCATTTCGTCCTAAGCGGCTGAAATGGGTGAAAACCGTGCACCATGGCAGCGGCGAATGGCTGGATGCGCCCGATCCGAGCTAGGGGCGGCTCCTGAATTCGTTTCTGCCCTATCGTCATCTTCCGAATACCCCAACTGAAATGCGCAGTGGCACTCCCATCGCGCATTTTTTAGGGCAATAGCGATACTATTTCACTAGTATTTTTGACCAGTATTTCGCTGGAGCAAGCAACAAAGTCGGACGATAATCTCACCTGGTGAAATCTTGAAGTTAAGAGCGTAGGTATTTCCCATGCCCATTTCCCTGGATCTGATGGTCGCAGCCGAGCTAGACGAAACTGCCATTGATGTCAGCCTCAAGCAATTTTTACTGGTGCTCTCGGTATCATTGAGCGTGGCCACCCTACCCAAGATTGTCAGCTGGTTTCGCCAAATTCCCTACACGCTGCTGCTAGTAATTGTGGGACTGGGCTTGGCTTTCATCGACGTGCGCTTGGTGCATCTGTCGCCTGAGCTGATTCTGTCGATTTTTCTGCCGCCTTTGCTGTTTGAAGCCGCCTGGAACCTGAAATGGCAGGAGGTGAAACGTTATCTGCTGCCGATTTGCCTCTATGCCGTGATTGGGGTGGTGATTTCTGTGGTTGGCATTGGTTGGGGTGTGCATTATGGAGTCGGCATGCCCCTGATGACGGCGCTGTTGCTGGGAGCTAGCCTTTCGGCCACCGATCCGGTGTCGGTGATTGCCCTGTTTCGCGAACTCGGCGTGGGCAGCCGCCTAGCGACTCTAATGGAAGGCGAGAGTTTATTTAACGATGGCATGGCAGTGGTGGCGTTCAGCTTTCTGGTGTCGCTGTCGTTGGGAACCGTCGAACCTAGCATGCAGTCCGTCGTGGTGGAGTTTGTTCGTGTTGTCGGTGTCGGCATGGCCGTTGGCGGTCTGATTGGCTTTGGCATTTCCTTTCTAACCCAGCGGTTCGATTTACCTCTGGTCGAACAATCACTGACGCTGGTGTCTGCTTACGGCACCTACCTGCTATCTGAAGAACTAGGCGGCTCGGGCGTGATCGCCGTCGTGCTGACCGGCATGATTCTGGGCAACTTTGGCTCCCGCATTGGCATGAATCCCCGGACGCGGATCATCGTCACCGATTTCTGGGAATTCCTGGCGTTCTTTGTCAACTCAATTGTGTTTCTGGTGATTGGCGACCAGATTCGCTTCTCGGTGCTGGCGGAAAACATCGAAACCATCGCCGTTGCGATTGTTGCTATGATTCTGACGCGCTTGATCGTGGTCTTTGGACTGGGAGCCGTCAGTAACCGGCTCGCTGACTTGGACGTTCCGCTCTCAGAACAAACGGTGCTTTGGTGGGGTGGGCTGCGTGGATCCGTGGCGATTGCCTTAGCCCTGAGCGTACCGGCCACGCTACCGGGTCACGACGAAATTATTGCCACGGTGTTTGGCGTTGTGCTGTTTACGCTGCTGGTGCAGGGATTAACGATCAAGCCCCTGCTGGATCGCCTCGACCTGTTGGGGGACCAACCGCTGCGCCAGCTCTATACTGAAACCGTTGCCCGTTTGACCGCTCTGAAGCGCGTATTACAGCATCTCGACCAGATCGACGAGCGCCCTGGCGTTGAGCCTGAGTTTTTTCGCTATCAAACTTCTCTGCTGAAAGGAGAAATTGCCCGCCTCGAAGAAGAAATTGATACGTTGCAAGACGAGCATCCCAATTTGCGCCGCTTTATTACCGAGCAGGTCAAAGAAGAGTTGCTGTCGGTGGAAGCAGATACCTACGCTGAGTTTGTGCGCGCTGGCCGTCTAAGTCGCGAGCTGGCACCCCTCCTAGAACAAAGTGAAGCGGTTTCTGATGCGGTTCCCAACTGAGCCATGTTGTTCAAGTTGACCGAGTTCAAACTAACTGAATGCAGGATCTTTCTAACTCACCCGACTTTATTTTGTTCACTCAGCATGGCTGGGCTGATGACAACCGCGCCATGACCACCCTGGCCAAAAGCCTAGCCACCGAGCAAACACTGATCGTCGCGCCCAACCTCGGCTATCTAAACACCTGGCTGTGGATCGAGCCGCTAATTAAAATCGTGGAGCAGGTAGCCAGTCAGCAGATTGCCACCTATCCCAACGTGCCGCTGCGGATTGTCGGTCATTCGATGGGCGGCTTGATCTGGCTGGAGGTGCTGCATCGCCATCCCGACTGGTGGTTGCAAATTCACTCCTTGGTCCTGATTGGGTCGCCGGTGGGTGGCTCGGACTTAGGGCGGCTGATCGACCCGTTGGGGCTGGGCATCGGCATTGCTCGCGATCTGGGCATCAACCGCAAGCCCATTGCCGAAGCGATTGCCGCCGAAATTCCTACCCTCGTGATCGCCGGCGACTACGACAACGGCAGCGATGGCACCGTGACGATCGACTGCACCAAATTCGCGAATGCCCACTTTGTCTGCTTGCCGGGTGTCTCCCATCCGGCCTCGCGCCATCATGCAATGGTAATTGCCACCATTCAAGACTTCTGGCAAGACCACAATATCGGTGAATCGATCGAAATCGACCACATCATCCGCCGCCTCCACGCCGTACCGGGCATGACCGACGGCCACCGCCGTGATTTTGCGGAAGCCAAAGTGTTGATGCACCTCGACAACGGCGGCACGATTCGCGGCTGGCGAAACCCCCTCGGCGTAAACCATGTGTTTGTCGCCGGTCCGCAAGGAACCTGCCTGTATGCGGGCTTTGTCGGCTGGCTGCACGCCCAAGACCTGCAACACGCCCTCAACGACATCCGCCAAGCTTACGCCATCGAATAGTGCCAACCTTCAAGACTGGCGTGGGCTCCTTCGACGCCGTCTCGCAATTGGGCGTATCGCAGTGCCATATTGCCGTTTATTGCCGTCGAGGATTTGCCACCGTGTTCCAGATACAAACTGAATCAACTACTGGCACAAAGAAATCGCCGGTTTAGAGAAAAGTCTGGCGAGAGCAGAAAAATGACTGGGGCAAGGACAATGATTCTAATGATGAATAAATCATGAATAAATCGCTTTGAGCTAATGCAAACAGATGTTGGCGACCAATGAAAGTTAAATATGATTGCGAGTCCGATATCCTCATCTTTTTGCTGAAAAAAGAGCCACCCATCAATACAGTTTCTGAACCTAGAGGTAGCTGAACCTCCTAAACGATTTGATAGTTTGAAACTCTAAATTGCGGTTTTGCCTAATAGTGTGCTATTTTAAAAGACTGTTCGGACGCATAGCTCAGTTGGTTAGAGCACTACGTTGACATCGTAGGGGTCACTGGTTCGAGTCCAGTTGTGTCCATTAACCTTTTAACCTTAAGGTCCGATAAGCGGCTTTCAGGGGTTCAACCCATTCTCTCACTGGGCATTACCGGGCATTAATTGGTTAGTAGGAAATTGATTATTAGGACTCCGGTCGTTGAAGACCAGGTTCTTACAGAACAGGTTCTTACAGAAAAAGAGGACAGTATTCCGCAGAACACCATCCTCTTGCTGAACCGAAGCAACGTTTTGGTCTGGTGTTAGAACCAGTCAGCGTGAAAGAATTCGCCTCTGGGTTTGTCGATGCGTTCGTAGGTGTGAGCGCCAAAGTAGTCGCGCTGCGCCTGGGTGAGGTTTTGCGGCAGGCGGTCGCGGCGGTAGCTATCGAAGTAGTCGAGGGAGGCGCTGAAGGCAGGCACCGGAATGCCGAGCTTGGCGGCGGTCATCAGCACTTCGCGCCAGGCGTCTTGCCGGTCGAGGATGGTCTGCTTGAACTCGGGAGCCAGCAGCAGGTTCGGCAGGGTAGGGTTCTCATCGTAGGCGTGCTTGATCCGGCCCAAGAAACCAGCTCGGATGATGCAGCCACCCTTCCAGATACGAGCACATTCCCCGAGATCGATCTGCGAGTTGAACAGCGTTGTAGAGGCCTTGCCGATCAGCGCCATGCCTTGGGCATAGGAACAGATCTTGGAGCAGTAGAGGGCGTCCCGCACTTTATTGATAAATGCCTGGGCATCGCCATCGTATTTGCCAGTAGGTCCAGTTAGCACCTTGGCAGCAGCCACGCGCTCTTCTTTGATGGATGACATAATCCGGGCATTTACCGCCGCAATGATGGTGGGAATGCTGATCCCCAAATCGAGCGCTGTTTCTACGGTCCATTTGCCGGTGCCCTTCTGTCCAGCTGCGTCTAGGATCACGTCTACGAGAGGCAAGCCGGTCTCGTCGTCCATTTTGGTGAAGATATCGGCGGTGATCTCAATCAGAAACGAGTTGAGTTCAGCTGTGGTGTTCCACTCGGCGAAGACTTCGTGGAGTTGGGTGTGATCGAGACCGAGGGCGTTCTTGAGCAGGTCATAGGCTTCGGCAATGAGCTGCATGTCGCCGTATTCGATGCCGTTGTGCACCATCTTGACATAGTGCCCAGAGCCGCCGGGACCAATGTAGGTCACGCAGGGACCATCGTCTACTTGAGCAGCAATTTTGGTGACGATTGGCTCAATCTCTTTGTAGGCGGCTTCGCTGCCACCGGGCATCAAACTCGGGCCGTTCAGCGCTCCTTCCTCACCACCACTGACGCCCATGCCGAGAAATCGCAGATTGAGCGCTTCCATCTCTCGCACCCGGCGTTCGGTGTCGGTATAGAGCGAATTACCACCATCGATGATCAGGTCGCCCTCGTCCAGCAGGGGTTTGAGCTGATCTATGACGGCATCAACTGGAGCACCCGCCTTCACCATAATCAGAATTCGCCGCGGACGCTCCAGCGACTGCACAAATTCCTCCAGCGAGAAGGTGGGCTGAATATTCTTGCCTTGAGCACGCTCCTCGATAAACTTTTTCGTCACAGCGGCCGTGCGATTAAAAACTGAAATGGGAAAACCATTGCGCTCTATGTTCAGCGCCAAATTTTCCCCCATTACTGCCAGACCAATCAGACCAAAACTCTGTGCCATAGGACTCTGCTTTCTCCGCTTACTCTGGACAACGCATCGGAATCCAAAGTGGACCCGTTACGCTAGGATTTGCACCTGTACAGGCTACTCATTACTGATTAGGTTTGCACCTACCAGAGTAGACAATTGTTCCTGAAAGACAGGCTGAGCGAAAGATTTTCTTTATGACTGGCTGAGAAATAGCTCTATCAATGGGTAGAGACTGTCATATACACTACAAATTCCGCTCTGCTTTCCGTTTCAACTGGCTGCCATTGCATTAGGCAGATTGCAAAACAGCGGGAGCCGCCGACCGTAATCGCAGCGGAATGTGCATCACAAATTCCACCCGATTGTTGCAATTTTGGCAATAGATCTGCCCGTGATGATTCTCGACCACAATTTGGTAGCTGATTGCCAAGCCTAATCCAGTTCCTTGACCAACCGGTTTAGTTGTGAAAAACGGATCAAACACCTGGTTCTGAATCGTTTCTGGAATGCTGGGACCGTTATTGCCGAATCGAGCGATGACATGGTCTCCCTGCAGCTCGGTTTCAATCCAGATGGTGGGCGGTGCTGCATCCATGGGCTGCCTTTGCAGCGCTTCGATAGCGTTCGTCAACACATTCATGAATACCTGGTTGAGCTGGCTGGGATAGCACTCCACAGGCGGCAGATCGCCGTAGGCGCGGATCACCCGAATGCTTGGAGAACAGGGCAATCTCGAGGGGAGCGCATCCGGCTGCAGCCGATGTTGCAACAGCAGTAGCGTGCTCTCGATGCCGGCGTGCAAATCGACCGTTTTGATGGCGGTCTCGTCGAGGCGAGAAAAGCTGCGCAGCGACAGCACAATCTGCTGAATTCGCTCGCTGCCCACTGCCATCGAGTTCAGCAGTTTCAGCAGGTCCTCTTTCAAAAAATCCAGATCCAGATCTTCAAATTCTGATTGCACCTCAGGTGGTATAGGATAGTGCTGCTGGTAGGCGTTCACCAGTTGCAGCAATACCTGGACATAGTCTGCTGCGTAGGTCACATTGCCCGAGATAAAATTCACTGGGTTGTTGATTTCGTGGGCAATACCAGCCACCAGACGACCCAAACTCGACATTTTTTCGCTCTGCACGAGCCGAGCTTGGGTGTGTTGCAGTTCGCGCAGGGTTTGCTCTAGCTCTTGAGCCTTCTGGCGATACTTCAAATCCGCTTGTCGCAGGGCCGTTTCTTGCCGCAGCGCCTGTTTGATTTGATTTCGCTCAGCCAGCAAGAGAGCTGCCTGTTGGACGAGCCGCCACATGACAATTCCTGCAAAGCCACCGACAATCAAGAGCGACATCGCGAGATAGCGCAGGCTCAGTAAGCCCTGCTGGTAAACCGTTCGAGGCTTGCTAATTTTCAGCACCGCGATCGGCTGATTGCGAATGTCTGGGATCAAGACATAACCGGCAATAGTCTGGCGGTCGAGGGGCTGTATTACCCGTGAAGCGCTGTCGGACAAAGTTGCTGATGCCTGCTGCACATCCAAAGGCAGTGCGCCAGACAGCGGATATAGCCCAATCGTGAGCTGCGTCACTTGGCCCAACTGCTGCACTGCCGCGGGAGTCAAATATTGGGCAAGAATCAAGCTACCGACGCTGGGACCTTGCCCCTCGCTCGTAAGGATGGGATGAGAGGCCACCAAGGCTAGGGTATGGCCAAACTGGAGGAAGCCGGTCTGCTGCTGGTTTAGGAGCGATGAATAGGAGGAACGGCTCAAGTCAGCCTGGAGTTCGGGCGGCAGCGGCAGATGTTTGCCCGTTGGTCGATCGTAGTTAACACTGTGAACAATTTGCTGCTGAGCATCGCGAATCACAATCAGGTCAATGCGTGCCGTGTTGAAGGTGCCGATGCCGATATCGGTTGTGGGATAATCCGGCTTTTTCCCCTGCACGAAGTCGTAGGTGGCATCCCACACTGCGTAGTCAATGGCATTGGCTTGGAGCGTGGTCTGGCGGGTCGTGATGGCTTCCATAACCCGCTCGACATCCTGTTCAGTTTTCTGACGCTCCACGGCTTCAAAGCTACTCAGCAAAATTGTGGAGGAGACGCCGTAAAGGATCCCAATGGTTCCCATCAAAGTGCCAAGCAAAATCAAGGACACACGACGAAAAGACATCATCAGCAGAGAGCCTCATGAGGAGGGCGGGCAAGGGCTGAAGCAGACGGAAACAATTTCAGAATCATCACCTAATGATGAGGAAGCGGGCATCTGTAATATGCCCGATCGCGACCCGCTCAACCACAGAAATAGTCCAGATTCCGGCGAATAGCGGAGTTCTATACGACGGACTGCTGAGGTGCTCTCAGAATGTGATACATCTTAGAAGCGAATGCCCATTAGTTTGAATTTAGGTAACCCTATGGTGGCGGATAGTAACCTGAACGCAGATACGAAAGGCGCAGATGCGGTTGATCAAGCCATCGAGCGCGGCATCGATTTCGACGGCTCCCCGATCCCGGCTGCCAAACTCGACTTGTATCGGCGGGTGATGGCGCTTGAGGCTGGGCGGCAGCGTAGCGGTGTGTCCAATACGATGCGTTCTCGGATTGTCCGAATTGGAGCCAAACACATCCCGCAGGCTGAGCTTGATCAAATGCTGATCGCAGCCGACTTTGCCCCTCTTAAAGAGAAAGAGATCGCCTTTTACTATGGTGGCAAGTAGAGCAAGTAGAGATGGTGGCAAGTAGAGCACGCCGACTGAGCACGTGTGAGGAGTGGGGAGTAATCCCCGTGCTATCTTTTCTCAAGGCGTTCTAAGTGATGTGTAAATTATGTAACAGTTTAGTAACAGTTTTTCTAGAAAACCAGATAGTAGAGGAACTCGCGAAACCCAGACTGCTCCTGAATCTGGCGGGAATTATGAATTTGCTTCATGATTCTTAGAGTGTTGGCTCTGGCTCAAGCCCGCAAATCTTAGCAATACCCCTTATTCTAGAGAGCAATTGCTTTGAGATTAGGGTATGCCTGTCTTTACTGCTCTGAACCCTTTGTTTGAATTTTCGCGAGAGCACTGCATCGCTATCTGTGCGGTTCTAGTGCCGACGAACCTGTTGGCGACATTGCAGACAATGCTATTCGCTGGGCTATTCGCCAGATTGCGGCAACCTCGAATTCGCGTGCAGTTTATGGCTGCCATTGCTAGCGTTTATGCTCTGCTGCTGGTGCTGCATGTCATGACTTGGTATGTCATCGGTGTCGTCATGGCTCCTACCTATATCTTGACGCTCCTGGGGGCAATGTGCCTGATCATCAATAGCGCTGCGGTTGTGTATGTTCGCCGCCATCCCGAGGAACTGCGCTATCAGGCAGCCAATAAAAAGCCCCACAACTGGGTTGCAGGGCAGGGACAGTTAAACGCTTAACTCCAGTGTGCTCACGGCTTCTAGCCACAGCCTCTGCCGTTGTGACGATTTCTCTGCTGTCCGAGTGGTTCAGTTCAAGAGATGCTGACATTTGGGTTGCTGCCTGTGATGATCGCTGCTTGTCTGCTGAAATGACGGATCTGCCTCCCCTGACTAACGACACCCTCTGGGCTATCTTGACAGACCAGATCGATGATACGACGGTCAATCAGTTGGTTTGGCATTGCCTAGGTTACCGCTACGAGGCAGCAACTGCGGCTTGGGATACAACTGCGGTGGCGGCAGAGTGGCGCAAGGAGTATCCTACACCGCCCGATTTGATTGCCAGTCGCCCCGCCATTGTTAAGCTGACTCGCTCGATTCCGAAAGAGCACAAGCAGCTTTTAAAAGAGGAATTGGGCTTTGCAGGATACAAGGTGGATGAGCTTGTGCCCCGCAAAACCCGTCGTGCAACAGCGGTGAATTGGTTACTCAGCTACCGAAAGCAGACGGCAGAGGGATAGTTTTCTCGGGTAGTTTTCTCGGATAGTTTTCTCGGTTACCCTTTCAGAAATAACCCTTTTTCGGCAACGCGGCGGGCGATTAGGGCTGAAAGTCGATGGGAGCCAACATAAACCCAGCGGTCGAATTCGTTGGCGGCGGCTCGATAGCGTCCGGCATTGAGGTGGCGCAGCAAAGTAGAGCGACGCAGATTAGCCTCCCCAAGGCTGTGAGTAAAGGAAACCAGGGCAGAAAACTGATTGGAGCTGAGCGGTACAGTGACTTGGCGCAGCACAGCCTGCTCGGCTTCGCGGATCGTTAGCTCTGTATCCGGCAAAAACTTTTCAAAGCGTCTGATAATGTCTAGCCCTTGGGCGTTGATGCGGGCTGCCGTTTCTAGTGCTTTGGGTGAACATTGGTCAGTCCATTCCAGGGTTGGGTCTGTTGCTTCTGGAGTCAACCAGTGGGCTAGGTGTTTGCCAATTCCTTGAAAAACCAGCACCAGCGGTGATATGGCAGCGGGGCGAGTCACTAGGGTAGGGGGAGATTGCTCGGGCGGTTGAGCCAAGTGAGGACGGACAGGAGCGATACTGCTAGGTTTCGTCATAGGTATTCCTCCAAAGGGCAGGTTCAGGGGTGATGAATGATAGTCCAATTAGTGAGATGGACGAGTCAAATCAACCGATGCAAATCAACGATGCAAATCAACACGGGTTGTGCGCGATAGCCTGATTCGATAGTTTGAGTGATCCATGGTGAGATCCACGAGAGCAACCCAATCAACTGAAGGGGAGACGATGAACCGTGAATGTCCGGAATGGTCTGATGTTGCAATCTTGAGAAGTCTTGAGAACTGATGCCGTATCCTGATTCAGGTCCTTCCTGCTCTGAGCACCCTGAGCCAGCAGAATCGTTTTGGTTTCGTTGTGGCTTTCCTGATGACTGAGTCCGCGTGGAGTGTCTTGGGGGCGCTAGTTGGTTTAATCTGCTTTAAGGACAGTACGCACGCGATAAATCGGGCGATCCTGCGATTCGTGGTAGGTCCGCATCAGCAGTTCAGCGACAACTCCAAAACAGAACAGTTGCAAGCCCGCCAACGACAGCACAACAGACAGAATCAGCAGCGGGCGATCGGTGATGCTGTTGCCCAATCCCAGTTTGAGTGCGGTGAGATACAGCCCCAATAGCAGACCGATACCAGTCGTGATCAGCCCCAGCAGTCCAAATCCGTGCATTGGGCGCGTCAAGAATTTCTTCATGAAAAAGATTGTCAGCAAGTCCATTAGGACGCGGAAGGTTCGTCCCAGACCGTACTTGCTTTGCCCAAAGCGGCGAGCGTGGTGGCGTACGGGCATTTCGGTGATTTTGGCTCCCTCCATAAAGGCAAGGGCGGGCAAAAAGCGATGCAGTTCGCCATAGAGCTTAAGATCGGTGACGAGTTCGGCGCGATAGGCTTTCAGCGAGCAGCCATAGTCGTGCAGCTTGACGCCTGTAACCTTGCCAATCAGCCAGTTGGCAATTTTCGAGGGCAGCAGTCGAGTCAAGGCAGCATCTTGCCGCTGTTTGCGCCAACCGCTGACTAAGTCATATCCTTCTTCGAGTTTGTCTAGCAGGCGGGGAATGTCGCTGGGATCATTCTGCAAATCTCCATCCAGGGTCACAATCACCCGACCGCTGGCGTGGTCAAAGCCGGCTGCCATGGCGGCAGTCTGTCCAAAGTTGCGCCGCAGCAATACCGCCTTCAGGTCGCAGCGGTCGTGGGCTAACTGCTGCAGGAGTTCGGCTGAGCCATCGCTGGAGCCATCGTCAACGCAGATGATTTCGTAGGATAAGGAAGCAGCTTGCAGCGTCTGGGCAACCGACCCGATCAGCACTTGTACACTTTCCACCTCGTTGTAAATCGGAATCACCACCGAAACGTAGGGCGAAACGGGTTGAGTAAAGTATTGGTGAAGACCCGAAAGGCTGGATCGAGCGGTGACATGCTGCAGGATATAATTTCTGATGATTTCCTGACAAGGGGTTTCGTAGTCAACGGCATGACTGCGCACCCACGATCGCACGGTTTCAGGAATCTGGAACTGGTTTAAGTGGGTATTTCCTAGCATTCGATTCTCTGCTTGAACCGATGCTGGAGCCAACTGGCGCTGAAGTCCTGGAACCAGAGCCGACTGGGGTTGACTGCTAGCTGGTAAGCTACTGACTTGAGCAGGCGAACTATTCGACGATGAAGATGATGTTTTCAAAGGAATTGCAGATGAATGCTCGGTAGATGAACTGTGATTCAAACTTGTGAAGAAGGAGGACATAAGCGGTGATGCAAAACAACTCAATCTGGGATTTGGCATATTGATGGTTGGGATAACCAAAGTGCAAACGAAATTCACCAAATCCTGTAACATATCCTGTAACCGTATCCCGTAACCGTTAGAGACTTGCGAATGAGCGGTGTGTCCCTGTTGATTCCAGAATAGGCGAGGCGGAGGAGAGTCGAATAGAGGCAAGACGCAGCAGATCGAGGCAGATCGGCTGAGTTTACTAAACTGCCCGAACCGTCCGACTCATCTATCCATCAGAGGAGATGATATGCATCACTCCACCATCGGGGCTTTATCTATGACCAAACGCCGTAGCCGCAGCGTTCAGGCCACCCTAACCGGCATTGAACGCATTGAAATTGAACGCCGCAAACGGGGGCTTACCCTAGAAGCGCTTGCCCATGCCGCGCAGGTAGCACCCGATACCCTGAAGCGCCTAATGCGGCGTGATCGGGTCGATCGCAGCTCGTTGCGCGATATTGTCAGTGTTCTCGACCTTCAGCCCACAGACGTTGTGGAATTCCAAGAGTGGAATCAGTGGTACGATCCGGCAGGGGTCTCTGTTGAAGCGGTTGAGCGGCCGCCTCAGCCCCAATCAGCAGCGGAGCTAACAGAACGCCCCCCCACGACCACACCAGCAGAGCCGGATTTCAGCCTCTATGTTGAACGACCGGCCATTGAAGAGGTATGTCAGCAAACGCTGATGAGTCCTGGGGCACTGCTGCGAATCAAAGCGCCTCAGCAGATGGGTAAAACAGCACTGCTCACACGGCTCCTGTGGCAGGCAAGTCAGCAAGGCTGCGAAACGGTTTGCCTCAGCTTTCAGCTTGCCGATCGCGCGGTGTTCTCGGATCTCAACACCTTTCTCAAGTGGTTCTGCGCGGTGGTCAGCCGGGAACTGCGGCTCAACGATCAGCTGGAGCGAGCCTGGAAGGACATCTATTCTGCCAGCTACAACGCCACGTTCTATTTTCAGGATTATGTGCTGAGCCAGATCGACCGGCCGCTGGTGCTAGCGCTAGACAATACTGATTTGGTGTTCGAGCATGAAGAAATCGCCACCGACTTCTGCAAGCTCCTGCGCAACTGGCACGACTTGCCCCGCCGCAGCGACCGCAACAGCCCAATCTGGCAAAAACTGCGGCTAGTGATTGTCCATGCGACCGAGATCTACGGTGCCCTTGATATCAATGCTTCGCCACTGGCAGGGGTCGGTATGTTGGTGGATCTGCCGGAGTTGACCGGTGAGCAAGTGCAGGAGCTAGTGCAGCGTTACCAGCTCGACTGGCAGCCGCAGCAAATCGAGCAGTTGACCCGGCTTGTGGGCGGGCATCCCTATTTGCTGCAGCTCGGGTTGGAACAAATCCAGCGTCAGCACATCACAGTAGATCAGCTTTTGCAAACCGCCGCTACCGAAGCCGGCATCTACAGCAACCACCTGCGGCAACAGCTGAGCCATTTGGAACAGTCTCCCGAACTCATGCAAGTCTTTCAAGATGTTGTGCAGGCCGAAACACCACTGTCGCTGAAGCCCGCCCACGCCTTCAAACTACACAGCATGGGGCTGGTTCATCTCGAAGGCAATACCGTCAAGCCACGCTGCTTGCTGTACCGTCAGTATTTCAGTCGTTCCCTGCCTGCCCTGTAGGGTGTCTAAGTTAGCGATCGTTTTGCGTTGAGGCAAGGCTTTTTCGCCTCGGGAAACACCGAAGGCAGCTTTGTTCATCTCCTCCGACTGCCCCTTTCTCCAGAATCCCCCGCAATGAATGATTCCTCGTATGAATATCGGGTAGGCGCAACCCTGCCCGCCGATGCCCCGAGTTATGTTGAGCGGCAGGCCGATGCAGCGCTCTATGATGGGTTAAAAGCTGGCGAATTTTGCTACGTGCTCAACTCGCGCCAGATGGGTAAATCCAGCCTGGAAGTTCGTACCCGCAAGCGATTGGAAGCTGAGGGCTTTGTCTGTGCCCTGATTGACCTGACCCAAATCGGCACGCAGCAGGTCAGCGCTGAGCAGTGGTACGCCACCTTGGCCAATCATCTGGCAACCAACTTTGATCTCACCTGCGATCTGGCTACTTGGTGGCAAGAGCGGTATATGTTAACGCCGCTGGCGCGCTTGGGTGAGTTCATCGAAACCGTGCTGCTGACGCAAATCGAGCAGCAGATTGTGATTGTGATCGACGAGATCGACGGCGTGCTCAGCCTTGGTTTTCCTACGGATGATTTCTTTGCCTTTATCCGCGCCTGCTATAATCAGCGCCACCATAAGTCGGTCTACCAGCGGCTGACTTTTGTGCTGATCGGAGTGGCGACACCGTCGGATTTAATTGCCGATAAAGAGCGAACGCCTTTTAATCTAGGACGCGCTATCGAACTGCATGGGTTTCAGCCTTCCGAGGTGCAGCCGCTCATTCCCGGATTACAGCCGCGAGCCGAGTCGCCGCAGGCAGTGCTGGAAGCCATTTTGCAGTGGACGGGAGGGCAGCCGTTCCTGACACAAAAGCTCTGCCGCTTCATCGCCGATGCCAAAGCCGGAGCGGTAATTGCGTTAGGCAGCGAAGCCGAGGCAGTCGCAGAGTTAGTCCACCGCCATGTTATTGACCATTGGGAAGCCCAGGACAACCCCGATCACCTGAAGACGATTTCGCGGCGGCTGCGGGAGAAAGACAAAGTCTATATGGGACGCTTGCTGCGCCTGTATCAGCAGATTCTGCACGCCGGAGAGATCGCCGCCGACGACAGCCGCGAGCAGAGTGAGCTGCGCCTATCAGGATTGGTGGTGAAACAAGGCGGTGTGCTGCGCGTCTACAACCCGATTTACCGGGCGGTATTCAACGAGCAGTGGGTGCAGGAGGCACTGGCGGAACTGCGACCCTACACAGAGGCGATGACGGCTTGGTTTGCTTCGGGCTGCAAAGATGAATCGCGGCTGCTGCGCGGTCGGGCTTTGCTGGATGCCTTAGCCTGGGCAGAACACAAAGAGCTGAGCGAGCAGGACCGGCAGTTTTTAGCGAGCAGTCAGGCGGCAGCCGAACGGATTACGCGCGAAACCTCAGAACTGCTCTCGCAGCAAGCTCGTACAGAAGTCGCCAAAATTCTCACCCGCTTTGCACCAGAACTGGGGCAGATCGCCAATCGCCCCACAGTGGTGATACAAGAAATTCAAGCCTGGGCCGGATCGCAGCCCGCCCTCACGGAACAGCTTTGCCAACTAGTGGTCTCAGAGTCGGAATCTCGCATTCCGGCAGGGGACGAAGCCGGCTGGGTAGCGCATCTAGTAAAGACGCGGTTGATTCAGTATTGGGAGACTCAGGTATCAGCTGAACACCTGCGCACCATCCATGATGCGCTGCTGGCAGACGAAAAATGCATTGAGCTGTTGCAGCTTTATCAAAAGATTTTGCGTCGAGAAACGGTGATTGCCGATGATAGCTCGGAACTGCGAGCATTAATCAATTTGGGATTGGTTGAGAATCAAACGGGGCAGTTGCAGGTGGCAAATCAAATCTATGCGCATGTATTTAATTCAGAATGGGTGGAGCAAGAGCTAGCAGAAGCCCGAGAGCGGCCGCTCATTCGTCAACGATATGAGGTGATCAAGAAATTAGGAGAAAGCGAATTCATTCAGACTTATTTGGTGAAAGATCGCGATCTGCCTAGCCAGAATCACTATGTGATTAAACAGTTAACACCTGTACGAGATGAAAATCATGCCTCTAGAGAAACCAATACTTCATTGCGTGATCGGCTGAAATCGCTAGAAAAATTGAACGGTCACGGACAAATCCCAAAACTGTTAGCGTCCTTTGAGGAGGAAGAGAAATTTTATATTGTTCAGGAATACATTGAAGGGCATAATCTGAATGAAGAAATTAAGCCAAATCAGCTCTGGACTGAATCTAAAGTTGTAGACTTGCTGATCACAATTTTGGAAATTCTGGAGTTTGTGCATCGGCAGGCTCTATCGCACTTAAACCTAAAGCCGGCGAATCTGCGGCGTCGCCAGCAGGACGGCAAAATTGTTCTGATCGACTTCGGCATTCCCCAGGGGATTCCAGAGCTAGCGGGTCGCTTTGGACAACCCCTGCCCAATCGCGTTGTAGGCGTTCCTAGCTATCAGCCACCAGAGGGGATTGAAGACCGCTCAGAAATGAGCCGCGATCTTTACGCCGTGGGCATGATCGGTATTCAGGCGCTAACAGGCATTCATCCCAATTACCTGACGATTGACCGCAAAACCGGCGAGCTGATCTGGCGGTTTGCCATCTCGGATAAGCCGATGGTACCTGTCAGTGAAGGACTAGCTCGCATTCTCACGAAGCTAGTGCGTCACAGCCCCGAAAACCGCTACCGCGATACCTCCGAAGCGCTGGAGGATCTGCGACTGCTGACCCATCCGCCGCAACCCCAACCTCGGACCCCTTGGCTCGGCGATCGGCGGGTGATCATGGGCGGAGTCGCTGGTCTCTGTGCCGTGGCGCTGATCGGGCTATGGGGCTACCACCGCACTGTACAGGCGCGACAGCTCGAAACCTGCAATGCACCCATTACGGCTGACCAGTCCGATGTGGAGCTTGTAGTGGCGGCAAATCGAGTGCTGGAGGCCTGTAGCCAGATCCTCGATCACCAGTCGGATCAGCCAGAAGCATTGAAGCAGCGGGGCAAGGCGTTGCTATTGCTGTGGCAGCACGAATCCACCGACGCCGAGAAAATGCTCAACCGGGCCCTAGCTGACTTTCAGGCGGCGGCTAAACTACGCCCCACCGATCCGCAAGCCGTGTTTTACCAGGGAGCCACACAACTCTTGCAAAACGACAGCAGCTACGGCGAGGCCTATCGCAAGGCAGTGGATCTCTATCTCGATAAAAATGCTGCGGAACTAACACCCGCCGACGCGCCGATTCTGGCAGAGCTAATCGGCTTTCTAACGCGCGGCACCGCCTATTCGCAAACCACCTTCGAGCAAGTCGATGGTCTATTTCACAAGGCCCGCGCCCTCAGCCCCAATGCTACTGCCCTGGTGTACAACCATGCCGTGTTTCAAGCTCGGGCTCGCAACTACCGAGAAGCCGTGCGGATTTTGCGTCATGATGTGCTAGCCGAAGCTGCTCAACCGCAAAACTATCGCGCTTGGGTGGCACAAGGATTTGCCTCGCTGCTGCTGGGTCGCACTGGCTACTCTGATGCCCTGAATTCCTTGAAACAAGCCCTGGAGATCCAGCCGGGCGATGTCCTGGTGTCGTCCTATCGCACGCAGCTCGAAGCCTGCCTAGCTCAGCCGCAGACTAGCAATGCCGTGCCCACCTGCCCCCTCGATACTCTGACCCCTGCCGATCTCGAAAAAGACTGGCAAACTCTGTTTCCCTGGGTGCCGCTCTATTTGTGTCAGCAGCATCCAGAACTGGCCCTGCTGCAACGCTCTGGGCAACCCCCTCTGTGCAAATGAGGGCAGAGACAGCCACTATGGCGCTTCTAGCCACTGCTGCGAGGCGTCGAGTTGGTCTTCAATGTGGGCCAGGTTTTGGCGAAGCGATTGAATCTCTGCATCGCAGGACTCGATGCGTGTCTTGAGACGGGTGGCTTGCACGAGCAGTTTATTTTTCTGAATCAACAGCGAGCGGGCCGTGCCCACATCTCCCTGATGCTGCTGATAGCTCGCTCGCTGGATCAAAGCCTGCGCCTGAGTCACCATCACACTATACTGATGCTGCAATAGACTCTGTCGTTGCAACGCTTCTTGAATGGCGCACTTAAGAGAGGCTCCAATAGTTTTTAAGTGCTCTGTTTGCTGGGTCGTTGCCTGTTTCGACAGCGATCCAGAACCCAACTCAGCACGCTTCAATCGATTCGTTTGTTTGAACCAACTCATATCAGGGATCTAATCCTTTAAACAGGGGTGAGACGCCGTTCTCCGCATCTTGGCTAGTAGTAGGGGCCGTTCCCCACCAGCAATAGTTTGCCCCCACAGCAGCTGGACTTGAAGCAACGGTTCTCCAACAAGACACACTACCTTCTTGTTCACGTAAGACCTATTGGATTAGGAACAATCCTGGGGGATTTACGGAATCTACACGAGACTTGATGGTTTCTTGAAGACCGTTCCACTGTTTTTTCACAATCTCTGTGACAATCTCTGTGAATCTCTCAGCCATTTCTCACCCCTGATTCATCACCCTTCATCACACTTTTAGTGCCTTTTGATGCCTTTTGGAGTGGGTCTGACTATGGTGCGGGTCAACGGGATATATCGATATATCCTAGTAAGGCGTGGGTTGACCTGAAGCAGCAGTTCCTATGTCTCTGAAATCGAATTCTCCCTTTCCCGGATCCGAAGACGGTGCCGCCGTTCCCTATCCAGCAGCAAGTGATCCGGCGGTAAACCCATCGGATGGCCGCAATGGCACGAAGCCGCCATCCACCACGACGGAATACGATACCGCGGTGCTGTCCCGGCCGGCTGAGCTAAGAGCAGACGCAATGCCACCCGCTTCACCCCTGCGAACACCCCCTAGACGCCCAACACTGGAGCTGATCATTCTTCTGTCTATAGGGCTGATGATTCTAGGATTTGTCGTCGGTAATGGTTGGCTGGCAGGGGCGGCAACATTTGTAGCGCTGTTGCTTTCGCTGCGGGGGTTGTGGGGTGTTGCCATTGTGGCGCTGACTCAGTGGATCTCACCGCAAGAACGGCTGATTTTGGTGAGTTTGGCAGGATTGACAGCTGCCGCCGTCGGATTTCTACAGCTTTCGGGCTGGGGGCAACGGTTCTTGACTTGGTACAGTCAGCTCAACTGGGAAGCAATTGGGGCGACAGGTGAGGTTGGTGGTGCTATCGGGCAAATCCTAATTGCGGTTTTGGCGGTGTACATTGCCTGGCGACAGTACGTGATTTCCAGAGATTTGACGATCCAGCAAAACACCATCACCCAGCAGCAGACAATCGACTCCTACTTCCAGGGCATTTCCGAGTTGGTGCTAGATGAAGAAGGGCTGCTCGAAGACTGGCCGCAGGAACGGGCGATTGCTGAAGGCCGTACCGCTTCGATCCTCAGCAGCATTGATGCCTCGGGCAAAGCAAAGGTGCTGCGCTTTCTGTCGCGATCGCGGCTGCTCTCACCCCTCAAGCGGGACCGTCGCCTCGGACGGGCGATTCTAGACGGCACTGGTGGTTACGCCGAGGACCGCGACTACGGAGTTCGGGTGATTGATCTAGGAGTCATGCTGGCTGGTGCCGATCTGTCTGGAACCGACTTGCGCTGGACCGACTTGAGCGACATCAATCTCATTCGTGCTAACCTGAGCCGCTGCGATTTGGTCAAAACCAATTTGGCTCGTACTATCCTCTGCGATGCGGTGCTGGCAGAATCCGACATGATGGGCACACGCCTGTTCTATGGTTCCGCCCGAACCGCCACCCCTCGAACTCGGACCGATATTCCGGACTACCGGACGGGAGCCTACACTGGAGCCGTGATTGAAGGGGCCGATTTCACCAATGTGCAGCGCCTGTCCGAAGAACAACGCTATTACTGCTGTGCTTGGGGCGGTGCGGCTACCCGCGCTACGATTCCCGGAGGCTGTGAAGGCATTCCCGACCTGCTGAATACGCTGAATAATCAACCCCAAGATGAATAGGGCGATTGTCGGCGGTTCCGAACACCGAGCGTGTACTGGTCTCTTACCCCCCGTGTACTACTCGCTCGATCGGTGGTTCGTCAACCTCTAAAGTGCGAAAAAACTGCTCAAAAGCGTCGTCATTTTTACGTAAAACGCGATCGAGCGGCTTAAGGTCAACTTAAGGGTTTTAACCAGTTACGGGAGATTGAGACGTTTGCCATACTTTGTCTCAACGCTAGCCGCGCTAAAACCTCAGTGTGCGCTGCCATGATCCTTGCTCTCCCACGTTTAATTGGCTCTTGCATATGATGTTTGCCCATTTCGATCAAGTGCTCGATCAGGTGCAAGTCTGCTGTCGAGATCAGGCTGCGTTTCAGCAGATGAAGCAAATGGTGGTGAGCGATTGGCAGCAGCGACGTCGGGATCAGGTCTTGCTGCGGATCAGTACCCTGCTGCAGGAGCCAGTTGATCTAGCAACCGTTCTGAGTAGTGTTGCCACTGAAGTTCGCCAAGAGCTAGCGGCGGATCGCGTTGTCTTGGTTCGTCTCGATGCCCAACGAAATCAGCACGCCGACTCCAGCGATGGGCAATGGGTCTGCACCAGTCTAGCTGAAGCTGTTGCCTCTGGAGTGACCTCAATTCTGAATGCTTCGCTGCAACCGTTCTGCTTTAGCACATCAGCCCTAGAGCCAGCGAAACCCGAGCAGATGCAGGTCATTGCCGACATCTACCGGAGTGGGTTGCCAGCCAACTCGATCCAGCAGTTAGAGCGTTGGCAAGTCCGCGCTAGCCTGAGAGCACCGCTCTTTCAGGGAAAGACGCTTTGGGGCTGGCTCTGGATTCAGCAGTGTACGGCTCCTCGTGCTTGGCAAGCTGATGAACTCGCCTGGGTGACTCAAGTTGGACTACACGTGCGCCTTGCCCTGCAACAGGCTACCTTGCTGTCCCAGTTGCAACAGCGGTCGCAAGCTTTGAACGAGGCACTAGAGCAGCTCTCGCGCAGCCAAATCCAGCTTCGACAACAGGAGTCTCTGTCTAGCCTCGGTCAACTGGTGGGAGGGGTTGCTCAAGACATGAGCCATCCGGTGAATTTCCTCTGTAGCAATCTAGTTCACGCACAGAACTACGCTGAAACGCTGCTGCGGTTGATTGAGCGGCATCAGCAGCAACCAGTTCCCGAGGCGGAGCTGAACCATTCCCTAGTTGAAATGAATCTAGATTTCCTCAAGCAAGACTTTCCGAAGCTGCTAGCGTCTCTTCGGTTGGGGGCAGAGCGCCTTCGGCAGCTAGTGCAGTCGCTGCAGAGCGCCGCTTGTGCAGAACCGTCCAAACTCCAGCGGATTGATCTGCACGACCGCTTAGACAGCACGCTGGTCTTGCTGAACCATCGGCTGCAACCCACGCCCGAATTTCAAGGCATTAAAGTGATCAAAGAGTATGGGCAACTGCCTGCGCTTGTCGGTTACAGCAGCGAACTTGATGAGCTGATCAGGACACTGCTAAGTAGGGCTATCGAGACGCTGAGAGCATTCTACCAGCAGGGCTGGGCGTTGCCGCAGCTCATTCTTCGTAGCCGCTTCATCCCTGATCCCTATGGCAGCAGCCCGCGAGTTGTGCTCTGCATTGCCGACAATCGACCCGTTTCTTCGGGGGGCGAGGAGATCGAAGCTGCAGACGCCATGATGGACCGTTGCCGTCGGATTGTAGAGCAACACGGCGGCGAGTTGCAGTGCTACGCGCAGCCTGATGGCGGCACCGAAGTTTGGATTGAACTTCCCGTTTCAACGGCAGAACTGGTTGAGCCGAGCTGTGACGCTGGAGAGAACCGAAACCAGCCTCACCTCTGCCCCCTAGTTGTGACTCGCTAAGTCGCACCAGATTGGGACTCCTGATTGGGCTGATCAGCATGGGAAGTTCCAGAATCGACCGACTGGGGGAAGGCAAGGGTTGCAGCCGATTTGTAGAGTAATAAGTAGATCGATAAGCAGTTAGGAGAAGTCAGAAAAGCGCGAAGTTGGAAGTGCTCTGGATCTTTTGAAACTACCCGGTAAATCTGCCTTTCTTTTTTTGTTTGCTTCGTTCAATAAGTACTGAACATTCAGAATATGTTAGCCTTAGAGTTAAATAATGTTAAGGAAACTGCTACGGAGTTGATCAAACAACCGTTTGAGCAAACCCATTTTGTGGAAGAGGTCGGTCTGATGTTCGAGCTGGTGGGCTTGCCGCGCATGTCAGGGCGGATTTTCGGCTGGCTGTTGCTCTCTAATCCTCCCTATCAATCGCATAGCGAATTGGCAGAGGTGTTGCAGGCTAGCAAAGGCTCGATTAGCACGATGACTCGCCTGCTGATCCAGATTGGACTGATCGAACGGGTGAGTCTGCCAGGAGAACGGCGCGATTACTTCCAGATCAAGCCCAATGCCTGGTCGCAGCTCACCAAGCAACGCATGGCGCAAATTGCAACCTTTCGGCAGTTGGCAGAGCGCGGTTTAGACCTATTGAAGGATGCATCGCCTCGACAGCGGCAGCGGCTGCAAGAAATGCGTGACATTCATGCGTTTTGGGAGCGCGAGCTACCGCTGCTTGATGAACGCTGGGAACAGGAGCAAAAGCAGTCGGCTTCTCAGCAGTTCCTCTCGTAGTTCATCTTGTCTGATCGTTCTCTGGCTTCTTAGCGGTTGAGGCTCAGGCGACTGGATAGACCGACTGCATTACTAACTGCACGGTTAATACCTGCTAGTGCGACTCATCCCTGATTTTTAATTGACTATGGTTAACGTTTAACGGATAACTTCTAACCTCTATCTAAATGATTAACAGGCTACGGCAGTTGGGATAGGCTTCTTCACCTGAGGGTTCGACTGGTTCACATGGTTTAGTTTGCTTTCAACCCGTTATTGTCTTTGTTGCACTCATCGTTCCGTTTATTTTGCTGAATTTATTACCATGTCTATGCAACTTCCCCTCACTCAGAAAGGTCGCCAGCCCAATCCGTGGCTGTTGGGGCTGCTGGCAGCCGGTCTCCTTGGAACGGGTGCGGTGACCTATTCGCTAGTGCAGCGGCGATCGGCTGCGCCCGATATTACCACGATGACGGAACTGGTTGAGTCGCAGTCGCTGCGGATGCGGATTACAGCCAGCGGTACCGTGCAGCCGGTGCAGACCGTCAATCTCAGCCCCAAAAATCCAGGGGTGTTGGTCGAGCTGCTTGTCGAGCAAGGGGATCGCGTCAGGCAAGGTCAGCTGATTGCTCGCATGGAAAACGACGCGGTGCAGGCACAGTTGCAGCAGGCGCAAGCGCGGGTTGCTCGGGCGGAAGCTCGATTAGCCCAAGTGCGGGCCGGCAATCGCCCTGAAGAAATTAGCCAGGCGGAAGCGCGGGTGCAGCAGGCTGCTGCTCAGGTGAGGCAGGCAGAAGCACGGCTCAACCTAGCTCAAGAGCGGGTGCAGCGCAACGAGATCCTAGCCAATGAAGGTGCGATTTCCCAAGATCAGCTCGACGAGATTCGCAGCGAGGCGGAAACAGCACGGGCAAACGTGGCACAGGCGCAGGCTAGCTTGCAGGAAGCCCAGCGTAGCCTAGAACTGCAGCGCAGCGGTAGCCGTCAGGAAGAAATTGCTGCTGCTGCCGCTGAACTAGCCGAAGCTCGAGGGAATTTGCGGCAAATCGAGGTGCAGAATCAGGACACCTACATCTATGCGCCCTTTAGCGGCATCATCACTCAGAAGTTTGCTGATGAAGGAGCCTTTGTGACGCCCACTACTTCGGCTTCAGAAGTTACCTCTGCTACCTCGACTGCTGTGGTGGCGCTAGCGGAAGGGCTAGAAATTCTGGCGGAAGTGCCGGAAGTAGACATTCAGCAGCTCCGCGTTGGGCAACCGGTCGAGATTGTGGCAGACGCTTACCCCAATGAAGTGTTTCGTGGACGAGTGCGGTTGATTGCGCCAGAAGCCGTCGTTCGGCAAAACGTGACGTCCTTTCAGGTGCGGGTTGCTCTAGAAACCGGACTAGACAAGCTGCTCTCGGGCATGAATGTGGATGTCACCTTTCTAGGGGATGAAGTTAACAATGCCATCGTGGTGCCAACCGTAGCCATTGTCACGCAGAACGGCGAAACGGGTGTACTTGTGCCCAATGCCCAGAATCAGCCGGAATTCCGCCCGGTGGTGCTGGGTCCAGCGGTGGAGAATCAAACCCAGATTCTTGAGGGGTTGACCCCAGGAGAACGAGTGTTCACAGATATTCCCGAAAATTCGGAATGGGGTAGATCCCGTCAGGAATAAACGCCTTGTGTAGGTATATCATCAGGTGCATTATTCCGGATGTCATTGAGGTATGGAGTTTTTGAGCGATCGAGTATTGTGTTGCAGTGTTTTGAGCGATGAATATTGTTGAAAGTGTCAAGATGGCCGTCAAAACTCTGACTGCCAATAAACTACGCAGTACCTTGACCATGTTGGGCATCATCATTGGCAATGCTTCGGTGATTACGATGGTGGGCGTGGGGCAGGGTGCACAACGCTATGCCTCCGAGCAGTTTGAGTCGCTTGGTCCAAATGTTTTGTTTATCATTCCAGGTAGCGAGGAAGCCCAAAACCGCACTCTGGATTTGCCGCGAACGCTGACCCTAGAAGATGCTAAAGCCATTGCCTCGCAGGTGCCAACGGTGAATGCTGTAGCGCCGCAGCTCCAAACGCAGCAGCCTATTACCTACCGCAACCGCCGCAGTTCGTCGCTGGTTTTGGGAACGACGCCTGATTTTCTTACGGTGCGAGATTTTGCCGTCGAGCGCGGTCGCTTCTTCTCGGAACTGGATGTGCAGCGGCGGACGCAGGTTGTGGCGTTGGGAGCAGATGTGGCGAGAAAATTTTTTGGCGAGTCCGACCCGATTGGGCAGCAAATTCGCATCCGCAACCTGAGTTTTCAGGTGATTGGCGTCATGGAGTCAAAGGGGGCATTCTTGGGAAACAACCAGGATGATGCTGTCTATATTCCAATCACGACCATGTCGAGCCGAATTACCGGCAATACCTCTCCCTATGGTACAGAGGTAACTTTCATCTCGGTGAATGCCCGCAACGAAGCCTCGGTGAATGCGGCTCAGTTCCAGATCACCAACCTGTTACGGCTGCGCCACAAAGTCACCACCGAAGATGATTTTACCGTACGCACCCAAAAGGACGCCCTGGAAATTGTCGGCAACGTCACGAATGCCCTGACACTGATGCTGGCTGCGATTGCAGGCATCTCTCTATTCGTGGGCGGCATTGGCATTATGAATATCATGCTGGTGTCGGTGCGAGAACGGACCCACGAGATTGGGCTGCGCAAAGCGATCGGGGCGTCTCAGCAAGACATTTTAGTGCAGTTCATGATCGAGGCGATTATCCTCTCGGCCATTGGTGGCGTGATCGGCACCGGCATTGGCACCGCTGGCGTCGCCTTGGTCGCTGCAACCACGCCTTTGAAAGCGGGCGTTTCTACGACGGCCATCCTGGTGGCGGTGGGTGTCTCTGGCGGCATCGGTTTGTTCTTTGGTGTGTTTCCAGCCCGGCAAGCTGCGAAGCTCGACCCAATTGTGGCATTGAGGAGCGCATAATCTGATGCAACCCGTTATCCGGCTGGAACATGTTTATAAGACCTACGGCGTCGGCGATACCGAGGTCCGGGCGTTGAATGATGTCAGCCTGACTGTAGAAACCGGCGAGTACTGCGCCATTATGGGTCCATCAGGGTCTGGCAAGTCTACCGCTATGAATGTTATTGGCTGCCTCGACCGCCCCACTTCGGGACGCTACTACCTCGATGGCGTTGACGTAGCTAGACTATCAGACTCGGAGCTAGCCCATATCCGCAACCGCAAGATAGGCTTTGTGTTTCAGCAGTTTCATTTGCTGCCCCAACTAACTGCACTGGAAAATGTGATGCTCCCCATGACCTATGCTGGGGTGCCCTCCAACGAGCGCAAGGAACGGGCCGTGGTGGCGCTGACGCGGGTCGGGTTGGCTAATCGACTGCACAATCGTCCGAATCAGCTCTCGGGTGGACAACAGCAGCGGGTAGCGATTGCCCGCGCCATTGTCAACAATCCTGTCTTGCTGCTAGCGGACGAGCCAACGGGTGCCCTCGACTCCCATACCACCCACGAGGTGCTGAATATTTTCTCGGAGCTGAACGCTAGCGGGATTACGGTAGTCGTGGTGACGCACGAAGCGGATGTGGCGCGTCAAACCCGACGCATCATCTGGTTCCGCGATGGGGAAGTACTGCACGACCACCTGACGCCCGAGGACTTAACGCAAATGTCTATGGTGCTGTCTTAGCCCTCATCTCTTGTGCTCGGTGTCAGCCGTGACCTCTTCTACCAGGGCAACACCTCACCGTTAGCATGCCAGAAGGTCATCAAAACAATTTTGGAGCCTGGGTGCACTATTGCATATCTATTGCGCGGGCGACACGACTTCTGGCGCGGGTTCTGCTTTGGCTTTGAGTTGCCAGCGTTTTAGTTGAGATGCCAACAAGGCTGTCACCAGCGTCCCTAAGGCAATAGCGACTACATACAATCCGCCTCGACCAACAGCATTAGGAATTGCCAGCACAAAAATACCGCCGTGAGGAGCGCGCAACGTGCAGCCAAACAGCATCGATAGCGCACCTGCTATGGCAGAACCGACAATACAGGCAGGCAGAACTCGCAACGGATCTTTGGCCGCAAAGGGAATCGCGCCTTCAGTGATAAACGAAATACCAAGTACAGTGGCAACTTTACCGGCTTCCCGTTCTTCCTGGGTAAAGCAGCGTTTAGCCAATAGGGTAGCCAGGGCTAGACCTAAGGGGGGCGTCATGCCGGCAGCCATCACAGCAGCCATCGGTTCAAACACGTTGCTGGTCAGCAGCCCTACCGCAAAGGTATAGGCAGCTTTGTTCACTGGCCCTCCCATATCGACTGCCATCATACCGCCCAAAATCAAACCGAGAATGACGGCGTTGGTTTGGCCCATATTTTGCAGGAATGCTGTCAGACCATCCAGAATTGCCTTCACTGGTACACCAAATACATAGACCAGCAGCAAACCCACCGCCAGCGTAGATAGTAACGGAATCACCAGAACCGGCTTCAATCCCTCAAAGTTGGTAGGCAGGTTAATTTTCTCCCGTAGAAACAGGGCAATATACCCAGCTAGAAAGCCAGACAAGATACCGCCTAAGAAACCCATGCCCAAATTCGAGGCCAACATGCCACCAATTAATCCAGGCGCTAATCCAGGGCGATCGGCAATCGAAAAGGCAATGAATCCGGAGAGGACCGGCACGATCAGGGCAAAGGCCGCCTTGCCGCCAATCTGCATCAGGGCATCGCCAAAGGTGCCTTCAGGTGGGTTGAGTCCAAATACAAACGACAAAGCAATGATCAAACCTCCGGCCACAATCAGCGGCAGCATGTAGGAAACGCCAGTGAGCAAATGCTTGTAGGGGCCACTGCGACGAGCGGATTGGTCCGCTTTGGCCTGCTGCACCGACTGGAGGTAGGTTGAATCGTCACGAGCCGCACCACTTGCTCCAGCCACAGGTTCTGGTAAGGCCAGCGCCGCCTGAATCACGCCTGTTCCGTCCTTGAGGGCTTGTTTGGTAGAGGTTTGGTAGAGCCGTTTCCCACTAAACCGGGAGGTATCTACATGGGTGTCGGCAGCAATCACCACCGCATCGGCTTGGGCAATCTCTTCAGGCGTCAGCTGATTTTTGGCTCCCACCGATCCCTGGGTCTCGACCTTGATTGTATGTCCTAGTTCGTTGGCGGCTTTGCGTAGCGCTTCGGCAGCCATGAAGGTGTGGGCAATCCCAGTGGGGCAGGAGGTGATGCCAACCAAATATTTCGAGCCATTGGTCGTAGGGCTGGCGGTGTCGGGGGTGGATGGAATCGGGGCAGGTTCGGGTGAGAGCGATGGAGTAGCAGCCTGTGGCTCAGTTGGCAAAGGGTTGGCTTCGGCTTCGGCGACAGCAGCCTCAATCACGCCTTTGGTTTCTCGAATCGCTCGACTGGTGGAAACCGCATAGACTGGCTTGCCACGAAACCGCTCTAGATCGACATGAATATCGGCAGCCACAATCACCAAATCGGCAGCGGCAATATCTGCATCGGATAGGGCATGGTTGATACCATCTGCCCCTTGCGTTTCAACTTGTATACTATAGCCCATATGCTGGGCCGTTTGCTTCAGTGCTTCCGCTGCCATAACTGTATGGGCAATTCCAGTTGGACAGGCTGTGACAGCAACAACATTCTTAATCGATGTCATTTTAGTGTTCCTGTTTCTTGTTACGTTAGCGTTTCTATTCGTACTTGTTTACTAACAGCATCCACCTCTGCCGGCGGAGGCAGGCGCGGCCCAACCTGACTCAAGGCTCCGATTGAAAAGGCAGTTGCCAATTGAGCACAGTCTGCCAGCGACAAACCGCGCAGCTTGCCCGTAACCAACCCCGCTACCATCGCATCTCCTGCTCCTACCGTACTCACGACCTCAACCTGAGGAGGGTGCGCCCATATAGCCCAATCCGCCTCGACAAAAATAGCCCCCTCTGCCCCCATCGAAATCACTACACAGGTAATGCCGCCTTGCACCAACTCACGCGCTGCCTGTACAATCGCTGCGGGACCACTGAGAGAACGACCCAACGCCTCTTGCAGTTCATGCAGGTTGGGTTTGATGGCATAGGGAGCAGCTGGAATTGCCTGACGCAAACTTTCGCCGCTCGCATCTACAATCACTGTTTTGCCCTGGGCCTTCAGATATTGGGTCAATTCAGCATAGATTGAAGCGGGAACCCCAGTCGGCAGGCTACCAGAGAGAATAAACCAATCGTGGTTCACGGCTAGTTCCTCCATCAGCCGCCGCAGCAAAGTCAAATGTTCCGCTAGAGGCGTTTGGCCTGGAAAGTTGATATCCGTGACTTGATTTTGCACCTCGTCAATAATTTTGATATTGGTGCGAGTGCGACCTGGAATCAAAACAAAGCGATTGTTAATTCTTTTCTGCTCAAAAAAGGTTTGGAACGTCTCGGCAGTTTCCTTGCCTAAGAATCCCGAAGCCGTAACCGCAAAGCCGAAATCGCTGAGAAACGAGGCCACATTTACTCCTTTGCCACCCGGATCAGCTTGCTCCCAAGCTACGCGATTGACCGCACCAGCCTGGAAGTTGGGAATTGCCGCGGTTTGGTCAATAGCGGGGTTGAGAGTGAGGGTAACAATGGGGGGAGACATAAGGGAGTGAGAAGTCAGAAGGTGGATTGAGCCTAAGGGCAGTTGGATCAGCGTAAGGCGCGTACTTCTGCCGCCGATGGGCAAGTAAGGGCACGTTTGGCGAGGTCTTGGGCTTGGGCGAGGGAGAGACTGCGCAGTTTCGCCTTGATTGCCGCCACGCTGGGAATACTGACGCTCAGTTCGGTGACGCCTAGCCCAACTAAAATAGCTGCTCCTAGAGGTTCTCCGGCTATGCCCCCGCAGACGCCCACCCATTTGCCATGATGTTGGGCCGCCTGTACAGTTTGGTGGATCAGACGCAGTACTGCCGGATGCAGACCATCGGCCTGTTTCGCTAGCAGCGGATGGCCTCGATCCATCGCTAGCGTGTACTGGGTCAAGTCATTGGTGCCAATCGAGAAAAAGGCTACCTCTTGAGCAAATTCCGCTGCCATCAAAACCGCTGAAGGCACCTCGATCATCATGCCGTAATCGATTGGATCAGCGCCTATTTCAGCGCGGATGGCTTCAGCGATCTGGCGGGCTTGGCGAAACTCCTCTAGCGTGGCGATCATCGGAAACATGATCTTGATTGGTCCAGCTTGAGCTGCCCGGAAGATGGCCCGCAATTGGGTTTTGAATAGATCCTGCCGCTGAAAGCAGAGGCGAATTCCCCGCACCCCCAGAAACGGATTTTCTTCCTTGGGTAGATTAAGGTAGGGCAGGGCTTTGTCACCACCGATGTCGAGGGTGCGAATAATCAGAGGCAGACCGTTTAGGGCCTGAATCATTTGCGTGTAGGCATCAACTTGCTCGGCTTCGGATGGCGGTTGGGAGCGGTTGAGGAAAAGAAATTCGGTCCTGAGTAACCCTACTCCTTCAGCTCCAGCATTCACCGCCTGTTCCGCTTCGGCTACCGCTCCGATATTGGCAACGACTTCTACTCGGTGTCCGTCGGTCATTAAGGCGGGCTGGTAGCAGGCCAGCTTCTCGGCTTGGCGCATCGCTTGCCGATCGGCTTGAGCTTGGCTTGCCGTGGCTAGATCGGCTTCGCTGGGATTGGGATAGAGGTTGCCCGTTTCGCCGTCCAAGATACAGCGGGTTCCGTTCGCCAAATTCAGCACTGCCGGACCTGCCCCCACAATTGCTGGAATATCGAGCGAGCGAGCAATGATAGCCGAGTGAGAGGTGGGGCCTCCGTAAGCTGTACAAAAGCCCAGCGTCAGGGCTGGGTCTAGTCCCGCTGTGTCTGAGGGCGTCAGATCTTCAGCAATTAGAATCACGGGTTCGCTGGGTAATTCGGCTTCTGCTGCTACCGTTTTGCCCAGATGACGCAAGACTCGTTCACCCACATCTCGCAAATCGGTAGCTCGTTGGGCTAGGAGAGGATCGCTCAGTTGTTCCAGGGCAGCCGCCCGCTGTTCGTAAATCTGTTGCCATGCCCATGCGGCACTGCGCTGATTGGTTAACAAGGCCTCGGCTGCATCGTGCAGTTCTGGATCGGCCAGAAATTCCTGATGGGCTTGAAAGATTGCGGCTTGAGCAGCCCCAGCTTTGGCTTTGACGTTTTCATACAAATCGTGCAGCTCGGCTTTCGCGGTCTCGATTGCCTGTCTTAGATGCAGTTTTTCGGCTTCTGGATCGGCTGCTGTTTCGGCAAACTGAATCTGGCGACGCTTCAGTTGATAGACGGGACCAACCACCAAACCCGGAGAAGCAGCAATCCCAGCAATCGCTGGCGTTGTAAATTGTAGGTTGCGGTTCGAGCTGAACGTAGGAGTAGCTTCGGCTCCATCCTCTAGACCAGCAGCAACGGCAGATTTTAGGGCTGTTAAGGCGGCGGTAGCATCGTCACCCTCGGCCATCAGGCGAATCGTTTGCCCTCCTTCGACTCCCAGTTTCAGCAAGGAAATCAAGCTCTTCGCATTAGCTATTTGGTCACCATAGCGGACCCGAATTTCGGCCTGGAATTCTTTTGCGAGATTCACTAGCACCGTAGCTGGACGAGCGTGCAATCCTGCTCCTGCAGCCAGTTTCACATCAACTGCATTAGCCAAATCCGGTTCAGGTTGAGAGTCCGAACGATCGAGAGAATCTGATTGTTGCGTTAACCGCTGAATGATTGCCAACGGGTCGGTCGTAGTTGCCATGTTCTGAATCGCAGCCTCGTCCCCCAGCACATGGGTCAAGTTCGCTAACACCTCCAAGTGCTCATCCGATTTAGCGGCAATGCCAACCACCAAGCGCACCACCTCACCAGGATTCCACTCCACGCCATTCGGAAGCTGCAACACTGCAATGCCAGTTTGGTGAATCAAATCCCGATCATCGGGTAAACCATGGGGGATCGCGATTCCATTACCCAGATAGGTATTCGCCACCTGCTCGCGGTTGAGCATGCTAGCAACATAACCAGACTGCATATGCCCCGACTGCACCAGCAGCATCCCTACTTGCCGAATGGCATCTTCCTTATCCCGTGCCGATGCCTGTAGCTTTATATTTTCTTTAGATAACGTCAGCATGATTGTTGAAGCGAAGCCTATTAGATTTCAGCTTAATGTCTTCAGCTCTGTATCATCCTGCTCGTTAATGATTTGACAAGTGATTAAAAATTATTAAGTTGCAGCGTTAACTGAGGCAAACTTTGTGCATGATTGCAGAATTAGCAGAGTGGTTCGATTAACTTTGAATTGTTGTGGTATTAATCTTTAACCCTGTAGCAATCGGGTTTGATCATCTAAATCAATTGAATCAATCTGAATCGTTCAGTTGAGAGTTGCATGTTCGATGGCATGTTCAATGAACAACTCTACAGCTAGATTAGCCAGCGTTGTGAGCTATTGGTTAATGGGCTGTTGCTAGATCTGAGTGCTCCAACAAAAGCTCTCTCAAATGGGCTGATGCCCTTTGACTGTCATGTATATCTCAAAAATAAATCTGAGATATAAACGTGTACCAGTTTCAAAATTAAAGATTGCGCAACTAGAGTTCAAGAAAAAGTTAGAGAGTAGCGGCAGAGGCGGTCTGCTCAGAATCTTCAGCAGACCTTAGGGTTGGTGTGCCTGATCAGAAGCAGAATATGCTCTACCCAATTTTGATGCTTTAGAAGCCTTGACGCGTGTGAACATTCGTTGACCGCTGCTACCCTCCGTACCTTATTCCCGGAATGGGAGTGGTAAGCTTGATTTTGATTTTCTTCCGGTCCACCCTGTCGATGGACTGCGGCGACTGCCTCTGCTTTCCCTAAACCCCACTCCCAAAACCACAAACTATGTCAAATCAGGTGTCAAGTCAGGCGTCACCCAAACGGTTTCTTGAAGAAGATTTTGCAACAGCCAGCGGCACCACGCCCCCAGCAGGATGGACCAATCTCCTCTTTGCCGGTGCTCCTGCTGTAGATGTGTGGCGATTTGACAATCCAGGAGACCGCCCGCTTGCGAAACCATTGCGCGATCCGGCGGCGGTTTTTGACAGCGATGCCCTTTCCAACAATAACTCCCCGGAAGATGTAGCACTGGTGTCGCCGGTCTTCGATGTTTCGGGTGCCACGACCGCCTTCTTGCAGTTTGATCAGATCTACGAAGCGGCGGGTAGCCAGGTGTTTGTGGAAGTCACCAATGATGGGATTAATTGGCAGGAGGTTTACTCTGCCATCGGCAGCACACCCAATCCCGACTTTCAAGCCATTGATATTTCGTCGATTGTGGCCGGGCAAGATGACGCTCAGATCCGCTTCCGCTACACCGGAGATTGGTCCTTCTACTGGTTTGTAGACAATGTCGTCGTCAGCGAGGCACGGCTGCCCAGTGTCCGGATTACCGAAACCGTGGGTAGCACCCAACTCAGCGCCGGCGGCGTTGACGATACACTGAACGTGACATTGACCGCACCACCCACAGCCCCGGTGACGATTCGCTTCACTACAGACCCCAGCAAGATTGCCCCTGTAGACGATCTCATCTTCACCCCCGACAACTGGGAGACTGCGCAAACGGTGACGCTGACGGCTGTTCCGGGTGGCATTACCGACGAGGAAATCATCAGCCCCATTCAGATTAGCGTCAGTAGTGAGGATCCCAACTACGATGGCTTTGCCTTAGACGACATTCCTGTGACCCTCGTTGCTCAAGGGATTCCTGGCTTTCCCAGCTATCGTACTGTCGAAGAGACCTACAGCGACCTCTCGAAGCTGGCGCTGGAGAACCGTGCAATCGCGGCTTGGATCGACATTGGTGACACCTACGATAAAGTCACCCCCGGTGGTCCCGAAGGCTACGATATTTATGCCCTGAAGCTGACCAATAGCAATACCAATCCGGCCGGCGGCAAGCCGGTTCTCTATATGCAGGGTGCTCTGCACGCGCGAGAACTGACCACGGCTGAACTGGTGACGCGTTTCGCCGAACAGCTAGTGGCTGGCTATGGCAGCGACCCCGACATCACGTGGCTGCTTGACTACAACGAAATCCACCTTGTCCCGATTGCCAACCCCGATGGGCGCAAGTTCGCCGAGCAGGGCTTTTCCTGGCGCAAGAATACCAATCCCACTAGCACCAATCCACCCGACTACCCCGAGCCGGCACCGTTTCCCACCTACGGCGTCGATCTCAATCGCAACTACAGTTTTGAGTGGAACAACGCTCGTTTGGCAGACGGCACCTTTGCCCCAGGAGCCTCTAGCGGCGATCCGGCAGCTATTTCCTACCGAGGCGTCGCTCCGTTTTCGGAGCCGGAAAGCCAAGCCCTCAGAGACTACGTCACATCGCTATTTCCCAACAGCAGCGGTCCTAAGCGAATCAGCGGTGACCCGACGGCAGCGGTGTATCGGCCTGAGTATGAAGCAGTTCCCGACGATACGTCAGGCATCTATCTGGACATCCACAGTTTTGGCAATTTAGTGCTGTATCCTTGGGGCTGGTATCAGAATTTGATTGCGCCCAACAACGACGACTTGCGGACGCTGGGGCGAAAGTATGGCTATTTTACAGCACAGGTCGATGAACCGTTCGACGTGATTCGAGCCGAGCAGCTCTATCCAGCCGATGGAGCCACCGATGACTGGGCCTACGGCAACTTTGGCGTGGCGACCTACACCCTGGAGTTGGGCAATCAGTTCTTTGAACCCAGCGAGTACTTCGAGAACACGATTGTCCCGGAAAATCTGCCGGCGCTGCTCTACATGGCAAAAGCGGCTCGTCGTCCGTATCAGACCCCTGCCGGTCCTGAATCGCTGGATGTAACGCTCGATTTGCCACAAGTTGTTGCGGGAACTCCGGTCACTCTCACCACTACAGCCGACGATACCCGCTTCGGGTTCCGCGAGCGCACTCCCGACGATGGCGTCACCGATCGCCCCTACGACCCCATCTCTGACGTGGAGGAACCGATTCAGCCAATCGCTGGTGGGCGCTATAGCATTGGGGAACCCTCGTGGATTCCGGGCGTAACCACCATGACCCTGACGGCGGCCGACGGAACGCTCGACGGACCCAGAGAAACCCTGGTAGCTGAAATCGACACGACTGGATTCAGCAGCGGCCGCTACACTGTGTTTGTGGAAAGCCAGGATGCTGCGGGAAATTGGGGTGTACCCAGTGCCGTATTCCTAGATGTACTGGCGGCACCCGAGAATGCCAATTTTATCTACGGCAGCCATCGCCCTGACCAGCTGCGGGGGACTCGCGGCAATGATGTCATCTATGGATTCAAAGGGGATGACCAGATCATGGTCGAAGGGGGCACAGATACAGTTCTAGCTGGAGCGGATGCCGATCAAGTGGCCGGCGAATCAGGGGACGATATTCTCTATGGTGGAGACGGCGACGATGTGCTGGACGGTGGCAACAACGAAGATATGCTGTATGGGGAAGCCGGCAATGATTTACTGCGGGGCGGTTTCGGGCGAGATATATTCGTCCTCGCAGCCGGCAAAGGCACTGACTCCATTGCGGATTTCCGCGTTGGGCGCGATCAAATTGGGTTGCAGGGGTTGAACTACGAGCAGTTGACCGTTCGCCAAGGCAATGGCCGAGCTGCGATTGCCTTCGGAGACGAAATTTTAGCAACTCTCAATCTGGTGAATCCGCAACCGCTCACGGCAGCGGCGTTTGTCCCGGTTTAGGTGTTAGGTGATCTTCCCAGGAGATAGGTCGTGCTGTCCAAATCTTGACCGCCCGCGACCGCATCAAGGTTGAGTTTGCTCAACCCACCCGTACCGTGATAGAGACTCCGTCCTGGTTGCAGCTAGTCATCATCGAAATCATCAAAATCGTCATCGAAGTTATCACGGCGCGTGCTGAGGCGAAGCTCATACTCGACGTCGTTTTCGCTGCGTCCCGTTATTCGCACCGTGTAGATGCCCGGTCTGAGGCGCACTCGAAACTCATCCTCATCCTCAGGGCGAATCCGATCCGTGGCGCGAATCCGGTTGGATGATCGGTCTTGCAATGTTGCCTGTACACGCTTGCGGGTACCAAAAAGGTCGAAAAACCCGAGACTCTCTTCATTTTGTAGAGCTACTTTTAATTCGGTGTTTCGTCGCAGCCGGAAGCGGTAAATATCGGGTTCATCTTTATTGACTTCACCTGATGCCCGAAATCGTCCTCTCAGAGTTCCAATATCCTCGCGCAAGCGGTTCCGTGTGCGAGTCAGGTTGCTTGACAGAACGCTATTTCGGTTGAGAGCGCGAACGGAGAAGTCATTGAAGTTGCGGGTTTGCATGATTTCATCTCCTAAACGTTCGTAGCGCCGATTCCAGTAGAGGTCGCGTAGCCTCACCAGCATGGAGGGAAGCACGCCGTTACAGGCTCTAGACGATGCTCGGCGCTGAACTGTTTCTAGGATCAGCAATTTCCTGGCAGTACGGCATCCCCCAAGTGGGCAGATTCAGTCAGTTTCAGTGGGCACATTTACGGGCACAGGCACGGGGTAAGTCTCGGTTAGCTAACTGCCAGTCGAGCAATAGTAGCGCTCGCCAATTCGCCACAGCCGCAGTGCCAGCAGCAGAAACACAATCCCGGACCAAGGCGAGAGGAAGCAGACCCAGAGCGGCACGCCAAATTCGCTGGCTCGGTTCAGCACGCCAAGCAGCGGCAGATAGCTGACGCAGGCCAGCGGCACAATAAAGGTAAAGAAGCGTTGGAACCAGCGACCATAGATTGAAAACGGATATTGCGCGGTTTCCACGCCGCCATAAGTGAGGATATTCATTATTTCCAGCGATTCGATGGTCCAGAAAGTTAGCGTCGCCTGAAAAATTACAATGCCGCAAAACAATGCCACACTACCCACAAAAGCCGCGCTCAGTAGCCATAGCACTGGCAGCGTTAGGGCAATTTGCAGCGTGGACAAGGACCAACCGATGATCACCAAGCCCTGAATCAGGCGACCGAAGCGCTTGAGGGTGAGTTCCGTGCCTAAGATCTGCAACACCGTCGAGCGCGGCCGCAGCAGCAGCCGGTCGAAATCGCCGTTCTGCACGAGTTTCCCGAAGCTGTCAAACCCGCGTCCCAAGGCATCAGCGCAAGCAAAAGCCATATTGATCAGCCCGTAGAATAGCGCTACTTCTGCGATGCTCCAGTCAGCCAACTGCCCGAAGCGAGCGAACAAAACCCAGATGCCTAGAAACTCGATTGCCGTAACTCCCAAATGTCCGAGCGTTTGTAGCCCGAAGGAGATTTTGTACTGCATTTGCGCTTGCACAGAGACCCCAATGTAGCGTCCGTAGAGCTGTAACGCATTCATCCTTAACCTCCTTGAATGACCAATCGCTGCACGCCACGTTTTACCAGCCATCGCCCAAATAAAATGATGATGCTGATCCAAATCGCCTGATGGGTCAAAACTTGCCCTAGAGCCGAAGGCGGCAAACTGCCAACAAACAGACAAAACGGCTGATCGAGCAGTCCTGAGAAGGGCAGAACCGCTAACAGCGGCTGCATCCAGTCGGGAAATAAGGGCAAAGGAATGATCATGCCAGAGAAGACGATTATTAGAGTGGGAAAGAGATGATTAATGCCTTCGCCTGAAATCGTCCAGAGCATCGAAACGGTTAACAGCATCGTCAATGCCGCCGATAACACAATGGCTCCGATCAACGCCAGCAAGAAAGCAATCAAAGCCGCCGCAGAATCGGGAACAGCTAGCGCCCACTCGTTGAGTTCCAAGGTCGGGAACAGCAGCAGTGATATCGTCAGTAGTGGCAAGGCCCGCAGCACCACAGGAGCCGTTCGCATAGCGAGGGCACGGGTTAGCCAGAAACTGTATAAATCCGTCGGGCGGAGCAAATCATAGCCCACCGCACCCGAGCGGATCATCGCCTGAATTTCGCGATCGCCGGACCAAGGCACAACCGCCACCAGCAAAGCCTGCCCCAGCCACACATAGCTCACCGCTTGAGACAGCGTCATCGGCTGCGCTTCAGCACTGCTGCTAAAAAAGGCCGCTAGCACCATCACCTTGATCAGGCCCCAAAACAACTGTGTGGCGATTCCCGCCAACGCCGCCGTTCGGTACTGCAACAGCAGGACAAATCGCGCCACAAACAGGGAGCGGTAGGCGGACAGGTTGCAGGCTAGCTGCTTAGACTCCTCCATTTTCACCTCCGGTGGTTTCTCTTTGGGGATCTCGCTCGTTGGCATATAGCTCAGCCACGATCTCCTCGATTGGGGGATTTTCGACAAACAAATCGGCAACGTCGTAGTGCTCGGTGATCCGGTGGATCAAAGCTGCCGCCGAAATTTGCCGTGGGTCGAACGCCAATGTCACCGAATCTCCCACCTGATTTAGCAAATTCACCCCTGCCACCGGGAACCGCAGCAACTGACCGCCCAACTGCCCTGGCTGAAGATCGATGCGAAGATGGCGACGCGAAGACACCTGCGACCGCAACTGAGCAAGCGACCCATCGCAGAGAATTTCGCCACCGCCGATAATAATCACCCGGTCGCAGAGAGCTTCAATATCATCCATATCGTGGGTGGTCAGAATCGTCGTCACCTGCTGGGTTTGATTCAGCGCCTTGATGAACTTCCGCACCGCCAGCTTCGAGACGGCATCCAACCCGATGGTCGGCTCGTCGAGAAACAAAATATCGGGACGGTGCAGCAGCGCCGCCGCAAAATCACAGCGCATGCGTTGTCCCAGACTAAGCTGCCGCACTGGGGTTACGAGCAAGGGTTCTAGTTCCAGCAACTCGATCAGCTCGCTACAGGTTTGCCGATAGACCGCCGGCGGCACTCGGTAAATATCCCGCAGCAGCGCAAATGACTCGATCACCGGCAGATCCCACCAGAGCTGCGTCCGCTGCCCAAAGACCACGCCAATTCGCGCTACATGGCTTATTCGGTCATGCCATGGTGTGCGCCCGTCAATCCTGCATCTGCCGCTAGAGGGCACCAGAATGCCGCTCAAAATCTTGATCGTCGTTGATTTTCCGGCTCCATTGGGACCGATGTAGCCTACGAGTTCTCCCCGCTCTAGCGAAAACGAAACACCCTTCAGCGCTTCAACGGCTCGCGTGTTTCGCCGCACCAACCCGCGGACGGCACCCCACAACCCTGGAGCATGCTCCGCTACCCAGAAGGTCTTGCGCAGGTCTTCCACCACAATATGAGGCATCGCTTTGCTGTACCTGAATTATGTGCAGAAGACAACTTCAGCGAATTGAGGTCGAGTTCCTGTCTAACCCGCTATCTCAATAACCGTAAACCGCTCAGCGTGACTAACACGGTCGAGCCTTCGTGTCCGATGACGCCGAGGGGCAGACTGATCTGGCGAGTAAAGTTAGCCAGCAGCAAGATGCCAATAAAGCTGAGCGCAAAGACGATATTTTGGCGAATGATGCGCTGCGAACGACGCCCAAGCCGCACAGCGGTCTCCAGTTTTTCTAGCTGATCGCTCATGAGCACGATGTCGGCTGTTTCGAGGGCAACATCACTACCGGCCACTCCCATGGCGATACCTACGGCTGCTTGAGCCAAGGCGGGTGCATCATTGATGCCATCTCCAACCATAGCTACTGTGCCATACTGCTGCTGTAGCTGCTTGATGCAATTCACCTTGTCTTCTGGTAGTAAGTTGGCATAGACGCAATCGATACCGAGGCGTTCACCGATATGTGTAGCAGTACGTTCGTTGTCGCCGGTCAACAAAACGATGTGCTGAATTCCCAACTGCTTGAGGCGAGCCACTGTCGCGGCGGCACTCGGGCGAATGGTGTCGGCCACGGCGATCAGCCCTAGCAGCCGTTGGGCATAGGCCACCCAAACCACCGTTTTGCCAGACTGCTCCAGTTCGCGGGTAGCGACCAGCAGGCGAGCACAGGCGGCGGGTGGCGTGTTGGTCTGCGCTTGAACAAAATCAGCCTTGCCCAGTACAGCTCGCTGATGCTGAATCCAGCCGGTAATACCAACCCCTATATGGGCCTGCACGTCGCGAGCGTCGGGCCAAGTCAGCGCCTGCTGGCTGACGTAGTTGACGATGGTTGTGGCAATCGGATGCTCAGAACGACTTTCCAGTGCCGCCGCAACCTGAAGCAACTCTGTGACTGCCCCATTTGCGGCCGCATCAGAACCGTCGGCACCCTCGGTAGACTCAGGCAGTACCTGTACGACTTGCAGCTTGCCATAGGTGAGGGTACCAGTTTTGTCGAAGGCGATGGCCTTGACCTGTCCAATGGTCTCCAACTGAGCACCATTTTTGAACAAAATGCCTTGCCGCGCTCCATGAGCAATGCCCGATAGCAAGGTGGGCATAATGGCGGCCATCAAGGCACAGGGCGAAGCCACAACCAGGAAAATTAAGGCGCGGTAGATTGTGGTGCTCCAATCCCAGTCCCAGAGCAGGGGCGGCAGCAGCAACAGCAGTGCCCCGATGAGCACAATGCCGCGAGCATAGAGTCGCTCGAACTGCTCGATGAACTGTTGCGACGGTGGCTTTTCGGTTTGCGCCTGCTCCACCAAACGAATCACCCGCTGTAGCAAACTGCTCTCGGGCGGCTGGTCCAACTGTAGCGTCAGCGCCCCTGCTCCATTCAGTGTGCCTGCATAGACGAGATCGCCTAAGGTTTTTTCAACTGGCAGCGATTCGCCGGTAATCGCCGCCTCGTTTAGTGTGGTGGTTCCCTCAACAATGCGCCCATCGGTGGGAATCAGCTCGCCAGGTTTCACCCGAATCTGGTCACCCACTTGCAAGCTGCGGATCGGCACCAACATTTCGGTTCCAGCGTGCAGCAGGCGGGCAGTATCCGAGGTGAGGCTCATCAGGCTGCGGATACTGCGTTCGGTGCGCTGCATGGCGTAGCTTTCGAGTGCCCCACTGAGGGCAAAAATCAGAATCAAAATGGCTCCGTCGATCAGCAGGTAGTAATCTTGCTGCCACAGCCCCAATCCAGCCGCACCTAAGGCAGCAACAATCATCAGCAGGTCAACGTCAAGTTCTTTCTCCTGGATCAGCGTGGTTAGTCCCTCTTTGGCACTCTCATAGCCGCCAATGGCATAGGCAGCCGCTAAGCTCAGGAGCGCTAGACCAATCCAGCCGATGTGCAGCAGCAGCCAGCCACAGCCTACAAGAAGCGCACACAGCACAGCCGCTTTCCCTTCCGAGGGGTACCGCAGTGGCAAGCGAGGAAATGGAAGTGATGCCATCGGTTCGGTTGCTCTCTCTATCAAAATCACCCTGAGTCTCACCCTACACCTTGACATTGATGTCAACGTCAAGCCTAGAGGCAACCACTGATTGTGGTGATGCCAAATGCCTCTTGTGACAGATGTTGCTAGATTCGCTTGCTCGGTAAAGTCGGCTTGAAGCACAACAAGGAAAACCGATGCAACCAGACATGGACGTTCACTCTCCGTCTCCATCTGCAGAGCAGCAGCGTGCTCCCATTGCCGAACAGCACATGCCATTTTTAGAAAAAGTGATGGTGCAAGGCAATATTCCCGATCCCTATGATGCTCGGGACATTACCGAAGTGGTGTTTCGGGTGATGCGGGATCTGATGACCACTGAAGCTGCCGACCGTGTTGCCGATGAGCTGCATGAAGATGCACTCGACACTCAGGAAAAGGCTCTGCAAATGGAAATCACCGACCTCTGGCAAGATACGAATCCCATTGTGGGTTTCCTGAGCCGGGTGCGTCCACCGTGGCAAGGCCCAGGTATCTTCAAAATTGACTCCGATCGATTTTTGTTTCGCGTTGCGAATGAATCGGGAATGCCACCCGAACGCGATCGAGAGCAGGTCGTGAAAGCGATCTTTGCCGCTACGAAGGCCGAGCTGTCGTCAGAACGGATTGCGGAAATTGCCCAATGGATGCCTGAAGGACGAGTAGCCGAATTGTGGAGTGAAGCCTAATCTCATGATCTGATTGGCTCGTAAGAAACGACACTCGCAAAAGCAGGTGGATACGTATTGATTCCCCATGAGTGACACAGGGATTATTTATGGGTGATATCCAATAGCATCAGCTTGCAGATTTAGGTCTAGGTTCAGGTGATAGAAGATGATAGAGGGTGCAGTTGCTGTGCCCTCTCTTGATTGAATGGTTTTAATTGAGTTTAGTATTCAGTTCGGTGAATGCAAGATGGATGGTTATGATGGATGGTTAACTGAGGCTTCTTCATGCGCTATCCTGTGACTCCCGACGGCCGATACTTTGTCGTGAAGGGGCGGCTTTGGCGCTGTAGTAATCCTCAGCTTGATGCGGAAACACGCTCTCAGCAAGTCCGAGCGCTGATGCAAGCACGTCGAGCTGTGAAAGCTGCTTTGCGAACTCAAGATGACAAGGCTCTGGCGCAAGCTCGGCAGCAGGTGCATGCTGCTAAAGTGGCTTTAGGAGAGCGAGGAGCTGTATGGTGGACCGATGGATCGCCAGATTATAACCGTTGCATGGTGCACCATACTCCCTATGCTGAGTGGTACGCCAGCCTAGATCTTTCTGCTTCTAGTCTCTCTGTTTCTAGTCCCTCTGGGGATCGAGAATAATCTGCCAAAAGTCATCCTGGATAGAGATGTATCTAGCCTAGGGAAGCGCTAAAGTAAAGAACTTCAGTTTTATGAAGTTTTATCTTGAGTGCGAGCGTTGATGCAGCGGAGCAAATCTATGGCAGCTAAGAAGGCACACCCATCCACTGGTACATCTAAGCATCCCAAAAATGCCTCGAAGAAGGACCGAAAGGACGGAAAGGCAATTTTGCAAACTGATGCTGGACGGATTGGTGCTGCTGTGGCGGGTGCAGTTGTCACAGAGGTGGCTCAAATTGCCATCAGCAAATTGTTACAGTCGGCAGAGACCGCTGAGAAGCCAGCTGCATCGCTTCAGCCTGATCCAGAGGAAGACGCTGCAATCTTAGGAGCTGCTTCGGCTAAGGCAGGTGAGGTTGGCGATGTGGTGAAAGGTGCAGCAGGAGCCGTCAAAGAGGCGGTTGCAGAAGCCCTGCCTGGGATTATCCAAAGTGCCGTTGCGGCAGTTGTCTCGGCGATGAATGCGACGAAAGCGGAAGTCGCAACAGACATCGAGGCGGTTGAAGACACGGCAGCGACCGTGGTGCAGACTACAACAGATTCAGCGGATGCCGCTAAGCAAGCGCTTGCCGATGCCATTGCCGCAGCAATTGAGGCTGCTAGGGGAGACGCTCCATCGGAGAGGATGACATCAAAAGCTGATCTCAGCGCTGCCCGTCAGATGACTGATACGGTGTCTGGCACGGTCGCTCATACCGTGAAACAGGCAGCCCAGAGCGGTAAGCAGGCAACCCAACAGCTAATTGATCGCTCAGTAGAAACAATCACTGCTCCGTTTCGGGAAGCAGAGCTAGCATCGGATGAGATCGTCACAGACTCAGAAAAACAGAAGGCGAAGAAAAGCAAAAAGAAAAAAGGTAAAAAGAAAAAATCAAGTAAGAAAAACAAGACATGATAGCTAACGCCTCATTGATTTCGTTTGGAATCAAAACTGGGAGCAAACCCGATGCAAAGCTTTTTTCCCCTCCTGGCTGATCGAGTTCTCCTGCAAGCTCAACCTTTGGAGCCGCACGTTGCACTGCACTCGGGTTTGGTGGGAAGTCAGATTCTAGCCGCTCTAATTGTTGGGCTGCTGACAGCTTTTGGCATGCAGTTACTGCTAACCAATTTGGGAATAGCGCTGGGCATCACGACATTGGCAGGGGTCTTGCGTCCTAAGGCTGTAACACTGGATGCGTCCGCTGAATCCTCTATTGCAGCCCCTAAGTCCGCTGGTTTCCGCTTGGGAATGGGTACAGCAACGGGACTAGGGGTGCTGCTGCTGATCAACACTGTGCTCTTCGTGGCTTGTTTTTTGGCGACCCGCTTTAGTCAAGTTCAGGAGCCATTCTCAGGAGCGATTACTGGATTGGTGATTTGGTCTGCCTATAGTCTGTTGCTGCTCTGGCTCAGCTCTGTGGCAGTCACATCACTGGCTGGAATGATTTTTGGCACAACCGTGCGTGGTTTCCGCCAACTGTTGCAGGGGCTAGTTGCCCTTGTGAAAGGCTCAGAATCGCAAGCAAGCGTAGAAGCCGCAGCGATTGCAGCCGTCCGAGAAGAGGTTCAAGCTGCCTTGAACGCCATTGATATTGAAGCCCTAACCGCCTCTCTCCAGGCTGTTCAGACCATTGTCCACCCCTCGGCTGAATCGGATGATGCTGTCTGCGAAGATCCTACCCTAGCCCCTATCGTCCGACAGGTGCTCCAGGAATTGTTTCAGGATTCTAGTCAGTACCGAGCCGTTGCCCAGCAGATTGCCGCCGAACCGCTTCTGCTTCAAGAGCAGGTACACAAGCAGTTGCGGCAGCAGACCTCGCTGTCCGAATCGGAAATTCAGCAAGTCTGGAGTGAATTGATCCGGGAACTAACTAGGATCGCTGAGTTGGAGCCAAATGATGAGCCTAAGCCAGCCAGCCATCCGCCCCTGTCGCGGACTGATCTGATGCAGCTCCTGCAGACCGAACTGGCTGGAACTGAGAAGGCTGCTCAGGACACCAGCGATGCGGCTGTTCCGGCTTCATTGCCCACTCGCCTGTGGGAATTGCTGCGGCAGATGGAGCTGAAACCCCTGCTAACAACCATTTGGCAGCGGCTAGACCTCTCGGATTGGGAGGCATCCCAGTTGTGGCAGCAGGTGCAACAGCTCTGGTCTGCAGACAACGCCTCCCGTTCAAAGTGGGGCGGGAACTTGGTACGAACTGATCTCACCGATTACCTGCTGCATCTTCCCTGCTGGGAGTTTTATGCGCCAGATTTTCCACAGCAGGTCCGCTTGGTATTGTGGGATCCCGATGCGGCTCCTGAGCAGGTGCAGCAGCAGGTGCAGGCCATTCAGGCGTCAGAGCTGCGCCATATTCTCCAGCAGCGCCATGATTTAACCGAGGAGCAGGTGCAAGCCTTGACTGCGCAGATTGAGGACGTCAGGGTTGCAGTGCTAGAGCAGCTGGCAGCAGCGGTGATTCAAGAGGCTACGACAGAGCTGCGGCAACACATCCAAGACCACATCCAAGACCTGTGGGACAGCGAGGACGTTTCATCTGCCGACCGTGTGCCAGAGTCCCTCCGGGAATTACTAGAACACTGGCTGCACCAGGCAGACCCCGTCAGACTGTCTCTTTGTGAACCAGAAGTGTTGGCTGCTTGGCTGCGCGAAACCCCATTGACGGACGAGCAGCGGACACAGATATGCCAGCAGATAGAGCCGCTCTATCGCCGCCATTGGGCGCGGCTGCACGACCCCTCGGCCTACAAGCAGCTCGTCCTCACTGAATTGCAGCAATCCTTGTCGTCCTATCTTCGCTATACCAGCGTCAAACGGCTAACGCCTAAGCGCATCGAGCGAAAGCTGAAAACGCTGCTGGAGCAGGCGCAGGTGCAGTTGAGTCAGATTGAGGCGACATTGCCTGCTTGGGATGCTGGGGCGTTCACGGAGTTGTTGCGCCGCCGCCAGAGCATCAGCAAAAAACAGCGCCAGCGCATTTTGGAGCAGCTCCAGCAAACTTGGGAGCAGGTTACCTTAGCCGCGCCGCCGTCTGGCCCGACGCCGTTGATCGAACCGATAGTCGAAGCGTTGCGCCATCTCCTGACTCAGGGTAATGCTCGCACCCCCGAGGAACTGGTGTCACAGGTGGGGCAGGTGGTGGCTGCCTCTGGCCTGAGTACCGCAGCTCTCCGGCAGCAGCTTAGTCAAATTGACTGGCAGCAGGTGCAGCGCCAGTTGCCCGAGGGAAGCCAGACTGTGCTGCAGATCGCGTTGCCAGCCCTACAACAATGGATATGGCAATTTTTGCGAGTGCCACGCCGCTTCATCCACCGCCGCCCAGCCACGCTGACCGATGCTGATCACCGGCTCTTGACCTACCTGCGCTATGCGCCCCTCACTGAGCTAACGCCAGAGCAAATTCGCTCCAATTTGCAGCATCTATTTGTCGGCACTGCGACAGAGGGGCGGTTGGGTGTCCAGGAGACAAACCCTGAGGCGCATCAGCAGCCGATTGATCAACCAATTAATCAACCAACTGGTCATCTTGCTCAATCGCAGGCAGCGGCCGAGGTTTCCCTGGACATTGACGAGCTGACGCACACCCTGACCCAACGAGCCGATCTCACCGCGACCGAGGTTGAGGCTATTGCAGCGCAAGTGGTGGCTGCAAGCAGCACTCTCCGGCAGGAGCAGCAAACTGCAAACGGGACAACCGACTCGCTGCTAGAGCACTGGATCCATCGCCTCGGGCAGGCATTGTCGTCCAAGGCTGAGTCAGACTCAGATCAGCAACGATCTCCCATGCTACAGCCGTTGCTCGATTCCTCCCCAATCAATCTGTCTCAGCTCCATCAATCTTGGCAAACCGCCGTGGAACAAGTCTCTAGTCAGGGGTTTGATTCGCTAGAGCAGTGGTCCGATTCGGTGCTGATGAGGCTACGGGAGCAGTTACAGTCGTTCAACCGCGAGACTGGTTTGCCGAGGCAGGTGCTTTCCTCTGCCCAGCAGGGCGTTCTGGATCAGCTAGATCAGCTAGAGGGCTGGCGCAGGCAGGCACTCCGGCAAATCGAGCAGCTTCAGCATGACATGCAGCATCGGATTGAACGTCTAAAATTGCAAACCCAGCAGCGGTTGGAAGAGACTCGCAAAGCAGCCGCTACTGCTGCCTGGTGGCTTTTTAGCATTCTAGGCTCTGCCGCTCTAACTTCAGCTCTGGCGGGAGTTTTGGCCACACGGTGAGCACGCGGTGAGGCTGAGGATCACCCAGGCTCAGCCAACCATCGCCCGCTGCATAGCCTGCAACACCTGATCCACTTCAGCCTCTGAAACAATCAGCGGCGGCACAAAACGCACCACCTTCGGACCAGCCGGTACCAGCAGCACCCCCTCCGCGATGGCAGCTTGGACGATATCGCTGGAGGTGAGGGCAGCGTCGGGGTGGAGCACTAGGCCGTTAATCAACCCCCAACCCCGTACTTCAGCGATTACATCGGGATACTGCTGCGCCAGGGCCCGTAGACCGGTTCGCAACTGTTCACCGCGAGCCTGCACATTAGACAGCAGGTTTTGCTGCTCCAAGGTTTGGCAAACGGCGAGGGCCACAGCACACGCAAAGGGATTTCCGCCAAAAGTGCTGGCATGGTCTCCTGGCTGGAAGACATCACAGAAAGACTTGCAGAGGGTTGCTCCAATCGGGATGCCGCCGCCCAACCCCTTCGCCGAGGTGAAGATATCTGGTTCGATGCCCAGGTTCTCGTAGCCCCAGTAGCGCCCAGTCCGCCCCATGCCGACCTGCACCTCGTCGAGGATCAGCAGGATGCCTTTCTCGGTGCAGAGGTCGCGAATTCGCTGGAAATAGGCTACATCTCCCGGACGCACGCCCCCTTCGCCCTGTAACGCCTCTAGCATGATGGCTGCCACCTGCCGCTCGCCCGCATCCAACAGGGCAACCGCGTCTTCAATCGCCGCAATATCGTTGTAGGGAACGTAGTAGAATCCCGGCATTAGCGGGTCAAAGTTTTTCTGATACTTGGGTTGTCCAGTCGCGGTAATCGTGGCTAGGGTGCGGCCGTGGAAGCTGGCGTGGGCCGTAATGATCACCGGTGACTGAATCCCCAACACGGTGTGGGCATACTTGCGAGCCAGCTTGATGGCTCCTTCGTTGGCTTCCGCGCCGGAGTTGCAGAAGAAAGCTCGATCGGCACAAGAGTGCTCTACCAGCCACTTTGCCAAGTTGCCCTGAGCTGACGTGTAGTAAAGGTTGGAAACATGGTGCAGGGTCTGAATCTGCTGCGTCACCGCCTCGATCATCACAGGATGAGCATGACCCAACGTGCAGGTGGCAATGCCCGCCACAAAGTCGAGATACTCTCGTCCGTCCGTGTCCCAGACGCGACAGCCTGCACCTCGCTCTAAGGTCAGGGGAAAGCGGGCATAGGTTGACATCACATACTGATCGAAGTCAGCGGTGCTAACGGGCAAGGAAGGGATCGATAGGGACGGCTGGACAAGGGTTTCTGGACTCACGGGCACTTCCTCCGAGGGCAACTCTCACAAATACAACTCTCACAAATAGATAGATCGATTGCTAGAGATCACTGGTTCACAGATGGTGACAACAGGCTATGAATTGGGCGGTAGCAACTCGACAGCAAACCCCTAGTGTAGGGGTATTCCGCTATTTCGGCTAGCGGGCGCAAGGTCAATGCCAGCCATCATTAACATTCACTGACATCCATTCACTGACATCTAGATCATTTCATCTAGATCATTTATGGATCATTGAGATGAGGGGTAATGCCCCCTCGTCGCCTCTGGTGCGGCTTTTGCCGATATCGCTTTGCACAACGCTATTCCAATCATAAAGAGATCTCCATGGATTCGAGATGGAGCCAACGCCGCAAATGTCAAGATTTGCTGTGCATTTCTAGCCAGTGTTCGAGGCAGGGCGGCAAACTAACCCGGGTCCGCTGCTCTGGATCGATACAGACATGCATGGTCGCTGCTTGACTGCATGGTCGGTGCGGCTGATCCCGGCGACTGAGGCGATAGCGGATTTGAAACTGACTGGCAGCGAGCCGTGTGGGCGTTAGCTCGATCTGGTACGGCTCACCACAAATCATTGGCTGCCAAAAGTCAATCTCGGCATGGACAATCGGAACGGCTATGGCTTGCTCGCTGCTGGGATCGCGGAAGCAGCGGCTAAAGAAAGAACCCAGATCTACACCCGCCGCCGCCAGCGATGCCTCGTAGGCCTCGTGACAGATTGCCAGTGCTGCCGCAAAGTACACTACTCCTGCTGCATCAGTGTCTTGAAAGCGAATCGTGCGTGAGTAGACAAACCCCATGGCAATAAGCTTAGATCGACTTGCAGGCATCCAGAACTCTCTCTGAAGCTTGCAGCCTGGTATGTTGACCGATGACACAACTTATCAATTTCTTTAGCTTCTTTAGCTGAAAAACTAGCGAACTAGAAAAAACTAGATAAATAAACCTTGAGAGACATTAACTTAGTCGAGAACTTAGTCGAGAACCGCACGAACTGTCACCTCAAATCCCTGGAACAAAAAAGTAACGAAAGATCTGAGAAGCATCTGAGAAGCAACTCCCACCCCCAACCGTTCGATCCAGGTCCGAATCCACTCCCTGTTGTTAGCCCCTGTTGTTAGTCAGTTCACTGGCACGTGCCAACGCTCGATTGTAATTTTCAGGTTGTCGAGTTAATTTGCCGAATTTAGTCACAGCTATCCATACCTATGCGGAATACCTCTTTCCTCCGAACCGCACCCTCCCTCGTCGCCCTCGGCGGTTTGACCTGCCTTACTGGGCTAACCCTTGTGCTCAGTCCTTCTGCGATTGCTGCCCGCATCACTGCCTCCGGTGACGAGTCCGTTCTCCAGTTCGAGATCGCTCAGAAACTAAAACCGGTTCCCCAAGATCCGCTGCGACCAGCTCAACCTCAGCAGGGCGGCGAAGCCCAGACCCATCTGGAAGAAGGCAACAGTCATTTAGAAGCTGGAGATTACGACCGCGCTATCGCCAGTTATAACCGCGCTATTCAAATTGACCCTAACTTTGCCGACGCCTACAACAATCGCGGCATCGCCTACCGCCGCAAAGGCAACTACAACCGCGCTATTTCTGACTTCAACCGGGCGCTGGAAATTCAGCCGGATCTAGCCGATGCCTTCATCAACCGCGGCAACGCCTACAGCAATCTCGGAGAGTACGACCGCGCTATTGCCGACTTTAATCAGGCTATTCGCATTCAGCCCAATACAGCCAGCGCCTACTACAATCGCGGTACAGTCTACGGCTACAGCGGCAACTTCCAGCGGGCCATTGCTGACTTCAACCAGGCAATCCAGCTGCAACCCGACCTGGCCGACGCTTACCTGAACCGCGGCAATGCCTACAACACCATTGGAGAATTTGACCGCGCCATTGCGGATTTCAATCGGGTCATTGAGCTAGAGCCGGATGCAGCCGACGCCTACTACAATCGCGGCAACGCCCATAGCCGTCAGCAAAAGTATGACCAGGCCATTGCCGATTACAACCGGGCGCTGGAAATCCAGCCCAATTACGCCATTGTCTACAACAACCGAGGGCTGGTCTACGGCAGCCAAGGCGACGCCGACCGTGCTATTGCTGATTTCAACCGGGCGATTCAGTTGCAGCCTGACCTGCCTGACGCTTACTACAACCGCGCTAACATTCGCAGCGATCGGGGCGAGTATGAAGCCGCCATCGCCGACTATACCAAGGCAATCCAGCTTTTGCCTGACTTTGCCGACGCTTACTACAATCGCGGGCTAGCCCATCGCCGCAACCAGAACTACGAGGCCGCTATCGCCGATTACACGCAAACGATTCTGCTGCAGCCTGACTCGGCCGATGCTTTCAATAATCGCGGTATTGCCCTAGCCTTTCTCGGGCAGTACGACCGCGCCATTGCTGATTTTGACCAAGCCCTAGCTATCCAACCCGACTACGCCCTGGCCTTTTTTAATCGCGGCTTAGCCTATGGAGCCTTGGGTAACCGAGAGCAAGCGACTAGCGACTTCAGAAGCGCGATTCAGGTCACGCAGGATCCGACGCTGCGGCAAGAGGCTCAACAGCAGCTCCGCAATCTAGGCGCTCAATAGCGCTGAATCAATACAACAGCTCAATCGCCATAGCGATCTGCTCATTTATTGCAAATCTTATTGCCAATATGGGTTGCGGACTGCGTGCAGCCCTTTGCTTCGGCTGGCTTAACTCTGTGCTCGACTCGGTTCCTGAAACTGCAATAATCGATCACGGCTGCAGCCAGAATGCCTTAGAGTGGATCAGCCCATTTTGCGTGCTGTTGATGAGGTTGATGCAGGATGCCTGCCCCAAATGATTTTCCCGAGAAACACCGCGCTGAAGAGCTGCGCCGGCTACTGCAAAAAGCGAGCTACGAATATTACGTGCTCGATGCCCCAACCCTACCCGATGAAGTCTACGACAAGCTCTACCGGGAATTGCAGCAGCTAGAGCAGCAGTACCCGGAACTCATCACCCCCGACAGCCCCACTCAGCGCGTAGGGGAGAAGGCTGCGACTCGCTTTCCGGCGGTGCGGCACAATATTCCCCTCTATAGCCTGGAGAATGCCTTTGGGCTGGAGGAGTTGGCGAACTGGCAAGAGCGTTGGCAGCGGCAATGGCTGAGTAGCCATCCGGGCGAGACGAGCGATCTCGATAGCGTCACCGACTATGTCTGCGAGCTGAAGATTGACGGCAATGCCCTGGCTCTAACCTACGAAAACGGCGTGCTGGTACGGGGTGCCACACGGGGCGACGGCATCACCGGCGAGGAGATTACCCAAAACGTCAAGGCGATTCGCTCGATTCCGCTGCGGCTGAATCTAGACCATCCGCCGCCAATTGTGGAGGTGCGCGGCGAAGCCTTTCTAAGATTAGATGTGTTTCGCCAGATCAACGCTGAACGGGAGCAAGCTGGCGAGGCGCTGTTTGCTAATCCGCGCAATGCGACAGCGGGTACCCTGCGTCAGCTCGATTCGCGGGTGGTGGCGCAGCGTCAGCTTGATTTCTTTGCCTACACGCTGCACATCGACATGGGTACTGCCCCCGATAGCTTGGCTGCTCAGGAGCAGTTGCAGCAAATCGAGCAATTGCAGCAGATGTCTAGGGCGGCGTCATCTCAGTCATCTCATGCGGCGGTCTCCTCGGCGGTTCCACCCGAGATTCCGCTACCGCTAACCCAGTGGCAGGCGTTGGAGTATCTGCAGCGTCTGGGTTTCCGAGTCAATCCAAACCGACGGCGCTGTGCTTCCTTGGCAGAGGTCGGCGAGTATTACGAGTTTTGGTCTACTCGGCGGCTAGACCTGCCCTACATGACCGATGGCGTCGTGGTAAAGCTGAATTCCTTTGAGGTGCAGACGCAGCTTGGCTTCACGCAGAAGTTTCCCCGCTGGGCGATTGCCCTCAAGTATCCTGCTGAGGAAGCCCCGACCGTTGTAGAAACAATCAGCGTCAACGTGGGGCGCACCGGAGCCGTGACACCGCTAGCCGAGCTGCGGCCGGTGCAATTGGCAGGAACCACGGTATCGCGAGCCACGCTGCACAACGCCGACCGCATTGCCGAGCTGGATATTCGAGTGGGTGATACGGTGATTGTGCGCAAGGCGGGGGAGATCATCCCGGAAGTGGTGCGGGTGCTGACGGAACTGCGGCCAGCTGGGGCCACGGTGTTCCAGATGCCAACCCACTGCCCGGAATGCCAGCAGCCTTTGGTACGGGAACCGGGCGAAGCGGTGATTCGCTGCGTCAATGCTTCCTGTCCGGCAATTCTGCGGCGGTCGCTGATCCACTGGGCGAGCCGCGATGCGTTGGATATTACTGGGCTGGGCGAAAAGTGGGTGCAGCAGTTGGTAGAGCGCGGCTTGCTGCATTCCGTAGCAGACATCTACGATCTGACGACCGAGCAACTGCAAACCGTGGAGCGGATGGGGCAAAAGTCGGCTCAAAATTTGGTCAATGCCATTGCCCAGTCAAAGCAGCAGCCCTGGGCACGGGTCCTCTATGGCTTGGGGATTCGTCATGTGGGCAGCGTGAATGCTCAGGTGCTCAGCGAGCGCTTTCCGTCGGTAGATGCCTTAGCAGCGGCGGAGGTATCTGAGATTGCATCAGTCTATGGCATTGGCTCCGAGATTGCCCAGTCGGTGTATCAGTGGTTTCGGGTGCCGGCAAACCAAGCGCTAATCGAGCGGCTGCGATCCGCCGGGCTACAGTTGGCAGATACCCGCGCTCCGCATCCAATGGAACAACCTCAGCCTCTAGCGGGTCAAACCTTTGTGATTACGGGCACTCTGCCGACCCTGAGCCGCGATGAAGCCAAGGCGCTGATCCAGGCAGCAGGCGGCAAAGTTACCGGCAGTGTCAGTGCTAAGACTAATTATTTGGTCGTAGGAGCTGAGGCTGGCTCCAAGCTCACCAAAGCCGAGGCGCTAGGGATTCCCCAACTCTCGGAGGCGCAGCTTCTAGAACTGCTCAACAGCTCAACGACCTAAGCGCACGCTGTTCCCAACCATCTGGAGGAATCTGTGGCAAAGTTGGCTTGCTAGAGTGGTCAAAGCTCCTCTGGGTTTAAGGGTATCGCTTGCTATGAACTGCTCAACTTCAGCCGTCTTCTGGGATGCCGCGTGGCAATCGCTGCGTCAACGTTACCATCAGCTTGCCTACTGGTTAGCAGGGCATTGGCTCGTTTGGCGGAGGGTTCAAAGGTTAGATCCGCAGGATATCAACTCAACTGGAAACTTGAGCTGTTTTCTCTGGCAATGGGGGATGCAGCCAGGGTTGGGGATAGGCGTTGTGGTGCTAGTATTGCAGGCGGGGGCCGGGCTGGCCGCGGAACGCATTACCCTCAGCTACGGTCTGCTAGAACGCTCAATTGCGATTAGCTCCTTGGCGACCTATGCCGAAACCGGAGAAGTTGCCCCCGATTTGCGGGCGTACCTGCGCTACTTGACCCCTGAGCAACGGCAGCAGTTCCGCCAAGGGTTAGTTGCCCGCGTGGATTTGTCGGCAGTGGCGGTGGCTCAGTTTCTCTACACCGACCAAGGCGAAATCTTGCTGCGGCGACTGGGAGAAGTCGTGAAAACCGATGCTAATCTCTCTGGGTTTTATGCAATTCGCTCCGCCTTGATTTTAGCAGCGGCCGATCCGGGTGGTCTAACAGCCCTGAATGTGCTGGAAAACTTCCCTCTGCCTAATATTCAGATTGACCTTAGCCGCACGCTGAAAATTTTGGGCGATCTGCAGCGGTTGATTCGCCAAACCCAGGATGCAACGGCTCTAATTGATGCTCAAGCCACCCTAGAAGCTGAGCTGGAGGGGCCGCTTGATCCCAGTACCCTGCCTGATTTGCAACAGCCGGGTCCTGTGGGCTGGAAAATGCAGACCATCCGCCTCACCGATCCGCGCCGCAATCGCAGCTTTCCGGTGGATCTCTACCTGCCGCAGCCAGTGGCTCGCCAGACTCGCTTGCCATCGCCAGCCGCTCCGGTGATTGTGATCTCCCATGGGCTAGGCTCAGATCGCACCACTTATGCTTATCTAGCTCGTCATTTGGCTTCCTATGGTTTTGCCGTTGCGGTACCCGAGCATCCCGGCAGTAATGCCAGCCAACTTCAGGCGCTCATTTCAGGCACAGCGAGTCAGGTTACGTCGCCTGTTGAATTTATCGATCGTCCGCTGGATATTCAATATCTGCTCGACGCGCTAGAGCAGCTATCCCAAACCGATCCTGCCATTCAGGGGCGGCTCAATTTGCAGCAGGTTGGCGTGGTTGGACAGTCCATGGGTGGCTACACGGCGTTAGCGCTGGCCGGAGCCGATATTAACCTACCGCAGCTCGCCACCGACTGTCTGCAAGAGGACAATCTCAACCTGTCGCTGTTGCTGCAGTGCCGCGTATTAGAGTTGCCCCAGGTGCCCATTCGGCTACGCGATGAGCGCATCAAAGCGATTATTGCCCTCAATCCCATTGGCAGCAGCCTGCTCGGCCCCGAGCACATCGCCCAAATTCAGATTCCGGTGATGATTGTCAGCGGCAGTGCCGATACCGTTGCGCCTGCCCTGCTAGAGCAAATTCGCCCCTTTACTTGGCTGCAAACCGCGAGCAGGTATTTTCTGATGATGCAGGGTGGCACTCACTTCTCGACGATTGACGTGCCGCCAGATGCAGATACAGGCGCTGTGATTCCCCTACCGTCGGAAGTGGTCGGACCGGATCCGGAAGTGGCGCGAGACTACCTGCGAGCGATGAGCGTGGCGTTTTTTCAGACCTATGTTGCTAATCAAATCAGCTATCGCCCCTATCTGGGAGCTGCCTATGCCCGCAGCCTCAGCCACTTGCTGCTGCCGTTAGCACTGGTGCGGTCGCTGAATCTAGAGCAGCTCGCTGTAGATACTTCAGATACTTCCACGTCGCAACGAGCTTCGTCCGCCTCGGCGACAAATCGCTAAAGGGGGCTGAGTGCTTGTTTCAATCTGACTGAAACTTAGTCATTATTGGGTCATTTAGATGGTGGTAGATGGTGGTCAGATGATGGATGGGTCAACGTCTCGCCGAGGGGTGTAGGCAGACCATCAATGCTGACCCGATTCTTTTGCCGCCAATACTGCTTTAGACCCTCCTGCCCTTTTCTAAGGGCCCAGCGGATCATCTCTTGGCGCTGTCCTCGGGGTTCGTAGAGGGGAACCCCCGTGCCGCAGGAGGTTTGGACCCGATTGAGGTGGATGACGATTATCTGTCGGACACCGGGGATCGGGGAGAAGTGAGCATAGAGACTCTGCCACGCTGGATCTGCAGGCAGCACGGTGCGTCCTTGACCGTAGAGCCGCAGGATCAGGGGTGGACCCTGGAAAGCACAGAACATCAGCGTGATTCGCCCGTTTTCTTGCAGATGGGCCGAAGTTTCGTTGCCGCTGCCCGTTAAGTCCAGATACATCACCTGATGGGGAGACAGAATCCGCAAGCTGTCCAAGCCTTTGGGCGAGAGATTAACATGCCCTGTGGCGCTGAGCGGTGCCGTCGCTACAAAGAATAGTTGCTGAGCGGCAATGAACTGCTGTAGCTCCTCGGTGAGACCATCAAACACTTTCGCCATAGATTCACTTCCTTTGCGCCGAAACCGTTTCGCCATCAAGGGGGTGGCGAATCAATGAACGGGCTTGTCATGAAAAGCTTGTCACAGCTAGACTCGGTAGGTCTCCAGGGTGATCAGGTTATGGAGCAATGGATCAAGAGATTGACCTGAAGCATCCCCCTCCTAACTTCGCCGATTCAGTGCCGATTCAGTTGGCCGATCGTTCCAAACGAGAGCTAGAAATCTGAGATTGCCGTTTGCCATTGGGTGCAGTGGAGGATTTTGACTCAGACCACGGAATAATGGGGTCTTGCGCCAGCCGCCGAGACACTGCATAGGCTCCATAACGGTTAAGATGACTGGGATCGGAGAAGTAGCTGTATTGGGTTGTCCATGCCTCGCTGAGGTCACGGAAGGTGAAACCGGGCTGGCTAAGGCTGGTGCGGACCATGTATTCCCGGAAATCCTGCTCGTACTGAAGGCGGAAGGGATCGAGATAATCTTCGGTGAGGGGTAGGTTCACGAAAATCACCGGGATCTGGCGGGCAGAGGTAAATTGCAGCAGCGACCGCAGCGCCTCGTCCTGTCGTCCGGTCAACTGAAAGTTTTCGTAGTCGCTGTCGTATTCTCCTAAAACGCGGGCGTATTTCTGGTAGTAGGTGGCAGGGTTAAACTGGACTGGCAGTGACAAAAAGCCGTACTCGTCAAGCATGGCCTGGCTAATGGGTAGGGCCGGCTGCGGAGTATTTGCTTGCGGCGTTGACGGTATCCCCGAAGGCACCACAATCGTTGGCGCATCGGGCATCCAGGCGGTCAATGTGTCTTGCGCTAGGCGCTTCAGGCGGTCGCGCTGGGGATGGGTACCTGCTGCCCGACCCAGAGTATCGCTGAGCCAGCGATCGAGGGATTGGTAGCTTTCGGTGAGAGTGGTGTTAAGACTGCCAGGAGCCGGAGAGACGGGTTCTGCGTCCGCCGATCGCGGGATGGCGAGTTGGCCGGACTGGAGCTGGCGATAAGCTTCCGACACTAAGATGCCGTTGTAAGTGACATCCACCGTGCCGCTGTTGAAGGCGCGGGCACCATCGGCCCAGAGAATCAGACGCGGCAACTGCTCGGGCGTGAGGATTTGCTGCACCAGCAGATTTACAACCTGCGCCGTCGCGCCATTGATGCCAAAGTTGAACACCGTAGCGTCGGGGTAACCGAGCTGGGCGAGAGAGTCTTGCAGCGCCATCGGATCGACACCCCGCAGAGCGCGAGAGCTGCCGACAATCATGACATCGGGTGGTCCAGCGTACTCCTCAATGAAGCGATAGTAGAGCTGCAACTTCTCGTCGAGCTGGCGACTATTAAAGGTTGGCAGGGGCGAACCTTCTGCCAGAAAGGCCGCCATCACCAGCGCCGACTCAGCACTTTGCTGGGTGTAGGGCAGTTTCACTGGCGACGATCCAGATTCCGCGACCGGCTCCGGCGGCTCAGGAGATCGCGTAAAGCCCCTGGCATCGAATATGTCTGTTCCTACATCTGCTCCAGACCGGGGGGATTCGGGCAAACGAACTAAGGGACTGGGCTGAGGAGAAGGCGCAGCCGCGGTGACTGGAGGTATGGACTGACGAGCCTCCGCTGGCGGGGTTGACGGGGCGTCGGGTGGAGTGCGCAGGGCTTTGTCTAGCAGCCAGTTGGCTTGCAGCATCAGCAGCAGACCAGCTGCCCCCCAAATTAGCGCTACTTTGATGCCTTGAGGTGGGTGTTGACCTGGCAGCACCAGAGCCGTGGTTTGAGAGTCAACTATCGGCGTAAACAGCTGAGATCGCAGTAATAGCTGCTGCGTAGCGTGCATCCATCGCTGCTGTAGGCGCGACCAGGCGCTAACCAGATCGGCAGGGGTCAGATCTGGGCGCAGTACCGGCTCTCCGGCGTCGGGAATTAAGTCTTCAACATGGGCAGCGGTGGCGGCAAATTCGGGTGTGACTTCCGGTACAAGCCGTTGCCGAGTCACAAAGTCCAAGCCATAGCTCCAGAGCGGCGTTTTCTGCCCGGCGCGCCGTCCGTAGATACGCACGCCCACTAGATTTGGCACCTGCAGCGGCTTGAGAAACTTGGCAATCACAGGAGCTACCTGCTGTCGTTCCGGGCATTGCGAGGCTTCGGTCATGATGTGCAGCAGGTCTTGTTTCGGCAAGAGCTGCAGGCGAATACCGCCGGTAGTTAGGCATTGCTTGAGGTTAGGATTCAGCAGGCGATGCAGCAGAAAGGCTAAGGCTGCCCAGTCGCCTTGCTGCGCCAATTCTAAGGTGGAGGCCGCTAGGGCAGGATGATGAGCCGCAGGCAGATCCAGCCATTCCACCCAAGCCGGTGTATCCTGGTGCAGCCGATGACCATACACCATCGCAGCATGGATGCCTTGCGGGGCAATGCCTTCTAGCAGCAGGGCAATTTCGGCCTTGGCTCGCTTGTGGTATTCAATCACTGGATCGGGGTCATCATCATTGGGCGGTGCCGCCAGCGGGCTACAGCAGAGGTGCAGCGTGGTTTCACTCAACGAAGCGGTAGAAATTTGCAGCCGCAAGTGCTGTAGATCCTGATTTAGCAAGCATCGGATGGCTTCCACATCGCCCCAGCGGCCCCACTCGCGCAGCATTTCTTGAGGCGGCGTCAAATCGACCCGCAGCAGCCAGTCGGGACGGGCTTCTCCAGCAACCTGAAACCGAATCACGGCATCGCGGAAGCCTTCGATTTCCAGCTCGCGCAGTTTGCGGGTAATCGGCTCTGCCAGCAGCGATGGCTCGGGACTGTAGGCAGCTTCGCAGGCTACCCACAGGCGCTTCGTCATCTGGGTGGCGCTAATTGGATCGCTAGCAAGCTGGACCGCAGCCGGTGGCGTATAGGGAACCGCCTTGGCGCTAACCCGAACGGCAACGCCTAATTCGTTCAGGGTTTCGCTGAGGTAACAGGCAATCGCCATTTCCTGTCCACGTTTAGCTAAGGCGCGGTTTGAGAGGGTCAGGGCAGCAGTGTCAGCCGGCGGAGCCGAGGGTGCAGGGGGATGAACAGTCAGCGGGGGATGCGGTTCGTCGGATGGAGTTGCTGGGTTAGCGTCTACGGATTGCAGCGCAGCTTGATGCTGATCCAGCTGATTCAGATAGAGGGTCGTGGTCCAAGTGGGACGCTTCTGACCGGATGGGCAGCCATAGAGCCAAACTTGATACAGCGGCGGCTGGTCAGCGGGCAGCAAGGTATTTAACTCCACCGATTGCAGGGCTGGAATCACCGCATGCAGGATTTGAGAGCGATCGGGGGCAGGATTCCCCTGACAAAGAATATGCAGGGAATTTCCCCGAATCCGATACTGCACACCCCATCCCCGAAGCGCGATCGTTTGATACATCCACCGTTCAAGCGTGGAGATCGAGGAAGCGGCAGGCGGTACAGAGGAGGCAGACGGTTCGACGGATCGATTAATGGATCGATTAGCTGATCTAGACATTGCAACCCTGGCACTCGGCTGAGGTTTGAGGACACGCATTCAATCAACGGGCGATCCATAGAGCAATCGCTATCGTTGAGTTGGGAATGGTTCAGGCATATCAGGATACTCGCATCTGTCCCAAATGCTCACGCCATTTTAACGATGTTTTAGCATAGGGTATACTATCCCGTCCCATCTGCCGATAACGCCATGTTGAACTCCAAAGCCTTAACCACTCTCCTTCTTAGTTTTAGTACGGTTCCTCTATTGATGCTGTTGATCGGCAGCCGCCTGCTGGCTCAATTCTTTCAGGACCTAGGGCAAACCAGCGAGGAACTGTTTCGCGGCGACCGGCTGCCCGTGCTCAAGATCTCGATGTCTAGTGAATCTCAGGATGGATAGCACCCGGTAGGTTGGGTTCTGAAACTGTGTTCGAAATGGGATGCTGACGATGTCAATGCAGCTGCGGGCACGGGTGGCGCAGCCTATCCTCATCCATACGCATTATGCACTTAAGATTTTTTTAGCCTGGTCCTAGTGAAATCGTTGATCCTGGCTAGACCAGTGGTTGATGCGGTAGCCCGCTGCCGTTGCCAAAATGAGTGCTGGACTGTCTCCATGGCGAGCAACTACGCCAATAACACTGCTCTGCGCCCCATCCCAGAGGCTGCTATATAGCACGGCACCTTGGTTGGAGGTAATGACAGTCAGAAGCGAGGCAACACGGCTTTCTGTGGCTAATCTGCCTGGTTGGGGTATGGTCCAAATGACCTCAGGCGACGGATCGGCAACGAGATCGAGCGGCTGCAAAGTCCAGTGACTCACTTGCTCTAGGGTCGGCAACGATTTTGCTCCCGCAGCCATGACCAACTGAGCCGATTGCAGCTCTCGCCAGACTGGACTGACAAGACTCGCCCAATTGGAGTTCTGTTGAGCGACATCGGTGAGCGTCAGGGCGGTCGAATAGAGCCAAGGCACAGTTGCTGAGGTCAGAGCCAGGAGGGGCGTCTGATCGGTGCTTGGCAGCGGGCTAGCTGCGGCTAAAAGCCACAACCGTCCAGACTGGAGCTGCACCGCTTTGATGGTTGCCTCCAGGGTTTGCGGTTGGGTTGTGCCCGCACCGCTAATGAGCTGTAACTGAGCATTTCCTAGCCCCAATGCTTGCCACAGAGCGGCTCCAGTCGCATCCCCTAAGTCCAGCGATTGCCGCCATTGCTCACCGTCGTGAAATTCCAAAACCTCGATGCCATACCAGCGATGACCGGCTGGCAGTGATAGGGGTGCAGTGTTGGGGGTTTGCCAGTCGGCGGTGATTTCGGATAGCACCTCAGCCGTACCAATAATGCGAGCCACTGGAGCGGCTACTGGTGTTACTGGCTGCATAACGGCAGCGGTTTCCTCAGCAACGACGGATACGGCGGCAGGCGGGGCAGCAGGTGATTTGGCCATAGGGGGCATCGCATCGAACGGATCAAGAAGTGCCAGCAGGGTATGGATAGAGGGCTTGGGCCCTGAACTCACGGGCTGACGCTGCCACCAATCTATAGCGTGCTGCCGATTCTGCCGGACGGCTAAAACCAGTGCTCCCCACTGCTGCAAATCCGACTGGCGTGGATTGACCTGTAGCGCCGCTTCAATGCGTTGCCAGAAGCGGTCGGCATTGGTGCTGAGCAAGTTTTGGACATCATAGCCGCTGCGATGAGCGGTTTTCAGCAGGCTCAGGGCGACTGTCCAGCGACCGTCAATGATCTGCGCCAAGATTTGCTGCGTTGGGCTGGCCCAATCCCGTTCGGCTTGGGTACGGGTAACGTCGGCATGTAGAGCAATCAAGTCGAGCTGAGCTTGAGCTGCCGTTGACCATTGCCCCGGAAGCTGGGATTTCAGGGTTTGCAATTGTTGCAGCGCCGGCGACCACAGCCCGTGACGAGCGAGCCGCAGCGCCTGAGTATAGACAGGATAATCGAGTGCCGGTTGCGTGAGCCGAATGGCCTCGACCTCTAGCGAGCGAATGCCCCCACGGGGAGCCTGAATCTGCAGTACCTCAAAATGCGGTTCTAGCCCTAGGGTTTGCTGGATCACCAATTCCGCTGCGGGGGTGCCCGTTACCTGCTGCCAATGCGGATAGCCAACAGGACTCGTCCAGGAATATACCAACTGCAGCCGCCGATGCATTGGGTCATAGCGCAGAAGTTGCCCGTAGTAGATGCGACTGCCCTGCTGCCATTCGCCACTGAGCTGGAGCCAGACGCCGGGCAATGGGGCATCTCCGTCCATAAGACGCAGAACGGTGAGCGGCAGTGAGCGGGTCGAGCCTTGGGGCGCTGCGTTCACCTTGGCTAGCGGTGCTAGCACGGCCCATTCTTCGGGACCCACAATCTTCAGACGGTCTATCAGCTCATAGGTTTGGCGGTCCGGGGGCTGCTTGGCGAGGGGTCGATAAACCCGAAGCTCCACGATCGGCTGGCACGGTCCTACGACTCCACAGGAGCGCTGCGGCTCCAGAACCGGCAGCAGCCAGTCTCGAACGCCGGGATTGGGCGATAGCTCGGTAGAAGCACTCAGATAGAGGGGCGGTCCCGGCTGATAACCTGATTTCGCCAAATCTGTAGCGATTGCCTCGAAGGTGAGGGGCGGCTGCAGGGGTACTCCATTCCAGGGCAGCAGCCAGCTTAATCCGCCCATTGCCGCTGGGTTGAGGATTAACCGTAGGGCAAACCAGCTACCGCTGACCACGACCGCTGCCGCCCCCAGCAGACTCGCCGCCGTCCACAGCTTCAGACGACGCAGTTGCCCAGACCCGTGCTTAGGGGGTCCTGCTGCTACCCACACCCGAATCTGATGCGACTTCTGATGCGACTGCTTCTTGGTCATGAGAGTGTGCTAACACCCGCTCGTAGGCTGTTCCAGCACGCTCCCAAGTATACTCCTGCTCGACGAAATCGCGCCCCGCTTGGGACAGCTGAGTCCGCAGTGCTGGTGATTCCAGCAAACGGCTGATGGCAGCCCCATACTCGGCCGGAGAATTAGCCCGCAGTGCCCGCAGCGGTACTCCTTTGCCATCGACGGCTAACCCTTCCAGCCCCCGATCGCTGCCCACAACGGGAACGCCTGCTGCCATGGCCTCCAGAGTTTTGTTCTTGATGCCAAAGCCGGTCCGCAGCGGCACGACGCAGACAGTCGCTTTATGCAATTGCTCAACCATCGAGGGCACTTTTCCGGTAACCATGACCCCCGGCTGAGACTGCAATGCCAGCACCTCGGGCGTCGGACGAGCACCCACAATCCGAAACGTGATCGACGGATAGCGTTGCCGCAAGAGAGGCATCACCTCCAGCACAAAAAATCGCGCCGCGTCGATATTGTGAGAGGCATCCATCGCCCCCACAAACACCAGATCCATACCACAGGGGTCGTTAGAACGGTAGGGAAATAGCTCCAAATCCACGCCGTTGGGAATCACGGCAATCTCGGCAGCCGGACAGAGGCGCTGCATCTCCTGACGGTCATCTTCGGTAGTAACAACGATCTGCGAGAACTTGGCGGCATAGCGCTGTTCATAGCGATGCAAAAGCGGCAGATAGAGGCGATCGCGCCAAGGATGAGGAGAGGCGTTCATCTCTAAGTGATTGCGCGTCCAGGCATAGATCGAGCTATGGACATCCACCACGGTTTTCAACTGCTGCCGCCAGCGCGGATTGATATAAATCTCATTGACGCTATGCTCGCAGGTAATGACATCGTACTGACCCGAGTTGACGGCTGTGGTGATCCATGCCTGCATCGGCAGCGAGTAGCGGAACAGTACGTTGGGAGGGGTACTGCTGAGCCAAGATTGCAGCCAGCGAGCCGTCTGACCAGCCACATGGCGAATTGGGTTAGCGACCTGCGGCGGTTCTGCCAGCGGAAACACTACTAGTTCAGCTACGGCGGCCCGCAGCGCCTCAACCTCGGCATCGCTAACATCGCGGTGGCGCTGGGTGACGAGGGTAATTGTATGGCGCTGGGAAAGAAACTTGAGCAGATTAAAGGTGCGGATTTCGGTGCCTCCCCGACTCGGCGGATAGGGGAAAGTGGAAGACAGCATCAGGATATTCATAGCGGCAGAGGCTGGACTGAGGGGTGGAGTCAGTAATTTAGAAGGGAGATGGCTACCGTTAGAATGCCGATTGTTGCTTCAGAACTATCACCTCTTCAATAGCTCTCCTCTCAAATCCCAACTCCCGACCCCCACCTTGCAGATGCTGCTGCCTGCCAAGATTTATGATCTCAATTCGGTTTTTTGAGTAAAGTTGAAGGCAGTTTGTCGAAATTGGGCAGATTTACCCGAACCAACAACTATCCTTTTCTTTACCGTTCAAAGACAAAATCGATTAGTATGTTTGTACTTAATCGTACTTAATTTCATCTGCGAGTTGCGGTGTATATCAAGCGCGTCGAACTCACTCACTTCAAATCCTTTGGGGGCACCACGGAAGTTCCGCTGCTGCCAGGGTTTACTGTGATCTCGGGACCGAACGGTTCCGGAAAATCGAATATTTTGGACGCGCTGCTGTTCGCGCTGGGGCTGTCTAGCTCGAAAGGCATGCGGGCTGAACGGCTGCCGGATTTGGTGAACCAAACTCAGACCAGTCGCGGTCGCTCGGTGGTCGAGGCTAGTGTTACCGTCACCTTTGCCTTAGAAGAGGGCGACATGGCTTTAGTGGTTGCCTCCGAGGAGGACGAGGCTTCAAGACCCTCCTCAGAAGAGTCCGGGGAAGCAGATGCCGTTGATGGTGCTGAGCGAACCCCTGAGGGAAATGGGTCCAATAATGGACGCCTGGGTCCCTCTACAAACGTTATGAACGATGTCATGAACGGTGGTCAGGGCAATGGCCATGCTCCCTCATCGGCTCTGACGACGGTTCCTTTCACGGAATGGACTGTCACCCGCAAGCTACGCGTTACCCAGCAAGGCACCTACACCTCTAGCTACCTGATCAATGGCCAGCCCTGCACCCTCACCGAACTGCACGAGCAGCTCAACCGGTTGCGCATCTACCCGGAAGGCTACAACGTTGTCTTACAGGGTGACGTCACCAGTATTATTTCCATGAACTCGCGAGAGCGACGAGAAATTATCGACGAATTGGCCGGAGTAGCCGCCTTCGACCGCAAAATTGACCAGGCGAAGGATAAGCTGGACGCCGTCAAAGAACGCGAGGAGCGCTTTCGCATCGTAGAACGCGAGCTGATTGCCCAGCGCGATCGGTTGGCACAGGATCGCCTGAAAGCCGAGAAGTATCAGCGGTTGAAGGCTGAGTTGCAAACGAAGAGCACCTGGGAAGCAGTGCTGCTGTGGCGAGGGCAAGAGCGGCAGGTGCAGGAGCTGCAGGCGCAGATTCAGGCAGGAGAACGAACAGCCGCCGAACTGACGACCCAACTCGCGGACCTACAACAGCAGATTCAGCAGGCGACTCAGCGACTAGACCAGCTTAATGCTCGGGTGAAAGCGCTGGGCGAAGACGAATTGCTGGCATTGCAAGCCACTCTGGCGACTCGCGAAGCGGAGCTGCGGCAACTCCAGCGGCAAGAGCAAGAGCTAGTCACCGCCAACCGGGAAGCGACGGCGAATCTGGAGCGAACTCAGCAGGAGATCCAGACCTATGTGCAGCAGCTCGATCAGCTCACTCAGGCACAGCAGCAAACGGCAGCTCAGGAAATTGCTCGGCTCAGAACCGCTCGCGATCAGGCGCAGCAAGAGCTAGACCAGCGTCGGGAAGCCGCCAGCGCCATTGCGGCCGCCTCGGAAGCCTGGGTACAGGAGCAAACCACCTTGCGGCGGCAGATCGAAGCGCTGCAACAATCCCTTGACCCCCAACGCACCGAGCAGGCCCGCTTACAAGAGCGCGTCACCCAGCTCCAGGCAAAAATCCAGGAGCAGCATCAAACGCTCGATGCCTTGACTCAGGAGATTGCTCGGCAGCAGGATGCCCGCACCCAAGCCGAAGCCGAGCTGATTGTCTGTATCCAGAGCGCAACCGATCTACAGCAGGCCCACGCCGCCGCCGAGCGAGAGTTGCAAATCCAGCAAGATACCCTGGCGCGATTGGTTCAAGAACAGCGCGACAAGCAGCGCCAGCTCGATAAGCTGGAAGCCCAGGCGCAGCTCATGCAAGAAACTCAGGGCACGGGCATCACGCAGGTGCTACGCGATTCAGGGCTGCCGGGCATCTGCGGTCTTGTCGCTGAGTTGGGTCGGGTTGATTCCCAATACCAGCTGGCGCTGGAAATTGCGGCGGGTGCTCGCTTGAGCTACCTAGTTGTCGAAGATGACGGCATTGCGGCGGCAGGCATTGAGCTGCTGAAGCGGCAGCGAGCTGGACGCGCCACCTTTCTGCCCCTAAACAAAATCAAAGCGCCGAGCTTCACGCCAATTTCGCTGTGGAACCGTCCCGAGGGCTTCATCGACTATGCCGCCAACCTGATCGACTGCGACGACCGCTATCGCGAGGTGTTCGCCTACATTTTCGGCAGCACGGTTGTGTTTGACACCCTAGCGGCTGCTCGTCGCCAGATGGGGCAATACCGCATTGTCACCTTGGAAGGCGAACTACTAGAAACCAGTGGTGCCATGACAGGAGGTAGCATCACAGCCCGTCAGGGGGCGCTACATTTTGGCACCGTGACAGCAGGCGATTCGGCAGAGGTGGTGGCACTGCGCGAGCGGTTGCAGCAAATCGGCCAGGTGTTGCAGCGTTGCCAGCAGGCAATTGTAGACGGTACTGCCGCCGTCAAAGAGCGCTCTCAAGCCGTCGTAGAAGCTCGGCAGCAGCAGCGTGAGGTACAGATCCGCGTTGAGCAGTTGCAGAATCAGCTCGTCAGCTTGATTGCCCAAGAAGGGCAGCTTCGCACCCAGTTGGCTCAAAATACTCAGGAGCTGGCAACGGCGCAAGCCCGGCTGCATACGCTAGAAACAACCCTGCCGCGCCAAGAAGCCAGCCTGCAGCAGCAACGCCAAGCCCTCGCCGCCCTGGAGGAATCTCAGACCCACAGCGAGTGGCAGCAAGTGCAGGCAACGATCCGTGTTCAGGAAGCCGAGGTGAGTCAGCGACAGCGAGCGCTACAAATCGCCGAGCAGCAGTTGCAGGATCTAGAATTACAGCAGCAGCGGCTGCAAGAGCGAATCGAGCAAGCCCAGCGGCAGATCCAGGATTATCGGCAGCAGCAGGCGCAGCAGCTCAATCAGCGTTCAGGCTTGACTACTCAGGCAGCCGAATTGGAAGCACAAATTACCCAGACGCAGGCGGCGATGGCATCGCTCGATCAAACCCTGGCAGCGGAAAAGCAGGAGCGCGACCGAGCCGAGCGGCAGTTGCGGGATCGCCAAACGAGTCAGCAGCAGTTGCAATGGCAGCAGCAAAAGCTAACGGAAACCCAGCAGACGCGCCGACAGAATCTGGTGACACTGCAAGCCCAGCTCGATGCCCAGCGGCAAGACCTGCCCGATCCGCTGCCCGAGATTCCGCCAGAAACCGAGCTTCCTGCCCTACAGCACGAGCTGCGATCCCTGCAAAAGCGCCTGCAAGCCATGGAACCAGTGAATATGCTGGCGCTAGAGGAGTATGATCGCACCCAAGCTCGCCTCGAAGAACTGAGTCAGAAGCTAGAAACCTTAAATGAAGAACGCACCGAGCTGCTGCTGCGCATCGAGAATTTCACAACCCTGCGGCAGCGGGCGTTTAAGGAAGCCTTTGACGCGGTCAACGCCAACTTTCAAACGATCTTTGCCGAGCTATCCGATGGAGACGGCTATTTGCAGCTCGATGATCCTCAAGATCCCTTTGCGGGCGGTCTTAATCTGGTGGCTCATCCCAAGGGCAAACCCGTGCGGCGGCTCGCTTCGATGTCGGGGGGGGAAAAATCCCTGACGGCTCTGAGTTTTATCTTTGCCCTGCAGCGCTATCGCCCGTCGCCCTTCTACGCCTTTGACGAGGTGGACATGTTCCTGGATGGGGCAAATGTGGAGCGATTAGCTAGAATGATTAAACACCAAGC
>JACYLU010000006.1 GCA_015272325.1 Synechococcales cyanobacterium C42_A2020_086 | reverse complement strand
AAGCCGGACTGAACGACCAGTTTATGGTGCAAATCCTCGCTCCACTCCTATCCTCTGACGAGGCATAATTTGTCCTTCAATTTTGATGCGTTTACCCTGCGAGCCAACTGAACGAATTTTGCAATGCTTCAGTATGGATTGTGGATTCAAGCTCATCTATTAAAAAAATTCCTCCTCTTACACTTGCAAGCTTAAGAGCTATATGCAGTAGACGACGGACTCCATCACCGAAGGTACTGACAGGTGCAAGTCCTAGCCTTTCATGTTGAATGTAAATATTAAATCGAGAAGATATAGACTCGGGAGACAAAAGAATTTCTATATCAGAAATATTATGATCCATCTGACGCAACAGCTCTAACACATCAGCTTTAAAGTTATGGGATCGAGCTTCTGATAGTAGCCGAAATTGTCCAATATCTGAGCGATGAGATGCAGGTGTGACAACTGAAGTAAGTAGGCTAGGTTCTCTTTTCCCAGATGCTCTGGAAAGAAACTCATGCTCCCAAATCTGGTAGTCTTCGATAATATCAGCTTTTTCACTGTCAAGTAAGTATAGCTCGACTCTTAAGTCAAGCCCTTTTCTCAATTCGAGGAGATCCTCACTTTCACCTATCTGCTCATCCTCGGATTCAGCAAGTTGATCATCTCCAGCAGCTAACCTTCTCCGCTTTTCAGAGACAAACATACCCTCTATTTCTTCATAAGTTGCTTTCATCTGCTTGACTTCAAATGATCCACTACCAGAAATAGAGATGGTACCCGTCTTAAGTTTTTCTCTGTCTGCCAGGAAATCATAGGCAAACAACTACTGAAAGTTCCAACCGAGCTTGAGATAACTCATGCCACGATTCCAGTGAGCATCCACTTGACGACGCTTGCCCGATGCAACGACTTGCACCCCTTGCAGTACCAGCACCAGCATCGTCAGTGCAATGACTCCGCAAAGCTGCGATAACGAGAACCTGTCACGAATCCGAGAGGCTTCCAGTTGAAAGCCATTCGACTTGAGATCCAAAAACGATTCCTCCACTTGAAAGCGGAGACGATATTGAGCAAAGGTTTGTAAGCTTGTCGGCTCATCACTGACAATCGTCGAGGGTTCACCGCTTTGCTGGTCATGAGCAAACGCCAGATAAACCTTGGGGTAGGGCTTGGTTTTACCGACCCAGACCGCAGGGGTGCAATAAACTTGTCCCGGTTGCAACTGGACTGACGATACTTTGCGCCACTGCCCCTGGTGCTGAAAGTGAAAGGAGCGTTTGATGCCAATGCGGAAATGCCAGTTCAGATTCTCTTTGAGGTATTGCATCAGTTTGCCATCGGCAAAGCCCCGGTCAGCCAGCAGGACAACGGCTACTCCATTGGGCATGAGTCGTTGTACTTGTCGCAGTCGCCTCTCAATTGTCCACAACTTCACCGTACTACTAGAGTGCGCCACGCCTTACCAGGCAATGGGGACTGTTCTGCCTCGATACACCACTCCTAGCCAGACGATGCAAAAGCAATTCCACACCACTGTCGGGTCCAGGCTGAGATACAGTCGTTCCTGCTTCCATCCCGACACAGCCTGCCCAACCAGAGCATGATGGGCAGAAATGACATCAATGCGGCGATTCGACAACCATCGGCAAAACCGTCGCTGGTGCGATTGGGCAATTTTTGCTCGGCTGACCACGTATACCCCAAATCCATTGAGATGAACGTTTTGGCTCTGAATCATCCCCACCCTCATCCAGCACAGGGGTTGCAGATGACGCGCATCTCGCCATTGAATTTCGCATTGACTCAGAAATTCAGACAGCGCATCATAAAGACGGGAAGTAGGAGACATATGATTTGACTGATGTGTGTGGTTACTCTGGAGATGCTGCAAGAACGCTACTGTATTTGGCATCTTCAAACTACGCGGGTTTTGCTTAGAATTCACCCATCTGACGGATTCGGAGCGATTGAGTAAGCTCCTGGCATTACTCTCATTAGCCCCGTGTTGGGCCATCCTGACCAGACAATGGTTCCACCAAGTCAAGCTATTGACAATCAAAAAGCAGGGGCGAAGAGCTAGGAGCAACTTCCGTTATGGCTTTGACCATCTCCGCTACATTGTTCTCAATTTGGAACAGAAAATGGATGATTTCCGGGATGTTCTACAATTTTTGTCCCGTACTTAGAGGAATCCCTCACAAAATCCTCATCTTCTTTGTCTACTATTAAAACTGGAAAGTATAGAGTTGTAATGTCCTAACCTTCAAGCGCACAATAGATTTAGTCTTGGTGGTATAGAAAACCCCCTGAAACTCTTGATATGCAATAGGTTAAAAACAGCGACTTTTGCAGTTTGCCCCTACTTGGGTGCTGACTCAACGAGTTTAGGTCGCTTCAGCGTTCGCTTCTGCACATCACCTCATCTGAGAATCGCCTGAGTTTTCTGCACCACTAGGTAGATTTGGTTTTGAAATCATTAACAAATCATCAATGTGGTTGATTGAGAGGTCAGTATGAAACGATTTACTCTCAGCACGGCACTCATGGGAACGATTTCTGAAATCGAACCAGACAGTGCATCGTTCCAAGTCAAGTGCCGTAGTGGTGAGGATTTTTGGATATCAATTGGTAAAGAAACGCGGTTTGAACTGGTGAAAAACCTGGACGGTGTAAACTGCGATCGCTATCCTAATCCGCCAGGATTCTCAGGGACTCCCTCAGATTTACTGAGAAAGTACATTCAACCCAATCGCCTCGTCGTAGTTCGAGGAGTGTATCAGGAGGATGGGGATAAACGTCGCTTTAGTGCTAGCACCGTTTATCTACTGCAATCCCAAGATGGCAATTTCTTGTTCGAGTCTAAAAACTGGTGGTTGAAACAAATTGCTCGTTTAGCAGATACCTGGTTGGGCTATCTATTCCACAATAAACAAACCTATGTGATTGACGATTTCAAACTATACCAAACCAACCTAAATATTATAGGATTACCCACCCATGATAGTATCCAGGAATGTGCTACGTTATCACGACTGATCTATGGTTTGTCCTCTGCCTATCTCCTAACAGGGTGCGAACGATTTCTGTCTGCTGCTCGTGCTGGGGTGCAATATCAGCGTGAAATATTTCGCTGTTTGAGTAATGATGGAAAGCGCTGTTTTTGGGCATTCGGGAAGCAAAAAACGGATTTCGGGTATCAGTTAATTACCCCCTCTCTGAATGAAGATGATAAAGACACGATTCCACTTTATGAACAGATTTATGCGTTGGCAGGTTTAGCACAGTATTATCGTATTACTTTAGATTGGGAAGTGTTGGAGGATATTGAACGAACAATTCGTGCCTTCAATGATTTCTTCCTCGATCCAGAATCTGAATATGGTGAGAATGCTTACGGAGACTATTTCTCTCATCTGGATTACGTGACTATGACCTGGAACAGTGAAGCTCTAGGCCATAACCAAGCTCGAAAGAATTGGAATTCGATTGGCGATCACATCCCTGCTTATCTGGTTAATTTGATTTTGGCGATCGAACCCTTACCGATTCACGCCCATACTTATGAAGACCTACACACCTTCATTGCCATTTGCAAGAAGATTCTTCACACAACTAGCAGCATTATTCTTGAGAAGTTTCCTGATCCTGATCCAACTGTGCCATTTGTGAATGAACGATTTTTCCGCAACTGGAAACCAGATCACTCTTGGCGGTGGCAACAAGATCGGGCAGTAATTGGTCATAACTTGAAGATTGCTTGGAACCTTACCCGTGTTGCCAATTACTATTACTACATGGTAGAGCGAGCGGAAAGCCGCAAAGAAGCTGAAGAGTTCAAGCAATTTGCTACTCGGTTGATGAAGTTGGCAGATCGGTTAGCTATTAGTATGGCTGAAGTTGGAATTGATCTATTCCGAAGCGGCGTCTTTGATGCAGTCGAACGACATCCTGCGGATGGTACATTTCTAGAATTTCCCTGGAACAATACGAAGGATTTTTGGCAACAAGAACAGGGAATTCTGGCTTATCTGATCCTATATGGTTGTACGAATGCCAATCGCGATCAAAAACGAGACTATTTGCAGCTGGCACGTGAACTGGAAGCTTTCTGGAATTTGTTCTTCCTGGATCAGGATAACAAAGGAATCTTTTTCCGCGTTACGGATATTGGAGATCCCGTAATTCAAGGTAGTTACGGTCAGAAGGGTGGGCATTCTATATCTGGTTATCATGCCTTTGAGTTGAACTATCTTGCTCACATTTACAACAGTATCTATGTCAACAAACATCCGTTCTGTCTTTACTTTAAGCCCGGAACAAACTGTCGCAGGCGATCGCTCAACGTGCTGCCGGATTTTGTTCAGCCCAATGTGCTTGAGGTAAGCCGGATCAGTGTCGATGGTGTTGAACGCAGTACTCTTGACCCGGATAACTTCCGCATTGAATTAAGCGAAGATGAATTTCAATTCGGTTCAGAAACAGAAATCGTTGTGGAATTTACACCCGTTGGTACGAAGGGTAAGTGATATGAGTAAAAGAATACTGGAAGGCAAGAAAATTGCTGTACTGTTGGAAACAGAATTTATTCCTGAAGAAATTGATGCATATCAAATCCGTTTCTCAGATTTAGGAGCAACGGTTCATCTAATGTCAAATTTATGGGGGAATTCCAGTGTTCGCTTTGTTAGCGACGTGGATAAATTGGGGGAATCTCCAAAGTACATAGATGTAACGATAGATTTTCAAAATGTAGATATCAATGAGTACGCAGCTGTGATTATGGCAGCGAACTATACCAGTGTTCGTTTGCGTTACTTTCAGCCGCCAGAAGGACAACCGATCAGTTCAGAGCAAGTACGCACAGCTCCTGCGGTACAGTTCTTTGCCAAGGCATTGGCAAACCCCAGAATTATCAAGGGATTTCTCTGTCACGGATTATGGATTCTCACCCCCATGCCGGAATTGCTGAAGGGGCGACGAATCATTTGTCATGAAGTTGTACTCGCTGATATTGTCAACGCAGGCGCAATTTATGTTCCTTCTCCTAGCCACATTGTTGTAGACGGAGATATGGTAACTGGGCGATCGGGACAGGATGTATATGCCTTTATTGATGCGATCGTCAACCAAATTATCCGCTGCGATCAAGAATTACCGTTGCTCTCCTATGAGCAAACTTTACGTCAAATTGAAGCTGCCAAGCTACAATTTCACTCACTTGAGTGTGGAGGTTAGGCAAATGTCTAGAAAAATTCTCATAGTGCTGTCAGAATGGGGCTACTGGGGTGAAGAGTTAGTGGGGCCACTAGAGACGTTTGATGCCGCAGGGTATCAGGTTGATTTTGCCACGCCCACCGGAAAACGTCCGGTTGCATTAGGTCCCAGCATGGATTCTACGTATGTTGATCCTCCTTTGGGTCGTCCTGTTGTTTCTGATGAAATGGCACAGAAGGTCAAAGCGTTGGATGATCCCAATAATTTGCGTTTAGATCACCCAATTAATCTCAAGACTTGGTTGCCGGAACGTCCTTACTGGAGTTCTCCCAAATTCATTCGCGAAATGGAGGAATATTACAGGAAACTGGATGAGGTGCGCGATCGAGATCTGCAACAATACGATGCTCTATTGATTGTCGGTGGTAGCGGTTCGCTCGTAGATCTGGCTAATAATCAGCGTGTTCACGATCTAATTCTCAGTTTTCGCCAAATGGGTAAACCAATCGCAGCTGAATGTTATGGAGTTGCCTGTCTAGCATTTGCGCGGGACATTGGTGATCGGAAGAGCATTCTTTGGGGCAAACACGTCACCGGACATTGCCTGGAGTATGACTACAAAGATGGTACTGGATTCGTGGGAACCGATTTCAATATGGGTCCACCACCCTATCCCTTGGAGTACATTCTGCGAGATGCAACGGGACCGGAGGGGCAATTCCACGGCAATGTGGGTAAAGAAACCTCGGTAGTTGTGGACTATCCATTCATTACAGGACGATCCACACCAGATTCCTATCTTACGGGTCAAAAAGTGGTTGAAGTACTTGACAAAAATTTGACGCGATATGGCTGGTAATCAGACTAGGAGCTGGATGACAAAATAAACTAGACTTCCAGTTCTTAACTCACTCATTGTGAGGAATAGAGACTATGGTTAGCAAACCTGGGCGGTGTATCATTCTTGAGCAATTTCTAGCCGATGGCATTCACTACATGTTCGGCAATCCTGGCACATCAGAAGAAGGATTTCTGGATGCGCTGCAGAACTATCCCAATCTACACTACATTCTGACCTTACAAGAATCGGTTGCTGTAATGATGGCAGATGGTTACGCTAGGGCAACTCAAAAACCAGCCCTAGTACAACTCCACAGCACACCGGGGTTAGGGAATGCAATTGGTGCATTGTATCAAGCTAAGCGCGGGCATTCCCCTCTTATAGTCGTTGGTGGAGATTCGGGCATCAAGTATCAGGCAATGGATGCCCAAATGGCAGGAGATCTGGTGGCAATGGCTGAGCCAGTTACAAAGTGGTCAACAATGGTGATGGAGCCATCTTCACTTCTGCGAGTGCTGCGTCGCGCTGTCAAGGTTGCAACCACTCCTCCCATGGGTCCAGTTTATGTTTGCCTGCCCCTAGACATTCTGGAGGCTCCTGCGGTTGAGGAAGTCAAACCGTCTACGATGCTCTCAACTAGAGTGCTGCCCGATGAGGAACTGCTGAAAACCGCAGCTATAATGCTGGCATCGGCGCACAAGCCCATGATTTTTGTCGGCGATGGTATTGCTTTTTCAGAGGCACAGGATGAACTTACCCATGTCGCGGAACTGTTAGGCGCAGAAGTGTGGGAGGCCGATGCTGGAGAACTCAACATTAGCCATACTCATCCCCTGTATCAGGGAACAACCGGACATATGTTTGGGTATCAAAGCTTCCCCATTACCTCCAAGGGAGATGTCAATTTAGTTTGCGGCACGTATCTGTTACCAGAGGTGTTTCCTAAGCTAAGCAATATTTTTGCACCGAATGCGAAAGTGATTCACATTGATCTGGATACAGAAGCGATTGCCAAAAATCATCCCGTCGATTTGGGGATGTTGGGCGATCCGAAATGCTCCCTGGCAAAACTAGCTACCATTCTGGATGCGATTCTAACACCTGAACAGAGATCTAATGCGGAAACTAGAGTCATGAAAATGGCATTGGAAAAATCTTCTAAACATGAATCGGAATTAAAAGCCGATCAAAAGGTTTGGCACCATACGCCATTACACTTCTCTCGCTTTGCTGAAGCTCTGGCAGAATACCTTCCTGAAGATGCCATTCTGTTTGATGAAGCATTGACCTGTTCACCATCTCTGACCCGCTATTTGCCGCCAACTCGACCGGGGCACTATTTCCTGACTCGTGGGGGTTCGCTGGGGGTAGGCATTCCAGGAGCAATCGGGGTTAAACTCGCTCATCCCGATAAAACCGTCGTTGCGGTGACGGGAGACGGAGGAGCAATGTACACGATTCAGGCGCTTTGGTCTGCGGCTCGTCATAATGTGGATGCCAAATTCATCATCTGCAATAACCGTTCCTATCGCTTGCTTCAGCTGAATATTTTAGCCTATTGGCAGGAACGGAGCATTCCCAGACATGCGTTTCCGCTGAGTTTTGATTTATCCCAACCCATTCTGTATTTTGATCAAATGGCGCGATCGATGGGCGTAGAAGGCATTCGAGTCGAGAAACCTGATGAGATTGTGCCTACCATTCAGAAAGCATTGGCGTATGAAGGTCCGTTTTTAATCGACGTGGTACTGGAAGGAGATGTTTGTCCAGATATGATTGGCATTAAATGTGGACAGTAATGTTTAGAAAGAGTTTAGGAACATTTAGGAACATTTAGGAACATCAGAAATACTCGCATTAACTGTCCTGGTTTTAATGCTACTTTTTAATTTCCCATTATTTTTTCAGCAGAGCTGAGAGATGAATTATGAATTTCGAGCAAACATTCAATTACATTATTGTCGGTGCTGGATCAACCGGATGTGTTCTGGCTAATCGTTTAAGCGGTAATCGATCGATTAAAGTGTTGTTACTAGAAGCTGGAGGTCCAGACAGCAATCCTGATATTCACACAATTAACACTGTTGTAAGCTTGTGGGGAACAGATATAGATTGGCAGTTTATCACTGAGCCGCAGCTTGGATTGAATGGACGTAGAATTAACTTAATCCAAGGAAAAGTGCTGGGTGGTGGTAGTTCTATTCACGCAATGATGTATGTTCGAGGGAATCGCCGCAATTTCGATGTTTGGAATGCATTAGGAAATGAAGGGTGGAGCTATGCTGACGTGCTGCCCTACTTCAAGAAATCTGAAGATTATGAAGGAGGTGCGAATGAATTTCATGGTGTTGGTGGACCGATGCAGGTACGAGACTGCCCCATTCTCAGCCCCGTAGCAACAGCATTTACGAATGCGGCTATAGAACTGGGGTATGCTGGGCCCAACTGGGATTTTAATGGAGCTTGGCAAGAAGATGGGGTTGGACCGTTTCAATTCAACATCACCAAAGATAACCGGCGTTGCAGTGCCGCTACTGCCTTTTTAACCCCAATTCTCAATCGACCTAATCTGACTGTTAAAACCTACGCGCTGGCTACTCGATTGCTAGTTGAAAACAAACGAGTCGTGGGTGTGGAATATGTGCAGAATGGGCAAATCCATCAGGTAAAAGCTGATCAAGAAGTCATCCTCAGTGCAGGCACACTTCTGTCTCCAAAACTTTTAATGCTGTCTGGAATTGGTCCGGCGGTACACTTGCGATCGCTGGGAATTCCCGTTGTGGTTGACCTACCAGGAGTGGGGCAAAACTTGCAAGACCATATGCGGCTACAAGTGATTTACAAATCCAAACAGGAAATGCCGATATTGGATGTACTGGCTGAGGTTGGATTGTTTACCAGAAGCCGTCCCAATATGGAAGCGGCTCCTCCCGATGTGCAAATCAACTTCAGCGCTGGCTTGCCACAACTTGCGCCTCCGGAATTTAACGCAGACGGTCCCGTTTCCATTTTCGTTCCTGTTCTGATTCAGCCCCAAAGTCGAGGTGAGGTCAAACTTCGTTCCACCAATCCTCAAGATCCGCCAATCATTGATCCCCGATATTTGCAAATGGAAACCGATGTGCAAACCTACATCCGGGCGATCGAACTGTGCCGGGAAATTGCAAATACAAGAGCTTTTGCTGACTTTAATGATGGTGAAGTAGCTCCTGGTCTGAGTACCAATCTAGAACAATACATTCGCAAGTATGCAGAGACAATCTGGCATCCCGTAGGAACGTGCAAAATGGGGCGCGATGCAATGGCAGTGGTTGACCCTCAACTCCGGGTTTATGGAGTGGAAGGGCTGCGCGTTGCAGATGCATCGATTATGCCCACTATTCCCAGCGGCAACACCAACGCTAGCTGCGTCATGATTGGTGAAAAAGCGGCGGATCTGGTGCTGGAATCGAGTCAGATGGCAGTTGCTCTATCGGTCTAATCACTGATGTAATTGTTGATCTAAATTGTTGGTCAAATTACAGCTTGCCTCTGAACATCCCGTTTATACCGTTGCTGGTGTCCTCAGTGACATAAAACGTTCAGGAGTGCAGGAGGAAAAGAATATGAAACGGTTTTCTAAAGTCATAGGTCTGACTAGCTTAGGGTTGGCAGCCAGTCTTAGTGTCGCCGGTATTGCCAGTATTGCTACTGTTAGTTGCTCACAGACTGCTCCCATTGTCACTGATCCGCAACAGTTTATCACCGATTATGGAACTGCTCTATTTAACCCTATGCTAGTTGATGAATTTACCAATCAATTAACAGAGGATGTTATCTGGCGTATTGAAGGTGATTCCGATCGCCTCTGGTATTCCGGTGATTATCAAGGTCGAGAAGCAGTACAAGAGTTTTTCGCTAATATGACTCGTACTTTTATCTGGACTGAGTTTACCCCGCTGGATATTTTGACCGAGGAACGGGAAACTCCTTTGGGCGGCAGGGAAACGCGGGTAGCGGTTCGGGTAGCGCAAACGGGGAAAGGAACCTTTACAGGTCGAGTTTTTCAGGGAGATTTTGTCTATCTATTTACGCTGGGTGAAGACGGACGAATTGCGTCCTTTGAAGGCTTCTACAATACCTATCCGGCGGCAGCGGCGGCAACAGGCGTGAATGCTCCCGATATTCCTGATAACGATCCACTGACGGGACAACCTGTGACAATCGATCAAACCATTGATGCGGAAATGGCTCGTCAAGTCGCGATCGACAATTGGCAAGCCTTAATCGATAATAATTTGGAACGAGTATCTGAATTGAATGCGTCCTCTACACAGTGGAGTTTTGCAATCGGAGCTCCAGACTTTTTGCCCTATGGCAAGACCGCACAAGGTATCACCTCCGATGGGCAACCGTTGAATCCTGATTTCAGCAATGCTGGGGCGATCATTACTCAAATTCTGCAACCTCGGATGAACGTGGTCGCACCAGGTAATCTTGCAATTCAGGACACCTTTGCGAATGGTAATCGCGTGTTAGTGCATCTGCGAGAAACAAATGCAACTGCACTGGAAACGGGTAATCAATACGACATAGATATTTTTAGCTGGATCACAGTGAATGCAGAGGGCAGAATTACCTCGAACGAGGTTATTGTGGATACCTATCAAACTGTAGAAGCTCTGCGACCTGATGCAATGTTTCCACTCCCCGCATCTCCACAACAGGTGCGTCGTTATCCACCCTTCTATGTCACGGGCAGCCGCGTTAACGGTATTGTTGCTGCGTTTGATCAACAGGGCAATTACACGGGAATTTTAGGACAAGCTAATCCCACAGACAGTCAGCTTGTGCAGCCTAGTGCCATCACTTACGGCCCCAATGGTGATCTTTACGTGACTTCTAGCGATGCAGTCGATCGCACGCGAGGTAATGAAATTTTGGTCTATGATGGCGTGTCTGGGGAATTCAAAGGTGTATTTGGACAAGCCACTAATGCTGAGAGCGGATTGCTGAATCCCACCGGAATTAAGTTTGGGCCCGATGGCAATCTCTATGTCGCCAGTGCTTTTACGTCTCAAGTGTTGCGCTATAACGGCGAAACCGGCGAATTCATGGGCGTGTATGCCACTCGTAACAATGGTTTCCCTAACAATACAGTACCAGAAGACTTGCCTGTTCCCGATTTCACCGTACTGGTGTTTGGTCCTGACGGCAACCTCTATGTCACCAGTTTGTTGGAAAATGCAGTGTTGGAATATGCCGGACCGAACGCTGAAACTCCCGGTGAGTTTATCGGTGTCTATGGGCAAGCTAACGGCAATGATAGCGAATTGGCTGAACCACGGTCAATCGCCTTTGGACCGGATGCCGATCTCTATGTTACCAGTGCCGCTACCGGACGCATTTTGAAATATGCTGGACCGACGAAGCAAAATCCTGGTGCATTCCTGGGTGTCTATGCGGATATCGCCAACGAAGTCAGCACGGAAATGAATGTGCAGGACATGGACTTCAACCAGGATGGCACCGCCGATCGCGTCATTCAAAATGGTCTAGGATTTGGTACTGATGGCAATCTCTATGTCAGCAGTTCAATTGAGCTGGCCGCAGACCCCATGCCCATGCCAACAGGGGGTAGCCAAGTCAGAATCTATTCTGGACCGCTCCACAGGGATGCAGGCGCATTTCTGGGTGTATTCGGACAAGCCGACACCGATAGTAGTCGTTTGTTGCTGCCCACCACACCAGAATTTGTCTACGACGAGAACACTTTCCCTTCTACCCATCGCTACGACCGGATTGCCTTTGTTGTGGGAGCAAACACTGATCGCGCTCCGGATGCCGCAGGAACGCCAGGATTCTTCCAATCGGACAATACCGATGCCCTTGCTGCCTATGACCAAAATATGCGATTCTTGGGCTTCCTGAATCAGGATTTGCTTGGTTCTAGTAACCCAGTTAACGGCATTGGTGGCGTGACATTAGCACCCAATGGACACCTACTAGTTTCTAGCCAGTTATCGAATCAGGTACTTCAGTTTAATAGTCTTACAGGGCAGTATATGGGCGTGTTTGGGGAGGCCAGTTCAGAAGGTACGGGAGATAATCCCAATACAACTGAGAATGAAGGATTAAATTTTCCAGCCGGAATTACTGTAGGGCCTGATAATAACGTCTATTTAACTGACTTGAGAAACAAGCGTGTACTGCGATTTGACGGTTACACCGGAGAGTTTCTGGATGATCCCGATACCTCACAAAATGAGGGTGTTGTCGTTCAACTTACCGATGAAGAAGACGTTCGGTTTACCGATCTCGCCTTCGGTCCGGATGGACGACTATACATTGGATTTAATCCACCGCTAGAACAACCTACGCTAGGAACGGCTGAAGTACGGGTCTATCGTCCGGATGGTGTTTTGGAAACTCGTTTAATTGGCACATTAGAACAACCGCTCGATTTTGTCGCGGCTCTAGATGTCGGTCCCGATGGGCGCCTTTATGTCGGTGATGATCCGGCTTCATTAGTTGATCCGGCTACGGGTCAACCTCTTGCGCCCGATCGCCAAAGCCGCCTCTTAATCTATGAAATTCCCAATGTGCATCCATTGATTGTCAATCCTGAAACTGGACAAGGCGATCCAAATGGAGTTCGACAACAGCCCACATTGATCAATCAATTCGAGATTGGGATTGGCAATGCAGGAGGACTGACAGTAGATACAGACGGCACGATTTACATTAGCGAGCCTGTGGCAGGTCAAATTGCACGATACAACGCCAATGGAGAATTGCTGGGAACTTTGTCTGATTTCCGTCTACCGGATGCAGCACGACAAGAGAACGGAGGTGTGGATGCAGATGGTAGACCTCGCCCAACCGGATCAATTTTCATTAAGCCCATGCAATGATCAATGGTTTAAGCTCAATCATGGGAATTGAATCATGAATACAAAATCAGCCGAAAATGAACTCAAATCAATTACCGAAGCGGAGATACGAGATCTCGTAACAACTTGGTATCATAAGCTCGACGTTCATGCTCCATTGGAAGAATTAACGCCTTTGTTAGTCGAAGATGGACTGAGAATGATCTTTCCAGAAATGACAGTGGAAGGATTGCAGGGAGTTCAGCAATGGTATGAGCGAGTGATTAATCTTTTCTTTGATGAGGTTCATACTGTTAAAGACATTAAATTGATTCCTAAAGCCGATTGCACTGAAGTCAAAGTCATTGTTAAATGGGAGGCCAGCCGCTGGATTCCGCCAGCCCCCCGTAGTGAACGCATTATCCTCGATGCGTATCAAACCTGGGAAGTGGTGCGATCGTCTATCAGTAATCAACCTGTTATTTTGACGTACACAGTTGACTATCTAAGCTATTACGATAGATCGGCTAGGCTTTAGCAAAATTGTCAGGTAAGAATTGTGAGGCGAGAAAAGTATGAAATACAAACTGTTAGGCAGAAGTGGTTTGCGGGTATCCGAGATCTGTCTCGGCTGTAGTACCTTTGGTACGAATTGGGGAACTGTGGGTGTGGGTAAAGAAGAAAGCCGCAAAATCTTTGATGCCTTCACCGAAGCAGGTGGAAACTTTCTGGATACATCCAACCGCTACCAGGAAAGTCAGTCTGAAACATTTCTCGGTGAGTTTATTCAACCCAACCGCGATCGATTGGTAGTTGCCACAAAATACTCGCTGTTTGACGGGTTCGCGAACTTCGATGATCCGAACGGTTGTGGGAATCATCGCAAGAATTTAGTACGATCGATTGAGAATTCCTTGAAACGACTAAATACTGATTATATCGATCTACTTTGGGTACATATTCAGGATCACACCACTCCGGCTGATGAAATGCTGCGAGCACTGGACGATCTGGTTCGTCAAGGCAAGATTCTCTACATTGGCATCTCTAATTTTCCAGCTTGGTGGATTGCCCGCGCTAACACGATGGCCGATTGTCATGGCTGGTCGCCCTTCGTTGCCACGCAAATTGAGTGGAGTGTGGTCGAACGGTCTTGTGAACCCGAATTCTTGCCAATGGCAGATGCACTGGATATGGCGATGGTTGCCTGGTCGCCGTTGGGAGGCGGAATTGCTACAGGAAAATACAACCGGGGAGCACTAAATCCTAATGAAATTTATCGTCTAGCTCCTCAGCTCGATCCTAATCAACCTGTGATGTGGACAGACGCGACAACCCGCAACTTGGCGATCATGGAGAAGTTCGTGAAACTTGCCGATGAAATGGGTAGACCTCCATCTCAGGTCGCGTTGCGCTGGCTAATGCAGCAACCTGTGGTTACTATTCCTATCTCTGCGGTACGAAGCGTTAAACAGATTAAAGAAAATCTGGGAGCCTGTGACTTTACCCTCACTGATGAGGAATTGCAGCAGATCGATCAAGTGACTCGTCCAGCGATTGCCTCTGTGATACCAGAAGTAGGACCTTATCCCTATCCGATGCTGGAGTATGGTAGCCCCGCATTACCAGGTTTCTATTCTCGTGCCTTACTCTTCGGCAACGTGGAATACAAGATTCTCAACCATCGTCGCAAATTTCCCTACAAATACAATCCAGTTGGTTTGTCATAAGGAGGTGTTGATTATGGGAAAAGCACCTAATACTCCTCTTGGGAAGATGTATAAATCACATATTCAAATGATTCTAGACAAGGACATTGAAGGCTTGTTAAATCAGTATACAGACGATGCATTGCTGATTAGTAGCTTCATGAAAGAACCCCTTTATTACAAAGGGCACAAACAGCTTAGAGAACACTTCCAAGGCATTTTAGGAATTAAAGGATTAGAAGTCGATCTAGCATTTTGGGCAGAAACTGACGACCCACAAACATTGATGATTGTTGAAGCGATCAAGATGCAAACCGATACGGGAGAAGCCAATATGCGGTTTGCCGATAGCTGGGTCTTAAGAGACGGCAAGATCGCCATTCACTTTGCAGGCATGGTGCAATATGCCGATGGCTCGATCGCCTGATTCTTTTGTTTAATCTCTTGTTTAATTTAATGCAGGAGCAAGCCCTTATGACCGCACTTTCCTTTGCCCATGTGGGTATCAACTGTCGAGATCCGATCGTTTCAGAAGCATTCTACACTCAACATTTCGGCTTCCAACGCGCCAGAGTTGTTCCCCTAGGCAATCGGCAAATTGTATTTTTGAAACTGGGTGAGGTGTATCTAGAACTGTTCCAGGCTGAGGGAGAATCGCCTATACTTCCACCGACCAAGGATGGTTATCCTTACCCTGGATTACGCCACATTGCCTTTCGTGTAGACAATATAGACACCAAACTGGCAGAAATGGGAAATGCTGCCCGGATTACTTTAGGACCACTCAGCTTCGATGACGTTATTCCAGGTTGGCGGTCAGTTTGGGTTGCCGATCCGGATGGCAACATCATTGAGATTAGTCAGGGATACATGGATCAAGATCGTCCACCTTTGTTTCAGGTAAACCTATCTGAGAAACTGGCACAAACTACTAGCACCGGCTCCTAGCTAAGCACAAGGTTTTTGAAGGTTTTTGTAGGAGCGAAGCACTTAGGGTGCAAACTTCCGACTCCTGACAAGGTCACACTTCGCTCCTACTTTCCTCCCTTTATATTGATCTCACTCAACAGAATCATGGTTACTATTCCTGTTCAATTTACCTATTTCACCGGATTAAGAAGAAATATTTTTGATAATGTCCACTTAATCGGTAGTTGGGATCAGAATGGTTATTACTCTGATCAATGGAATTCTGTTCCTATGCAGCAAATCATAGCTGAAGATAATTGTCCTAGTTTTACAGCGATCGTTGAATTTGATGTATCCCAAATTGGGTATCAATTTCGTTGGGGGGTTGTGTTAGATAGCCCACAGGGACGTGATTTATGGGGGATTCCGACCGAAATTGGCGATCGCAACTCCGGCGATCGATACCGCAGTTTTATTTTGCACCCTTCTGATAACAGCCAGCCTCAACAAGAACGATATTATTTAACACACTGCCGACGATTAGGTGCTCAAAAGTATTACCTTCCAGGTCAGTCTGTACCTGCGCTGAAATTTGCAGTTTGGGCCCCTCATGCCCGTAGTGTAGAAGTCGTATTTGGTAACAGTGATAATGGCTACATTGCAGACGATGGATTTGGCATAGATGCCAGGCTAGGACCCTTTCCCATGTTCCGCACAGAGGAAGGGATTTGGCAAACGGATCTCACCACTTCACCGGAACTAATGGATTTTACTAAATTTGATCACAAGCCCTATATGTTTCGTATTGTCAAAGACGATGGACAAATTGCCTATCGCACGGATTTATACTCTCGCTGTCAAATCGGCAAAGGCAATATTGATCCGAAAGGACAGCATTATCTGGACAAATATACGGAACTAGACGGCACAAAAAGCTGTTCTGTCGTGATTGATCCTGATACAGTTACAAAACACTTTCAAGAAGCATCCTTCCCTGAACTGAAATTCATTCCTCAGGAGGCATTTTGGCAGGATGAGTTCAATGTCGATCGCCCTGTTCCCAAACGAGTTGAAGATTTAGTAATCTACGAACTCCATCTGGGCGCACTGGGCTATGGCAAAAACCGACCAGGGAATTTTCAGGATGCAATGGAATTACTGCCATATTGGGTAGAATTAGGTGTAAATGCGATTGAACTACTGCCCCTCTCTGAGTTTCGGGATAAGGTGAACTGGGGGTATGAGACATCCCATTACTTTGCCCTAGAATATAGCGCTGGAGGTCGCGATCAGCTTAAGTACTTCGTTCGAGAATGTCACCGTAATGGTATCGCAGTTATTCTCGACGTTGTGTACAACCATTACAATCCTGATGGCGAACGAGCAGAATGGACATATGACTCGAATGCTCCTGAACGAAATATCTATTACTGGTACGAGGGAAAGGCATCGGATTATGCTGATTTAAGCGGCGGATATCTCGATAATTGGTCTACAGGGTATGCGCCTCGCTTTCATGAAGAAATGGTGCGTAAGCTGTTTATCAGCAGTGCGGCCGCGTTAATCGAAGAATTTCATATTGATGGATTTCGTGTGGATCAAACTACGTCTATTCACCTATACAATGTGCTTCACGCTGATGGTCGGTCGGTCGAAGATGCCAATATTTTCGGTGCGAAGTTTCTGCGCGAATGGACACGCACCATGAAGCTGATTCAACCTAATGTTGTGCTAATTGCAGAAGATCACTCAGATTGGGATAAAGTTACGGAATCAACCGACGTAGGAGGACTGGGATTTGATGCGACTTGGTACGCTAATTTTTACCATCATCTAATTGGGGATACACGATTGGGAACTGATTACGCCAAACTGATTCCCACAGCAGGATATGGCAGTGATGAACCCTTGGCAATGGATCGCTTTGCAGGTGCGTTGGCATGGACAGGACATAAGAAAGTGGTGTATCACGAATCCCATGATGAAGCTGGAAATTCCTATTACGAGGACGGGGGGCGCAAGATTTATTCTAGACGAACAATCGCCTCTGCGGTAAACGGCGCACCATTGACTGGTGAAATTCGCCGCTTTGCGGAAGCTCGCTGTCGCTTTGCGTTTGGGATGGCAATGCTGTCAGCCGGAACTCCGATGTTCTTAATGGGTGAGGAGATCGGCGCTCAAAAGCCTTACCGCTATCAGAATTTTTCCGATAACAAAGAAGATTTGTTGGGTGAAAAAGCAACGAATGGGGCAAAACTGTTTAAGTTCTATCATGATCTGATTCGGTTTCGCTATGCTCATTCAGGGCTGCGATCACACAATATCGATATCGTTCATGTTCATAATGTAAACCGAGTAATTGCCTTTAGACGCTGGGATGAAAGTGAAGAATTGTTGATTGTCGCCAGTCTCAATAATCATCCGTTTACCCGTGAATATGTCATCAAAAATGATCGAATTGGCGATCATCAATGGCACGAAATCTTTAACAGTGATTCAATCATTTATGGTGGATCAGATATTGGTAATTTTGGCGAAACCATGACTTCTATCAATGGTTATATCCACCTTGAAATACCCGCAAATGGATTTGTAGTGTTTCAAAAGATTGAGTGAATTTCGCTCAATAACTTACAAGTTTAATTACTTTTCAAATTAGAAGATCAGGGGGTATTATGTCAGCAGAATTGATCAATGACTCTAAATCAAGAAGAAAATTGAGCTGGTTGAATCAAGTTCTAACTTCTTCACTTGTAGTTGCTTTAATTGGAGCGATTCCTCAATATGGACAGTGGGCATGGGCGTTGAGACATGATATTCCCTCTAACAGAGTCAACCAAGTAATTGAACAAAAAGAGCTATGGGAAGAGAATTTTGAGTGTTATAAGCAGTCCAGTTCTTATGTGGTAAATACTGTTAGCCAGGAAGTGATTGAATTGACAGTTTGCCCTATTACAGGTGACTTACTATTGAAGTTAGAAGCGGAAGGGACTAAGCCAATTTATCAATGGGTTGCCCATCGTAAATTACGTGATTTACAGTCAGATGTTGCGTTAGCTGCGGAGTTACCTGTACCGGGGGCAAAACAATCTAGCAGCAACGTGCTCTGTCAAACTATTCTTCCCGATGGGACTATCAAACGAATCATTCAACAACCTGATGGACAGTGTATCGAAGAAGTTGTGAACCCTTATACAGGTGAGGTGATTAGTCAAACATCTGTCGCTTGTTATACCTGTTGATACAGCTTGTATCGAACAGCTTGTATCGAGTGGAATTAAACGTGATGCGTACAGCCTTGCGGGTACATTCCATCTGTCTGTTTTAGATATAAGCTGGTGAGACTGACCAATTCCGGCGCTACAGCATTTCCAGTGGCACCGGCCGACGCGGCGGCGGAAAGGCAGTGTCAAGGGCGGCTAGATCCGCACCGCTGAGCTGGAGATCGAGCGCGGCTCTGTTCTGCTCGACGTGATGCAGCGTGCTAGCTTTAGGAATGACGATTACGTTCTCTTGGTGCAGCAGCCAGGAGACAGCTAACTGAGCAGGTGTGACGCCTCGCTCGTAAGCCAAGGTTTGCAGCGCTTGCTGACGCAGCAGCCGCCCCTGCTCTACAGGAGAGTAAGCCATGATGGGCATCTGGTGCTGGCGGCACCAAGGCAGCAAATCCCACTCGATACCGCGTCGCATCAGATTGTACAACACTTGATTTGTGGCAATGGCGGCTCCTCCCGGCAGCACAACCGCTTCTTCCATATCTGCCACATCAAAATTGCTGACGCCGTAGTCGCGAATTTTGCCCGCCTGCTGCAATTCCTGAAAGGCTGCCAATGTTTCTGCTAGCGGCACCGAACCGCGCCAGTGCAGCAGATAGAGGTTGAGATAATCGGTCTTGAGGCGGCGCAGACTCCGCTCGCAGGCGGCTATAACGCCTTGGCGACTGGCATTGTGGGGATAGACCTTGCTGACCAGAAATAGAGCATCTCGCTGTCCAGCAATGGCTTCGGCAATCACTTCTTCAGCGCCCCCTTCGCCGTACATTTCGGCTGTGTCGATCAAGGTTAGCCCGAGTTCCAACCCCCGCCGTAGAGCAGCCACTTCAGCCGGACGCTGCCGCGAACGTTCACCCATTTGCCAGGTCCCCATGCCGAGTACGGGTATGCGTTGTCCCGAGGGAAGAGAGAAGGTTTTCATAACGCTTACGGTCAGGAGCTATCCATACCTTACCGCTTCTCGGTCAACTTTCGGTCGCCTTTAAGATGAGACCGCTATGTTGGCAGCGTCAACAACTTGGGTTAAACTTTTGTAAACCCTCTCTCAGAACGAACCCTACGGCGTTGGCAGCAAAGAACACCTATCACCACGGAGACCTCCGACAAAGCCTGATTGAGGCGGCAATTGCCCTCATCCACGAAGAAGGAATCAGCAATTTATCCCTGCGTCATGTGGCTCGTCGGGTTGGCGTTTCTCACAATGCTCCCTATCGCCACTTTGCAGATAAAGAAGCTCTATTGGCAGCAGTTGCAGAACAAGGATTTCAGGCGTTGCGAGCCGAGATGGAATCAGCTCAACAGGTCGTTCCACCAGGATCACCTCAGCGCTTAGAAGCGATCGGGATTGCCTATGTCAATTTTGCGTTAGCCCATCCAGCTCACTACCGCCTGATGTTTGGGGACTACCGCTGCAATTTCGACCAGAATTCTGCCTTAGCCGAAGCTGCCCACCAGTCCTTTATGGTGCTGGTGAACACGATCAGGGAAGGTCAAATGGCTGGAATTTTTCGTCCGGCTGATCCGGTCAATGTGGCGCGAGTTGCTTGGTCACTGGTGCATGGGCAATCGATGCTGGCGCTGGATCATAAATTGCAGATCACGCCAGGAGAAGCGTTGACAGAATTTCTGAAATTCTCAGCACAAACGTTAATCCACGGACTAGCAAACAATTCTGCGACCTAACCTTTCTTGACCAGCACCCAGCTAGACCGAGATCCTGTTCATGAAATTACAGCAGAGGTTAGGGGTGCTCCCAATTGCGAGTGCTTGCTGTCTTGCCAAAAATCGACAAGCTGTTCGGCTAGCGCGGGAGCCTGAGAACAATGGAAGAAGTGCCCACCGTCGAGACAAGACCACAGCCGATCGCCCGGTTTGAGAAAGGCGCCCCAAGCTTGCAAGTCCTGATCATCGACCACAATGTCATCCTGACTGCCGCAGACTAGCAGTGGAATCGCTACTTCATAGGGTAATAAATGCACTTGCCGAAATAGCGAATGGGGCGAGAGCGAGTAGATCAGATCATGCTTGAGCAATGTAATAAGGCAATCTAGATTACGCTGATTTTGATAGCCAAACAGGTTATATACCATTGACGACAGCAGTTCATCCGGACTGAGTTGCCAGCGATGCTGGTAGTAGAGAAACTGCCAGTCAACTGCAATATCCACCCCTACCGCCAAAAGCGACAGAGATTTTACCTGCTCGGGATAGACGCGAGCGTAAAGTAGCCCTAGCAAGCCGCTGGTGCTGTGCCCGATCAAATGAGCAGGGTGGGGCAGCGTCTTGAGATAGTCGTGCAGTCGAAGAATGGCCTGTTCTAGCGAGCAGTCTTCATCGAGCTGTGGGTGATACTGCCACTGGGTGACGTTGGCTTGTTCTGAGAGCTGCTCAAGCAACGGTTGAGCAAAGCACTGCAAAGCAAAACTCGTATTTAACCAGATGACCTCAGGTATTGAAGTTTCTAGTACAGCCGTTTTGGATATAACGTTCACTGTAGACATAAATGGTTCCTGCTTGAGCGTAGAACTGTCCAGTATTGGGGAAATTTCCATCCCTACTCCCTGGCTGTTCAAGATAAAATCCAGCCATCAGCAGTACAGAGGCAATGTGCTGCACTCTTTGTACATTTGACTAACTACATTTGACTAAATCAGTCAATCTGAATCAGTTATTCTGATAAGTCTATCCATTTGAAAAGTAAATGAAAATCTATTTCAATAGTGAATGGTCTGGCTCCACAGTTGTCGCCACAGTTCGAGTGTTGAGATTCGTTGAAAGAAGTTGCGGCGGTGAGAGAAGCCGCCTGTAAAATTCATAAATTGGCGGTTTTGAGCCTGCCTAACGTCTTTCACTCTGCTTACATACTGTGCTTGACGCTTTAACTTGTTGATCAGCACTCTATCACTAATGAAAATATATCTCAAGAGTGATTTGGTAGTTTAGTCTTCATGGGAGGCTAAAACTGAATTCAAGCTAACTCCAACACTGGAGGAGTCAACTATGGTGATGCTCGAAGACAGCAAGCGACAGGCAATTGCAACTGAACTTGCAGATTTGAAGGCGCTTCAGGAATTGCTGATTGAAACGGAACGAGCACTGATGCCCGCAGTCAGCAGCGACAATGAAATTCAGAAGCGATTCAACGACTTTCTCAGTGACGATCAGAAAAACTTGCAGACTATTGATGCCGTGATCAACCGATTCAATGGCGGCGTTGTGCAGCCACGGGAAACCATCAGACAGTATATTGAGCAAGTACATCAGTTGATGGCAGGAGATACGCTGTCGCTTTATCAGAAAACAGCTGCTCACGAACGGATTAAGCACCAAGCTGTCATGACTGGGTTGATTATCCACAAAGCGGCACAGGTCGTTGGTGATGATGTCAAAGAAGCAATTGGACCGCTCAATCAGGTAAACTTTACCAATCGTGCCCACCAAGAGCAATTGAAAGGCGTCATGGAAATCCTGGGAACACGAGAGTTAACTGGACAAGATCCTGACCAAGGTGTTTGGGCAAGGACGCAAGATGCCATTGCGGCACTGCGCGGCGTTTTTGAGGGTATCACGAGCTATTCCACCCGAGACTGAAAGCGGATAGCTGATCTGGTTTTACGGCAATTTTGCTCTATTCCTGTTCTGTTGCTATTTCTGAAAGGAGTGAACTATGTCTACTGATATGACCCCTGCCGATCGCTTGAATCATCAAGTGGTTTACACTATGCTCAACAAAGTCAAGCACAGTGGTGACCACCCCCACGATATCAGTTTTTTTGCAGAGGATTTTGAAGGTGAGTCCGTTAGTCGTGAGCTGTTGATCGAGCAGCTCAATCGGATTATGCCCGACTACCTGCTCGGAGAAATTGAGCATTCAAGTGATGTTTCATCAACAGGTGCGGCGCTAGTTACTTGCAAAAATGCGCAAGTGACAACTGACGGTCTAGCGATGTTGAAAGCAGACTACTTCAAGGTTGATCACCCTGAATAGATTGGCTGAGCTGAATGGTGCAGCAGTCTAAAGCTACAGCATTTTTCACTCTGCTTCGAGTAGAGCAAGGGGCTTAAGCCCTGTGTTCTCAAGGTTCAGTCATACCTGACTAGCTGGAAAAAGGCTGTATGTTGCCAGACTGCTGCTTTCACAAAAGCTATACAGACTGCGTTGCAGCTCTTCTAGCGCTTGACGCTGCTGAAGAATCCAAGTTTTCTACCGTGCCCAAGTTTAAGCTGGAAGGACGGTATTCTCCCCGGATCGCTTGCTGTGGATCGAGCGGACGTTGGACTGAAGCTGATAGAGCTTGGCGTAGCGGCCGTTCAGAGCCAGCAGCTCTGTATGAGTTCCTTGCTCCAGCACGCGCCCGTTTTCGATGTAGAGAATGCGATCGACCTGCTCGACAGCATGGAGGTTGTGGGAAATCGTGAAGGTGGTGCAGCCACGGGTGAGGCGACGCAGGGCATCGTTGACGACTTGTTCACTGTGGTTATCGAGTCCGGTCGTCGGCTCGTCTAGAATCACGATGGGAGCACGACGGATGGCGGCACGGGCAATGGCAATTCGCTGGCGTTGGCCGCCGGAGAGGGTAGCTCCTCGTTCGCCGAGCAGCGTATCGTAGCCTTGAGGAAGATTGCAAATAAACTCATGGGCGTTGGCTAAACGAGCAGCAGCTTCGATCTCGGCATTGCTGGCGTCGAGATTACCATAGGCAATGTTTTCGCGAACGCTGGCGGCAAAGAGAATGCTGTCTTGCAAGACCACGCTAATTTGACGCCGCAGAGAATCGATTTTATATTCTCGCAGATCATGTCCGTCGATTAAAATGCGCCCTTCGAGGGGATCATAGAAGCGCAGCAGCAGGCTCACTAGGGTAGATTTGCCGCTGCCCGAGGGCCCGACCAAGGCGACATGCTCGCCAGGCTGCACGGCAAAGGTAACGTTGCGCAAAATGCTGGAGCCGCTATCGTAGGCAAAGCTGACCTGCTCGAACCAGACGGCTCCCCGAAAAGGCGGAGCAGTCAGTGCGCCTCGGGTATCGCGGATGTCAGGGATTTGATCCAGCACGTCAATAATCCGCTCTCCGGATGCTGTGGCTTTGGCAATCTGTCCGGTGTATTTCGCCAACTGCCGAATCGGTTTGAAGGCAGTCTTGAGATAGGTGATGAACACCAGCAGTTCACCGGGCGTCACCGAGCCTTGTAGCACCAACTGTACGCCTTTCCAGAGCACCAGCGCCACCGCTACAGTGACCAATACTTCCATCGTGCGTTCCAAGCCAGCGCTGAGCTTTTGGGCTTCGGCATCTTCTTGCAGACTCTCGCGGTTGTGGCTGAAGAACGTGCTCTCTAGCATCGATTGCAGCGATAGGGCCTGCACGACTTTAATTGCCCCCATGGCTTCAGCGGCCGTGGCGGCCATAGCTCCTTCGCGGCGGCGCTGACGGCGCACAACTTCCCGGATGCGGCGAGTAGCACGGGTTGTGGTCAATACAAACAGCGGAAAAATGCCTAGGGCAATCAGAGCCATCTCCCAGTGCAGCCAGAACATGACGCCCACCATGCCCAGCAGCGTTAGGGAACTAGCCAGCAGCGGCAGCAGCGCCATCACCGTCACTTCCCGCAGGCGGGTAATGTCTTGGGTAACGCGGGCAATCAGGTCGCCGGTTTTGGCTTGATTGTGAAAGGAAAGGGAGAGCCGCTGCAAATGGCTATAGAGGTCGCCCCGCACTTCCGCCATGACCCGCGACGCTGCCACCGCCATGCCCGCCGCGCTAGAGTAGGCGGCCGCTCCTCGCAGCACCGCTAACCCAATCGAGCCAACCGTCAGCAGCGATAGCAGCACCAGTGGAGACACCGATCCAATTCCAGGCAGCACGATAGCGGGACGATTAACCCCTGGCAGCAAAATCGAATCGAAAATAATTTTCAGCGGCCAGGGTTCCAGCAGGCGCAGCAAGGTTTCTGCCATCAGCGCTAGAAACGCCCCAATCAGCAGGGAACGCTGTTTCTGAATCTGAGGAGCAAAGCGCCGCAGAATGCGACCCATGCTCGGCAATGTCTCTTTGAGACTGGCAGTATGTTTCATGGCTCTAGAGAATGGGTGCTCCCTCTCAAGTGTCTCTCAAGTGTCATGCCTCAAGTGTCTTGGGTGGCAATGAACCCACGATGAACCCTGAATGAGAACTCCCTCATGAAAAGGCATAGCACCTCACGAAACGGCCGCCGGTTGAGGTGCTGCCATTGTTTGAATCAAGGTCTGCCGCTCTGCTGCCGATAGCTCCCCGTTGCCTGCGCTAGCATTCATGGCCACCTGCTCGGGAGATTTTGCCCCGGCAATGGCGACTGGCTGCACCGCATGGGACGTAACAAACCGCAGTGCGGCCGAAATCATCGCTTCACCGGGGGGCAGCAGGGTCTTGAGGCGCTCGACTTTAGCAAAATTAGCGGCTAGCTTGTCGCGGCGACTGTCGTCGAGGTACCACTCGGAGCGCACGGTATCGGTAAACACCGTATCGGATGTGTATTTGCCGGAGAGGAGGCCCTTGTGCAGGGGCCCGCGCGCCAATACCGCAATGCCGTGTTCCTGACAGTAAGGCAAAAACTCTGCTTCCGGCTTGCGATTCAGCAGCGAATAATCGACTTCGACAACACGGCAAGTGCCATAAGCGTTGAAGCGCTTCAGAACGCTGAGCTTGTCGGTGGAAATACCATAGGCGCGGATCAGCCCCTGCGCTTTCAGAACTTCAAACCCTTCCAGATAAACGCTAGGATCTTCGATCTTGCCGTCGTGGCAGAGCATGACGTCAATGTAGTCGGTGCGCAGCCGGTAGAGGCAGGCATGAACGCAAAGTCGCACCATATCCACGGTTGTCATGGGCACCAGTTGCCCGGACCGTCTGCCCCAGCGCCCGATCTTACTAACAATGTGTACCCGGTCGCGAATGCCTTGCAGCGCTTTGCCGAGCCGCTCTTCCGATAGTCCAGCGGGAATACCGTAGGACTCTGCCGTGTCAAACAGATTGATGCCGTGATCGACCGCGCTGCGAACGGTCGCCAAGGCCGTCGTCTCATCGATTTCGCCCCACTGGTTACCAATGTTCCAGGTGCCCATGCCGATAGCGGAAACGTTGAAGCCAGTAGTTCCTAACGGGCGATAACGCATGTTGTTCTCCGGTGTAATTCTTGTGTGATTAATGTGTAATTGGGAAACTGCTAACCGGATTGCGACGGGGATGCTGTGCCGCCCAGTGTGGCAGAGACCCAGCGGTTCAGCTGCTTCTCCAAGGCAACGAGGCGTTTCTCCAGCCATTTGCGGCTTGTTGTCCCTAGGAAGCTAAAACGCTCCACCAGAGGATGGATCATTTCTTCGCGGCGGCGGCGGCCAAGTTTTTTGAAGCGCTTGAGGAAGTATTTGCTATCCACGAGATCCCATTTCTGCTGGAAGTGCAGCAAACTGTCGCGCTCCCAGGCATCACTCCAGCGCACCATGAAGTAGGGCAAATCGGACCAGTGCAGCGCAGGAGCCGGGGGATGGGTAAGAAAGGTAACCACCGACGTCGGTTCCAGGTAGACGGAGCCACCCGCCCGCACGACCAGCATGCAAAAGTCGAGATACTCTTTCGTGCAGGAGAAGCCTTCGTCGAGGGGACCAATCTGGTCAAAAATCTCTCGCCGCACCAGCATGGTATGAAACTCCACAAAACCCGTGGGCTGCCGCTTCAGATGCTCGCGCACCTCGGCTATTTTCCGATTTTGGAAGTGGGTTTTTTCCTGGATGCGCCATTTGCCTCCTGTCTCGGGCGGCAGGGCTGGCTCACCTTGGATGAATTTGGCATATTCGTCCGGCGGCATGTACTCGCCCCCCGCACAGTGGACGATTGTATGCAGCGGACGATATTGGCAAACCAGCGAGCCAACCACCGTAGCTCCAGTTTCTTCGGTACAGGCCACCAGAGCTTCCAGCCAGCCCGGCGAAAAAATCACGTCATTATCGACAAACACCACGTATTTGCTCTGCACCTGCGCCAGTCCCAAATTGCGGGCTTGGTTCGGCGAGAGAAAGTGCTGCGAACGAATCAACTGAAAGCCTTTTTCAATGGATTGTGCTGCCAGATACTGGCGTAGTTTGGCCGGTGAGTTGTTGTCCACGTAAACTAGGCGAAATGGCATCGAGGTATGCTCGTAGAGGCTTTCGAGGGATTCTTGAGCAAACTGAAACCGCTCGCGAGGGACAACGACAATAGTGACGTCTGGATGAATGGACGAATTCGCTTCTAGAATATCTGGATCGATTTGTGGAGTAATTTCTGAAGTAATCATGGTCATATGCTTCCAAGACAGGTATTTCAGCAATCCTAGACATGCAATTTCAGGGGTTTAGCCGCATGCAGCACTTGGTCATAAACCTGCTGCCACTGCTGCTGTTCCACTGCTGGAGCAAGCTGGGTCAGCACCTTGTTGCGGGCGGCTATTCCCAACTGCTGCCGCAGATCCGGCTGCTGGCTGAGCCGCTGAATGGCATCCGCTAGCTCGATGCTGGAGAAAGGATTGATCACGAAACCGTTGACGCCGTCTTCCAAAATTTCGCCAATGGCATCGACATGGGTACCAACAATGGCACGGGCGGCCAGCATCGCTTCTAGCAGAGCGTTGGGGCAGCCATCGTGAATCGAGGGAATCGCGAAGATATCCATATGTGGCAGGTAGGCTAGGGCTTCGGCGCGGCTAATTTTGCCGGTAATTAGCACCCGGTCTGCCAGTCCGCTGGCGTGCAGTTCTTGCTGCCAGTAGTCACTTTCCTTGCCGACAAAATCGCCCACAAACAGCAGCGTAAAGTCCAGATCGCCCAGCGTTTGGCAGGCATCAAGCAGGTATTCCACGCCTTTTTTGTCGCGGAAGCTGCCGACAGAACCAATCACCGTGCCGTGGAGCTGATCCACCAGAGCTGGGATGGGTAGCTGATCGAAGGCAATCGGGGCAATGGAGTTCCAGAATGCCGAGGAGCGAGACTCGATTTCGGGCACCAAGGCGCGGGCCCGCTTCATCAGGTCGCGGCTGACGAAGGTGGTCCAGGCGGAGTTTGCCAGCGTCCAGGTGATCTGACTCTGCTGTGGCGGGCTAAAGATATGCTTGTGCAGATCTGCTCCTCGGACGCTGTTGATTACCGGCACGCCGTTCTCTTTGCCGAGCAGAGTGGTGAGAAACCCCATTTCGTTGATAAAAAAAGCGTGCAGCAGATCAAAGCGGTAGCGACGCTGTAAGATACTGAGCTGATCATACAAATCACTAAGGTAATCTTGCTCTTTGGCAATGCTAGAACGAATCGCGGGATGCAACCGATGCACAATCACGCCATTCTGCTCGCTTGTCTGACAACCTGCTCGGCGATATTCCCCTGCTAATGCCTTCTCACGCTCCTCGCGAAAGATAGCTCGAAAGACCACAACATGGACCTCATAGCCGAGCTGAATCAACATCTGAGCGATGCGGTGAACTGATTCGCCAACTCCTCCGACATCAGGCGGAAATTCCAGCGCTGTAATACAAACCTTGAGTTTCATGATGGTTGTTGCTCTATTAAACAGATGGATTGTGCGATGGCAGAGTCACCTAATCGAGGGATTGCACCCACTGCCGGGGCGCTTTGGACTGACGCTGCAAATAGCGGTGGTACATGTAGCGGTTGATCGGGCGTTCGATGGCGATCAGCAGATTTTCCAGCCACGGGCTGCCTTTGCCAAAGGTGAGACGCCGTACAATCGGTTTGATCAGCAGCTCATGGCGGCGAGCGCCCACTTTTTTGTAGCGCTTTTGGAAATACTCATCTTCGGTGAGATTCCACTTTTGGCGCAGGTGGTGCAAGCTGGCCAAATCCCAGGCATCGTTCCAGCGCAGCATGAAGTAGGGCAGGTCGAACCACTTGAAATCGGGGAGCTGCACGTCACCAAACCAGTTCACTAACCCCGCTTGATTCGTCTCGATGCCGATGGTATCGGTTGTGACGATAGCTTGCCGTTCGCTGTAGATGCTGCCCCCAGCCTGCGTTACCATGAAGCAGAAGTCGATGTGTTCGCGGGTAGCTAGCATGCCTTCATCGAGCAGCCCGATTTGGTCAAAGATCTGCGTCCGCACCAGCATACAGTGGAACTCGACATAGTCGGTTTTTTTGCGGCGCAGTTTGTCGGCCACGTCGGTCACCGCTTTGCCGGTCAGGGCGGCGCTTTGGTAAATATAGCGACGAGTCTGCCCGTTTTTGATCTCGGTGGTGATGTAGGATTTGCCGCCGGCATTGTGAATCACCTGATGTGCCGGTTTGCCAATACAGGTCAGGGGACCCACCACCGCCGCACCTGTCTCCTCGGCACATTCCACGAGTTTTGTCAGCCAGCCCCGCTTGACGATCACGTCATTCTCGATGAACACCACATACTGATATTGGTCTTTAGCATGACTGAGCACATGCCGTAGCCCCACATTTTTGGCCTGCGTGGGCGACACATAATCGTCGGTGTGCAGCAAGGTGAACTGTTTTAGACGGGACTGCTCTTCCAGATAGCGGCGAATCGGAGCCGGAGAGCAGACATCCACATAGATTAAATCAAAGGGATAGTCAGTATCGTTATAAATGCTTTCCAGCGAGGTTTGGGTGGAGCTGAAACGCTCGCGCGGTCCCACAATCAGGACAACTTTCGGATTTGACATGATCATTCCTCCCGAATATCTTTTGAATTCATCATGAATTTCCAGGCAGTGTTCAGGGAGCATTCACGACCGGGCAGCCAAGGTTGTGCCGTAGAGCAGTTCCTTGAGCCGAGCGGCAGACTGCTCTGCACCGTTGAGGTCAAAGGTGTGGGCAACGGATGGACGCTGCAACACCCGCAACACGGCCGCCGCTAATCGCTCGGGTTGCAAATCGTCGTTAGTTAGGAGGTCAAGCACGCCCTGCTGCGCCAGTTTTTCGGCCCGCAGGGTTTGCTCGCCGGTTTGCTCCTCCGAGGCAGCCGGAAAAATCAGCGACCGGACGCCAGTTCTAAGGATGTTCATTGTGGTGTTGTAGCCACCCAAGCTAATTGACAGATCGGCATGCTGCAGATAGTTGAGCAGATGCGGGGTGTAGCGCCGAATCACCAGATTGGGGTTGCCAACAGCCGCAGCCTGGAGAGCGGTTACCTGTTCCTCGGGCATAAACGGTCCGGTAAAGAGATAAAACCGATGGGGAATCTCGGGTTCCAGAATGGCGCTGGCCTTCACAACCGCATGCAGCAGCTCGTATCCAAATCGACCACCGCCAGCACTCGCAACAATCATCGCCGGAGATTGTAGCGCGGCCGCATCCTCAGGGCTGAGGGGTGTTTGCCGAGGTGGAGACTGGGCAACATAGCCGGTATAGTAGACCTCGCAGGCGAGCTGATCGACATAGGGAAACTGCTCATCCAATCGCTGCACGGTGGGGTCGCCATGCACCAGCACCAGATCGAAATACTGATCAATCAGCTCGCAGACGTGGCGGTGCCGTCTGGCCCACATCTCGGCAGACCGCGTCTGAGTCATGATCAAATCCCGCAGGCTGCAAATGATTTTGGGGGCGAGTTGCGTCGCGGATTGGGGAGCCTTAGCGCGATCGAGCAGGGGAATTAGCTCAAATTTCAGCTTGTGCTTGCTGAAGGGGAAACACTCGATCATCAATCCGTCGGGCTGAAACTGCTCAAAGGCCTCTAGCAGCTTCTGTTTGCGCTGCTCCTTCACCGCTCTGATCGATTGCGACGGGTCCACAGACTCCAGCTGACCGTTCTCCTCTCGAATCGGCGGCAGATGAACCTGCTGCACGGCAGCCGGCATTTCAAAGTCAGGAATCGGCTGACCGCCATTAACGAAGCACACCTGGAACTTGTTCACCAAGCTGCGGATGATCTCGGTGCTGCGCACCAGATGCCCCATGCCCGCCAGATATTGACAGTAGAACATCACCTTTTTCATTGGAGTTATACCTCTTAACTGGAACCCAGATTTATGCCGCCACCGACTGACACTGAGCAAGCTGGCGCACGAACCGCGCCGTGTTCTCCACGCCCTGCATATCGAACCGCATCGATACCGGCTGCTGCTGCAAACAGGCGATCACCTTCTCAGCGAAGCGCTCGGGGTGGAGTTCCTCTCGCTGGATGACACTCACTATCCCCAGTTCTTGCAACCGCTCGGAGCGGAGGCGCTGCTCTTGATCGTCATTGCCGGTAAAGGGCAGCAACATCGCCCGCACGCCCGTCGTCAGCACATTCATTGTGGTGTTGTAGCCCGCCATGCTGATTGATAAATCGGCGTGCCGCATGTAGTGCAGCAGATGGGGCGTAAAGCGCTCTACGATGAGGTTGCGTTGCTCTGAGGCAAGAGCTTGCAGCTCCTGATATACCGGCTCTGGCGCAAACGGTCCGGTGAAGATTTGAATCTGGTGCGGAATCCGATCTTCTAACAGCACGCTAGCTTGAGCGACACAGTCGAGCAATTCGTGCCCAAAGCGGCCACCGCCCACGCTCGTCACAATAAGCGGTTGTGGCGAAGCCAAATTGGGAACAGCAGATTCAGTTTGGACGACGTAGCCAGTGTAGTGCACCGGGCAGTTGAGATCTTGCACCCGCGAAAAGCTGGTTTCCAAAGGCATGAACTGCGGGTCGCCGTGGATCAACAGCAGATCGAAATATTGATTCATTAGGCGGCAGATTTTCTCCTCGTGGCGGGCGCGGTCTTGCTTAGTGACGACAATATCGCGGAGACTGCACACGACCTGGGTATTGGCTGCCTTGGCTCGCTCCAGCAGGGGAATCAGCTCGGCCGAGAAGCGGCGGCGTCCAAAGGGGAATAGCTCCACTATCAGCACAGTTGGCTGAACCTGCTCGAAGGTGTGCAGCAGCAGATCCCGGCGATGCTCCAACACCTGCTCTACGCTGTCAAATCCGGTGGGAATTTGCAGCTCGCGGAACTCGCTGTCAGTTTTAATCGGCGGAATATTGATCAGGTGAATACCAGCGGGCACGTCAAACTCTTCTACGACTTCGCCGCCGTTGATGAAGAAAATCTCGAAGTCGTTAATCAATCCGCGCACAATTTCCATGCTGCGGACAAGATGTCCAATGCCAAGGATGTGCTGGCAGTAAAACAAGAGACGTGGCATGACAAAAGTCCTCTAATTGTTCTGAGCATTGTCCTGAACGGTGCGAACTATTCATCTTGAATATTCACCTTGAACCAAACCGCCGAGATCAAGAATTTCTGAAGAGCACCTGAGCTGTATGATCTAGCATTCTGCTGCCGCCAACTGAGGAATGAGAGAGAATATTTTGGAAGGATAAGGCAAAGAGCAGAACTTTTGCATTGTTCTGCAAGTTCGCGGAGCAATCAAACGAGATAGATAATCCGCAATGCGAGGCAGGGCATTCATATCGAGTTGAGATCCTGTCCGGGCGTCCTGATGCTGCAATTCGGTTTGCAACGCCCGCATCAGCCGTTTGGGGGTCAGGTCATCTGGATGAATTGCCTGAAATAGACCCATCTTCGCCATCCGCTCTGCCCGAATCCATTGCTCCTCAACCGGCTGAATTCGCGGCACTACAATCCCCCGCTTTTGCAAAGACAGAATTTCGCCAACTGTGTTGTAGCCGCCCATCGAGACCACCACATCGGCAGCATCCATGTAGCTGACTAGGTCATCGCTGAATTCGAGCAACTCGACCGTTGGCAGGCTCTGCATGCGCTGCCGCAGCTCTTGGCGATGCTCGTCCGGCATTTCGGGTCCTGAGATGATGATCGAGCGGGCAGGCTGCACCGGGGCTTCGCGGAATTGCTCTAGTGCCTGTAGATAGGTATCCACCAAACAGTAGCCATCGGCTCCACCGCCAGGTGTCACTAGAACGAGCGCCTGATCGGGCTGAAGCTGCAACTCCTGCCGCAGTACCGAACGCGGTTTGCACCCCGGCTCGCGGCGAATGTAGCCGCAAAAGCGAGTTTTCTGAGCTACGGCAGGTGGAAACTGGTACTCGCGGCGGACATCAAACAGCTCGGGTAGCCCCACCACCCAGACTTCATCGTACTGCTCGGCAATAATGTCGTAGTAGCCGTGCCGCTGCCACTGAGCAATCGTCGCCTCGGGGCGGTCCAGAATATCGCGCAGCAGCAATACTCGCTTGGTGTCGGGCTGATGAAACTGCAAATAGCTGAGGGTTGCCTGCAGCTCTTGCTGCAAGCCGTCTGGCTTTTTGTCCACTAATATCAAATCGGGCTGAAAGTGCTTCACCGTTGCCAGAATCAGATCCGAGCGTAGCTGTACGGCTTCTTCCAGATCCGTATCGAGGTATTTAGTGGAAACGGTGCCAGACTGATCGCGCTCTAGGCAAGGAAGCTTGATGTAGTCTAATCCGGGCGGGAGGCGCAAACTATGCAATGCGGGAGAACCGGAAACTACCAGAATTGATGCGTCTGGATATACCTTGATTAAATATTGGCAGATTGCCAACATACGGCGAATATTTCCTAGCCCGAATGCATCGTGGGAATAAACAAGCAATTTCATGAAAGCACCTCTCCGATGCAAGTGTGAAGATGCGGATGAGACAAATCAGATATGTGCACATATCTGTATGAAGATATGCACAAAGATGGGTTTGTCTTAGGCTGCCTGCGGAATACGCGAGTAAGACCGCTCGGGGAGCGAACCCAGACTGGGGCGACCAATTCCGACATAGTAGAATCCGGCCGCAGCCATAGCCGTCGGATCAAGCGCGTTGCGACCGTCGATCAAAATGGCGCTCTGCATCTGATCAGCGAGCTGGCGATAGTCGAGGGTCTGGAATAGCTGCCAGGCCGTAACGAGAACGAGAGCATCGCATCCGTCGGCCAGCTGTTGGGGAGTTGTCGTCAGTGTCACCGCTTCGGGCAGCACTTGGGACTCGTGACCATCGACATAGAGGGGGTCGTAGGCTTTGACCTTGGCTCCTAGGCGATGGAGTTGGGCAATTAGGTCCAAGGCTGGGGTGTCGCGCAGATCGTCAGTGTCGGGCTTGAAGGTCAGTCCCAATAGACCAATGGTTTTACCCTTGAGGATGCCGAGCACCTGCTGTAGCTTCTCAATTGCCAGAAGCCGCTGCCGCTGGTTGGTGCTGACGGTTGCCCGCAGCAGTTCGGCAAAGTAGCCATAGTCATTGGCGGTATGAATTAGTGCCGCTACATCTTTGGGGAAGCAGGAACCGCCCCAGCCGATGCCCGCCTGCAAAAACTGGCTGCCGATGCGGGAATCCAGACCAATGCCTTTCGCTACCTGCGTTACGTCCGCACCGACCCGGTCGCAAATATTCGCGATCTCGTTGATAAAGCTGATCTTGGTTGCCAAAAAGGCATTCGCCGCGTATTTGATGGTCTCGGCTGAACTCAGGTCGGTGACTACCACCGGAACCGGCGGCAACGAGGCATCCTCGGCAAACCGACGGTGGATAATCGGAGCGTAGAGCGCCCGCATCCGGGCAATTGCCTGTTCGCTGCTGCTGCCCAAGACAATCCGGTCTGGGTTAAAGGTATCGTAAATGGCGGACCCTTCCCGCAGAAATTCGGGGTTGCTCACCACGTCAAACTCCGCTGTGACGGTCTCGGACCGGGTCGCTAGCTCGTCAAGCACTAAGCGCCGCACCCAATCGCCAGAGCCAATCGGTACGGTAGATTTATTCACAATCACTTTGTAGCCTGTCGTCAGATGCGTGCCAATGCCGCGAGCCACCGCTTCCACATAGCGAGTATCACTTTCACCTGTGGGTAGCGGCGGTGTTCCTACCGCAATAAAAATCACGTCTCCGTGGTTGACTCCAGCGCCGAGATCGCTCGTGAACGCTAACCGTCCGGCCTGCATGGTCGACTGCATCAGCTCTGACAGCCCAGGTTCATAAATTGGAGATGTCCCAGATTGCATCAACGCAACTTTCGTGGCGTTATTATCAACACAGATCACCTGATGACCGGCAAAGGCGAGACAGACACCCGTCACGAGACCGACATATCCAGTACCCACTACACAGACGTTCATGGAGCTATCCCTTCCCTTGAATAACGACTCGAATCACGATCCGACGATGCGTTCATGGCAATTCGATGACTATGAAGCCTTGATTAATAGAGTCTCAGATCTATGTGAATTGGGCTTAAAGAATTGATGAGACCGCTTTCATGATTCTGAGGCTTCGATGAGAGATCGCTCATGAAGTCAGGAATGGTGAGCTGAAAATCTAGGAGAGAAGCTAGCCAGTGAATTGACCAAAAACTAGCTTGATGAAGGCGAGCAGGACTGCAACCTCAAATGCGTTTTGTCATCACATAATTTGTAAATGTCTGTGTAAATGTCTGTCCGCGACGAGTCACCCGCTGCGGCGTCACGACGACAAACCCGAGTCGCTGAAAGAAGGGCTTAGCGGTAATACTGGCTTCGACATCAAGCTGCCGCAGTTCCAACTCCTGTGCTTTCGCTTCAATCGCCTCGTAGAGCCGACGCCCAATACCCCGCCCTTGAAAATCCTTGTGACAGTAGAAGCAGTCGATGTGTCCATGAGGCTCTAATTCTGCAAAGCCGACAATTCGGCCTGCTGTTTCCGCCACGTAGGTCCAGCGTTGAGCGCAAACCGTTGCCCAGTCACGGAAGTTCAAGTCATCGGGTGCCCAAGCGGCCACTTGTTCAGCCGAGTAATCGCGGCGATTGATGGTACGCACGGTGTCGTGGAAGAGCTGGGCAATTGCAGCGGCGTCCTGGGGTTGGAAGAGGCGGAGGGTGATCGCCATAGAGGAGTTTCCCTTGTCTGGGTGCTCACAGACACTAATTGTGGACAGAAATAGCGTTTTTAGGCAGTAAATTGGGCCACTGGCGCTATGCTTAGGAACTAACGAGATCACGGAGTACTGAGGAGATGCTGTATGCGGCTGGGAAAAGTCGTCAAATCCAACTCTCACTGTGACTACATTGTGCAGTTGGATGACCAAATGGACGTCAATGATCCGCCCCAGGCCGACGACTATGGCTTTGGGTGTTTCGTGAAGCTGGAGAATCCGGGGGAGCGGCATTGGGCGGTGGGGTTGATCTACAACTCGCAATTGTTCAATCCCATGTTTCTCAGTAATGGTCCCCGCCTGTCGAGCGAACCCGATCCGCTGTTCACGCCAGACCTGATCAACGAAACCCGGACGCTGCTGGGCGTAGTGCTGATCGGGGCGCTGCTCGGACAGGGCAATGCCGCCTACGGGATCCACGGGATTCCCCGAGTGGTAGTGCCTGTGAATACGCCGGCATTCTTGATGACACAGGACGAGATCTATCACTTTCACCTCAACGAAAGCAAACGCCCACAGTTTTGCTACTATAGCCACTTGCTGCGGTTTGGCGGCAGTTTTGCTACTCAGCTCACCCAGCAGGTTCTCAAGGAGCTGGTAGATAGCAGTCTGTTTCCCGGAGCCGAGCAGCGGGCTCTGGAAATTCTCTGCAAAGAGCTATCCTGGAAGACCACCATGAGCGCGATGCGTTGAGTAGTGTTACCGCCAGCACAGGGGGCGACTACTCCGCAAAAATCGCTATAGGATCGGTAGGTGACCTTTTTTAAGATCCTTGAGCTGATGCCGCCCGATCAACCCATAAAACCGACCCTAGGACGTTTGGAAAAAATTGAGCCTGATGCCTACTGGCACGATGAAGACACCGAGTTCACGCCTTGGCTGGCTCAAGCCGAGAATCTGAAGCTGCTGGCCGACACCATCGGCATGGAGCTAGAAGTCGTGGCGGAAGAACAGCGCGTTGGGGCGTTGCAGGTCGATTTGCTCTGTCGTGACACAGTTACTGACCGCTGGGTGGTGATCGAAAATCAGCTTAACCCCACGGACGCCACCCATCTTGGGCAGCTCTTGACGGCAGCGGCAGGGCTAAACGCAATCAGCATCATCTGGGTGTCGAGCCACTTCTCGGCAGAACATCGCGCCGCTCTCGACTGGCTGAATCGTGTTACCCATGACGAGTTCAACTGCTTTGGCCTAGAGATCGAGCTGTGGCAGATTGGTGAGTCAGCCATGGCGGCGAAATTCAACGTCGTTTCCCAACCCAACGGCTGGACGCGCACCATCAGCAAAGTCACCGAAGAAGGCCTCAGCGACAGCCAACGGCAGTATCTGGAGTTTTGGAGCGGGCTATGCCAGCAGCTCGAGCGGCGCGGCAGTATTGTCAAACCCGGTGAACCGACGCCGCAGCCAACGATGGAATTTGCCATTGGGCGGGCCGGATTTCGCCTCTATGCCCAGATCGATGAAGCCAGCCAGTGCTGCTTGGCCGGACTGCGGCTCTTGGGAGAAGATGCCCAACCCCACTTCTATTTACTAGAAGAAGAGCAAGAGCAGCTCGAAGAAGAGATGGAGATGCCGCTGCATTGGCACCCAGCTACACCCAAATTCTGCTCAATTGCCTGCATTTTGCCCGAGGTGGACCTAGCCGAACGCGACGCCTGGAAGGACTACTTCCGCTGGCTCTGCGAGCAACTCGAACGCTTCCACGAAGTGTTTGCCGATCGCATTAAACACCTCAATGCCAGCGACTATCAGCCACCCCCCGACTACAGTTTCAATCCTCTGAAAAACCCGCTGATTTTGCCGAATTGATCGCCTGATTCATCTCCTGAACTCATCTGCTGATTTGAACGTCTACGCTGGAGTGTTGCTTGGGAGGGTTCATGAACGTACCGCTGGGCAAACCGCTACAGGGCGGAAAATACACGCTGGAGGAACCGCTGGGTCAGGGTGGCTTTGGAGTCACCTTTAAGGCGATGCATCACTATCTGCATCAGCCCGTGGTGATCAAGACACTGAACCCAGAACTGCGGCAATCTCCCGATTTCGCCAAGCTCGAACGGCAGTTTCGCGATGAGGGGCGCCGCCTTGCCACCTGTATTCATCCCAATATTGTGCGGGTCAATGACTTCTTCGTCGAAGACGGCGTTCCCTACCTAGTGATGGACTACATTCCCGGTCCCACGCTGGATCGAGTGGTGTTTCCCAATCGGCCGCTGCCGGAAGCGCTGGCGGTGCATTACGTCAAGCAGATCGGCGCGGCGCTGGAGGTTGTGCATCGCAATGGCTTGCTACATCGCGACGTTAAACCGCAAAACATAATCCTGCGAGATGGCACGCAGCAGGTGGTGCTGATTGACTTTGGCATTGCCCGCGAGTTTACCCCTGGCGTAACGCAGACCCACACGAGTCTCGCCTCGGAGGGCTACGCGCCGATCGAGCAATATATTGCCCAGGAAAAGCGCACCCCCGCTACGGACATCTACGGACTAGCAGCGACTCTCTACGCGCTGCTGACGGCCCAAGTGCCCGTGGCCTCGATTTTGCGGGAGCGCCGCCCGTTGCCGGAACCCCGCACTCTGCGTCCCGATCTCAGTCCGACGGTGAATCAGGCGGTGCTGTGGGGCATGGCCCTCGATGCTGAGCAACGTCCGGCCACGGTGGCAGAATGGCTGCGGCGGCTGCCGGATCCCTCGACGATGAGCGAAGCGGCTCCTGAAACCAATGAACCGATCAGCCCTGCTACAGCCGCAACGCTAGCAGTGGATGCTCCCCGAGGTGCAGAGTTTGAGATTCCGCCCGATCCCACGGCTGCTATGTGGTCCGCCACAACCGTACCGCCCAAGCCGGTCTCGAAGCAGCGGGGGCTGCTGCTGATTGCGCTGATGATGCTGGCAAGCCTGATTGCCTCGGTGGTGACCGCGCTCTGGTTTCACTCGCGATCGCCGGAAGCTGGCTCGGAAGCCCCCGTCACCGAGGTCCCTGCTGAACCACCTGCTGAACCAACAGACCCGTCCCCCGAAATCCCGATTGCGGTTGAGCCGTCGCCCGAACCCACTCCCGAAGCTCCATCTCCAGAACCGACCCCTGAGGAACGCCCTGAGCCGGCAGCCAGTCCCACACCGTCGCCCCAAGCCAGCCCTGAGCCGCCGGATACTCCCAGCTTTAGTGGCAGCGTTCCGGGTCTGCCCACTGGCGTTAGCGAACAGGAGGTGATTGCTGCCCTAGGTGAACCCACCCAACGCAACGCCAATGCCTATTGGCCCAACACGCGCTCTGCCCTCTACGATCTAGTGCCGAATCAGGTGACGCTCGGCTACATCTACGACAAAGACTCGAACCGCCTGCGGCAAACCGAAGTCTCCTTCGCCCAATCGGTCGATCCTGCCGTCATGCAGGACACCCTTAGCGGCATGTTGGGCGGCTCCTTGCCTGCAGACGTCGCTCAAGGACTAGCACAGGTGCAATCCCGTCAGAGCAATCAATTTGCTTTTTCGACCGGCGGATTGGAAGGCATCATCGAGCGCAACGACCGCGACCGCATTTACATTGGCGTCTGGGAAGCCGATCTGCATTAGACTAGCAGCCTTAGACTGGCAGGATAAAGCTGGCAGCCCTAGCAAACCGGCTCAGCTAAAGTCGCGCAGCATTTTCTTGATCTCAATATTGTGCAGCTCCTCCTGCCCAATCATCGAGCGAGCAAACTCCTCTAGGTAGACGCTGGCATCGTTGACCACATCCAACAGCTTTTTGTAGAGGTCCAGCGCCTGCTTCTCGTGGTTGAGGCTTTCCTGCAAAATATCCTGCACCGAGTGCTTGTAGGTTTCTTCCATCGGCGCAATCCGCAGGCTGGGATGACCGTCTAACCCCGTGAGAATTTCCCCGACCTGCTGGGCATGTAGCAGCGACTCGTTGGCCTGCGCCTTGAAGAAATTGACGATGGGAATCCGATTCGGTCCGGTGACCATTAGGGAATAGTGGGTGTAGCGCACTACCCCTGCCAGCTCGAATTCCATAATCGAATTCAGCAGTTCGGTTGCAGTTTTAACGTCAAGCTCTCTCATGATGAATGGGTGGAGTTAGAGGGCTAATGAAAGTCAAGGATCAACAGCAATGATTCTTCAATGACGACTCTAGACAATACTAGATGAATCGGCTGCTTCACCCGTTAGCTTATCACTTTCCCCTCCGATGGTTGGTATCGATGCTTCTGGTTAGGGTGATGCTGCGAACAACGGCAAATCCGGTGTCTTCCGAGTGAGTGACCTCATCTGTATCTCCCCTAAAGAAGCGACTGGTGAGCCGGAAAACCCCAGGGCTATAACTCGGGAGTGGATGAGTGCGCACCGTATTTCTAGCAGACTGGCATCAACGCCCCTAAGTGCTGATTGGGTACAGTTCGCCGTGCCGTCCTGGGGTAGCGCATCTATCCTCCCCGACCTCTAAACCTGCTCTAGGGCGTCTCTATGGGCTTCTACCGGCAACTATTCAGATGAGAGACTGACTTAGGCGAGAATCAGGTTAGAGGTTGATGAGGTTGCAGCACTAGAGCAAGAGGTCTATTACAATCATCACAATGCACCCCTGTGCGGCATAATGCATCCTAAACCGCTATTCTACTGATGGCATGGATGTGATGGCGCGGATGGCATCGCCTCAATCACCTGTTCCCCTTTGTTAAACCGTTCATGAATCGTGCCGTCCTGCCTGCTTTGGAACGCCCACCTGTTCGGCTATTGCTCGTGGATAGCGATCGGGTGTTTCGAGTCGGATTAACTCTGTGGTTAGAGCAATTCACCGATATTGCTGTAATTGCAGAGGCAGAGAGCGGTGAGGTGGCTCTGCAGCGCCTATCTCACTTGTTCGCGGATGAAGACACTCGAGAAGACACGCTAGAAGCAGCCGACCGGTCTGCTCGCGATGTGCCTGTAAATCTGGTCCTGCTCGATCTCAACTTGGGGCAGTTTGATCCAGAATCGATGCCTGCGCTGACGCTTTGCCAAATCCTGAAGTCGCGCTATCCGGATCTGCCGATTTTGCTGCTGAGCACATCGCCCGAGCCAATCTTGCTGGCGGCAGCCCAACGTGCGGGTGCCGATGGCTGCTGTCCTAAATCGCTGGAGCCTACTGCCCTAGTTACAGTGATTCGCCGCGTGGCAAGCGGGCAGTCCTGCTGGATTCTCGACTCGGATCTTCAAGAGCGCTCGCTAGGGGCTGCTCCACGCTTGAGTGACCAACCCGAACCGCAAGCAGAACCCCCAGCGGCGGTTGCTTCGTCTCCTCCCGGCGCGTTGACCGTGCTGCGGCGAAACTGGCGAGTTTCGGGGCTGCGCCAAATCGATGCGGCTCTAGACGAGGTGATGCAAGAGTTGCGAAACCCAGATCTGTCGCCAATGAATCGAGCCATTGCCGCCGGACGCTACCGGGAACTGCGAACGGCTCGCTGGATAGTGCAGCGCCTGTTGGCTACTCCCACCCTGCCTGATCCTGAAATCGCATCTGCTCGCCCAGACCGGCTTCCCGATCAAGGCACCCAAGAGCCTAGCGTTACTGGTCCGCGTCTAGACTCGGCGAGGGAAGCTCGTTCTACACCGTCTTATCCACTAGTGCCGGTCTCTCCTGAGCCAGACTCCAGCGCCATCGTTGAGGTGAATGTGCAGGCGCTGATTTTAGATGCGGTTGCCAGTAAGTTATCTACTAGCCTAGAAAACCAGAGCGACACCCCTCTCGAAATCGATATTTTGAGGGAAGACCGCAAGCAGGAGCTGTTTTATCTCATTCTGCGCAAAATTGAAGATATGTTAGCAGAATTGCGCTACTCCCAGGTGCAGCCCGAGCAGCTAGATGCTAAACGCTCACTCATCTTGCAGGATCTCTGGCAGGCAGCCACAGTCGATTTCTTTGGTAAGTACTACACTGTGTCGCTCGGTGGGATGGACGTTGAAGTGGTGGCAGTGCTGTTGCAAGAGGCCGCAACTGTGCAAACCGCAATTCTCGATAAAATTCCTGGTGTGGTAGCGCTGTTGCACCATCTGCTGTTTCAAACCCCGCTGCTGGTGGATAGCACACCCTATGCGGCCGGTAATCCAGAATCGCTCGCTCGTGCCGAACTGCTGCTGGAAAACCTGATGATTCAACTGGCCAATGCGGTGATACAACCGCTGCTCAACCGCTTTCCTAACGTGGAGCCAATCAAGCAAAATTTCTACAATCGCCGCTTGCTCTCTAGCCGCGAAATTGAGCGCTTCCGCAATGATCTGTCTTGGAAATATCGCCTAGAGCGGCTCTTCCGGGAACCGAAAAATATCTTTGAGAGCCAGTACTCGCTCTTCGTGTTTTCGGGGCGTGGCATCAAGAAAACGGCAATCTATGCTCCGCGCACCGAGGAGTTGCAGCAGCTCACGGGTGTGCCGCTTGTGGTCACCTTGGCTCTAGAAGCGCGCGATGCTATAGCGCCACGGGTGCGATCGGTGGTGTCGCTAGTTGGCAATGGCGTGGTGTACGTGTTAACGGAAGTAGTGGGGCGTGGTATCGGCTTGATTGGGCGCGGCATCCTTAAGGGTTTGGGCAATGCCTGGCAGGACCCCAATCGGTACAAGGGCGATCGTGCTGGTCGAGGTCGGTGAAGGGCAAATGAAGGGCAGGTGTCGCGGTTCAGTGACTGCTCTTAGCGCTTGCGGTTGTCTGCTACTTAATCGTGCTGAATGCTTGGTAGAGAGGCAGCCTGTGTTACAAAATGACAGATAGCAGATGGGTGGACTGATTGCCCCTACTGGCTGTTGCTGTGGAAAAGGTTGATCGAAACGGTTGATATAGGGTTGATATGACAATACTTCAATGGAGTGCTTGGCAACTGCGGTCTTGGTGGCAAGCCTTGCTGCGGTGCTGTCTCTTTGGGCTAGTGTTAGCCTGCCTGATGGGATGGGCGGCACCCGCTATGGCCGGGTTAAATGACGATCATTTTGATGGCAATATTTTTCCCCTCTATGCCGGCAGCGGTTCCCTCGTACCGCCCAAAGTAACGCTAGCCGAAGCCCTGCAGCGGCATCGCCCCGCCCTGCTCGTGTTCTACATTGACGACAGCAAGGATTGCAAACAGTACAGCTCGGTGGTGTCGCGGCTCGATGGTCCCTATGGCTGGGCGGCTGATTTTATTCCCATTAATATTGATGCCCTGCCGGTGAAGTCTAATTTTGAGCCGACAGAACCCGGCTACTACTACAAAGGCTTTGTGCCGCAGACGGTCCTGATCAACCAGTCCGGCAAGGTAGTGCTTGACGAGAAGGGCATTCTGACCTACGAGCAAGTGGATGATGTGTTTCGCGAAGTGTTTGACCTGCTGCCGCGCTCTGAATCCGTTGAGCTGAGGCGACGCCAACTCAATGAAATTACAACCGAGTTAAGCCCGAGCTAAGGCGACGGGGTAGATGAGGCGGTCCAATGCCTCACAAAAAACGCAGCGAACCAGAAGTTCCTGCGCGAGTGTGGTTAAAATCTGGCTTGGTCTAGAAAACCGAGGTGGCATTGCTAAATCTAGCCCGCTATCTAGAGGATCAACGGCCGCGGTTCTCCCGGTCTCGACGTCGCCGATCCCGCCATTCTGCCGCCGTCAAGTAGGCAACTCCACCCGTGACGGCCACCAGCAGCCCCAGGGCTAGCGTCGCTAGAATCGTCAAAGCGGTTGTTTCGATATCCATACTCACCGAATCTGTGCGTGAACGAGTGTGGCAACAAACAAGGGTTGATAGAGGTCAGCGACACAGCCCATCTCTCAGCCCATTGATGCGATGGAGTACGAGTAATGGACAACCCCCTAGAACCCGTTGCGTCCCCAGACGACAAGGGCGATGGAAAATGTAAAGACCGTCAGTAAGCCAACCCAGCCCAAAGTCAAAATATCCATACGGCGATAAAAACTGTCGTGATCAAATCGTTACAAATTTCATCATAATCCAAAGGGGAACGGTTCCCGCAGTAGCCGGTCAATCGCTGTCCAGAATCTCGCTAGTTGTCCTTGCTAGTTGTCTGTGTTTGCCTATGCGCCTGACCTCTGCCTATCGATCTCAGTTGGCGCTGCGGCAGTCGTGCCGTTGGTTGATTTATCTTGGCATTGCTGGGGCACTGCATGCTGGGGGATGGCTGTTGGGTTCATGGCTGTGGCAGAGAGGGCTATCCGAAACCCTGCCGGTGGAGCTGACATCCATTGAGTTTGTTGATGTCGATGTTGATATTGATCTCCAGAGTGTTGCTCCCACCCCTGCGACTCAGCGGCGAGCGCAAGTCAGCGTGGCGGCCCGCAGCGTTCAGGAGAACCGACCCCTACAGACGCAAGGACCTGCTTCTCCAGTGCCTTCAACGTCACCTCCTGTGTCCAGAGGCTCCCTAGGGGTGGCTGCATTGCCTTCTTCACCGCCAGTCGCCGATCCGTTGTCTGCTGAAACCTCGGTTGCTCCAGGAAATGAGCCGGTTCTAGCTGAGCCAGTGGCGTCTCCGCAGGTTTTGCCTCCGCCAGCAATCCCCTCACCGCAGACAGAATCTCCTGAATTATCGGCTGCAGCGTCTCAACTCGGTCCGCCGCTAGCGGTGGATGCAACGACTGGGGAAGGTCACCGTGGGCAGTCGAACCCTGAATCGCCAGGGACGGGAAGCCATGTCAATGCTCTGGGCGACCCGCTGTGGGGACCGTACATGGCAACGGTGAACCGCCAAGTAGACCAGCAGTGGCAGCGGCTAAACGTGCCAGTTACCCGGCAAGCCAAAGTTCGCTTTCGGATTGATCGTCAAGGCCGCCTCTCAGATGTAGAGCTGTTGCAGCCCTCGGGCGATCCGCTGGCAGATCAGGCGGCGATTCAGGCCATTTGGGATGCTGCTCCCTTTGCGCCGCTGCCGCAGTCTGCTCCGGAAGAGATTTTGATTGTAAACTTTACCTTCACCTATCATGGGGCAGAAGCGTTGCCCTAACTGGGCTTGGCGCTGTTCGCAACGATATTTCACGATCGCTTCTAGAAGGTATCCGCTAAGCTCGAAATAGAGGAATTGAATTCACCCCCCCAAACGCACCATGGCTGCCATTACCAATACCGCATTTTCTCGCCCCAAATGGCGATCCATTGTTATCCTGACCCTTGCCTTCTGGCTCAGCGGCAGTTTGATTCTCGATTTGTTGATTATGCCTAGCCTCTATGCTGCCGGCATGATGACGTCGCCCGATTTTGCGAGCGCAGGCTACACTATGTTTTGGCTCTTTAACCACCTTGAAGTCCTGTGTGCGGCCCTTGTGGTCACGGGTGTTCTTGTGCTGAAAAATATCCCCGGTGTGCCAACGAGCCGCTGGTCTGTGCCCCTTGCGGTGGGGCTGCTGACGATTGTTGTGATCTACACCTACGCGCTGACCCCTGCCCTGAGTGCCCTTGGGCTACAGCTTGATCTGTTTACCGCTACCCTAACCCTGCCAACTACAATGGGGCAAATGCACAGCGGCTACTGGCTGCTAGAAGCGGTGAAACTCATCGCTGGGGGCACGCTCTTAGGGATTCAGTTCAAATCGGTTGAAGCGTGAGGCTGCCAAGGTATTGCTGCTAGGCATCTGCTGCTAGGCATCTCCGATTCAAGCCTAGGATTTATAACAGGGCTGTATTGTCTCTTCTGCTGACGTGATCACCCTACAGCAGGTTTGGAACGCTATTCCTGCTCACGGCTTTCAATCCAACGTCTGGCGCTAACGGAAGGTTTAGAGCGAATGGCTAGCGCAGAGCCGGTTCAATTTGATTCAGCGGAACAAAGCACTCCTGCGGCAGGAGGATTGGCTTGTTGCCGAAGATTAGCTTGCCGCGTAGCGTAAACCGATCGATGGCAATACCAATGGGGCGCTGCACCTCATCGGGATGCACTTCGTAGTAGGTGCGGTAAATTGAACGAGCTGCCTGAAGCAGTGCCGGATCGAGTAGGGCAGACAGACTCATGGATTCAGCCGGGCTAGGCGAACGATTCTCAGATTGGGGCGTGTATACCATTCCTCTACCCTAATTTGGATAGCTAGACTGTAAACGATTTGGCGCTATCCAGTTCACCGCGTCATGAATTTTTACAACATTTTATGGCAGTGCTGGCGACCCTTGAGGTTTACCAATGGGTGATCCAGAATGACGGCAGCTAGCCCAATGCCTGAATGAGCGCTTCTCCCATTGCCTGGCAGCCCACGGCTTTCATTCCCGGCGACATAATATCTCCAGTACGGTAGCCAGCATCCAGAATCGCCTGCACCGCCTGTTCGATACGGTCGGCAGCTTCCGGCTCGTTCAGCCCGTAACGCAACATCATAGCCGCACTCAGTACCTGAGCAATCGGATTGGCTTTGTCCTGTCCGGCTATGTCGGGTGCGGAGCCATGCACGGGTTCAAAGACGCCCGGACCCGAGGACCCCAAGCTAGCCGAAGGCAACATGCCAATACTGCCGGTAAGCATGGCCGCTTCGTCGGAGAGAATGTCGCCAAATAGGTTGCCCGTGACAATCGTATCGAACTGCTTGGGGTAGCGCACGAGCTGCATCGCTGCGTTGTCTACATACATGTGGCTCAGTTCCACATCGCTGTACTCGCTAGCCAATTGCGTCATGCGGTCTCGCCAGAGCTGCGACACTTCTAGCACATTCGCTTTATCGACCGAGCAAAGCTTTTTGCCGCGCTTGCGGGCGGTTTCAAAAGCCACTCGCCCGATGCGGTCGATTTCGTGCTCGGCGTACACCATGGTGTTGATGCCGCGCTTCTCGCCTTCATGCTCGAAGATGCCCTTGGGTTGCCCGAAGTAAATGCCGCCGGTCAGCTCGCGAATCACCATAATATCGACGCCCTCAATCACCTCCCGTTTCAGCGTCGAGGCATCGATCAGCTGCGGCAGAATCTTGGCAGGACGCAGATTAGCAAACAGCCCCAGCCCAGCCCGCAGCCCTAGCAACCCTCGCTCGGGGCGCTGGTGACTCGGCAGCGTGTCCCACTGGTAGCCTCCAATTGCCGCTAGCAGCACAGCATCGCTATTGCGGCAGCGGTCCAGGGTTTCTGCCGGCAGCGGATCGCCCGTGGCATCAATGGCTGCACCGCCGATCAGAGCCTCTTGAAATTGAAAGCCAATGCCGGTTTGTTCTCCCACCCGTTTCAGGACCGCTACGGCGACACTCAGAATTTCAGGACCAATGCCGTCGCCGGGAAGAAGGGTAATGCGGTACTGCTGACTCATGGATTTGGAGAAAAGTATCTAGATTAATGACCAAAAAAGCAGCGCACGTCAGGCGCGACTCCGTATTCTACCGTAAATCGAGGAACGCAAAATTGAGCCTTGATTTGCAGCTTACTCCTGCTGCAAAAATTCAATCCGGGGCAGCAGCGGATCTTGCACCACCCCGACTCCCGTAAACCCCCAGCGCTTGAGGACGCTCTTGAGCTGAGTACTCGGAATCGACTCTACCGCAAACTGATCGGCAACCTGCGCCCCGTGAGTATTGAGGTAGCTGAGGGCATCGGAGTGCTCTTGAAACATCAGCAAATAGCCAGGATCAGCAGGCTGATCGTCTCTACCCTTGGCAGCAGACTGTCCCCGAGGGCGGGCGACGAGATACTGTCCATCGGCTCGAGAGCGAATCAGGTAAAAAATTTGAGAAAGCATAGTTCTGATTCTCGCAGATCACCTTTAGAGAAATCACCTTGAGAGAAAGTAGGGATTCCATCCCAGACGCTGCCAAACGCAGCATCATAGATCGTATAGAGAGGATGACCCGAAACCCACCTCCATACCGATCCATGACTTTGAAGTATGCCTATTTCCCGGGATGCGTGGCCCAGGGTGCTTGCCGGGAACTGTATATGTCTACCCAAGTGCTGACGCAAGCGCTGGGCATCGAGCTGATCGAGCTAAAGAAAGCGTCTTGCTGTGGCTCTGGCACATTTAAAGAAGATTCTCAGCTCCTGGAAGACACCGTTAACGCCCGCAACATTGCCCTGGCCGAAGCGTTGAATTTGCCGCTGCTCACCCATTGCAGCACCTGTCAGGGCGTGATTGGGCAAGTGGACGAGCGCCTAAAAGATCGCCAGCAGACGGACCCCCACTATCTGGAGCAGATCAACGGGCTTTTAGAACACGAAGGCTGTTCGCCCTACAAAGGTACCACCGAGGTCAAGCACCTGCTCTGGGCACTCGTTGGCGATTTTGGCTTAGAGGCGCTGCAGCAGCGCGTCACCCGTCAGCTCAGCGGCTTGAAATGTGCCGCCTTCTACGGCTGCTATCTGCTGCGGGCCCAAAAGCACCTGCCCTACGACGACCCCTACAATCCCCAGTCGATGGAGAACTTGTTTCAGGCGGTGGGGGCAACACCAGTTTACTACCGCGGTCGCACTCAGTGCTGCGGCTGGCCGCTGTCCAGCTATGCTACAACGCAGTCCTTCAAAATGGCGGGGGGACATATCCAGGAAGCCATCGCAGCAGGAGCCGACTGTCTGGTAACGCCCTGTCCCTTGTGCCACCTCAACCTCGATTCCCGGCAGCCGGAAGTCGAAAACGTGATCGGTGAACGCTTGGGACTACCTGTACTGCATCTGTCGCAGCTCGTGGCGCTGGCGCTGGGCATTGAACCGAAGCGGCTGGGACTGAATCGGCATATTGTTTCAACTCGCCCGGTGCTGGAGAAACTGGGATTGTAGCTTGAGTGATGTTGCTCATCGGGGAACCCTGAAGCCAGAGACATGCTGAAGGGATAATCGTTGGAGAGCAACAATGCCGCAGACATGGCAGCGAGTGCAGGCTCAGTTTCAGCGAATTTGGGGCTATACCGATTTTCGACCACCTCAAGGCGAGATCATCCGCTGTTTGCTGGACAAGCAGGATGCGCTGGTCGTCATGCCTACGGGCGGCGGCAAGTCGATCTGCTTTCAGTTGCCGGCCTTGCTGGAGACGGGACTAACGCTCGTAGTGTCGCCCTTGCTGGCACTCATGGAAAACCAAGTTCAGGAACTGCGACAGCGGCATTTACCCGCCGCTCTGCTGCACAGCGAACTGCCAAGCCAACAGCGCCGACGCACCCTCTGGGAGCTAGAGCAACAGCGGCTGCGCTTGCTGTATGTGTCGCCCGAGACGCTGCTCAGCGAACCCGTCTGGCACCGCCTTTGCCAGCCCCAGATCGCCATCAACGGGCTGATTTTGGATGAGGCCCATTGTTTAGCTCAGTGGGGCGATACGTTTCGTCCGGCATACCGACGGCTAGGGGCGGTGCGTTCAGCGCTGCTGTGTACCAAGCCACCAGGCAGCCGCATCACAATCGCCGCTTTTACCGCTACGGCCGATCCGCTAGTGCAGCAGACAATCCGGCAGGTGTTGCAGCTCCAAGACCCGCAGGTGTTTTTGCAAAGCCCCTATCGTTCAAATTTGCATTTATCTGTGCACACCGTCTGGACACCAAGGGGACGCCGCCAAGCCCTGCGACACTGGTTGCAGACCCATTCGGGAGCAGGACTGATCTACGTCCGCACGCGGCGAGACAGCGAAGAACTGGCCAATGAGCTGAAGCAGCAGGGGTATGCTACCGCCGCTTATCATGCAGGACTGGGTCCCCAAGAGCGCCGCCTGATCGAAGCGGCCTGGCTGGGAGAGGAACTACCTTTTGTGGTCTGCACGTCAGCCTTCGGAATGGGCATCAACAAGCCAGACGTCCGCTGGGTCGTCCACTTTCAGCCGCCAATGCTGCTCTCGGAATATGTGCAGGAAGTGGGGCGGGGCGGTCGCGACGGCAAACCCACTCAGGCGCTAACCCTAATCAGCGAACCTACCGGCTGGCTCGATCCCAGCGATTCTCAGCGGCAGCAGTTTTTCCAGCAGCGACAGCGGCAGCAGCACCAAATCGCCCAGCGTCTGCTGAAACAATTGCCTGCAGAGGGCAATATCAACGCCATTAGCCGCAAATTCCCCGACGCCGCTGTTGCCTTAGCGTTACTGCACCGTGCCGGTCAGTTGCAGTGGCAGGACCCCTTCCACTACCGCATCGATCGCAGTGTCAAGCCGTTAGCTCAGCCCACTGACGCCGCCCAGCCCATCCACCGCTACCTCCACAGCTGCACCTGCCGCTGGCAATTCCTGCTGCGTAGCTTTGGCTTCTCCACAGAAGCGGAGGCTCTGGGGCGGGGCTGCGGGCATTGCGATCGCTGTGTAAGATAAAACCCGACATATTCACCTGAGTGATCCCCTAACCCGGTACTCTCAGAATGGATAATCTCGATGGGGAACCATCTGGTTCGCTCCACAGGTCGGGGATTGGTGTGACAGTGAGAGGGGAGGAATTTCATGCGAACCGCCATCGTTCACGAGTGGCTAGTCACCCATGCCGGTTCCGAACGGGTGGTCGAGCAGATGCTGAATCTGTATCCCGATGCCGATCTGTTTAGCCTAGTAGAATTTTTGCCGCCCGAGCTGAAATATTTCATTCGGCACAAGCCGGTCACCACGTCATTTTTGCAGAAGCTGCCCTTTGCCAATCCCCACTTTCGCAACTACCTGCCGCTGATGCCGCTGGCAATCGAGCAGTTTGACGTTTCGGGGTACGACCTGGTTTTGTCCAGCAGCCATGCTGTTGCCAAAGGCGTCATGACGCGCGCCGACCAGCTCCACATTAGCTATGTCCATACGCCCGTGCGCTACGCCTGGGATTTGCAGCAGCAGTATCTGCAGGGTGCGAAGCTGAATCGCGGACTCAAGTCGGGGTTAACACAGCTCGTGCTGCACTATCTGCGGCTCTGGGACGTAGCCAGTGCTAATCGGGTGGATCACTTTATCGCCAACTCGCGCTATGTCGCCCAGCGAATCCGCAAAACCTACCGCCGCTCGGCTCATGTGATCTATCCGCCAGTGGCCGTCGAGCGGTTCCAACCCAACTCGCAGCGGGAGGAGTTTTACTTTGTTCTGTCTCGCTTTGTGCCCTACAAGCGCGTAGATGTAATTATTGACGCCTTTAACCAGCTCGGCTTGCCGCTAGTGGTGGTGGGGGATGGCAGCGAGCGGCAGCGGATTTACGCCATGGCTAAGTCCAATATCACCATTTTGGGGCACCAACCGGAGGCGGTCGTAGTCGATCTGATGCAGCGCTGCAAAGCTTTTGTGTTTGCGGCCGCCGAGGACTTTGGCATTGCCTTAGTGGAGGCGCAGGCAGCCGGTGCTCCGGTGATTGCCTACGGCAAAGGCGGCGCTACAGAAACCGTGATTCCCGGCAAGACGGGGCTGCTGTTTCCTGAGCAAACCGCTGCTAGCCTGATCAGCGCTGTCCAACTCTTTGAGTCCAAGCAACAAGAGTTTCCGGTCGAGATCCTGCGTCACCATGCTGAACGATTCACGCCCGAGCGATTCCGCCATCAACTTTCTCACTATATCGATCGCAAATGGACAGAATTTCAGCGGAAGGATGCCATACAGTAATAGCGTGAGGAGTGATCAATGGCCATGCAACTGAACCGCACATTACATCCTACGCTTCTGGCGTTAAGCATCTCGACGCGATCGTGGCCCACCTACGTGTTAACCATTGGCAGTGACCTGGTGGCATTGACCCTGGCCGGCGTGATCAGCGTCTATGTCCGTTTGCTCCTCGATGGGCAATTTCACCCGTCGCTCTACTGGCAGCTCTGGCCGGTATTGGGCCTATTTATTGCCACCTATACTATTGTGGGGCTTTATCCCGGAGTGGCCATCAGTCCGGTGGATGAGTTGCGCTGGACCTGTCTCTCCACAACGTTGATGTATCTAGCGCTGGCGGCAATGGTGTTTATGCGGCGAGAAGGGGAGATCTACTCGCGCGGCGTGTTCGTCATGGCTTGGGCGCTGTCGCTGCTGCTGGTCGTGGTTTGTCGTGCTGGGATGCGTCTGATTGTGGCCCGTCGCCGCTGGTGGGGCTATCCGGTAATGGTGTTGGGGGCAGGCAAAACCGGCAGCATGGTGATCCGCACGCTGAAGCGCCGTCCGAGTACCGGACTCAAGCCGGTTCTGGTACTTGATGACGACCCCGAAAAGCATGGCTCGCTGCATGGGGTGCCGGTCGTGGGTGGCGTCGAACTGGCCCCGGCTCTGGCTCGCACCCGCAAAATTCCCTACGCGATTGTCGCCATGCCCGGCGTGCCCCGCGACCGACTGCTGAACCTGCTGGAACGCTACGGCAGCACCTTTGCCCATCTGCTGGTGATTCCCGATTTGTTCGAGTTTTCTAGCCTTTGGGTGGAAGCCAAGGACATGGGCGGTGTCTTGGGTCTAGAGGTGCGACAGCGGCTGCTGCTGCCCGGTCCTCGCTTAGCCAAGTTTTTGATCGATTTGGCAGCCACTTTGATTGGCGGCTTGCTCGTCCTGCCGCTGATTGTGCTGATTGCGCTGCTAATCAAACTCGACTCTCCGGGACCGATCTTCTACCGCCAAACGCGCATAGGTCAGGGTGGCGAATTTTTTCGGGCCTGGAAGTTTCGCACCATGGTGCAGGATGCTGACCATGCCCTGAAAGACTACTTGGAAAAGCACCCCGAACTGCGGCACGCTTGGGAGCAAGACCAAAAACTGCGGCACGATCCGCGAGTTACCCGAGTTGGGCGGTTTCTGCGGCGCACCAGTCTAGATGAACTGCCGCAACTCTGGAATATTTTGCGCGGCGAGATGAGCCTCGTGGGTCCCCGCCCAATCATCGAAGAGGAAATTCCCCGCTATGGCGACAAGTTCTCGCTCTATACGAAGGTGATTCCTGGACTCACCGGGCTGTGGCAGGTGTCGGGGCGCAACAATATCACCTACGAAGAGCGCGTTAGCCTCGATGCCTACTATGTCCGCAATTGGTCGGTATGGCTAGATGTGTATATCCTGATGCGCACGGTCTGGGTGGTGCTCACTGGGGAAGGGGCGTATTAATGTATTAATTATGTATTAATTCGTATTAATCCAGTTTGCCCGTAATCAGCTGGAATTCGGACTAGAATTCGCACACCGCCGCCTCCACTGGACAAGTCGGATCAGCGAGAGGATTATCCTGCAAATTCAGAAATTGCAGATTGCTGAGAGTGCGCAACGGGCTGATGTCGGTAACCTCGTTGCGGCTGAGATCCAAGGCAGCGAGGTTGCTCAATCCTTGGAGAGGCGAGACATCTGCTACCCGATTGCGGCTCAACCCCAACGTGTCTAGATTGACCAGCGGCTGCAATGGACTCAAGCTGCTGATCTGGTTTCCGTCTAGTCCCAACACCACGAGCTGCGACAAGCCCTGGATAGGATTTAGGTCCGTTAATTGGTTATCCATGACGTTCAACGCGGTGAGCGTGGTCAGGGATTGCAGTGGCGTGATGTCGATAATCTGGTTATGCCCCAATCCTAGGGAGCTGAGCTGGCTCAACCCTTGCAGCGGTGTGATGTCGGTGATCCGGTTGTGGCTGAGGCCCAAGACCCTCAGGTTGCCTAAGCCCTGGAGGGCGGTGGTGTCGGTGATCCGGTTGTGGCTGAGATCTAGGGTCGAGAGCATGGATAGGGATTGCAGCGGTGTGATGTCGGTAACTTCGTTGTGCTGCAGATTTAGCTGGGTGAGACGAGACAGCGAGGCTAGTCCAGTCAGCTCGCGAATGCGATTGTGGCTGAGATCCAAGACGGTCAACTGGCTCAGTCCTTGCAGTGGCGTCAGGTCTTCTAGCCGATTGCGGCTCAAATTCAGCAGCGACACATTGGGCAGGTGCTGCAACGGGCTAAGGTCGCGAATCCGATTGTTAGACAGATCCAATTGCCGAAGCTGCGGTAGCGATTGCAGCGGCTCTAGCTGAGTCAGTTCGCGGCTGCTCAAATTTAGGATTCGGGTTTGGGTCAGCCGTTGGCTAGCCAGCTCACACTCTGAGGTCTGGGCTTGGTTCAGCATGGCCGCCACGGTTCGCCGTTGCTCTCGGGGCAAGTGTTCCAGGTTGGTACACCAATCGGCAAACGATGTGAAAGCCGGCGGATCTGAGGCGACCGCAGGACTGTTCTCGGCAAAGGGAAGGGCCACCAATGCTATCAGGATGCTTACCCCGATTCCCCCACGCCATGCCGGTTCATTCATTGCATCTCCTCCTTTGCGCTCGCAGCAGATTCCATTGGCTTGCTCCCGTGCCTGAGTCCTAGATGGCAGGACCTGAGCAAACGGCTGTGCCCTTCCTGAGTCGGCGATCGGCAAGCCAGTTGAAACCCAGCCCAAACCAATCCGTTGCTGCCCTCACTCCAGCACCTTTTGCCCCATGTAGTCTTGCAGCGCCTCGGGTATGCGCACGCTGCCATCGGGCTGCTGATAGTTCTCTAGAATTGCGGCCATCGTGCGTCCAACGGCTAGTCCTGAGCCGTTCAGCGTGTGCAAAAATTGAGTGCCTTTTTTGCCGGCTTCCTTAAAGCGGAGGTTGCCGCGCCGCGCCTGAAAATCGCCGCAGTTGGAGCAGCTCGAAATTTCGCGATATTTCCCAGACGACGGCAGCCAGACTTCCAGATCGAAGGTTTTGGTCGCCGAGAATCCTAAATCGCCTGTGCAGAGTTCAATCACTCGATAGGGCAACTGCAGCGCCTGCAGAATCGCCTCTGCGTCTTGCAAGAGCGTCTGATGCTCCTGTTCCGACCTGTCGGGATGCACGAATTTGAACAGCTCTACTTTGTCAAACTGGTGCAGGCGGATCAGTCCGCGTGTGTCTCGTCCATAGCTGCCAGCTTCGCGGCGAAAGCAGGGTGTGTAGGCACAGTAGTAGAGCGGCAGATCTTCGGCCGCCAGAATTTCATCGCGATGCAGACTATTGATTGCCACCTCGGCCGTGGGCAGCAGCCATAGATCATCTCGGTCGCATTTGAAGCTTTCCTCAGCAAACTTGGGAAGCTGCCCCGATGCCGTGAGCGACTGCGTATTCACCAGAAAAGGGGGAATCACCTCGGTGTAGCCAGCCGCCGTTTGCCGATCTAGCATGAACCGGATCAGGGCCCGCTCGAGGGCCGCGCCCGCTCCAACCAAGGCCACAAATCGGCTCTGGGCAATCTTGGTTGCTCGTTCAAAATTGAGGATACCGAGTTTCTCGCCGATCTCCCAGTGCGGCAAAATCTCCGGATTTTGAGGCAGGTACTCATCACCCCAGCGCTTAATTTCGACGTTTTCGTCTTCGCTTTGACCCACGGGCGTCGTGTCGCTGGGCAAGTTGGGAATCGTTAATAGCAGTGCTTCTAGCTGCGCCTTCAGGTCTTTTTCCTGCGGTTCTAGTTCACTGAGCTGCGCTTTGATTTGGTTGCCTTCCTCCCGCAGGCTCTGGATCTCGGCATCCTCGGGTTTGGCACCAGACTTCATTTTTTGCCCCACCAGCTTCCCGATCTCATTACTGCGGGCTTGCAGTTGCGATCGCTTCACTTCTAACTCTCGCTGCTGTTGATCCAACTGTAAGATTGGCTGCACGTCATAGGTTCCCCGTCGCCCCAACCGGGCTTGGACCTGCTCGGGGTGTTCTCGTAACTGCTTGAGATCAATCACGACTGTTCCTTCAAATTTCTGCTGTGATCGGGTTGCCAATAACCCAGGATACCGTTTATTGAACGATTGAGGGCGAAATGATTGAGACAACGGTAAAACCTGAGATCCTATCTCTGGAGAACCGAATTGGGGATGGGGGTAATCTAGACACAAACCAACGCCAGCAAACTGTTGCCGCTGTCTTCGATAGGAATACCGAGATACAGACAATTGCTATCTCTACTGATCGTTTTACATATCCTTCAAAGACCGTTTGAGCTAGTTTCCGTATCTCTACCGAGCAGCAGAATTACATGTTTAAATTGCTTGTCAATAAAGTTGAATTCTGCTGTTTAGTCCATGGATTTTCAATTCATGAAATAGGTTAAATCCCCGAGAAGATCCCGCATGATTAGACATATCTGCATTTTTTTGTGAAAGAATCATTTGGATTCTTTCGATAGAAACTGAGCCTAAAAATCAGTGGTTTCTCTCGCCTTGCCCCATCATTGTCCGCTCCATAATGCGAGGCATGTGATGCGTTGGACATGAGGAATCAACCTATGAAATGTGTTAAGAGCTTGGCTTGTCTAGCAGTCGCGGCAATGGCGACAATTGGCTTTGTCGATTCGGCCGAAGCGATGTCCTTCCGGGTGACCCGAGGAATTGCTGGACCAAAAGGCGAAACAAATCAGGGAGCGTTTTCAGAATTTTCCAGAACTAAGGGTGTCACTACCGTTGATTTCAACTCGGGTGCACCGACGACCGGCTTTGCGCGTTACTCGTTTGTTGGCAATGGTTCCAGCAGCGTTCGTAAAGACATGTGGGCCCCTGTGGGAGCGAACAACGAGAAGAACGACTCCAACTACCTGGCAGTCTTCTCCGGCAAGAACGTGGTGATCGATCTCGCCAAGCATCTCAACTACTTTGGCATCAACTGGGGCGCTGCTCACGCCGGCAATACCTACTCCTTCTTTAATGGCGATCGGTTAGTGAGAACCTTCACCACGGCTGACATTGACAGAGCCGGCGGGTTCGCCATTTACTCCGAGAAGCATCCCGGCTCCGGCCAAGGGGCTAGGGATGGCAAGCAAGGGAATGGCTATGTTCATTTCTACTCGACCAGCGCGGCGGAAATCTTCAACCGGATTGTGATTTCGCAGTCGGGCGGCGGTGGCTTTGAAACCGATAACCACTCCTTCCACGTTGGCAAAGGTGCCTTTAATTTCGATAAAGAGCTGAAGGATGTGCCGGAACCCGGGATCGCTCTAGGGCTGATGGCCCTAGGTGGGGTGCTGCTTGCCAAGCGGAACGGTCAAAAGCAGCAAGAGACTTAGGAGTTGGCTTAGGGTAAAGCCACGGTTCTAGATCGGCGGGGTGGGCAGTCGCTCGTCCCGTTTTCTTATGCTCCCTTGTGCGACGGCGGGTGGAGTCCACCTAGGATAAAGGCAGTCCGTTTGTTGCCTGGGAGGAATGCCGGTGTCTAACAAAACGTTGATCGACGATGCGCTGTATAACTATCTGCTCTCGATATCGCTGCGGGAGTCCGAAATCCTGCAAAAGCTGCGGCAGGAAACGGCCACCCATCCCATGAGCCAGATGCAGATTGCGCCAGACCAAGGGCAATTCATGGCTCTGCTGGTGCAGCTCATGGGAGCCAAGAAAGCACTGGAGATAGGGGTCTTCACGGGCTATAGTTCACTCTGCGTGGCGCTGGCGCTACCGCCCGACGGTCAGCTGATTGCCTGCGATGTCAGTGAAGAATACACCGCCATTGCTCGCCGCTACTGGCAGATGGCCGGCGTGGCCGACAAGATTGACCTGCGGCTGGCTCCAGCTCTCGATACGCTGGATCAGTTATTGGCAGAAGGGCAAGCAAACCAGTTCGATTTTGCCTTCATTGACGCCGATAAAAGCGCCTATCCCCAGTACTACGAGCGAACGCTGCAGCTGGTCCGCCCCGGTGGGCTAATTGCCATCGACAATGTACTCTGGTCGGGACGAGTGGCTGACCCACAGGTCCAGGACAATCGCACCGAAGGCATCCGGGCATTTAACCAAAGGCTGTATCAGGATCAGCGCATTAACCTCAGCGTGTTGCCTTTGGCCGACGGGTTGACACTAGCCCTCAAGCGGTGGCCGGTCTAGGAGTCGGTGCTGGCAGAATCGGATTCCGCCTCTGGGGTTGGAGGAACCACCAACACCTTATCGACGCGGTTGCCGTCCATATCCATGACCTCAAAGCGAAACTTCTGCCATTCAAAATAATCGGATGATTTGGGAATATGCCCGAGTTGGGTAATCACAAAGCCGCCTAAAGTCTGGTAACTACCGCGGTCTTCTCCTGGAAACTCATCCACATCTAGTAGCTCTTTCACTTCATCAATCGGTAACATGCCGTCGAGTAGCCAAGAGCCATCCTCCCGCCGAATTACGTCTTCCTCCGCTGGCTGATCGGCAAAGGGCACATCGCCAATGATCACTTCCATCACGTCGTTCAGAGTCACAATGCCCTGAATCACGCCGTATTCATCCACAACTATGGCGATGTGGGTGCCCGACTGTTTGAATAGCTCTAAAACCCGCAAGGCAGGCGTACTTTCGGGGATAAACAGCGGCTGCCGCAGCAAGGTTGCCAAATCAATCGGCTGCCCCGACAAACTGCTAGAGAGCACGTCAGTTACATGTACAACACCCAGAACATTGTCGAGGGTGTCCTGACACACGGGAAACCGACTGTGCCGACTTTCGCTCATTTTGCGGCGGTTGACTTCGGCTGGATCGTTGAGGTCGAGCCAGATCACCTCTAACCGCGGCGTCATCAGGGCAGTGACCCGCTGGTCGCCTAGACGAAACACTCGCTCCACCATATCTTGCTCGGCGGCTTCAAACATGCCGGCTTCTGCTCCTTGCCGCACCAGCACTTTGATTTCTTCCTCGGTCACGAGGGGTTCGTTCGACGTAGAATCGACGCCGAGCAGCCGCAGAACTGCTTCGGTAGACAGGCTTAGCAGATGAACCACTGGCCCGGCGACAATGGCAATCCAGCGCATCAGGGGAGCCATAGCAATGGCGATTTTCTCGGGTGTCCGCAGCGCCAACCGTTTGGGGACCAGCTCCCCGATGATTAGCGATAGATAGGTGATAAGCAGCACCACAATGCCAAAGGCGATGGCGTCGCTCGACCGACTCAGGGCTGGAATCTGCTCTAAATAGTGGTCCAAACTGTTGGCTAGCGTTGCTCCTCCAAAGGCACCTGCCAAAATACCAATCAGCGTAATCCCAATTTGCACGGTGGAAAGAAACCGATTCGGAGAGTTGGCTAGCTCTAGGGCAGCAAGGGCACTGCGATCTCCTTGCTCTGCCAACTCCTGAAGCCGGGCCCGACGAGCTGAAACAACTGCCATTTCCGACATGGCAAAGGCACCGTTTGCCAAAATCAGCAGGACAATGATCAGAATTTCAAGAGTCATGGAAGCGTACTGGCAGAGATCTAGCCAGGATACAAACAGCTCAACCGTCTAGGACTCAGTTTGCAACGGAGTGAGGACGACTCCTCACCGAAGAGAGGTTGCTCGCCGACTCGTGCAGATACTCGAGATATAGAGAAAGTAACATTACTCTCGCCTCTATGGGCGAACCGCAGGGCGAACCGGGGAGCGAACTGACGAGGGGAATCGGTGAACAAATGACCCGATGCGATTTCAGCTCGCCTATTCGTTGGCTCTGACTTTTAGAATGGTAAAGATTGGTGGATTCGCACCGGACCACTCAGCTGGTCTTCTTCTCTGTCGTCTTGCTATCGGCTATGGCTTTTTCCTCTGTCACCCGTGCCCTTGGGCGCTCGCCTCTGACCAGCGAACTACTGACCAAATTGCAGCAACAGCGGCAGCTCTCGCTGAACGGCATTGCCCGCTTGCCCAAAGGACTGGTCGCTTCGACGCTGGCTCAGGTGCCGCAGCGCAGTTTGCTAGCCATCACCGCTACGCTTGAAGAAGCTGGACGCTGGGCCGCCCAACTGGAAGCCATGGGCTGGCAGACGGTTCATTTTTATCCCACCTCGGAGTCCTCGCCCTACGAGCCGTTTGATCCCGAATCGGAGATGACTTGGGGGCAGCTCCAGGTGCTTGCCGATCTTGTCCAGGCAGACAGCCCGACCGGAGATAAACCGAATGCTTCTCCCGTCGCCATTGTGACCACCGAGCGAGCCTTACAGCCGCATTTGCCGCCGGTAGACGCTTTTCTGCCCTACTGCCTGACATTGACGAAAGGCATGGAGCTGGAGCTAGACGCCTTTAGCCAGCAGCTTGCCAGTCTGGGCTATGAGCGGGTGGCGCTGGTAGAAACCGAAGGACAGTGGAGCCGCCGAGGCGATATTGTAGACGTGTTTCCCGTCGCGGCAGAACTGCCGGTGCGCCTAGAGCTGTTTGGCGATGAGCTAGACCAGATTCGCGAGTTCGACCCGGCGACGCAGCGCTCCCTCGACAGCATCACTCAGCTGGTGCTGACTACTACCGATTTCCGCCCGATGATTTTGGCAGGTCTGACTCGTCGCCACGCCAGCGATCCCAGCTTTCCTCGGCAGCTCTTCTCGAACGAGGAGTGGGAACAGCTGCAATCCGGGCAGCCCTTGGAAGGAATGCGGCGATTTCTGGGAGTTGCCTTTGAGCAGCCGGCCTCGCTGCTAGACTATTTACCTGCCGACACCTTGATTGCCATTGACGAACCGGATCAGTGCCGTGCCCACAGCAACCGCTGGTGCGAATATGCCGAGGAGCAGTGGCAGGAGATCGCTAGCCGCCACGCAGTCGCTTCTCTGCCTAAAATTCATTGTCCGTTCGCTGACTCTCTCACTAAAACCGAAGCATTTGAGCGCTTGTATCTCTCGGAGCTTGCTGAAGAGGGAAACGGGCTGAATCTATCGAGCCGTCCGGTGCCGGCCACGCCCCATCAGTTTGCCAAACTAGCCGAAACCCTGCGGCAGGAGCGCGAGCGGGGCTTTGCGGTTTGGCTGGTGTCGGCTCAGCCTTCGCGATCGGTAGCGCTGCTGCAAGAGCACGATTGTCCGGCGCAGTTTGTGCCGAATCCCCGCGACTTTCTCGCCATCGACAAATTGCAGGCGCAGCGGGTGCCGGTGGCGGTGAAGTACTCGGGGCTGGCCGAACTCGAAGGCTTTATTCTGCCGACGTTTCGCTTGGTGGTCGTTACCGATCGCGAGTTCTTCGGGCAGCATTCCCTAGCCACGCCCAGCTACGTGCGCAAGCGCCGCCAGGCCGCCTCAAAGCAGGTGGACCCCAACAAGCTGCAGCTCGGCGACTATGTGGTGCACCGAAACCACGGTATCGGGCGGTTCCTGAAGCTCGAGAGTTTATCGATCAACAACGAAACTCGGGAATACCTAGTGCTGCAATATGCCGACGGGCTGCTGCGGGTGGCAGCGGATCAGTTGAGCGCTTTGTCGCGCTTCCGAGGAGCGGGCGATAAGGTGCCAGAGCTGAACAAAATGACCGGCAAAGCCTGGGAACGCACCAAGAGCAAGGTGCGCAAGGCTGTCAAGAAAGTAGCGGTAGATTTGCTACAGCTCTATGCTCAGCGGGCCCAACAGCAGGGCTTTGTCTATCCGCCAGATCAGCCGTGGCAGCAGGAGATGGAAGAGTCCTTTCCCTATCAGCCAACGCCAGACCAGCTCAAGGCAGCCCAGGACGTCAAGCGGGATATGGAAAGCGAGCGACCGATGGATCGGCTCGTCTGTGGCGATGTTGGCTTTGGCAAAACCGAGGTGGCAATCCGTGCCATCTTCAAAGCCGTGACCGCCGGCAAACAGGTGGCTCTGCTCGCGCCCACAACAATTCTGACGCAGCAGCACTACCACACCCTCAAGGAGCGCTTTGCTCCCTATCCGATCCAAGTGGGATTGCTGAACCGCTTCCGCAGTGCTGAGGAGCGCAAAGATATTCTGCAGCGTCTCTCCACCGGCGAGCTTGACGTGGTGGTGGGCACCCATCAGCTCTTGGGTAAAGGCGTGCAGTTTCGCGATCTGGGGCTGCTGGTGGTGGATGAAGAGCAGCGGTTTGGCGTCAATCAGAAAGAAAAGATCAAAGCCCTGAAGACCCAGGTGGATGTGCTTACCCTCAGCGCCACCCCGATCCCCCGCACGCTGTATATGGCTCTATCCGGCGTCCGCGAGATGAGCCTGATCACGACTCCGCCGCCCTCTCGCCGCCCGATCAAAACCCACCTCGCGCCCTACGATCCGGACATGGTGCGCACTGCGATTCGACAGGAGCTCGATCGCGGCGGGCAGGTGTTTTACGTCGTGCCGCGTGTAGAAGGCATTGAGGAAACTGCTGCTCGGTTGCGGGACATGGTGCCCACCGCCCGGATCGCCATTGCCCACGGGCAGATGCAGGAAGGCGAATTGGAAGCTACGATGCTCACCTTCAGTAACGGCGACGCCGAGATTCTGGTGTGTACGACGATTATTGAATCGGGGCTTGACATCCCTCGGGTGAACACGATTTTGATCGAAGACGCCCAGAAGTTTGGGCTATCGCAGCTCTATCAGTTGCGTGGTCGCGTTGGGCGAGCCGGAATTCAAGCCCATGCCTGGCTGTTTTATCCGAAGCAGAGCCAGCTTACTGATACGGCGCGGCAGCGGCTGCGGGCAATTCAGGAGTTTACCCAACTCGGCTCAGGGTATCAGTTGGCAGTTCGGGACATGGAAATTCGCGGTGTTGGCAATCTCTTGGGCGTCGAGCAATCCGGACAAATGGACGCCATCGGCTTTGACCTCTACATGGAGATGCTGGAGGAGGCGCTGAAGGAAATTCGCGGTCAGGAAATTCCTCAGGTGGACGATACCCAGATCGACCTCAACCTGACAGCCTTCATTCCCGCCGACTACATCCCCGATCTCGATCAAAAAATGAGCGCCTATCGCGCCGTGGCCTCGGCTCAGTCCAAGAAGGAGCTGGCCCAAATTGCCGCCGACTGGAACGACCGCTACGGAGCCATTCCGCCGGCCGCAACGCAGCTATTGCGGGTGATGGAGCTAAAGCAGATTGCCAAATCCCTTGGCTTTAGCCGCATCAAGCCCGAAGGCAAACAGCATGTTGTTCTGGAAACCCCAATGGAGGAACCCGCCTGGAACCTGCTCAAGGAAAACCTGCCCGAACATCTACAAACCCGCTTTGTCTACACGCCGAACAAAGTAACGGTGCGCGGTTTAGGCGTCCTGAAAGCCGAGCAGCAGCTTGATAACCTGATCGACTACCTCAGCAAAATGAAGGGCAGCTTGCCTGAGGTGGCCATTGCCTAGCGTAGGCAATAGAAACAAAAAAGTGCGATCAAGGCGACCGCACGCTATAAGACCTGCAAGATCTATAAATCTATAAGACTTAGTAGAGACTAGGTAAAAACTAGTTAGGATACCTAGTTGGGTAGGGGTTGCCCAAGTTGAACACTAAACAGGAGTTTCCCCTGCCGGGAGGCAAAGACTGGGACACACTAGGTTATGTTGCCAAAGGTTTGCAGCACACCCGACTTCACAATCTCATAGACGATATAGGCAAAGGCAGCACCGCCAATGCCACCCACCAAGAAGCTGCCGGCGAACTCGCTCCAGCCTTCGGAGGTTGCCAAGCTGCTCGGCGGATTGGGCGTAGTCACGGTGCTGATCGGCTTCTTGGGCTGGGAACCGCCGTAGAGCGAGAGGCAAACCGTCAAAATCACGACTAGGATCACAGCCTCGATGAGACCTACCACGTCAGAAATGCCGGTGTTGCGGAACTGGCTGGTAAACGCAAAAGGACCAAACAGCAGGTAACCATGCGCCATGCCAATTTCCAGACCCCGCCGTTGGGGAGACAGATTTGCCCGATAGGCCGGCAGGTTGTTGATAAACGCCCGGGTGAAATTAGAAGAGTTAATCGGGGTTGCCAGATTGCCGACTTGAGGGTCGCCAGCTGCTTTCACCACTTCAGAATTGGCTTGCGCCTGTACACCTGAAGGCAAATTTTGCATGTTGAGTTATCTCCTCTCTCAAAAGGGACTTATCTAGAACTTGGCTTAAATTCCGCTGGCGTCTTCACGCTCGATGTAAATGAAAAGAAATGCCATCGCCACCGCTGGAAAGACCCATCCGATGATGGGCACAAAGATGGAAGGCAAGAAAGAAGCTGCCATTGTTGTAGACTCTCCTCGTTGAAACAACGAACCATTAGAGCCAAATTTACTGTGAATTGTCGCTCAATGCCTGACTGCTAAGAAATTTTAACAACCGTAAGGTTCGCTGACGTTCAATGTCCAACTCTTAAATTTCCTAAATTTCCAGCTCATTAAACGACAGGGTGGATAGATCAGGCGGAACGACGGCGCGGCTGAGGGTGGTTTTATCACTTTCGCGCTGCGAGACCACCTCAATGGTGATTGCCTCAAACTGCACCTCTAGACAGCCCCCAGGAATGGTCAGCTCGCTGCGGCCCACCAAACTGCCCAACCCGTCCGGGGTGAAGTTCGAGAGCCAGCAGGGCGTGCCCAGCAGGGAGCGAGTCTGGCGGTCGCGCAGCCACAGCTTTACCTGCAATCGTGAGGGGGTATGCGGCAGCTTCACCGTCACCGTCAGGGGTTGCCCCGCTACCAGTTCATTCTGAGGAATCTGCAGGCGTGGCATCGGCACCGGCTCGTCTTCAGCCAAAACGGGTAACTGCTCTGTTGCTCCTGGTGCAGCAGGGTGAGAACCGCCCGACGAATCGACGTCTTCGACGACAACCTCCTGAGCGGCTAGGCTAGCGTCGAGTCCTAAGGGGCGATTACTGCGAGACCGTACCAGAGGAGGAGCATCGGGGGGCGTTAGGCTGTCGGCGGTTGGGGTCCCTTCTAGTGGATGCTGCAACTCCAGCCAGGAAGAAAGTTCGGTATCGGCAACCAAGGCCTGCAACCGCGACCAGAAGCGGTTTTGCAAGTTTAACGCTCGAAATGAGCTTTCTTCGGGAGTGGCTGCAGCGGTTTCCTGGGTTCGCCGCCACACGGGCACTCGCTGTCCTGCTTCATTGCGGTCCCAGAGGAGATCAATTGGTGGGGGAATGGGCGACGGAGGTGCAGCGACTCCTGGTTTAGAGTGGAGTTTAGAGTGGGGTTTAGAGCGAGGTGGAGATGGGGAATCGGCAACCCTGCTGGCTGCGGGCTGGGGCTTGGGTGCCGCCGTTGATAGCTCTGGGGCTTCGGCGGGTGTTGCCGAGCTAGCCTCAACTGCTGATATGGACTCCGACACTGACTCAGTAGAGACAACATGACCGTTAGCTGGCGCTCCTTCCAGTTCTGCTGCAACGATCTCGGCAGCGGCATTGATCCCTGGCTCGGCCGCTTGCGGGCTGGCAGTCTCCAGATGCTCCTTGGCGGCTGGTTTAGCGTCTGGAGACAAAGCGGCCGTCTCGCGGCTAGGGGTTAGGAAAGGGGGCAGCTGAATTAGGGTTCGATCCCGATGCCCAGGAGCCGGTCGCAATTGCGGTGGCAGGGGTTGACGTCCGGTCGGCGAAAACAGAGGCAGCGAACTCGAACGCGATGGCGAGGCTTTGGGGCGGGGTGCTTGGGTTGGCGGCAGAATCGCCTCGGGGGGTAATGCCTCAGCGTCGGGAAAATCATTAGCAATCGCTTCGATCAGCTCATGCAGGTCAGTCGTGACGTTGAAGGATTGCGTAGCCACCACAACGGGTGTCCCTGCTGCAGTGATGCCCTTGAAGATAATTTCACCCAACACTAGATAGGTCTGGTAATGCTCCGGCAGCGACACAGTTCCCGAGAAGGGAAATGGCGGCAGCCGACCACCCACTGGATAGGCTTCGTCCATGAGCAACCGTGAGGTTTGCGGATCGTATAGCTGTACTCGCAGTTCGGTAATGGGCACTGCTGTCGCAGTCGAAGACTCTTCCGGCTCCACGCGCCCGGTCAACATCAGGGTTTCACCACGCTGAATCACGAAGGTTTCATGCTCCAACACAACCCGCACGGGAGCAATGAGGGGCTGGCCATCTGAAGCAGGCTGAGGGGATTCTAGGTCTGCGGAAGTCGCCGCTGATCCTGACTCTGGCAAAGGGTCTGCCGCAGTTCCTTCCTCAAAATACTCCGGTGCCGCAGGCTGAGCGGTCTCAGCGTTTTGCTGCGCTTCGGGCTGCCAAGCATCGACAGTCAGTGCCGGTTCTGACTCCGCCAACTCCGCTGCAGAACGCTCGGTGAACTGGGCTGCCTCCGCGGCGGCTTCTGGAAGCTGTTCCCCTGTCTCTTCTGATTTCGCTTCTGAGTCTTCTCCTGAGACACCTGCGGGCAAGGCAGCTAACTGGGAGTCTGGCTCATCGTCCCATGCCTCTGCACCACTCGACTCTAGCGGCAGCACATCGAGCTGCACCGTAGACTGCCAGCCTTCCCCTAGCATTTCTGCCATTAGATCACTTGTGCAGTGCAGTTCCCAGGTCCCTGGCAAGAGCTGAGTAAACGGCAGGATCACGATCAATCCATCGGGGTTAGTTTGGCTTGTTCGCTTGCGAATCCGCCGGACCGGAGGCGAGACATCCGTGGCGTGATGCGTGACACGAATTTCGGTCGTGGTGCTCACTCGACTCGAACGTGCCACAACGCGGTATCGTCCTTCCAAGATTTCAACACTGGGAGATTCTAGGGGCAGCCAGGAGCGATCACCCTCTTTTTGAATCAAAAATTCCCAGAACTCCATTGACGAACCTCCGGTGATTGGCAAGCTAAGCATAAAGGGAACGTAACCCAAGCCCGTAGCAAAACCCGAGCAACTGCATACTGAATCAACTGCTCATTGAACTGAATCATCTCATCGATCATTCATTTCACAGTTGTATCGCTGGCTGGCCGCAGTGCTGGATGTCTTAAACATGGCTTTGGGTTCTAAGTCTACCCCATTCTTCACGCACCGGAGAAAGCGGACCATTAACCCAACCAGCAACCGCACAGGCAAGCTTGATCTACGCCGGCTTGTCTACTATGGTTGGCTCAAGGTCTGGTACTGCTTCTAGAGATTGTCCCGTGGTCTCAATGCGGAAGGCGTAGGTGACTCCCGCCGCCAGAATGCAGAGCAGTGCCAACAGCTCTAGCAACCACGGAAGCCCCAACGACCTAGCTAGTACCGGCAGAACAAAGGTACCCAGCACAGCTCCTGCCTTGGCAACGGCTGCTGCAAACCCGGCTCCTGTAGCGCGAATAGCGGTGGGAAACACCTCCCCAGACAGCAGAAATGTAGTGGAGTTGGGACCTGCATTCATCATGAGATTGAAGATCAGAAACCCAGCGAGCACTAGCCCCATTTCCAGGGAGCTGCCCGAAGGGGCCCAGTCTGCCAGGGCCAACAGTCCCAGCCCCACCGCCATCCCGAGAAAGCCAATCATCTGCAGCCGAATTCGCCCCCAGCGCTCGACTAACCCGATAGCGCAGAGAAATCCCAGAATCAGAAACAGATCCACCAACGCCGCTCCCTTGGCCGCGTTGATCTCTTTCACCATGAAGTCAGTTTCTGTCGAGAAGGCCAGCATGGCGATAATCGTAGGGGTGAAAATGCCAATACCATAGGTTGCTATATCCTGCAAAAACCAAGGAATAGCGGTGAGAAGGGTACTCCGGCGATGGTAACGGCTGAATAGAGTGGTGTAGGTAGGCGACTCCTGAGGTTGCCGAGGTTCCATTTCAGCCGTAATTGTGACCGGTTCTCCCAACAGCTGACTCGCCGCTGCTGAAGCCTGAGCATACTCGCCTCGACTGATGTAGTAGCGTGGGCTTTCTAAACTAAAGCTGAGCCGCACCCCAGCCACCGCCAGCGCCAAAATCACCCCGACTCCCAGCATCCAGCGCCAGGCATATTGGATTGCCATCAGCGGAGCATCAGGATAGAGGACCCGAAACAGCTGAATGATGACAACTCCGGTTAGGGCACCGAGCAAGGCTCCCACGGCTTGAAAGGCAAACGCCCCAATCACCATGCGTCCTCGATGGCGAGCCGGCACATTCTCGGTGATGTAGGCGACGCTGATCGGATAATCGGCTCCAATACCCATTCCCACCAGAAACCGAAACGCAATCAGCGATGCCGCATTCCATGCTAGGGCAGTGCCCGCAGTAGCCACGACAAAAAGGGCTATATCAACAATCAGCATCCGTTGCCGCCCTACTTGGTCGGTCAGGGGACCCAGAATCAGAGAGCCAAACAGCGAGCCGGCTACTGCCGCCGTGGCTACCGCTCCAATGGTGGTGGCATTCAGCCCAAAATCTTGTTTGAGGAAGGGAATGGCAACGCCGATGACAAAAAAGTCAAAGCCGTCTAGGGCAATGAGTCCAGCCGATAGTAGCCAGAGCAGCCCCATGGTGCGAGTCAGCGGGGAAGCATCTAGCCGTGCCTCAAAGGAAGCTGGATTCATAGCGCTTATTAAAGAAACAGCCTCGCATGACAGCTAACCGCGAACATGATTAACCTACACCCAGCAGTTTCCAGCAGCAACAAAGATAAGGATGGGCCTAGGTAGCGCATCCTTACGTCAACTCATCAGGGCGGCTTATGGCGGCTGGTTGACTACAGCGGCAAAATCGCTGAACGGTAGCTCAACTTGCCGAGCGGGCAGGAGAGTTCTCACCGAACCACTTCTCCACGAGTTCATCCATTTTGCCACTCGACTTCATCTCTTGCAGCACCGGGTTGAACTCATCCCGAAGGGGAGATCCCTTGGGAAAGGCGATTGCCGAACCGGCTGCCCCTTCATTGGGAATGACGTTGAACTCCAAGTCGGGATTCGAGGCCGTGTAGCCTTGCGCCACCGTATCTTCCATGATCAAGGCATCAACCCGACCGGCCTTCAGCTCTTGGATCATCTCGTTAATTCGGTTCAATGATTTGACGTTAGCCCCTGCAATTTTTTTGGCGGCTCCCTCTTGGATGGAACCTAGCTGCACACCAACGGTTTTACCATTCAAGCTGTCGGTCGTGAGCAAGTTGCTGCCTTGCTTTGCCACAATTGTATTCTTGGCTTCGTAGTAAATGTCGGAGAAATCCACGTTCTGCTTGCGCTCTTCGGTCGGCGTCATGCCAGCCATAACAAAATCAGCCCGCTGAGACTGCAGAGCGGGAATCAACCCGTTGAAGTCAATATTGTCAATTCTGAGTCCATAACCCAGCTTTTCAGTAATGTACTTGGCAATATCAACGTCAAACCCAATAATTTCTTGGCTGCCACTGCTGGAATCCACAAATTCGTAGGGAGGGTAATCCGCCGAGGTCGCCATTATCAAGGTGCGAGTGCCGCCGTCAGAACTCGTATTGGTCCCTGGGTTACAAGCTGTGACGGCAAATACCGTCAGAATAGCTGATAGGAAAACCGTCAACACAAACTTCAGTCGTTTCATCGGAGTTTAATTTGAGTGTAATTTGAGGTGTAATGTGCAAACAGAATAAACAGAATAAGCAGTTGCAGGGGGCTTGAATTCATGCGGTGAGGTGATACCACAAGGTGAATGTGGGGAGTTCAAGCATCTTTATCTCGGCAAAACCTGCTTCCTGATGGAGCAGTCGCTGCCCGTTCAGGACTCTTCACCAGTCTTGAATACTGAACTTGCCAGTGAACAATGCTGCTGATCATCACCAATGAATTCCCTATGCCACTTGGGCCGCTCGGCTGAGGCAAACTTCGTAGGTAGCCGATTCTAAACCAAGTACTGCTTGTCTTTTGCCAAAGGAAGCAAGGGGAATTAGTTGCATGGCAGATGAGTGACCTCAGCGGAGAATCGGGCTAGATAGGCCCAACCATACCACCAACCGCTAGAAGAGAGTATAGACCGAACGACACAAAAAACTGTATTGCAGAGCGCTGCAGACGGGGCAGAAGTCTGTCTAAAGCAAGAGGCGGCTCATTCAGGGTAATCCGAGATCAACAGCAATCCGATGAGCGCAAGCAAAGCCTGAAAAGGCAACGGCGTTCAAACCTTGTCCAGGAAACGTACTATCGCCAACACAATACAGCCCTGGAATCGCCGTGCGGTTGAAGGACATGCCTAGCAACCCCATGAGTTTGCGAGCTGGAATGGGGCCGTAGGTTCCATCGTCTCGCCCCAGAAAGCGGCGGTGGGTGCGGGGTGTTCCCGCCTCTTGAAAATCGAGTCCGGCGGCTAAGCCTGGAAAAATCGCCTCTAAGCGATCCACAATTTGAGCGGCTACCTGCTCTTTCTTCTCCTCGTAGTCTCGGGGCGACAGTCCTTGCCACTCGTTGATCCAGCAGGGGGTAAAGCTGTGAACAATGTGGTAGCCCATTGGAGCCAAGCTAGGATCCAGCAGGGTGGGAATGGAGACAAAAATGGTGCCGTAGGATTCTTCCATCCTGGACCAGTCTTCGAGCAGGACATGGTGACAGTCGGTGCCGACTGGGAGAACCTCGGCCTTCACACCCAAGTGCAGACTAAAGAAACTAGGCGATTTGCGATAGCGCTGCTGCCACTTCTGCTCAGCCCGGGGCATCTGCTCGGGCGGTAACAATTTTTCGAAGGTATCCCAGCGGGTCGCATTCGAAACGATACGCTTGGCGCGGTAGGTCTCGCCGGTCGCTAGCTTCACGCCGACGGCTCTGCCATGTTCGCAGAGAATTTCGGTGACGCGAGCCTTGTAGCGAATTTGGCTGCCGGCTTTCTCCAACCCTTCAACCAGCTTTTGCGCAATCTGCCCAACGCCACCCCTAGGGTAATTAATGCCACCGTAGTGCCGATCGCTGAACACCATGCCAGCATTGATCATGGGTGTTTGGTCCGCAGGCACAACCGACCAGATGTAGCACTCCATATCAATGAACTTCAGCAGCTCAGGGTCCTGAATGTAGCGGCGGGCGATTGTGCCGACGTTCTGCGGCAAATACTTTACTAGCCCCAAGCACGCAAGTGGATGCTGGAAAAACACCCGTGTTAGGTAGCGAGGCTCCTCCAGCGACAGCAACTCCATCGCATTCAGGCAATTGAACACCTGCCAGCACTCGTCATAGAATTGACGGATGCCTTGCCGTTCGTGAGGAAAGCGCTTGCCGAGTTCTTGCAAAAATTTCTCATAATCGCGATGGACTTGAATAGCTAAACCTGCCGGTAGATGATAGTGAACCTGCACCGGATCGGGAATAGTATCGAGGTGCATGCCTACTGCCTGCAGGGCCCGCGTCAGCAAATTGGTTGTGCCTCGGTTGCCGAAGCCGAAAATCATTGATGCTCCGACATCAAAACGATAGCCTTCTCGTTCAAAATAGCCAGCGCTGCCGCCGGGGATTAAGTAGCGTTCTAATACTAGAACCCGCGCTCCCTTGGCTGCTAGTTGAGTTGCAGTCACCAATCCGCCGATGCCAGAGCCAATCACAATCACATCGTATACGTCGCATGGAGCAGAATCTCGATCCAGCATGAGCGCCGGCGTTGGGGCGGGAACCAAGGAGGAATCAGCAGGCATAGCAGAACGGTTGGAATCGTCTTCTTGAGTCTTCTCTACTTAGTGTATCTGCTCAGTGTATCTGCTCGGGGAGTTGCCTTTCTGACCCAAAAAAAGGGGGATTAGTCTGGCGACCAACCCCACCTGCCGATCCTTTGAGAGGAGAACACTATGGACTCATCCTAAGCTTATTGAAAATAAATGTCAATAGTGATGAGATGGTTCTCATTCAATCGCGCCTTGCTCCAGCCCGAACGCCTGGCCGCTGCTGATCGCAGCATTTCGTCTGCTTGGCTTATTGACTTTGGCTGTCAGAGCGTCTGAATCTCTATCGCAATGGGGGAAGACAGGTTGAACCGAGCATGTCATGGTGGGTGAGGCGATGGGACTGCTCAATCGTTAGCAATCGCTAGCAGTGGCTAAGACTTAACGATCTGTAGTGAATACGTTGACTAGAATCGGCGTTGCAGCGGTTCTTTGCAAAGGTCGAGCGGCACCCCGTCCAGTCGCACAAGTCATGAATGTATCTGAATGCATCTATGCATCATTCCCGGTTAAAGACTTTATTGAAAACTAAGCTGCTTACTGAAATTCGTGCCTGTCTGGAATTAGCTCTGCCGCTGGCTGGAGCACAGCTCGCTCAATCGGCAACGGGATTCGTTGACACGGTGATGATGGGGCTGCTGGGTAGTGCAGTCTTGGCTGCCGGAGGGCTAGGCGCAACCCTGTTTACCGCTCTATTGATTAGTACCTCGTCGGTCGTATCGGCGGTAAGTCCTCTGGTGGCTACGGCCTATGGGGCAGGTCAGACGCAGCAGGTCGGACGCATTGCGCACCAAGGACTCTGGTTGGCAGCAGGATTAGCAGTGCTGCAGTTACTCGGACTAGGTGCAGCCGGTCCTCTGTTGCGGCTGCTTGGGCAGGAAGATGAAACCATCGCACTGGCTTTGCCCTACCTGCAGGCTATGATGTGGGGTGTTCCAGCGGCACTGGGCTTTGCGGTGCTGCGCAACTGGGTGACTGCCCTCTCGGATGCGCGTCCGGTGATTGTAATCATGGTCTGCGGCACCGGGCTGAATATCGTGGGCAACTATGTACTGATATTCGGCAAGCTGGGTTTGCCTGCCTTAGGTTTGGCGGGCATTGGCTGGGCGAGTGCTAGCTCGTTCTGGAGCATGTTTTTCGCTCTGATCGTTTACATTCTCAGTCAGCCGCGTTATCGCTCCTACCGTGTATTGCACGGGCTACCCCAAATTGACCCGTATATTTTTCGAGAACTGCTGCAGATCGGTCTACCCATTGGCGTACTTGCAGTGGTGGAAACGGGCATGTTTACAATCACCACGTTTCTGATGGGACAGTTGGGAACGGTGACGCTAGCCGCTCATCAGGTCGCACTGCAAACGGCAGCCATAACCTTCATGGTGCCACTAGGTATCTCCTTTGCCACAACCGTGCGCGTTGGGCAGCAGATGGGGCAGGCGAATCCCCTGGGAGCACGCCTAGCGGGTTCGGTAGGAATTGGTATGGCTGCTGGCTTCATGGCAATCATGGCGTTGCTTTTCTGGCTATTGCCGCAGCCGATTGTGGCGCTGTATCTCGATGTTGAGAATCCCGAGAATCAGCAGGTTGTTAGCCTTGCCAAAACCCTGCTCGGCGTTGCGGCTGTGTTTCAGCTCTTTGATGGCATTCAGGTCAGTGCCGCCGGAGCCTTGCGCGGACTGAAAGACACTCGCATCCCGATGCTGATTGGCATGCTATCTTACTGGGGCATTGGTCTCACCAGTGGCTACTTGTTGGGTCTGCGGCTAGGCTGGGGAGGCGTCGGGCTATGGTGGGGGTTAGCCTTCGGGTTGGCTACAGCCGCGATAGTGCTGACGTGGCGATTTGGTGTCGCACCCCTGACTCAAGACTGAGCACCCCGATAGCGAATCTGGGGCTTCATCTCAAACAGGTGACCCAATTGAGGAATATCGCCGCGATGCCCCAACACAATCACGACATCCTGGGCGTGCAGTAGAGTCTCGTGGCTGGGATGGGTAACGATCGCACCGTTGGCTTTCCGCAGGGCGACCACAACAAATGCCCCATTGCCGCGCACCTCGAGATCTCTGAGCGGCCGACCTACTAGTGGCGAGCCGGCAGGAATGGTCAATTCGTCTACCTGCACATCAATCTGGGCCAACAACTCGTTGAGGCGGGTGCGCTCTTCACCCTGGTCGAGAAATTCAATCGTATTGGGATGGGTAATCAATGTCGCTATTCGCATACCGCTAATGTTGGCCGGAGACACCACATGATCGGCACCTGCTAGCCGCAGCTTCTTTTCAGTGGAAGGCATTTCGCCTCGGGCCACAATCATTAGATTAGGATTCAAGCCGCGAGCGGTCAGGGTAATAAACACATTCACTGCGTCGTCGGGCAGGACGGTGGCTAGCGTTTTAGCCCGCTGAATACCAGCCGTTAGCAAAATGTCTTCATCCGCTGCATTCCCTTCACAAACTCGGTAGCCCAATTCTTCGGCATAGGTAATGCGGCTCTCGTTATTATCCACAATCACAAAGGGCTGTTGAGACTCGTGCAGCTTGCGAGCCAACACCTGCCCAATCCGCCCAAAGCCGCAGATCACCGTATGCTGCTGCAGTTTAGCCAAGTCTCTGGCTTTACGGTGGCGGTCAAACGCCTGCTTAATTTCTCCTTCGGTCAGCATCTGCACGAATCCTCCTACGGTGTACACAGCGGCAGAGGATCCTGCCACAATCACGATAATCGTCAGAATTCTCTGGGCGGGTGAAACCGGGCAAAATTCTCCGTAGCCCACGCCAAAGATAGTGATGATCACCATGTAAACAGCATCAAGGAGCGGACAGCCAAGCAGACTGTAGCCGATGATTGCGCCCACCAGCGTAACCACTAAAAAAATGGCACCCGTGAGAATCCGCCGGAGAGGCGACTGCATAGCCAACGCTCTTAATACGTCTTTACAACACTAAAGTGAGAATCGCTACCTCAGAACGCTTCAGAGGCAGCCTCTCACACCTCAAACCGCCTCAAACCACTTCAAACCACATTGTGACATTTCAATTGATAGGCTCATGCGGACAGGATGGCCACATGCTCCGCCAAATTCTCTTGACCAATCTATCTAGACCGAGCTATCTAGACAGACCTATCTAGACAGACTATTCGCCAGAAGCAGCCTAATACAGAAATCGTCTGCCACGATGTAGCCTCCCTTACGCCTCCTCAGTAGCGGCACTGAGTGGCAGCGACAAAAAACTTTCCACTCACGCTAAGATATACAAAACTTTACATTTATTTCTACCTAACGGCAGAAGACCGAGATGGAATTTTTTCGCTCACCGGAACCGCTCCTGCGCCGCAAACAAGCTCACCTTGATATTCAAGACCGAGTTGGACTCTTACAGTTGAATTATCAAATTGGAACATTTACCCTGTCCCGCTTCTACACCCGTATTGATCAGGTATTTATCCTCTGGGGGCTGATCACGGCGCTGATCTTTGGGATTGCGCAGTTCTTTCCCTTGAGCTGGACTGTACAAGCTCTCTTGTGGTCAGGGCTAACGGGAATCGGTACGCTAACTATGGCACTGCTGTCCTGGTTTTGGGTGAGCGTGGAGCGGTTACGCTGGGTTGTGTACGGTTGGGCCGTTCTCATGGGTGTAGGCATCATCCTGACGGATCTGGGCATTTGGGGAGGCTGGTGGCCGATCCTGCCCTACCTGTGTCATCTATGGCTGGGGCTAAGTGCGCTTGGCTACTTTGGCATGGGTATTGGCATGCAGTCGCGGACATTCGTGCTGACCGGCTTGCTGCATTTGCTCAGTATTGCCTTGCTGCCCTACGTGGCCGGCTGGCAGTTTGGCACTACAGGTGCAATCATGGCGGGAAGTCTGCTGCTGCTATCGGAAATGCAATGGGATATGCGCCCCCCAGTTGAGTTCAGTCGCCTCACCGTCGAAGAACAGCAATTCAATCGAGAGCAGCATCAGCTGCGGCAGGCTTCATCTGGCGTGTCATAGTCCCAGCATGTGCTCGGGGCGCACAATTTGGTCGAAGGCTTCGCCGCTTAGAAACCCCAATTCCAGACAGGCTTGCCGCAGAGTCGTCCCTTCGGTATAGGCTTTCTTGGCAACTTGAGCGGCCCGATCATAGCCAATGTGCGGATTGAGGGCCGTTACCAGCATCAAAGAGGTGTTAAGGAAGTGCTGTATCCGCTCGCGGTTTGGCTCGATACCGACAACGAGGTACTCGGTAAACGTAGAGCAGGCATCTGCCAGCAACCGAATCGAGTGGAGCAAATTGAAGATTAGCATCGGCTTGAACACATTGAGTTCAAAATTTCCCTGAGACGCTGCTATGCCAATAGCAGTATCGTTGCCCATCACCTGAACACAAACCATGGTCATGGCTTCACACTGGGTAGGATTGACTTTCCCCGGCATGATAGACGATCCAGGTTCGTTTTCTGGGAGCCTTAGTTCTCCTAAACCGCAGCGAGGACCTGAACCCATCCAACGCAAGTCATTGGCAATTTTCATCAGCGAGCACGCCAGCGTTTTGAGAGCACCACTAGTCATGGCAATAGCGTCGTGGGCTGCCAAAGCTGCAAACTTATTCGCCGCCGAAACAAAGGGCAAGCCAGTGGCACGAGCAATCTCAGCCGCTACCCGTTCAGCAAATTCCGGGTGCGTATTTAGCCCCGTGCCGACTGCTGTGCCGCCGATGGCTAACTCGTACAGATCGGGCAGGGTAGACTCAATGCGGGCTAAATCTTTGTCGAGCTGCGAGCAGTAGCCCGAAAACTCCTGCCCTAGGGTGAGGGGAACGGCATCCATCAGATGAGTCCGCCCAATCTTAATAATGTCCTGGAAAGCGGCAGCTTTTTCTTGAAGGGCATCCCGTAGCCGACTAACCTTGGGCAGCAGCCGCTCCCTGATTTCTGCCACAGCAGCAATGTGCATGGCCGTCGGGAACGTATCGTTGGACGACTGCGACAGGTTGACATGATCATTCGGATGTATCGGATCCTTGCTGCCCAAGACACCCCCCGCGAGTTCAATGGCTCGATTGGCAATCACCTCGTTGACGTTCATATTAGTCTGAGTGCCGCTGCCGGTTTGCCAGACGCGTAGTGGAAAGTGAGCCTCGAGTTGACCGTGAATCACTTCGTCAGCAGCTTGAATGATCAGCGCGGCTTTGTCTTCGGGCAACTTGCCCAGATCACGATTGACGATGGCGGCGGCTCGCTTCAGGATGGCCATGGCCCAGATAACTTCCCGAGGCATCCGATCCTCTCCAATCGCAAAGTACTTTAACGATCGCTGCGTTTGCGCCCCCCAATAGCGGTCAGCCGGCACCTCAATGGTTCCCATACTGTCGGTTTCGTGGCGAATGGTCATGGCAGCCTCCTCAAATTTCTCAAACGAAACAAGCCTCAAACTCGCGAGGTACACGCGAAAATGACCTGATAAAATCCCCCTGTATTGTAGAGGGGCGGTTTAGAGTTGTGCTGTGCGTCTTTCGTCCTTGCTGGATTGGAGAATCGGCGACAGCGGTGCACAGGGTTTGATGCCGGCAAGTTTAAAACTAGAGCGCCTTTCTTAAACACCCTCCTAGTCTGCGCGGTTTTCAGATCCGCTGAAATCTAAAATCTATTGCCTAAATTTCGCTGGAGCGCTAGCATGGGGCACTTTAATGGGATTTAATCCGGATTCGGTTGCTTCTGCCTAGTTTTAATCAAGAAAGCTTAATGAAGAAAGCACTTTACATGCTGGCTCAGTTCAGCGATCGCGATTTTGATTGGCTGCTGACTGCCGGCAGAAAAAAGGAGATTTCAGCCAATCGCGTGTTGATTCACGAAGGTGAACCCATTGATGCCCTGTACCTGATTCTCAGCGGCAGCCTCACGGTCTGTGTCGAAGCGTTGGGTGGTGAGGAAATTGCGCAGCTGCGTCAAGGCGAGATTGTTGGGGAAATGTCCTTTGTGGATTCTCGTCCTCCATCAGCTACAGTAAAGGCAATCGAACATTCCTTAGTATGGACGATTCCTCGCAGCAGGCTAACGGCAAAGCTGTTACAAGATGTAGAATTTGCCTGCCATTTTTACCACGCCATCGCTGTGTTTTTGTCAGACCGGTTGCGGGATACAGTGAATCGCTTTGGTTATCCCAGTGACGAGTCTCCCGATGATGAGGCAAATATCAATCCCCAGGTTGCCGAAAATTTGGCACTGGCAAAAGCTCGGCTCAACTGGCTATTGAACCGTTTGAAGGAAACCCCGTAGGTATGTATGGATTTTCCCCCCGCCCGCCAACGCTTCTACCAAGAGATTCACCAGCCTGAACAGCAGATTCATCTGGCGAGGGCAGCGCTGTATCTGGCCCAAGAAGAGTACCCAAGCTTGGATGTAGACGAGTACCTCAATGCGTTAGAAACCATGGCGGCTGAAGTCGCAGAGCGTTTACCTCAAGAGCGTTACCCACTACGCGTGATTCAAACGCTGAATCAGTACTTGTATCAAGACCTTGGCTTCCGAGGCAATGTTGAAAACTATTACGATCCGCGCAACAGCTTCCTCAACGACGTGATCGAGCGCCGCCTGGGTATCCCGATCACCCTGTCGCTGGTCTATCTCGAACTGGCTCGGCACATTGACTTCCCCATGGTAGGCGTAGGTATGCCGGGTCACTTTCTGATCCGCCCAACCCTAGGGGAAATGCAGGTGTTTGTAGATGCCTTCCATCAGGGCGAAGTGTTGTTTGCAGAAGATTGCCAAGAACGGCTGAGTCAGCTTTATGGGCAGCCAATCGAGATGAGACCGGAGTTTCTCGCAGACGTCAATCCCCATCACTTTTTGGCGCGAATGCTCACTAACCTGAAAGCGATCTACCTGAATCAAGGAGAGATTGCCAAGGCACTGGCAGCCATTGAGCGGATTCTGCTGATCTTTCCCGATGCCGCCCTCGAACAGCGCGATCGTGGCTTGATCTATTACCAAGCAGGGCGTTGGACGGAAGCCAGTCAGGATCTAGCAAACTATTTACGACATGTGCCAGACGCTGAAGATGCACCGGTCATTCAGCAGCTTCTAGAGCGAATGGGGCGAACGCCTTAGCGCGCCAATTTAGTCTTTCAAGTCAATCGAAAGGCATCCATCAGAATAGAGGTATCGCTAACTCGCCGTTGAGCCGCTGGAGAATCATAGGCGATAAACAGAGCCGGCTCACCCAAGCAGGAAAACAGGGCCATGCCTTCCGCTTTGTCGCCTTCGCGGGAAAAAGGTAGATCGAACACCAGGTCTAACTCGCCCGTCTCTTGAGCGCAGATCGCATCGCTGCCATACTGCATTGCCCGCTGCAACCGGTAGACGCGCAGCGAGCCAGCCAAATCCATCGTCGGACCCGCCAAAATCAGCAGGTCTTCGTCTTGGAAGCACAGCTCCCGCACACCCAATCCATCAAGGTTGAGGAAATACTTTTTGTAGCGGCGGCCCTGTTCCCCAATAGCTTGTAGTTTGAGTTCCCCTGTATCTGCGTCTGCGAGTTCCAGTTCCAGCAGCATTGCCCAGCCCCGCAGCACCGGCCCGCGCAGTCCCAGAAACAGACGATTGCCGTGGACGGCTAACCCTTCGATATCAAAGCCATTTTCTTTGCTCGGCAAGCTGCTGGCAAAATAAGGACCTAAATGCGGATCGTCTTGCAAGGCTTCAGTGAGTTCATTCCCTAGCAGGGTCCGACGCAAACAGGCAGCAGTCAGTACACGGCTGGGATCATGTGGATCAGAACAGCTGCGGTAAAGCTGTCCCTCTACAACCGGGATGCGAGCAATCCAGTAGCGGTTGCCATCGGTTTCCACGGTGGCTAAGCGCTGAATGTCTTTGGTGACCTCCTTGCCCTTAGGCTTTTTTCGCTTACTGCTGTGGGACCCGGTCAACCATAGGTAGGAATCGACCACATCCAGACCTTCAATATCAATTTCGCCGACGCTGTCCTCTAGGTCGAGAAACTCCCGCAGGGCAAAAGCATGATGGTTGCCATACACTCCCGGCTGCAGCGGCGAGAGCCGTTCGATGGTGTTGACTTCTTCACCTCCTTGGAGGGTCATTTCATCGGCTCCTAGCCAGAGGTTACCATCGGGCGTGAAGGCGGCAGCCGACAGATTATGCAAATGGGCGTCTGTGCCGCCCTGAAATTGCAGCAAGACTCGACTCAGCAAGAAGGCATCGGGCATGAACGGTTCAGGAGAGGGGGAATGGGGAGCAATTGGGAGGTCAGGAAATCGCTACGGCGAATATCCATCAGCTAGAAGCAGCAAGCGTTAGTTGGGCTGAGCTGGAGCAGTAATCGAAGGAGCAGTAATCGAAAAGGAATTACCACAGCCGCAACTGCTGCTGGCATTGGGATTATGAAAGCGGAAGCCACCGCCCATCAAATCTTCCGAATAATCAAGGGTTAGCCCATCTAGGTAGGGCCAGCTTTGGGCATCCACAACAACCGGCACGCCATCGCAGTCTAAAACACGATCCTCAGGAGAAGCCGCTTCAACCAGATCGAGGATGTAGTACAGATCGGCACATCCTCCCCGCTGCACGCTCACGCGAAACAACATCGGTGCAGGAGAAAATTTGGACCGACGCCGGTTTACTTCTCCAATGGCTGCTGGGCTGAGATGAATCATCGTGAAAGCAATAGGAAAATTAACCTGCACAGAAGTATACGGGGTAGGCAAAGACGACTCGCACGGTCATTCCCATGGCTATCTTAGCTATCTTGCCTAGCTTTTTGCCTATCTTATAGTGTTTTCAGCCCTTCTGGCGGCACCACCTCGACAGCAAAAAGAGGGGAAGTCATCCCCCCTCTCTGCGTTCATCGTGTTCTCAGCAGTCTTCTCAGCAGTCCTCAGAACAGACTTGGGTTACTGTAGGAGCCTGTAGGAGTGTCTAGGAAACCACTCGGAGTGAATTACTTAGATTCATGGCGAGCGTAGTCATCCTGGTAGCGAACGATATCATCCTCGCCCAGATATTCGCCGTTTTGCACTTCAATCAACACCAAGGGAATCACACCCGGGTTCTCCAGCCGATGGCGCGTGCAGGCAGGCACGTAGGTAGACTGGTTGCAGAACAGCAGCTTTTCTTCCTCGCCGCAGACAACTTTCGCCGTACCCGAGACGACGATCCAATGCTCGCTGCGGTGGTGATGCATCTGTAAACTCAGGCGATGCCCCGGTTTAACTTCGATTCGCTTGATTTTGTATCCCTGCCCTTCTTCCAGCACCGTGAAGGACCCCCAGGGGCGAAGCTCAGTTGCTGCAACTCCCAAGGGAACAACAGGACTCGTCAGAGCCAAAGCAGCGGGTTGGGCTTTTTCTTTGGGTTGAGCCACGATAATCTTCTCCTTAAGACTCGTTGAGATAATTGCTAGACCATCATTCTCCTCAGGGCGATCAGGATTGGCTGTGATCCGTTCCGCGCTGATGCAGCAGTCGAGACCGCTGCTGAGAATGGGGATCTTTACTCGGACATGCCCTGAGACTCAGGTAATGGAACGCATCGAGGAACCCGATGTAAACCATAACAGAATGTTCCTGATGGTGGGTGCGTGATCCGCGCCGATCGCCTTAATTTACATCCACTCTTCATATGCCGCAGAGGCTGTTCAAGTTAGCTTCACCTTCGCGTCGGACAGGATGGACGCAACTCAATATAGCGATATAGCGATATAGCGGTATGTAGAGATGAAACGTTCTAAAGATAGAGATGAAACGTTCTAAAGGCTCGGTTGGATAAACACCCCAATGCCGTTGTGGACTCGAGCGGCTGTGGCAGGGGCACGATCCAGCAGTTGCCCGCCCAAGTAGAGCGTTGTTGAGCTGCCGCCATCCAGATTTAGGGCATTGACGCTTCCCAATTGCTGCATAATTTGGGCAATTTCATTCAGCGTTGGGCCGGCACCATTGACCCGATTGTGGACGGTGGTCAACATTAGCGTACCCGCTGCCGTCGAACTGATGACGCTCCGAGGAGCTGCCTCCTGAATGAAGTTGGTGGAAAACCGCTCTGACTCGGGATTCAGCACAATTTGCCGATTCTGCACCAGCAGCGGTCCAGCACCCACAATTTCCGCGTAGCCGCTAAACTCAGGGGGTAGCGTTGCCGCCTCAACTTGCACCGTTGTACCGGGCTGAAAGGCATTGGCCGCAGTGCGGTCTGCTCGAATTACCAGCAGATAGCCATCGGCAGGGATAGCCGTCGTTTGCCCGGACGCCTGCTGCTGTTGAACCACTGTGTTGTTCTGGACGGTTACCAGGATTTCGTTCTCGATAATGGGTGTATAGCGAGCACCCCATTCCGGCGTATAGCGGGCGACACCAGCCCCCACAAAGCCGCTATTCGTAGACTGCATCGCAAAGCGCTGACCGTTCGACGTAACAACCGTTTCTTGCAGGCTCAGTCGCTCGACCTTGACCTCTCCGGCATCATTCCAGGCGATGGCACCGCGGTTCAGGATTGGGCCTGAGAACCAGCGATTGTCGCGGCGGATTGCGCCTAGAGGAAGCTGGTTGTTGCGGTTGAAAAACCCACCATTGATAGCGGCTGCAACCTGAGTTCGCTGGGCTGTAGTCAGCAGCGGTGCCGTTCCTACCAAACTCGACGGATTACTCAGAATCGGCTTGAGGGAGACGCCCGGTTGGCGCGGATCAATTTCCAGCGACACCACCGGGAAACGCCCAGAGCGAATCGCCACGATCTGCTGCTTCCAGCGAATGCCAGGCGCCCAGCGAATGTCTCGCTCGACTAGATAATCGGGACGCAGGTCAATCAGCAGGCGGTTGGGATTCGTTAACGACCAAACATGCGGGCGCAGCCCACCCGGATAACTGACCCGTAGCAGGGTTTGATTGCCGCGAGCCTCCAGCTTGACTCCGGTGAGGTGACTGCCAGGACGAGACCGAAAGCTGCGCAGAACTTCAGGAGCAATTTGAGCATCGAGAGTAATCACCGCTTCTCCCCGCTCCTCATTGACCTGCCAAGGAGCCGCACGGTCGAGGTCCAGCACAATCCGATCACCCCAGGTTTGAGGACCTTGGCGAACAGCCGTAACTCGCGCTGCAGGCGTCGTGATTTGCAGCGTACTGCCTTGGAGAGTGACCTGCCAGCCAAAGCGAGCTGCCAACTCAGTGATATCGAGGTAGCGGTACTGCCCAGTCAGCCAAGTTGCCAAGTTGATTGGCGTCACCTGTTGATCGGAGAACCACTTGACCGGCTGCTGGGTAACATCACTGCTGCTGAGCAGTTCTACGCCCATTGCCTGCATCAGTCCGGCATCGGCAATGCCAATTTGCTGCCGTCGCTGGCTCCAAGGGGCATTTAGCGACCGACCGTTGAGGATAATCTGTCCGCCTTGGCGAGTGAGTTGAATCGGAACCGAAGCCTGGGCAATCGTTGGTACCCAAGCTGGGCTTTGAACCGCCAACTGAGTCAGGCTGGGTTGGAAGGGTTCGGCGATGCCTTGCTGTTTGCTAATCATTAAGGATAGGGCAATCACCAACAGGGGCGATAGAAGAAGCACTCTCAGTCGGCTGGTCGGCGAAGAGTGGGGAAGGTATGTGCGTTGAAAGCGACGGTGCCGTAAGCGACGCTGTCGCCGGATTCTAGCTCTAGTCACAATATCCGTTAGAGGCAGTGTGTGAGTGGTGGACGCAGGAAGTGAGTATAGCAATCGCCCAACTCAGCAGGATCAAGAAGACCCGTGAATCGGGCTGAAGCGCAGCGATTCCCAGAGCTGTTGACCATGCAGTTGACTATGCAGTTGACTATGCAGTTGACTGTGCAACTAGGCAATTGAGTCCTGAATCAGTGGGTTCTGAACCAAGGGAGACCGGGAGCCGAATCTCCACTCTTTAGAATTCCCTACTTCGAGGTCAATAACGGATCAGTATTCACAAAATGTTGTCAATTCGACCGCAGCAGGATTTGCCCTTTATCAAGTCTTGACAAACCGGATACCGTTTTCTAACTGAATCTGAAGCCAGACCCCTTGGGCGAGACTGCAGCCTCAAGAGAGGGTTACTCTAGAAACCGATGTAACCTTGAAATCATAGGCAGCTGCCTTAGAGCCAAGAGGCTGCACCACTTCGCCTCGGTGATCTGAATCCTGCGTCTAGGCTGGACTAGTGATTAACCGTATCATCATTCAACCCTGACAAATCATTACTGACATACCATTCCATTAGAATGAGATCAGGCTGCTCTGCAGCAAGGTATAGCTGGTGCTGTGGAGTAGTGCTGTAAAGAGCCGTCAGAGTAGCTCAAGTCTTTATGCCCCGTGGGGATTGCCAAGGGGATGTAGTTTTTATAAGATTTTTACTCTATCCCTTAAGGAAAGCAACGTTAAGCCTAGTGTTCGGCTTGACCCTGAAGCGCGAAACGCTTCCGAGTAAGTTCAAGGCTGTGTATCAAATGATACATTTAATACGTTTGGGATAGGTCAGGAAATCCTGCTGCGCCTGATGTGAGGTCGGGGAAGCCCTAGTCGGCGAGAAGCGATGAACTCGGGGCTAGGGGTTGATTGTAGGGCAGTTCTATGGCAACTCAGGGTAAAGGTGACCTTGCGAATAGTGAGGAAAAGTGGGTGGTTTCTGAGTGTTCTTGAATAACCTTGAGTTACAGAACGCTCAGTTACAGAACAAAAGCCGGTGTGCGGTTAAACTGAGCCATCCCGAAATGCCGTGAGTGCCAAGTTGAGTGCCAAGTTATTTTTGCAGTTTGAGTGATTAGCGTCAGCGAATTTCATCACCTCATGGGGGTACTAAAAGCGTGAGTCAAGCATATTGGAACAATCAGGGATCAGAAGTTGGGTACGTGGGTCAACCGTGGTTGGTCGAGGAGCGAGATGCCTGTGGCGTCGGCTTCATTGCCGATCAGTACGGGCGTGCCAGTCATGATCTAGTGCTGAAAGCGCTGACAGCTGCCTCCTGTATGGAACATCGCGGCGGGTGCAGTGCTGACCAGGATTCCGGCGACGGTTCGGGGCTGATGACTGCTCTTCCCTGGGACTTATTGATTGAATGGCTCGATGCTCAGAGCATTGCTGTGCCTTCGGTTGAGCAGATTGGCGTCGCTATGGTCTTTTTGCCGTCCTCAGCTACTGCAGCCGCAACAGCTCGTCAGATCTGCGAGCAGATTGTCACCGAGATTGGTCTGAAGGTGCTAGGCTGGCGGGTCGTGCCGGTTCGCCCAGAGGTCCTAGGCATCCAAGCCCGAGACAATCAGCCTCAGATTGAGCAGTTGTTAGTACAGGCGACCCTGCCGGCGGACGAGCTAGAGCGCAGTTTATACATTGCTCGCAAGCGGATTCAGCGCTTGGTAATGACGGCCATTCCAGAAACGCCGGAGCTGCAAGATCTCTACATTTGCTCATTCTCGCACCGCACGATTGTCTACAAGGGCATGGTGCGCTCAGAAGTGCTGGGCAGCTTCTACACCGATCTCACCAACCCCCTCTATCGCAGCTCCTTTGCCGTATATCACCGCCGCTTCAGCACCAACACGATGCCCAAATGGCCCCTAGCCCAGCCGATGCGAATCTTGGGACACAACGGCGAGATCAACACGCTCTTGGGCAACATCAACTGGATGATGGCGCGGGAAGCTGAGCTGGCTCATCCCTACTGGGAGACCTGTTTGGATGACTTGAAGCCCACCGTCGATCCGGAAAAGAGCGACTCGGCGAACCTGGATAACGTTCTGGAACTGCTGGTGCAGTCGGGACGTAGCCCACTGGAAGCGGTGATGATCATGGTGCCCGAAGCGTACCAGAATCAGCCGGATCTGACAAACTATCCTGAAATTACCGACTTCTACGAATACTACAGCGGCATTCAAGAACCGTGGGACGGTCCGGCTCTGCTAGCTTTCAGCGACGGCAAAATTGTAGGAGCAACGCTCGACCGCAATGGCTTACGTCCGGCTCGCTACAGCATTACTCGTGACGGGTTGGTTGTTGTGGCGTCTGAGGCGGGCGTTGTAGACCTCCCCGAGGCAGACATTGTGGAGAAGGGGCGACTCGGTCCTGGACAGGCAATCGCGGTGGATCTGGAACACCATGAAGTTCTGCAAAACTGGCAGATCAAGCAGCGGGTGGCCCACCAACACCCCTATGGCGAATGGCTGAAGAACCGGCAAACTCTACAGCCGCAGCCCTTCCCCGAAGCCACAGAGCTTGATGCCAGCACGCTGCTGCGCCAGCAGACTGCCTTCGGCTACACCACCGAAGATGTGGAAATGATCATTGAAGAGATGGCATCCCAAGGCAAGGAGCCAACCTTCTGCATGGGCGATGACATTCCGCTGGCGGTGCTGTCGGATAAACCGCGGCTGCTCTATGACTACTTCAAACAGCGGTTTGCTCAGGTGACGAACCCGCCAATCGACCCGCTGCGGGAAAGCCTGGTCATGTCGCTGTCGATGCAGCTCGGCGAGCGGGGCAATTTGCTGGAGGTAAACCCTGAGGCAGCCCACCTGCTGAAGCTAGAAACCCCCGTTCTCAACGATGCCGACCTCGCTCAAATCCGCCAGTCGGAGTTTGCTACGGCCGATCTATCGACGCTGTTCCGGATTGCCGATGGACCCCAGGGGTTGCAGCGGGCAGTGACTGCTCTTTGTCAGGCGGCAACGGCAGCGGTGCGCAACGGCAAGAAAATTCTGATCCTCAGCGACCGCATCGGCTTGTCGGGTGAACCAACGCAGCTTAGCGCCGACTACAGCTACATTCCTCCCCTGCTGGCAGTGGGGGCAGTGCACCACCATCTGATTCGGCAAGGGCTACGGATGAAAGCCTCGCTGATCGTCGATACAGCTCAGTGCTGGAGCACCCATCACTTTGCTTGCCTGATTGGCTATGGAGCCAGCGCAGTTAGTCCTTACCTAGCCTGGGAAACCGTGCGCCAGTGGTGGTCGAGCGCTAAAGCCCAAAAGCAGATGGAAACCGGCAAGCTGGAGAAAATTAGCCTCACCGGTGCCCAGTACAACTACCGTAAGGCCGTCGAGGCGGGGCTGCTGAAGATCCTCTCGAAGATGGGAATTTCACTGCTGTCGAGCTACCATGCAGCGCAGATTTTCGAGGCATTAGGAATCGGTCCCGATCTGCTGCACCTCGGCTTCAAGGGCACGGCTTCCCGCATGGGTGGGCTGAGTGTGGCTGAGCTAGCGCAGGAAGTCATGGTGTTCCACCGCCGCGCCTTTCCGGAGCTAACCGTGAAAAAGCTGGAGAATTACGGCTTCTTCAACTACAAGCCCGGCGGCGAATACCACATGAACAGCCCCGAGATGGCGAAGTACCTGCACAAAGCCGTTGCCGACAAGAGCTACGACCATTACCAGCTCTATCAAAAATACTTGGAGGAGCGGCCGCTGACGGCGCTGCGCGATTTGCTCGACTTCAAGAGCGATCGCCCTTCGATTCCGATCGAGGAGGTAGAGCCAGTGGAAGAGATCGTTCAGCGCTTTTGCACCGGAGCCATGTCGCTGGGGTCGCTGTCGCGGGAAGCTCATGAAACCCTAGCAATTGCCATGAACCGCATTGGCGGTAAGTCCAACTCAGGAGAAGGCGGCGAAGATCCGGTGCGCTTCCGCGTTTTGGATGACGTCAACAGCAGTGGACAATCGCAGCTATTCCCTCACCTCAAGGGTTTGCGCAATGGTGACACGGCCAGCTCGGCAATTAAACAGGTGGCGTCTGGTCGCTTTGGTGTCACCCCAGAATACCTGATGAGCGGCAAGCAGCTCGAAATCAAAATAGCGCAGGGAGCCAAACCCGGTGAAGGGGGTCAGCTTCCTGGCAAGAAAGTCAGCCCCTACATCGCGATGCTGCGGCGCTCGAAGCCCGGCGTGACGCTGATTTCGCCACCCCCTCACCACGACATCTACTCCATCGAAGATTTGGCGCAGTTGATCTTTGATCTGCACCAGATCAACCCAGCGGCAAAGGTGTCGGTGAAGCTGGTCGCTGAGATTGGCATCGGCACGGTGGCGGCGGGTGTTGCTAAAGCCAATGCCGATATTATCCAGATCTCTGGTCACGACGGCGGCACGGGTGCTTCTCCCCTCAGCTCGATCAAGCATGCGGGTGTCCCTTGGGAGCTAGGCGTTACCGAAGTGCATCGGGTCCTCATAGAAAACCAGCTCCGCGACCGGGTGCTGCTGCGGGCCGACGGCGGTATGAAAACCGGCTGGGATATCCTAATGGCGGCGCTGATGGGAGCTGAGGAGTATGGCTTTGGTTCGGTGTCGATGATTGCCGAAGGCTGCATCATGGCGCGGATTTGCCACACCAACAACTGCCCGGTGGGGGTGGCTACCCAGCAGGAAAAACTGCGGCAGCGCTTTACGGGCACCCCAGAGCATGTGGTCAACTTCTTCTACTTCGTGGCGGAAGAAGTACGCTCGCTGCTGGCGCGGCTGGGCTATCGCTCGCTGAAGGATGTCATCGGGCGTGCCGATTTGCTGAAGGTGCGCGAGGATGTCCAAATCACCAAGACGCAGGCGCTTAACCTAGACTGCCTGATCAATCTGCCGGATACCCGCAACGACCGAAGCTGGCTAGAGCACGCACCCGTACATAGCAACGGACCCGTCCTCGATGACGAGATTCTGGCGGACCCCGAGATTCAGACCGCCATTCGCGAACAAACGTCCCTGACTAAGTCCTACCGCGTCGTCAATACCGATCGTGCGGTGGGTGCGCGAGTGGCTGGAGCGATTGCCAAGCAGTATGGCGATACCGGCTTCAGCGGTCACATCACTCTCAACTTCCAGGGCAGCGCCGGTCAAAGCTTTGGGGCATTTTTGCTCTCGGGTTTGACGCTCAATTTGGAGGGAGAAGCCAACGACTATGTTGGCAAAGGCATGAACGGCGGCGAGATTGTGATCAAGCCCCTTGCCAGCGCCACCTACGACCCGGCAGAGAACGTGATCGTGGGCAACACCTGCCTCTACGGAGCCACCGGCGGCGCTTTGTTTGCCAACGGTCAGGCGGGGGAACGCTTCGCGGTGCGCAACTCTTTCGGCAAGGCCGTGATTGAAGGCGCGGGCGATCACTGCTGCGAATACATGACCGGCGGCGTCATCGTGGTGCTGGGTCGTTCCGGACGCAATGTTGGGGCGGGTATGACCGGCGGCTTAGCCTACTTCCTCGACGAAGACGGCAGCTTCCCGACGAAAGTGAACCCGGAGATCGTCAAGGTGCAGCGAGTGGTGACGCCCGCCGGAGAGCAGCAGCTCAAGGAGCTGATTCAACTTCATGCTGACCGCACAGGCAGCCCCAAAGCCAAGCAGATTCTAGCTCGCTGGTCTGAGGTGCTGCCCCTGTTCTGGCAGGTGGTGCCGCCCTCGGAAGCCGACAGCCCGGAAGCGAATCCGAATGCGGTAGAAGAGAAAGTTCTGACGCCTGCTCCGTAGGAGTCGGTGATAGTGCCAACTTCTCCTAGGCTTGGGGGAAGCGGACCGGTCAGCACAATGCTCTAATCTATTGGGGAGCTGAATAGCTCCTTTTTTTGGTTGTTTTGGGAGACTTTTTTGATAAGGGACAGCCAGGACTTAAGGTCTAACGTTGAGCTTGAAGTAGTCGGCGAAGGTGTAGGACTGATCGGGTTGAATCATCGCTGATCGAGGCACAGTATTTTATGGCTCCAAAATCTTGACGAGAATGCGAACCAAACTTTCTAGATCATCTGGTACTCGGTAAAGAGTTAGCACTTGTTGAATTTGCTTTTGCTCTCGGTGCAGGATACCAAATTGCCAGATATCGCCTGTGGAAACAGCTCCTTGCAGGATTGGCTGTTGGTTAGTTATCCATTGATCGAGAGCGATTAGCTCAACGGCAAGTTGAGTGAAGCCTTTAGCCAAGTCAGCGTTTTTTGCCTCGACAACCAGAAGCTTGCCGACGGAGTAGAGATAGTAATCGAGGGACCCTTTGAGCTGTTCAGTGACGATTAGAGGATATTCAATCCGAAGCTGGGCGCGAGTGTAATGCACTACGTCTAGGAGAATAGGAGCAATCAGCAGTTCACGACGGGCCGCTTCGCTAGTGAGGCTGATGTAGGGAAGGCTTTCTTGAATCCGAGTTTTGAGGTCGTCAAGGCGATCGAGGGTTGCAGTAGATTGAGGAAGTGAAAGGAGTGCTCGCTCTAGGGTGTAGCCAAACTCAGCCAGAATATCTTCCGGCTCGTAAACCATCTCAAAGTATTGCCTGAAGGTGTAAGACTGTCCCGGTTGAAGAATGGCAGGCTTGGTCATAAACGATGGTTCCTAATGCAAGCGAAAATTCAGAAATCGCTTTATCGGTTTGCTGCATCAATTGTGATTCTTTAAGGGTTTCCGTTCCCAGGTGTGGCAGTACTCACCGTGCTTCTCCATTCCGCCCATTTGAGAAGATAGCCTTTGCTTTATATTCTCCCCGATCCACCATGCCGGTGATTTGAAAATCGTCATCGAAAATCGCCAGATTAGCCCAATAGCCCCGAGCGAGTTGACCCAGTTCCTGATCGACGCTAATAGCCTGCGCCGGATAGAGGGATGCCATCCGCAGCGCTTCGGGAAGGGGAATCTGGAGCTGCTGCACGCAGTTCGCTACCGCTTCGATCATCGTCAAGGCTGAGCCGCCTAGAGTGCCGTCGGCAGAAACGCATTTGCCGTCTTGATAAAACACCTCCTGACCGCCAATCCAGAATGAGGTCATTTGCATTCCCACTGGCGGCGTGGCGTCGGTAACCAACAGCAGCTTGTCTGACTTGAGCCGATGGGCTAGCGCGATTGACTGCCAGTGGGTATGGTAACCGTCGGCAATAATGCCCGCATAAACCTGCGGCTGGCTAAACACTGCTCCCACCATTCCTGGACTGCGCCCCAGCCACGGCGACATGGCGTTAAACAAATGCGTCACCATGCCCACACCCGCCTCAAACCCAAGCATGGCCTGTTCGAAGCTAGCATCTGTATGTCCAGCCGACACGACGATCCCGTGGTCAACCAACAACCGGATATCTTTGGGGTCCACCTGCTCGGGGGCTAGAGTGATTAGCCTCACCACCTCCCGTCCCGCTGCGGCAATTTTTCCCAGCATGGCGCGGTCGGGCAAGCGAATGTAGGCTGCGTTGTGGATGCCCTTGCGCTTGGGGTTGAGGTAGGGCCCTTCCAAATGCAGACCCAAAACGCTAATAGGATGACGCTGACGATACTCGCGCACCACCTCCAGCGCCCGCACTATATCGGCATCGGGAGCAGTGATCAGCGTTGGCAGGTAGCTCGTGGTGCCGCTTTTCAGATTCGTTCGGTGCATGGTGTCCAGAGTGGCGGCTGTAATCGCGTCGTTGAACATGACACCACCGCAGCCGTTAAGCTGCAAATCGATAAAGCCAGGCGCGACGTGGTGACCGTTCAAATCAATACTCGGACAATCGGTGCTGAGAGCGGCGGAGGGCACGATGTCCACAATTCGCTGGCCGTCGATCAGCAGAGCGTGATGCTGCAAATCGGCGTGCCCGGTATGAAGAATGCCGCGGGTGAGGGCGTACATGGCAATTGGACGTAATTTGGACGTAATTTGGGCAGAGGTGAATCGCAACGAAACCTACAGCGGGCGCTACTGGGAACCTAGTGTGGAACGACGAGTATTGGGCTGTCGCACTCTAACTCCTTAAAATACTTGACGGTTTTGACTTTCAGTTCCAGTGTCGCCTCTTCGTCGCAGACAATCAGGCTTTGAGGATGGAGCTGTAGTGCCGATATGGTCCACATGTGATTGACGCTGCCTTCGATGGCCTGCGCCAGAGCCATCGCTTTGGTATATCCCTGGGCCAAAATCATCACTTCTCGAGCATCCATGATTGTGCCAACGCCAACGGTGAGGGCGCATTTGGGCACTTTCGTGATGTCATCGTTGAAGAAGCGGGCATTGGCTCGTTGGGTGCGGTAGGTTAGGGTTTTGATGCGGGTACGGGACTGTAGCGAAGAGCCGGGTTCGTTGAAAGCGATATGCCCATCCTCCCCCACGCCGCCGATAAAAAGCTCAATGCCGCCAAAAGAGCGGATCTTCTCCTCGTATTGGCGACATTCGGCGTCTACATCCGCAGCCATGCCATCCAAAATATGAATATTCTGGCGCGGAATATCAATGTGGTTAAACAGATGGCGATCCATAAAGGCATGGTAGCTTTGGGGATGCTCTGCCGATAGCCCCACATATTCATCCATGTTGAAGGTCACCACATGCTGAAAACTAAGATTGCCCGCTTGGTGCAGCTCAATCAGTTGCTGGTACATCAGCACTGGAGTACTCCCCGTCGGCAACCCCAAGACAAACGGACGATCCGCTGTCGGCGCAAACTGCTGAATGCGATACTGAACATACCGAGCAGCCCAGTCGCCGACTTTCTCGGGCGTGTCGCAGATAATCAGACGCATGGAACATTCCTGCATTAAGTTCTAACTTGAGATCTCTTGAGATCTAACTCTGGTTATCTCGCTTTTGAATAAGGTCAGGTTTTGAGCGACTCATTCAATCTGACCCGATGACCCAGCAGCCCACCTATGAACCCCACCATCCTCATCCTTTGCCACAAACGAATTCTGAGGTCAAGACAAAGATGGCATCGTTATACGACACAGACTATCAATGTTGGCTCGACCAAACCGTGGCACAGTTGAGAGCGCGTGAGTTTGACAATCTGGATCTGGAAAACTTAATCGAGGAGATCGAAGGCTTAGGTAGAAGCGAGAAACATGCTATTTCGAGTTATCTGATGCGGCTATGTGAGCATCTCCTCAAGATCAAGTATTGGGAATCTGAACGAGAAAGTTGTTTCAGAAGGTGGGATCTAGAGATTGCCAATTTTCGCCTACAAATTCAAGAACGACTGGAAGCCAGTCCCAGTTTGAAATCCTTCTTGCAGGATCATTTCTTGAAACAGTACAAGAACAGCAGGAAGCTTTTCCTCAAAGCAAGCCAACTGAATGCCGATCAGATTCCCGAAAAGCCAGACTTCACCTTAGAGCAAGCCCTCGATGAAAACTGGCTGCCCTGGCAACCTGAATAGGGGTCACCTTCTACACCTTGCTTTGCCCTTGCTTTGCCCTAAACCATGAGCATAAAAGCACTTGCAACAGGATTATACCGCCTATGGAATTGTTTACGATTTTGCTGGCTAGCCTGCTGGGCATTGTCTCGCCGGTGGGTGTTGTGGTGGAACAGGTAGCTGCCAACGCCATCCACGACCAGTTGGAAGATGCTGAACTGCTGGCGGTCCGCATTGATAATGCTCCCAGCTATCGCCTACTTCAGGGGCAAGTAGACCGGGTGCGGATCGCCGGTCGCGGCATTTATCCCCTTGCCAATGTCCGCATTGAGGCGCTGGAGGTAGAAACTGATGCCATTGCGGTAGATCCGGACAGTCTCAGCCGAGGAGAACCTCAGCTAGAGCAACCGCTGAATGCTGGTGTGCGGCTCGTGCTCACCGAAGCCGATCTGAACCGCGCTTTGCAGTCCCCCGAGCTAACGGAACCACTGCGGGATCTCAGCCTAGATCTATTGGGGTCACCTGCCGAGCAACTTGAACGCTACGATTTCGTCAATTTTAGTGTGGAGTTTTTGGAGAACCAGCGGTTGCGGTTTCAGGGGACTCTGCAAGCTCAGCAATCGCCGCTGCAAATTCCAATCGTGGCGGAGTCAGGGATTAAAATTCGAGCAGGACGCCAGCTAGAGCTAGTGGAGCCAACCGTGAGTCTCAACGGTGAACCCTTGCCCCCTCAGTTGATTGCTCTGCTAACGAGCGGCATCAGTCAACAGCTCGATCTCGCCACTTTGGACGATGAGGGAATTACAGCCCGGATTCTACACTTTGAGCTAAGTCCTGAGCAACTGACCCTCGCGGCCTTCGTGCGCATTGATCCGCAATTTACGGAGCCAGAGTCTGAAAATCAATGATTGCAGCCTGCATTTCTTCGCTAGACTTGAAGCCGCCCGTTGGGATTGGCTGAATCTACCTCAGCCTTAAAGTTAGGAAAAGGAGACTTGCCCCATGTCCGAACATGATATTCACGATCTATCTGAGCCGAACTTACCCCCGACCTCACCCACACCTCCTAACCGTCCTTCCAACTTGGTGCCACCTAGTATCTGGGCAGGGCTAGCGGCAGCAGCACTGTTAGCTGGGGGCGGCGCAGCTTGGTGGACCTGGCAAAATGCGACAACAACCCACTCTCCCCAGCCGGTCGCGGCTCCCGAAGTGGCCTCTCCTTCTCCCACAGATTTTACCCAAGCGCCGATCGCCCAAACCGTACAGATTTATTGGCTGCGAGATGACGGGTCCCGCTTACAGCTTGTTCCAGCTCCGGTGCAGATTTCTGCGGCAGGTCAGCCCGACGCCATTCTAAAAACTGCTTTTGAGGAAATGCTGAAAGGAGCACCCGCTGGGGAATTGGCATCTACCATTCCTGAAGGCACTCAGCTTCGCAGTATTGCCGTTAAAGAGGACGGCGTGCATGTGGACCTATCGCAGGAATTTACCTCGGGGGGCGGCAGCGCCTCAATGATGGGACGAGTCGGGCAGGTCATCTATACGGCAACGACGTTAGAACCCAATGCACCCGTGTGGCTGTCGGTGGAAGGTGAACCGCTCGAGGTCTTGGGCGGTGAGGGGCTGTTGATTGATCAGCCGATGACGCGCCAAAGCTTTGATCAAAACTTTCCGCTTTAGACGCACCCCTGTCACCTAGAACTGCTCTTTCCGCTGCCAGACGGGAATTTCAATCACAAATTCTGCTCCCTGCCCTACCATCGAGTGGCAGCTCAGCCTGCCGCGATGGGTCTCGGTGATGATCTGGTAGCTGATCGATAGCCCTAGCCCGGTGCCCTTACCCACCGACTTGGTGGTGAAAAACGGATCAAACAGACGAGCCTGCACCTGAGGAGAAATGCCCGGTCCATTGTCGGCAATGCCAATGCTGATCCAGTCAGAGGCAAGCAACTCAGTGCGAATCGTGATGGTGGGCAGAGAGCAGCTTGGTGAGGAGCCGCCCAGGATCTCATTGTTGGATAGTGCATGGGATGGTGCAGCCGTTGCCTGCAGCAGAGGCAGGGTTTCCTCTAGCGCATCTATAGCGTTCGTCAGCAGGTTCATCAATACCTGATTGAGCTGCCCCGGATAGCATTCCACCAGCGGCAGCGAACCGTAATGCTTGTGCACCTGAATTTCAGGACGTCCTGCCTTTGCCTTAAGCCGGCTTTGCAGAATCAGCAGCGTGCTGTCGATACCCTCATGGATATCTACGCGCTTAAACTCGGCTTCATCCAGGCGAGAGAAGTTGCGCAGCGACAGAACAATTTCCCGAATTCGCGCCGTGCCCGATTGAATTGACTGCAACACCTTCGCTAAATCGTCCTGAATAAAGCACAAATCTATGGCGTTGCTCTCGGCTCGAATGGCTGGCGGTGGATCTGGAAAATAATGCTGGTAAAGCTGGATCAGCCGCAGTAAATCCTGAGTGTATTGAGCGATATGAGTTAGGTTGCCGTGAATAAAGTTCACCGGGTTGTTTAATTCATGGGCGACGCCCGCCACTAGCTGCCCTAGACTAGACATTTTTTCGGTTTGCACGAGCTGAGCCTGGGTTTGCTGCAGATGCAGTAGGGCAGCTTTTAGGTCGGCAGTTCGCTCATCGACGCGGGTCTCGAGCTGAGCATTTGTTTCCTCTAATGCTGAGAAGGATTGCCGCAGCTGCTGCGCCATTTGGTTGAAGGCGTGAGCCAAGCTGCTCAGCTCCCGAACCGAGTTAACCTCAATGGTTTGCTGTAACTCACCCGAGGCAATCGCTCGACTGGCTCGATTGAGCTGATGAATGGGGCGAGTGATCCAGCGTGTTGTCCAGAGTCCTAGCAAAATTGCGATCAACAGCGCCGCAATACAGAGAAACACGGTGATGCGCGTATTGGCATTGATTTGGGCCATGAAGTCGGATTCGGGGACGGTGACAATCACCAGCCAGTTGAGTCCTAAGCCATCCTGCCACGGTGTCACTCGGACAAAGTGCCGCTCGCGGTCAACCGACAGTTCGAACTGCTGGTCGCGCTGGATCGCCTTCAAGCTGCCAAAGCGGGTTTGCAACTGTTGAGCCACTTCTCGAATCAGCGGATCCTGGCTATCTATTGCTTGCAGTCGCTGCGCTTCCTGGTTGACCAGCTTGAAGGGCAGTTCTTGTCCCGAGCTAGCAATTACAGAACCGTCCTGTTCCACAATCAGGATGCGGCCGGCTGAGCTGAGGTTAAGCGTTTGCAAAAACTTGCTGATATCCGACAACATCAAATCAACGCTGACTGCACCAATCAGACGATGAAGGCGATCGTAAATTGGCTGCGAAGCGGCAATTGAAATCACGTCCAGCGAACCGTCCCAATTGTAGACCGAACTCCAAATCGGGCGCTTAGCCTGCATGGTGTCTTGAAACCAGCCTTCGCTGCGGTGGTCGTAATCGTCATATACCGCGATCAGTTTCAGCGGACGACCCTGAGCATCGACCGTGTAATTGTGGTTCTTCCAGTTGGTACGAGCCGAGGTTTCGCTGACGGTGTTGGCGATTTTGCCGTCGAGGTAGCCTGCCCCAATGTACTCGCCTGTGCTCAACCCGTAATTGATATAGGTGACATTAGCGGATTGACTCTGCTTCCAGAGAAAGCGCTGAATAGCTTCTAGATTATGTGTTTCTAGTAGTTCTAGGGTGATCGCGTCTACCGTAGCTTGGGTGATGTGGTGAGGTGTCGCTAGGTAGCTGTCGAGGCGTTGGTCTACAAGTTCACTCGTTTTGCGAGTTAGCTGATGCGCCAAATCGTTGACCGCTTTCTGCCCGTTGCGAAAGGAGGCATAGCCCACTAAGGCAGCAACCACAAACAACTGCACCACAAACGGCACAATGAGAATCAGCTGCAGAGGAAGCTTACCGGACAATTTGGAGCCGAGCCACACGACACTTCACTCCTGAGAATGCACGCGAACGAGTCGCCCCTGGGCAAAACACGGAACTGTGGGTTACACCTGTGACATGCAGCACTCTGCCGATCTCACTCAACTCACAGAGCTGAGGGTATGCAACTCACAGCACTAGGGTGCCCAGCCATGGAGAAGGGCTATCAAGGTGCTAGCCCAACCCTTACGAGCGACTCGTTAAACTGAAGGCGCGGAAGTGCTTGGCTTGTTCTTCAATTCGACTCGCCAGACGATCACACACAAGATTGCACAGTTCGTAGCTGAGGTCATCTGCCACACTGTAGAAAGCGGAGGTGCCTTCCGTGCGACGGCTGAGAATCCCGGCCTGCAACATGACCTTCAAGTGTTTCGATACATTTGCCTGACTTGTCTCCGTTGCTTCTACCAGATCTTGGACACATTTTTCGCCATCTCGCAGCAAGTTCAAAATCCGCAAACGCATCGGTTCACTCAACACACTGAAGTAGTCAGCCACCTGCTGCACCACTTCAATCGATACAGTCTCTGCCGATCTCATGCATTCTTACCCCGAAAGGACTGATCCCCACATTGTAGCACTTGACCCGTCTATACCAATGGAGTAATTGATACGGACATGGATGAAAGCAAAGTTTAAATTAAACTGTTGGCTGCCGTGGTGCAGATATTGCACTAGCAACGGTGAATTAACAGTGCAAATCATTCACCAATTGATCAAAAAAAACGAGGGCAAATTTCGCGAGCAGCAAACCGACAGTGCTATGTGTGTCCTGGCAACCTAGTGATGTAAAGCCTGACTCCAGGCTTGAGCAGCCATTTGCACTGCATCCCAAGGACTGCCCAAGGGAGGGGTATAACTCAGATCAAGGTCGTTAACGGCTTCAACAGTCATCTCGTGAAATAAGGCTGTCGCATAGATATCGATCCGCTTGGCTACTTCCCCCTGATAATGTCCAGCAATTTGAGCACCTAGGAGTTTGCCCGTTTGCCGGTCGCCCGTGATTCGAATGCGGAGTTTATGTGCTCCAGGGTAGTAAGCCTTGTGGTCCCAAACTTCCGACTCAATGGTCACTGGGTCGAAGCCTGCTGCTTCGAAGTCGCGAAGTCCAGTACGGGCAATGGCTAGCTCAAATACTTTCACCACTTGAGTACCCAGCGATCCAGCAAACTCTTGGTTGCTTCCAACCGCATTAGCCCCAGCTACCCGTCCTTGCTTATGGGCCGTCGTACCAAGCGGCAAATAAGTATTTTGGTTCAGGACCCGGTGCCAAGTTTCCACACAATCGCCAGCCGCGTAAATATTGGGGACATTGGTCTCCATTTTGCGGTTGACTCGAATTGCGCCGGTAAGTCCTAACTCAATACCAGCAGATTCAGCAAGCTGAGTATTGGGTTTGGCCCCTACAGCCACCAAAACCAGATCGGCAATGGTCTCAAATCCATGGGAGCCAGTTACTTGAAGCTGGTTGCCTTTGGGTTGAATTGCTTCGATCGATACCCCATTGGCAACGGTGACGTTGTGGCGTTGCAGTTCGGCTTTAACCATGTCTCCTAAGCTAGCATCAACGGTTTTGAGGACTGTGGGATTGTGTTCAACCAACGTCACCTTTAACCCTCGCAGCACTAGAGCATCTGCCATTTCTAAGCCAATATACCCACCGCCAACGATCACCACCGATTGAGGCTCAAACTCAGTGAGATGTCTTTGGACGGCAAAACTGTCGTTCATCCAGCGCAAGAAATAGACTCCTGGCAAATCAATGCCTGCAATGGAGGGACGGTTGGATATGGCTCCCGTGCCAATGATCAGGCGATCGTAAGCAACGTGTTTTTCTTGAGCTTGACTATCAATGACCGTAACGACTTGATTTTCAGCATCGATTGCGGTTGCCCGATGGTTAGTCATGAGCTGAATTCCTGCACGGGCAAGATCGTCGGTTGTGCGATGGGCCAAATTCCGCCAGTCAGGCACTTCACCGCTCAAGAAAAAGGGCAATCCACAAATACTAAAGTTGGGAAAGTCATCTGCCATGACGATGGTTGGGGTAACAGTAGCATCTAGTTCCCGTGCCCGTAGAGCTGCGCTGATGCCGGCATCGCTCCCCCCAATGATGAGTAACTGCGTCATGGTGATTTTTGCTCCCTTGCCATTGTGTGCGATGGATCCAGTCAAAGCGGCAGGACCGCTAGAACTTGCCAATTAAACCTCCCACTAGAGGACTGCCCTGACAATTCACCGCTTTTTGTACTTTATTACTGGCTTGTCCCGGCTTGTTACCGCTAACGATTCTAGGAGAAACCCGCTTGCTTTGTCGGTATTGCCCACTTCAGGGATGTAGTAGTTCAGCAATCCTGAGCGACCCGTTGCTCGTATTCCTAGCATCAACATTCCTAGCATCAACAGTATGCAAGCAACGAGCGGAGTAACCCTATGATTCATCACCTTTCGATTGCAGCCGAAAACCCGCGTCATGTAGCCCATGTTCTAGCAGAACTCTGGCAAGGGCGCGCGTATCCGTTTCCTGTATACGGCAATAGCTACATTGCCTTTGCGGCAGATGAACAGGGTACCGCCATTGAGGTGTATCCTTTGGGCAGCGAGCTAGTTCCAGGAGGAGCCAATGCGCCCACCTTGCAGACCCATGCATCGAGTTGGTTTACGGCTACCCATGCTGCAATCTCCGTGCCGCTAAACCAAGCGCAGATTGAGCAGATTGCTACCCGCGAAGGCTGGCAAACCCTGCTGGCTCATCGGGGACCGTGGCTTCAGGTCGTCGAATTATGGGTAGAGAACCGCCTGTTGCTAGAACTCTTAACGCCGGAAATGACCGAGCAATACACCGCTTTTATGACTCCAGAAAACTGGGAAACAGTCGTTCTAGCAGCACCGTAGATGCGGCTGGCGTCTAGGAATCAACCCACTCATACAGTTCCAGGCTTGCTGGGTCACAGCTATGGCATGTGCCGCAGGGTTTGCTCGCCAGTTTGCGGACGCGCCCTTTGCGAATCAGGGGGTTGAGCATGCCGCGCAGGGCATCGGCGTCAGTGTGGAAATGCTGGGCAAGCTCAGCCAAAGACGTAGCGGGATGGGTGCGGAGGTAGGTTTGGATCTGCTGCAGAATCATGATTGCCGGCTGATTAAAACAGGTTGACGAGGCTCTGAAGGCTGAATTCGACGGCGGTCGCCAAATCGTTTCAGTCCAACCAAGGTGCCAATCATGACTAGCGACAGCCCGATTAACCAGGCTATCGCCCGTCCTGGGTGCTGATTGAGCGTCATAGCTTGGTAGTAGAACACGGCCACCCAATAGGCGAGGCCAGTCGTCCAGCAAGCAACAAAGACCGTCCAGCCTAGATTGGTCTCTCGGTAGACGGCTGCCGTAGCTGAAACACAGGGAAAGTAGAGCAGCACAAACAGCAGGAAAGCAGTAGCAGCCGTGGTGCTGCCAAACCGAAGCGCCATTTGCCCGAAGGTTGTGTAATGCACCTCTTGCGCCTCGGCGGCAGCATTGGGGTCACTGGTGTCGTTGAGGATACTCAAACCGATTGGGTCGAGCGCCTGATGGGTGAGATCGGACAAGTTCGCAGGAATGCTGGCGAAAGCGTCGCGAATGCCGCCCCAGAAATCAAAGACTTCGGTCGGCTCATCGCTGTTTGGGGAGGCTTCCTGCTGCGCGAGCTGGGTATAGAGCGAATCCATCGTGCCCACCATGACTTCTTTAGCGAATATTCCCGTCATTAACCCCACTGTGGCTGGCCAATTGTCTTGCTGAATTCCCATTGGGGTAAATACGGGAGTGATTGTCCGACTAAAGGCACTGAGAATCGAGTCTTGGCTATCTTGTTTCCCAAAGGATCCATCTACGCCCACTGAGTTCATCAATCCTAGAATCACCACCATAATCACAATCATTTTCCCGGCTCGTGTGATGAAAGCTTTGAGTCGGTCCCACGCTCGCAGTAATACCCCTTTGAATGTGGGGATGTGGTAGGGCGGCAGTTCCATGACAAAGGGAGCAGCCTCTCCCCGGAACAGAGTTTTCTTCATCACCAGACCTGTAAAGACCGCTGCCAAAATACCCAGAATATAGAGCAAGAAGACGATGTTCTGCCCGTTCCTGGGAAAGAAGGCCGCCACAAACAGGGCATATACTGGCAGCCGTGCTCCGCAGGACATAAATGGATTCATCAGGATTGTCATCAGACGATCACGGCGGTTTTCCAAGGTTCGCGTTGCCATGATGCCAGGAATGTTGCAGCCAAAGCCAACCATCATTGGCACAAAGGATTTCCCTGGCAGCCCAACAAAGCGCATCAGCCGATCCATCACAAAGGCTGCCCGCGCCAGATAGCCCGAGTCTTCTAGAATTGCCAGAAAAATAAACAATAATCCAATTTGGGGAATGAAGGTAGCAGTGGTTTGAATCCCACCACCGACCCCATCAGCAAGCAGCCCGATTAACCAGCCAGGAGCGTGGATCTGCTCTAGCAGATGAGCCGTGCCGCCAACGGTGATTGTGCCCACGCCAATATCAAAGAAATCAATAAATGCACCTCCGATATTAATGGACACGAGAAACATGAGATACATGACCACTAAGAAAATAGGAATACCCAGCCAGCGGCTCAACACCACCTGATCGATACGGTCGGATACGGTTTGTTGAACTCTGTTGGATTGTTCGGTCACATCCTGTATGATCTGCCGAATCCAGGTGTAGCGGCTGTCGGCAATCAGCAGATCGGTGTCTTCGCCCAGAGTTTGATGAATCCGATGGCGGTGCTCAGCGACACGTTGGACAATATCGTGTCCGAGCGGACGTTGCCTCTCTCGCATCACCTGGGCGGCATCGTCGTATTGCAACAGGGTCAATGCTAGCCAGCGAGCATCTGCCGCGTTACCGTCTACATTACTGTCTCCAGTACCTCCGGCCAGCGCAGCACCCAGATCGGCTAACGCTTCTTCGATCACCGGAGGATACGCCACATAGGTTTGGGGAATCGTCGGATGAGATAAGACTTGGTGCACGACTGCCTTGAGCGACGACACACCTTTGCCGGTATGGGCGCAGAGCGGCACCACCGGACAGCCAAACCGGGCTGCCAACCGCTCGGGGTGGATGCGGATTGCTCGATTCGCTGCTAAATCCATCATGTTGAGCGCAATCACCATCGGTATTCGCATCTCTAGAAGCTGAGTGGTGAGATACAAGTTTCGCTCTAGATTCGAGGCATCGACGATGTTAATAACGACATCCGCTGCTTCCGAGAGCAGATAATTCCGGGCAACGAGTTCATCCAATCCAGTTGTGGTATCTTCCACGTCGATGGAATAAACTCCCGGCAAGTCTACAACCGTGATGACTTGACCATGGTCGCGATAGCTGCCTTCCTTGCGCTCGACGGTGACCCCTGGCCAGTTACCTACGCGCTGATTGGCACCGGTCAGAGCATTGAACAACGTAGTTTTGCCGCAGTTAGGATTGCCCACCAATCCAATTGTTGGTTGTCTCATACATTTGCTCCTGATAAGCAGCCATCGTAGTGGGCTGCTAGGGTTGGCTAGAGAGGTTGAATGATCAGGGCGTCGGCTTCGTCTTTGCGTAGGCTGAGGTGAAAGTTGCGCACTTCAATTTCTGTGGGGTCGCCTAGGGGGGCATGGCGGGTAACGCGAACTTCGGTGCCGGGAGTCAGCCCCATGGCTAACAGTTTGCGCTTATAGTCACGGGCGGTCGGTTCATAGCCAATGACCTTCAGTCGAGACCCAATAGCTGCCTCTCGCAGTTTCAGGGTAGGAGCAGTAGCAGAGGGAGATAGGGTGTCCATTGTAGGGGTGCTCCTTGAAACGGGGTCGTCAGAATGATCCTCAGCCGGATTTGCCGCCAGCGATGCAGCTGCCATCACCTGAATGCGCTGAGCCATATCTGCTCCCAACCCTAGACGATGCTGATGAAGTGCCACAATTACCGATCCGGTGCCTGTGCGGCTCACCACCTGCACCACGAGATTGGGCATCAGTCCCATAGCCATGAGTCGGCTGTTGGAGTCACCACAATTCAAGGCAACAATACGAACCCAATCGCCGACTTGGGCTGCTGCTAACGAAACCATTGCTTGTTCGGGAGGAACGTTCTCGGATATTTCCGATGCAGGTTGCTGGCGTCGGCTTGCCCTGCATATATCGCCGAATTGACTGGAATCACCCAATCCAGGTTTGGGGGAAAGCTCATCAGAACATTCACCACATTCACCAAGGTAAGTAAATGATGACCAGCGAGGGGCAGATCCTCGCAACCCGTCCTGAGAGGGGTGACCTTCGTTCATTGACATTGCTGAATGCTTATTAAGAGAGATTCTTAATAAATAGCACCAAAGATTTTGATTTCGAGCAAACTTCACCAATCCTTAAGAAGCGCTGAAAGGATGGATTCTTTAAAGGGTTCCGTTCATCGAAATGCCGCAAGTGCCGTTAATATTCTGTGTTTAACTAGGAGCACCATAGATCGGTGTCGATGAATTGTTGAGGTGTGCTCATTCCTATTAGGTTCAGCAAGCTAATAGAATAAATTGCAAATTATCGCTGCCTCTTTGCCTAGATTGGCGTGAACTGAGCCAACCTCTAGCCACAGAGCAAGAATTCAGATCTGCTGTATCGAAATGTATTTTTAGGTATACTATCTTTACGCCTCAATCCAAAGGTTTGAAACATAATGGTGTATTCCTATTCCTAAAAAACAGGAATAACGCTGATTGAACTTGAGTCAATAGCCGTGGAGTTAAGAATTCTGAAAGTATTCTGAAACGAGTTAGAGAGTATTGCTGCAGCCCTTAGCAGTTTGCTCCTGGCTGTTCACAGGCTCCAATGCTCACCCAACTCGACGACCCATCCGCCCAGTGTTCTTTTTTCCAGATGGGTAAACGATAGCGAGCAAAACCCGTAGTCTCGATTTCTATATCGGGAGAAGGGGCACCTATATTTAAAATCGAGACTACCGACCCACAAGAACCATCGTGCTCCGCACGGTTCGGAGAACCATCGTGCTCCGCACGGTTCGGAGAACCATCGTGCTCCGCACGGTTCGGA